>WQXO01000006.1 GCA_009784825.1 Oscillospiraceae bacterium
AAAGCAATAAAGTAACTTTTTCGCCTTTTCCTAAAATCGCTTTGTGTTTATCTTGTTCGCCATTCGGAATAAAAATAACATCATTCTTTTTATAGCGTTCAACATTTCCGTTGTAGTCAATTGCAAATGTGCCATCAAGAACATAGCCCGCATGACCCTTTTCACACCAATCATGTTCAATAAATCCCTCTGAAAATTCAAGGAGCTTTATTTCTTGATTGCCGTTGACAAATGATTTATAGCGCATTCCTAAAACAGGTTCGTTCCATTGTAATTTATCAAATTCTATAAGGTGATTCATTATCGTTCTCCCTGCACATTATATAAAATCTATGTAGTTACCCACTCTACCCATTTTAACATAAAACAGTTTGAATTGCAAACACTATTTTCCGCAACACTCATCATATGTTAATTCTGCTGTATATATTAAGAATTAATTTTATGGTGAATATAATCCTTAAATTCTTTGTATTGTATTTCTGACTCAAAAACAGAAAGCGGGATAATAAATGCCTGCATTGAACTGAAATATATGTATATGGCTTTTCCTTCAAAGAGTTTTATTATGGTTTCATATTTTATTTTAGTCTCGGTTATTTCTGTAATCTCGTAAATATAATCTTCTTCAAAAATAATAGTAACCTCTGAACCCATCGGTAATTTCCCGCGTTTCTTGGTTATCTTGATTATTATCCTCACTGTAAGCATCTCAATAGGTTTATAAAAAACGATTAATGACACACCTAAAATACCATAACTGATAAAATAGTATAGAATAAAACCTTCATCAGTAAATGATTTCAGTATTACCAATACTAAAAATCCAATAGCTATAACCAAGCGAAAAACAATACTAAAAACTCTATTTGCCAAGTCGTTAGACAAATAATGCTTGTTAAACTCTAAATAATCCTTTTCGTTCAACGAAAACTTGAATTGATACATATGAACCTCCCCCTATATAATGTTTATAATTATATAGTATTTCCCAAATAATGTCAAGTTCGCCAAAACTGAATAAAGAATAAGAGGCGGGTAATTCCCGCCTCGATTTATTACAAATTACAACACTTCACAATCCCGCAGGTCAGCATATCCGCCATACTAATCGCCTCTTTCTCAACCGCCGCAAACGCTTCAATATCTTTTTTATACTTCTTTGCCAACCGTGCCGCAACCTCCGTTTTTGTCAAATCAAGATGTGTGAAAAGCATTTTCTTCCACTCACAAAACTCGTAGCACGGGTTCATGCAATGTAGTGCCTTTGCCATTTTCTCTGCGTTTATGTACCAACTCTTGTCTAACTCATCGGCGTTTTTACTCCCGTCACGTAATGCGGTAATCAGCTCGGCACCGATATTCAAATGCTCTGTAAGCAGACGTTCAACCTCACACGCACAATCATGCGGAAAATACTTCTTAAAAATACAAGCTATGTCCTTAGGGTTCTGCAACAGACGTGCTGCCGTGTCCGATTGGTCATCTAATTTTTCCGCAATGCTGATTAATAATAACCGTGTCCAATAAACGTGCTGTAACCAGACTAAACGCATACACTCCTTTAATTCTGTGTTTCTTTTTTGATTCATAAAAAATACCTCCAATATGATATAATACTTATCATATGACGGGAGGTATGTTAATGTGAGGGATAATATGCTATCCCCTTTCGATTGATACTAATTCGGCGTCAGGGTTATTTTCCATAAAACGGATTATTTCTTCAAGAGAGTTCTGTGCGTGAGCCATATCTCCGGAAACAACCGCAATTCCGACAGTCAGAGTTCGGTAAATGTCCTGTGTGTCTACTTCCGAAACAGATACGTTAAATCGCTGCCGTGTCTTGTCAATAAGACTGCGGCAGATTTGGCGTTTGTCTTTAAGCGAATCAGCGTGGTGAATGTGGAAAGTCAGACAGGCGGTTAATGTATGCATGAGTTACCTCGTTGAATAAGATATAGTATTAAAATTGAATTCCTATATTATATTTTTCACAAATACTATCAATATTAATATGTTTATAACAATCCTTATAAAATTGATATGACTCATAATCAAATGCTTCCCAATTTCTGTTCCATACTTGATTAAAGTACTTATCTGTGTTTGAAATAATCATAACATCTCTAATCAAACCACTATAATTGGTATTTGTAATGTTTTTATAATTATTGAGAAACTCATCGGTAATTATTGAATTCAACTTTGCTATTGTATTTATTCCAAAATCTTTTAACTCTTGTATTATTAATGCATTGCGATTACCAAAAACCTTTTCAACATTATTAAAACCTTTAAATTTTTCATCTAAATATTCATTTAGAGAGGCAGAATTTATTTCAATTTCAAGTTTGCTCTCCTTAATATTCGTACTGACATTTTTCTTATATTCCGTCAAATTATTAGAGAGTTTTTGGAATTCCATATCCATTAATTCAAGTGTTCCGGCGATTAAATAGAATTCTCTTTCTATTTCTTTTGGTAGCTTTCCTGCAAATTTATATCCGTTATCGTGTTCAATTTCCGCCCATGCATGCTGTAACAATGTCCTAATTTGTATTTCAAACACCTTATCCACAAAATGCTGATTTTCAGGCAATTCACGCCTTGTAGCGTTTAGCTTTAATACATAGTGGACAGATTGATAACCCACTTCATTTCCTTTCAACTTTTGAGTTTTATCATCTTCCTCAACAACGTCAAACGCCTTCTTGATTAGATTACAGACCTTATCAACATCCTCTAAAATAAGTGTAATTACACGAATCCCAACAACATCATTCATTTGATTTATACCGCTATATCTTTTATCTTCATATTTCTTAAGAAAGCTGTCTTTCTTTTTTACTCTCCCGTTTACTATATGTACATGTAATTTTTCTGATTCTATAATATCTCTGATTATTTTTTCCATTTCTAAACAAAATTTATCATTTGTTAGTTTGTTATCATCATACCATTTTCCTGTTTCAGACTTACTCATTTTTGAAGTTTCATTAACTGTCATTATAAACCCTCCGTTTTTTACATTTCCTTTGAATACTTTATAAAATATACCATAATTATATAGTATTGTCAATAACACTAAACCCGTCCTACCTGAACGGGTTTACTCTATACATAATTAATCCCCTACTCTTCCATCTGCTTACTGAAATACATTGCCGCCGCATTAACCAACGCCGTCTGCTCCGGATTAGCATACTCATGCCCCTCTGAAGCGAGCATCATGACTGCCCCGCTGACATCACCCTGCGAGATTATCGGAGAACACGCAATGGCATACCTGTCCATTCCCTCAATCGGGGTCAACCGCTTATCCTCATATGATTTATAAACATGCGATTTCCGCTGTTCGATTAAGTCTTCTAATGAGTTAGAAACACGCCTTTCGAGAATTTCCTTTTTCTGTATTCCCGAAGCGGCAATAACATGGTCACGGTCGCAGATTACCGCAGGACACCCGCCGATTTTCGATAACACATCAGCATATTGAGTAGCGATACTGGAAATTTCTCCAACAGGGGAGTATTTTTTGAAAATGACCTCGCCGTCTACGTTAGTGTATATTTCAAGAGGGTCGCCTTCCCGTATCCTCATAGTCCTTCTAATCTCCTTCGGGATAACCACACGCCCCAAATCGTCTATTCTTCTTACAATGCCTGTTGCTTTCATATATAAATTCCTCCAAAATTGTAAATTTTCATGAAAATAGTATTTGTAAATTCGGGGAGTATATACCAAAGAATTTTTATCGTTTTTTACACTTTTGTATTGCTTATTTAAATAACTCATGTTATAATGTTCTATAAAATGATTATTATGACCACAGCAACTGAGGTAAATATGAACGAGAACAATAAAAAATCGGCTGACCAAGCCGAATTCTCTCAAAATTTTGAAACCACCCGAAGCATACTGAACAATATCGACGCCATGATTTATGTAACCGTTCCCGACACAGGCGAAATATTGTTCATCAACGAGCATATGAAACAACACTATGGGCTTAAGGGTGACATAGTGGGACAAACCTGCTACAAGGTCTTACAGGACGGTATGGACAGCAGGTGCGAGTTCTGCCCATGCTTCCGATTAGACAAAAGCCCGGACGATATTGTCGTTTGGGAGGAACACAGCTCACTTACCGGTCGTACATACAAGAATACCGACCGTTACATAAACTGGGCAGACGGGAAGAAAGTCCACCTGCAACACTCGGTTGATATTACCGATATGATGGAAACACAAGTCTCTCTTAAAATAAACCTCGAACGTATAGAAAGAAGAGACAACCTGTTACAGGCAGTGAACCAAGCTGCCGCTTTACTGCTTAATGTCAGTGACGATGATGATATTATATCTTCAATTGCGACAAGCTTGGAGCTTGTGGGTAACGCCATAAACGCCGACCGTGTTCATATTTGGAAAAATGAGTTAATCGACGGAAAAATGCACTTCTTTCTCTCATATACATGGGTGAGCGAAGCGGCAAAAAACCTCACTCCCGTTCCCCTTGGGGACAGGTTTTCCCACGACCGGTTCGACAACTGGAAAAAGACATTCATGAAAGGCAAATGTATAAACGGAATAGTCTCCCAAATGTCACAGGAATACCAAGATTTTTTCAATGAGGTTGACATAAAATCAGTTACGTTAATTCCGCTGTTCCATAACGAGCAGTTATGGGGAATGTTCAGCATTGATGACTGCACGAATGAGCGAACCCTCCCCGAAAAGGAAATCAGTATTCTGCGTTCAATCAGCCTCATGATGGTAAGCTCAATCAGCCGCTATTCATTAATCACAAAAATGAATGAAGCCGGTGAGCGTTCAATGCTCATGTTAGACTCGGCTCCATTATGTGCACAAATCTGGGACAGAAACCTCAACACTGTCGATTGCAACGAAGCGGCAGTCAAGCTTTACGGGTTTAAGGACAAACAGGAATACGCTGAAAAATTTATAACCCACTGCAACCCCGAATACCAGCCGGACGGCAGGCGTTCCGACGAAAAAGCGGTGGCATTAGTTAATGAAGCCTTTGAAAAAGGCTCATGTATTTTCGACTGGATGCATAAAATGCCGTACAACGACACGCCTATGCCGGCAGACGTTGTACTTGTCAGAGTGAAATACGGTGGCAACGATGTTGTAATCGGTTACACTCGTGACATGCGTGAACATTACAATATGATGAAAAAAATCGCAAAACACGATGAAATGCTGTGGGCGGTAAACCAAATTGCGGTTTTGTTGCTTAATACCGATATTAAGCTATTTAAAACAGCCATGCAGGAAAGCATGAGGGTTATCGCATACGCTGTAAACGTCGACCGTGTATATATCTGGAAAAATCATAATGTAGACGGGCAATTGTATGCTTCTCAATTGTTCCAGTGGTCTGAAAAAGGCACAGTTTATTCAAGCACCGAAAAGTTTTACACATATAACGAGCTCTTCCCCGGCTGGGAGGAAGACTTGTCGAGGGGTGAGTATAAAAACGGTCCTGTCAGTCAAATGTCGCAAGAACTGCAGGAGCTGTTAAAACCGGCAGGCATCGTGTCTATAGTAGTAGTGCCGATATTCATGGAAAACCAGTTTTGGGGTTTTATCGGCTTCGACGACTTTTATAAAGAACGGTCATTCACAGCGGAGGAAGAGGCTATTCTTAATTCTGCCAGCTTGCTGTTTGCCAACGCCTTTGTCCGCAACGAAATGATTGTCGACATGCAAGACTCAGCCAAACAGCTGCACGAGCAGGATAAACTATTGCGTGCCGTTAATCAGGCATCTACCTTGCTGTTAACAACCAAAGAGGGCGAAAGCATAGAGGCTTCGCTTAAAGCAGGTATGGAAATCATCGGCAACTCCATAGCTGCCGACCGCATTCATATTTGGCAAAACATGTCAGTTGACGGTGGTGTGCATTTTGTGCGGATTTATGAATGGTTCAACGATATAGGCAGTGAAAAATTTAAAGTTCCCGACGGTGTAATGACTCCTTTTTCAAAAATGGCTGAATGGGAGGCAAAATTCAAACGCAAAGAATATGTGGGCGGCTGCCCCGTTTCAAAAATGTCACCCGAAGAAAATGAATACTTCACATCCTTTGACGTGAAATCGGTTATTCTCATTCCCTTATTTTTAGACGAGCATTTCTGGGGCGTGGTCAGTCTTGACGATTGTATCAGTGAGCGTTATTTATCCGAGGAAGAAATTTCTATTCTGCGTTCAATCAGCCTGATAATGGCGAGTGCAATTAACCGTAACGCCTTAATCGAAAAACGCACACGTGAGCTTGCAATGCAAACAGCAACCATGACCACCTTATTCGATGCAATCCCCGACCTCATTTTCACAAAGGATAAAAACCTGCGGTTCATGCACTTTAACAAGGTTTTCATGGAACACTCGGGCAAAACTAAGGAAGAACTCATCGGGAAAAACGATGAAGAGTTATTCGATTTCCCTGCCGAAATGGTGGCATGGTACAAGGAGAAAGACCTCGAAACAATGCATGGAGGGATTCCGGTTACAGTTGACGAAATTATCCCCCACGTCAACGGAACAAACCCGCTTTTTGAAACTACAAAAGTACCGCTCGTGTTAGACGGTGAATCCATCGGTATTCTCGGTATATCTCGTGATATAACCGAGCGAAAGGAAAAAGAGCAAAAAGCAAAAGAACAATTAGAATATACAAAAACGCTCACTGACGCCTTAGCGAAAATCACAAAATCGCCGACTATTTCAACAGGTGATTTAAAAGCCGCCTCCGACATTATTGCACGTGAAGCCTGTAAAGCCATTAACACCCATCGTATAGGAATGTGGTACATCGCTGAAGACAAAAGCTCGTTAAAGAATATCTCCTGCTATGACAGTAATTTGGAAGTATGTGTCATTCAGGAGGATTTTGACCTGATTACCCGCCCGAAATACATCGAACGCTTACAAAGCGAGCGTTCAGTCGCCACTAATACTTCTGAGGAATGTAATGAAGCGTTCGGGGAATACGGTTCACTTTTATGTGCAACTCTCGATGCTCCCATTCGTATTGACGGTAAACTCATCGGTGTGGTATGTATCGAGCAGGAAGCCTGTGAAGAATACCCCGACAAGCGGGAATGGATGATAGAGGAGCAGAACTTCTCGTCCTCGTTAGCGGATTTAATGGCACTTGCGATTTCCAGCCACGAACGTGTTAAAGCACAAACCGAGGCAGAAATGGCAAACAAATCCAAGTCCACGTTCCTCGCAAACATGTCTCACGAAATCCGCACCCCCATGAACGCTATATTAGGCACCACCGAAATTCTGTTCCAATACGAATCGCTACCCGTCGAAATTGAGGAAGGCTTAGGCAAAATATATAATTCCGGAGATTTACTGTTAGGTATAATTAACGATATATTAGACCTGTCGAAAATCGACGCAGGCAAGCTCGACATATCGGCACGCCTGTATAACGTCCCAAGCTTAATCAGCGATTCCGTACAGCTTAATATGATGCGTATTAATAACACATCAGTAAGGTTCGAGCTGCACGCAGACGAAAATATCCCCACAAGCCTAATCGGTGACGAGCTTCGTTTAAAACAAATATTAAACAATCTGCTCTCCAACGCTTTTAAATACACCGAGGAGGGTGAGGTTCTGCTGTCCGTTACCTTTGACAAACCGTCAAGCAGCCTTGTCATAAAAGTGCAGGATACAGGCTACGGTATGACAAAAGAACAATTGAGCATGCTTTTCGAGGAATACTCACGCTTCGACAACACCAGCAATAAATTCGTCGAAGGAACCGGGTTAGGCTTAGCCATAACACAGCGTCTGATATACCTGATGAACGGTGAAATCAATGTGGAAAGTGAACCCGGGAAAGGTTCGCTGTTCACAATAAAAATCCCGCAGGAAACAATAAACGATGAGGTTATCGGCGAAGAATTGTCAACAAACCTTAAAAACTTCCGTGCAAATTATATGACCAACAGAGAAAGACGGCGTGTAGTGCGTGACTATATGCCCTACGGAAAAGTATTAGTGGTTGACGATGTGGAACCGAATTTATACGTTGCAGAAGGTCTTATGAAGCTATACCATCTTCAAATCAGAACAGCGTCCAGCGGGTTTGAGGCTATCGACATAATTAAAAGCGGCAATGTATTCGACGTAATTTTCATGGACCACATGATGCCGGAAATGGACGGTATCGAAACCGTCAAGCATATCCGCGATTTCGGATACACCGGGTCTATCGTCGCTTTAACAGCCAACGCAGTAGCGGGACAGACAGAGGTTTTCTTGGATAACGGGTTCGACGAGTTTATATCAAAGCCCATCGACATAAGGCACTTAAACCTTATATTAAACAAGCTTGTCCGTGATAAACAGCCTCCCGAGGTTATTGAAAACGCACGATTGCAAAAGGATGCCGTAACAGTCGAGAAAAAAACGCCACCCTCCCGCTTGCTTAATATGGAAACCAAAGGCATTGATTTGAAAAAGGGACTTCTGAGATACGACTCAGACGAAGCGGCATACATAAAAATCCTTCGTTCATATGTTGCGAGTATCCGCTCCATGCTTGACACAATCAAGGTTTTCAACGAGCAGGACGCCGCTAATTACAAAGTGAGGGTTCACGGAATAAAAGGTGCATGTCTTGGTATATTCGCCGACGAAATCGGGAAAAAAGCCGCCGCCCTCGAAACTGCGGCAAACGAAAAGGATTTCGACTTCATCAAAGATAATAACCCGCCATTTATTCTGTCAGCATATGAATTAGTTGAAAATCTTTCGGCACTTCTCGCCTCTCTCGACGATGATAGCCCGAAATTGCAAAAAGCAAAGCCCGACACCGAGTTGTTGAAAAAACTGCTCTTCGCCTGCGAAACCTACAGCATGACCCAAGCAGACGAAGCAATGACAGAAATCAGCAAGTATAAATACGATGAGGACGATGGGCTTGTCGCCGAGCTGATGGAATACATGGATAATATGGATTATTCAAAAATCGCAGAAAGGCTTTCTTACTTAGGTCAGCCACTCACATAATTAAGGAGGGTATTCTCATGTTCAACAAACAAATTAAAATAATTTATGTAGACGATGTCGCTTTTCAATTGGTATCGGTACAGGAAAGGCTGAAAGGGAGATACGAGGTCATTCCCGCAAAATCGGTAGCCAATATGTTTGAAATTCTCGAAACCCCGGTCATTCCGGATTTGATTCTGCTTGATATAAACATGCCGGATATTGACGGTTTTGAGGCAGTGGAAAGACTAAACGAAGACCCGATTTACGGTTCGATTCCCGTTATCTTCATAAGCTCAAGCTTCGACAAGAATAACGTAAACAGGGGTCTGGGTCTCGGTGTAGTCGATTTTATCAGGAAACCCTTCTCTGATGCCGATTTGTTTGATTGTATCGAATACCAGCTTAACCCGTTGAAACGTGCTGAAATTAAACCGATTGTCCTCGCCGTTGATGATGACCCCGGTACGTTAAAAGCCATCAACTTCTTATTGAAAGACAGGTATTTGACATACACGCTCAACGAATCCATTAAGCTGAAACAGCTACTCACTATGATAACGCCCGACCTGTTTTTGTTGGATTGTATAATGCCTGATTTATGCGGGTTTGACCTTGTTGCAATTATTCGGGAGCATGCCGCACACAAAGAAACCCCGATTGTTTTTATGACAGCTGACGGAACGGCAGACAATATGTTCACTGCGGTAAGCTACGGTGCGAGCGATTTTATTATCAAACCGATTGAGGAAGCAATACTGAGCGAGAAATTAGCACTGCATTTAAAACATTTTATTATCAGAAGGCGGTTAAGAAGCATAAAATAAATAACAAAAGGGCAGTTCACTATGAACTGCTCTTTCTTATTTATTCTTAATTGTCATTTTTCCATCAGAACCATATCTGCTTCATTTAAAAATTCCAATATTCTGTCACTCGGCATAGCCATTGAGAAAATAAACCAACCGAAAATATTTTCTCCCCCACCTAAATTAATGCCGACAATTTCCATATCCCGATTTAATAAAGCACCGCCACTGCTGCCGGACGATGTTCTCGCCGAATGTCGTATAACATTATACTGATTCTTACCTGCCTTATCGCCGAATTCAACCGGACTTCTGCTTGTAACTCTCCCCGTAGTTACAGCGACGCTATTATTATAATTCTCCCACGGGTTTCCGAGAGCCGCCACAGAATCGTTGTATTCCGGCGGTTCACTTGCGATTGACAAAACTGTAAAATCAAACTCGGAAACAAAGCTCAAAACCGCAAGGTCATACGCCCCATCATAATATTCAATAACCGCCTCGGGAAATTGTGCATAATAAGATGAGCTTCCGATAAAATCATTACCTTGAACATATACATTCCATATTGGTTGGTCATATCTCAAAACCAAAATCTTAGGATTATCGTATTCAATTGCGTGTAAAGCTGTTAAAACATAATACCTGTTTTCTTCTTTTTTGAAAATCACACCGCTGAAACCGGTTGAATACGATATTGATGTTACTTCTTCATTATGCACTTCTTCAGTTTCAACAACTAATAAAACACTTGCCGAAATCGCTTGATTGTTGACCGCTTCAATGAACTCCGAGTCCACACTGTAAATATCCGCAAATAATACTGCGGCATATCCTACCACTGTCACAGCGACTACACCGATAACGATTAAGGATATTTTTTTCTTTCTACTCATGTGAAATCGCCGCCAACGCACTGATTTTCACGCTTCTGTGAGCGGGGTACAACCCTGCCACAACGCCGACTGCCATCGCAATTCCTAATGCCATTAATGCAAGCCACGGCGGAATAACCGATATTCGGATTGCCTCACTGCCTCCTCCACCCATCAACCCCATGAACAGCGTCCCTAAGAAATTGTTAATAATAAACGAAAGACCAAGGCTGAGTATTATCCCCGCAACTCCTCCCAAGAACCCGATTGCCGCCGCCTCCCCGAGGAACATAATGCGGATTTTCCCGACATCACAACCGAGAACCTTCATAATCCCTATTTCCTTAGTTCTCTCGACAATCGCCATAATCATGGTATTTGTAATATTCATCGCCGCAACGAACAACGACACTGCCGCCAACGCTGCCAACAGCAATTGAATTATCATAATCTGCTGTCTCATATTCTCACGCATTTCATTCGCTGACCAAGTTTGATACCCCATCGCCTTTAATTCATCTTCAACAGCAACTACATTGTCCATATCATTCACACGAATTCTTACGTTGTTATAAACACCGTCAAACTCGGCATATTGATTATCGGGATTAAGCTCGTTATACGCTTCGATTAAACCTTTTATGTAAGAAATATCAATGAATATACCTCTTACCGTCTCATAGAATGACCAGCTCCCCTCAATAACCCCCACGACATTTAACTGCTCGTTATAATCCATGTGAGGTGCAGTGGGTGAATCGATTACCGAATAATCCGGCCGCCATGTATTATAATCCATCGTCAACGGAATAATATACCATTCATCACCCATATGGTCAACGGGAAAACTCAACAGCTCCCATGTATCCCAATCCCGTTCAGCGTATTCATACTGATAGTTGCCCCATTGGTCGATACCCTCTTCAAAAAGAATAACATATTCTCCAACCTCACTCCCGAAAAGCACGGTAGTGTTAGGCTCACCCGGTTGCTTGAACCGTCCTTCCTTCAGCTTAAACCCGAAATTTTCCAACTCGTCCATATACACACCCACTAACGGTGTCCATTGTAGTGCTTTACCGTTGGTGTTATAAACAGCAATCTGCTCCCCCACATAAAAGTTAGTGTAAACCGGCATAACAGAGGTGACATTTTTCAACGCCTTAAATTCCTTTATTACATCATCAGTAATATCAGCAACCTCGCCGCCTTGGTCAGTCCTGCCACCGTAATTGTACACCTCAATCATGGTCAAGTCTGCCCACTCCTCAATCATCTTTGTCATTTCCCTGTCCATACCGATACCAAGCGACATCATAACAATGATGGCACTCGTACCGATTAGAACGCCCGAAACCGTCAGAGTGGTTCGCAGCTTACGTTTAGTAAGATTACGAAGACAGGTTCTTATTATATCAAATGCTCTCATTGATTAACTTCTTCTTTCTCCGGAAAAGGAACAGGTGCAGCCGGTGTCGGTCTTTCCATCTTCAACTGCGAAAGGAAGTAGTCTATATCATCATCTTCCCCTCTCTTTTTCTTCTTTTTGGTAACAACAACGATTACCACAACAATTCCGCCAACCAAGAGTAATATCCCGCCGATTATCCCGATAATAACGAATATTCCACCCCTCGCCGAAGGCTCGTCCCAAGGATAATAATCGTCACCCGGATAATAATCATCTCCCGGCCAATAATCGCCCCAGTTTTCAATATATAACGTCGCCTGCGAAACCAATTGCGTCTCGAACATCTGCATTTCATCATTTTCATAAGTAATCACAATGATTAAATCCATCATGTCCATACCGTCCTGAGAGAACACATACGCATCTCTGAACCGTACCCGCTCTTTTTCAAGACCCGGTGCAATATTGCCGATATATGTTTCCTTAAATATATTCCCGTATATATCAGTGAGAATTGCGTTGACGTTCTTCATTTCTATAGAGCCGTTATTAATCACAGAAAACTCAATGGTCGCCATATTGTTATAAATCCAGTCATGCCCTGTAACATTAGTTATAGTCACACGATAATCAATGACCTTCATCTCAAAATCCTGACTGATGAAAGAAAGTGAATCATCGGCGTTAGTGGCAACCACATGGAACGTCAGATTATAAGTATCAACAACATCATACTTTAATTGAATTTGACCCGTTTTTAATTCGCTTGCGAAAAAATTCCCGACATACTGCCTTGCCACTTCTGTGCCGTTTGAATCGGTGACATACACCTCAACGAAATAGGCGTTGCCTTTACTCGCATTGACCAACTCGAAAGGAATAGCAGTTCTCACACCGGAGTAAATCTGCGGCGGAGCATCAATGCTTTGAATTCTGATAGAGGAGGGGTTCTTTGCTTCGGGGTCGTCCGGTAATAATTCATCTGCAGAAACCACCCGAACGGTTACGCTTTTTCTGATTGACTGTGCCTTATTATCCTTATCGGTATATGTAAGCAACACACTCAAGGTATATGTTCCCAAATTCTGGAAACCGGGTATTTCTATAACTACAGGTTCAGCAGAACCTGCCGCCACACCGCCGAAAACGGCAGTCTTACCCAATTCTCTCCCGGAGGAATCCTGCACAGCTACATAAACATTGCTTATTCCGTGTATGCTTTCATTGAACACAGCACAGCTAACCATGATTTCCTGCCCTTTAAGGACTTCGGCACTGCTGACCTTCACATTCTCAAACTTCACAATTCCCGATGTTCCGACAGGTGCTTCGGGTTCTTTCGCTTTTACTTGAATTGTGGTGTTCTTGCTTAATGAACGAGTGACACCGCCTTCCTCTTTGTATGTAAAGGTAACATTAACTCTGCGGTTGCCGGTGGTGTTTATCCCTTTAACTACAGGTAGGGTGAATTGTACCGGATTACTCAATCCGAAAGTAGGTCCTATATACTGGCGTGCAAGCTCAGTTCCCGCACTGTCGGTTGCCACTATTACCGCTTCAGTGAAACGCTTATCCGTAAGATTAAAAACATCAGCATACACCTCAAACGCTTCACCCTGCACCACCTCATAAACATTTGTTCTCACATTTTCGAGAACAGGTGCAGGAAGAGGAGTTGTCGGAGGTGTGGACGTGTCGGGAGGAGCAGCAACACTTATTACAGTTGTGAAGGTTCTTAAAGTTTTCGCACCCGCATTATCCGCTTCCACCGTATACACAATGTTATAATCTCCCATAGCACCAACCGGTATACGGAAAGTAAAGGTTTGCGGATTACCGAGAATATCCTCACCGATAATATTGCTTCCCGCAATCATAGTCAAGCCATCATATTTAAAATCTTTTACAATGATTTCATCTGCAGAACTGCCCGAGGCAACCCCGATATTCATGGTGAAACTGAAATTCGTTCCGCCACCGCCTACAAAAGCTGATGTGCTGTTGTTTACTAAAGTCGGTGCAGCCGCTGAAGCTGTTATTCCCAAAGCATTCATCACCCCGAACGCCATTGCAACTGTAAGTATAATTGATAAAACTCTCTTTTTCATGTTAAAACCCTCTCCTGTTTAATTTCTACATTTTTTCTTTCGTCGGAAACGATATACCCGTCATATAACCGAATTGTCCTATCCGCATAAGCGGCAATGTCCTTATCGTGAGTTACAAGAATAAGCGTCTGATTATTCCTGCGGCACATTTCCACCATAAGCTCCATTACCTCAATGGTGGTTTTAGAATCTAAGTTTCCGGTAGGCTCGTCCGCAAAAACGATTTTGGGACGGGCGGCGAAAGCCCTTGCAATTCCCACCCTCTGCTGCTGACCTCCCGACATTTGGGTGGGCTTATGCCTTACCCGCTTCGCAAGCCCCACCATAGCCAACATAAGAAAAGCGATTTTCTCCCGCTTTTTCTTACGAACCCCACGGAACATCAAAGGCATGGCAACATTTTCCAAAGCAGTAATGCCGTATAACAGGTTATACGATTGAAATATAAACCCTACATTCTTCTGACGAAACTTAGTTACCTTAACCTCATTCATCTTTTCAATATGCTGCCCCCCGATAACTATTTCACCACGGGTGGGTTTTTCTAACCCCGCAAGCATATTCAATAAGGTTGACTTACCGCACCCGGACGTACCGAGGATACAGCAGATTTCCCCCTGCTCAACATCAAAAGTAAGGTCGTTTAACGCAACAACCTTCTCCGAGCCGACCTTATAAATCTTTATGAGATTCTTTACAGAAATCATCGTCCCCATAAGTTTATCCCTTTCCTTTAATCTGTATTACATGAACTAATACAGTTATTATACACCATGATTTTTCATTTGTCAATACCAAAAATAAAAAATTTTTCCCCTATAATATAACACGCCTTATAGAGGGAAAAAGTTTCACATTTTCAAAAAATATTTATTTGATAATCCTTATTTCACACTCCAAAGGGATTCCGGTTTTGTTGAAAACCTCGTCTTTCACGTATTTAATCAGCTCCGTCACATCGGAAAAAGTGGCACGGTCACGGTTAATAACAAAACCACAGTGCTTCTCGCTGACCTGTGCTCCACCCACAGAATAACCTCTCAGCCCGCTGTCATCGATTAACTTAGCGGCAAAGTACCCCTCAGGACGCTTAAACGTACTCCCCCCGCTCGGGAATTCCAGAGGCTGTTTCTCACGGCGAGCCGCCATAACCTCGTCCATTCTCGCTTTAATCGCCATTGGCTCACCCTTTTCGAGGCGAAACAATACATGCGTAATCACCCAATCGTTCTCGCAGAACACGCTATGTCGATACGACAGGCTCATTTCGGGTAATTTCATTTTTAGTTTATCGCAGTTTTCATTTAAGTAAGAGCAACCCCTCACAACGTCCTTGATTTCGCCGCCATAAGCACCTGCGTTCATATATAACGCACCACCTGCAGTCCCGGGAATCCCGTAAGCGAACTCCAACCCCGTCAGCGAATTTTCCAATGCGGCGTTACATATATCGGATAACTTCGCCCCCGCCTGACAGCTAATATACTCATTCTCTACCACAATTTTACCGAAGTCGTTCCCGAACAACAAAACCAACCCCGACAACCCGTCATCGCTGATTAACACATTACTGCCGTTCCCAAGAATATACCTCGTTACATTATTGTCCCGACAATACTGCAAAAGCTCCGCAAGCAGCTCGGTTTTATTAATTTTTACTATATTACATTTCCCGCCAATGCGAAAAGACGTATACGGAGCAACAGGCACGCCCTCCATAAACGTCGCACCGTATTTCCCACATATCGCCTTAATCCCATTAACGTCGATTGGCGGGCGAACACAGTTCGCCCCTACGTTCATTATTAATTGTTCATTATTCACTATTAATTATTTTTCTCCCCAGTCCGTAACAGTATTCGCCCCCTCCATATTCAGCCCTAACTGGTCAAGGAGGTCTTGTGCCGCATTATAACCCATCTTCTTCTGGCGGTTATTCATTGCCGCCACTTCTAATATTACCGCAAGGTTTCGCCCCGGCTTAACCGGAATGGTCAAATGCGGTACCTTCACCCCGAGAATAGACATATAGTGGTTATCCACACCCATTCTGTCATATATCTTTTCGGGATTCCACTGCTCAAGCTCAACCACCATATTAATTTTCTCAGACAGCTTAACCGCTCCCATACCGAACAACTGCCGTGCGTTAATAATCCCGATACCCCTCAATTCAAGGAAGTGGCGTATATTATCGGGAGAACTGCCCACTAAAGTAATATTCGAGGTCTTGCGAATTTCCACTGCATCGTCAGCAACAAGCCTATGCCCCCGCTTAACTAACTCAATCGCCGTCTCACTTTTACCGACACCGCTCTCCCCTAATATTAACATTCCCTCACCGTACACCTCGATAAGTACGCCGTGCCGTGTTATGCGGGGAGCCAACTTAATATTGAGGAACGCAATCAGCTTGGACATAAACGCCGACGTGCTTTCACGACTGCTCAACACCGGAACGTCATACTTGTGTGCCATCTCAAGCAGCTCAGGGAACGGCGGAATCTCCCTTGCCAAAATAACAGCAGGCGGCTTAGTCGAAAACAGCTTATCGAAAATCTGTGTTTTCTCTTCTTGAGAAAAATGCTCAAGATACGCAATTTCCGCCTTTCCTACTATCTGTATGCGAGTGTTATCGAAGTATTCATAAAACCCCGCAATCTGAAGCCCCGGGCGGTTTATATCATTGTTATAAATGAAAATCTCAGACGGGTCAACAGGACAATAAAGTGCCTCCAACTCGTATTCTTTCATTATCACATCAAGCGTAACGCTGAATTCTGCCATATTTTTCCTTCCCTTCATTTGTATAATCCAGTTTATTATACTACATAAAAAAGAATAAAGCAATATTTTTTACAAAGTGTTGACAGTTTTATTTTTTTATGATATAATTCGTAAAGTATTTTTATGCTATATAATATTTTTGCTTCTGTAGCTCAGTCGGCAGAGCGCGTCCTTGGTAAGGACGAGGTAACCGGTTCGACCCCGGTCAGAAGCTCGCATAACCACAAAGACAGCCTCATTCTCTAATGAAGCTGTCTTTTCTTAATTTAAATAACTGTTACTCTCTTACACCCTGCGTTTTCTCGCTAACACCGCTACTGCCCCCGAAACTAACATAGCTGTCACGCTTATTGTAACGCCTGTGCCGGGGTTTTCTTCAAGCTCCCCACCCTCAATCTCGAAGTCCATGCTTGCCGAAGAACCGTCAGCGAACAATACCGATATAGTATACACGCCGCCCGGCAGAGATTTCAGGAAGTCCGCATAAAGCAATACCAATGTACTGCCGGAATACGCTTTACCGATACTGTCGGTATACGTGAAACTGCCGTAACCGTAATCGGTGCTGCTGTCTTTGAATAAATCCCACTGCTCGCCGTTGTTCGAGATATTCCCGACTAACTGCTTGCCGTTTAGGAACACATTCACCAAATTCTCATACTTCCCGTCAAATGCGATAAGCTTGTTCCCCCATTCGTCAGTTGAAGAAACTCCAGTAGATGTTGTGGGAGTATTATTACCGCCGCCACTCGGAGGGGTGTTGTTTCCGGGAGGAGTGGGAATGGGGTCAACTATAGGACCGGGACCGCCACCGCCTTCATCTTCACCAACTCCATCAAACGCCGGAACTTCACCTGTTATACCCGGAACAGTCTTATAAAACCACGGTTTTAACACATTATTTATTACATGGTCAAAGGCGTAGTTTGTTTCATCTTCCATGTGAGCGACTATTTCACTTGCCGCAACCCAGAACCCGCCTGTAGTCGGAGTTTTATCGTTGAGCTTAGTTACGATTTTATCTGTCTTTGCCGCGGCGGCAGTAGCATATTTATGGTTATAGTCAACTTTATAAATACCTTTGTCCAACTTACCGAACAGTTCCAAACCACCGATATACACATTGTTCACTACAACATCTTCATTCACCCAACCGACCAAGCCGCCAAGTAATGTACCGTGTTCGCCGGTTAAACCGACGGGGAGGGATATAGTTATCCCCGCCGCCACGGTGTTTATAATACATGCCTCAAGCGGACGCTCTTCCAATGATGTATAACCGGCAATCCCGCCGATACTGATTATATAAATATTGCTGTTTTCAACAAAATAACAATGTACACAGTCACATTCGCCGCACTCCCCGCAAATGCTCTCATATTCACAGAAACCACACGGATTATCTGCGTTAAACGGGGGGCTTTCAATACTCAATTTCGTGCCGTATACTGCGGCGTTCCCGATTGAACCCACATAATTCGCACCCGCAATACCGCCCATGTAAACTGCCGCACCGTGTTCATAATGACCCCCGTCATAATAACCTGCGAGTCCCCCGGAAAAAGTAATACTGCCGCCATAAACCTCTGCACCGTTGATGATATTAATTACATCGACATAGTCGTCAAGTACATCATCATAATATTCAAACCAATCGGTATAACCTACAACACCGCCTAAATAGACAACACCTTCACAATATCCGGAAACATTTATTGTCGGGTTATTAACAACAACATTACGGATTTGCGAACCCTCCGCATACGCCGCAACCGCACCGGCATAAACCCATTCATTATACGACTCAACATCAATAACAGGATTTGTAAGTGTCAGGTTTTTTACAATGCTGTTTTCAAGCCAAGCGAAAAGTCCGAAATCTCCCCTCCAACATAAACAAAAACAATCACAAGTACAGTCTTCGTCACATAAAAAGCATACTCCATATTCGTCACAGTATAAACAACCACAAACACAGTCGTCGCAATCATGATTACATTCTATCTTCAAGTTACTGATTGTTTTACTGTTGCCGTCAAAGGTCGCATTATACATATTTACAGGCATCCATTTTTCACCCGCTAAGTTAATATCAGCGGTGAGTCTGATTGTATCACCCTCATAATAATCCTTATCCCGCAGTAAATTCTTAGCAACCTCAAGCAGCTGAGCTTTGTTGCCGACATTAATTGTGGCTCCCGCCGCACTTGCTGTAATCGCTGTCACCGGTAGAAGTGTAAGTACCATTACCATTGCAATAATAAATGATAGTAATCGTTTTTTCATCATGTTCCTCCATGTGTTTATCTTATTTTGGGATATTATACCACAGAATATATAAAATGTCAATTGCCGTATAATAATTTAAACATTTCTTTAGAGAACTCTGTCGATGTAGGGGCGGGCAAACGTAGGGGCGGACGACCCTGTCCGCCCGATTAAAAAACAGCACCTAAACTATTGACAAAACAGCACCGATATGCTATAATGAATCACACACCGCATGAAAGGAGATATAACTATGCAAGTGGCTCTGTCAGATTTAAAAATCAATGTCGGGAAATACGTTGATTTAGCCGAAACAACCGATATTATCATCACGAAATACGGTAAACCGACCGCAAAAATAATACGCTATGACAAAGAACCGTGGTATTTAAAAAAAATGCCCGATAAAATCACGTCTGTCGAAAGCCTGTTCGGAACACTTCCCGACGATATAGACCTTGACGACGTGAGAATGGAGCGGTTAACTGAATGACGGTTTTACTCGACACCAACATTATTATGGACGCTTTACAAGAACGCCAACCGTTTGATACAGCGGCAAAGGAAATCCTCCTACGCTCCCAAAACGGTGAGTTTTCCTTCTGTTTCACCGCAAACACCATAACAGACATTTTTTATTTATACAGTAAAACAAGGGGTATGAAACCTGCAAGAAACGTCTTAGAATTTCTGCTCGCCGCTTATAAAATCATTTCGGTTTCACACGATGATTGTATCAGTGCCTTGTCTATTCCAATTGAAGACTTTGAGGACGCATTGATAACCCATTGTGCAAAAAAAGCCGATGTTGATTATATTATTACTCGTGACGAAAAGCTCTTGCGTGATGATAAGCCCGTTAAAACAATTTCCCCGAAAGACTTTTTAGAAAAATTGTCCCCTACTTCAAAAACCGCCTCAACACATTAAACAATTCCGCAACATCAATCGGCTTACCGACGTGACCGTTCATTCCCGCCTTGCGGGATTTTTCTACGTCCTCGACAAACACGTTCGCAGTCATTGCAATAATGGGTATGCTTTTTGAATTGGCGTGGCTCAGCTCCCTTATCGAACGTGTCGCCTCATACCCGTCCTTGAGCGGCATTTGAATATCCATGAGAATAAGGTCATACCTGTCGGGAGACTCATCGAACATCTCAACCGCTTGAACACCGTTCTCGGCACAATCAATTACAATCCCCGTATCCTCAAGCAAAGCCAATGCAATCTCACGGTTAATCTCCACGTCCTCCGCTAAAATTATTCTGCGACCCTTGAAAATCCCGCCGACATCAACCGGCTCGGATTTTTCTGCTTTTCCGTCAACATTTTCGATAAGGGGAGAGGTTTTTTCGCTCCCTTGCTTGGCTTTAAAAGTGAACGAGAAAGACGAACCCTTCCCGAGTTCAGAGAGAACCTCAACATTCCCACCCATCAGTTCAACTATATTTTTAGTAATAACCAAACCTAATCCCGTGCCGCCGAACACCCTTGTCGTCCCCGATTCAGCCTGCTGGAACGATTGAAACAGCTTCGACTGGTTTTCTTCACTTATACCAATTCCCGTATCAGTAACGGTCACTTTGATGGTATACTCGCCGTCCTCTTCACCGACAAGGCATATATCAAGATTAATCATTCCGCTCTCGGGAGTGAACTTCACCGCATTGCTGAGTAAATTCGTAATAACCTGTGCTAACCGCTGGTCATCCCCGATTAAAACACGAGGAATAGCTTTATCGACATTCACCGTCAGCTTTTGGTTCATTTCATCAACACGGAACGAAATAATGCCGATTACCCGATGAAGCATTTTCCCGAATTCAAACTCAATATATGACAGTTCAAACTTGTTCGCCTCAATTTTCGATATATCCAAAATATCATTTATAACGCCTAACAAATGCTGTGAGGCGTTTTCGATTTTCCTGAAACAATAGTCCTTCCGCTCCACCTCATCAGCAGACTTTCCGATAGTCGTCATGCCGATTATGGCGTTCATGGGCGTGCGAATTTCGTGCGACATATTCGACAGGAAATCACTCTTGGCTCTGCTGGCGGCTTCTGCCTCCTCACGTAATTTCTCTGTCCGGAACAGGGTTTTCTTTTCCTCGGAAATGTCCATGATTGTGCCTAAGGTTCTGATTGCATTACCGTCCTTATCACGGATTGAATATCCCGTCGCACGGACATAGGTATACTCGCCGTTCTTTTTCTTCGCCTGATATTCCGGGTCGAAGGGCGTTTCCCCTGTAGTATCCGCTATATGCCCGTTTATCTTATCCGTCACCATTTGATAATCGTCGGGGTGCAGACAATTATAAAAACTGCTCAGCACATCAGGGAAATCCTCACTGTCGGAATATCCCAAAATCTCCCTGAACTCATCAGAATAGGTAATCCGGTTTTGTATGTTCATGGGGTCATCCCGAATTATCACCATTTCCCACAAGCCTATTCTTGCCGCTTTATTAATCATGTTAAACTTGGTTAGCTGTATCTCGTTATTTATCAATGTATTCTTGGTTTCGGTAATATCCATCAACGCACCCGCAATACGAATTACATTACCCTCATTATCACGGATTGCCTCACCGCACGCACGGAAATAAGCGTACTCCCCGTCCTTCTTCATCAGTCGGTATTCTGCGTCATAGGGCGAACTCCCGCTCGTGTCGGAAACGTGTTTAATTACATCAGCGATTACTTTTTCTTCTTCGTCGGGGTGGAGGTGGTTTTTCCAGTTGCTTAATGAATCGGGAAAATCAACCTCATTTGAATAACCGAGCATATTCCGAAATTCATCAGTGAACGTAACCGTGTTATCGGGGTGCAGAAAATCATTGTCGTGTATCCCAACATCGTATAACCCGATTTTCGTGGCTTTAACCACTGCGTTGAGCTTAATCAACTGCTGCTCGTTGGATTTTTGTATGTCCGAAAGCTCCACTTCCTGTGAGGAGCGTTCAACCTTAAGCATATCCATAACCTTTTCACGGGTGGACGCCACCATCTCCGCACGTGCCATTCTCTCTTCCTGAAGCAGAATAGTGCGGTTCAGCTTTTTTATTTGAAGCTGTAAGCTTTCTACGGTGTCGGCTGTTTTTGAATTGTTGTTCATGCTCAGCATAATCTCCTGTTTTTTAAATTACAATATACAAACCGTTAATGAAAAATTCTGCAAATGACTGGCATATTCCCCGCCGGAAAGCTGCTGAGGGAATATCTCCCCTCCCGCATATACAAGGCAGAAATTACTTTCCTCCCCCAAAAGACTGCATATGGTTTTAATTTCAAGCTCTCTCTGGGTTACTCCCATAAAATCTATACGTGCCATACAAGAATATATAACGATATTTCTTCCGTTCGATATTTCTAATATGCTTTTAACGATTTCCTCACTTGTGGAAACTATATCCGACAATTCCAGCAACACAAATCCGATTTCCGCACCCTCGGGAACGTGTCCCCCCATGACCGCACCACCCTGCCCGTCCCCGCCAATGCAAACCCGTATAATCGTCGAACCGTCGGTTAACTTTGCAATCATCGGGGTGGTATATAATTTTTCCAATTCGCCTCTTTTTTCAATCAGCCCCGTAGATATTACATAATCCTCCACCGACATTGAATTAATTGTATGTATTATATTCCCCTCAGATTTTGTAACGGTTGCCAATTCCCCGATTATGTTTTTCCGGGGGACTGCCATTGTCAAAAACTGCGGATTGACATTCCCCGTAACAGCAACAAGGATTGCCGAATTCTCGTAGCTTTCACCGTTATACAGTGTGTAACACTCGCTGAAATCAATTCTCTCGGAAAACGATAGTGCCCCGAAAACAGGAACACTCGGAAAACAATCACTTATCTTGCCGACGAATTCATCTGCGTTGACCTGTAACACATGCAGGAAAGGAGCATATGTCATCAGCATAGGCGGCATTTCGCCGGTTGCTGTTTTTTCTAAAATTCCGTCACACAGCTTTTGAGTTATCTCTGCTATATTCCCGCCGCCTATGTCGATTTTCTCGGAAAGACCGGTGGTGAAATTCACATCGTCGCCCGTAAATATATTAAGCATAAGCCCCAATGAGCTTATTCTCCCGGATAAGCAGACATAAGGAACTGTTATTCCGACAACCTCAAAAGGAAGCTTCTCGGACAGGGCTTTAACTACACCGCTGTCAATAAATTCGTAATAACAGTGTAATATACCAATTGAGTTTTTCATCAGCGAGTTTTCTATATCTAACTGGCTCATTATTTCGTCAATCGCTGCGTTTACATCGTCAATCTCTTCCGTAAAGGCTGAAAACATTTTAATCATGGTATTCCCCCGTATAATGTACTTTAGCGTTTATTATAACACAGTTAATCGAAAAAATCAAGGGCTTGACAAAATCGGTAAATCATGGTATTATACTTCGAGATTTTATCAAGGAGAATTACATTGGAAAAACTGATTACACAACTGTCAAAAGAGTTTAAAAGATTGCCCGAGCATGTCGAAAACGTCATTAAACTAATCGACGAGGGGAACACCATTCCGTTCATAGCACGCTATCGTAAGGAGCTGCACGGAGAAATGGACGATTCGTTATTGCGGGATTTATCGGAACGTCTGCAATACTTACGGAATTTAGAGCAACGCAAAGCGGAGATTACCGCCTCAATCGAAAGCCAAGGCAAGCTGACGGAAGAGCTTGTTAAAGCAATCGAGGAGGCACAGACGTTGGCTAAGTTAGAGGACATTTACCGCCCGTATAAACAAAAACGCCGCACCCGTGCGACTATCGCCCGTGAAAAAGGGTTAGAGCCGCTCGCCGAATTATTGTTTGCACAAGATTTAAGGGAGGGCACTCTTGAGGAATTGGCTCAGCCTTATATCGTTTCAGAAAAAGGCGTTGAAACCGCCGAGGAAGCGTTACAGGGAGCGAGTGACATAATAGCCGAGCAGATTTCCGATAATGCGGAAATTCGTGAACAGCTACGTGAATTAATCAATGAATACGGTATGCTGATTTCTGAAGCGACGGACGCAAACGCCGAATCGGTTTATCAGTTGTATTATGAGTTTGAGGAAGCACTTCCCCGTTTACAAAGCCACCGAATTCTTGCGATTAACCGTGGCGAAAAAGAGAAGTTTCTGAAAGTTTCTATAGACATTGACCCCGCACAGGCACTTAAAATCATCCGCAAGAAGGTAATAAAACACGGGAGCATTTCCACCGATTTTGTTTCCCGTGCAGGGGAAGATGCCTATGACCGTTTAATCTTCCCGTCTGTCGAGAGGGAGGCACGCAACACCCTCACAGACACCGCATCGGAACAGGCAATCAAGATGTTCGCAGTTAATCTCAAGCCCACACTTATGCAGCCTCCGGTTAAGAATATGGTGACAATGGGGTTTGACCCCGCCTACAGAACCGGCTGTAAAATCGCTGTTGTGGACGAAACAGGGAAGTTACTTGAAACAGGCGTGGTATACCCCACAATGCCGCATAACAAAACCGACGAAGCACGTATGGTATTATCCCGAATGATAAAGAAACACGGCGTTAAGGCTATAGCTATCGGCAACGGAACAGCCTCAAAGGAATCGGAAATATTCGTGGCAGATATGCTTAAAAATATTTCGGGCGTGTCTTACATGGTGGTTAATGAGGCGGGGGCTTCGGTGTATTCCGCTTCTAAGTTAGCGGCAGGTGAGTTCCCAGAGTTAGACGTGTCTTTAAGAAGTGCTGTTTCGATTGCAAGGCGACTGCAAGACCCGCTCGCAGAATTAGTCAAAATCGACCCTAAGTCAATCGGAGTGGGACAGTATCAGCATGATATGCCGCCCGCAAGGTTAGACGCTTCATTAGGTGGTGTGGTAGAAGACTGCGTAAACGCTGTCGGCGTTGACATGAACACTGCTTCCCCCGCATTGTTGTCATACGTTTCGGGGCTTAACGCAACCACTGCTAATAACATTGTAGCCTATCGTGAGGAAAACGGTGCATATTCTTCGAGAACGCAGATTAAAAAAATCCCGAAAATCGGTGCAAAGGCGTTTGAGCAGTGTGCAGGGTTTTTACGAATTCCCGAAAGCAAGAATGTATTAGACAATACCGGGGTTCACCCGGAATCGTACAAGGCAACCGAGAAAATCCTCAACATATGCGGGTATTCACTTAAAGATGTTTTAGCAGGTAAGGTTTCCGAACTGCGTGAGGTGGTTAAGAAATTGGGGACTGCCACAATTGCCGAGCAAGCGGGAGTGGGCGTTCCCACCGTGAATGACATAGTGGCAGAGTTACTTAAGCCGGGGCGTGACCCCCGTGACGAATTACCGCCTGCTATGCTGAGAACCGACGTTATGGATATGAAAGACCTCACACCCGGTATGATTATTAAGGGGACTGTCAGAAACGTGATTGACTTTGGGGCATTCGTGGATATTGGGGTTCACCAAGACGGGCTGGTGCATGTGTCCGAATTGAGCAATCGTTTTGTCAAGCACCCCTCCGACGCTGTAAAAGTCGGCGATATTGTGAATGTTCGGGTGCTGTCGGTGGATACAGGGAAAAAGCGGATTGCATTAAGTATTAAACAAGCAGGCGACAAGTAAGAATTACAAAAAGTGCAAAAAAGTACAAAAAAGTGCAAAAAAGTACAAAAAAGTGCAAATATGTTAAAAAAAGAAGCGGTTAGTCCGCTTCTTCTTTATATAATATTATAATAACGTGTACGCGGGCGGGTGTGCGTTTTATAAAGAAACCTACGGTTATAAGGAGAATTATTTACTTACGTTTTCTTATGGCGGCTAACGACATTCCACCCGCTATGAGCAGTGCCGATACTCCGATAAGTATACCCGTACCGGGGTTTTCCTCCTCTTCGGACTCTATTTCCGGCTCGGGGTCGGACTCCGGCTCGGGTTCAGGAGTAGGTTCCGGCTCGGGAGCAGGTTCGGGAGTGGGTTCGATTGCGGGAGGTGCGGGAGGTTGGGGAGGTTGAGGGGGAGCAGGTACGGCTGTTACAGTTGCTACGAGCGAATCGTTCTCAACCGCAATCGTAAATGTATATACACCAAGTACATAGCCTGTAACAGGTGTAAAAGATGAGCCTGAAATATCATACACATTATCAATCAGTGTGATTTTGTTGCCGATTGATAAAGTGCCCGGAGTTCCGGTAAGTGTAACACCGCAATCAGTTAAAGAATTATTGTAAGGAAGACCTGTTCCTCCACTTCCATACTCATTATGACCTGTTGCGTTTGCTATAACAGAATTATGGCTTGCACCTGTTAAATCAAATTCATAATCCTCAAAGCTCACAACTGCATAATTACTCATTGTGAGGGTTGTACCCGATTTCACGGAAAGCGTTTCTGCATTAAGCATTGCATAACCGCCATTATAACTTCCACTATCGTCACCACCGGCTATAACTATTTCTGAGGCTGTAATTGAAAGTCCGATGACAGTCGCATTTCCTCCGACAGTGGCCCCTATAGCGTCACCTCCCTTGATTACAAGGGGGGTATCGGTTGCCCCCGAGAGAGTTATGTCATCGTGTATAGTAACTTCTATATCACAATCGCTTGAACCTGAAACAGAACCCGTTAATACACCGCTTGTATCTGTGTCCAAATCGCCGATTGAAAAGCTACTGTAAGTAGTAGCGTCATACGTGGCTGAACCTCCGGAACTACTCCCGCCCTCAACGTGCAGAAAGTCACCTGCCGCCGCCGATACGTCAACCGCCATGTTTCCGCCTGCGATTACCCCCGCTACAAGCAAGGCTAATGCGGCTTTTCGCATTTTTTGAGTTTTTCGTTTTTGCTGTCTGTTCATGTTTTCTCCTCTTTTAATAATTTATCGTTTCTTTTTCCGCATTGCTGCATTTTGGAATTGCCCTAATAATGCTGTATATCTTTTTTCCAAGGTATCATAATTACGCTTCATTTCGGCGAGTTCGCACTGTAACCGCACGATTTCGGTGTTCTCGTTTAACACCTCTGAAGAAATATTACTCAACAGTTCATCCGTCCATATTTCGCTGTCGGGCTCTAAGCCTTTCCAGTTTTCAAACGTGTCCATAAGTAGCTTCTCCCATTTATCGAATATAATATCCTCACTGTATTGCTCTTGAAATAACCGTTGTGCAGCTTTTCCCAAATCCTCCCGTTTCTCGGGTGACAGTGCCATTAAGTGACGCAGGGCTTCTGATAAGGCTTCGATTGTGTTTTCTTCAGCGAGAACGCCTGTTTCATCGGTTATTAACGCTTTTGAAGCGGTGCAGGACGAAAATCCGACAAACGGTAACGCATGGGCGGCGGCTTCCCCGAATACCATCGGCAATCCCTCTGCACGAAACGACGGTAAACAAAATATATCAGCACTGTTATAATGCTCTGACGGGTTTGAAACCGCTCCTGTAAAGATTATTAATTCGGGTCGCCCGGGTGTGCGACCCCTACATAATCCTAATTGTTCTGCCATGATTTTATAGTATTCCATGAAAGACCCGTCGCCCACTAACTTTAACCGCCAATTCGGGAAGTCGTTGGTTAATAAAGCGAATGCCCGCATTAATACCGAGAACCGCTTGTCCTCTTCGTTAAACCGCCCTACCGCAATTATTGTTCTTGTGTCTTTTTCTCGTCGGTGTGAAAAGTCCACTTTCTCGGGTGGTTGTGCGGGGTTGCCTATGACGGTCATTCGGGATTGGAGAGGTAGGGGGTAATAGGGAACGTATTCCTTCAAAAGCACTTGAACGGCGGCACAGGAGTATATTGTCCCGTAATGCACGTAAGGATTCCACCGTTCATACACGAATACACGAGGGTCGGCAGGTTCACCGTGAACCCATGGAATCCCTGTTCCTCGAAACAGCTTGGGCATAAGCGATAGTTGACTACTTCCGATTGAAGCGGCACAAATATTAATCCCCGATGCCATGAGTTTCCCCCTTGCTTCGGCGATTCCCGTTTCGCTGTCTGTGTTTATTTCGATTAATTCATGTGGGTAGTTTAATTCAGACGGGCGACCACAGGTCGCCCCTACAGCACATGCAATTATAACTACTTCATGCCCTCGAACGGTCATGGCTTGTGCTATTCTGTCGATTAATCGTGTTATCCCCGTCCAACTGCGAAGATGGTCTAAGCTGACAAATCCGATTTTCATAAATCAGCTATAATCGGGATTATTTCATCAAGGGAATTAACCCGCTTAAATGTCCTTTTCTCTACGTCGGCGGGAATGTCAATAAAGTCTTTCACGTATATGCACCTGACCCCTGCCGAGGTAGCGGACATTACACCGTTTTTACTGTCCTCCACGGCTATGCAGTCGTCAATCGGGAAGCCTGCTAATTTAGCGGCGGCAAGGAATGGGTCGGGAAATGGCTTGCCTTGTTCGGTATCGTCGCCGCCTATGACCCCGTCAAACCTGTTTAGAATTCCTGCCGAGGTTAAATCCTCAACAGCGGCGGCATGCCCTGTAGATGTGGCAATTACCGCCTTTATGCTGTTTTCTTGTAAATAGTCGCTTAGTTCAAAGAAGCCTTTTTTCACGGGGATACCATTGAGTTTCTTATAGTTATGTACCCATGAGGCGGCAAGCGGAAAGGTCTTGTTGAAAAGCTCATCGTCGCTGTAGGTTTCGTTAATCAGCTTTTTACACAATGCCACGGATAAGCCTACGCATTTGTTAAATAATTCCTCACTGAACTCATAACCTGCTTTGTCGAAAGCGGCTTTCCATGCTTTTTTATACATTGGCTCGGTGTCTAAAACCGTTCCGTCCATGTCGAATAATACTGCTTTTATCATTTATTTATAGCATTGCCTTTCCGTTGATATAGATTTGACAGCCGTAGGCGGGGAGGTCAACCCTGCCTATTTCTGCAATATCAAATGTGACCGCCTTGTCGTCTGCGTTTAGTAATACTATTGCTTTGGAATCACCGTCCTGCCTTGCGAATGCGTATTGCCTGTTTTGCAATTGCAATTGCGTATAGTCCCCATTGTATAGTGCGGGGGTTTCACTGTGCAGGCGGGTCAGTTTGGTAATAAGGTTGGGCAACGGGGCGATGTGGGCATCGCCCCCTACATAATCTGATAATATAAATTCAGGGCGTAAGCCGTCGTCACCGTCTTTCTTGTCGCCGGTCTGCCCGTATTCACTGCCGCAGTAGACACTCGGGATTCCGGGCATGGTGAACAATAATGTATATGCGGCTTCGATGTGTTTTGGATTTTTAAGCTGTGTGGTTATTCTTGAAACATCGTGATTGTCAAGGAAGCAGGAGAGCTTCTTGCCACGGTAAAGACACCAGTTCTCCTTGCCGAATTGGCGGTTCAAAGAATAAGCGATTTCAAACATATTAAGCTCGTTGAAGCTGGAGAACAACCCCTTGAAGCATTCATAATTCGTGACGCTGTCAAGCATTTCGGGGTTGAGCCACTTATTGTAATCCCCGTGGAGCGTTTCACCGAGGAGCCAGAAGTCCGGCTTCAAACCCTTGCAGTGAACCCGAAGCTCTTTTAAGAAGTTCAGGTCTAAGCAGTAGGCAACGTCTAAACGGAGCCCGTCTATGTCATAATCCCTTACCCAGCCGGAAATGACTTCTTTTAAATAATCACGGACGGCAGAGTTGTAGAGGTTCAGCTTTACTAATTCGTAATGCCCCTCCCACCCCTCATAGAAAAAGCCGTCATTGTAATTACTGTTGCCGTCCCTTACGTGAAACCAGTCCTTATATTGGCTGTTGAACTTGTTTTGACGCACGTCCTTGAATTGAGCAAAATCACGCCCGACGTGGTTAAACACGCCGTCGAGAATAATTTTTAATCCGTTGTCGTGCAGGGCTTGGCAGACTTTTTTAAAGTCCTCGTTTGTTCCTAAGCGAGAGTCCACCTTTGTGTAATCGGCAGTGTCATACCCGTGGGCAGACGATTCAAACAAGGGATTGAACATTACCGAGTTGAAACCCAACCGCTTAATTTCGGGGATATGGTCGATTACTCGAAGAATTCTCGATTCGGTTGATTGGACAAAATCGTTTTTTCTGGGGACGCCACAGTATCCTATCGGGTAAATCTGGTATATTACCGCATTGTTGAACCATTCCATTATGTACACCGCCTTTACAGTAGATTATAGGTAAGTATATTTTATCATATATGTCGGGGATTTGTCAATGGTGGGGAGATTTATTAGAGGCATTGTGCAAAATCTACGAAAATCCGACAAAATATATGTTGTAATTAACTATAGATTTTTTGCATATATTGTGGTATAATTCTTTTAAATATTTTACTTTAGGAGGTTTTTCTTAAAATGAAAAACAAAACTGTAGCAATCGTATTAGCAATTTTAGTGGGCGAATTCGGAATTGACCGTTTTTATACCGGTCATATCGGTTTGGGCGTTGTTAAGTTGCTCACTTTCGGCGGTTTCGGCATTTGGTGGTTAATCGACATTATTATGTTACTTACCGGCAAGTATGAACCCAAGAACGGCAGTTGGGAAGCGTAATTATATTCAGGCATAATTAAATTTATGGTATAAATTTTGGAGGATTTTTCAAATGAAAAACAAAACTACCGCTATCATTCTCGCTCTTCTTCTTGGTTCTCTCGGCGTTGACCGTTTCTACTTAGGCTACACCGGTTTAGGTGTCGTTAAATTACTTACAGTGGGCGGCTTTGGCATTTGGTCACTTATCGACCTCATCATGCTCATCATGGGCAAATACGGCCCTGCTGACGGTTCTGAGTGGGCAGCGTAATTTAAAGAAGAATTAACTGGATTTGGGCGGTTCGAGTGTTATCTTGGGTATCGCCCGCTTTCCTTTGGGACAGACTCGTCTGTCCTTTTTTCTTGGTTGTTTTTTTGTAATTATTTTTGTAAAAAGCATAGCTTTTTTTATTTTATTATGTTATAATTAGTTTTGTTATTATTTATATAAGAGATAAGGAGGAAAAGGCATGGCATTAAAAATGTGTGCTGTTCCTTTTGCAGGAACGGCTCAACAGCAAAAGTCGCTTATGGATGTCATTGACAAGTACAAGGACGTTCCGGGGGCTTTGATGCCCGTGTTGCAGGAGGCACAGGAAATTTACGGGTATCTCCCGATTGAGGTTCAATCGATGATTTCCGATGAAATGAACGTCCCTTTGGAAAAGATTTACGGGATTGTTACGTTTTATTCGCAGTTTTCACTGAGTCCGAAGGGCAAGTATAAAATTGCTGTTTGCCTCGGAACTGCTTGCTACGTTAAGGGTGCGGGCGATATTTCCAAAAAGTTTCAAGACAAGTTGGGGATTAAAGCGGGCGATGTCACTCCCGACGGGAAGTTCTCGATTGAAGACTGCCGCTGTATCGGGGCGTGCGGGTTAGCTCCCGTTATTATGATAAACGATGACGTTTACGGAAGGCTCAACGGTACTGATGAGGAAGTCAACGAAATTTTAGCTAAGTATTAACCGTTATGATGTCGGAATTGTCATTAAACGTTCTTGATATTACGCAGAACAGCGTTAAGGCGGGAGCAGGGTTAATCGAAATAAGCGTTAGCATTAATGCCGATGTTATGATTATTGAAATTATTGACGACGGCTGCGGAATGTCCGACGAGCAGTTAAAAGCAGCGGTTGACCCGTTTTATACCACTCGTACCACGAGAAGTGTGGGGCTGGGTATCTCGTTTTTTAAGCAGGCGGCTGAAATGACCGGAGGCAGGTTCTGTATCACCTCCGAGGTTGGTATAGGTACACGGGTTAAAGCCGAGTTTGTGTTAGGGCATATTGACCGATTACCCTTAGGTGACATGAACGCCACTGTTGAAACTCTTATACTGTGCAACCCCGACATTAACTTTGTTTATCGGTATCGGGTTTGTGAAACCGAGTTTACACTTTCTACTTCTGCTATTCGGGAAATTATGGAGGATATTCCACTGAACGCACCCGAGGTCACTAATTTTATCAAGGATTTTCTGAGAGAAAACACTAACAATTGCAATAAACTTTTGAAAGGATTACACATATGAAAACTTTAGCGGAGTTACAGGCGATTAAAGAAAAAATGGTCGGGCAGATGAACGTTCGTGAGGGTGATAAGTCTGTTCGGGTTGTCGTGGGTATGGCTACCTGCGGAATTGCGGCAGGGGCACGCCCTGTCTTGCAGACTTTTTCGGAGGTTGTGCAGAAAAATAACCTTTCCGATGTTGCAGTAACCCAGACGGGCTGTATCGGGTTATGCCAGTTTGAGCCGATTGTCGAGATTACTAAGCCGGGTGAGGAAAAAGTAACCTATATCAATATGGACGCCGATAAGGCACGGGAGGTCGCCGAGCAACACCTTATGAGAGGCATTATCATCGCAGAATATACAGTAAATAATTCAACATTAGTAAAATAGAAGAAAGGAATATAGCAAATTATGTTTCGTTCACACGTATTGGTCTGCGGCGGTACGGGCTGTATCGCTACCGGCAGCGAAAACATTATAAACGCATTAAACGAGGAAATCAAGAAAGCGGGCTTGGAAAACGAAGTCGGCGTGGTGAGAACCGGCTGTTTCGGTTTATGCTCGTTAGGTCCTGTTATGATGGTTCATCCCGAGGGGTGCTTTTACTCTGCCGTTGATGTAAAAGACATTCCCGAAATCGTTTCAGAACACCTACTCAAGGGGAGAATAGTCGAACGCTTACTCTATCGTGAAACCGTTGAGGACGGCGGTATTAAATCGCTCAACAACACTGCGTTCTACAAAAAGCAGTTCAGAATTGCTTTACGTAACTGCGGTGTTATTAACCCTGAGTCTATCGACGAATACATAGGGGTTGACGGGTATCAGGCATTAGGTAATGTATTAACCTCTATGTCACCTGAGCAGGTCATTCAAATAGTCCTCGATTCCGGATTACGAGGAAGAGGGGGCGGCGGTTTCCCGACGGGCAGAAAATGGGATTTGGCTCGTAAATTAGTCCCCGACGCTGACCAGAAGTTCGTCTGCTGTAATGCTGACGAGGGTGACCCCGGTGCGTTCATGGACCGCTCAATCTTAGAGGGTGACCCCCATGCTTTAATCGAGGCAATGGCTATTGCCGGTTATGCAATCGGGGCAACCATGGGTTATATCTACATTCGTGCGGAATACCCCATCGCTGTTAAACGCCTTGAAATTGCTATTCAGCAAGCTAAGGACTACGGTTTATTAGGCGAGGATATTTTTGGAAGCGGGTTTAACTTTGATTTGGAAATTCGCTTGGGTGCGGGTGCATTCGTCTGCGGTGAGGAAACTGCGTTGATGATTTCAATTGAGGGTAACAGGGGTGAACCCCGTCCCCGTCCGCCGTTCCCCGCCGAGAAGGGTTTGTTCGGCAAGCCGACGATTTTAAACAACGTAGAGACTTATGCGAATATACCACAGATTATTCTTAAAGGGGCTGAATGGTTCACCTCTATAGGAACAGAAAAGTCCAAAGGTACTAAGGTATTCGCATTGGGCGGGAAAATTAATAACACCGGTCTGGTGGAAATTCCCATGGGTATGTCGTTAAGAGAAGTCGTTTATGAAATAGGCGGCGGTATTCCCGACGGTAAAAAGTTCAAGGCGGCACAGACAGGCGGCCCGTCCGGCGGGTGCATATCTGTTGAAAACCTGGATATTCCCATTGACTATGACAACCTTATTTCAATCGGCTCAATGATGGGTTCGGGCGGGTTAATCGTTATGGACGAGGACAACTGTATGGTGGATATTGCCAAGTTCTTCCTTGAATTTACTGTTGACGAGTCCTGCGGAAAATGTACCCCCTGCCGCATCGGTACTAAGCGGTTGTTTGAAATGCTTGAGGATATTACTGCCGGCAACGGTACTATGGAAGACTTGGACGAAATGGTTGAGTTATGCGAATATATCAAGAATAACTCGTTGTGCGGACTGGGGCAGACCGCTCCTAACCCGGTTTTATCAACCTATCACTATTTCAAGGACGAGTATATCCAGCACGTCCGTGATAAGAAATGTGCGGCAGGAATTTGTACCGAGCTGACACAGTATATTATCTCAGCCGATAAGTGTGTGGGCTGTACCTTATGTAAAAAAGTATGTCCTGTTGATGCAATTGTCGGTGAGGTTAAGCAGAAGCACGTTATTGACCAGAGCAAGTGCGTTAAGTGCGGAGTCTGCGTGGACGCTTGTAAGAAATTCGGTGCAATAACCAAAGGTTGACGAACAATTGACAATTGACAATTGACGATTGACAATTATAATATTTAACGAAAGGATAATAATAAGTTCATGATTAATATAAAAATTAACGGGAAAGAATGTTCGGCGGCAGAGGGATTAACTATTCTTGAAGTCGCACGTGAAAACGGCATTAATATTCCCACTTTATGCTGGCTGAAGGACATTAACGAAATCGGGGCATGCCGCATTTGCGTTGTGGAAATGAAAGGCTGGAAAGCGTTAGTTCCCGCTTGTGTTCGCAGGCTGTCGAAGTTCGATGAGGGGGTTGAAATTCTGACCCAGTCCCCTGCTGTTTTAGAAAGCAGAAAAATGACACTCCAGTTAATGCTGTCTGACCATGACAAGAAGTGCTTATCTTGTGTGAGGAGCTTCAACTGTGAGCTGCAGACACTTTGTAAGGAATTGGGCGTTGATAATGCTGTACGGTTCGACGGGGCGGTTAATGCTTCTGAAATTGATGATTCGTCACTGCATATGTATCGTGATAATTCTAAATGTATCAGCTGTCGCCGTTGTGTCGCCGCTTGTGAAAAACAAGACGTAGGTGTTATCGGGGCGAATGACAGAGGGTTCAAAACCTCCATAGCTTGTGCTTTTGATATGCCGCTCGCTAATACTTCATGCGTTTCCTGCGGGCAGTGCATTAACGTATGCCCGACCGGTGCATTATCTGAAAAGGACGACACTAAGGAAGTTTGGGACGCATTAAATGACCCCGAAAAGGTAGTGGTGGTTCAGACTGCTCCCGCTGTTCGTGCGGCGTTGGGTGAGGCGTTCGGGTTCGCTATGGGTACTCCCGTTGAGGGGAAGATGGCTGAGGCTTTGAGGAAACTCGGTTTCAACTATGTGTTTGATACCAATTTCGGGGCTGACTTGACCATTATGGAAGAGGCTAATGAGTTGTTAGAGCGGGTTCAAAACAACGGCGTGCTTCCTATGATAACCTCCTGTTCACCGGGGTGGATTAGGTATTGTGAAGCGTATCATCCGGAAATGCTCCCGAATTTGTCAAGCTGTAAGTCACCTCAACAGATGAACGGTGCGATTACTAAAACCTATTGGGCGGGTAAAATGAACATTGACCCCGCTAACATAGTTAGTGTGTCGGTTATGCCGTGTGTGGCGAAGAAGTTCGAGTTATCCCGCAGAGGACAGTCTGGTCAAGGGACTTTCAATGATGTTGATATTTCGATTACTACTCGTGAGCTTGCACGTATGATTGAAAAAGCGGGTATACGGTTCGTTGATTTACCCGACGGTGAGTTCGATTCGCCTCTCGGGAATGGTACGGGTGCGGCGATTATATTCGGAGCAACCGGAGGCGTTATGGAGGCGGCTCTGCGTACTGCTGTGTGGAAATTAACCGGTGAGGATGTTAATTCTACAATCGAGTTCAAGGAAGTTCGAGGGGTTGACGGCGTTAAGACCGCAACCTATAATGTAGGGAATATGGACGTTACTGTGGCTGTGGCTTCCGGCTTGGGGAATGCAAAGGCGTTGTTAGAGAAAGTAAAGTCCGGTGAAATGAAAGTCCACTTCATTGAGATTATGGCGTGTCCCGGTGGTTGTGTCAACGGCGGCGGGCAGATTATTGTACCGAGCAGTGTTCGCAATTTCACGGATATTCGGGCGGAGCGGGCTAAGGCGTTGTATTCACTCGATGAAGCGAATACGGTTTCGAGAAAATCCCACGAGAGCCCTGATGTTAAACAGGTTTATGCGGAATTTTTGGAGAAGCCGGGCAGTCATAAGGCACATGAGATTCTGCACACCAATTATAAGGCGACTAATTTAAGAAAATAAGGAGAATATTATGAACTGTTCTAAGTGCGGTGGGAGCAATCTCGCCGGAACTACATACTGCGTCACTTGCGGTAATCGACTTGAGGAAAGTACGTCACCGTTTCCGCAGGTTACTGAAGCACCTGCTATGGCGGTAGTTGATAATACTGTCGATACTATGCAAGCGGTGTCTGCCGCAACCTATACCCCTCAGCCGGAGCCGACTTATGCTCCGCCACCACCTCCTGCTTATGCTCCTCCTCCCGTTCCTACCTATCAGCCGTCGCCTTATGCACAGCCGTATGTCGCTCCCGTTTCGTATGGCTCCGGCTCTGATACCGAGGAAGCTGTTAGCGTGGGGGATTGGGTGCTGACCTATTTCCTTATGGGAATTCCGTTGGCGGGGACAATCATGATGTTTGTGTGGGCGTTCGGCAGCTCCACTAAGAAAAGCAAGTCTAACTGGGCTAAGGCAATGCTGTTGGTTACAGCGATAATTGTTGCGTTGTATATCGTGGGAGTAATCATTATTGCGGCAGCCGGCGGCGGAATGGCAGCGTTCCTCTATAATTAGGATTAGTTTAAAGGCGTTTCGGGGAAAGAGAAACGCCTTTGTCTTTATTTCAAACATGACATACAGATGTCAAGTTTATATGTTATAATGTATTTATGAAGATTAATCGACTTATTGAAATTACCACAATTCTGCTGAACCGTGGCACGGTAACGGCTACCGAGCTTGCGGAACGCTTCGGTGTGTCCACTCGAACCATTTACCGTGACATTGACGTTCTGTCATGTGCGGGTGTTCCTGTGTTCGCAACACAAGGGGCGAGGGGCGGGATTTCCATTATGGACGGGTATACCTTAAACCGCACGGTTATATCTAAATCGGACAGTGACAGCATAATCTTCGCACTTTCGGCGATGAAGGCGGCGAATTATCCCGAAATTGATGCCGTTTTAGAGAAATTGGGCGGGATTTTCAAAAGCAACAGCAGTGTTTCTGATTGGATTTCTATTGACTTTTCGCCGTGGGGGAGTGACCCTAACCAAAGCAACAAGTTCGATATTATAAAGAACGCAATTATGAAAAGTGAGGTTATTGAAACCGATTACATAAACGCACAGAATAAAAAATCCCGCCGAAAAATCGCACCGCTGAGGCTGTTGTTCAAGTCTTCGGCATGGTATTTATGGGGGTTTTGTTATGAGCGGAGGGATTATCGGACGTTCAGGATTTCACGAATTAAGCAGGTTTGTATGACAGGAGTGACGTTCGAGCGGAATGGGTTAGAGCCTGTTCCTCGGGACGAAAAAAATGTAGAGTGCTGTGTATGTTCGAGATTTGTTATGCGGTTCACCGAGGACGCACTGTTCCGCCTTTATGATGACTATGACGATTATATGTTTTGTAAAAACAATGACGGGTCGTATACACTTGAAGCAGAGTTACCCGAGGAAGAATGGGTGTATAATTATATACTGAGCTTCGCCGATTGTGTGGAGGTTATTGAACCGGTACACGTTCGGGAAATCATAAAAGAGAAATGCCTCAAAATGTCCAAAGCATATAAAAAAATTGCAGAGGGTTATTAAACCATGACAGACAGGTGTCTTGTTTAGTGTGGTAGGATATTAGTATTAATTAATAAAGGAGAAATGAAATGGCAGAGATTATTAAAACCTACAAGGAAACATTACCCGCAGTTCGTTTAATCGGTACACGTTACGGCAATAATGACAGAGATGAATATGGCGGTTATGGCGGTAAATGGGGGGAGTGGTTCCAAAGCGGACAGGAGTCCTCACTCAGTAATCTACATAAGCAGTTCGGGAAAGATATGGACGGCTCTTACCTCGGGTTTATGCGGTGTAATAATACCGATGATGGATTTGAATATTGGATTGGTATGTTCTTTCCGCAGGATACCGCTGTTCCCGAGGGGTATGACTTTCTTGATGTGGACGGCGGTGAGGTCGGTGTTTGCTGGATTAAAGGAAGTCACGATGACGGCAGTATATACGGTATGCACGGTGATTGTGCGGAGGCTTTAAAGAAAAATAATATGGGTGATTTAATCCGTGACGGTTATATGTATTCCTTTGAGCGGTATAGCTGTCCCCGTTTCACCGAGAAAGACAGCGACGGTAATGTTATCCTCGATTACGGGATTTATTTGGGTAAGTAGGACGCCCGGTGTGCATCCCCTACTTGACAATAATTGACATTGTGATATAATGATATACTAAAACCATCCCAATAAAAAGGAAAAAACATGCCGATTACTAAAATCATCATTAAAGGTGCGAGAGAACATAATCTCAAAAATATTGACCTTGAGCTGCCTCGGGACAAGCTGATTGTTATGACCGGGTTGTCCGGCTCGGGGAAGTCGTCGTTGGCGTTTGATACCATTTATGCCGACGGTCAGCGACGTTATATAGAAAGCCTTTCGTCATATGCACGGCAGTTTCTCGGGCAGATGGAAAAGCCGAATGTGGACAGCATTGAGGGGCTTAGCCCCGCTATTTCCATTGACCAGAAAACCACCTCACGCAATCCCCGTTCGACTGTGGGGACTGTCACGGAGATTTACGATTATTTGCGTTTGATGTATGCTCGGATTGGTAAGCCGCACTGCCCTGTTTGTAATACCGAGATTAAACAGCAGACCATTGACCAAATCGTTGACAAGATTATGGAGTTGCCCGAGAAAACAAAGATTCAAATAATGGCTCCGATTGTTCGAGGGCGAAAGGGCGAGTATGTTAAGGAATTAGATACCATTCGTAAGCAGGGGTATGTTCGGGTGAGAATCGACGGGATTATTTATGAGCTTGATGAAAAAATCAGCGTTGATAAAAATAAGAAGCACGATATTGAAGTAGTAGTGGACAGGTTGGTTATAAAGTCAGATATTCGGTCACGGTTAAGCGATTCATTAGAAATTGCGGGCGGGCTTGCAGGTGGGGTGATACTTGTAGATATTGCTGATTCAACCTCCGGCGAAGCCGGCATGCCACCGGAGGCTCTCCGGTTTTCGCAGAATTACGCTTGTCCCGAGCATGGGGTTTCAATTGAAGAATTGACACCGAGAATGTTCTCGTTTAATAACCCTTACGGGGCTTGCAGCAAATGCACCGGACTCGGCACGTTTATGCGGGTTGACCCGGACTTGCTGATTCCTAATCGGGAATTGTCCATTCGGGAGGGGGCTGTTCGGGCTCACGGATGGAATTATGCCGAGGGAACGATTTCTCAAATGTATATGGACGGGTTGGCGAAACATTATAACTTTTCGGTGGATACGCCTGTCGGGGAATTGTCGGAGGATATAGTTAATATTCTGCTGTATGGGACGAATGGTGAAAAAGTAAAAGTACACCGTGTTTTCGGGAACGGTACGACTACCTATGACACTGATTTCGAGGGGTTTGTGAATAACTTGGAACGCCGTTATCGGGATACGGGGAGCAATTATTCCCGTGATGAGATTCAGGCGTTTATGAGTGAGACGCCCTGCACCTCCTGTGACGGTAAACGCTTAAATAAAGAGGCGTTGTCCGTAACCGTGTGCGATATAAATATTATGGATTTTTGCACCATGAGCATAACCGATGCACTTGATTTCGTGAGAACAATGCAGTTATCCGAGAGGGATAGGTTAATCGGGGAGCAGATTCTTAAAGAAGTAAAAGAACGCCTCGGTTTTCTGAAAAGCGTTGGGTTGGAATACTTGAACCTTTCACGGGCGGCAGGGACTTTGTCGGGTGGGGAAAGTCAGCGGATTCGCCTTGCTACGCAAATCGGCAGTTCTTTAATGGGGGTTTTGTATATATTAGATGAGCCGAGTATAGGCTTACACCAGCGGGATAACGATAAGTTAATCGCAACTTTAAAACGTCTGCGGGATTTGGGGAATACGTTAATAGTCGTCGAACATGACGAGGAAACTATGAACGCCGCCGATTATATAGTCGATATTGGCCCGGGGGCAGGTATTCACGGTGGGGAAATCGTTTGTGCCGGAAGCTTGGACGATGTGAAAAATTGCAAGGATTCGGTGACGGGACAGTATTTATCCGGTAAAAAAACTATCCCCGTTCCGAAGGTACGCCGCAAGCCTAACGGGAAGTATCTCACTATCGAGGCTGCCGGCGAGAATAATCTGAAGGACATTAATATAAAACTGCCGCTCGGGATTTTCACCTGTGTTACCGGGGTTTCGGGGAGCGGGAAAAGCTCGCTGATTAATGAAATATTGTATAAGCATTTGGCTAATCGGTTAAACCGTGCGAGGACACGTCCCGGGAAGTTCGGGAAAATATTAGGCACTGAGCATTTAGACAAGGTCATTGACATTGACCAGTCACCTATCGGGAGGACACCACGTTCTAACCCTGCGACTTATACAGGGGTGTTCACCGATATTAGGGATTTGTTCGCTTCCACGACTGACGCAAAAATGCGGGGATATTCCACGGGGCGGTTCTCATTCAACGTTCGAGGGGGGAGATGTGAGGCGTGTGAGGGTGACGGAATTATTAAAATAGAGATGCACTTTTTGCCTGATGTGTATGTTCCGTGTGAGGTATGCAAGGGAAAACGCTATAGCCGTGAGACACTTGAGATATTCTATAAAGGTAAGAACATTTATGATATTTTGGAAATGACCGTTGAGGAGGGCATGGAATTCTTCAAGCCTATACCACGCATTGCCCGAAAGTTGGAAACGCTTTATCATGTGGGGTTGGGATATATTAAAATAGGGCAGCCCGCTACTACGCTTTCGGGGGGGGAGGCTCAACGGGTTAAGCTCGCCACCGAATTATCCAAACGCAGCACGGGCAGGACGATTTATATTCTTGATGAACCCACCACCGGACTTCACACGGCTGATGTGCATAAGCTGATTGAGGTTCTCGAAAAGTTGGTCGAGGGCGGGAATACGGTTCTTGTAATTGAGCATAATCTTGATATGATTAAGACTGCTGATTATGTGATTGATTTGGGGCCTGAGGGTGGTGACAAGGGGGGCAGAATTGTGGCAACCGGTACACCTGAGGAGGTAAGTAAATGTAAGGGAAGTTATACGGGAGAGTATTTAAAGAAGGTATTGTGAAAGTAGGGACACCATATATGGTGTCCCTACGTTTGTCATTTATTGAATTTAATCCGTCTTGATAATTTTGATAAGCCTTTTCTTTGGGTGACTGTTATACCGTATAATGCGGCAACGTATTCATACAAAGAAGCGTACTCCTCGGTGTTTAAATCAAAGTTGCTGAATTCTAACTTTTCAAATACCGGCATTATGTCAGACAGCTTTTGCTCCATATTATAAAATGGGATTGTGCTGTCAACCCGCTCGGCGAATTGTGTGGGAGGTTCACCCCGCATACCCGATACTATTCCCTCGGATTTGAGCAGCTTTAACATGAAGCGATACATTTCCTCGGCGGTTTTGTTATCGTGTGCGTTTTGGAATTTGTCAAATTTATCCCGCTCGGCTTTTGTTAACGCTTTCAGCGACATATATACAGAAACGAATATTATTATCGGGATTAATGACAATGCGGTTATCATTAGGATTAGCATGATATAACTTTCGTCGGGTTCATTGTCATCATCATCGTCGTCGGTTGTTTGGCTTGTCGGGGTGGAGATGTTCGGGTCACGGGTGGTGGTTTCACGAGTTGTGGGGGCTGTGGGGGTTGTGATTGTTCTCGGCACAGTAGTACGTTCTGTGGTTTCACGGGTGGTTGCAAGAGCCGTACCCGATTCTTCACCCCTTACGCCACCTGTCGGGTCAAAGGGAACCCACCCCAATTCGGGGAAATATACCTCTACCCATGCGTGTAAATCACGTTCGGCAAGGTCGTATTCATAACCGTTTTCGATTTTTTCACCGCTCCCGGAAACTACGAACCCGTTAACGTATCTTGCGGTGTAGCCGAGCTCACGCATTACTAATGTCATTGCTGTAGCGTATAACGCACAGTGACCTTGTCCCGTTTCAAAAAGGAAGTTACCTAAATATGTGTTGCTTCCGGAAAGATTGTCAACCTCCAAAGAATAGGCGTAGTTGCTCCTTATATAATCGCAGACGAATTGTGCCTCCGCTAAGGTTATACCTGTGCTGCCGACTTTGGGGTTGTAGTAGTGTTCTATACCGTCACTACGAGTATATACACCTCTTCCATCGGTGTATGTAAGATAGTCTATCTTTTCATATCCCATTTCCTCGATTAGTTGAATTATATTATCGTATTCCGCTACAGGAATGTCACCGTATACAGAGCCGATTAATTCGGCGTATCTCTTGATTTTGTAGTTATAGTCTTCTGTGCTTATCCCGTCAAGCCGCCAGTTGATTTTACTGAAATCATGGTAATTACCGAATACCATGTGCGTCATGTCCGGGCTTTCGGTTAGAAAATCCACTATGCTTTGGTTAATCGAAAAGTAAGCATAGGCAGTGTCAAAGCGGGAATTACTCATTTTAGGGTACAGCATGTAATAAGTAAACCGGTTAGTCCTGTCACGCCCTGCCGGTCTTATGACCGTGTCTAACCTCCAGTCGTAGAGGTCACTGTTTTTGTAGAATAGGTCTTGGGTTTGTGTGGGAAGCAGGAGGAAGTTCTTGCGGGCGAGGTATTCTATTGTTATATCCTGCTTGCCCATGAATTCGTCAGGGTCGTATCCCAGTAGATACAGTTTTTGCCTGTATACCTGATACTCCCATTCGGGATAGAAATCTTGTAAAAGGTCGTCAAGCCTTTCAAAATCAACCGAGTTTTGACTGTCTGTCCAGATTCGTTTGTCACTGTCAAAGTCTACTCCTATGGAGGCACGCAGGTAAACCTTCTCACTGTTATCGTCTAACGTGACCTTGATAATCGGGGTTCTGCCCGTGGGCGGACTGCCCGCACTAATTCCCTGTGATATGTTTTGGCTGATTGAACCGCCGAAGTAGCCGTTATCATTTATTGAGCCGAAATTGTATTTAAAAAATCTGTAGATTCCTTGGGGGACTTCAACCGTCAGAGAAGAAACACCCTCTATTATTTTCTGATAGTCTACCCTTACTGCTGTTGAGAACATGTTTGTGGCAACAAACACCGCAACAAATGCCATTGCCGCCGCCGATAAAGCGTTTCTGCTGTGGCGGTATAAGTATGGCGGTTTCCCGGGCCATACCTTGTAAAACGGTTCTTTCGTTTTATCGGGTTTGGCTTTTTGTTTGATGTCTCCCGCCCCACCCGCATGGGCAACCCACATTGCATATGATGAGAATAACCCCGCTACGAATAACTCCATCCCGGGGACATAGCCTGCGATTTCTGCCCCGAATGCGGGTACTAACAGGAATATCGCCGTTACAAGCATTATCCCGATATAACGAATTCTTGAACCTAATGTGAATATAAGTGAGATGATTACACAAATCAGCAGAAACACCCACTCTATTCTGTCGAGATAGGCTTGGCTTTCAAGCAGTGTGTCGTAGCTCCTCCATGCGTATCTTGCGGTGGACAGTAGCCTGCCGTCAAGCGTGTGCAGGATATAATCGAAGAAGGTCGAGAAGTTTTTGCTTATGGTTTCCCAGCGTTCTAAAAATACGCTGAACGGTAAAAAAAACATTAATGTGAATAAACCCATTCCTAAGAAAATTGCCCGCTTTTTCAATAATAAGCCGATTATACTAAACATAAAGGTCGCCATAAAGCTCACAGCTAACACCATCGACAGTGATACCGGCAGTCTGTATATCTGTGCTAATGTTACTGTGAACCCCATAACCGACATGCATGTCAAAAGAACCTTTATGACTATTCTGGCATAAAAGTTTTTTTCGGTTTCTGTGTTGGCTTCACCCACGTAAACCGGCATGTAAACCGGTTTATGCTTTTTCTGTTTCAAGTTAAATCCTTTCACCGATTGACGCAACATCGTCATTGTCAATTCGGCAGAAGTTAATTTTTGTTTGGGTTTCTATATATCTGATTAATTCTTCATTTGTTGGTGATATAGCGGCAAGAACGACGTTCCGCCTTAATGTGAGACCCAGCAGCCTTAGTTTTTCAACTAATGCTTCGTTTAGATTTGGGGTGATAAAGTATAACGCTCGCTCTAAGTTAATCTCGTTTTCGTATTCTGAAAGCAGTTGAGTGAATTCGCCATTGAACGGTTCGGGGGGGAGCAGTGTCAGACAGCGAGTCAGTTGTGCGTAGGTGTATGAATCCTCCACCTCACGGGTTTCGCTCTTCCCGATACGAATGTCCTGCCATATGACCTGTGCGGTGTTGCCGCTTAAAAGTATTCGCCTGACAATTGCCATTGCCGCCTCTATCGTCGGGTCGGTCGCCGATAATGCCGCTTCAATGGTGGGGTAAATTCCTGCATAATCGCAGAAGACCAATGCAGAATTATTATGGTTTTGCTCCATTTGTTTTACGATAAGCTCGTCTAACCTTGCGGACAGCTTCCAGTGAATGTGCCTTAACGTGTCACCCTCATGGTATTCCCGCAGATGTGAAAAGGTGTTCTTGTTAAATCCGAGAAGCTTCGGGCGGGCGTTTTCGTTCTCGTCCTCATTATCATCGCGAATTCGGGTTAAACTGAATTCTCGCGGGGAGGAAATGGGATTCCACCCGTCTTTGAAATTCTTCTTGAAGCTGTATAGCTTAAAAATGTCGAATATTTCTATCTTTTCAAGACCTATGCTGTATTCCCCCCTGTAGCTCATGATATTGGAAATTCTCAGCGTTACCCCTTTCATCGGGGGAACGCTGATGACAATCATTCTGTTTTCGGGAGTGTATTTATTCTCGGCACACACCTTTACGTAAACACGGACGGGCGTTAAGGGAAGAATGAACCTGTTCTTCAAATGCACGGTGAGGACAACCTCGTCCTTACGGAATACCGAATTGGGAAGCTCACCCACCTTTACCGATAATGCTAAGCGTGAAATTAAACTAAGCAGGAACGATAAAAGGCATACTGCCAGCATAGATGCAAGCAGAACAGGCATTAGGCGGCTTTGATAGAAAAAGCATAACGCAAACAGTATTACACTGAGGACGATTATAAAAATTTTGAACTCTCTCATTTGTTGTTTCCTAATCCTGTACTTTTACGCCTGCACGGGCTTGGCGTGTTCCCGTGTTTATCGCAACCTCACGGGAAAACGGCGGTGAAACGGATTTCGCGATTTCTTTCAATACGTCCATCTCGTCAACCTTGCGAATTTTCGCCTCCTGCGTGAGGATTAATCGGTGACGCAGAACATGCGGCATCATCAAAAGTACGTCCTCCGGGATTACATACGCTCGCCCCGATACGAATGCACAGCTCTGTGATGCACGCATAAGTGACAGGCTCGCCCTCGGGCTGGCTCCGAGCATTACCGATTTGTGATTCCTCGTGGAGGAAACAAGACTGACGATATAATTGTAGATACTACCCTCTATATTGACCCCTCTGACTCCCTCGATTATGGTGTTGATTTCTTCCTTTGAGCAGATTGGTTTTATGGCGGAGAGCGGGTTTTCAATCTGGCGTTCGGTGATGATTGCCACCTCTTGTTCAAATGTGGGATAACCCATCGAGATTTTCATGAGGAAACGGTCAAGCTGTGCCTCGGGTAGCGGGTATGTTCCGACGTAGCCAACCTCGTTCTGGGTGGCGATTACCATGAACGGCTTCGGCAGGGCGTAGGTCTTTGAATCAACCGTGACTGTCTGCTCCTCCATCGACTCAAGCAGTGCCGATTGGGTTTTCGGGGAGGTTCGGTTGATTTCATCCGCTAAGAAAATGTTGCACATGACCAAGCCTTGCCTGTATTCAAACTTGTTGGTTTCTTTGTTGTACATGGAAAATCCGGTTATGTCCGACGCCATTACGTCCGGGGTGAACTGGGCACGCTTGCAGACTAAACCCATTGCCCTGCCCAATGCCATCGCAAGGGTGGTTTTACCGACGCCGGGCACGTCCTCAATGAGAACATGTCCGCCTGAAAGCAGTGCAATCAGCAGCAGCTTTACTATGTCACGCTTGCCGACTATGACTTTTTCAACCTCGTCTGCTATGTCTCGGATTTTTGCGTAGGATTCTTCTGTAAGATTAATCATTTGTGTAGTTGTCCTTATCGTTTTGTTAATGAAATTATAACAATTATAGAAATAAAAATCAAGTGTTTGCTTTATAATGTAATAATATTGTAATAATTAACAGTTAATAATTAATAATTAATAATTTTGGTATTTGCGTCCGCAAAGATTTTTATTTTAAATCCGTCGCCACAGGCGACACCACCATTATTCATTATTCATTATTACTTATTAATTAAGATATATCGTTGTTTCGCCGTCGTTCGCAAAGCAGGGCATGATTTCCTTAATCCTCGGCGAGGACAGACTGCGAACCATGTCACGCAGGGCTGTTCCTCGGTTACTGCCGTGGATAATCAACAGCTTACTGCCGCTCACAGCCCGCTGAACCTCGAATTCGACAATTCTTTTGGCTTGGTCGGGGGTGAACCCGTGAATGTCGATTGTTTTTACGCTCACTTTCCTCATGTTGTGAGTTTTATGAAAAGCAGGTTTGTTCCTTGGGTGAGCCGAAGCGTGAGCTTACCCGTCACCGGCAGTTTTTCGGTGAAGCTGCACTTGTGTTTACCGAAGCCGTTCGGGGCGGCGGTGGCAGGGATTTTTAACTCGCCGATTTGCTTTTCGCCCAGTAAAACCGTAACCGTTCCGTCGAATATGTTCGTGGCGGCGTATACCTCCATACCTTTTACGCCGGATAGCTGAACGTCGAAATAATCGACAGTTCCGCCGAATTCCGGGGCGTGGATATAATGGCACAGCCTCTCACGGTCAAAGTTAAGCTTGATATTGTGTTTGTTATCGTAGTTTATGGCTTTTGTGCGTTTGGTCATGTCACGGTGCGGGATTTTTTCACCGTTGATTTTCATGTCCTTTATACAGCGAATATCCTCACTCGAGGAAGCGGCGGCAAACCTGTATTTCCCTGTTTCTACGCAGAACTTTTCACGGGTTACGTCCCAGAAACGCAGGCGGTTTTTATCGAATGTGAATACTATGTCGGCGGTTTTGCCGGGGTCTATGCCTTGTCTTATAAAATCGCAGAGCTGTTTTCTCGGGCGTTTGACCCTCGGGTGCAGGGGGGTGAAGTATAACTGGACAACCTCCTCACCGAATATATCAGACACGTTTTTGACCTTTAGGCGGGCTTCTATTGTTTTGCCGTGGTCTTTGATTATTAAATCGGAATATTCAAATTTTGAGTAGCTCAGTCCGTGTCCGAACGGGTACAGTGCCTCTCCTTTAAAATACAGATAGGTCGAATCGCTTGATATTATGTCGTAGTTCTTTATATCGGGAAGCTCCCGCTCGTGCTTGTACCACGTTTGTGGGGTTCTGCCGGAGGGGTTATATCTCCCGAAGATTACGTCTGCCATTGCGTTTCCACCCTCCGGACCCCCGTGTGCGGTGTAAATAATCGACGGGATTTCCCGTTGTTCCTTGTTGATTGAATAGGGGTAGCTTGCGTTAATAATCAGTATGGTATTTTTATTGGCTGAGCCTGCCGCATTAATCAAGCGTTGCTGGGCTTCGGGTAATGCAAGGGTCTTCCTGTCGAAGCACTCCCGTGCGACAATCATGGGGTTGTTCCCGAGGACAACTATGACATAGTCGGCTTTTTTAGCTAACTTAACCGATTCGTTAACTGCGTCAAACAGCGTTTCTTCCTTGAAGAGTTTTTCGCTTGTTATGGCATTGTCAAGGATTTCGGACAGGCGGTTATTTGAGTTTATGCCTATGTCCTTACGGAACAGGTTCTTATAAACCGTATTCCCCATGTATTCGGTGGGGCGGATAATCATTTTACCGAACCATTCAAACGTGTCAATCCCTACCGCATTCATAAAGCCGTTTTCGATTTTTAATAATTTGCCGTTTTGTTCTGATATGTATAACACTTCACCGCCGAAGTCAACTTTTTTGAAGCGGCAGGCGGTTGTTATTTCGTCAGCAGTCGCTGTGACGGAATTATCCTCGTTTACTGTGAGGTATTTGTTATTATGGAGTGATTTTATGGCGACTATATCACACCCGTCACAATGGCTGAGTCGGCTTCCTAATTGGTTTTTCAGCCCTTTCATGATTGTGACGTGATAGTTTGATTTGCCGGTGTACCAGTCGGGGTAGTTAGCATCGGCAAGCTGACCGATTACTGCAACCTTGATTTTCCCATCGTCATTTATGGGGAGCAGGGACGTACCTGTCGAGGTGGTATTCTTCAATAAAGTAATACATTCACGGGAGGCACGTGCGTTTGTTGCACGAAAGTCTGCACAGTTGAGCAGCTTGTCGGGGGTGTTGGCATAAGGGTTTTTCTTGTCCGAGTCGAATTCGCCGAGCATAAACCGTGCCTTGAGCGTTTCTTTTATAATATTGTCGATTTCTTTTTCAGTGATTAAGCCTTTTTTGACTGCTTCCTTGGCGGCGGCAATGGTGGTTTCCTTACTGTCTAACATAATATTATTGCCCGCCTTAACCGCTGAGGCAATCGTTTCGGCGTGGGAGGTTCCGAATCTGTGGTGCAAAACATTCTGGGTGAAGTCGCCCCCGTCGGTGACTGCGAGCAGCATTCCCCATTCGTCACGGCAGACTTTCCTTAAATCGGGGTTAATCATTGCGGGGACACCGCTTAACTCGTTATACGCTGTCATGACGGCGTATGCCCCTCCTCCTTTTATCGCCGTTTCAAAAGGGGCGTAGTAGTATTCCCTGAGTGTCCTCGGGTCTACATCGGCATTGTCCTTTATTCTGTCTTCCTCGTGGTTGTTACAGCAGAAATGCTTCAAAATCGGGATTACACGGGAATACCGCTTGTGCTTACCGGACATGCCTTTCACATATGCCGAAGAGAGTTCGCCGGATATGAGCGGGTCTTCCCCGTAAGCTTCCTCGTTCCTGCCCCAGCGGGGGTCACGCAGTAGGTCTACAGTTGGCCCGAACATCATTAATTTTGACGTCGGGGTCTTTTTATGGTAAATCCTCGCCTCTGTTCCTGTGATTTCACCGAGGGAGTACATTAATTCGGGGTCGAACGTCGACGCTAAGCCGATTGGCTGGGGGAACACGGTGGAATATTCCGTCGCCTCACGCCCGACATAACCTCGTGCCACCTCTGTCCCGACGTTCCACTCACCTATACCTAATCGGGGAATGGCAGGTTGGTATGCAGTCATTAAGGTGATTTTTTCATTTAATGTGAGGCGGGAAATTAAATCGGTTATGCGTTTTTTGAACGACAGCTCGGGATTTTGAAACGGGTATTTCTTGTTTTTCATGATGCCTCCTATATAGGTAGGGGCGACCTCGTGCGGCCGCCCTATGGTTTAGTGGTTATTGTGGCTATTCGTCTTCATCCTCGATTTGGATTTCATCCTCGTTGACGTATGAAACCTCGGATTGTTTTGCGTTGATGAAATAGTTGGATTTACCGCTCTTCTTAATCTTGTACATGGCATCGTCTGCCGCACCTACAACGATTTCAACACGTTCGGAGGAATCGACGACGATATATATACCGATACTGACCTTTATGCTGATACGGTCGCCTGTGTCCGCAGTGTAGCCTTCGCTCAGGCGGGACATGATTTCCTCCGCTATTCTCGAGGGGTCGTTTACATCGGGGTTTTTCGCCATTACAAGGAATTCGTCACCACCGTAACGCCCTACCATTCCGAAGCCCGCTACTATGTTATTAAGCGTTTGTGCGGTGAATTTCAACACCTGGTCGCCTGTTGCGTGGCTGAAGTTGTCGTTGAAATCCTTGAAGTCGTCAATATCGACGAAGAATATTGTAAATTTCTCCCTGCGTACCGATACTAAGTCGATTTCGCTTTCGATAAAGCTCTCGATAGAGTCACGGTTGTATACATTCGTGAGGGCATCGTAGCTCGCACGGTTGACAAGGTTTTCCTCACTTTTCTTGGCACGGTCAATATCAACGATTACGCCGACGGTTTTAATGATTTCGTTGTTTGCATCTTTAATCGAAGCAGTTCTTATCAGAACCCATATAAAGTCGTTGTAGATGTTTTTAATCCTGTATTCATTGTGCTTGAAATCCTCACCTTTGCCCAATTTCTCAAGGTCTTCACGGTATTTCGGGGCATCGTCCGGGTGAACCTTACATTTCAAAAGGAAGCTGTCGCCAAAGTGGTCGGAGGGTGAACGATAGCTGAATTTTTTATTGAAGTTGTTGGAGAATGTTACCTCGTTTGTCTTCTTGTTCCACTCGAATATGACGTTGTCTGACATTTCGATAATAGTACGGTAACGGGATTCTCCGACGACTATATCGTCAATCAAGTCGTTGAACAGTCGGGCGATTTCACCATATTCATTATTTGCCATTACTTTAATTCGCACGTCATGGTCGCCTCGGCGAATTTGCATGATTGTTCTGGATATAGTATTCAAAGGTTTCGTAAATACGCCGACTGCAAAGAAAGTCCCCACTAATCCCGCTATACAGATGAGCACAGTTAATACTGTTATAACGTTGGTTGCATCAGACGCAGTTTTCTGTGCCATGTCGATGTTGCCGACACCCACTACAGTCCAGCCTGTTTCGCCCGCATCACCCCTGCATGCAAAGAAATCTGTGTTGTTGTTGGTTCTGAAATTGTATTTCGTTGACAGTGAGTTGACTAAGTTTTCGATTTCAATATATTCACTCATCCTCGGTGCTGTGGAAACTCTGAGTGATTGATAGTATGCACCCTCGTCAATTACGTTTCTCGATGGGCTGAGGAAGAAAACCCTCCCTCCCGACGGCATAACCGCACCGTCAAGAAGCCTGTTGATATTAGTGCCGGAATAGGTCACTATGAGCGTTCCACCCTCAACCGGTGCTTTCGCAAATAATCCGATACCTGAGCCGGGATTGTAAGCGTGGATTTTGTTGTCGGCATAACTGCCAATCCTGTCATAGTCTAACTTTTCAACCACGTTTTCGTCACTGGTTACTTCAACAGCTCCACCCGCCGCAACTAAACTTATGCTGGTGATGTCGCTCCTTTCGCCTTGGTAAGCCTTGAAGAATTCCTCAAGTGAGAAGTCTTCATCCGTGTCGGCATCGTTAATGCTGTTCACGTTTTCTAATAAAGCGGCAAAGCTGCCCTCTACCGTGTTAATGTAAACCTGAAGGTTTCCCGCTTGCTTTATTGCCGCTGTTTCTATCATGTCTACATACTCTCTCTCGGTTTCGTTCGCAAGAGAGATAGATGTGCCCACTGCAAAGGCAATGACCGCCGACAATGAAAAAATCGCGAAAATAAAAGTAAGTAATGATTTAATACTCATTTATACACCTCTTATATAATAACAACCTATTATCTTATCTATATTACCACATAATAATGGAAAAGTAAACATACTGTTTTCGATTTGTTAAACATTACAAACATTTTATGAAAATTTGTGCAATTTAACGTATAAAAATTACCTATAATATTCTCGCCGAACTGCGTTATAATATTATCACAAAGGCAAAACGACCTTTGTAATTGCAATGAAAAAGACGCATATGCTGAGTTGCGTAGGTAATTCAGAACGTCTTTTCTAATAATGGAGGAATAACAATGGCTAGCAAGAATAAAGATGCTTTAAACGGATTAAAAATGCAGGCTGCTAACGAAGTAAACGTTCCTTTGAAACAGAACGGTTACAACGGCGACCTCACCGCTAAACAGGTTGGTTCCGTAGGCGGTCAAATGGTTCGTAAGATGATTGAAAATTACGAAAACGGCATTAGATAAGTAATTTCTAATTTCCGATAAAAATAATCGCCGCTTTTAATTAAGCGGCGATTGTTTTGTGAAATATAGCATATAGCATTTAAGCAGATTTTATTCTTGACAGAATTATTCGATTATGTTATAATAAAATCGCAAGCAAACACATGACAAGGAGGTGTTTTTATGTATCGGACGATGGAACAAATCCACGAGGAATTTACTAAAGACTGGGTTTTTATGATAAATTGCATACGTGGAGAGCATGGTTCTTTGGCGGGTGGCGAGGTAGTTTTGCATAGCGAAAGTAAAAAAGAAGTCCTCCGAGAGATGGAAAAATATGATTATGAACCAAGTTTGACATATTTTGGATATGTCGGAAAAATACCGGAGGATATGCACTTGTGGTTATCAGTAATGCCATGCTCACAATGAAGACAACCTCTCCTTTAATGACCGAAATTGATTTTTGGAATAAAAGGAAAAGCAATTACAGCGTATTCTCTATAATAGTCGATACCGGAGCACACATGACCTGTATTGACAGAGATACCTTGATTCGTGCCGGGTATGATGTAAAATCCGGTAATAAAAGACGAATTACAACAGCAAGTAGGGTTGAATATGTGAACGAAGTTTATATTGACAGAATAAAGCTCGGTGATATTGAGCTTGAGAATATCTTAGTGTATGCCCATGAGTTTCCGGAAGAATGCCTTATGTATGGTGTTCTTGGTCTTAACGTGTTGTCGAAATATGATGTAAACTTGCTCTTCAGTAAGAAGTTGATTGAACTGACAGCAATAAGCGGTTGAGTTATGTAGGTGTAAATAAAACAGGGAGCAGCTTTAAGGGTTGCTCCCTGTTCACGTCCATAATCACCACATTAACTATTAATTATTCAATAATTCTCGGTTCGCCGCAGTCGGCACAGAACCGGCAGGTGTTCGGTGTGCCGCAGACACATTTCCATTCAGGGAAAACCGGCATGGGTTCGGGGGTAATCGGAGGTTCTATAAATGATTGAACAGGTTCTGAAAATACAGGTGGCGGTATTATCGGGGGCGGAACAGGTAATGGTTGTGCATATTCCGCAGGCGGCGGCGAATACATTACAGGTGGCGGTACATAAACCGGTGCAACTTTCACGGGTTTCTTTAAATTGAAAGTATACACCACCCTTGTGTTGCCCATGAAATCATGCAGTCCCCGCCTTTCGGGGTTAAATGCGATTATTATATACAGCAACGGTATAATATTCGTCAGATACCGCCCGATTGTTTCCCTGAAAGCAACATCGAAAAAGGAAAGCTTTTTCGTTTCACCTTCTTCGTCTTTTTCGACAGATATTACCTTTATACTCAGGAGAAGTTTTCCTATAGTCACACCCGTGAAATATGTGAACAGGATAAAATAGGAAACTCCGACAAAATATGCTGCAATGTCTAAAGCACTGAAGCTGAACAAGAGCGGTTGTGCCAAGGGAGTTCTGCCGAGCCCCAGAAAAGTCACCCTTGCTCCGAGAATTAGAATTAATTGAATCAACAGGTCAATTACGTATGCACAGAGCCTTACACCGAAGCCTGCCGAAATCAATTGCTTTTCTTGGTATGTTTCGCAGTTCAGCATATATACATCAGCACCCCATTTCCTCTTCTTTCATACGCTTCAAGAATTACCTGTGTGTCGGATTTTTTGTTGAATTCATTGGCTAATGCGAACATTTGACTCCAAAAATCAACGGAAGCCAGAGGCTCGAAAATCACTATGTCATCGCCTAAGTCTTTTCTGATAATATCCTTGACTTCCTCATAGGTCTTTACACCGTCAATCAAATCAGCTGCATAGGCTTGTTTGGCAGTCATAATCCGCCCGTCGGCAATTGCACGGACTTGAGCATCGGTCATTCCACGCCCTTTTACAATGATTTCCACAAATCTGTCGTAGGATTCGTCAACCATTGACTGTAAAATTGCATTGTCTTTCTCCATGCCCTCTATGTCTTTACCCATGCCGAACATGTCCTTATGCTCACCGCTGGTGATTGTTATATCCCTTATCCCGAATTCTTCAAAAAGGTCGTGCAGGTTCATGTATGAAATAATTACACCGATTGATGCCGTCCAGCAGTTTACGTTAGCGTATATGTTCCTGTCGGATGCCATCGAGATATAATACCCACCCGACGCCCCCATTCCGTGCATGTATACATAGATGGGGCGGTTGGTGGTTTCACGGTAATCCATGAGCTTCATGTATAACTCTTCACTCTCGAAAACACCGCCGCCGGGTGTGTCTAAATAAAGAAGAATTCCTTTGTTGTTGGGAGCGTGTTTCATTTCCTCAATTGCGGCAAGTGTTCCCTTATGGTCATACGTGGGTGTTGAGAAAAACGACGCCTCCTCCTCTAACATTGTGCCTTTTATATACACCACGCCGACATATTCGCTGTACGTTCCGTATGTTCCTAAACCCTCGAACATATCGAAATTCAAATTCCTAATATAACTGTTGGTGAGGGCACTCGTAACCGACACAAACGTAAATACAAGCCCTGCCGCTATTAATCCGATAATTTGCATTTTCTTCATCTGAATTTATACCTTCGCCTTTCCACAATCGGCACAGAATCTGCCTGTGTTCGATTTCCCGCAGACACAGCTCCATTCGGCGGGAGCTTCGGGTTTCGCTGTTCCGCAGTTGGCACAGAATTTCCCTGCATTGTCCGCACCGCATAGGCATTTCCAGTCACTCGAGGCAACCGGTGCAGGTTTTGCTGTTCCGCAGTCGGCACAGAACCTGCCGGAATTCGATACACCGCATACGCAGCTCCATGAATCTGCGGAGGCTTGCATAACTTGTGCGGGCTGTGTCACTTGGGTTGGTTGAACGCCGCCTCCGGGGAATGCACCTGCTTGCGGGAAACCGCTACTCTGAGGGAATGCACCCACTCCCTGCTGACCCTGCTGCATTTGCTGGGCTTGCATTGTGTTTTCGGGGGCTTGACCCATTTGACCCATTATGCCGCCTCCCGTGTTCATAGCCATGTTCATACCCATGAAGCCCATCATTGCTCCGCCCTCGTTGCCTGCCGCCGCCTCAATTCCGCGTGCAACACTGCCTGCCATCATGGCACGCTGAACGTCGCCGCCTAACATAGTATCGGCTTTGAGTCTGTCCTTGAGCAGTTCTTTACTTTCGTCACATATGGTAACAGGCCCCATTCCTATGTTTATGACCTTGAAGCCCCTTGTCATCCATGTGTCTTTTGTGCAGTTCTGAACGTGGTTGGTTAAATCCAACAGATGGCTCGAAAATTGGTTATAGCTTACTCCCTGTGCAGAAAGAAGGTTCAACGCTTTCATCATAGACTGCATGAATTCGTTTTTGTATTGCTCACTCTTAAACGTGTCGGTGACTAACATGTCGCCCGCACCTGAACCTTTATTGGCTACCTGTTGGTAAAACCTTACTGCCATTTCCGCATCTTCGATTTGGATTTCAAATGTACCGTAAAACCTAAGGTTAATCGTTGTGTTATAGCGTGGGTCGGGGTAAGGAACAGGCTGTCCCGTTCCGAACGGGATTCCGGGAAGCGGCATGAGGTTAATATAAACCACACGTTGTTCCATATTCGGGGTTCCGCCGAACATGAAACGGTTAAGTGCCTCCTTGAGTGTGTCGGTAATCTGCCCTACAAATAATGATGGGGCAGACGAATTGTCAAGCGTGTATTGCCCGGGTTCTGTGACGATGTTTGTGATTTTTCCGTTGTCTATCGTCAGCATACAGGTGTTTTCCTCAACAATTATCGTTGAGCCGTTGGTGATGATTTCGGGGTCGCCCTTGACGTTAGCACCCTTGCCTTGGTTCATCCTCGTACCCTTGCGGAGCATGACGGTATTGTCCATTCTCTGGCAGTGCAATGCGTCTTTCCACTGTTCGGCAAGTGTTCCGCCTACTGCGGTTGTTGCGGCTTTAATGAGTCCCATAATTAATCTTTCCTTTCTGAATTATAAGAATTTATTTAAATAATTTTTTCCACGTTTAATTGAATGGCTGTTTTTTCAACATCGTCAATTGTGATTTCTGTGAACATGGGTCGGCAGATAATATCGACGTCCTCAGCTGCCATATACGTTCTCGCAATTGCCACCGCCTTGACCGCTTGGTTGGTTGCACCCGCTCCCACCGCCTGCACCTCGGCGATACCGCCTTCACGGATTACTGCGGCGATTGCTCCCGCAACAAGTTTCGGCATGGAGCGTGATGAGACTTTTATGATTTCATTTTGCATAGTGGTTCTCCTGTTAGTGTGGTTTGTATTCGGCTAATTCTTTGCCGGAAAATTCCTTGATAAATTTATTCGCTTTTATTTTTAACTGGATGTTATTTCCGGGGTGTTGAATTGAGTTTCTATGATGTTTTTTACTTGATGACCCGTCCCCGCCTTTTCTTTGGAAAGATAAGCAGTCACCTATGTTTATTCCGCCCCTTGTGAAAGTTATGTTCGTTGTTATGTTTTTAAGCACATCTTCCATTAAGTAAATTCTCATTATTGAAGTTTTTTTATCATACAATACAAAGATTTCACGCTTTGAGTTGTTGGAAAAACCCCATTTTACAATTTCTTTTGTTTTATCGGAGAAAACCTTGCCCCATTTTACTCTGCTTTCCTGTGGGAACAAATCGTTACCAGATTTTTTTGATTTTTCTACGACAAAGCCCTCTAATTCCTCACAATAATCCTCACTCAGCCCGAATTTATTGCAAAAATTCGATACTGTTGCTCTTGTCATTTGATTAAATGCGATTTTGAAGCTTTTAACACTGACATCAATTTGTTGACCGCACTTGAAATTCATTTTTACATCTGCTTTTTTGCCTTTTGTGCCAACTACAATAATATTGTCCAAATCACTCTTAATACTAAAGTGGTTTTGCAATTTCTTAATAATTTCGGTTTGTTTAATAATACTGTCCTTAAACAGGTTTTCAACCTCTATTCCTTCATAAGCGTTTCTATTTTTCATTAAATCACCTTTATACCTTCATATACGTATTTCACCATGTCCGGAATAACAGCATTACCTAACTGTCTATACCCGTGTACTCCGCTACTGACCTTGTGGCGGGGGGGGAACCCCATAACCCTCTTACACTCATCTATGGTTAGTTTCCTAATACCTTGCTTTGTTTTGTATAATCCCGTTTTTGCTCCTACTCCTCCGCCGTATGCGGATTGAGTTATTGCGTGTCCTTTCGGGCTGTATATTCGTTCACCCTGACCTCCCTTATTCACCAATCCGACTCTGATTGGTTGTAGCTTATAGTCGATTTCATCTTCGGATTTTGTGATATGTATATCATCCCTTTGCAGTATGAAACTGCTGTCGACTTCATTGTCTAATAAATCCTCTAAAAATACTTCGGTGTTTTTTTCTTTCGGAGGTTCATATGCAGGTTTATTCGAGGTTTTCATGTCCTTTCGCAGTGCTACAAAATAAACCCTTTCCCTTGATTGAGGGATACCGTAAAAAGATGAATTTAATACGTGAGTTTCTAAGTCATACCCGATTTTATTTAACTCTTTTTCTATTGTTCTTATGACACTGCCATTATTAACCGTTAAAATGTTTTTCACATTTTCTAATAATAATAAATACGGTTTGTGGTATTCGGCAATCCGAAGTATTTCATAGAACAGTTGCCCTCTGTAGTCTGAAAATCCGCTTTGCTTCCCCGAAATGCTGAACGATTGACAGGGAAAACCTGCACATATAATATCATGCTTGGGTATATTACGGGCGGCTATCTCCCTTATATCGCCACTTGGTAATTCACAAAAGTTTTCTTTGTATGATTTTCGTGCGTTCGGGTCAATTTCACTTGAAAAGACACACTCTAACCCTTGTGCTTCTAAAGCCAATCTGAAACCGCCTATTCCGCAAAACAAATCAATAAATCTATACATTCAATAACCTCATTATATCATTTTCTTAATCCGTTTGATTGAAGCCGCTTTACCGGTTTTTGTGTCTATTGAGATTATTACTGCATTTAACTCGGTTTCGCCGAATGCAAAGCTGTGCTTAACGGGGTAATAGTCGGTGAACTTTTCAATTATATTCATCTCACAACCGATTATTGAATTTGCTACTCCTGTCATACCGACATCGGTGATATATGCGGTGTGATTGTTCAATATAGTTTCGTCGGCGGTTTGAACGTGTGTGTGCGTTCCGATTACCGCAGAAACCCTCCCCGATAAATAATGTCCCATTGCCTTTTTTTCTGACGTTGCTTCTGCGTGGAAATCTACGATTATATTCTTGGTGTCGAGCTTTTTTAAAATATCGTCAACACACTTGAACGGGTTGTCGCACGGGGGCATATACGTCGTTCCCATTATGTTAATCACCGCTATTTGACAGTGTCCGAAGTCGATAATAAACACGCCTTTTCCGGGGCAATTCTGTCCATAGTTAGCCGGTCGTAGAACCTCTGCCCGTGAGTTAAATAAGTCATCGGCTTCTTTGAGCTTAAACGCATGATTTCCTGTTGTAATCACGTCTGCACCAATATCAAACAGCATTTGGGCGGAAGCACGGGATATTCCGTTAGCGTCTGCGGAATTTTCTCCATTGATAACAGTCAGCTCGATGTTTTCTTTTTGTTTTAAATCAGGTAGAATGTTCCCGAGTTTTTCAATTGAGTTTTCGCCTTGAACATCACCTATAAACAGAATATTCATTGTTTGTTATTTCCCCGCTAATTCTCGAAGAACGCTTGCATAAGACACACACTGTGAGGCGGCTTCCTCAACCGAAAAGGTGTCAACATTCTGCATTAATGCGATGTAGTAGCCCACTCTGTGAAGCTCCGGTAAAGCCGATATGTCACTGTCGTTTAAGAGTTCATGATTGTATGCATTAGCTGTGTAAAGTGAGGTGAAATGTGCGAAGTTCTCACATAAGCGTGAGCTTTCCTCCTCGCTTATGTTACCTCGATTTGTTATTGCGGCGGAATATGCCGTTGCCGCCCAGAATAGTTCGGGTAAGCTCGATGAAAAGTCTTCGGGAGTACAGTATGAAAGGGTGATTTCTGCGTAGTTTTTCAGTGAGAATTTAAGCATGTCAATAACAGAAACCATCTGCTCGGCGTTAAACTTTAGCAGAACCGTGCGGACATATTGTGTGATTTTTTGCGGGGCTTCGGAGAATACGGCAAGAATAGCCTCCTGTGTATTGGCAGGCGGTTTTTGACCAATGCTTACCTTTGTTATGCCTTCTTTGAAAGAGATTTTCGCCCGCCCCGTTTTCGAGAGAAGGGTAGAGTGATTGTTCTTGATATTTACATATTCCTCGGGTTCGTGAAAAGAGAGCGATATGTCACCTAATTCATGGGTGGTAAGCTTATCCTCGGTGTATAGCTTGTAGAATTTGAAGTATTCCTCATAGGCTTCGATTGCTTCATCAAATTTTTCTTGTTTATGGAAGATTAATCCTTTGCAGACCAAAACCTCAAGCGTAAGCACGCTGTTGCTCCTGAATTTGAAATGCTTGAAGTATTCATCTATATATCCCTGTGCCTTGTCAAATTCGTTTGCGGCATAGTTAAACACTATTGCTGTCACAAACGCTACGGGAGCTAAGGGGTCGCTCAGCTTTTTCCTCACACTTTGGAGAAATTTCGGCAGAAACTCATGCAGTTCATCTATCTCTAACTCTTTACTCATGTGCAGAAGTGTTCGCAGGTCGTCCGGCTTTTTTTCAAGCTCCTGCTCTAAAAGTATCATGTTTCTGTTTCGTTTGGTTTTCCTTTGCTCCACAGTTTCATGTGCATAACCCCAGTGGTGTGCAAATGTGGTAAAATGACAATAAGGCGGGGGAAGATTGGGAATGTATTCGTGAATGGGATTTTCAAAACGGGTTTGATTAGTCCTCCTGACTAAACGGTATTTTATGCTTTTTAAATAATCGCTGCCCTCCGGATTAGTGTAGTTGTATAAAATATAGGACGCAGCGTTATATTTGGCACGGAGATTGTCATTTTTGAAGAAGCTGACCATCTCGCTTAAATCTTCATCGAATATTTCGTCGGCGTCAAGGTACATGAACCATTCGCCCCTGCACTTATCCATTGCGAAGTTTCGGGCGGCGGAAAAGTCGTTGACCCATTCAAAGTGATATATTTTATTGGTGAACCGTTCGGCGATTTCTACCGTTTTATCGGTTGAGCCGGTATCGACGATTATAAGCTCGCTGTTTATTTCGTCAAGAAGGGGTTTTATAGATTTCAGACACTTTTCTAAGTATTTCTCCTCGTTTTTGACAATCATACCTATGGAAAGTGTGCATTTCGGTACGAATTGAACAATCCTTGCTTTCATTTAAAATACACCCTCCATAACCAAAAATAAAATGATGCCACAATTGTTAATAGAATTATAACCACTATTGTTCCGGCACTCCATAAGCTGTTTACCGTGAAATATGCCGACAGTCCCACGATTATCGCTGTAATCAAAAAGAAATTCGTCTTTATGGAAAAGCTGCCCCTGCCTACTCTTTTGTCCCTGTTCTTTTTCATTATGATTGCAGTTTTTTCGCCGACAGTGTGTTTTTCATCAGCACCGCACGGGTCATAGGCCCTACCCCGCCCGGAACAGGTGTAATATACGAAGCTTTTTCGCTGACCTCGGCATACTTAACGTCACCGCACAGCTTACCCTCGCTGTTGCGGTTCATGCCTACGTCTACGACTACTGCATTTTCCTTTACCATGTCACTTGATACAAAATCTGCAATTCCCACCGCACTCACAAGAATGTCTGCCCTCTTAGTCACCGACGGTAAATCCTTAGTTCGGCTGTGGCAGATTGTCACTGTGGCGTTCTCATGTAAAAGCAGCATTGCCATCGGTTTGCCCACTATGTCGGAACGCCCGATTACCACACATTCTTTCCCCGCTATTTCTATTTCAGCCGCCCTGAGCAGCTCCATAACTCCCGCCGGAGTACAGGGCAGAAACGAATACTTGCCTGCCATAATTCTGCCGGCACTTTCAAACCGAAAGGCATCAACATCTTTTAAAGGTGATATTGTTTCGTTAACTGCTGTTACGTTAATATGCTTCGGAAAAGGCTGCTGAACTAATATGCCGTTAATGTTTTCGTCTGCGTTCAGCTTTTCTATAAGCTCAATCAGCTCCTGCTGGGTGGTTTCCTCCGGTAATGCGAATTCGTGTGAGGTTATGCCGCATTCCGTACAGTCACGCTTTTTATTATCCACGTATACCCTGCTGGCAGGGTCTGCACCTACGATAACCACCGCTAACCCTACTTTTAGATTATCTTGTTCGATTTCTGTTTTAATCTGCTGCTTTATTTCTGCGGATAACGCTTTTCCGTCAAGAATTTTCGCCATTTTCATCTTCCTCCGATTGAATGATTGTTGGGGCAGTCGGTTCACCGAGTTCTCGCTGTGTACGCCTTAATGCGGTTTTTGCTTTTTCCTGCTCCTCCCGAAGCTTAATCTTGTATTGATATTCCTCGATTAATTTCTTGCTTTCTTCGGTTTCAGCATACATAACATATTCTTTTTTCTTTTGCAATTGCATTTTGAAATAAACAAACAGGATTGCCGCAAATGCTGCACTTGCTATTGCAAGAACCTGCGACACCTTCAGCCCGCCCGCATATAATGAGTCGGTTCTGAGTTCTTCTATAAAAGCCCTGCCCGTCCCGTACCAGACTACATACATTAAAAAGATTTCCCCGTCAAAGGTACGCCACTTCCTCAAGTAGAAATGCAGGACTATAAATCCTAACAAACACCACAGGCTTTCATAAAGGAAGCAGGGGTGAACTAATGCGTTCGGGTCTGCTCCCTGTGCGTGAAGGTCTGCCATTATTCTGTCGCCTGTCATTCCCCAAGGAAGCTCACTTGCTGTGGGGGCTCCGAACGCCTCTTGATTAACAAAGTTGCCCCACCTTCCGATACAATGCCCGATTAGGAAACCTAACCCCGCCAAATCTATAACCGGCAGCAGCTTAATTTTCATCAATCGTGACACGACAATCGCACCGACAACTCCGCCGATTACGCCGCCGTATATAGCTAATCCGCCATCACGTATTCCTGTGAATGTCCTCAGTAAATCATACTTATACTCGTTTTCCGGGTTGAGATTCCAGAATATGACATAATAAAGCCTTGCTCCGACTATTCCGCAGATTGTACCCCAGAACGCCAAGTCGAACACCTTGTCCGAGAGAACGCCGACACGATGTGCGTTTTGAAGTGCGTATACCACTGCTAAAATGACCCCTCCCGTGATAATTATACCATACCAGTATACATCAATTCCGAATAGGGTGAACGCAATTCGATTGATAATAATGTCATTTTGGAATAAATTAGGAAATTCAATTCTGCTTGATTGATTCATTTTTCATCTGTCCTTTGTTAATTGTCGATTATAGAAATACATGAGTTTTCTTCATCGAAGTTTTTTAATTTTTCGGTGATGTCAGCATAAGTCACCTGTGCGGCGGTTTCTATATTAGCGAACATGTCGGTATTATCGAATTCGGCGTTCATCATGTTGTTCGCCACCGTTTCGATTTTTGCGAGTGAACCTATGAGTTCACCATAGGTCTGCTTCTTTACTGCTGTGAAGTCGGCTTCGGGTAAGCCGGCTTGTTTAAGGCGTTTCAGTTCTTCTTTTATAGCAGTGTAAACCTTTTCAGGTTCACGGGCTTCGCCGTCTGCTAAGCATAGGAAAAACCCCCTCCCGTTGAATACCGAGACACTAAAGGTTTCGTTGATTAATCCGCTTTCGTAGGCGGACTGGTAGAACCTCGAGGTCTTCCCGAGTGCGGTTTCAAGAAGAATATTATAGTGGACGAAGTTCTCGTCGGCTGAAGCGAATTCGTTCGGGAGCTTAAACGCAATCTGGAATAATGGAATTCCGCAGGGGAGCTTCTCCCGCACGATTTTTTCCTTAACTTCACGAGGTTCATCAGGAATGACGGACTGTAAACCCATATCGGTTGACGGTTTCAACAGCCTGTCACATATTGCTAATGCCTCCTCCGGGTCGAAGTTACCTGCAATCGACAAAACCATATTATTGAGGTTATAAAAAGTGTTGTAGCACCTGTACAGCAAGTCCTTGTCGATTTCGGAAATGCTTTCGACTGTTCCGGCAATATTAATCCTTACGGGGTTGTTGTGGTAAACCGTTTCTAAGTTATTAAAGAATACCCGCCAGTCGGGACTGTCGTCATACATTTTAATTTCCTGTGCAATTATACCCTGCTCCTTTTGAACCGTTGCGTCAGTGAAATACGGCTCTTGTACGAATTTTAAAAGGATTTCAAGGTTTTCGGCGAATTTCTGTGAGCAGGAAAACAGGTATGCAGTTTTGTCAAACGAGGTGTAGGCGTTAGCACTTGCTCCGGTTTCGGCGTATAGCTTAAATGCGTCACAGTCCTCATTCTCGAATAATTTGTGTTCCAAATAGTGTGCAATTCCTGCGGGAACAGTCACAAAATCCGCATCAGCATTGGTTTTGAATGTGCTGTCCACCGAACCGTACTTAGTCCCGAATAAAGCATACGCAGACGAGAAGCCTTGCATGGGACACAGACAGATTGTACAGCCGCTACTGTGTTTTATTCGGGTGTATTGCTCTTGCACACGGGTGTTTTTTATAATGTTCATGATTCCTCCGTTAATATATAGACAGTGTCTAAAGAAAGGCTCTTCGCCGCCTCGATAATCTGCTCCCTTGTCACCGATAAATAGCGTTCAACCATCTGCTCGGGAGTCACAATGTCGCATTGGTAGATTCTGATGAGATACCATAACGCAATCCCCGACAGCTTATCATTCAACGCTTTCAGGTCGTTTTGCAACGACAGACGGGCGTGGAGCAGCTCGTCCTCAGTGAAGTCGGAGTTTTTGATTAAGTCAAGCTGGTTCAGAATTTCTGCCCTTGCTTTGTCGATATTCTCGGTTTCGACGCCGCATTCCGCCATTATAACGCCTTTACAGTAGTTATACTTCGCCCAGCAATAGTAGCACAGCGACATTTTTTCACGCACGTTCTCAAACAATTTCGAGGTTGCAGAGCCACCGTATATCTTAGTCATCACGACTAAGGCATCAATATCACGCAATTGTGTCTTAAAACCAATAACCATCTTACTTTGGTTGACCTCCAGCTCCTCATATCGGGTTATGGGTTCGGGTTTTAAGGGGCTGTATTCAGAATAACAATCCTCCATTTTTTCACGCTTCATCTCACAGAATGCTTTGGTTAATGTTTTTTCTACCTCGGAGAAGTCGTTACAGCCGGCACAGAATATCTCAATTCGTGAGGTTTTGAGCAGTTTTTCATAAGCTGCATACGCCGATTGCGGGGTGACTTGTTCAACCCCTTCGACTGTTGCACGGCAGGCGAACGGTTCTCCCTCGCAAAGCAGTTCTGTCGCCTGTTTTATGGCGTATTCCCGCTTTTCGTTGAGTTCTGCCTCGATTTGGTCGATACAGGACTGCTTCTCGGTTTCGGTGACGCTCGGTTTGAAGCCGTTGTTTTCAATCAGCGGGTCAAAGATACAGTTTAAAAGAATCTCCACCCCATCGGACAGAACGCTTTCCCCCTCTAATGCATAGCGGTCGTCAATCGTGGTAACACCAATACTGACACACTGCGTATCACCTATATTGGTGACACCCTCCGACAGCCGTGCCGCATATAATGCGGAAAGTCGAGCGTTCAACGCCCTTAAATCAGGAAGAAGCCGGCAGGAATTTGTAAGAATTCTCGGGACGACGGAATTGACCGACGCTTTTTCCGAGTCAAGACAGGTCATGAAATACACTGAAATGCGGTTTTGTTTGAAGCGGGAGTCTGTTATTCTGCTTAAAAAAACGCCCGACGCTATTTCCTTGCGGTTTAATATATCACTCATTTATACTGCTCCAAGTCTATTTTTTACATATCAAGTATTAGTATATCATAAATTTTGTATATAAGTCAATATAAGTGATTGTTATTTTTTTATTTATATCAAAACGCTTGACACAGGTTTTTGAAATGTTATATAATGAATAATAATATTTGATACAACTAACTCTTTTTGAAGGAGAAGTATTCATGACAAAGAACCAAAGCATACTTAATTGGGTCGAGGAGATGAGTATTTTAACTAAACCCGCTGACGTTGTTTGGATTGACGGAAGCGACGAACAAATCGCCGATTTACGCCAAAAGGCGGTGGATTCGGGGATTATTAAGCCTCTCTGCCAAGATAAGCTTCCCGGGTGTGCTGTTCACAGAACCGCTGTTCACGATGCCGCACGCTCCGAGCAGAAGACTTTTATATGCTCTCCCAATGAAAAAGACGTCGGCCCTACCAATAATTGGTGTGCACCTGATGAAATGTACGATACGCTTCATAAGCTGTTCGACGGGGTTATGCGAGGCAGAACCATGTATGTTATCCCGTTTTCGATGGGCCCTGTGGGTTCAAAATTGAGCAAGGTCGGCATTAAAATCACCGATTCGATTTTTGTTGTTCTTAACACTTTTATATTGGCTCGCTGCGGTAAGCTCGCTTTAGACTCCCTCGGTGACGAAAGCAATGACTGGGTTCGGGGAATGCACTCCACCGGTCAGCTTGATGACGAAAACCGCTATATCGCACACTTTCCTCTGGACAACGCCGTTTGGTCGATTAACTCGGGTTCGGGCGGCAATGCACTCCTCACGAAAAAGTGCATTGCCTTGCGTAACGCCTCATATCAAGGTAAGAGCGAGGGTTGGTTGGCTGAGCATATGCTCATTATTGGGGTTGAACGACCCGAGAAGGACACTGTCTATATAGCAGCGGCACTCCCGTCACACTGCGGGAAAACTAACTTGGCTATGCTTGTCCCTCCCGAGGGTTATGCCAAGAACGGCTATAAAGTGTGGTGTGTGAGTGATGATGTTGCATGGCTTAAACAAGGCACAGACGGCAAATTATGGGCGATTAATCCCGAGAACGGTTTCTTCGGGGTGGCACCCGACACCAATAATAAGACTAACCCTAACGCAATTTCTACTGTTCAAAAGAATACCATCTTCACGAATGTGGTTCATAATTTAGACGACAACAGTGTCTGGTGGGAGGGTCTTAATGATGATAAAATCACTAACGCAGTAGACTGGAAGGGTAATCCGTGGAACTCGGACAGTTCTGAAAAAGGGGCTCACACAAACGCACGATTTACCGCTCCCGCTTCTGACTGCCCATGCATTTCACCGGAACACGATAATGCTGAGGGTGTCCCCATTTCCGCCTTTATCTTCGGTGGCAAGCGGGCGAAGACGCTCCCTTTGGTGTATCAAGCGTTCGACTGGAAACATGGTGTTTTCGTGGGGTCAATAGTGGGTACGGAGGTGGCTTCCGGATTGACCGGTTCGTCTGTAAGCGTTCGGCGTGACCCAATGGCTATGCTGCCTTTCTGCGGATATAACATGGCAGATTATTTCGGGCATTGGCTCAAAATGGGTGACAGGCTCGGCAGAAATGCACCAAAGGTGTTTAACGTAAACTGGTTCCGTACCAATGATGAGGGGAATTTCGTCTGGCCCGGATATGGCGAGAATATGCGGGTGCTTGATTGGATTATCGAGCGTGTGTGCGGGAATAAGGGCGTGGTTGAAACTCCGATTGGTTATGAGCCTAAGCCGGAGGATATTAATATAGACGGGTTGGAGGACGCAGGAATTACCCTTGATGTGATAAAGGAACTCTTAAGCGTTGATAAAGTGTTATGGAAGGAAGAGGTCAACGGGATTAAACAGTTTTATACCAAGTTCGGCGACAGACTCCCCGAGGAGATGAAAACGCAGTTAGTGGATTTAGAAAAACGGTTGTTATAAGTGATTATTCAGGGATTTTTCGTTTTGTAAAGTAATCAATTACACCCCATATGCATAATAAGCCGATTACGATTGTTAAAATTATCGGTTGACCGATTAAAAACGCTACTATCCACGCAATGGCACATTGCCCGAATATTACCGCAACAGTCATACGTACACTACGCAATTCCCGCCTTATTGCCGCAATCGCCGCAATGCACGGGGTATACAATAATGTGAATGTTAAAAATGTGAACACGCTCTTCATGTCGGTGAATACGGCAGACAGGGCGTGTGCTTGTTCGTATAAGTCTGCACCTGTCAGCACCGCTAATGTGCTGATGACCGCCTCCTTAGCTGTGAAGCCGGTTAAAAGTGCTGTTGCCGCCCGCCAGTCTGTGAAACCGAGGGGGGTGAATATCGGGACTATCAACCTGCCTATATGTGCGAGAATGCTTTCGTCGGCGGTTGTTGCTATGTTGAAATGTATATCTAAGGTTCGCAGAAACCATATAATTATTGTTGCTACAAGAATTATCGTAAATGCACGGGCGAGAAAGTCACGTGCTTTGTCCCACATTAATAAAAAAGTGGTTTTCGCCGACGGTAAACGATAATTCGGCAGTTCCATAATAAACGGGACAGCGTTACCCCGAAAGTGGGTTTTATTAAAAATTGCACCTAATATTATACCCGTGAGTATGCCTATACTGTACAGTAGAAACATCACCAACGCCTGATTATCGTCAAAAAACGCCGCCGCAAATACTGCGTAAATCGGGATTTTCGCAGAGCAGCTCATAAAAGGAGTCAGCAGGATTGTCATAACCCTGTCACGCTCGGAGGGTAGAGTTCTTGTTGCCATTATTGCCGGGACAGTACACCCGAAGCCGATTAACATTGGGACAAAGCTGCGTCCGGATAATCCGATTTGCCGCAACGGTTTGTCCATTATGAACGCTATTCGTGCCATGTACCCCGAATCCTCCAGCATTGATAAAAAAAAGAATAATGTGATTATTATAGGCAGAAACGACAATACGCTCCCTATGCCTTTGAACACACCGTCGATTATCAGACTATGTAAAATCGGATTAATTGAATGAATTGTGAGGGTTTTGTCAATTGTTTCGGTAATTGTGTGCATACCCATTCTCAATAAATCGCTTAATAATTCCCCTATCACATCGAACGTCAGCCAGAACACAGTTGCCATGATTATAAAGAAAATCGGCAGTGCCAGTATTTTATTTGTGAGAAGCCTGTCTATTACAGTGCTTCGCTTGTGTTCACGGGTTTCACGAGGTTTTGTAACCGTTTTACTGCAGATATATTCTATGAAATTATAACGTATTTCGGCTAATACCGCATATTGCTCTGAGGTACATTCTGTCTTTGATTCGGTGATGAAGTCGCTTTTCTTAGGCAGAATACGCTTTTGGGCAGTTTCTGTCATGGCTTTGACAAGCTCGTCAATCCCCTCATTCTTTGCCGCCGATATAGGTATGACGGGTATGCCTAATATTTGTGAAAGCAGGTCTATATCAATAAAACCGCCGTTTACCCTAACCTCATCCATCATGTTGAGTGCTAACACCGTCGGTTTATTCAATTCGATTAACTGGAGCGTGAGGTAGAGATTCCGCTCTATATTTGCGGCATCGACTATGTTAATTATGCCGTCGGGGTTATTATTATTCAGGTAGTCATAAGCGACACGCTCCTCTCCGGAATAAGGGAGGATTGAGTATATCCCGGGTAAGTCCACCGCTTGACAATCCGGTGCATGACGAATTCTGCCTTTTTTGCACTCCACTGTTACACCCGGGAAGTTCCCTGTGCGTCGGGAAGCCCCTGTTAATCGGTTGAACAGTGTGGTTTTCCCGCAGTTGGGGTTGCCCGCGATTGCAAATGTCATAATTCCTCCGTTTTTACGGTAATTCTGCGGGCGTCCTCCCGTCGAAGTGTCAGATTGTACCCTCGCAGGTGAAGTTCGAGCGGGTCGCCCATAGGTGCGGTTTTGCGAAGTGTTACCGCAGTCGAGGGGATTAATCCCATGTCTGATAAGCGGCACTTAAGTGAGTGTTCACCGCTAACCTCGATTATTATTGCGGTTGAGCCGATTTCCATATCGGCAATTGTTTTGCTCTTATTCATGTGTATTCCCCACTTGACATAAATTTGTCCCTGTGTTATAATATTCAACATACAACGATTAATTGTCAACTATCAACTGTTAATTGTTAACTGTCATCAGGCCCGTTAGTCAAGCGGTCAAGACGCTGGCCTCTCACGCCGGAAACAGGGGTTCGATTCCCCTACGGGTCATAAGCGAAACCGCTCTATTCAAGCAATAGAGCGGTTTTTGTTTTTGGAAATAACCCACATAATAACCCAATTGTACTACACATATTGCTTATAATGTTCAATAGTTTATTATAACAGTTTTACATTCCTCGCAGTGGAAACCAATTAACTTTTTTGATGTATGATTCATTGCTGACGATTCTAAAACAATGCCACCATTTTTATGAACAGTTGCTTTAGTATATCGCATTTTATTTAAACCTTGACACGATTCATCAGGTTGCCAAAAAAGCCACACGCCTGTTTGCGACATTATTTCGCCCTTTTTCATTTCTTCATTGCACTTTGGACACTTCATTTTGTACCTCCCATTATATAAAATCTATGTAGTTTCCTACTCTACCATTATAACATAAATCATCATAATTTTCAAGTGTGATTTTTCACCCGCGTTCCCTACATAAAAGGCGTTTTCGGTTATATCCAAGCAACATGACCTAAAACGTGTTGCAACCGATATAGTTGTCACGCAGAACGAAATTGTCAGTTATCCCCCGTCCGAAATGGTCTAATTCTATATCGAATGGGGGTTAATCTATTCTTGCTCTTGACTTTTAGCGTTTTTTGTGATAAAATAATTTGAGAGGACTATAATACAATGAAGAAACTAAAACTATACCTTGACACATCGGTTATTAGCCATTTAGACCAGCAAGACGCATTTGAAAAAATGCAAGACACACTCAAGCTGTGGGAGGAAATAAAAATCGGCTTGTATGACATTTATTTGTCATATGTTGATTTTGAAGAGCTTATGGAGTGTTCTGCCGAAAAGCGAAAGACCCTTGCCGACTTCAATGCAACTATTGACTATACGCTTATAGAATACAGTGATGAAATAAACTTGCTTGCCGGTGAATTTATAAAATATGATATTCTTAAACAAAGTAGCTTTGACGATGCACAACACCTTGCTTGTGCTATGATAAGCGAATGTAACGCCGTTGTATCATGGAATTTCAAGCACATGGTAAACATAAAAACAATTAAAGGTGTAAGAGTTGTTGCCGCATTGACCGGTTACAGAGATGTGCCGATATATACACCATCAATGCTATTAGGAGGTAATGAAGATGATTCATGATATACCAAAACCCGAAATCAGCACAGATTTCACGGTTGCCGACATTCATAAAATCCGTAAATGGAATTATGAACGATTAAAAGACTCTACGTCACAGGAGCGGAAAGACCATTATAAAAAAAGTTCAGATGAGTTTGAGGCTCTAATAAAAAACGCTCGACATTCTGTACGGCAATAGAGTTTGGCTTTCACAAAAGAGTTAATGCCGAAAAATAAGCAATGGACGTGTAACAATGAGAATTTATTTAGATATTTGTTGTTTTAACAGACCTTACGACGACCAAGCCCAAATCAAAATTGAAGTAGAAACAAAGGCTAAGTTGTTTATTCAAAGTCTTGTCATTTCAGGTAGACTTGAATTAGTTTGGTCGTATATGCTTGATTACGAGAACAGTAAAAGCAAGTTTGTCGAAAGGTCAAGGCAAATTTCTAAATGGCGAAAGTTAGCTGTTGAAGATATTGACGATTCAATAGAAATAGTTAAACGAGCTGATTTATTACTCAAGGACGGTTTGAAAGCTTGTGATGCTCTGCATATATCATGTGCGATTGACTCAAAATGCGAATTTTTCTTAACCGTTGACGGTGATATATTAAAACGTAAGATAGACGGAATTATTGTATGTGACCCTGTACAATTTCTTAGATTTATGGAGGCGATAAATAATGATGACAAACAGTAAAGTTCTGCTTAGTAAGGGTATGGACTGCTTATCTGACACTTTAGGGCTTGTTGAAGCCGAGCGTTTTATTTCTCTTATAAAATCCGAACCTTTCGATTATACTGAATGGCGACGTGATAATCTATGGAATAATATTAGTGTGGAACAGCTATCCAAGGAAGCCGGCGAATACAGGCGATTGAATGGGTAGTTTGGCGATTTTGCAAAAGGGTGAACGTAAAATATGCTCGACATTCTGTACGGCAATAGATGAGCGTTACTAAGATAATATTAAATAGGCTTGGTTTTTCTTAATTTGACGTTTTAGGTGCATTTTTAGCTATGTATTTCAGAACACACCGTATACCGCAAAGTCTTATTACTTCTATATCCTCAGCGGTTGAGCAATTTTAGTTGGTGACCGGACTTAACCATGAATACGGGTCATAGACTCCCCCTCTGTTCACTTGAACAGAGGGGGTTACGTGTTTTTTTGCTATAATTCCACTATGTTTAATTAAATCGCACATTAATGTTGACAGAACCGGGACTAAGTGATAAAATAACCGTATATTACAATTGAATTGAATAGGGGCGTTTTTCTTGATGGATTCCAAAAGGGGTCGCAACCCCTTTTGGCAAACCGACTTTGCTTAGCAAAGTCTAGTGTGTTATGCCGTGCTTGCTTTTCGAAGCGAGCCACACTCATGACAAGCGGAGAAAATCGTCTTCGATATAATTGTTTTATCCATATTATTTTCTCGGAAAGAAAAATATTATTATTTTTGAAACTAATGAAATGTATAAAAATGTTGAAATCCCCCCGTTGGAAAATTCATCTTCAAATTGAGAACACGAACCAAACATAATTAAAAAGAATAAAACACCTATACATAAAAAAGTTATTCTTAACCCCCTATAATCTCTTGATGTAAAAAATAAAGCCAAAAAAGGAACAATATTTATTATATTAATAAAGAGTATTGTAACGTTTGCCATGCCTGTTTCTGTTGAGTTTCTTACTGCTATATGTTGACCATTAATCTCTCTTGTCTCATATTCCGGTTCATAAGTTATATAAAGTATAGAAAAAGCAATAATTGCTAAAAGGCAAGCAATAATTCGCCCAAAGAGATTTATTATCTTTTTTCTTTTTTTTATTGCTTTTTTATTTTTCTTTAGCTCAAGACGATTTTCATTCTCTATATGTTCCCTTTGTTCGCGTTGACTTTTTAGAGCAATATATCTTTTCTCACATGTGCTTGCTAATATAGATGCTTCATCGTAATCGTTCATTTCACCAAAACTTTCCCATAACCGTTTGTAATCATATTCACTCAAAGCTTTTGTCATTTCATGAACAAGATTCTCATACTTTTCCTTTTCTTTTTTTTGCCTATATTCAGGGTCTGTTGCTAATCTATTTTTTTCAAATTCTTCAGCTAATCTGTTTTTTTCAAGTTCTTCAGCTAATCTTTTTTCTTCGGCAATTTGCTTCGCTACCAATCCTCTTAATCCTCTAATACTGCTACTGCCCAACTTTGAATTATTAATTGTCTTTGAAAAAGCATCATATATTTCCTTGTCAAACCATCGTTCCATATTATTTTCTCCATTTATGAATTTTAATAATTTTCTCCGAGCCAATTCCCAGAATTATCAAAAACTTTATTCCCACGAATTTCATAAACTCTATTTCCATAGTTGTCGTGAATATAATCACCTCGGAGTTCAAATACTCTATTCCCTACGGTATCAAAGATGTATTCACCCCGAATTTCATACACCCAATTTCCGCTATTATCCCAGAGCCTATCACCATCTTTTCGCACGACGATGTTGCCGTAATTATCTCTAAATGTTGACATAATATGACCCTCCGATTATTATTTCCATAATTATACATCAAAAAAGCCTAAAAGTCAACATTTCCTTGACTTCCTCAAATAAATATACTAAAATTAGGAACAATTTATATAATCACCGAAGGCGGTGGGTTTGCTCTTTCTAATTTGATTCATATTCACAACCCCCTCCCTTCACTTGAACAGAGGGGGTTTTTATGGTATAATAAACCTTGAAAATATTTTTCTAATTCTTCTCAACCATACGCAAAAACCGGGGATTATATATTAGAGGGGGTGGTGAGCATAAAAGCTGCTGAAAATAATTATTTGAACATTCTGTATTTAGAAAACAGGACAGGGCTTGCTTTGTTCATTGACTCGATTATATATTCAAAAAGCCGCAACGATGTTGAAGACTGCCTGCAGGAGGTGTTTTTGATTGTTATACGAAAGGTCAAAACCGACGGCATTAACGGCATAGAAAGTCACCCCAACGTAAAAGGCTGGTTGTTCGCCATTGCTAAGAATGTGGCGAAAAAATTCAATGCCGCTTATATGAAAACGAGAAACGACGACTCAATTGACCCGCAGTTACTAATCGGTGAAGATGACTTTACCGAGCAGGTTTTGGAAAATATTATATACGATGAGCTTGATAAAGAGCAGTTAATCAGCGATATAATGAGCGAGTTAACGAAAAGCGAGCGAGAGATTTTTGAACTGCGGTTGAATAATTACAGTAACAGGGAAATTGCAGAGGTTTTGAATAAGTCCGAATCTACGGTTAAATCAACCTATTCTCGGCTTAAACCGAAATTGAAAAGCATTATCGACAAGGAGGTAAATTAACATGAAAATAAATCCCTATTTCAATAATGAGCCGATTAAGAAAAGCCCCGCAAATCAGTCGACGGACGATTTCGGGTTTGCCTCAACTTTAGAAAAGGTAATCGGCGAAAATGAGCAGGACAGCTTTGTAAGAGAAATTAATTCACCCGAGCATTTAAACGAGCGAATTGCACATTATCGAAGCGTTGCGGTAAATGAAGAGCATGAGGATTATATCAGAATGTTAGAGTATTTTAAGGAGAATAATAAGTCATGAATGTTAATCTCGGAGTACAAAACACATACAACCACACACAATCAGCAGTGAAATTTACACAGACCCACAGTGCTTTTGCGACTGAGTTTTCATCTGCGGTTGCCGCGAAAAACAACTCGGCTTTTACTCCGACAACTTCGCATATGTGGGTTCAACCTTGTGCGAATATTCGTGCATCAGGAATGCGACCGACGAATTTCAGCCGTTCTGACCCGAACATAATGGAAATACCGATTGGGCAGGGGGATATGCTCGGGCTTATGGCGAAAATCAAGGAAACTATCGAAAACGGTGAATGTTTTACAACCGCCCTGCAAGCACAGCGAGATAAACACATCTGCCCCGAAACAGGAGCACAAACACGTCAGTACGGCAAAGGATTCTGTTCCGAGGAAGTCGGCAATGTGGCATATGATTCGATTTGGATTGACATAACTACAGGAGAAATCAAGTGGTTTCAGCCAATGCAGCCAATGGTTATGGGGTTCAATGTGGAGTCTGACGAGGAAGCAATTCGGCAGTTAGCGACATCTCTTGCAACTTTCTTGCGATACACTGTTTTCGCTCAAGACGATGATTGCCCCGAAATGGTTGAAAGAATTCTTGCTGAAATCAATGATAAGCAAGCGGGGATTTGCATGGAGCGGTTTTATCGCACCGATATTATGGACGGCGGGACTGCTCCGGTAGAGGACGAAGAAGAGGAAGAACATGAAAAAATAGAACTGATTGATGAATTAATCGCAGCAATCGCCAAACATCAAGAACAATTAAGTGCTAATTCCAAATATAAATATTATGAGGTGACGGCATGAATGTAGATATGCGACCTATAACTAATCATGTGGGGACACCCTATAAAACAGGAGTGGTGCTTGACCCTTTAAATCTTCCGTCGTTTTGGGAGGCACTCGGGATTGCTGTTTCGGGCAAGACTTGTGAGAAATCGGCAGTGGATTATACAACTGCACCGAATACTTCACTCAGGTGGCATATGCCGCCATCTGAGCAAAACCGATTAATCCATTCAATGCCGGGTGACCAAGGAGATAACTGGGTTAAGGTTGTAAGTGAATTCGGTGAGGCTATGAAAGAGAGGATTGCAGGTACATTTCAAATACCCGTCGGGAAGAACGAACTCCCCGCACTTATGAAATACATCGAGGAAGCGTTGGCAAATGGTGAACCGCTTAACAGTGCGTTACAAAGACAAATCGACAAGTATACCAATGCAGACGGCAGCATGAACAGAAACGGATTGGACTTATTTTGGATTGACCCGATTACCGGTGAAGTAAAACACGCCTCGTCAAATCACGGTATAACATATTATCATACGGATTTTTCTGATGCGGTAAACCGTGACTGTGATGCTGTTTGGGATTTGGCTTATGACTTACAACAGTTTTTGAGATATACATTCTTTAGGCAAGAAGGCGACTGCCCCGATGAAATTGCCGAAATTCTTGAGGAAATTAAATCAAGACAGGGTAATAAATGCACTGAAAGATTCGATTACCCTGATATTGTCGTAGGCACGGACGGCGGGACTGCTGCGGCAGAGGACGAAGAAAAGGAAGAACATGAAAAAATAGAGTTGATTGATGAATTAATCGCAACAATCGCCGAGCATCAAGAACAATTAAGTTCTAATTCAAAATATAAATATTATGAGGTGGCTTCATGACTAATGTATGTTTAACAAGTATGCTCAATTACACGCCTGCGTATAATCCTGCGGCAACAGTCGAAAACCACGGTTCAACGAGCTTCGGCGAAGCCTTGAATAAAGCGACTACTGCTACTCATTCTACTCCCCCGCCCCCGAATACTTCTTTAAGATGGCACGAACCACCCTCTCAAAATAACCCGTATTTCTATGAGTGGCTTTCCATGTCACCGGAACAAAGACATCAAAATAATGCATATGCTAAATCACTGACTGAAAAATCCAATCAGATTTTCGCGGAATTTAATGAGGAAATAAGAGCGAGAACCGAGGGGAAAATCAAAATTATGCTCGGCAAAGGCGAATTTGTCGAGTTAATGAAGGCACTCGAAAAAGCGGCGGCAAGCGGGGAATGCTTCACCTCTGCTTTGGAAAAATGGATTGTCACTCCTCCCGGAGAGATTGACCGTTTAACAGTTAACCCCGATTTAATATTATCACCCCACGGGAAAGACTTTTTTTACATTGACCCCGACACCGGTGATATAGCTCATGCTGTTCACGGTAAGGGAATAGGGTCACTTATACAGTCACGGCTCCAAGCACACATCACCGACGATGCAGACAGTGACGCTGTTTGGGATTTGGCATATGACTTACAGCAGTTTATAAAAGCAGCGTTTTTTAATGAGGAGGGTCGCTCTCCCGATGAAATTGCCATGCTTCTTAAGGAAATTAAGGCACGTCAAGACAATAAATGCACCTGCCGATTTGACCGCACCGCTGAGAATACCGATGAAATAATCGACGAATCCGAAGACGAAGCATTAATCGGGATTATTAACGACGATGAAGTCAGTGTCAATTATAATGCTCTTGAAACCGGCGACAACAAAGACATGATTAGCGATTTCATCAAGGCAATCGGTAAACATCAGGATAAATTATATGATGAGAAAATGAGAATGAATTCGGGGGTAATGTACAGAAAAATAAAATAATTCTTTGAAAATGAAATATTTTGACATTGTGAATGATATTACAAGTGAAAAGCTTTTCAAGGAGAATCTTCAAATGTATACAGATGAACAATTCACAAGGTATGCACAAATGTATATGGACACAGTCTTTCGGGTGGCGTTTAATTATCTGAAAAGCCATACCGAAGCCGATGATGTTACCCAAAATGTGCTGCTTAAACTATATCAGACGAAAAAAGTGTTCGAGAACGATGAGCATGTCAAGCATTGGTTAATCCGTGTCGCCATAAACGAGTGTAAGCGGGTTTTGCTCTCACCGTGGCGAAAAGTCGAGCCGATTGACGATTATGCCGCAACACTCGAATTCAAAACACCTGAGCAGAGTGAATTATTCAGCAAGGTTATGGAACTGCCGGAAAAATATCGTGTAGCCATCCTGCTGTATTATTATGAGGATTATTCCACAGAAGAAATTTCCCGCCTACTGAAAATACCGCAGGCGACAGTAGGCACTCACCTGAAAAGGGCGAGAGAGAAACTAAGAATTAAACTTTTGGAGGCTTAACACTATGTTTGAAAATATGAATGAATTCGATAAAAATTTATACAAGGACACATTCTCGGTGCTTAAAGCCTCCGATAAAACATTATTGGAGGTAATGAAAATGGAAAACAAGAAAAAGCGGATTTGGCAATTTACACCTGTGAGAGTCTTGGCAGCCTCAGTGGCGGCGGTTATGGTGTTGACTATCGGGGTTGGTGCATTAAACGACTGGAACTTCTCGAATGTGTTCGGGGGGGTATTCGGGAGCGGGAACAGCGATTTTGAGCTTCCTCATACCATTAAACCGGAGGTTACAAATAAGGTAAACCCATTAAAAAAAGTTGATTTAGAGGTGTTGGGGATTGCCGGTGACGACAGAGCGTTATACATGGTGGTGGAGTTTAAGGGGATTACTGATATAAATGATTACGAATTAGGTTTATTCGATTTCACGGCTTTTACAGCCGGTCAATCAAGGTTCGGTCTTGCACCGCTCGGGACAGAGGAATCTAAGCAAAACGCACAGCGAGAGGATGCCGAGTTCATCAGCTATTCTGTAAGCAAGAACATTCTCTCCGAAAGTAATAACAGTATAATCATAGCGTATGGATATGAGTTTATGAATCTCGTTTTAGAAAAAGGTTATATGCACTTCATGTTAGTTGACGAAAGGACAATGACCGGCAACGACAATAACCAAAATTATGAGGAATCCTTGGCTAAAGTAATGACTTTCGATGTGTTGCTCAATTATGATTTTTCTGCTGTGAGGAGTTTTGAGATTAATCAAATCACAAATTTAGCCCACAGAGACGGTGAAATTACTTTTCCTGTCATGTTGAATTCGGTAGAAATCACCCCGATTGCGGTGCGTTTTACAATCAATTGCGAGGAATTATGGGACGAATACGGGTTCAATCACCAAGCATATGATTTTGACTATTCTGTGTGGATTAAACTCAAAAACGACGAGACAATGTTCTCGGGCAGTGATTCAATAGGCGGAGGCGGGTACGGGTTGTTCGGCGGGGATATGAATTATGCAGTCCACTTCGATACGCCTTATGATTTAAATGATGTGTATTCTGTGACAATCGGCGATGTTGAGATAGTACTATAAGAGAGATAGGGGGTTCAGTTAGCTGAACCCCGTCTGCGTTTCTTATTCATTTCGACATAGTTATACGCACCGTTCTTGTCCGCCGTCAGCAGAAACACCCCTTTAGGCGACACCTGCTTCTCGTTTAAAAGCATGGCAAGCCAGTGTTCGTCTAACCCGGTTTCCAAAAGTCCGCTGTGGTTAACCACACCGTCTTTAATTATAATCTCGTGCGGGTCTTGTTTTGCGGGAGAAACGCCTACGGGAGCTTCGGCAGGTTTTTCAAAAAAGCTGATTTTCCCGGTAGTTTCTGCAATTGCATATTGCACATCGGCAATGTTGAATATGTCTGCCGTCCTCATTGCCTCCATCATGTCATCAATGGTGTACCGCAGGTTCTTCATTTCTGATTGATTGATTTCGCCACCCGCTATAAGTATTCGGGGTGAGCCTGCGATAAATCTGCGGAATCTCGGCATCTTCAACGTAATCGCCGACATGAATACGTCAAGGCAAACGATTGCGAGAATGGGAATAATCCCCGCAAGCAGAGGGATATTCGCCTCCTCAAGCGAAAGCGTGGCAATATTGGATATAATAATCGTTGTCACCAATTCCGACGGTTGAAGCTCGCCGAGCTGCTTTTTTCCCATTATGCGAAGCGATAAAACGACAAGCAAATATAAAACAGTTGTCCTGTAAATTATAGTCAGCATGTGTATTATTTTATCCGAATTTGGCAAAGATAATCGTAATATGGAAATTAATAATGATAAATTGTCGACGGATTTAAGAACAAACACCGCTAATATACGTACCAACCTCGATAATACAAGCGATTTGGTAATAAAATACGCTAAGGTGGCAGGGTGCGACATTTGCATTATCACCTGTGAGGGAATGGCAGGTGCGGACACCGTTGCGGGATTAATCTACCGCCCGCTGGAGTTTATCCGAGATTCTCAATTAACACCCGACCAACTCATGGACAAGCTGCAAAACGAATTACTCACTGCTGTTGACCAGCACCAATCACAGACCTATGACGAGATTTCACACAGCATAATGTCGGGGTATGCGGTAATTTTAGTTGACGGGGTGGATTATTCAACAGCAATCGGCGTTCAGGGGTTTAAGTCACGTTCGGTGGATAAACCTGTCATGCACAGTAACCTGCGAGGCTCATGCGAGGGGTTCAACGAGGTCTTGCGGACTAATATCGCATTGGTTCGCAGAAGACTAAAATCGCCCACCTTCGTATCTAAAATCCATACAATCGGCGACAGAAGCAAAACAGATGTTTCTGTGTGTTACTTGAAAGACAAAGCCAATCCCGAAATGGTTCGGCAAATCGAAGCGAGATTGCAGGAAATCCCCGTCAACACCATCTTAGAGGGCGGGTACATCGAACCGTTCTTGCAAGACGAGAGCAACGCCATTTTTTCACAAGTCGGTGTGACAGACCGCCCCGACTGCTTCGCCGCAAAGCTGTATGACGGGCGAATTGGCGTTATTGTAGACGGAACACCCCATGCCTTGTTTTTACCCTTGCTGTTCACCGAAAACTTCCAGACGTTGGACGATTATTCGAGTTTGCCGATTTTTACAGGGTTCACCCGATTTTTGAAATACATTGCCTTCGCTTTTACAATTCTGCTCCCGGGATTCTATGTGGCTGTTGCGAACTTCAATCCCGAGTTGTTCCCGCCTGCTATTTTGTTTAATATCATCAGTGCGGAACAACAAACACCGTTCACAATACTGACTGAGTGTATCATCATTCACTTTATTTATGAGGTTATGCGTGAGGCGGGACTGCGGCTTCCCGCAGGTATCGGTCACGCCGTAAGCATTGTCGGCGGATTAGTCCTCGGTGACATTGTGGTAAGCGTCGGACTAATATCCGCTCCGATTGTGTTACTCGTGGCATTAAGTGCCATAAGCAGCTTCATCGTCCCCGACTTATACCCGACTGTTTCAATCTTGCGGTTCGCTTTTATATTTGCGGGGGGGTTGTTCGGGATATTCGGGTTGACAGCATTGGCATTGGCAGTTTTAATAAAAGTCTGCTCCATGACATCATACGGTGTCCCCTATATGGCTCCGCTTACACCGTTCACATTAAAGGGCATGCGTGACTATTTCGTGCGGGTAAGCTGGCGTAAACTCGCAAAAAGCGATGTAAACATTAATGAATTGACAGGGGTTGACAGACTATAACAATTGTCAACCTTTTCTAATTTACACGGAGGACGGTTAATATGAACACAAGGATAAGCCGCTTTCAGCTTGCCGGATTGCTGGGAGTGAGTGCGATGTTCACCGAAACAGCTAATTTACCGGAGGCGAACAGTTATGACATGTGGCGATTTGTGTCGTTATTATGCACCTCAGCCGCACTGTTACTTTTGTATTTGCCTATGATGGTATACTCAAGCAAAAACGGCGAAACGGGTATGCTGAGAGTTATTACCGAGAAAAACCGCTTCATCGGGTGGGTGTTCGGTATAATAATCATGCTCCGCTTACTTTATACAGCGGTTTTGACATTTGTTCAGCTTGAGTTCTTCGTCACTAATACCATTATGGCATATTTATCCTCCGCATATATCACTGTAATTGTTTTCGCCGCAGCATTATACGGCATAAACAAAGGGATTCAAGCCACCGCCCGATTAGCCCCCCTCGCTTTAATAATTCTGCTGCTTTTTATTATTACAGTTTCAATCGCCTCATGGAGTTCGATGAGCTTATTGAGGCTGCACTCACCGATAATACACATGAGAACAGGCGAATTCACCTTAATAAAAAATGACGAAATCATTCTTTTTGCGATTATGCTCGGATTAGTTCGCAACAAGAACAATAAAGGCAACGCTTATAAAAGTGTGCTTTTGTATCTCCCGATTGTACTTGTAATGTCGCTGTGGCTAAATTTCATATTTAATACTATTCTTGGGAGATTCTTAGAAAGGACGCTTTATCCGTTATACACGCTGTCGTCGTTCACCTACCTCGCCTTATTCGAGAGAATGGACGGGATTGACGTCACGGTAGTCATTGTCATGGGTTTGTTGAAACTGATAATGACGTTCGTGTGTGTGCGAATAATTATCAGTGACTTATTATTCAATAACGTGAAAGCCGAGAAAGCCGGCAGAATTACCGCTTCAAGTCTGCTGATATTAACGGGACTGTCGGGTTATTTCCTGCTTGCACGGCGTGAATGGCTTTTGTCACCGTCACTTAATATATATTTTTTGGTCATAACTATTACAATTGCGGTGATTATGCCGTGTACAGCGGCATTGATTAATTCAAGGAGGAGCAAAAATGAAATTAAAAGCACTTCTGATAACATTTAGCATACTTTTGCTGATGGGCTGTGATTCCTACACTCCTTTTGTGCGGTTAGAGCAAAGGATTGTCGTCCAGCTTATGGGGATAGACTACGAGGAGGGAGAATTCACCACAACCATGCAGTTCTCCCTTGGGAAACGCTCTGATGCAGGTGTCAACGAAAACGATTTGAAAGTCATAAAGGGTTCAGGTATAAACGTCCATTCTGCTGTTCGGCAGGCTCGTGCCGCTATCGGAAAGGAACTCCTGTTCACACAAATTCAAGTAATTCTATTAGGAAGGGGCGTTCTCGAGAATAACGCAGTCGAAACTATTGAGGATTTCCTGACCTACTGTGACAAACACTCCATCGCATTAGTGGCAGGGACTTATGAAACGGCAGAGGAATTGATTGCCAAGAAATACAAGGACGAGTTTGCCGATAAAAACAAGGTCCTCCTCATTATGGAAAACGCAGGGAACACAGGAGTTTTCCCAAGCGGAAAAATCTATGAAACGCTGATGTCCGCTTATAATGTGAGCGGAGCATGTTTTATACCCTTGCTCGGCTTAAGAGAAAGCAGTAACAAGGATAGCGTAGACAGCACCTCCGAAGGAGGCGACAATGAGGTTGCCGAGGGGAATATGGAAATTGTTCCCGCAGGGGGAGCCTTGATTATCGACGGGAAGATGGCAGCTCGGTTAGATGAGTATGCTTGCTCAGGATTAGCAATGCTTATGAATAAAGCGAATACCGCCTCGGTGACATTTCAATCACCGTTTGACAATAAACCGTATTCTATTGAAATTCACAAGGTCAAAACCAAAATTCACCCTTTTTTCGATGGGGAGAATTTGGTATATAAAGCAGATATTACCGCATATGCCGAAACAGCGTTTAATCGGGTTTTGCTCGATATTCGTGACGGGAAAACACTCCCGAACGAATATATTAAGAAAACAGCGGAAAAAACAGTTTTAGAACGCCTTGACACAGCTGTTCACAACACAGCCGGATATGGCGGAGATGTGCTTATGTTAGAGGATTGTCTCAAGCATTATAACCCCGGTGATTGGTTAAAATTGGAAGAAAATTGGCGTGACGAGGTTAAATCTGCACAGTTTGTTTTCACTGTTAATATCGAGATAATTTAAATAAAATAAACAAAATTTACAAATCATAAAGTCTGTTTCATTTCAAATAATAAAACTGATAGGGTGCTTTTAAACAGTGTCTTATCATGTTCAAAAAGAAAGGAAATTTAAGACAATGAGAAAATTTATTTCAGGTTTAATAGGCGCATTCGCGGCTTTGACTATATTAGGTTCCGCTTGTGTATACGCAGTTGAAGGTGCGGTCGGTGAAGTTTTAGAGGGTGCTGAAAACGCAGCAGAAGGTGCTCTTGAGGGTGCAGAAAATATAGGCGAGGGTATCCTTGGTATAAATGAAGAAACCCCTAAAGACGGCGAAATTGTTCCCACAGAAGATGATTTAACACCCGTTGAAGAAAAAGAAACCAAAACCGACGTTCTCGGTGCTGAAGATAACAACCCGGATACAGGTATCGTTGAAACAGCAGCATTCGGTGCAATCGCATTAAGTGCATTAACCTTAGCGGCAACAGCTAAGAAAAAACGATAATTTAATATTTCAAACCGAAAAGCGGAACTTGTGCATAATACAGTTCCGCTCTTACATTTTCATTTGTCTTATTTTCTTAATGCTCTTGTTCATTAACCGCCTTGTGAAATATCCGTAAGCACTCGGCTCATACTGCTTGAAGAATTCATCGGGACTGTCAAACACTCCCAAATCCTCAATAATAGAATCCCTTTGAATATATGTATGGCTTTCTTTAAATTCCGTCGGCGGATTTTTGAAATTCTCGATTGCCGCACCCCAGCCACACACAGAACCTTTGTTGTCCCGAAACATGTATTGTAAGCGTGTCAGGTATGTCCTGTCTAAAATAACTCCTTCCAAATTCAACCATTCGTCCTTGTAATAAACCTCAACCCATGAATGGAGAATTCTGTGCGGTGTCCTCCGGTAATTATGACCTGTCAAAAAACCTTTCAGAACAATTTTTTCCGAATAAAACCCGTGGATTCGGCAGGGTATATTAACCGCCCTCAGCAACGCCATTAACAAAATAGATTTAGTGTGGCTGTACCCGTAACGGTCATCAAGCACACTTGAAGCGGGTAATACACCGCTTTTGTTATACCCGAAATTAATCTCGTCCTTAACAAAGTTATATATGGCAACAACTCGCTTTTGTTCGGGTAATCCACGCCAGTTCCTGTTTTTAATCAGCGTTTGAATCTGCGGAGCAAGGTAATTCATCAGATGTGTTTCTTTTGTTAGATTTTCCATTTTTGCTCCTTTCCTTAACCGCTTGAGTGAATTGTGCATATATCCCGCAATAATCCTCTTTTTCGGCGTTTATTCCACCATAAGTTATACGGTCATAATTCTCGGTTAGCGGGGATAATGATACGCCGAACTGTGTTTCGGATAACTTAACCAAATCACAGGAGGACAGCGTCCTTTGGCTTATCCTGTGCTGTTTCATATAAAACCCGTATATTTTATTATAAAGCATAGTCACCTGCATATTCGGTGCAGCCCTCAACGCACGACGCCTAAACCTGCGTTCCAAAACATGCGGCATTCCGAAAAGCATAAACAACATCCCCGAAGCGAATAACACCCCTGTCGTGATTAACAAAGCAAGAACAGTATAATAAGTGTTGTTTTCCGTACCCGTATCGGGAATAGTGGGTTCAAAAATCACCCAACCCCAGCCGCCTATGAATATCTCGGGAAATGCATGAGCGTGTTTAATCTTTATCAGAAAATCGCCGTTTTCATCCATCTCACGCATTACATAACCCTCGACATAACGTGCATATAACCCTGCCTCTCTTGCCAAAACCGTCATAGCTGACGCAAAATCCGAACAGGTCCCCCTTTTTGACTCAAACAGGAAATAATCCACCGCCTTGCTTTCGGGTGCAAAACCAAGGTCATACACGAATTCACCATTGTAGAAATACTGTTCAATCGCTTTCGCTTTTTCATAATCGCTTTCATAATCCTCGGTAAGTGATAGTGCCAATTCACGCACACGGTCACTATTCGGATAATCGGGAAGCTCAAGGCAGGAATCCATGTATTCCTGATACCGCTCATGATAAATAAATGTATCATACATGTAAAAATACATTCCCGTTTGTTCGAGCAGTTCAACCCGCTCAGGAGTTAATTGGGATAGAAAGTCACCGCTTACATAATCGCTGTAGTATTCCACAGAGTAGGTGTGTTCATATCTGGTAGTCCATTCGGTGAAGAATTCGTCACGTATGCTTCTGCGAACCTCCTCTGAATAATTAATCTGTGCGGGATAGCCCGGGGTCGGAATAAAATATGTCCTTGAATTAACCAAAACCGTGATTTCCATAGTCGACCTGCGAACGGGCGGTGCTTGATTCCAAAAATCTAATTCGTCGAGGATTGTTTCGTTTTGCCTTAATTGTTCAAAGAAGCTCCTCCATTCATAGGCGGGGGCGGTTTTCACAGATGAATTTTCAAAAATATGATTCCACCATGCTGTATCATCCTCATAATGTTCCCAGCCCTGCCCGTTCCAGTTGTCAAAAACCTGCCTCCTTAAATACACCGGTTCGTCTGCCTTTACCCTATACAGTAGAATCTCCGTATCTGTATTTACAGGAGCGGATGCCGATTCGTTGCTGTCCATTATAATGTTAGCAGTGTTAATTAACGCTATGCTCTGCCCCGAAATAAACTCGTCGAACTGCTCCCGATAAGGCGTAGTCCTCGCCTGCGGGAATAGCCCCGCAACATATGCGGAGGCTATGACGAAACAAGCACCGATTGCGATAAACTTGAAATAGTTCAGGGCATTTTCTGCTTGCTCCTTATACCATCTTTTTTCGATTGATATAAACAGGAATACTGCGATTATGATTGACGGAAACATAAACGGAATTTCTGTATACGTCTTAGCATAGAGTGCGAATGTAATCATACAGGTCAGCATCAGGAAAAACGAATTATATTTTACAATTGAATAATAGAACATCGCCATTGATAAAAACGGCGTGAAGAATACCATCAAAGCCGCCACAAATCCTACGTAATGCCGTGGGTCTTCCTCTGTTCTGAAAAACCAGTTAGTGAAGTTCGACATCGCCCTCCACCCATGCATACGTATTAATTCAATTGCAATAAACCCGGAAACTATAACCAAAACCATGATAATAACAGTCGAAAGCAGCTTTTTATTGAAAACCCGTAATTTTTCGTATAAAACGAACAGCAGAAAGTTCGCAGCGAAAACTATGCAAGAGGTTATCGGGAACATTTCGGGAGTTTCATATATATATAAAATAGACATAATCGCCGTGAAGCTGAGCAAACACGGGAATAATATTGATTTTACGGTTGTTTTCATAATCATTTCCTCGTAAAAATTATCTCGTTGTGTGCTTCCTCAATTAACCAGTCGTTGGCAATTCCTATGACCGATGAGGCGGTTTCGGCAATTATGCCGTTTTGCTTTAACCCCTCTGTCACAGACAGCAGAACATCGTCAGCATGGGCAGTGAAAATCACAAACCCGCTGACCTTTTCCGAGGTTATGTCGGGTATACGCTCACCCGAACCCCTGAACGAGTATTCCGTGAGGGCGAACCTGAGTGCCTCCAACCCGTCCTCGCCGTCGATTACGAATAAATCCCACCCCTCGGTTATCCGTACATAAACACGGCAGATGAGCTCCTGCACCGTCATTACACGAATAAGCGAAAGCAGGGCTTCTATTGAACGCTGTTCTGCCTTACGGTCAGAAAACTCGCCTCCGATAACACTACTCGAAATTTCCGCCGCTTTATTATCAAGCACAAAAAGCTGGTCGCCCCCCGCATAAGCCTCGGGCTTGCGGACTAACAGCTTGTCACGCTTGGCAGACAGCTTCCAGTTAATACTTTTGAGCGAGTCACCCGGAACATAATCACGATGTTCGTATCCGGGAAATCCGGTAATAGCAGTGGAAATTTCCCGATTGTTCTCGTTATCGTCGTATGCAGACGCCTCCTGAAGAACACGCACTAATTCGGAACGCTCCGACAAATCGGGAACAAACGGGAAGACTTTCACTTGGCAGAGATTTTTCTCGGTGATTTTATTAAAATTGTTAAATCTTGAAAACAACGTAAATATCCCCAAAATATCGACACATCTGATACTTTCTATGCCTATGCTTCCCTTTCCCCAAAACGCACTTTTCATGACGAATACTTTTTCCTTTTCGTTCCTGCCGAGTGTCACGGAACAAGTACATTCGGGGCAATCAAAATGATAAGAGGGCAGCAGCTTAATCGTGAATATCGTCGGCAGGAAAATCACTGCCCTTGATACACGAACGGTTAATCTGACCTCCTCACCTTTTTCAACTAAAATATTGTCAACACTTATATCACAATTAAACGCCTTAACTGCAATTATGTGCAGGATTGTTGACAGGACTATCGCCGTTATAAAAATAATCAGCACGAAAAAACCGCTCACCGCATCAAGGAATAATGCGAATAGGACGATTAAAATAAATATGAGGAAATAACTGATTATAATTTTCATGTATTTCTATTCCGGTATCGGTACTGTTTTCACAAGTTCTTCCACAATTGCCGAAGCTGTTCCCAGCGTCGATTTGCCTTTCGGGGATAAAATGAGCCTGTGTGCCAAAACGGGGACTGCCAATTCCCGAATATCGTCGGGGATTACATAAGAACGCCCGTTAATCAATGCCATCGCCTTAGCCGTTCTGAACAGTGCGATTGAACCCCTCGGAGACGCTCCCAATATCAATAAATCAGAGGCACGAGTAGCGTTTACAAGGTTAATAATATATTCAAGAATCAAGTCATTGGTTTGAACCGCCTCAGCTTGGCTTCGCAGTTCATCTATATCAGAAAGCTCTAACACCGACGATAAGGCATTAGCACTCATTCCGCCGCCGTTTAATATGAGCTTTTCATCGGCGGGGTCAGGATAACCAACCGACAGCTTCATAATAAATCTGTCCATTTGTGCCTCGGGTAAATGATACGTTCCATAGGTTTCCACAGGGTTCTGGGTAGCAAGCGTCATAAATGGAGAGGGGAGCGGTCTTGTAACACCGTCAACGCTTATTTGAAGCTCCTCCATTATTTCAAGCAGGCTCGATTGTGCTTTCGGTGAAGCACGGTTAATCTCATCAGCAAGGAAGAAATTACAAAACGCAGAACCCGAACGGTATTCCATTTTCTTGGTTTCGGGGTTAATCATGGTGAACCCCATTATGTCCGACGGCATAACGTCCGGCGTGAATTGCACACGGTTATACTTGCCGCTGACACTTTTTGATAAGGCGGCGACAAGCTGGGTTTTCCCCACCCCCGGAACATCCTCGATTAATACGTGACCTTTCGCTAAAAAAGCAGTAAGCAGCTTAACAATAACAGGGCGTTTGCCTATTATGACCTTTTCTATATTTTCGATAAGCAGTGCGATTTTTTCATTCATATATGTAATTCTCCTTTGTAATTGTTACAAGTATAACATATTTTAAATATAAAAGCAACCGCCCCGTTAAAGGGGCGGCGAGTGGGTGTAATTAGGGGTTAAACGGCGGCTCTTTTAAATTCATCGGCTTTAGGTATTACCACAACATCAACGATTTCATCAAGGAAAACGGTGTCTTGCTCATGTTCGCCGGTGAATAAACAATAACCTAACCGTTCCGGGTCGCTGTCAAATTCATCGACGCAATACGGAATTCCTACTATTTCACCACGTTCTTGTGTTCTTACTGTTAATTTACGTCCGCTATACATAGCGTCATCAAGTAAATCAATAAAGCTCATAATTTCACCCCTTTAATATAATCCTCAAATGGTATGTAGTCGCTAATTGGTATAATATGCACTCCCTCTGAAGAATAGACAATTTTTATTCTCTTGGTTGGCACATGTTTTTTTAATGACCTAACCCATGTTTCTCCGATTACAGAATTCGTTTCAATAATTTCTTCAGGAAACAATGAACCGCCCCTTCCGGGAAACAATGCCCCCGTTCCCTTATACTTTTTAACAAGCATATCCGCATTGGCGTAAAGTTTTGACGGATTACTCCCTAATTTTCGCATTTTTTCGCAATTCTGCTCAAATTCCTTAGTACCCTCAATATGTTTCCGTTGCCGCCCTTGAATAATTCTGTTCGGATATGTACCGTCAAGGATTTTCTGACGTTCTGCTTTTTCATTAAAACTGGTAACTTCTTTTAACATATCTGTTTTTCCCTCATTTGCATCCATTATACCACTATCCGTCGTATTTGTCAAGCGTTTGAGCTTTCACTCACCTATAAATCACTCCCCGCATAAACTGAAACAAAAACTCACAACAGGGAGTTAAATCGTTATGCAGTGGTTTATTTCTTTAAATCCTATACTACAGGGATTGCTTGCAACTCTTTTTACTTATTTTGTGACAGCACTCGGAGCAGGTGTTGTTTTCTTTTTCAAAACAATGAACCAAAAAATATTAGACATGATGTTGGGTTTTGCCGCAGGAGTAATGATTGCGGCTTCTTATTGGTCGTTGTTAGAACCGGCGATTAACCTCGCAGAAGTATTAAACATGAACGTATGGTTCACTGTTGCAGTCGGGTTCATATCAGGCGGACTATTTGTAATCGGTGCAGACGTATTTCTTTCAAAATCTGCTTTAATCAAATCAAAGGGGCAATCGTATAAACGCTCGGTTTTATTAGCCGCCTCGGTGACTTTACATAATATTCCGGAGGGATTGGCAGTCGGTGTGGCATTCGGGAGCGTGGCAATGGGAATTGAAGGTGCATCGGTTACGGGGGCACTCATGCTCGCACTCGGAATTGGACTGCAAAATTTCCCCGAGGGTGTCTGCGTGTCTATGCCGTTGTACAGGGACGGGTTTTCCCGCCGCAAGAGTTTTTTTATCGGGCAGGCTTCGGGAATTGTCGAACCCATTGCAGGTGTTCTCGGAGTTATATTCGCCATAACCATGCGTAATGCATTACCGTTGGCGTTATCCTTTTCAGCGGGTGCAATGATTGCCGTCGCCTGCTCCGAACTGCTCCCTGAAGCGTTCAGGGAGAATAAAGTCATCGCCGCCTTAGGCGTTCTTTTCGGGTTTACAACCATGATGGCGTTAGATGTGGCTTTAGGGTAGTTGACAAATCATATTAATAAAGCTATACTTATATGTGAAATATAAGTAAAGCGGGTGTAATATACATATGGATTATCCGGGTATTATTATCAGTTTCCTCGGCAGTCTCGGGTTATTCTTATTCGGAATGACGGTGCTGTCCTCAGCGTTACAGAAAACTGCGGGAAGTAAAATGAAACAGCTCCTCGGTAAGATGTCGAAAAGCCGATTCAGAGGGGTTTTATTCGGTGCGGGAGTAACTGCGGTTATTCAAAGCTCTACCGCGACCACCGTAATGGCGGTGGGTTTCGTGAATGCGGGAATTATTACCCTAACCCAGACAGTCGGCATAATCATGGGTGCGAATATAGGAAGCACCACTACAAGCTGGTTAGTATCCTCGGTTGAGTGGGCATCTTTTTTAAAGCCTGCCACCTTGGGTGCAATATCTGCGGCAGTCGGTGCGTTAATGCTGTTGTTCTCTAAAAAAGAAAAAATAAAAAACATAGGCGAGGTTATTGTCGGATTCGGCGTACTGTTTATCGGACTTTCACAAATGCCGGCAGCGGTCAAACCATTAGCCGAAACAGATACTGTCCGTGATTTATTCGTTACCTTCGGGAACTATCCCATTTTGGCTATGTTTGTGGGAATTCTCGTAACGGCAGTTATTCAAAGCAGTACTGTTTCAATAGGAATTTTGCAATCAATGGCAATAACAGGGGTAATCCCGTGGAGTGCGGCAGTATTCATAGTCTTAGGGCAAAACGTAGGAACCTGCTTCACCACAATGCTGACAAGCATTGGTGCAAACAGGAATACAAGGGCGGCGTCATATGTGCATTTCGTTTATAATGCTGTAGGGGCGATTGTATTCGGAATTCTCGCATTTGTGTTCTTCACATTTATTAACCCCTTATTCGGCGAAACAACCGCTTCAAGCACCAATATCAGTATGATTCACACCGGTTATAATGTTCTGCTGTTAATGCTTTTGTTCCCGCTTGGAGGCGTAATTATGAAAATCGCCGTTAAAATGGCAGGCAGGGATAAACTGAAAACCGCAGAAGAACCCGATTTAATTCAACTTGATGACAGCATTCTCGAAACACCTGTTTATGCATTTGAAAACAGCATAAAAGCCATTAATCGACTGACCGACCTACTGAGGACAAATATCGAGTGGGCGATTGCTATATTCATTAATAAAAAATTTAATGAAATCGACGAGTTTAACGACTATGCCGCTAAAGCCGATAAGACCAATTCAGCCGTTAAATCGTTCTTGACGAAGCTGTACAGCGAGAAACTCACCGAGCCTGAAAGCGTATTCACAGCAACGCTTCTGCATAACTTAACGCGGCTCGAAAGAATTAACGCTCACACAAAAGGCATAATCGCAAAAGCGGAGGAATTAAGGGATAGTAAGATTGAATACTCACCGTTCGCCACCGCAAAGCTGCAAACACTCAGCGAAAAAACAACAGACTGCTATGATGAAGCAGTCGGTGCGTTCATTCAAAGCAGTCCCGAATTGGCTAACTCAACATTACAAAGTGCTGATGAGGTGCTAGATTTATACGATGAATACAAAACAGGGCATTTAGAACGCATTGGCAGTCATAACAGTAAATACGGTATACAAAGCTCAATCCTGTTTTTAGAGGTGGCACGCCATTTATCAAGAATCGCCAGCAATTCCAAAAGCATAGCAGAAACCGCCGTCGGTGAGGAGTCTATAGAAACCGTAGAGGCTATATGTGAAGACGGCGTTTAAGCTCCTCAGACATGTTCCTCCCCTCGAATATTATCAATGCGGCGAACGATATTAGGCTGATTGCAACACATATCATCGACGGGTATATAATCTTGCATAACCCCGTGAGGACGAAAATTATCGGAATAACCCCATATATCATCAAAACAAAGCTGTAAATAATAAACGCCTGTGTTTTCAGTTTAAGAATTCGTGCAATAATCGCTGTTGTTGACATAGCCGCAACAAATGCAATCGGTATTACAAAATCGACAGACCACCCCCGCCAACCGATTACAACGTCCCACAGCACAGACAGTATGCATATTATTGTAACCTGGTAGGCGAGGTTTTTCAAAATACTGCGACGCTTACGAACGGCAACCGCTACACTGAACCAAACACACGCCACCCCCGCAACTACGAATAACGACCATAACCCGCTCTGCGGCACCATTGCGTTGATGACCACCGAAATAATCACTGCCACAAACGAGAAAAACTGTATAAACCGAAACAATAAATTATGCTTATGCTTAACAAGCGGAATAAACGGGAATGTTTCATTATTTTGAATAACATTCTCGTTTTCGTTTTGGCTTTGATTATCAATATTAAGCGTGTTTTGGCACAGCGGGCATTTTTCAAAACCACCCGTAACTGTCACGGTGCATTTTTCACATGTTTTCATTTTTCTTCTTTAATATCTCCCCTCAGATTATTCGCAGAAATTGTAACCTGAACACCCATGTTGGTTAATTGGCGGAAGAATTCACGCTGAATGTCCGTGCTGACAAACGGCGACGTAAAGCTGATGTTCATGTTATCCTCATACGAGCATAAACACGCTTGTATCTTATTTGTGGCACTGATAACATCAAACAGCTTTATATATTCCTTGGCTTCATCGGGCATAGCGACCTTGCCTAAGTTTGAAACAGCGGCAGTCGATTCCTTAGACATCGAATGATGTGCATTGTATAAATACAAGTTTTTAAGCGGCAACGGCACAGCCCGCACAATAAAATTCCGCTCACGGTTCAAAAACCGGTTCAACCTGTTTTGTAAATACTCTTCGTTTAACATTTCGGCAAAGCATTCAGAAGCACCTTTAATGACATCCTCAAGGCTGTCCTTGTGACCGGAGAAATCATATTTTATATCCACTAAACTGAAAAAGTTGCGTGTGGATTTAGATTCAAAATAATTCCTCAAATTAACGGGCACATTTATGACAACCGGTTTCTTCAGGTCGTTTATGTCCATCTCGCTGTAAATCGCCCGCATGAGCATCGCCGTAACAAGCACCGTTACTGTCGTGTTATGCTCTCGTGCCTTTGCTAAAACATCTTTAACCGAGACACTACCCTCGATTATATTCATTCGCCATTCCGCTTCCCTTGCCCCCTTAATCTTGTAGGCGGTGGCTTTTTTAACAACCTTGATTTTTTGGCTTTTGTCGTAATATTTCTTAAAGCTGTCGGTCATCTTCTGCGTTTCAGAAGCGTCATAGTCAATGTTGTGAACGCTTTCCATCGCTTCGGGGTGGGCAATTTTCAAATAATACAGCACCAACGCTTTCAAAAACTGCATTGCCCCTGTCCCGTCGGTTAAGGCGTGATATATATCAAGGTTAATCCTGTTATTGTAATAAGTCACATCGAACAAAAGCGTCCTGCTGTTTAGATAATCCTTACTGCAGGGTGGGTGGTCTTCCTCGGTGACAATCGGAAGCAGACTGCTTTGCTCTAAATAATACCAGAACAATCCACCTTTCAACACAAACAAAAATCCGGGGAAATCCTCTATAGTGCGGTTTAATGCGGTTTGAAGCATAACACCGTCAATTGCTTCAAAAAGCTCACAGGAAAAACGGAAAACCTTGGTATCCGATTTACTGCTGGTGGGCGGGAATATTTTTGCGGCGTTGTCTAATTTATACCACGTCCGCTTGTCCGAATCGCTCATTCGTCCTTATACCCCCTCTCAAAAAATGATTAATAATGCTGTAACTCTTGCGAACCGCCACAAACCTCGTCGACAGCATAAAATACCCGTGCAGGGTATTCTTCACCCTGCGGACTACCACGGTATTCCCTGCCGCTTTCAGCCTCCGCCCGAACTCCTCTCCCTCGTCACGCAAGGGGCAGCAGTCGGCTGTAATTATCAAGGTTTCGGGCTGACCGGAAAAATCCTCCGCCAACAATGGTGCAACATAAGGACTGAGGCGGTCTTGTTCATCAGGGCAATACATATCCATATAATCGCAGACATGCCTCGACGCTAATATATAATCCTTGCCGTTTTCAATAATAGACGGGAAAGGTGACGTTTCGGTGTGATTATTATACACGGCGGGATAGATTAAAATCTGCCTGTCCGCCGGTCTCTCACCCTTGTCACGCAGGTATAACGACAATGCGGCGGCAAGGTTTGCACCCGCACTGTCCCCCATAAGGGTAATCTTGTGCGGACAACCGATAAGCTTGTGCCATTTACAAACCCGTCTGAATACTCTGTAACAGTCAATCAGTGCCGCCGGGAACGGGTTTTCCGGTGCAAGGCGATAGTCAACGGCAACCACAATATGCCCCGTCAGCCGTGCAGTAGTAAGGCAGGTTCTCTCATAACGCTCCAAATCCCCCGTAACCCAGCCCCCTCCATGAAAAAAGACAATAATGGGATAATTCTTCCTGTCTGCGTCATCAATCCGCTCGTCCTCAGGTGAATACATTCTTACAGGGATTTTACAGCCATCGCTCTCTATATTATAATCCCATGTTTGATATAATTTAATACGTGACTGGACAACCCTGCGTTTTAATCGGCGGATAGTTTTATAATTTGCTTTAATGTCCACGTTAGCGTAGACATTGGAGACGGTTTTCAACGCTTTCATCATGTATTTGTTTATAGCCATTTTCTCTCCGTAAATGCGGGAATTTTTAACATTTTTCAGTATAACACATATTTCTTGATTTTGCAATAGAGATATGCTATAATGAATTCAATCAGCTTTAGGAGATATACATATGAACAATATTCTTTCACAAATTAACAAATGCAGGATTGTCCCCGTTATCAAGTTAAATGACGCTAACAAGGCAATTCCATTGGCAGACGCACTCACAGCAGGCGGAATAAACGTAATGGAAATCACATTCAGAACCCCAATAGCTAAGGAGGCTATTTCACTTGTTTCACGAGAACGCCCAGACGTTCTTGTGGGTGCGGGAACGGTCATAAACCCCGAAATACTTCAATCAGCCAAAGAAGCAGGTGCGAGGTTCATCGTCAGTCCGGGGTTAAACCCCGCAACCGTCACAGCGTCTTTAGAAGCAGACCTGCCTATTTTACCCGGCGTAATCACCCCCACCGAAATTGAACAAGGGTTAATGCTCGGCTTATCTATATTCAAGTTCTTCCCCGCCGAAAGCTTCGGTGGGTTAAAGACTATTCTTGCACTCGCCGCCCCCTACGGGAATATCAAGTTCGTCCCCACAGGCGGAATAAACGAAAAAAACGCCGCCGATTACTTCAAATCCGATAAAGTACTCGCAGTCGGCGGGAGCTGGATGGTTCCCGAAAAACTAATCGACGACGGCAACTGGGAGGAAATCACCCGCTTAACTAAACAAGCGGTTATGCTAAAGGAGAGTTCAATATGACACTGAATATTCGTGAAAAAAACTCATGCAAATTCGATGAAATATCCTTGGGGGAGGTTATGCTCCGCTTAGACCCGGGCGAGGGCAGGATTAAAACCGCCCGTGAGTTTAAAGCGTGGGAGGGTGGCGGCGAATATAACGTCGCACGGGGACTTCGCAAGTGCTTCAAGCTTAACACTGCCATAATCACAGCGTTCGCCGATAATGACATAGGCGTGCTTTTAGAGGACTTGATTATGCAGGGAGGGGTGGACACCTCTTACATAAAATGGCTCCCTTATGACGGAATCGGGCGTTCCTGCCGCAACGGATTGAACTTCACCGAAAGGGGCTACGGTGTTCGGGGGGCTGTGGGAATATCTGACAGAGCCAACTCTGCCGCCTCAAAAATGAAACCCGGCGATATAAACTGGGACATGTTATTCGGAGAATTGGGTTCACGCTGGTTTCATACGGGTGGGATTTATGCGGCATTATCGGAAAGCTCCGCCGAGGTGACTATTGAAGCGTTAAAATCGGCGAAAAAGCATGGTGTAATCACGAGCTATGATTTGAACTACCGCCCGTCATTATGGAAAGACATAGGCGGTCACGCCAAAGCACAGGAGGTCAATCGTGAAATCGTTAAATACGTTGATGTCTGCATAGGCAACGAAGAGGATTATACCGCTTGTTTAGGCTTTGAAATTGAGGGGAATGAAGAAAACTTAAAAGAACTAAACATCGACGGTTATAAGAAAATGGTAGGAGCGGTTGTTAAGGAATACAACAATATTAAAGTAATCGCTTCAACACTCAGAACCGTCCACACCGCAACGATTAACGACTGGTCAGCGTTATGCTGGGCTGATGGAGAAATATACAAAGCACCGGATTATAACGGGCTTGAAATATTCGACAGAGTGGGCGGTGGTGACAGCTTCGCCTCGGGATTGATATACGGCTTTTTAACCGAGAATGACCCGCAAAAAGCAGTCAACTACGGTGCGGCACACGGAGCATTAGCGATGACCACCCCGGGAGATACCTCAATGGCTTCACTGAAAGAGGTTCAGTCGCTTATGAAAGGCTCGGGAGCGAGAGTAGACCGATGAAAATATTCAAGGATATAACCCGGCAATTAAACCTCGGTGATATTACAAAACCCGCTGAAAGGATATATGGCGGGTTTCAACACAAGATGTATAAGCTTCAAACGAGTTCGGGAACATACGCAGTAAAACTGCTCAACCCCGAAATAATGAAGCGTTCCGATGCTTTTGAGAATTACGCAACTGCAGAAAAATTAGAGAAAAAACTGCAAGACAATAATATCCCGATTGTCCCCGCTTTGGAATTCGGCGGGAAGAAAATGCAATGCATTAATAACCAATACTTCTATGTTTTTAACTGGGTTGATTCTACAAAAGCCCCACCTGATTGCTGTGAAATTATCGGGAAGCTGCTCGCACAAATCCACAATATCGAGCAGTTTCACGACGATTATCAACCGGAGGAGCTTTCCATTGACTGGGATAATTATATCGAATTATCGAAGTCACTTTGTCCGGAGGTAACAGCGTTATTACAAGAAAACCGTTACATACTGTACAACAGCCAGATTAACGGCAACAAGGCACGGAAAAAACTGTCGGGGCTTAACGCAATCTGCCACGGTGACATGGACACCAAAAACGTGTTATGGGTGGATAACAAACCGCTGATTATCGACCTTGAATGCTTGGAGTATAATAATCCCAATTCAGAAATGTTCAATTGTGCGTTATGCTGGTCAGGGTATGAGGACTGCGATTTAGATTATAACAAGCTCAGAGCGTTCCTGAACGCCTACGGAAAAGTAAATTCCGACTGGGACACACTTTTCCACAACAATTTCGGCAGGTTAGAATGGCTCGAATATAACATAAAACGTGCGTTAATGATTGAATGCTCCGACAAAGAGGAACAACAGTTGGGCGTTCAAGAAATCCATGAAACAATGGAGCATGTGGTTTATTATGATAAGATTAAATATGAATTGTTGGAGGAATTGTCTTCAACAAGCAATAAAGCGTCCTACATAATATTAGAGGATATGGTTCTGTTAAGCAAAAAGTATTATTTAGAGTGGCGTGAAATTCAAGATGAATACTACGAAACGTATAAAGCCAATCTCCCTGCCATGACTTGCGATGAATTATTAGAATATTTTAGGTTGGATTACGGCAGTGTTGACGAAAGCCCGTTTTTGAGAGAGGAAATCATTAATTTTTTTAACAGCGACAAGTTAATTCTCTACAGCAGTAAATAGTTTTAATAACGGGAGGTTGAGATGAAATTTAAATCAAAGGTTGATTGGTGGATTCATGTTTCATTTGCACTTATGCCGATTATAACTATATGGTTCATTATAGATTTTATTATTTCGCCGAGCATATCGAACGGTATTTTTGCGTGTCTTTTTCTGATTATAAACATTATCATAGTGCCGTGGTGGTTTAACACCCACTACATTTTAAATGAAAACGAACTTATTATCAAACTCGGCGGACTTGGAAAAGGCACAAAAATCGCTTATTCGGCAATCACGAGTGTTAAGGAAACACGAGAGCCGTGGGCTTCGGCTGCATTATCGATTGACAGGATAGAAATAATATTTAAAACAGGGAAAACAGGAAATGCGAAAGATGTGATTTATATTTCGCCGAAAGATAAACAGGAATTTTTAAGTCAATTAGAGCAGAGAAGATTGAAAGGATAATTATGAAAACAATAACAATAGAAACCGAAAGGCTGATACTAAAACCGTTTGAAGAAAAAGATGCGTATATCGCCGCATATAACAGCCGCCAACCCAGCGTTGCAGACGCTATGTCTGATATGGTTTTAGCTGATGAAAAAGCAGGACTTGAATGGATAAACTGGATAAACAGCATGGCAAGCGTGGAATTACCGTGGCAGGTTTTGTCTATTGAATTAAAAAGCGAGAATAAATGTATCGGGCTTATCGGTATTATCCCGCAACCGAAAATCCAAGGCGAGGTTGAGATTTTATTCTCGATTTCCGACGATTATCAAGGAAACGGCTACGCAACAGAAGCCGCTCAAGAAATGATTAAATGGTTTTTCAGCACAAGAGAATGCAAATCTACATACTTGTGTGCAATTGTGAAAACCGATAATATACCATCACAAAAAGTTACTGAAAAGCTCGGCTTTGAATTTATTGAAAATCGTGAAATCGATTATGACAATAAACCAACACAGTTTAAGTATTATACAATAAAAAAAGGAGCGTAACCCATGAAACACTTCCTCTGCGATAATTTTCTACTGTCCAATAAAACTGCAGAAACGCTGTACCACGACTATGCGGTGAAAATGCCCATATTCGACTATCACTGTCATGTTGACCCTCAAGAAATCGCCGAGGACAGGGCATACGACAACATAGCACAGTTATGGCTTGGCGGCGACCATTATAAATGGCGGATTATGCGGGCTAACGGCGTTTCAGAGGAATACGTCACGGGTAACGCCGACGACTACGACAGGTTCATGAAATTCGCAGAGGTTCTCCCCCGTTCAATCGGCAACCCGATTTACCACTGGACGCACTTGGAACTAAAGCGTTATTTCGACTGCGACTTAATTCTAAACCCCGAAAACGCTCATAAAATATGGGAAATATGTAATGAAAAATTACGCAAAGGCTTAACAGTCAGAAAAATCATCAAAGCCTCAAACGTCACCGCAATCGGCACAACTGATGACCCCGACGATTCATTGGAATGGCACATTAAAATGAAGAACGATTCTTCGTGGGACGTAAATGTAATCCCGACATTCCGCCCCGACAGATTGTTAAACAGCGACAGACCGATTGACGAGATTAAAGCACATTTAATCGAACGCATGGACTATTTCAATGAACACGGCTGCTGTATTGCCGACCACGGACTTAGTCATATAAGCACCCCCGATAATGAGTTACTGCTGTTTTGTGCAAATGAATACGCAAAACGTAGCTGGGTAATGCAGCTACATTTTAACGTACACCGTGACGTGAATTCCCGAATGTTCAATAAAATCGGTGCAAACACGGGGTTCGACTGCATTTCCACACAGGATAATAATGCGTTGGCAGGGCTCCTTAACAATATAGAAAACCTCCCTAAAACAATCCTGTATTCGCTTAATCCTGCCGATAATATGTTCCTTGCGACATTAGCGGGGTGCTTCCCGAATATGCAGTTCGGGGCGGCATGGTGGTTCAACGACACTAAGGCGGGCATGATTGAACAATTAACCGCTTATGCAAATGCAGGGGTTCTCGGGAATTTTATAGGCATGCTGACCGATTCAAGGAGCTTTCTGAGTTACACAAGGCATGAGTATTTCCGCAGAATTCTGTGTAATCTGCTGGGGACATGGGTCGAAAACGGCGAATACCCCGCCGACACAGAAACGCTCGGCGAGGTAGTAAGGGATATTTGTTATAACAATGCATTTAAATATTTTCAATCGCCTTAAACATCTGCGGCAAATTCGCCGCACCGATGATTTTTATACCATAGTTCTCACTCTTGTCCAACTGCTTCAACGCCGCTTTCGGGATTATACACGTTGCAAACCCCATTCGCATACACTCCCGAACCCGTTCCGGTGTATTACTCACGCTTCTTATTTCCCCGCCTAACCCGATTTCCCCGAACACTGCCACATCCTCGGGAATGGGGGTGTCGGTTATCCCGGAATATAATGCAAGTGCTATTGCTAAATCTGCGGCAGGCTCGTCCGCCCTTAACCCGCCGATTATATTAATGTAAACATCACACCCACCGAAAAACAACCCTGTCCGCTTTTCTAAAACCGCTAAAATAAGGCAAAGGCGATTATAATCAAACCCGTTAGATACCCTCCTCGGAGCGGTGAACCCGCTTTTCGTCACCAACGCCTGTATTTCCGCTAAAATGGGTCTTGCCCCCTCCATAGTGCATAACACGCTAATGCCGGAAACGCCGTTCGGTCTGCCGGAAAGCAGCATTTCGGAAGGATTGGGGACTTCGTGCAACCCCCTGTCACGCATTTCAAACACACCGATTTCGTTGGTTGAGCCGAAACGGTTCTTGACCGCCCTAAGAATTCTGTAGGACAGCTGCCTGTCCCCCTCGAAATACAGCACCGTGTCTACAATATGCTCAAGCACCTTAGGTCCCGCAATCCCGCCGTCCTTATTCACATGCCCGATTACAAAAATCGGGATTTCTTTATTTTTAGCGACCGCCATCAACGCATTGGTACATTCCCGCACTTGTGTAACGCTTCCCTGTGCGGAGGTAATTGAGCTGAGCCGCATTGTCTGTATAGAGTCTATTATTACAACATCAGGTAAGTTTTGTATAATTGCGGCGATTATTCCGGAACAGTCGGTGCTTTGTGCAATAAGCAAATTCGGCGTTTTTATTCCGAGGCGGTCTGCCCGAATTTTAAGCTGACGTTCACTTTCCTCCCCGGTAGCATAGAGGATTTTTTGTTTCATTGAACCGCATATTTGAAGTAACAGCGTAGACTTACCAATACCCGGCTCACCGGAAAGCAGGACTAATGAGCCTTTCACCAATCCGCCCCCTAAAACACGGTTAAGCTCGCCCGTCCCCGTGTCCAAGCGAACATCATCGTCACAATTAATATCGTCCAATTTCCGAACGGATACAGGGGTATAATTATTCGGAACGCTCGGATGTGCGTCCCCTAAGGTTGCCTCTTCGAGGACATTCCATGACTTACAGCCGGCACATTGTCCGTTCCATTTCGGGTGTTCATGCCCGCATTCAGTGCATATGTATAATGTTTTATGTTTCATAAAAACAAGTATAACATATTTTTTTTATGAAATCAAGAAGAAACCCCTTGACAAATAATCATACTCATGGTACAATGTTCATACTATCGGTACATTTAAAGGAGAACATCATGACTTCTAAAAAAGAAAAACTCGCAGAATTCCACAAAAACAGTATTATCGAAGCGGCGAAAAACCTATTCGCAGAGAGGGGTGTTGCATATACCAAGATGGATGATATTGCAATCGCCGCAGGCTACAGCAAGTCCACTCTATACGCTTATTTCAAAAGTAAGGACGAGATTTTCAACCATATTATATTGGAGCATATCACAATTCTTAAAACAGCTATAGAAACCGCTTTGAAAGACAATCCGGGATTCCCCGAAGGGTATTACGCCATTTGTAACGCCCTCAGCGAATTTTATAACAAATACCCGACTTATTTTGAAAGCATCATAGGTGAGATTAAGATTCCAAAGGACGAATCCGAGGCAATTCTCATAAGTATTTACCAAGTCGGCGAGGAAATCAACCATATTATTGAGGATTATATAAAACACAGCCGCCTTGATGTTCCGGCTTTGCAGGCGACGTTCACATTATGGTCAGCAATCAGCGGAGTGATTATTATGGCACATAAAAAAGAAATGTATATTAATAAAGCAATGAGCATTTCAAAAGAGCGGTTTATGCAAGACGGGTTTGCCATGCTGATGAAAGGGATATTATGAAAAAGATGTTAGCAATTTTGGCAAGCCCACGCAGCTCGGGTAATGCGGCAAATATGCTTGATACTGCTGTTCAAAAAGCAGGGGAAAGCGGGTTCACAATTGAATATATCGACTTATACAAAAAAGACATAACATACTGTAAAGGGTGCATGGGCTGTAAGAAAATCGGTTCTTGTGTTATAAATGATGACATTAAAGAAATCGAGCGGCTAATTAAAGAATGTGACTTAGTAACTGTCGCCTGCCCTACTTATTTTGCGAATGTTTCTGCCCCATTAAAAAATATGTTTGACAGATTAGTCGGGGTTGCTTTCGACGATAACAACAGCTTTATCCCAAAACCGAAACTGTCACAAAAACAGAAATATCTCATTCTCATAACCTGCAGTACACCTGCTCCGTTCGACAAGCTCGCAGGGCAAAGCACAGGAACGGTAAAAGCAATAAGGGAATTCTTCCATGTTTCGGGAATGAAGCATGCAGGAACTGTTATATTCTCGGGAACACGAAATAAAAGCGAGGTTCCTCTAAAAATAACCAAACAAATACACAATATTATCCGAAAGGCAGGAAAAAAATGAAAAAGAAGATTATAATAATCACAATCTGCGTTTTAGCGACTGCGGGAGCGGTCTTCGCCTACTACATGGCAGGGGTAGCCTCATATCAGAATAAAGTCAAAAACACGATTATCACTGAAGTTGACACAACGAAAATCCCCGACGGTACTTACATCGGGGAATATGATGTGGGCTTCCTTTACGTTAAAGCGGCTGTTACCGTGAAAGACGGCGAAATGACACATATTGAGCTTATCGAACACCATAACGACCGCGGCGTTGTCGCAGAAATAATAATAGATGATATGATTAGCGAACAACGAATAAATGTTGACGGGGTTACAGGAGCGACTAATTCCGGCACAGTCATAAAGAAAGCGGTTGAGAACGCTTTGCGAAATGCAGGATAACTTATGCTGACGGGTTATTCTCCGTCACTTCGGGTAATTCACCGCCATCGAGGTATTGCATAATCCCTTTATAGATGGCGAACGCAATCTTCTTTTGATAATCGGGGTCACTTAAATTAGCTGCGTCACCTGCATTAGACAAGAACCCGCACTCAATAAGCACAGCAGGCTGAGCTGTGGACTTAAACAAAAACAGCTCGTTGTCAATTATTTTAATTTCACGGTTGTTACCCTCTTGAATTTCTGCAATGCTGTTTTGCAAAAGCTGTGCAAGCATATAATTATCGCTGTGGTTTGGGGTATAGAACATCTGCCCGCCGTAATAAACCGAGTCAGTGAACTTATTCTGGTGGATAGAGAAGAACAAGCTGTTCGGGTGAGCGTCTACAACAGCCTTGCGGTTTTGCATATCGGAGACCTTCTGGTTGCGTATCCCCGTAACACCCTCACTGTGCATGGAACGGTCTTCACCCCTCGTAAGAATTACATTAAACCCGGAGAATTCTAAGAGCTGTTGAAGATTCTTAACTATGGCAAGGTTGATGTCCTTTTCCAATTCACCGTTTATACCGACACAGCCACCATCCATTCCGCCATGCCCTGCGTCTAAAATAATCGTCATTCTCCCATCCGCTCCCGCATTAACGGGAACAGTGGGGTTATTCACATTAAACGTAAATGCAATCACAAGAAAGCAGACTAAAAATGCCAGCGTCAACGGCAGCTTATTTTTACGAATATCCATAATATAACCTCATGTTTTTTTATAAATTATATTATGAACCCCGGACAAATATGACAAGCATGGATATTCAAATTATATTTGCAAATAATAAGTCTGAGGTGATTAATATGCCGAAAGACAGTCAAATCGACCCGAAGGAAGTCCGCAAGGCAAAGGCGAAAGGACAAACATCTTTTGCGAGCGATAAAGCCGACAACGGGAACAATAACAGTAAAAAGCAATCAGGAAACCGTCATAAACCAGGTAGCGATAAATAATTAATTAGGGAGCAGTTTTTTAAGCTGCTCCCTAATACAACAAAAACTTATAAATTTGTTGACACCTCAAAACTCGCCCTGTCACTCCTCAAATCAAACAACAGCCTGCCTTTCTCGAAAAACCGCACCCGAGCGGGACAAGCCAAACACTCTGTAATAATTCTGCTCATTTTCCCGTTTTGCGGAGCGGGCAATCTGTGTCCCTTTTGAGGTGAAACATTCACAACAAGTACATACCTGCCCTGCTTTAGAACAACTCTCTCAGAATTACAGCACAAAACCCTTACCCCGAGATACGTCGCAAGCCTATATTCCCTGCCTTTGTAATAAACAACGCAGATACACCCCTTAAATCGCAACCCCATAAACGGTATATCAGCAACAGACACCGAAACCGAGCAATTCCTCATAAAATTGCACTGCATCCACAAATAAGATTTCGGGAAAGAAACACCGCTGTCCTTTTCGATATAACCGAGTCCACTGCTAAAATCTGTAGTTTTCCCGTTTATACTAACCCAACCACACAGCTTATGCCGCATGCTTATAATTCCGTGGCGGCACTCCATAGGGAAATACTTAAAAGGCCCCATTATATCATATTTTAAAGGGGTTAGTTTCCCGTAGCGAATTTGTCCTTTTATGCACACCTCATCGTTTTGAATATCAATAATCGCACCTTTATCGCTAAATCTGCATTTCCCGAACCCGTCAAACCAATACGCCTTATCATCGGTAACAACCTGAATAAACCTGCAACCGTCTGCAATTCCCGGAATAAACGCTATTGTGTTTTTCTCATTCTGATGCTTGAAATAATAACCGTCGAATTTCATTTCAAATCCCCCGTTGCCGGATTATTAATCAGCTTTCCATCTCTTTTAAATCGTGAACCGTGGCAAGGGCAATCCCATGTCTGCTCGGTTTTATTCCACTTAAGTGCACAGCCCATATGTGGACACCTCGGTACAGTAGGTGTCAGCAAATTCCCAACAGCAGAAACACCATTAAGCAGTAACTGCGGTTTTAATATACTTCTACCGGGTGAATATACAGCGGCATACGGGTTTTTCCTCCCCATAACCATATCCGTCAAAATCATTGCACCAACCATAGAACCGGTCATGCCCCACTTATTGAACCCCGTAGTGACATATAACCCCCTCACACTGTCGGAATACCGCCCGATATACGGAACACCGTCCAACGTCATGCAGTCCTGCGTCGCCCATGTATATTTCTCGATTGAATTGGGGTAATACTTTTTGGCGAATCTTCGCAGAACACGCCATTTTCCGCCCAATGAACCTGTTCTGTGGTCGCCACCTCCAATTAACAGCAGATTCCCATAATTCCTGAACGACAAGCCGTCTTGAGTTTCTTCAAGGTACATACCGTCAATGTCCGGTGTATTTTCAAGTGCAATCACATAAGACCTGTGCTGATACATTTTCAGAAAATAACTCCCGTGCTTGTTCAGGAAAGGGAAATGCGTGGCTACTATAATTCTCTCAGCTTTTATTTTCGCCTTATTAGTAACCGCAATATTTTTCGCAAGCTCCTTTACAAAAGTATTCTCATAAATATTTAAATCCCGTGCAATCCCATAAAGGAACTCCAGCGGGTTAAACTGTGCCTGCTTTTCAAACCTAACCGCCCCTGCTGTTTTAAACGGCAGGGGTATTTCTTCAATAAAGCTTGCAGGGAAACCGAGGGAATTCACCGCCCGAACCTCCCGCTCAATTGCGTTTGTGTCCTTCAGCGAATAAACATACGCACTCTTCTCTTCAAGCCCGCACGGGAATTCTTTGGCAAGCTCTTTAAATTTCCCGACAGCCGACTGATTTGCTTTGAGGTACATGGCGGCTTTTTCCACTCCTGCGGTTCTTATAAGTTTATCGTAAATAAGCCCGTGCTGGCTTGTGATTTTTGCAGTGGTGTTTTTAGTAATACCCGAGCCTATTCTGTTACCCTCAACTAAAATATAATCAACGCCTGCTTTTTTCAAAAAATATGCACATAAAATCCCCGCCATTCCGCCGCCGATAATCAAAACATCAGTTTTGATGTTCTTGCCTAAAGCGGGGAAGCTCGGGGGTTTAGAATTATGTGAATTATTAATCGTGTCAAGCCATACAGATTTCATAAACCCTCCGTGTAATTATGAATTCTGTATAGTATGTCCGGTTTTTATGCGTTTATCTAAAAAGTATGGTATATTGACAAACATCTGTATAAACGATATAATTTATAATAATGCTTTAACGACATTCTTGTGTGGATAATTCATGATAACTTTTATAGCTATGTTATCAATGCACAAACAGGGAGAATAATAAGCAAGGGTTCAATGATTTCTTAGTTTAACCCAAACAAACGCTTCCCTTTCGGGAAGCGTTTGTTTATTGATTGACTGATTATAACTTAATCATCGAATTATACACTTTTCTCTTTCTGCTGATACCGATTGTCGCACCTGCAAGAATTACCGCTGTTACGCCAACAATAACACCTGTGTTGGGGTTTTCTTCAACCGGAGCTTCCTCGGAGAGAACGTAGTAGGACGCACTGTCGATTGTGAATGTCACAGAACCGTCAGCGTTTAACTTAGCCTTGCCTAAATCGGTTACTATCCCGTCCTTGTTGATGTAGAAAAGCTTAGCATTATTGCCGTCTATACCCGCTTCAGCAAGCTGTGCCGCTGTGAAAGTAAACTCAATTTCAAACCCGAATTTGCCGGAGAAATCGGGAGCTATTACGATTGAGTTTGCGGGAAGCTTAACCTTGTCAATCGTTGTTGCCTTGTCATTGACATAAACCTCGATGTTCAGGTCAAACGCAGCCGCATTAGCGGTAATCGAATCAGCCACAATCGTAAAGCTGAACCCGTTTTCGAGAACTACCTCAACGTCTACACCGTTTTCTTTAATCGCCTGCAGCATATCCTCGGAAATCACCGAGCCATCAACCTTTGAAAGGTCGATAACCGGTTCATCACTCTTGAGAATGTCGAGAATTACCTTATCCTCAATCACATCATCGTCCATTACCACGTCGTTGCCCGGGGTAGATGGAGTTGTGGGAGTGGTAGGAGTTGTCGGCGTAGTAGGAGTAGTCGTTCCGGGGTCGGTAGGTGTGGTTGTTGTTCCTGTCGGAGTAAGATACCCGCAAGTTGAACATGTCGCACCCGCTGTATTAGGTGAACAATTCTCGGTTACTGTACAGCCCGCACGGTCACATTCGTGTGTACCGTTGTTTTTGCTTGTTCCGAAATCGTGTCCGAGTGCATTAATCGGGGTTGAACTCATTTCAAATTCACACTCGGTACATTCGGTATACTCTCTTCCGTTTGTTAAACAAGTCGCCGCTGTTGTAAGAAGTGATGACTCGGTGTGTGAAATCATAGCAATCGATTCTATAACAAATGCAGTACATTTCCAGCAACTAACAGTTCTTTCGCCTAATTCCGAACATGTCGGCAGCTTTGTTACATCTTCTGAACCGTCAAATTCATGGTCACAGTCAGGGTCACCATTCTCAACGATTTGAGTTTCTCTTTCAGAACAACTGCTTCTTACACATATTCTTTCCCATTCATTTGTATCGCCGACTCGAGTCCATTCACCAAAGCTATGCCCTAAGGCGGCAGGTGTAGTTGTGCTTACAACAGTACAGCCGGAGCGAGTACATGCTGTTTCACTTGTACCTGCGTCTGTACATGTTGCAGGTGTTCCGGTAGCCGGGCCCCAAGCATGGCTTGCATTGCCGGGTAACGCTTCTTGTGTACAGTCAGTTCTTGAGCAGGTTATAGCACTTAAACAAGTTCCGGGATATTCATCAGGGATATGCCCACCCGCAATCGCCGCAATTGCTACTTGTGTACAGCCGGTTCTGGAACATAACACATCTGCTTGACAGTCTGTTTGAACGCCTGCCGCTGTATGTCCGGTTTGTGCCGCTAATATCACAGCTGCACATGTACCGCCTACGATAGTGTTACCGCAAGTAACCGCAGTGTTACAGTTGCCCGCATAATTCGTATGTGTTGCGTGCGTTCCCGCCGCTGTAGAAATCTGGGTACAGCCCGCTCTGTCACAAGTAATTGCAGTTGTGCAGTTGGCTTGTGTCTGCGAACCGTTTGTGTGACTTGTTTGTACGGGTAATCTCACAACAGGACAAGTTCCCGCACCTGTAGAATTTCCGCAGAGAACCGCATTAGCACAGTTACCCGCATAATTTGTATGTGTTGCATGGCTTGCAGAAGCTTTATCCGCACCGCAACCGTGTTTTGTGCAATCGGTTGCAAGAGTTCCGCATGAACTGTGGTCACATTGACAATCAGCACATTCAGTGCAAGGGGTTTGTGCAGAATCTATAAGTAGACATATAGTACATAATTTGCAATTAGAACCGCCGGTTCCGCTATCGAAATCGTGTGTACATGCTGTCTGACAAGCCGCACATTTTAAAGTCCCGTTAGCACAAAACGCTGTTCTCGTGGCAGTGCATACCGTACACGCTTTACAGTCGGTTGTCGACCAAAGGCATGTACCTGCAGGTTCGATTTGCACATTACAAGCGGCTCTTGCACATATTACAGCACCTGTACAAACACCTCCCGTGCGTCCGCTATTCTGGTGGGAATCAAATGGAGTAGTTGTACATCTGTCACAGTCACTACAGTCCCCGCTCGTTGACCAAACATGTGTGCCTCCGTTTGTTTGTCTGCCGCATACCATGCATTCTATGCAGTTCGCGGAAGAAGGCGTGCACGGTGTACCCACCGCAATCACCATAACCGCACAATTACTGCACTTCAAGCCTGCATTACAGTCATCGGGCGGACCTGCCATATGTTCCGCACCTGCTATACCTGTGTTGCAGAATTCACAAACAGTACAGTCAGCGGCAGTTCTCGCAGTACAACTGCATAATACAGTATCGCCATATTCCAAATAAAGGGCAGTGACAAAAGCTGAACCCGCAGAACCGTACGCTTCCGCACAGAACGAAACCTCGTATAAAGCACCGCTTATGTTTAAGCCTTGCCTTTCCCATTCATCAAAATGCTCGGAAACCGAAACAGTTCCGCCGCCTGTACGTCTTTCAGTACGTATAGCGATATACTGCAGAAAAGTATCATTATCTCCGAATATAGAGGGTTCACCGTCTCTTTCGGTCGATACATAAAGCTCATATGTACCTCCGTCTATTGTGTAGTCTGCATACTTAGTTATAAATGGATTGGTGGCTCTTCCTTTTGCATAATCACCCCAGCTGTCAATAATATACCATTCCACAGTATCAACAGCATCCGTTGTCCACCCGTAAACACACAGTAAAGAGTTTTTGTCAAGCGGTTCGTGTGTTGCATCATATTTAAGTATGATTTCGTCATAGTAGGTGTAAGGATGTGTAATGTTTGCGGGCGTTCCGAATTTTTTGCCCGAACGGAACAGGACATTGCCCGCACCCGTACCTGTATGTTCATCTCTGACGTCCCACTCACCTGTAAACGTGCCATTCTCATTGGCATACATAGTTGCTGTTCCTTTGTCTTTCCAGTATTCAAAATCCCAGCTACCCGGTGAGCCAATATTAAAGAGTCCGTTTGTAGTTCTTGTTACAGCACCACTGCTCTCCATAACAACAAACGTCGACGGCAGTAATAATAACACCATCGCAAATGTAACAATAAACGATATTAACTTTTTCTTCATATTTTCCTCCTCTTTTTCCTTTATAAGGAAATACTTTTCCATAATTGTAACATACTTAGTATTTTTAGTCAATACCATGTATGCTAAATGCGTACCATGTTTAATACATAATCGTACAATTAACGATAAATTATGACCTCAGCTCCTCCCCCGAAATGCATCCCGGCACATTCTGTCAATGCCTAATTCTGCCCTCCACATAAGCTCTCTCTCCGCCTTTGTCGGGTCAGACCAACATTGTGCAGCGTCCCCCGAACGCCTTTCAGCGAACCTGTAAGGCACATCAACCCCTGTGACCCGCTTAAACGTCTCAACCATTTCCAAAACCGAATACCCCCTACCCGTCCCGAGGTTATACACGGCGACACCTTTTTTCATGTTATTGAGGGCGGAAATATGCCCCTTCGCCAAATCCACAACATGGATATAATCCCGAACACAAGTCCCGTCAGGAGTATCATAATCGTTTCCATATATATTCAGATACGGGATTTTTCCTGTTGCCGCCTGTAATATAATCGGCATGAGATTATTCGGAATGCCGTTGGGGTCTTCCTTTAATTTACCGCTTTCGTGAGCCCCGACAGGGTTGAAATACCTCAGCAGGGTTATCTCCCACTCATTATCCGAATTATATAAATCACCGCAGATTTTCTCAATTATCAGCTTTGTCCGCCCGTAAGGATTAATTGCAAAAAGCGGCATATCCTCGGTAACAGGGACTTTTTCGGGGACACCGTAAACCGTCGCCGACGAGCTGAACACCAACCTTTTACAATTATACCGACCCATTACCTCAAGTAAATTAACCGCCCCGAACACGTTGTTCATGTAATACTTCAAAGGCTCACTAACGCTCTCCCCAACCGCCTTATACCCCGCAAAGTGAATTACATGAGATATGTCATTTTCACAAAAAATCTGCTCTATTTTCGATTTATCGCAAATGTCCGCTTCATAAAACCTAAAGCCCTTACCGGAAAGCTGTTTTATCATGTCGATTACAGCGGGTTTAGAATTAGAAAAATCATCAACAACAACTATGTCATACCCGGAATTTAATAATTCAACACAGGTATGACTGCCGATATACCCGGCACCGCCCGTCACAAGTATCATAAATCATAACCTCGCTTAAATTTATTTATACATGATTTTCGATGAATTCAGCTTGTCGTTAACCCCGCACCAGAACCCTAAGTGGCAAGCAGGTATGGTTAAGGTATAGAACCCCAAAAACACAAACGGAGCGAAAGGCAGTATAACAAGCTCCTCACCCGTAAGCAACAGCGACAAAGGATAAACTGCCCCGCTTATAATTCTAAAAACACCTGCGTTTACAATACCGAGCATGAATAATATTGTCGGGACTATCGAAATTACAAAAAGGATTACCCCCACAATCATCCACCGAAACTTCGGAACACTTTCCACCCGTTTATTAAGTAATGCAGCATGCTCGGTCATGCCGTCCTTATAAGCGGGAATGAACACCAACGACAAATATATCACTGCGGCGAATAACGCCGCCATGCTCATTATTGCCACACTCATAGCGAACCCGCCTAACGAAATCATCATAATCGTCGCCATTAAATTGCCCATCACCATATAACCTATACCGAGCAATAATAGTTTTAGGAATGATTTTCTTTTAAACTGCATAATTTGCCTCTTTCCGCAAAAAATATAACGAGGTGAATTTAAATGATTAACAGAAACGATAAAATGAGGAAGCTGCACGGTAACAGTGCAAGGGTTAACCCCAACAACCGCATAAACCCTTTATTTGAAAATGTAACGATTAATAAATACGAAACTAATCGCTACGGCAGGCTCAACGCTTTATTCGATAACGACGCCGAGCAGGGTAAGCAGGAAGTCGACGATAACGAAAAATGAAACCGGGTGTGTCTTAATTAAAAAAGACACACCATTTTCTATTCGTTTATTTTATTATCACTTACAATATTATCCATAACAATCCACGCTTTTTCTAAGTTCGCCGCCGCCTTGGCTTCGGATATATTTGCCGCCCCCATATTCATACGGACTGCGATAAACATATCCTCGCTTTCCTCGTCGGTCAGCCCTGCTGCCAACGCAAGCGGCGTGCCTTTTACGCTGTAGAAAACACTGTCGATTACATTAGGGTCATCGGGATAACGCTCATGAAGATTATGGAAAAAGCGTTCCAACTCGGGTTCAGTGTCCCCTGCGATTAACTCAAAAGCACCCCTGTCCCCCATAATTATTAACGCCTCACCCTCCTGCATTTCCCCGAACAGCTTAATGGTATTCCCGTGAATGGTGTCAGCGGCAACCCCATAGTTTTCATAAAGGGTGATAAAATAATTAGAAACGTGGATTTTCCCGTTCCCGTCAAAATCGGGAGTGTATAACTCAAACGCTTCCTCTATACTGCCCATTTTCAAAAACAGAACAGATGAAGCGTCTAAGGTTGTCCCGATTGTTAAAATCCTTATGTCACCTATTTCCTTTGCAACAATCGAAAATATTAAAAATGCGATTACAACCGCAAAAAAAGCCGCAACGATTACATAAAACTTGTTGTGATAAAAAAAGTTTTCCACCGCCGCCTTACCCTTAGGCATAACGTAAGCATTGGGCTTCTCCTCGGAGAGAATTTCACTTTCCTCCTCCTCGATTAAGCCCTGCCTAAGTTTTAATAATTCACGCTTATCATTATTGTCTGACATACTTCATTTACCTATAACGGCTTCATCGTCGGGAACAACAGCACATCTCTTATTGACGCACTGTCGGTCAATAACATAACCAACCTGTCCACCCCTAAGCCCAATCCTCCTGTAGGGGGCAGCCCGTATTCTAATGACAGAATATAATCCTCGTCCACATCTGCATCGGCACCCTGAGCCCTCTTTTCATTCACCTGCTTCTCGAAGCGAGCCCGCTGGTCGTGCGGGTCATTAAGCTCGGAGAAAGCGTTCCCGAATTCGCAGGCGTTTATGAAAAACTCGAACCGCTCGGTGAAATCCGGGTCATCAGCTTTTCTTTTGGCAAGTGGCGAATTCTCCACCGGATAATCGTAGATTATCGTAGGCTGGATTAACTTATCCTCCACATGCTCCTCGAATAAAGCGATTAACTCGTTGCCTTTTACGCCGGTTTTTCCGGTGTAAAGCTCAACTGATTGACACATGGTCATCCGCTTCCACGGCTTACCTAATGCAATTTCCACCCCATTGTAAACTACCGTGTCAGAGCCGCAGATTTTCTTACACAAATGGCGGTACATATCCTCAATTAAATCCATAATCCCAAAATAATCGGTATACGCTTGATATAACTCAATGGAGGTGAATTCCGGATTATGAGTGGAGTCCATTCCCTCATTCCGGAAAATCCTGCCCACCTCATAAACCTTGTCAAACCCGCCGACGATTAAGCGTTTGAGGTATAACTCGGTTTCAATCCGCAAAAACATCTTTATATCGAGTGCGTTATGCTTGGTTATGAAAGGGCGTGCCGCCGCCCCGATTTCCAAGGTATGCAGAACAGGCGTGTCTACTTCAAGAAACCCCAATCCATCTAAATAAGCACGGATTTCCCGTAATATCAATGACCGTTTAACAAACACATCCTTAACATCGGGATTGGCGATTAAATCAAGATACCGCTTTCTATAACGCTCTTCCTTATCACGCAAGCCGTGGTGCTTCTCAGGTAACGGGTGCAAGGACTTTGCGAGCAGGGTCATCTCCTTAGCGTGAACCGATATTTCCCCCCGCCGAGTTCTGAACACGAAGCCTTTTAAGCCAACCATGTCACCTAAGTCCCACGTCTTGAATTCATTAAATAACTCTTCGCCCACATCGTCGATTTTCACATATACCTGAATCCGTCCGCTCGAGTCACGAATATCAATAAAATTCGCCTTACCCATGTCCCGCCAGCTCGTTATCCTGCCCGCAATAACAACATCCTTGTTTTCCAAATTATCGAAGTTATCATGGATATTTTCTGCAAGTGTATCCACAGGATATTTAGTCTGTAAATAGGGGCTTTGCCCTTGTGATTTAAGGGCGTTGAGCTTCTCGGTTCTTAATCGGTTCTGCTCTTTTAATCCGGCAAGAATTTCCTCTTCAGTCAACTCCGGTGCAATTACGTCACTATTCATTATTCATTATTCCTTATTAATTATTAATTATTTTGAAATCTCCAAAATCTCATACCGTGTTACTCCTGCGGGAGCTTCCGCATCGACTTGGTCGCCGACCTTCCTCCCCATGCAGGCACTGCCCACAGGAGACTCGTCACTGATTTTTCCGGCTTTCATATCGACTTCCTTTGAACCCACCATCCACAAATCGAGAATTTTATTATTATCGAGGTTCTTGATTTTTATTTTATTACCGATTTGAACCTCGTCAGTGGTCAAACTCTCCGAGTCGAGAATTTCCACATTCATCAGCGTATTTTCTATTTGAGCGATACGGGCTTCGATAATCCCCTGCTCGTTTTTCGCCTCATCGTATTCCGAGTTTTCCGAAAGGTCGCCGAAGGATAAAGCAATTTTAATTTTCTCTGCGACTTCACGCCGCCGAACGGTTTTTAAAACCTCAAGCTCCTCTTCTAATTTTTTAAGTCCCTCTTGCGTTAAGATTGTTTTAGGCATTAATGTGTCCTCCTCAAGTTATTTAAATCTATTATGTAATTGTTTCTATTATTTCAAATGCTTTTATGATATACGGGTCGGTTATTTCCGTTATGTTTTCAAGCTCTGCCAGCCTGCTTAACTCATATATGGTTTCGCCTCCCGTATCGATGGCATAATCCGGGGCAATCCCCACACCGGCATATTCAAAATCCGTCGGTCTGATTTGTGCAATCGTCATCAGCACCCCGCTTAAATCCTTGAACCTGTGCAGGGTTTGAAGTGTGGCGTCCCCCATTGTATTATTCCCGACGATTATCGAACCTGCAAAAGTTTTCAGTGATGCCGCCATAAGCTCGGGCGTTCCCGAGGTCGCTGAATCCGCCATAATTATCACAGGAACGTCAACGGTTTTTTCACCGGTGGTTGTTATAAAATCGTTAGTGAGATTATTCCGCAATTGTGTTTGGGCAATCAGCTCACTTCCGATAAACGGACTGAGAATTTCACCGAGATTATCGTAATACCCGCTTGTTACCTGCCTCACGTCGATAACAATCGCTTTGGTTTGCCGGGGTTCTTCCTCGTCGAAAGCGGGTTCGCCCACATGCTCAAGAACCGCCTGCAACGCCGAATTAAACTGCTCTGCCGTAAGCTTATTAAACGAGATTATGCGAATGAAGCCCACATTATTCACAACGGCATATTCAACCGAAACCACCTCAATCGCCTGCCGAACAAGAGGATATCCGAAAACCTCACCCTCCCTTTGAACGGTTATGTGAACTCGTGTCCCCTCCTCACCCTCAAGCAGCTTTATTGCGGCGTCCGTACCAATGTCAAGCACGTTGTTCCCGTCGATTGAAATAATGGTGTCGCCCTTTTGAATGCCGACAGCCGCCGCAGAAGTCCCGTAATACACCTCGGAAACAACAACGTAACCACTGTCCTGCTTCTCGGGAATAATCCCGCAGGTTATGACCTCACCCTCCTGTGTTATAAGAAACTCGGAATATTCTTCCTTTGTCATATACACAGTATTCTTATCGCCAATTCCCAAAATATACCCGTTGAATATTCCGTAGGCAATCTGAGAATCGTCAATAATGCCGGGATAGTTGTTGCGGACAAATGCGTCAATTTCCTGTAGCTTCGAGCTGATTTCGTCACGTTGGGTGAACCCGGGAAAACGCTCATTGTACATGTTGAACGACACCGTCCAGGTTACAACAAACGTAACCGCACAGGCTATGGCTATTAAGCTGACGCAAACGCCCACCGAAACTTTTTTATTCATCGTAATGTTCTGCTCCTTAACGGGCGAATGCAGTTCGCCCCTACACAATTCATGTTGTTATACCCTTAAATGTTTCCCCATACTCATAATTATTCCTGCCGCGCTTAAAACCGCACCCGCAGTACAATTAGCGGCAAGCACATACCATATTACCTCGTTAAACTCAATTAAATTCGAGAACTCCAACGCCTGCCACAATGTCATATCACCGCTGAACACAGTCATCACGGATTCATACGCTAACTTGGTTAAAATCCACGAAACCGCCCCCGCAATTACACCAATGAACATCCCCTCAATGAAAAAAGGAATCTTCACGAATGCGTTGGTGGCACCCACATATTTCATTATATTAATTTCCTGCCGACGTGAAAAAACGCTGGCTCGCGAGGTATTGTAAATTATAACAAGGCTGACTATGATTAGTGCGAGAATAACCGCACTGCCTATAACTGTTAATGTTGTCCGCACGCCGATTAAAAACTCTGCAAAGTCATACGGGGCACTGACTTTTATAACCCCCTCAACACCCCTGAACTCGTTGACCGCTGACGAAATCATGGTTAAGTCATTAACCGTGACAATATGCGTATTCGGCATGGGGTTATAGTCCATGTTGCCGTAAATCGTGTAATAATCGGGATAGTTGTTCTGCCAATCGTCCCACGCATCCTCTTTTGAATAGAACCGCACTCCGCCCGCAGACACATATGCACTTTTCATAAGCGTTTCGGAAATTTCGGCAATTTCAATCGGGGTTAAGTCGCCTTCGGTATACACCATAACCTCATTTTTATTTTCGATAAACGACAATATGATGTTGATGTTCAAAGCCGCAAGAACTGCCAATCCCACTAACAGCAGGCTCACCATTAATATGCAAAAGCTGGCGAAGGACATCATTCGGTTATACCATACCGAGGTCACTCCCTGTCTGACAAGGAATGTGAAGTTGTTCCATTTCATAATCCCTGCCTCCTAACCTTCGTTTTTCCCTTGAATATAATCATCGAAAACCACACAGCCGTCTTTAAGATTTATTATTCTTCCCCCGAAATACTGAACCAAATCATGCTCGTGCGTCACCATTAAAACCGTAGTCCCGCATTTGTTAATGTCCATTAACAGCTCAACTATTTCATAAGACAGCCTCGGGTCGATGTTTCCGGTAGGCTCGTCCGCAATTATCAGCCCCGGGTCAGTCGCAAAAGCACGAGCAATGCCCACCCTCTGCCGCTCTCCGCCGGAAAGCTGCGAAGGATATGACTTGGCTCTGTCGGCTAATTTCACAAGGTTCAGCACATACGGAACACGCTGGCGAATGAACTTCTTGCTCCTGTCGGTGACACGCAAAACGAACGCAACATTCTCAAACACCGTCATATTCGGGATTAACCGGAAATCCTGAAACACCATTCCGATTGAACGCCGAAACTTAGGCAGCTTGCTTTTCTTCATTTTAGACAGGTTGTAGCCGTTCACGAAAACCCGCCCCTTTGTGGGCAGCATTTCATGAGTGAGGAGCTTCAACAGTGTGCTTTTCCCCGCACCGCTGTCGCCTACTATAAACACGAATTCGCCGTCGTTGATGCGAATGTTGACATCGTTTAACGCTTCAACACCGCTCTCCCTATAATGAACATCGACGTTTTTCAGTTCTACCATTGTTACTCCAATTTACAATTGACAATTGACAATTGACAATTTCGGTATTCGCATCCGCGAAGATTTTTTATTATTTAACAACAAAGTCTGTTTTAACGCAGTTACTGTGAATTATACTAATTGTCAATTGTACATTGTACATTGTCAATTGTTCGTCAGAATTTCATGGGGTCGGTTGATAAATACTTCTTAACCATCAGTGCAATTTTGAATATAATCGCATGTTCAAACTCCCGTAAATCAAGACCGGTTAATTTCTTGATTTTGTCCAAGCGATACACTAATGTGTTTCTGTGTACGAACAGCTTTCTTGAGGTTTCCGAGACGTTCAGATTATTCTCGAAAAATCGCTGAATAGTAAACAGTGTTTCATGGTCAAGGGACTCAATCGAACCTTTCTTAAACACCTCTTTCAAAAACGTATCACATAATGTTGTCGGCAGGTGATATATTAATCTTGCAATGCCTAAGTTGTTATAGCTTACGATGTTCTTGTCGGTGTCGAAAACCTTTCCGACTTCAAGAGCCATCTGGGCTTCTTTGAACGAGCGGGCTAAGTCTTTTATCCCTGTAACCGGTGCACCTATACCCACATTTACACGAGTGAAGAATTCGCCGGAAAGCGTGTCGGAAACAGAACGTGCCAGCTTTTCCAAATCCTTGATGTCTATGTTATTCTTGATTTCCTTAACAAGGACTATGTCATTTTCGGTTATATTAATCACAAAGTCTTTGTTCTTGTCGGGGAACAGGTTTTGTATAATCTCATATGCAGAAACATCATTAGTTGAAACAATGTTAATCAAAAATACAACACGGCTGATGTCGGCGTTGAAATGCAGCTCCCTTGATTTAATCCCTATGTCCCCGGGAAGAACATTATCAAGTATGATATTTTTAATAAAGTTATTGCGGTCATACTTCTCATCGTAATACTGTTTAATCCCCGTCAAAGAGATTGCCATAATCGAAGCGTATTTCCCCGCAATTTCATCAACACCCTCCACAAACACCGCATAATCAGGCTTAGGGTGAATTCCGAAAGGCTTGTATGTATACCCGTCACGAATGAAAACATCGTGTGTTTCACTCAGGTCAATGGAGAAAAAGTCACAGCTTGTCCCCGTTTTTGAAGAATCACTGCAGGCTACGATAGTAGCATTCTCGTCAATAACACCCACCACACGCCCTACGGCTTCACGCATTTGATGTACCACACCTTGAAACAATCTGTTTGACATAATCTCTGTCACTCCTTAATTTTAATTAGGCGGGACGATAGGGTCATCGTCCCCTACATGCCTCGTTGCTCTCTTGCGTAAATTTGCAAGCGCGATAAGGTTGTTCTTAACATTATAATAGAAAGCTACAAAAAAATCAAGCCTTTTTTGTGAAAAATGTAAAAAATTCAATTAATTTTTTTGCTATATTGCCAAAAATGATATATAATGCTATAATAAATAGCAAAATAATATAAATGCGAGGACATTATGGACAAAAACACTTTTTATATAACTACGCCGATTTATTACCCGTCGGGGAACCCGCATATCGGGCATTGTTATACCACCGTTGCTTGTGACACTATCGCCCGTTATAAGCGTTGGCAGGGGTATGACGTGATGTTCTCCACAGGAACAGACGAACACGGCATGAAAATCGAGGAGAGTGCCAAAAAAGCGGGAATGGACACCCAAGCCTATGTTGACGAAATCGCCGAGCGGTTCAAAAAGCTGTGGGAGTTCATGAACATCAGCTATGACCGTTATATCAGAACCACCGACGATTATCATAAATCGGCAGTTCAAAATATATTCGTGAAGCTGCACGACAAGGGATATATCTATAAAGGCGAGTATGTAGGGAAATACTGCGTGCCGGACGAATCGTTCTGGACAACGTCACAGTTAGTCGACGGGAAATGCCCCGATTGCGGTCGGGAGGTCATTGACGCTAAGGAAGAAGCCTATTTCATGAGGATGGAGCCATTTGCCAAACGTATTGAGCAGTTGCTTACCGAAACGGACTTTCTTCAGCCGCAGACCCGTGTTCATGAAATGGTCAACAACTTCATTAAGCCGGGGTTGGAGGATTTATGCGTTTCACGAACCACGTTTAAATGGGGAGTGCCTGTGCCTTTTGATGAGGGGCATGTGGTTTATGTATGGATTGATGCACTCACTAACTATATAACGCTTCTCGGATACGAAAACGACACTTTTAATGATTTTGAAAAATTCTGGAATGGCTCTGTGGTGCAGATGACAGCTAAGGAAATAGTGCGGTTTCACTCGATTATATGGATTGCTATTCTTATGGCGTTAGAACTGCCTTTGCCGAAGAGGTTGTATTCCCACGGGTGGATTAACTTCGGCGGGAAGAAAATGGGGAAAAGCACAGGAAATGTCATTGACCCTTTTATACTCGGTGAGCGGTTCGGGGTGGACAGCGTGCGGTATCAGATATTACGCGACATGCCGTTCAACGGGGACATGGACTTCTCGAATAAATTAATGCTGACCCGTATAAACACCGACTTAGCCAACGATTTGGGGAATCTTGTTTCCCGTACTGTTGCAATGGTGATTAAGTATTTTGACGGTACACTCCCCAACGGGACGCCCGGGTGTGCGTCCCCTACCGATGATGAATTAATCACAATGGCAGGGGCATTGCGTGAGAAAGTAGATTCGTTTATTGAAATTCCGCAGTTGTCGCAAGCTTTGAGCGAGATTTTCACGGTAATCGGCAGGGCAAATAAATATATCGACGAAACAACGCCTTGGATATTAGCTAAGGAGGAATCTGATAAGCCGAGATTGGCTTGTGTACTGTATAACCTGCTTGAAACAATCAGAATTTGCTCGTCGTTATTAACGGCATTTATGCCATCAACCATGCCTAAGGTATTTGAGCAGCTCGGTGTTACCGAAGCAGACGTGACCTATGAGAAAGCGGTATGGGACAGCAACCGCAGTTACAGCGTGGTTAAGGGAGATATAATATTCCCCCGTTTTGACATTGAAAAAGAATTGGAAGAATTAAATAATGATAACGATTAATTACAGCAGTGATATTTTAAACGGCACATTGAAATTGTTAAAAGCATCGTCTCTCGATGAAGCACTTTACGGAGTATCGAAAACAAAGCACGCTATGCGTGTGAGCATTAAGCCGAATATGGTTCTTGCCCGTCACCCGAGTGAGGGGGCAACTACCCATGCCGAAGTAGTCGAGGGGATTATAATTTTCCTGCGAGAACACGGTATTCGGGATATAGAAATTATCGAGAGTGCATGGCTCGGGGATAATACCAAGCGGGTGTATAAGGTCTGCGGGTATGATAAGTTAAGCGAGAAGTATAACGTGCCTATCCACGATTTAAAGGACGATAAAGTCCGCAGGGTTCAAGCGGGTGAGTATAATTTCGAGATTTTTGAAAAAGCTCTTGATACCGATTTTTTGATTAATGTCCCTGTGTTAAAAGCACATTGTCAAACACGCATGACCTGCTGTTTCAAAAATCTGAAGGGGTGCATTTCCGACAGGGAGAAACGCAGGTTCCACGAAATAGGACTGCATAAGCCGATTGCATATCTTAATAAAGCAATTAAGACGCATTTCTGCGTGGTTGACGGGATTTGCGGCGATTTGTCTTTCGAGGAGGGCGGCAACCCCATAACCCGTAATATGCTGTTATGCGGGGAGAACCCTTTTGAGGTTGATTGTTATTGTGCGGGGTTGTTAGGGTATGCGGTAGATGAAATAGAGTATTTACAGGAGTACATGGATTTGCGGGAACACGGGCGAACACAGTTCGCCCCTACAGATATTGTTGAAATTAACGCCGACAAAAAACCTGTTATGGATAAACCCGACGGCGGATTGGTTCAGCGGCTTGCGGCGAACGTAATCGAGGATAAGGCGTGTTCAGCATGTTATTCGGCGTTAATCAACGGGTTGAACCGTGTACATTATCGGGGCGGGAAAATCGCAGTAGGACAAGGGTTCAAGGGCAAGTCGGGCATAAGTGGACAGAATGTCCGCATAGGTGGACAGAATGTCCGCATTGGTTGCGGGAACTGTACATCAGGCTTTGATAAGTTCATAAAAGGCTGTCCGCCGTCTGCGGTTGAGGTCAGCGAATTTTTGAGGACGGTTGATTAACCGTCCTCAAATATATCGTATGTTCCTGATTGCTTTTTCTTGTAATGCTCGGTATTGGTGTATTCATCGTAGGCGTTTTTGAACTGTTCTAAGATTGCCATGTTCATATCTGCCTTTGAGGGGTTGGCTTTGGTATCGGCTATCAGATTAGCAGTCATCGCTGCTCTGACAATCTCGACTTGTTCCTTGGTTTTGGCTTCTTCCATTTGGCGTTCAAGCTCTTCCCTCGCACGCATAATCTTAACCGCCTCCTCATACATTTCGGGGGCGTGTTCCTGTAAAAACTTCAACTCCTCCGGGCTTAGTCTTTTCCCGGAATAGAGCTTGTTTATAATCGCAGTTATGGTTTTTTGGGTGTTTTCTTCCTGCGTTTTCTTCAGCATTTCTAAAATCCCGTTGGTTTGCTGTGGTTGCTGTTGCGGTTTAACGGGGGTACGCAGGTCGTCAATATTAATTTTAAACCTTGGCTGGGGGCGTTGTAAACTTGTATCCTTTATAGTCATGTCAATTCACCTCATGTATAATATCGACAGGAAAAGTGAATAATTTAGTTATGATTAAAAGAATATTTATTTTATTTTTACTTGTTACTTTATTTGTAACGCCCGCACACGCAAATCCTGTTCCTGAGCCGATTGAGCTGACTATTCTAATGTATCACAATTTGCATAAGAACACGGGACAGTATTCAATCACGCCCGAGGAATTCGAGAAAGACTTAGCTTTCTTGAAATCTGCCGGTTATACCGGTATCGGCATTTCCGATTTAATCGCTTTTGTGTATGAGGGTAAACCACTGCCGCCTAAGCCGATTATGCTGACGTTTGACGACGGGCTGTACAACAACTACCATTACGGGTTGCCTCTGTTACAGGAATACGGGTTTAAAGCCGTTATCTCGGTTATCGGGGAGCATAGCGAAACCTGGAGCAACAACTTTTATGAGGATTTGAAAAGCGGTCACGTCACCTGGGAGCAGATTAGTGAAATGGTAGATTCCGGCTGTTTTGAAATAGGCAACCACACCTATGGTTTGCACTATATCGCAAACGGACGGAAAGGCTGTGTCCGAATGGAGGGAGAGGCATTAACCGACTATCACCGTGTTTTGGGGCGTGACCTTGAACGGTTGCAAATGCTTTTACAGGAAAACTGCGGTGTTACACCGGAAGTGTTCGCCTACCCTTATCATGCGGTAAGCGAGGAATCGTTCCTTGTGCTTAAGGCAATAGGAATACGAGCGGCGTTCACCGGCGGCGGTAAGTCAAACACCATTACCCCCGGTGACGCAGAATGTCTGTATGATTTAAGACGGGTCAACCGCTCACGATTCCACACGGCGGAGACGATACTGAACAATTGACAATTGACAATGTACAATTGACAATTATGGTATTCGCATACGCGAAACCTTTTTATTCAAATTTGTCTTCTTCGTCGCGGGAATTGAACAGGTCTACAAGCTGCTTCATTTCCTCTTCGCTGAGGGAGATGCCCTTGCCCATGCGTTCGCCGTCGGGCGACCACGGGCGAATGTCGAACTTCGCCTCGTTGCCGTTCCAGCTGACTAAGTTAAGCTTGGTCTGCCAGCCTTTTGCGTTTTCGGAAATTACGCCTAATTCCTTTGTCACTTCATAAGTAAAGTCTGCCATTTTTTTAAAGTCCTTTCTTGTTTTTTACGTTGGGAGTGTATTCTGCATTAATTACATTATCAAATAGTGCGAAGAATTTCGAGGTCACGATTTTATTAATATGGTGCCTGCCGAAGAACCATCTGCGGTATTCGGTTTTTTCGTTGATTTCATCAAGGTAGTGGCTCGCCTTGTCCCGTTCGGGTTTGTTCAAGGCTAAGAATTCTGTAATCTGTGTGGGGGGTTCGTAGCTTATGACATAGTCCACCGTGAACCCGACCTCCTCCAAAGCTGCCATACCCTCGTTAAACTCTGCCTCGCTCGGCTTTTCCTTAGAGCCGCTGACCGGTTTATCATCCTCATCACGATTACCGCCACCAAATGTGAATATACGTTTTCCCTCGATTTCAAACACCTGCCCACGCATAAGCTGACGCAGCTTTCCGCTGATTTTACGGGTGTTTCCGCCGTTCCAGCTTTCGATTTCGTATTGCTCAAGCTCGGTGAAGTTTTCGTGGACACCATCGACAAAAAGCACATCGTATCTGCGTTTGCCCAATTTCTTCAGTGTATTTTTCTCTTTTTTGCTACCGTCCCATATAAATCCGAAGTCACCGCAGATAATCAGGGTATCCCTCTTTCTGATTTTGCGGAACATGGGTTTCTTAAATCTGCTTATGTCGCCGTGAGTATCGCCTGTTATATAAATCATTTGTTTTTACCTTTTTTGTTCGTTTTTGTACGATTTTGTTCATTTTTGTATCAATAACTGCAGTTTCCCCTTATAGTACGCACGCATGATGCGGGCGGGCGGGTGCGCGCGTTTTATAAAGCAGAATTACAGAGCTTGTTCGATGTCTTTTAATAAATCGTCAAGAGTTTCTAACCCAACCGATATTCTTACGTCGCCGCCGCTTATTCCGTTAAGCCGCATGTATTCCTCGGATAATTGGCTGTGGGTGGTTGTGGCGGGGTGGGAGACCTGTGTGCGTATGTCGCCTAAGTTTGACACGTTTTGAATAAGCTTTAAGCCGTTCATGAAAGACGCCGCTTTTTCCTTACCGCCCTTAAATCGGAAGCTGAATACACTGCTCGCACCCTTGGGCATGTATTTGTTGGCTAAGTCATAGTATTGTGAGCTTTTAAGTGACGGGTAGTTGACCTGCTCGATTTCGGGGCGGGATTGCAGGAATTCGGCGACTGCTAATGCGTTTTGGCAGTGCCTGTCCATTCTGAGGGAAAGCGTTTCCACCCCTTGCAGTACCAAGAATGAGTTAAACGGGGCAAGGCAGGAGCCTAAGTCCCTCATGATTAACGCCCTTAACCGAAGTATAAACGCCATGCCGCCTAAGTCGGCGAATACTAAGCCGTGGTAGGACACGTCCGGCTCGTTGTAAAGCGGGAAACGGGGATTGTTCTTAAAATTGAACTTGCCGCTGTCAATAAGAATACCTGCCATGACCTGCCCATGCCCCGAGAGATATTTTGTGGCGGAATGGACTGTGAAGTCTGCACCGTATTCAAAGGCACGGCATAGGTAGGGGGTGTTAAATGTACTGTCAACCAAAAAGGGTATACAGTGTTTATGTGCGATGTTTGCTATGCTTTCTATGTCTGATATGTTGGCGTGGGGGTTGCCGATTAGTTCTGTGAAGAACAGCTTTGTTTTATCGGTGACTGCCTCCTCCCATGCTGAGAGGTCGTCCGGGTCGACGAATTTTACGGTTATGCCGAGGCGTTTTAAGGACACGCCGAACATGTTCACCGCTCCGCCGTAGATATTACGGGAGGATATAACCTCGTCCCCCGCTCCGGCAAGGTTTACGATTGCATTAAACATTGCCGCATGACCCGACGAGAACGCCAATGCACCCACCCCGCCCTCTAAAGCGGTAATCCGCTCCTCAAGGAATGCGTTAGTCGGGTTGGTAATCCGTGTGTATATGTTGCCGGCTTCTTTCAGTTCAAACAGCTTTTGGGCGTGTTCGGTGCTGTCATAGTAATATGCGTTAGTCTGGTACAGCGGCGGGACAACCGAATGGCTCTGCTCGTCCCCCCCGTAGCCTGCGTGAATCATCTTTGTTTCAAACCCGTAGCTTGCACAGTCTTTCATCTGTTTTCCTTTCATTTTTGCGAAATAGTTAAAATTTGGTTACAATTTTAAAAAAGGCTTTTATTTTTGTAAATATTCTGCTATAATAGTTATTGGAAATTTATTACATTATATATTATAATATAAAACAGGGGGGTTTGTCCATATGATTATGAAAAAAAATATTATTGTTTTTTCGACAATATTTTTAACCATTGCCGTTTTATTTAGTGGACAAGCGGGTTTCATGGCTTTTTCCGAGACTTTGGGCGATGAAAATAATGATGAAAATTCCTCAACCGTTGCGGCGAGCAACGACGATATTACCGTTTTGGGCGGAATTCCCCCCGCCGGAACGCTCCACAGTGAGGGTATTTTTGTGGTTAATGCCAATACCGGAATTCCCATTTATGCGAAAAATGAGCATGAAAGGCTTCCGCCTGCCTCCACCACTAAGATTATGACCGCCCTGATAGTCCTTGAGAAGGTCGCTGACCTTGACGAGATTGTAGCTATCTCCTCGCTTTGTGCTGATGAGTTTTGGAATAAAGATGTTCCCAATAAGTATCTTGAGGGGAATGCCGCCGGGATTATGCCCAACCAGACTAACCTGACCTATCGGGATTGCCTTTATGCACTTTTGCTGTCCTCCAGCAATTATGCGGCGAATATATTAGCCTTTAACGTCGGCGGCAAGGGTGGGGACGCTTTTGATGTGTTCATGAAAATGATGAACGATAAGGCAATGGAGCTTGGCTGTCAGAACACCAACTTCACAAATCCGCACGGGTTGTATGAAACCCGTAACTATTCCACTGCTTATGACATGTATTTGATTACGCAGTTCGTTTATGAGCGTTATCCGCTGTTTTCCGAGATATGTGCCACACAGATTTATCAAATGCCGGAAAATTCTGAAGAGCCGTATGGTTATCCCGTTACCAACACAAACATGATGATAAACAGCAGAAGCTCTGACAACCCTTATTACTATGAGCCTGTGAGAGGCATTAAAACCGGGAGCATGCCCGAGTATTACCTCGAAACCTCGCCGGGGGTGTTCGATACCGCTAATCCTGTGCCGGGGTTCACGAATTTGGTTTCATCAGCCTCACGCAACAGCTTTAACTATATTATTGTGTCGTTCGGTGCTCCCTGGCACTTACGAAGTCAACGCCTGGAGGGGGAGGAGGCACACCATTATACCTATGCTGACCATGAGCTGTTGTTTAAGTGGGCGTTCAACACCTTTGATTATCAGATGGCGTTATCAAAAAATGAGCCTATCGGCAGCATTAAAGTTCTCGATGGTCAGGGTATTGACGAAATTAAACTGTATCCACAGATGGACAAGGATTATTGGACGCTGCTGCCTAAAGAGCTTGATATGAGGAGTGCCTTCCAATATAAAATAGATGTCGGTGTTACCGAGGTTACTGTTCCCGCTGACGGGTTGCCCGCCGGTACGGTTTTCGGGAGCATTGAGCTTGTATTCGCCAATAATACCTTGGGGAAGTGGCAGTTGGTCACGATTGAGTCGGTGGAGCGTTCTCAAGTTGCCGAGACACGGGAGAAGTTCGAGGGGATTTTAGACCAGTGGTGGTTTAAACCGACTATTGTTCTTTTGGCTGTGATGATTATCGCTTTGATTGTGCTGAACTTCGTTCGTAAGAATAGGTTCGAGAGTGTTTCTAAAAAGAAACACCATAACAGAAGGATTAGGCGGTAGGGGAAACCGCCACGGCAGTGGGGACACCGGTTTGTACCAAGACCGCAATGTCGGTGGGGTAGACGGGCGAACGCAGTTCGCCCCTACGAGGGAGACGCCACGTCGGTGGGGACACCGGTTTGTACCAAGACCGCAATGTAAGCGGGGATACCGGTTTGTACCAGAACCACCCCGTCCGCTGATGCGTCCACCCCTCCCTGGAGGGTATCCCTTTCTGCGGAAAGGGGGATGGCAGGCAATAAATGGAGAATGGGGTTTTCGGATTAATAAATTGTGGATTGAGAATTGGCATTATGAATTTTACGATTGTTTCGGTGGGGGTGTAGGGTCAACGATATATCGTGACCGCAAACACGGACACCATGTATGGTGTCCCTACGAGAGGGTAGACAATGTGGGTGTAAGCGGGCGAACGCAGTTCGCCCCTACAGAGAAGACACCGATTTGTACCAAGACCGCAATGTAAGCGGGGATACCGGTTTGTACCAGAACCACCCCGTCCGCTGATGCGTCCACCCCTCCTTGGAGGGTATCCCTTTCTGCGGAAAGGGGGATGGCAGGCAGTAAATGGAGAATGGGGTTTTCGGATTAATAAATAGCAAATTGTGGATTGAGGATTATGAATTTTACGATTGTTTCGGTGGGGAGATTAAAGGAAAGTTATTATGGCGAAGCCGCCGACGAATACATCAAACGAATAGGCGGGTTTGGGAAAGTTAGTATTATCGATGTTAAATCTGATGATGATATTCTCCCGAAAATCCCCGTAAGTGCATTTGTATTCGCTTTGTGTGTCGAGGGGGAACGCCTTTCGAGTGAGGGGTTTTCCCAAAAGTTAGAAAAAGTTTATTTATCTGAGAAAAAAGGGATATACTTTGTAATAGGCGGTTCTGAGGGATTGTCCGAGAAAGTAAAGTCTGCCGCGGATATGAAAATAAGTATGTCGGATATGACGTTTCCGCATAGATTGGCGAAAATTATGCTGCTTGAGCAGTTATATCGGGCGTTGACTATTCAAAATAATAAAAATTATCATAAGTAGGGGCAATTATGCAGGAATTAACGTATGCTTTAAGATTTTTAGGGGCTTTCACGGGGTTCGCCGTGGGGGACGCTTTCGGTTTCCCGTGCAGGGGATTAACCTTCGAGGAGATATGCAGACGCTTTGAAAAAAAGGGCTGCTTGAGATTAGCCGTGAGCGGAAAAACCGACACCGCACTCTTCACCGACGCCACGCAGTTAATGCTGTTCACTGCCGACGGGATTACCTGGGCTGCTGAAACTAATGCGACTGACGGGGTTAACTATGCCTCTTATGTGTTTTATTCGTATCAGTATTGGCTTTATACCCAGACGAAAACTATTGCCGGGAACGAGTATTCCTGGTTGTTCGATAAGTTAGCGAACCCATATAAGTCGGTTTTGGTTAAGACAAAAGGACTGTACAAAAAACGCTTCACCAGTACCGTCAACATCGACGCTCTGCTTGAAGCGAGAAATCTCAATTATGGGAAAATTAATGCACCCTTAAACGAAAATTCCGACAGCGGTGCTGTTAAACGTGTGTTAGCCGCCGGATTGTTCTTCAACTATGACACTACTCTTGCTTTTCGGGCGGGGGCAGATTTCGCCGCTATTACGCACGGTTCGCCTGTTGCGTTCCTCGCCGCCGGGTGTTATGCCGCCATTATCGCTGAATTAATCAACGGCGTGAAAATCGACGATGCAATTGAACGGGCTATTGTTATTCTGAAAACCTATGATGGGCATTCGGAATGTTTGAAAACCTTGGAATTGGTTAAGGAGCTCTTGGCTGATGAGAATGTTCCGCCGCTTGAGGCTGTTAAGGAAATCGGTACCGGCTTAAACGCAAATGAGGCGTTGGGGGTGGCGTTGTTCGCCGCCGCTCTGCATGAGGATGATTTCTGTAACGCCATTCGGTTGGCTGTTAACCATGACGGGGAAAGTGACGTCTGCGGGGCGTTGTGCGGGGGGCTACTCGGTGCGTATCACGGGGCGGGATTCGTTGAGAAGAAATGGGTGAAAAAGTTGTCGTACCTGAGGCTTATCGAGGATATGGCACTTGCATTGGCTGAGCAGACGTATTTTAATGAAGAGGAAGATGAGGGAGATGAAGAGGGAGAGTGAATATGACCGATAATAAAATACTGATGTTCAAACTCCGTACTGGAAACTTTGTAAAAAGTGGGTATGGAAAAGGTAGGGAGCAATTTAACATTAACGAAAATGCTATAATCAACGGAAAGTATTATGGTGCAATTCTAAATACCGGACGACTGGATGACATTTCGCTCGAGCAAATTGATAATAGTGCAAACAAAAACACTATGATGATTGATGGTGTCACAATCGTTTATTTTGAGGAAATCCAACATTCAACTTGTATTGTAGCGATTGCCGAGAATACAATAGTTTATCGAAGAGTTCAAGAAGACGAAGATATAGTCAAGCACCGAGTTCATTTATTTGAATCCAGCAACGACCATCATTTGCATGGCGAAAGCGAAACAGTTGGCTATCACACCGTCACAAATGTTGATGATATGCATTTATTGAAAGAAAACTTTATACCTATTAGCATACCAAAAGAATGCACATATTTTTTTCGAGCACAAAGAGCATTATCAAAAGAAACAAAATATGAGAGTTTACGGAAACAAATCATTGAAAGAGTTTCTAATTTCCTTAATGACACCGAAATTGATTTACAACCCGAGCAAATAGAAAACGCCGAAATTGAAACGGGTAAAAACAGTAGCAATGAACCTTTATCTATATGTAATTCTTCCAACGGCAGACGTATAAGTAAAAAGCCGTCTGTGTCAAAAAATGCGTTATTTATGGCAAAATATTTGTGTGAGTATGACCCTACACACCAGACTTTTTCGACAAACAAGGGTGATTATTTTATGGAGGGACATCATTTAATTCGTTGTACCGTAAAAATAAGCGAAGAGTTTTGGGATAAATATAAAAAAAATATCGACACAGAATCAAATATTGTTTCATTATGTCCGAATTGCCACCGAATGATTCATTTTGGCACTGTTGAGAAAAAAATAAAAATGCTTGAGCGGTTGTATGAAATTAAGAAAGATAAATTACATAAAGACGGAATTATTCTTTTATTAAACGATTTAAAACACATTTATGGCATTTGATGAAGTGGGCAAAGCCCTCTCGAAAAAGAAAAACTCTGTTAAACAGAGTTCGTCTTTGTTAGCCTTAACTACACCTTCGGGGACTCGAACCCCGGACACCCTGATTAAGAGTCAGGTGCTCTACCAACTGAGCTAAAGGTGCTTGGGAGTTTGCCTAACGGCAACCTCCTAAGGACTGTTCCGTCCTCTTGAGGAACATTCGTTCCTCTTGCAGCTTGCTTCGCAAGCCGCGTGGGCTACTCCTATTACAATTTTGCGTTGCGGCAAATCCGCATATCAATAAAGTATTACCATATCAATAATGCAGTATATCATATACGGGAAAAATTGTCAAGCCTTATGTCATTGACAAATTATATAAAATAAGATAAGATTATCGGGAGGGTTTATTATGAGTTGTATTATCACTGTTACTCGGGAATATGGTTCGGGAGGACGGTTAATCGCAAAAATGGTGTCGCAAAGGCTCGGTATTCCTTTTTATGATAAGGATATTATCGCCCTTACCGCAAAGAAAAGCGGCTTCACCGAGGAGTTCGTCAGAGCCGCCGAGGAAAAGAAAACCGTCAGCCTCCTGTATAGCTTGTATATGACCAGCTTGCCTGTTTCTGACCAGATTTTCCTCGCACAGTCGCAGGTTATTCAAGAAATACATAAACAAGGCTCGTGCATTATCGTGGGGAGCTGTGCCGATTATATCCTGCGGGACGAGAGTAACTGCCTTAATGTGTTTGTCTATGCTCCGTTGGAGGAGAGAATTAAACGTGTGAAAGAGGAACATGGCGATTTTAATGAGGACATTAGAACCTATATCCTTAAACAGGATAAAAAACGTGTAACCTACTACAACTATTTCACCCAGAATAAATGGGGTCATGCCAATAATTATCACCTGTCCATAAACTCCGCTATGGGACTCGAAACCGCCGTCAACATCATCATCGAAGCGGCAGAGTCGTTCGGGGTTTAAGCAATGTAACACTTTCACAGCCTTTTGAATATAATAACATATTCAAAGTTATTAAGGCGGTGATTTACGTGATGAGGAAAGGCAAGTGCAACCCAAAGGCACCCATTGTTGTCGTTACGTTCGGCGGTGCCCTCCTGTGTTTCTGCTTTGTTTCCCCGAAAATGCTTGTTGTTGCGGTCGCCATCGCACTAATCGCTTTGGGAATTTGGTTAATGAGAAATTAAACAAGAAAGCAGGTACATATTATGAAAGTTGTTGTGGTTAAAAGCCCGAGAATGCTTGCGGGAGTTTTGCGGTTTTTCTTCGGAATGGGCAGTAAAAAAACGGCGTAGAATTCTATATGAATAAAGGAATGGATATTAATGAAAAGGATTGTTCTGATTTTTACATTATTGCTTTCAATGTTTTTCTTGGCGGGGGTTGCTTTTGCAGAAGAAGCAAGCGATACCTCGCCCGAAAGCAGTGATACTGAGGCGAGTACCGAGGAGTCTACCGAAGCGAGTACCGAGGAAACCACCGAGGCGAGTACCGAGGCATCTACAGAGGAAACTACCGATACGACGGAAACCACTGAGGATACCACTGAGGCGACTACCGAGGCGACTACGCAGGCTACCACACAAGCGACTACCGGGGCGACAACTGCGGTGACTCCCGCACCTATACCCGACACCGATACCGAGCCGGAATCGCTCCCTCTGCCCACACAGCCTGTTTTCGATACCGAACCTCCGCTTACTATGAACACCGTCGCTGACCCGGATTTTGACCCCGATGAAACTGATGACGACGACGATGATTTTGGTTTCGGCAGTGTCGATACTCCGAGAGAGCCACCCGATTTTATGAAATACATACCATATATTATCGGGGTTATGGCGGTAGGAATTGCTACTGGGATACCGTTCATCATAAGAAGTGCAAGGCTGAAGAAGATATATACGTATTAAAGAAAACGGGACGCCATGTATGGTGTCCCTACGTTATTTATAGTGTTATATATATTTCCGCCTGTACCAAAACCACCCCGCCCTGCGGGCACCCCTCCACGGAGGGGATGGCAGGCGACAAATGAAATACTGTCTTTCCGTTGTTAAACGATAATAACACAGACCGACGTTGTGTACATCGGTCTGTTTTTGTTTATAATGCAAAACACATTGTCGTTCAAATCAAAAACATTCAAACCATCAATTTAGAGCTTACTCCTTGTAGACTTGTACCTTTACTTTAATTAATTCTCCATGGCTTTATTTATATTAATATCCTGCCCACTTATTAATAGTGAGTGTATCCAAAAAGTGTTCTATGATTAATTCTCCATCCATATCATTTGGAATATTATAATTAATTGTAATACTGTATAATGATTTGCCAGCAAAGAAAGAAAAAATATCTTCTCGTTCTTCATGATTAAAGTGATGTTTGATTTCTCTCGTAAATAATGTTTTAACCCCGAACATATTAATTATATTGTCTATCTCATATTCTTTTGTACTATTTTTCCAAAGATTTAATGATTGGACAACATTTGAGGGTGTTTCGTCCATGTCGTGTGTGAATAGTTTTATGCGTGTTTCATGTTTTTCTGTTTTATTTGAAATTGTCATCATTGAAGAGTTATCGTTAATTTCAAAAAAATCGGGTATTTCAAAAGAAATACTGTTAAACTCAATTGTAATAAAATTAATTTCATCTTCTACAATTAGACTATCTTGTATCGTTTCAGATGAACTATCGGTGGTTTGTACAGGTATATCTTCTTTAACGCAAGATACAAGGCTCATTATGAATGTCAGTGTCAGAATTATTACTATTAACTTTTTCATTGTGTTTTTCCTTTCATTAGCTGTTGTCCCCTTATAATGCGTTTTTTAATTGGTCGATGTCGCCTTGGTAACAGAGTGAAAGTGCTTCCTCTTTTGTGAAATCGTGCGGGTGGTATAACGATGGCTTTTTGTCAATCGGTAATGCCCCTGATTCTGAAAGAAGCTCCGCTACGAATTGTGAGCAGAAGTAACGATTTTTAAACCTGTGAGGGATTCCGATGAAGCACAAAATCAGTCCTAATGTGCTGAAACGGAATTTCTTTTTGTTCGCTTTAAACTCGGACAGGCGGGCTTTTATATCATCGTATGTTTCATCAGGAACGCTTAAGCTGTATAAAACGCAGGAGTCGGTTTTGTCCTTTGTGTTGGGGAACAACCACGGTTTTTCCGCACGGAAGCCGCCTTTTATGAAAAAGCTGAAGAACACCCTGTTCTCAAAACCTATGGCTGAGTGAGTGTATTTATTCGAGGTAACTTTTTTATACATTCGTGGAATTAACATGTTGTATTCCATCAAAAGTATGTATACGGTTTTCATACAATACCCTCTTTCATGAACCATATATCCTTTACTTCAAAGCTTTTGCCGTTAAGATAATCCAATGGGCTTTTTTCTTTAAACTCGAATACGATTTTATAACTGTACAGTGCCTGCTTGTCCATGCCGTGCGGTTTGTTAATTTTGTTTCTGCCGTATTTCCCGTCACCGAGCAGGGGATGCCCGATATATGCCATGTGGGCACGGATTTGGTGGGTTCTGCCCGTGATTAGGTCGATTTCCGCTAAGGCGAGATTGTTCTTTGAAGAAATAACCCTGTACTTGGTGACAATCGTTTTGTTGTGCGGGGTTTTGCGATTGCTGATTGTGACTGTGTTGTTCTCACTGTCTTTTTCCAAATATGCGGTTAGGGTGGCTTGTTTTTCTTTAGGTATGCCTGTGAGAATACAAAGGTACAGCTTTTTTATTTCACGGTTGCGGATTTTTTCGTTGAGAATTCGTAATGCTTCTGCGGTTTTTGCGGCGATTACTATTCCGCCCGTGTTGCGGTCTATGCGGTTGCATAACGCCGGTTCAAAGGTGTAGCTGTCGTTATAGCCTAAATAGGCTTTTATTCGGTCTATGAGCGAGTCTTCCCCGTCATGGCATAATAGACCTACAGGCTTGTCCACGAGTAGAATATTATCGTCTTCATAGATTATATTAAGGTCGGTGGAGATGTTTTCATGCGGGCGATTTGCATTAGGAGTGACAGGGATATATATTTTTAAAATGTCGCCCTCTTGTAATTTATATGCCGCCTCGGTGCGTTTGCCGTTGACCTTGATATTTTTGCAACGGACGGCTTTCATTATTACACCGATTGTGAGCGGGAATGCCTTGGTTAAAAATCGGTCAAGGCGTTGACCGGAGTCGTTTTTACCTATTATGATTTCTTTCATTTTGAACCCTTCATGCCGCCTTTGAAATTCGATAAGATGTTGTTCTCGAATGTGAAGTTAAGATTTTTTAAATCACGCTCACGTTTTAGTGATAACTGCACCATTCTGTCTAACAGTTCGGGGTAGGTTACTCCTACCGGTTCCCACAGGTAAAACGCAAGGCTTCCGGGGATTGTGTTGATTTCGTTGAAATAGGTTTTGCCGCTTTCGGTGTCAAGCAGGAAGTCAATCCTCGCTACGCCCGAGCAGCCTAAGGCTTGGAACGCTTTTACGGATAAGTCACGGATTTCCTCCCTTTGCTGAGCTGATATGCCTGCGGGGATTTTGCGTTTCAGCGATGCCATGCCGGTGTTTTTATTATTTTTCCCGCCGCCGGAGTATTTATCGTCAAAGTCGAGGATTGTACCTGAAGCAATCGGTTCTTCACATTCGCTGGCTTCGGCATGGTCAATGTCGCCGAGTACCGAGCAGTTGACTTCTTTGAGATTTACGATTGCGGGTTCAATGATTACACGGTTTGCGAAGAGAAATGCGTGCTCTAACGCTCCTGTCAATTCTTCTGGGTTGTCAGCTTTTTTAATGCCTATGCTTGACCCGAGGTTTAGGGGTTTAACAATTACCGGATAAGACATTGTATCGGGGAGGGAATAACCTGCCGAGAATTCTTTTGCGGTTATGGTGAAACAATCTAATACAGGGATTCCCGCTTGTTTGAGAACTGCCTTTGTTGCTGATTTGTCCATTCCTATGGCGGAGGAGGTCACGTCACACCCGGTATATGGAATCCCCATAGTCTGCATAAACCCCTGTAACGCCCCGTCCTCCACATTCGTACCGTGGACGGCAAGGAATGCGATGTTTATTTCAAAAAGCGGTTTCTTGCTGATTTTCTTGCCTGTAAATTCATATAGGTTGTCGGCGATTAGGATTACCTGCTTGCTCTTTTTCAGGAGGGCAGGTATGTTGGAATATTCCTCTATTCTGCCGATATGCTCGCTTGTGAAAAATTGATTTTCCTTTGTTATATAAATAGGAACAACCTCGTATTTGTCTTTATTAAAGGCGTTATATGCCTGTAAAGCTGTGATGATTGACACTTCATGCTCGGTGCTTTTGCCTCCGAAAAATAAGCCGATTTTGATTTTCATAAAGTTCTCCCTTAATAATTGTCGGGTAGGTCGTTTTCGATGAGAATGATTTTCTTCTTCCCGTTGGTTTCGATGTAATCAGTATGTGCCATTCCCTCATTAAATGAGGCGAACGTAATTATTTTGTCCTCCGGGAACTTGGCTTCACGCAAGCCATCTTTTATCGGGATTGCCTGTTTTTCGCCGATTAGCAACACATAGTCACACGAGGCTGCTGCATTTATGCCGAATTCTTTATTAAGTGAATATGATTGGTCGCCGAGTTCAATCATTCCGGGGGTTATGAGAATTTTCACACCGTCAAAAGTCTTAAGCACCTCTAACGCTGATTTTGCTCCGGAAGGGTTGGAGTTAAACGCATCGTCGATAATTATATCGTTGCCTTTGTTTATAATTTGCAAGCGGTGCGGTACAGGTTCGAGGCGTTTCACAGGGAGAACCAGCTCTTTAAGCTCAATTCCCATTGTGTGGGCTATCGCAATCGCACCTGTTATATTTTGAACCGTGTGATTGCCGAGAAGCTTGGTTGTGAAGGTGACGGTTTCGCCTTTCGCTGTTATTGTAAACTCCGTACCCTTTTCCGAGACTGAAATGTCATTAGCTTTGTAGTCGGCATCTTGTGACGTTATACCGTATGTTACTGTGGTTTTTTCTTTCAGTTTTTCGGTTTGGCGTTCACGGATATGTTCGTTATCGTAATTTAAGAAAACTGTTCCGCCGATAATGCAATCGACAATTTCAAACTTTTCCTTGATTATATTATTCAAGCTTCCCATTGTTTCCATGTGCTGGTGTCCAATCGAGGTCAGCATTGAATGGCGGGGGCGGACAAGGTCACACAGTTCACGAATGTCGCCCTTCCACTTCATCCCCATTTCGCAGATGAAAATGTCGTGGGTGGCGTTAAGCGAGCCTCGAATAGTTTTGACCACGCCAAGTGTGGTATTGTAGCTTTCCGGGGTCATGAGTACGTTATATTTGACCGAGAGTAGCTTGTTCAGGTAATACTTTGTGGAGGTTTTTCCGTAGCTCCCTGTTATTCCTATGGTAGTAAGGTTAGGCAGTGAGTTTATAATATGCACCGCTTCTTTGATATAGCGGGCGTTGTTGGCTCTTTCTACAGGAATGTTAATGAAATTTGCGATTATTGGGAAAAATGGTATAAACACAGCTAACAGGGGTAGTAGAAAATACATTCCCGAATAGATAATCAGCACTTGTAAGGCAGTGTAGATAATTGTGACGGTTACGCACATTCGCAAAACTCGGTGTGTGTATACTAATGGTTTTTTCGCTTTGGTTTTCTTGAAATGGAAATACAGCTTGTGCCAGTTTTGCCTGAACCACTTAAAATGTGTGTCCGCTTTATATGAGTTTAATTGGAACATGTGCATTGAACGTCTGAAATAAAACAATGAAGCGAGGATTGTTAAAATCAATAGTGTGAAGAATATAATTGTTTCCATTATTTATTGTCCCCTAAATATGAATTTAAGATTTTTTCAAACAGCACGGGTTGCTCCAAAAAGGCGTAATGCCCTGCGTTTTTTATTACCGCTAATCCGCTGTTTTCAATCAGCTTTTCCATTAGCTGACCATCACTCAGCGGGGTTGAATCGTCGTTCTCGCCCCATATGAGAAGCAGGTCGTTTTTTATTTCGGGTAGCAGATGTGTCAAGTCCTCGTTGACAATTTTCACCAAGCACTGCCGCATTATCGGGGACGCATTTCGATAGTCTGCCGAGCCGCTCTTGCTTTGCAGTTTTTGAGTGAGATTGGGAAAGGGCTTTAAAAACAGCTTTTTAATTTTGAACAAGCGGATTTTTACCTTTTGCGAGAGAGTTTTCTTGGGTTTTATCCCTGCCGCTCCGGTAAACACCACCTTTTCAGGGGTGAGAGTATTGCTTGATAATAGTTTAGCCGCAATTCGGCAACCTAAGCTGTGGGCGAGGATTACTGCGGGTTCGATGTTCACCGCCTTGCAGAACGCTGTTACGAATTCGGCGTATTGAGTAACACCCCACGGTTCAGGAGGTTCTGCCGTTTCACCGAAGCCGGGAAGCTCGGGGAGGAAGACATGGTAGTGCTTTTCTAAATAGTTGGTGAGTGATGTGTATACAGCGGCGTTACAGCCCCAGCCGTGCAGAATTAGCAGGGGGGTGCCGTTGCCTTTTGTAAGATAATTCGTCTTTATGCCGTTAATGTCTGTGTACAAAGAAGTTTCCCCTTTTGTCTGTTACATTGTCTTATATCTTATTAATTATACGCTTGTATTATGCTTTTGTCAAGTTTTCGGCAATTTTTATAAAAAATCTTGACATATTGTGTATGTTGTGTTATAATGTCTTAGCGGATTTGCCTATTCCAAAACCACCCCGCCGCTAAAGCGGCACACCCGCGGTTCACGAAGTGAAACGCACAAGCACCATTAGCTCAGTTGGTTAGAGCAACCGGCTCATAACCGGTTGGTCCGGGGTTCGAGTCCCTGATGGTGCAGGCACAGCCTGTTTTGTCCTCAAATTCAGATAAGCAGGCGAAATCACAGGCGTGATTGGTTCAAGTTTTGAGCCGTTGACCGCAGACGCAATTCAGTTTACATGGGACATCACCCTTGGTGTCCCCTGTGTGTATATGGGGGAATTGTTTATGCCGAGTAAGCTCGACTATTCAAAGAAATATAACGTATTCCTCTCGTACAGGCGGGACGGCGGGGAGGCTATGGCTATTCTTCTTCGGGACAGACTGACCGAAAAAGGATACCGTGTGTTCTTGGACGTGGAAAACCTCAACTCCGGTGACTTTAACGATAAGCTGTTAGAGGTCATCGACGGGTGTACGGATTTTGTGTTAGTATGCTCTGTCGGTGCTCTTGACCGATGTGTAAACGACAATGACTGGGTACATAAAGAAGTAGTTCACGCACAAAACGCCGGAAAAAATATCGTTCCTGTTATGCTGAGGGGGTTTGAGTGGCCCGATGATTTACCCGAGGATATAGATTTTTTGAAAACGCAGAACGGCATTACCGCCGATAACAACGAGTATTTTGAAGCGGTTATTGACCGGTTGGCTGAAAAGTTCCTCAAAAGCAACCCCGGTAAAATGAAAAAAATTGCACTGAAAATACTTAAAACAACCGCCGCTGCTGTTGGTATGCTTGCCGTTGTTGTTGGGTTAATTGTCGGTGTGTTTTCGCTTTTAGGGCAGGGTGAGCCGATAATCCAGTATATTTATATGATGGGGGAGGGTTCAACCTCTGAAGCGACTACTACTGCGGCAACTACCGAAGCGACTATCGAAGTAACCACCGAGGCGACTACCGAAGTAACCACCGAGACGACTACCGAAGTAACCACCGAGGCAACTACTGCCGCTACTACTGCGGCAACTACTACCGCTACTACTGCGGCGACTACTGCGGCGACTACCGCACCTGTTGTTACATATAGCATTTCTGTGTCGGCGGGAACAGGCGGGACTGTTTCGGGGGGAGGTACGGTTAATACAGGTTCATCAGTTACGGTGACGGCTACCCCTAATTCAACCCACAATTTTGACGGGTGGTACAGCGGCGGTTCAAGAGTCAGCACAAGCACCACCTATACATTTACTGCAACGGCAAACCGTACATTAGAGGCACGGTTCACCATTAAAACCCATACCGTTACATTATCGGCGGGAACAGGCGGGGCTGTTACCGGAGGCGGTACGGTTAATACAGGTTCATCAGTTACAGTGACGGCAACCCCCGCAAGCGGTTATAATTTTGACGGGTGGTACAGTGGCGGTACAAGAGTGAGTACAAGCACTACGTATACATTTACCGCAACTGCAAACCGCACATTAGAAGCACGGTTCACCGTGGCTGTAGTTTACCACACGGTTACGTTTGTGTTAGGTTCGGGAGTAGACCCCGCTGATGTTACTTGGAACGGTGTATACTCAAAAACAGTCGAACACGGCAAACCGATAGGAGCGTTGCCGGACGTCACCAGAAAGGATACATATGAGAAAATTAATGAAACCTTTACAAAGGGATGTTTTTTAATAGGTTATGAAACCAATTGGTTTCTTTATGATAATTTTGGCTCTGCATATGTTTCATCATCAACAGAAATAACCTCCGATATAACCTTTACAGTAACTTTTGCCCGATTCACTCAAACGCTCATTCACGAGAATACGCTCCCGTGTACTCCGCAATGTAACCCTTAACGGGTTGTGAGTAATTCTTTAGAGATTGCGGGAGAAAGGAAAATTATTCATGCAGAGTAAGCTTGATTATTCAAAGAAGTATAATGTTTTCCTTTCGTACAGGCGGGACGGCGGGGAGACTATGGCTATTCTTCTTCGGGACAGACTGACCGAAAAAGGATACCGTGTTTTTTTAGATGTCGAGAGCTTAAAAGCCGGCGACTTCAACGAAAAATTATTTGAGGTTATTGACGGGTGTACGGACTTTGTGTTAGTCTGCTCAATTGGAAGTCTTGACCGCTGTGTAAACGACAACGACTGGGTTCGCAAGGAAATAGTTCACGCACATAAAACGGGGAAAAATATCGTTCCGGTTATGTTGAAAGGGTTTGTGTGGCCCGAGGATTTACCGGACGATATTATGTTTTTGAAAACGCAGAACGGTATTACCGCCGACAACAACGAGTATTTCGAGGCTGTTATTGACCGATTGGCTGAGAGATTCCTTAAAAGTAATCCCGGCAAAACAAAAAAGCTGATACTCAAAATAGTTAAGACTACCTCTGCTACTGTAGCCTTGCTCGCCCTTGCCGTTGCGTTAATGGTTGGTGTTGTTACGCTTTTAAGCAGGGGCGAACCGATTGTTCAAGATATTTATATGACGAATGAGGGTGCGAAACAAGGACAGACAGAGCCGTCTGCCCCTACGGAAACACCCGGGCAGACAGAGTCGTCTGAACCTATAGAAGCGACTACCGAAGAAATTACCGAGGCGGTCACCGAAGAAGAAACAACTACGGCGACGGCTACCACTGCGGCGACTACTGCCGCTACTACTGCGGCGACACACGGGCAGACAGAGTCGTCTGCCCCTACATCGGCTACTACTGTTGCGACTACTGCGGCTACCACGGCGGCTACAACGGCGGCGACTACCGAGGCGACGACTGCCTCTACCGCCCCGCCGATTGTCTACCATACGATTACATTTGTTTTGAATGACCCCACAGCTGTGTCGGGAGGGACTGTAGCTGTGATTAGCGAACCAAGAACAATCAGCGTAGAACACGGCAAAACGGCGGGTTCTTTCCCTCATGTTAATAAAGAAGGGCATCAAGCTCGGGAGGATGGTATTCCATATTATTACGAATATAAACACGTATGGAGTTCAAATAACCACGGTTCAGACGTTTCATCATCAACACCTATAACCACCAGTGACACTTTTACAGCAACTATTGTATTGATTAGGCATCCCCTTCCCGGAGGACCAGCTAACTAAAGAAAGGAATTATTATGCAGGGTAAAGTCGATTTTTCAAAAAAGTATAACGTGTTCCTTTCGTACAGGCGGGACGGTGGGGAGGCTATGGCAATTCTTCTGCGTGACCGATTGACCGAAAAAGGATACCGTGTTTTTTTAGATGTCGAAAACCTGAACGCCGGTGACTTCAACGAAAAATTATTTGAGGTTATTGACGGGTGCACAGACTTTGTGTTAGTCTGCTCGGTTGGTTGCCTTGACCGTTGTATAAACGATGATGACTGGGTGCGTAAGGAAATTCTGCACGCTCAAAAAGCTGAAAAAAATATTGTTCCGATTATGATGAGGGGGTTCGAGTGGCCCGAGGAATTGCCTGAGGATATTGAGTTCATAAAAACGCAGAACGGCGTTACCGCTGACAACAACGAGTATTTCGAGGCGGTTATTGACCGGTTGGCTGAGAAGTATCTCCAAAGCAAATCCGAAAAAGTAAAAAGACTGATATTTAAAATAGCCAAAACCGCCGCCTCCGCTGTGGGGTTGCTTGCTGTTGCTGTTGCGTTAATGGTTGGTGTTGTTACGCTTTTGGGAGGGGGCGAGCAGATTATTCAAAATATATATATGGCGAATGATACTACCCCTGTGTTGAGTACTTTGCCGAGCGATTCCCTTGAGCCGAGTGAGGACTTGTCTGAACCTGATGACATTGTGACTGAGGAAACCACAACTGAAGAAACCACTACGGAAGCTACAACCGCCGCTACTACGACGGCGACACACGGGCAGACAGAGTCGTCTGCCCCTACATCGGCTACTACTGCCGCCACAACTGCCGCTACTACGGTAGCAACTACAGCAGCGACTACTGTTGCCACCACAGCAGCGACTACCGTTGCTACAACTGCAGCGACTACTGCCGCAACCACTGCAGCGACTACTACGGCGGTTACCGGACCGGTAGTCGAACATACAGTTGTATTCATACATTATGTAGCCCCTGGTGACACTAACTGGGGAGAATTAACACATTTGGAAAAAAAAGTCGCACATGATACGGCTGTAGGGGCATTTCCGACGATGTTTGGGCTGGAACTTCAAAGGGTAGGACCAAGGGTTCGCGTCCACCCTACGCATGAGACGTGTTATCGTACTCCTACTTATAGCACCGTATGGCGTTCTGCCACAACCGGCGACATAGTTGATTCATCTACAAAAATAACCGCCGACGTAATGTTTATTGCAGATTTTATTCCCAATTGGACCACTGCTGTTCACCCTGAAAAACCCAAAGATTGTGTAGCTGAATGCTCAACATGAATTAGATTTAACAATCCCTTTGCAATAGCAGGGGGATTTTTAATTTTAAATATGTTCTAAAGAATTATTAAAGAATTGTTAATTACTCTTTAATACTTTACAACTACATGCTATAATGGATAATATTACCACAGCAATTATTAGGAGGTGCAACATGTTCACGGTTTTATTGAAAAAAGGGGAGCAGAATTCGCAGGCTTTTATGCGATATATCCCAAGAGATTTGCATAATATTATCGAAGCCCCCGAAGCCATCGTACTCGGCGTTGCTAACGATAATGACGTTTCTGCCGGTGTCCTTGTTTCAAAGGTTGTCGGCGATTGGGTGGAAATCCTGTGGCTTTATGTAGATGATGAATTCCGCAATAAAGGCGGCGGAACATTATTATTGAGTGACCTGCTTTCGTGTGTTGATTCTGAATCCGATATAACAGGTGTGTTTTCACAATTCCCCGCTCAGGATAATAAGGCACTTGAAAACCTTTTTGCGAAAAACGGCTTTGAGCTTGAGGACGGAGAGAATAACCTGTATTCATTAAAAGCCGCTGATTTACATAATAATCGATTTTGGCAAAAAGAACAAGGCGGGAGTGAAAACGCAGACACGCTTGATAATGTTATCGACGTTAAGCTGAAGGAATTCGAGGTTAAGCTGTCGTTGGCGGGGGTAAGCGTTGCCTTGGATTTCCCGATTAAATGGCGGGAATATGACGGGAAGCTAAGCAGTGTGTATATAAAAAACAACGAGGTTAGGGGGGTTCTGCTGTTCAAAAAATTGGACAATGAACTACTGCTTTCCTACGCTTATGTGACACCGGAGGAGAAAACCGCTTTGCCCGCAATGCTTTATAAGTCCGGTAGAATTATTATTGACACTTTGCCTGCCGATACAAGTATATCGCTTGCCGCTATTACCGACGCTTCAGCGAAGCTAATGGGAAAGCTGTTCGAGAATTCACAGCCGCAGCAAACACGTTGTGCGGTATATCATATTAATCAATCTGAAACAGAGGAAGGGAGCTTGTCATGAGAATAGAAAATGATGTACAAGGTATTGAAAAAGAGAGATTTGAAGATTTAATGAAAAAAGAGGAGGAGATTAAACAAGAGGAGCTTTCCATATCCTCACAAATGTTAAAGGATTATTCTAATGATGCTGACGAAAATGAATTAGGATATATTACACGCCTGAACGCATTCGCTTATGAGAAAGCACAGGCTGAGAAAATCCGCTTGAAGTTAATCGACAAGCAACAAGGACAGGTCGAGAAGCCTCGTGAAATTCAAGAGCCGGACAGTCCTGAGCCGGTGTTTAAGCCCTATGGGAATATGTGGCTTTTAAAACGTAAGAAGTTAGATAGCCGCCGTTCAAACAATCTGGCTAACGCAAGAAAAATGGGGATTCCTCAAGCGAGTGCGGAAACCTTGCCGCTTATGCAGGAGATTAAAGAATATAACAAGGCTAAAGAAAAAGTTCGGTTGACTTCTTATACAGACTGGGGGGAGCGTTCAAGAGAGAGACAGGATATTAATTTATTCTCCCCTGTCCCTTATCAGTCGGGCAGGGATACGACTATCGACGTTCGGAAGGTTATGGGTCAGATTGATGTAATCCAAGCCACTATAAATGGGTCCGGATATGACGACGATGAACAAACAGATGTAGAAGCCGCCGCCCGTATAACCGCTTTGAAGGCAATGCAACAGCAGATGAAAACTACCATTAGTGCGATTTTAGCGGTGGAGGGCGTTAATTTCGACGGTACACATATAACTGCCAAGAATGACGTTAATGTGTTACTCAAGAATAAAGACGAAGCTATAAAAAAATATAAAGACATGGTCAAAAATAAGGATAATCTGATTTTTGAAGAATATCAAAAGCACATGCAAGAACCGTTGCAGAAACTAATCCAAGAGAATGAAGAAACCTTTAAACCGGAAAATCTCAGCGAAAAGATTAAGAACGCTTTTGACAGCAATCCCGAAAAGTATAACAATAATAAAGCTGTTCTTGATGCTGTGTTTAAGCAATATTTTGATTTGCTCTCTATGTCCAACAAGTTAAACCTTAAGGTGCATGCTTTTAATTTAAGAACTGCTCCCTCGTCTTATATGAATGAAGATGATGATTTATGGGATAGATATGAGAAGAGCCTGTTCCCTGAAAAACTCAAGGACTCAATAGGTAACACTATGAGTTCGCTTGAGAGTATTATGCTGTATTTACTGGAAGGCAAGGAAATGTCACGTGATGACCATGTCGTCCTTGAGCATGGCTATGGTTATACCTCGAAGGAACGTATTGAGCAGGTTAATGAGTTATTTGAAAGCGACAGTCAGGAAATTGAGGCGATTAAGGAACCGATTAAAAAAGAAATGGCACTTACCTTGCTTGAGCGTAAGCAGCTGTTAGCTCCCACTCTCCGTTATGTCGATAAAGCGGCTCTTAAATGGAAGAAAAAGCACGGTGTAAAAGACGACAAAACTGTTAATTACGGGTTCGATTTCAGGCAATTATTTAACATGACTACCGGATATAAAACAAACGAGAATGGTGAGCCGACTGACGATACCGAAGCGGAAAAGATGTTAAAAGACATGGAGTTAATCGATGACTTCTTCTCGGATAATCCCGTGGATAGAGTTAAGCATTTGGAGAAAGCCGCCGATGATGTTTTCAGCCTCAAAATCACTGAGGAGATGACCAATCCCGAGTATATTCAAAAGAACTTTAAGGAGCTGAGGACACTCGCGAAAAGATTCCATGTATTTACCGATGTAGATTATCTCAACCTTTTAAAAGAGCACAGCCCTGAGAGATATGAAAGAATGCAAAAAGAATCAGATTTGAGGATGAATTTCATGGTTGCCATGACGGTTTATATTCAAGCCTATGGATTGGATGACAATGTTCAGGAAAATGCGAATATTGTTAAGAACTTTATCCCGAATAATGCCGCAAGTCTGTCAGAAAAGCAAATTGAGAAGGGTACTAAGGAAAACGAGGAAGACGCTAAGAGAAACAACCTTATGCAATTTGGTATGCACGCCGATATGATAAAAATGGCGTTAAAAGAGATTAAAGAGGAAGAATTAAAAAAGAAAGAGGAAAAAGAGAAAAAAGAAATAGAAAATGCATTGGAAAAACGGTGGGGAATACTGTTCACCGATTTACTTGATGTGTATCCGCAAATGGTTGCAACCGAAAAAGCCATGTTTGAACAAATGTTTGTGGTTAAAAAAGCGAGCAAATGGCAGGCAGACATACTTGAAGAAATTCATACAAAAACCTTTGAAAGACTCGCAGAAGAACCAAACCGAAAATTAGAATTAGAGAAATTAAGCAAAACGGGCGAAGAGCTTTTAAAACAAGATGCGCTTAAACAACCAAAAGAAGTCAAGAAAGAAGTCCCTAAGAAAGAAGTCAAGAAAGAAGTTCCTAAGAAAGAAGTCCCCAAGAAAGAAGTCAAGAAAGAAATTAAGAAAGAAGTTAAGCTGACAACCGAAGAAGAAAAAACCAAAATATACGAGTATATAATGATTAATACGGAGCAGATGAGTAAGCTCAACAAGCAGGATTCTGAATGGGCTTTAAACGTTGTGTTTGATAATCAAATTTTGTCCGAGAAGGACTATGAGGATTTGAAAAAAATCCACCAAAACGCAATTGACGGTAACACAAAAGCCGCTGTCAGGAATGCGGTGCATTTAACAGAAGAACAACGCACCACTATGTCCGGCTTTGTCAAGCATTTCTCCGGAGGTGCCAACATAGCAGAAGACATTACAAACGCGGACTTAAAAACTCTTTATCTTCAAGCCGTCAAGACTCGCTTACAGCAAATCAAGGTTTTAAAGAAAGAGTTTGACACCATTGCAAACGAGTATATGTACTACCCTGAGGAAGTTGACCTAACAGTCTTATGGAACATGGACAAAACAGAAGTTGCAAAAGTCTACAAAAAAATCGAAGTGAATAAAGAAATACGACAAAAGCAAAGAGATGAAGAAAACAGAATAAAAGATTTAGAGCTTGTCAAGGGTGAATACCACTCCAAGCTTATCGACAGTAAAACAGGCTTTGTCAGCCGTGAACGCAAACGCTTTTTGGATATTACAACAAAATCAAAGGAAAACTATGGGTTTAAACCACAGCTCTCAAAGTATATCGGCGAAAAACGTCAATACAAGCTTTGTACGAAGAAAGACAGCGTAAGCTATGCCTTCACAGGGAATAATGAAAAGCTTTACGCCGATTATTATGAGGCGGGAGGCGACGGCAACTGCTTGTTTAACGCCATTTGTGCCAAGTTGGACGATTTGAAACTCCCCAACCCCGGCCCGGTAGCGTTGCGTCAGATGTGTGCCGCAATCAGCGAGAAAGCAACGATTAGACCTTATGAATGGGCAGAAGATATTGATATTGCACTACTCGCAAATATTTTCGGGGTTAACATTGAGGCGTATCACTATTCCGAAGAACAGGACTCCAATAAAATGATGACCTGCACAACCTACGGACGCAGTTCAGAGCCGCTGAACGGCTCAATCAAGCTGTTAAACCTAAGCCGTACACACTACACTCCCCTGCACGATGAAAACACCCTCAAGGAAAAGCAAAAGAATATAACCGCACCCGTCCTTCAAGGAAAAAATGACATTTTCAGCGATTCGTTTTTAAGCAGTGCAAGTTCCCTTATGCGGCAAAACTCTAACGCCGCACCGGTGGAAAAATTCGAGGATTTAAAAGAACTCGCAAATAATTTTGTTACACAATTGCTGAATGTCGATAAGCCGTCTTTAAAGCAGCAAATCGAATTGGAATTCTATCTCGCAGTGTTGCAAAGACAAGAAGCGTTCAAAACCTATAAGGAGATATTGAATCTTTACGGTGAAATTGCACTTGCAATGACTATGAAGGACGTGTATAGGGTAAAAGAATTTAAAACAGGAATTGATGTAGATACGGTTTATCGCCCCAAAACAGAAAAGTGGTGGGCAGGATTATCAAAAGAGCAGAGAGAAGCCGCTTATACATACACGCAGGACTCAAGACCGGTAAATATGTATCTGCGTGGTTATGACTACGAAAAAAACCAAAAAGGTGAAGACGCTTGGGTGAAAAGCGAAAAGTCCGTAATAACAGCTAAGTCCAAAGAAGATATTAAAATAGCCAAGCTTTTAGAGGAGGCAATCAACAAATCGTCCCTCGAAGAAAACACGATACTTTACAGAGGTTCGTTTAAGGAAGCTTTTGAAGCGTTTTTAGGAATTAATGAAACAGAACTTCGCGACCTCAGTGTTGAATCAATCGAAAAGCTCAGCAAGAAGCATTCAGGAAGAATGGTTAAAGACCCGGGCTTCTGCAGTACATCAGCAACAGATGGAGCATTCGCAGATGATTTCAAGGTTAAGTATATCATCGAAGCACAAAAAGGCAGCAAAGCGATTTACTGTGAGCCGTTCAGTGCTTTCGGTGCAGGTGAAAAGCATTATTCCGGGAAAAATGCTAAAACCGATATATGGGACGGTAAATATACGGAAAAGAACAAAAACAAAGAGACTGTGGTTAGTAACGAGGTTGAGATTTTGTTGCAAAAAGGCACTGTTTTCCATGTTAACGAGATTAAATATGAAAAAGATAAAATCTGTGTGTATCTTAAAACCGTGCCGACAGGTCAAGTTTGAAAAATAAGAAAGGACGAAGCATAAAATGAGCAAAATAGATGATGGTTTCGGATTGGGTGCAATCCACTGTGACCCCGAAAAAGTCGCTTGCAGAACCTGCAAAAATGCATTAAAAACAGAACAAGGTTATACTAAGGCAACCTGCTCCGCTTATGACGGGGAAAAAACGGGCTTCAAACCTGAAGCGGTTTATTTTGAGAATGCAGACTGTGAGGCTTATGCCGAGGGTGAGGACTTGTACGGGAAAACCTAATAATAAGCATCTGCCCCGATTATATAATCGGGGCAGTAGGTTTATGAAACTGTGGATATATACTTATCAAGCTCCTGCTTCAAAATAAAGAACGGGACAGGCCCTGTGTCTAACACACAGCGGTGGAATTCGATATACGAGAAATCTTCGCCTAATGCGTCCATTGTGTAATCCCTAAGCTCAATTATCTCGACATAACCGATGTAATACTTTATTATATCGCCGGGGCTTCCAATAGCATACTCAAACAAGTCTTTTGCCATTTCCGGGCTGTCATACCCGTAGTCTTTCATGAAACGGCTAAGCTCGTTGAGAGTCCACCCCTCATAGTTCACACCTATGTCTATCCTCGATTGGAACGCCCTGCCCCACTGTGCGTTAAGGTCGAGGATTTTTGCAATCATTTCCCCTTTAGCGGGATAATTCGCAAATTGGAGTGCAAAGTATTCCGCGTAGGTTGCCCACCCCTCTGTGTAGCCGGGATAGTAGAAAACCTTTCTTATGGGGTTGATGTCCTTGTCATTAAAATAGGTGTTTTGGTATAAGTGACCGGGGTATCCCTCATGTGCTAATATAGTGAATACCGAGTGCCCGCCTAATTGGTTGATGTTAATGTACATTACGTTAGATGAAACATCGTCAACCGGCGGCATTAAATAAAAAGCGGGGGACAGGCTTTCTTCAAGCGACGGATGAACGTAATTCAACACATAATCGACATTTGCACCCTCGGGGAAGTATTCAAGCATTTTTTCTTTCTGCACCTCGATTATTTCAATCGGGTCGTAGTAACCGTAGTCCACATCGTCTAAATAATCGAGAAGTGAACGGTCAAGTGATATTATCCCAATCATTTCATCAAGCAATAAATCTAACTCTTTGTCGATAAGCTTTATCATCTCGTCAATGCTTTTGCTTGAGCCGGTTGTAGACGTTATCCTGTATTCGTAAAACTCCTTGCCTTTTTCATAATGGGCAAGCCCGTTCGGGTTTGTACCCGTTCCTTTTAAGGCGGTAATCCCCTCAGCTAAATTAATGTAAGCGGGGATAACATGGTTTAAAACATTGTTTTTGTTTTCCTCTTTATATGCTGTTTTTTCTTCATCGGGTATGTCGAGTTGGTCAATTCTTGAATCAAACGTGTCGATTAAAAAATTGTTCTCGCCCGTTTCGACGAATTCGTAGCAGGCTTCAATAACCTCCTGTGCTGTGAAATCTGCCATGAACAGCCCGCGTTCGGATTTTTCCTGCTGGAATATTAAAACCGCCTCATAATATTCATCTAACTTTGTCAGAAGTGACAGATAGTCCTTGATGTCCTTTTCACTGTAAAACCTGTATTCCGCAAGCAAAACAGGCATTTGCACGTGAATTCCCGTCGACGGGTTTAATACGTTATTGTAATAGTATAGCTCCTCGGACATATGCTCGAGGTCGAATTCTATAGAATACATGAAAATATCGTAAATCAATTGCTGTTCTTGGTTGAGTTTTGAATAGTCAAGGCTTTTTAACAGTTTGTGGGCGGCTTTTATCTCTTTTTCGTATTTATAAAAAGAGTTTATGCCGAATTCGCCGAAGGTCGCCTCAAACGGCTTTATCCCGAAGGTTTCCGGGTATCTTACCGAGAAGTGAAGCGATATTGTGTCGCTTGTTACATGCTCGATAAACTCCTTTTCAAGGAATTCATCGAAAATTTCACCTGCGGTTCTTCGCTTTTCTGAACCCCTTTCATCATCGTCAATGATGATTTCCGGTGGCTTGCAGGCGGCAAAAGCAACGATGAGTATTATTGACAGTAAAATTGATAACAGTTTTTTCATAATATCACCTCATGAACCCTGCCCCTCATCTCGTCAGACATTATGTTTGAGTTAACTGCGGATAACTCATCAACGTAGCTGTAGAACAAATCTAAATCATAAACGTAAATATTTACATCAAGCCAGTGGAGGGTAATGTTTATGGGGGCATGGTCTTCAACGTGTTTCCTCGCAATTGCTAAACCAAAAACCAATAAACCCTCGTAGCCGTTATCAAGATAACCGAACTCATCAAATGTGCCGACACGTGAAGTGTCAAAATCATTCAATTTTGTTGTTATATCCCAAGTATACGTCATCCGTCCGCCGTTATATCCGGTTCCCCAGCTCAAAAGAGTATCACTTTTTTCTGCACTGTTACCTACGAAGCTACCAAGTTGTACGTATGGCATTATAGACTCAATATCTCCGATATTTGTTTGATTATCTGCCCCGGCGATATAAAAATCTGCTGTGATATGTGAGATGTTGTTCCAAAATAATCCGTTTTTGAAAGAGAGATTTTCTCTTTCGGTATAGTGAATTGGAATATCATAAGGGTTATATTTTTGTTGAAACGGTATTGCAATTGCATCGATTGAACCGTTGGCTAACTTATGTTTTATATCCTCGCCCCAACAGATACTCAACGTGCCTTCTTCACTATATTGAAAAGTACGTTCATTAAATTGAATAACTACAAAATCAAATTCACTTGATGTTGTCGTTATGGGGAGCGGAGGTTCTTGTTCATTTGTAATATCAGGTTCATTCGGTTCGACAGTTTCATCAGGTTCATAGGGTTCTTCTGTTATAACCGATTTGTCCGGTTCGTCTGTTACGACCGGTTCGTCCGGTTGAGATACTTCTATGGTAGTTTCCGCTTCCTCGTTTGGCAATGCCTCATATGCCTCACAGGCGGTTATCCCCATAACCATGCTGAACAATAATACGGCGGATATAATTCGTTTCATAATATCACCTCTGTTTTTATTTTAGCATACGGGACATAAAAATGTCAACCCCCGAATTAATTCGGGGGTGGTGATTGTTTAAACTATTACGACAATTTCAGCATTTCTCGTAATTCTTCCGATATTTGAGTACTTTGGTTATAGCCTTTATGAACCTCACTGCGTGTCATGAAAAGCGTTTCATGAGAATTGTTATACTGCTCGTCAAGGTTGCTGTACTTCATGACTACCAGAAAATCAGCAAAGGAAAGATTGTTCACGGATGTGGTTTTGTTGAACGCTTCTAACATATACTCAAACGCACTTTTCTGTGCATCTGCATAATCTATGCCGCTTCTTATGCTGTTAAGGAACGCTTGTGCAAGCTCTCGCATTAATTCGGCTACGTTATTTTGGAACGCATTTTGGTTGAAATTGACGTTCGAGAATAAGGCGTGGGCTTCATAATCGTTGCCGTGTTCTTGTGAGTATTCAGCGTAATCCCCGCTTATTCCCGCACTTTGTGCAACCCCCACCCCTAAGACGTGCAGCCTGTTTTCAAAGGCTTTGTCGAGTGTGTCAAGGTTTTTGTTCAGCAGGTTTTCATCATGTCCGAACGCTTTGAACACCTCGTCACGCAGCTCCATGTATTTTGACATGGCGGCTTCAACAGTAAACGGTTGCAGACTGCCCTGACCGTATCCGCCGGCATTGTACCAGCCTTTGTCGAGATTTGCGTTGACTTGATTATGGTCTTTGATTGAGAAAAGGACAACGTAATACGAATAACGCAAGAAATCGGGGTCGCCTAACGTTTTGCTGTCGTGAATATTGCGTAGGTATGAATTATCGAGCTTTTCATAAGTAAATGAGTGGGTTCGCTTGACATACTCGTCATGCCTTACCGCATCAAGTGTAATCGTGAATACTTTGTTCGGTTTTTGGTTCAGAATAACCTGCAGTTCTTTGGAGATTTCCGGGCTGTCATTAAACAGCTTATTCTTTTCACCCGACAGACCTGTGTGGAAGTTCCCCCAGACATGCGGGTCTAAACCGAATTGGTCATTCTCGGTTGTGATTGTTTTAAGATAAACCGAAAAGTCACCGAATGACAGATTGTTCACAGAGGTTGTGGTCGGGAAAGCGGCGGTCATGTATTGAGTTGCGGTTTTTTGAGCGGTTTCATAATCAACGCCTTCTTTAATCTGCTGAATGAAAGAGGTTGCGAATTGTGACATAAGATTAGTCACATTCTTTTGGAATGCGTCACCGTTGAAATCTGCGTGTGTTGCAATTCTGTTATACTCGTAACCCTGCTTATTTGTGTGTTCATACATTGACTGTTGATTTCTCAAAACCATAACAGAGTTACAGGCGAGGAACCGCAGGTGATTAGCAAAAGCATTGTCGAACACATCAAGATGTACCTGCAACATATTGTCACCGGCATAGGTTTTGAGAATATCCTCACGCCCTTTTTCATATAGCGTAAAAGTGTCCTCAACAGTTAGTGCGGTGTTAAAAAACTGCTGGTGTTTTATGGGGATTTGGCGGCTTTCTTCGATATGCTTTTGCATTTCTTCATCTGAGAGAAGTGTGATTTTCCCCATTTCAAAAGTATCGAAATTTAGAATTAATGATGGATTATTTGCCCGCTCCTGCATTTGCTCGAGAGTGGGTCTTTTATTTGCGGTGTACGCATTAACCGCGTTTGAATAAGGGGTGGGGTTGATTGGTGCTGCCATGATGTTGTCCTCCTACGCTTTTATGTCTAAATGACTTTCTCCCGAAACTGCCCCCTTGAGAACGTCGGCGGGAATTGTTTGACCGGGTCTCCAGCCGGGGACATGGGCAACAATATAATTATATAATCGTTGATTTTCTTCCCGAACAATCTGACTCATGGTATAAGTGGCGGATAACCGTTCACTCGGGGGTATACCCTCACGGTAATTTCTGTATACGGCACCGATTTCGTCACCGTCACGGTAATCCCCCATTCCGTTTTTGTTTGTCATTAATTGTCTTCTCACGACTTCAATGAGCTTGTTTCTGACCTCATCGGAAACAGGAATGATTTTCTTCCAGCTTGTATCTCCCTCTCTGATTAACATTCCCTCTTGACCGAAGCCTGAAGCAACCATTGCTCTTTCTGCCGCCTCAAAAGAATGGTCAAATTCAGCTTCCATTTCCTTAGCCGATTTGCCCAACATCTTGTCAAGGTTTGTCGTGTCTTTCACGCCGAGGATTTTTAAGTATTCCTTGTAGTTTTCTGTGGTTACATCACCTATACGCATGATTATTTCCTCCTTAGTGGCTGATGACTTTTTCAAAAGATGTAATTAATTCGTCTTGGTTAATGCTGTTTAGCTCTGATAACATATTTACAGCTCTTTTACTCCATTTATTAAAAATGTCCATCGTTGCTTTAGTGTGCTTTATTTTATCATCAAGCGTTTCTTGCGAAACACGTTTTTCAAAGCCATCATCACATTTAAAAGCGTTATACATTTTGTCTATATTCTTTGAGCGTTGGTTGAGCGAATTTATTGAGCGTTCTGCCTCTTGAATATAGTTTTCCTCGGTACGTGTCCACTGACCGCTTAAAGAATTATCGTTTAGCATTGCTTCCCCTAAGCTTTTCATTCCTGTTGCCGCCAAAAACACCGCTCCCGAATACAGGTATTCAAATGTTCTGAAATCGAGCGGGTCGCTTTCTTTCCGCACTTTTGCGGTTACTATATCATCGATTTTTTCTTGAACCGAATCAAGCAGTTTTTGCACTTCACTTGTGCTTACTTGTGTTTTGTTTGTTCCTGAAAATGCAAATTTGCCACGCTCGACATATCCGTTTTTATCTAATATACCTTGATAATATTCCTTTTGCTCACGTAAGTCCTTGAACCTTTCTAATTCTTTTTCCTCATGTTCAATGGCTTCCCTTGTGAGGCGTTTCATGTTTTCTTTATTCATAGAAGCGAAATATCGACGGTCTTCTGCTGACATACTCATGACATTCATCAGCTTGGCTTCAATTTTCTCGTTGAGCTTCTCAACGAAGTTTTCGCTCACTTGAGTGATAAAAGAATCGAAACGCTTATCTAATGCAACGGCTTGTCTTAAATTGGCAATTCCGCTGTCATGAGTTGTTTGCGTGTTTTGATTGATTTGGCTGTTGAAAGCCGGAAAAGTTAGACTATTGGCGTTTATAATCATGGTAGACACTCCTCGGTTATTTATAAAAAGAGATATTTATAATAGGTCGTTTAATCATTATATCGTCGGAAAGACGGAAAACTTTAGCAGGTTAAATAAAACAAAACCCACCTCAACTAAGAAGTGGGGTTATACTCTTCCCGATAACAACGAAAGTTACAGACTTATCCACAAAGCAGGGCGAATTCCACCGACTACACTGACGCTCAAGCCGTCGGCATAAACATTTCCCTCGCGGCTGACAGTTGCGGCATATTTGTCAACTCCGCCGGGAGAACGAAGACGCCACCAAACAGTCGCATTTGTATCGCTTCGGGCGATGCGTGAAGAATTGTCCGAAAATAAAGACTCCGCCTCGTCAACACTCAATAAAAATATATAATCGGTTGTATTACTCCCGCCGAGTGTACCGTTTGAATGGTTATTGTTAATTACCTCTGTTTGAATAATTCTTGCCCTGTCCTCTTTGTTGAAGCTGTTCAAAAACTCGCCGTTGAGATACGCACGTATATCGCTGTGTTCCCATGTTACTGCAGTGTATGTATTATACGCTCGGTCTTCCAGCACTTTTTCACTGATAATTAACACTTTGCCGTTGTGTTCATCAAGTACAAGCCAGTCATAGCCGCCAAACTGAATAACAGTACCAATCTCAACCGATTGTCCGTGGTTTGTTTGCACTTCGCCGTCGTCGGGAACGGTTGACAATTGCGGAGTTGTTTGCGTGCTTTTTTCTTCGCTTTTACTGCTTGTGGTTTCACCGGGGTTTACAACATTCACACCACTTTTGTTGCAGGCAACAAATACAAGCAATAGCATTATAATCAACGGTATAAGTCGTAGTTTCATGGCTGTGTCCTCCTGTTTGTAAAATTATACTGTTAAAGCCCAAAAAAGTCAACCCCCGAATAATACGAGGGTTGAGTTTGTTTTTGTGTCAACATCGTGCTATCTTCCCGGAGCGTTACCACTCAAGTATTGTTGCCGCAGACGAGCTTAACTACTGTGTTCGAGA
>WQXO01000007.1 GCA_009784825.1 Oscillospiraceae bacterium
AAATCCAAGACCGATGAAGAACGTCGGGAAGCTATTACAAATATAATCGTAAATCTCGAAAACAAAGACAGTCAAAGGAATATCATATATTCCTCAGACTACAAAACGATTGAAGAACCCGCTGTATAAACGGCGGGATTTCTTTTTGAAAACCTATTGACAATCGCTGTCCTATTATGATATAATAACAAATATAAGAAATAGAAAGGCAATGAATGTATGGAAACAGCAATCTACGTCAGACTATCCGAAGAAGACCGTAACAAAGCCGATAAATCCCAAGACAGCGAAAGTATCGTCAATCAGCGTAATATGCTGACTGAATACGCTCGTGAGCGGAATTGGAACATCTTCGACACCTACATTGACGAGGACTACTCCGGCTCTGATGCCACCCGCCCGGCTTTTAATAAAATGATTGCCGATGCTCGTGATGGAAAATTCAAAATCGTGCTTTGCAAGTCTTTATCAAGATTTGCAAGAGATGTCGCTATGGTTGAAACATACATAAACAGTTTATTTCTCGACTGGGGAATACGCTTTATCAGCCTTTCGGATTATGCCGACAGCTCGCAAAAAGGCACACGCAAGAACATTCAAATCAACTCGCTTGTCAACCAATGGTATCTCGAAGATTTGAGCGAAAACATAAAATCCGTTATGACCCACAAGAAAAAGGCGGGGCAGTTTGTCGGCTCGTTCGCGCCATACGGTTATATTAAAGACCCGAACGACAAGCACAAACTAATCGTTGACCCCGAAGCGGCTCAAATCGTGAAGCGGATTTTTTCAATGTACCTCGAAGGCTACGGACTCAACATGATAGCAAAGCAGTTTAACGCTGAGGGAATACCTTGTCCGAGCAAATACAAAGTCTTGAAAGGCATTAAATCCAACCGCTCTGACACAAACGCCGAAACTCTCAAATGGAGCGACCACACTATATGGCACATCACCCGAAATCCCAATTATACAGGCGATTTGGTTCAATGCAGATACGGTAAACCCTCGTATAAATCCAAGTCGCACAAAACCAAACCACAGGAAGAATGGGTTGTCGTGGAAAACGTCCACGAGCCGATTATAAGCAAAGAGGACTACAACCAAGTTCAAGAGATGAAGAAGTCGAGGGGGGCGTACAGTCGAAGCAGAAAAGGCTCTGCAATCACCCCGATTAAACCTAATGCGTTCGCACAGTTAATCAAATGCAAGCTGTGCGGGCGGTCTATGGTCATGTCAACAGGCGGTGAATCTAACAAATTCACACGTCATTTCAGATGTACAGGGCAGAAGTCAAGGGTCGTGGATTGCAAATGTGCAATGGTTAAGTATGACTTAATCGAAGAAATCATTATAATCAAAATCAAGGATTTAATCAACCAATACTGCGACTTCACCACCGCCGAAAAACGTGTCAAGAAGTCGGAACAGCGGTACAGCACCGAAATAAAGAACATCGAGAAATCTTTGGAAAAGAACCGCCTTGAAATTCAAAAATTAGATACAGCACTAACGGATTCTTATATAGAAAAATCAACAGGAGCGATTTCCGCCGAAGCGTTCAATGCTATATCCCGGAACCTCGATGCCCGAAAAACCGAACTCGTCACATTCCGAGATTCCATGCAGGCGAGAATTGATGAACTCCGTGCAAAGCAGAACAAAGCCTCGCAACAGAGCCATATTGCAGGTAAATATGCAGACTTTTCGGAACTTACCCGTGAAATTACAGGTGCGTTTATAGACACAATCTATATTGGTGAGCGTGACAGGGAGAAATACTACGTAGAGCCGGAGGGTGATTATAACAAAAAGACAGCTAAAATGGACTTCTACATGGAAATCGTGTGGAATATTTAACCCTGTCTATAATTACCACTTGCCCTATCACTGTCAGACAATGTATATTATACGGTGCATTTGCCACTGCGACTATCCCGATGTCATTTTCCTGACACGAGGTTTCCCCCGGCTGATTTTCTTCATTTTCGCAGTCGTTGTTTAAAAAATCGTTATTCATGCATACTGCCGCCTTTTCCGATAATAGTTTTACTTATTATAAGAAATTATGACAGCATTATACATTTGTATCATCATATATCCTAACTGTAAAATATCCCCGCTTCACTAAAGACCATGGAATAACCCTCAAGTGTAACAAGAGATACAAGAGCAATTATAAGAATCAACAATATTTGAAAAGGAAGCGTACGCGGTATTAATTTAAAAATAAGACACACTATTGAAATTACCGCAAGATATACCTCAGACCATCCTATGAATAAGATATAATATCCCCATGATGTACCGTATACCGGATTAAATAAAGGTGTACTAAAACCATAATAAAAGAATAATATCGATGCCAAATTAAACACAACTGCCGCTATCCATATTATTTTTACAGCTTTTCTCATCTTCTCATTAACAACGAAAAACTTTTTCACAACGTCACTCTCCTTACTGTCTGATTGTCTGATTATATCACATTAGAGCCGTTTTGTCAATTTTAACCACAATATATAAATTAATGATTGACAAAACATAAATTAAATGTTAAAATTTAACTAATAACATTTTTATAGGTGGCTTCATGAAAACTCTTAAAAAATACAGTTGGATACTGGTTATAGCACTCGGTGTTCTTGTTATATATAAAATCCTGTTCGATTTGGATACGATTATCGGAGTGTTCGGAATGGTTCTCGGGATAATCAATCCGTTTATTATCGGGTTTATTATCGCATTTTGTATAAATATCCCTGTTTCATGGTTAGAAGGGAAAATTCTGAAAATTAAACGGAAATGGGTTAACAAATTCGCACGCAGTATCAGCATTTTTGCGAACTGTACATTGTTGCTTCTTTTATTAGGATTTGGTTTAAGCAGAATTATCCCGATGATTTATGAGAATGTCATGCAGCTTATCGGGTTAATTCCGGAGTGGTTTGAGCAAGGGTTAATCGCATTAAAAAATCTACCATTCGCCGACGAGTTAAATCTTAATGAAAGCATCAACGATATTCTTGAAACACAGCCGTGGATGGAATTTCTGTCAATAGAAAACATAGACCTTTGGGGTTCTGTGGGAATGGTTCAAAGCGTATTCTCAGGAATGATGTCGGTAATTCTTACTGCTGTTTCTGCGATTTACTTTCTTATTGAGTATAACGGGCTTAAGGAATACGTAAAGCGGGTCATTAAAGCGGTTTCTAAGGACGATGTAAGACAGTATGCGGCGATTAAATATGTTCGTCTTGTTGAGAAAAGCTTCCGCAAATTCTTAAGCTGCCAGTTTTTGGATTCGCTCATTCTCGGCACAATTGTGACTATTGAGTTTCTTATTCTCGGCTCACCCTATGCCCTTGTCCTCGGAATTCTGTTGGGTGTTTTGAACATCATCCCATACTTTGGTTCGATTTTCGGCTCGCTTATTGCAATTCTGATTACACTGTTTACAAACGGACTAGAAACGGCAATACTAACCGCAGTTATACTATTAATTACACAGCAGATTGACGGTAACTTCATTAACCCGAAAATCATGGGAACATCGTTTAAGGTCAGCCCCATTCTCGTAATTATATCAATTTCAATCGGTGCGGCAATGGGTGGTATATTGGGAATGATTTTTGCGGTTCCCGTTGCTAATGTAATTAAAACCGTCTTTGAAGAGCACATTCATAACAGAGAAAAAGTTAAAGCGGGAATTCCTATAGAATATGACGAAAACGGTAATGAAATCATCATTGAGCTTGAGCCTGCCCCCGTGCAGGAAAAAGCGAAAAAGAAAACATGGAAAAACCCATTCAAGAAAAAATGAAAAAACGCCGCCTCTTATTTTTTGATTAAGAGGCGGTTTTATTTAAGCATTACTTACAATGACAGAACATAATTTTTATATTCTTCGACAATCTGATAATCACTATTACCGATACTTATATTGAGGGCATCTATATATTCCTCAAGGCACAATCCCGAATTATATATCTGCTCGGCGTGGTATAACCCCACAAATCTGAAATGCCACGGCTCGTATATAATCCCTGTAGTATTAGTTTTATCAGCGGGATAACGCATAATAAACCCATATTTCCATGCATTGCCCGCTAACCAGCGAAATTCCGGAGTTTGGTCGAAATGCTCCTCAATTAAATTAAAATCTATTGCTAATCCCGCATTATGCTCACTTGTATAAGGAACCGCTATCTCTGCAATGGTTTTATAAAAGGCTGTTTCGTCAGAGTATCCCTTGCTTTTCATATACCTGTATACACTGAGGAAATACATTTCTTGGTCTTCAACACTGCGATAACCCGAAATAACTCTCAGATTTATCCCGTCACGCTGTGCCGCTTCAAATAATAAATCTGCATATCCCTTTACACGAATATCAATTTTATGCTTAGAACCGCTGATTTCAACCAATTGAGGGACATAATCAAGCGGCAAAGGGTGATTGGCACTAATCAGCCATAACGCCCATTCATTGTCTATTATCGGCAAAGGCTCCGGTTCCGGTTCCGGCTCTGTAGCCTCGGTTTCGGGTTCTGTAGTTTCGGGTTCTGTCGTTTCAGGCTCAAGCTCTGTAACCGTTGTTTGCTCAGTTACTGTAGTTACAGGGCGTGTTGTTTCAGGAATAATTATAGTCTTCTGCACAACCGTTTCATTCGGTGAAAGGTCATCAAAACACGATGACAACGAAAAAACTGCGATTATAATAATCGCAAAGGCAAATGTTGTTTTTTTCCTAAGTTCAATCATTGCAGCTCCGTATTATCTGTGTCTGTTTGTTTTCCGGAAATTTCCATTCCGCACCCTTCTAAAACCTCGGTAATCTTATCCGACAAATCACGCTCCACACCCAGCGACGACAAAACTCTTTGAGCGGCGGATATGTGTTTCGTCTGTTTTCTGAAAGGAAGCGGACGGACGCTTTTAACATTTATGACCCCGTCGGCATTTTCGATTTCTGTCGGGCAATACAGATATTTCCTCATCATCACCGATAAATTTGTTTCATGTTTTTCCTCGGTAATCAATGCAGATGTTAACTCCGCTCTGCATATTCCCTCAAGATAATCATGATGGACTACTATTCGGTGAATAGCCGCCATCATTACCAAAAACTCCTCTAATGATGCGAACTCTCTGTCGTTACCGAAGCTGAGGGTTATAGAATCGGAATTCGCCTTATATGCCGATATTGCCGACGACAATGCGGAAAGCGTCGTGTTCTTCGGACATATATCAATCGGCAGAACTATCCGTCTTCTGCATTTTGCGATAATTTCGGGAATTTCTTCCGGTATAAAATCACCGACAAGCCTTAGCATACCAAGACTGGAGAAATCCAAATTAACCGATAGAATTTGCACAGCCTCAAGAATATCCGTGCCGTCTATGTCTATTTCGAGAATGACAGGGCGTGTAATCTTAGAAATAATGTAGGAATATCTGAGCGGAACAACAACGTAAGCAAAGTCAAAGGCGTTAGCAACCACGTATTCCTCGGCGGCATTAAGCCTGTATATGTAGTTATCGGAAAATGTGGGCTTCGGCAGTTTAACAAGGGCGTTCAAGCCCAGCTCCACATAATCTGCCCCCGCTTGATTAAGTGAAGAGCCATACATATACATCATTCTCTTTTGGGCATCACCACAGAGCTTCATGTCAACAAGGCTTCTGTCAATAATCACAGACTTCATAAACACCTCTATATGCGTTATTCTAACTTATTATATGACACAGTATATCACATTAATTTAAAATTCGCAATAGCTATGTTCAAATTGACAAAAAAGAAAAAATATGTTATTATATACATATGGAACTTTTTGACACACATGTTCATACTACTTTGTCCGACGGGAGAAGCTCACCGGAGGAGGTTCTCGCCAAAAGTCGGGAGCTTGGTTTAAGCATCATCGCCTTAACCGACCACCTTGATATGGACGAAAAAAATGACAACTCCGATGAATCATATAACACACTTGCTGCTTTAAAAACGAGCGACCACGGAATAAAGTTACTTATCGGGGTGGAAATCGGACAAGCACACCGATATATGGCAGAATCCGATAAATGGCTCGCCGAGCATAAGTATGACTTTGTTCTCGGCTCATGCCATTCGGTTCGGGGGTATAGGGACTTTTATTATTTAAAGAATACTAAAGAGCCTCAACCGTTATTGAAGCAATACTTCAATGAACTAACAGAGCTGTGTGAATGGGGGAATTTCGATTCGTTGGCACACATTACCTACCCATTCAGATATATCAAAGGCGACTATAACGATTATATGAGTGCCATAAATAATATTTTCACTATTATTATTAAAAAAGAAATTGCACTCGAAATCAACACACAAGCAGGGTTGCCGATTGAACTGCTTCAACAATATTATAAACTCGGCGGGCGACTTTTAACAATCGGCTCCGACGCTCACAGAATTGAACGACTCGCCGACGGTATCCCCGAAGCAGTCGCAATGGCTGAACAAGTAGGTTTCACCGAATGTGCATACTACGAAAACAGGAAAAGGAGAACAATTTCATGGAAAAATTAATCAAGCTGCTGAGGCAGAATGCACGGCTTTCCAACGCCGAATTAGCGGCTATGCTCGGAATTTCCGAGAATGAAGTCGCCGAGCAGATTAAAAAATTAGAGCAGAGCGGCGTCATAGTCGGGTATACCGCAATTATCAACGATGAAGCGGCAGGCGAAAATACAGTTTCAGCATTGATTGAGGTCAAGGTCATGCCCAAAGCGAAATACGGGTATAACGACATTGCCGAAAAAATCGCACAATTCACCGAGGTGGAGTCGGTTCGCCTTATGAGCGGTGCATTCGATTTGGCAGTAACGGTTAAATGTGCCGATGTTGTGAAATTAGGGAAATTCGTTCAAGAACGGATTGCACCGCTTGACGGCGTGTTATCTGCGTCAACACATTTCGTAATCGGCAGATATAAGGAATTAGGCTCGGTTATTGATAACAACCGAGACGAAAGAGAGTTAGTGACACCATGAATTATGATAATATATTATCACAAAAGGTTCTCGATTTAAAACCATCAGGGATTAGGAAATTCTTCGATATAGCCGCAACTATCGAGGATGTGATTTCTCTTTCCGTGGGAGAACCCGACTTCAAAACCCCGTGGACTGTCCGCAGAAAAGCGATTGAGGTTCTCGAACAAGGTAAAACCACATACACTTCTAACTCAGGGTTAGAGGAGCTTCGCCGTGCCTGTGCAGATTATTTTAAGCGGACTATTCACACCGATTATTCCCCAATTGATGAGATAGTTATAACCGTCGGCGGCTCGGAGGCGATTGACCTTGCTATCCGTGCATTGGTTAATCCGGGTGACGAGGTCATTATTCCCGAACCCTGCTTTGTCTGCTATTCCCCTATAGTTAAACTAACGGGAGGTGTTCCTGTCCCCGCTGTAACTTTAGAGGAGGATTGCTTTAAACTTACCGCAGATGTTTTAAAAAATCTGATTACACCTAAAACAAAAGCACTAATCCTCCCTTTCCCGAACAACCCCACAGGGGCGGTTATGCGTCGGGAGGAACTCGAAACTATTGCCGAGGTAATAAAAAATACCGATATTGTGGTAATATCGGACGAGATTTATTCAGAGCTGACCTATGGTGAACCGCACGTTTCATTCGCAGAGTTGGAAAATATGCGTGAACGTACCATTGTCATTAACGGTTTTTCCAAGGCTTTCGCCATGACAGGGTGGCGGTTGGGATTCGCTGCAGCACCGAAACCAATCATTGAGCAAATGCTCAAAATCCATCAGTATGCGATTATGTGCAGCCCTACAGTGAGCCAGTATGCGGCGATAATCGCTTTAACCGATTGTATTGACGAAGTCAGGGCGATGGTCGAGGAATATGACATGCGTAGGCGGTTAGTTGTCAAGGGATTCAACGATATGGGGCTTCCCTGCTTCACACCGGAGGGAGCGTTCTATGTATTCCCGTCAGTGAAATCCACCGGAATGGATTCGCAGGAATTCTGCACCCGTTTAATTCAAGAAAAGAGTGTGGCAGTCGTACCGGGGAACGCTTTCGGTGATTGCGGTGAGGGGTTCATACGAGTGTGCTACGCCTATTCCACCAAGCACCTCACAACGGCAATGGAAAGAATAGGCGAGTTTTTAAAGGAAATTAAATGATTATCACCACAATTCGGGAGTAAACCTGCTTTGTTCGTTATTCTGCTCTGCCCATAACGCAGAAACATTTCCTAAGGCGTGATAAAAATCCTCATATTCCTCGAAGATTTTCGGTTTCTTTTTACTTATCTGTGTCACATCGGAGTAATGACCTAACGCATATTCTGTAATCCCCGAATTGTCGATAACCTTCAGCACTCTTATAGTGCCGCTGTCTTTACTGTATGCGGGCGGTGTCATTTTAATCTGCTGTATATCCTTAAAATGAACTATCTTTTCGTCGAACACAACACGGTCAGGATAAAGCGTGACCTTCTCGGGAGCGGTATTTCTCACCTTTGAAAGCGGTCTCAAGGCTAATATGAAAGGGAGCGACATTAAAATTCCCGCAACAACCGTCAAGAATATTAACATACCTCCGGCATTTTGTAAAGCAGCAGAATCACCATTAATTGCAGGTATAATAAATGTTATGAAAAATAACAATGCAGTTATTATCCCCATAGTGATTATCAGTATTTTAAACAGATTTTTGTACTTGTTTATAAACGCTTCTTTGTTTATAGTGAATACTAACGGCTCAGCTTCCAACGCACTAACCGCTTGACGGAAACCCTCGCCTTGCTCGTCCTCAACAGGCTTACTCAGGTTCTGCCTGAACCCACGCGAATCTACATATGCCATACATTCCTCGAATGTCTTCTGTGAGAAGTTGTGACAGGTATAATCCTTATACTTGTCGCTGTCCTTAGGGATAACTCTTAATTTCCGACTTGTTAAAATAGGAATAAAGTACCAACTGTGCACATCAACATGTGAAGTAAAATCATTCTCGCTGAACGTGAAACGCTTATACTCCCTACCCCTTCTTTTGAAAGAAACCGCCTCATCGGTTACTGTGACCTTTATATTATGTAAAGGCAGCACAATTACAGCCGCCACCCCTAACCCGAATAATACCGAAACAATTGCAATAGCGGCAATATTCCCTTCACCGTAAATAGATATAGCTAATGCCATGGTTAAAAAAACGGGCAGAACAGCGACTTTAATAATCCCCAATAACACAAGAAGCAAACTTGATTTATATTCTTTTTCCATAATGTACCTCTTTTTTAATTTCTTTCGACAATTATACCAAACTTTTAATAAATAATCAAGGAGAAAAGCTATGAAAATTTTCATCACAGGCGGAACCGGAAACATCGGGCAATATGTTGTGCTCGATGCAATCGCAAAAGGACACCAAGCGGTGGTTCTTTCACGCACCCCCGAAAAACATTCTGCGTTATCCGAAATGAAAGGCGTAAGTTTAGTTAAAGGAACAATAACCGACTATGACATATTGCGTGACTGTGTAAAAAGCTGTGACGCTGTTATCCACATTGCCTTAGGCTGGGGAGATGAACCGGTCACAATGCTTCAAGCAGACACAACTGCCACAGTTCACCTCCTTGAAATGTCGGAAAGAGCGGGTATAAAAAAGTTTATCTACACCAGCTCAACTGCGGCTATGGGGCGTATGCGTGATAATATGGACGAAACCGTCATGAACCTGCCGCTTGATTTATACGGAAGCACAAAGTCTGCCTCAGAAGCGTATGTTCTCGGGTTCAGCAATTATTATGGGGAGACCTTGGTCAGCGGCAATGCAGTCGGCATGAAACGCAATATTATCCGCCCGGGATATACATTTTCAAATCCGCCATATCCCGGCGGCTCATCGCAATCCGACAGGCGGTTCCGTGATATTACCAACGCAGTTGTAACCAATCAACCAATTCAAGTCATCGCAAGAGACGGGACGCAGTTCCTGTCAGCCGAACAAATCGCTAAATTATACACCGCTTTACTCGAAAGCGACTTAAACGAAGAAATATTCTTAGTCTTAGGAAAAGAATATACCACATGGGAACGTGTCGCACAGATTGCTTTAGAGGAATACCCCTCCTCCAAATCAATAATCGACTTGTATGACGCAGGCTGGGGTGAACCAATGCTATACAATATCGAGAAAATGAACAGGATATTCGGCTTAGAGTTCTCGGGAGAAGATGAAATAAGAAAGCATGTTAAATGGAATTTGGAAATGTCGTTATCAGGAAAGTAACTATGTAAAACAAAATCCCCGTAGGCTGTTCACTCAACGCCTACGGGATTTTTTCTTATTAATCTTGTTTTCAATCATTTCCTGCTTTAAATCCTTACAGCTCTCACAACGGTATTCGGGGCGTTTGTCCTGTCTGCGGTTATACTTGAACCACTCGACAATTCGATAACCCCTCCCGACTTTCCCGCAATTGAAACACTCAACATCGTCTTTAATTTCCCAAAGCGGGTTCTTGGTGATTGTCTTGAATATAAACCTGTCCACCCAAAAGAAAATCAACCCGCCGATTAAATTTGCAATAACGGTAGCCAATATGGTGTTCATATTGCTGAGCAGGATTAAAACCACCGCCAATATAGGCGTGCTTAACTGCCAGCGAATTAAATAAAACAGGTATTTTTTAATCATTGTTTTCAACTTCCCATATAGTTATTCATCAATCGTAATCGCCATACCGTCATACGCCGCATGAGTATTCTCGAAAATCCCTCTGACAAGTTTTACCCCGTCCTTAGGGCGTTCCAATGCGGGGCTGTAATGAGTCAGCCATAATTGCTTTGCACCGCATTTCTTAGCCAAATTAGCACTGTCCGAGAAAAGCATGTGCTGTTTTTCCTCGATTTTCGTCCGCATTTCCTCATCGAAATACATACCCTCACTTATGAGTAAATCCACATCACGGGCGAAATCCACCATTTCGGGAACAGGTCGTGTATCGGTCATATAACATATTGAAATGGTTTTCCGCTCCCCATCAAGAACCTGTTGCGGTTGAATAATTCTGCCATCGTCCAAAGTAACTGTTTCGCCTGCGTGCAGAAGCTTATACATTTGTACGGGAATATCTAAAGCGGCGGCTTTTTCGGGGTTGAACACGGGTTTCCTGAACAGCTGAGTTTTATAACCCAAGCAAGTCGTTCTGTGCCTTAACGGAAGTGCAGAAACGGTCATACCCGCTTTCTCGAAGGAAGCGGGATTAAGCTTGTCCAATTCGACTATATTAAGGAGGTACGGCAGCTTAGGTGCGATTATTGTCAAAGCGGAAACTATTCTGTTTAATCCCACGGGCCCTGCAATTGTGAGCGGCTGTGTCCTCGCCGAATTTGCAAGGGTGAGGAGCAGTCCCGGTAATCCGGAAACATGGTCAGCGTGGAAATGTGTTATCAGGAGCAGCTCAAGTCTGCTCGGTTTAAGTCCCGCTTTTTTTAATGCGATTTGCGTCCCCTCACCGCAATCAATTAATATGGCTTGTCCCTGATATTCAATCCAGCAACAAGTCAACCAACGATTAGGTAAGGGAACCATTCCCCCTGTTCCGGGTAAACATACGTCAATCATTTTTCGTCCTTTTTCTCTTGTATACTTGCGAATGTAACAATAACACTTCCGATTGCAATAAGCAGATTGCCGAGCATATTAAGGTCATCATTATCCAACCCCTCGGACAACAGCATGGAAGCCGCATCGGTTATTCCGAGAATTTCACATTTATTTAATCGGCTTATCCCTTTAAGACAATTACATTTATCCATAATGGATTATTATATGCGGATAATGCCTTTCTTGTGTAAATTCGTGATGACTGCTTTATTGTGGATTCCGCCGTCCTCCCCGTCTAAGCACCACGCAATGGGTGCTTGTGAATCAAACTCAACCTCAGAAACCCGCTCGAAAATTACATAATTCGGGTCGAACTTCTGCATAGACAAATCCATTATTATTTTACTCAAAAGCACGGGGTTTTTCGGGTCTTTCACTAATGTCATCTCGAACATGCCGTCATTTAGTTTTACCTTTGCTTTATCTAACTTAAACATTCCCGCAACTGATGTAGAATTGGTTACTAATCCTACGATAAAGTCATCAGTAACAGTTTTCCCGTTGTAATTGACGGTCAAGCGTTCACTCGGAATATCTACAGCCTGTTTAATCCCCTCCATAATATACGCCAAATGCCCGAACGTCCTTTTCATGTCCTGAGGAACGGTGTATGACACCGAGGTAAACATTCCGAACGCCGCAACATATATGAAGTGACGATTATTAAACGTACCAAAGTCAAGCGGGCGATTTCTCCCATGGATAATCGCCTTAGCCGCCATTATTATATCCGACGGCATCCCCACCGTAAACGCAAAATCATTCGCCGTCCCCGCCGGTATAAACCCGAACGCAGGCGGCTCGGATAACTGTGCTAACCCGTTCACAGTTTCGGACAACGTCCCGTCCCCGCCGTAGCACACAATAAGGTTATATCCCATACCCGATTTTATGACCTTCTGCATTGCGTCTGACTTTTTCGCAGTCGGGAACACAGTGACCTCATATTTACTTGCGGAAAACTCACTGACAAGGTCAAGCAACGCACTCCCCGCACGCATTTTCCCCGCATTCGGGTTGACAATCAAAAGCAGTTTTTTAGCCATTATAACCCTCAATCAAAGCGAATAATTCATCGAACAGCTCACCCTCATATACATGAATATTATACATATCTGTCTGAATTTCTATATAGCTTGCTCCTGCAACATCGCCGGAATAGTTAATTATTCTTTCATACAAATAGTATTGCTCATCACCGGATAATATAACAAAATTAGTTATATAATCCTCACCAACATATCTGACAGCTAAAATTTCAGAAGCTCCCGAATTAATAATCGTCACTGATTCATTGCGTTCTTGAAGTCCATAATCAGCTTCGTCGTTGTCTTCCATATCATAAAAGCTTGTAACAGTCATCGGCGAAGCTTCCCCGAATGTGGCTTCGGGAGAAGCACCGGCATCGTTTAAATAATTATTCATGAATAAAACAGGCAACAGGAACACTGCACCGATTAATAATACCAGCGAGGCAGCAACGGCAAGCGGTGCTTTCATCGAAAAGGGCTTGCGGATTACCTGCGGACGTGACTTTTCATTGAGCAGCTTTTGAACAAGCTCTCCCGCAAACTCTGCCCTCACCTCGATTAATTCATTATCTTTCTTATACAGTTCACCGAAAGTCATCTGCCACACCCCCTAACTTTTCCTTCATCATAACACGAGCCCTCTTCAGCCGTGATTTTACGGTATTCTCTCCCAATCCCGTAACCTTGCTGATTCTATTAATCGGCATATCCTCATAATAAAACAGATGTATAACCACTCTATATTTCTCCGGCAACGACTGCACAGCGGGATACACCACCGAATGTGCTTCAACCCTTTCGAGGTTCTCGTCAAACGAACCGGTGTTTTCGTCAAATTCGCCGCCTGAACGCCTTTTCCATGCCGACGACGCAAGGTTAATCGAAACATTGATAGCTGTTCGGATTAACCACGCCTTACGGTGTTCCTCGTCTTTGTAGGTTTTACCGGCTCGTATGTAACTGAGAAACACGTCTTGAACAATGTCCTCAGCGTCATGCGAATTGCCGGCTCTCGCAAAGGCAAGGCGGTAAAGCATATCGGAATAATTTCGCACGACTTGGTCGATTGAATCCATAACGAAAATTCCCTTTCATATATTAACACAAGATTAGTCTTGATAAAGTTGCACATATTATATCACAATATTAAAAAAAATGCAACAAAAAAACACAGCGGATATTTCCGCCGTGTTTTTTTCCATTAGGTAGGTTAGCAGCAGCAATCATTGCCCCGTCTGCATTCGCAGCCACAGCCGTCGTTTCCGCCAAAACCGCCGCAGCAAATAAGTAACAGGATGATAATCCAGCAGCAATTGTTGTTTCCAAACATTTTATGTTCTCCTCCTTATAGAATTTTGAATGAAACGTTTCATAATTCACTATATGCCGGAGGCGAAAATGTGTTACTTTTGAATTATCATCTCTGAAAATATTTCTTTTATCCGATAGTAGCCAATAACTCCCCTGCTTTAACCAATTGTCCCTCTTTAACCAAAACCCCGCTGATTACCCCGTCGGATAATGCCACAACACTGGTTTCCATTTTCATAGCTTCAATTATGAACAAGGGTTGATTCTTTACAACCTTGTCACCTATTTTAACATGAACCTTTGACACCGCACCGGGTATGCTCGAACCGACGTGCTTAGGGTCGTCTAAATTAGCATAAGTCACCTGCGAGGAAGCCGCTTGAACGGTTTTGTCGGCAACCGCTACGTCCCTGCGAACACCGTTAAGTTCAAACTGCATTGTCCGTGTTCCGTCATCGTTCTCCTCGCCGACACCGATAAACTTGACCATCAAGGTTTTGCCGTCCTTAATAGAAATCTCGGTCGCTTCATTGCGTGACATTCCCATGAAATAGATATGGGAAGCCATTCGGCAGATTTCACCGTATTCCTTGCGGCGTGCGAGGAAGCTCTCGAACACCTTAGGATAGAGCCTCCAGCTGATTGCGTCACGTTCGGTCGGATTTTCCATATGCTCTTTAAGCATTTCAATCGTTCCCTCAAGATTAAACGGCTCAAGCTCCGCACCGGGCCGTCCCGTAATCGGGGTTTCCCCCTTCAGCACAACACGCTGTAATTCCTTAGGGAACCCGAACGACGGCTGCCCCATCAATCCTTTAAAATAGCTCACAACCGAATCGGGGAAGGTCAGCATTTCGCCTCGCTGAACTATGTTATCCGCATTAAGCTCATTCTGTGTCATGAAAATCGCTAAGTCCCCCACCATTTTCGACGATGGTGTAACCTTTACTATATCGCCAAGGATTTGATTGACCTCAACATATTTGTCCTTAACCTCGTCGAAACGGTCGCCCAAACCAAGCTCAATCACCTGCGACTTCAAGTTGGTATACTGCCCGCCGGGAATTTCCAAACGATATATTTCGGTTTCGGGAGTGATAATATCCCCCTCGAACTTGCTGTAAAACGGACGAATGTCTGCCCAATAATCGGTTAATTTCTGTAGCTTAACATGGTCAAAGCCGGTATCTCTCTCATTACCCTCCAACGCACAAACAAGGGAATTCATCGAGGGTTGACTTGTCAGTGAACTCATGGAGGATATGGCAGTATCAACTATATCAACCCCCGCCTCACACGCCATCATATAAGCCGCAACGCCGTTCCCGCTGGTATCGTGCGTGTGGAAATGTATGGGTATATTAATGCTGTCCTTGAGGGCTTTGACTAACTTTTTAGCGGCATAAGGTTTTAATAAACCTGACATATCCTTAATCGTAAGAATATGTGCCCCCCGCTTTTCAATTTCCTTAGCATATTCAACGTAATACTTCAGGTCATACTTATCACGGTCGGAATCCAAAATATCACCGGTGTAACACATCGTAACATTAGCAACCTTACCGGTTTTAATAATCTCCTCAATCGCATATTCCATATTCGGCAGCCAGTTAAGCGAATCGAAAACACGGAATATATCAATCCCGGACTTCGCCGCCTCTTGAATAAACTCTTTTATCAGATTATCGGGATAACTGCTGTAGCCGACTGCATTCGCCCCTCTGAACAGCATCTGCATGGGAATATTCGGAATTCTTCTCCTTAATTCGTCGAGGCGTTCCCAGGGGGACTCGTTCAAGAACCTGTACGTCGTGTCAAAGGTAGCACCTCCCCACATTTCAAGCGAGAACAAATCGCTTAAAATATGTGCCGTTGCAGTTGCAATAGTCGTCATATCACGGGTACGCATACGAGTTGCAAGCAGTGACTGCTGTGCGTCCCTCATAGTAGTATCGGTTATTAACAGCTTCTTTTGGTCAAGAATCCACTTGCTGAACTTTTCGGGTCCCTCACGGTCGAGAACCTGCTTCATTCCGTCAGGAATGGAATCCGCACTAAACTGCGGTACTCTCGGTGCATTAAACGCCGGTTTCTCCTCAATGTCGGGGTTGTCTAAAATAGTTTTCCCGATATAAGTCAAAACCTTTGCGGCACGGTCTTGCGAACTCCTAAGCTCAAACAATGACGGCGTTTCATCAATGAATTTAGTATGGCACTTTCCCGCAATAAATGTTTCGTTGGTTAAGACATTGCTCAAAAATGAAATATTGGTCTTGACCCCTCTGATACGGATTTCCTTCAACGCTCTGAGCATTTTCCGTGTTGCACCGTCGAAAGTCCTGTCAACGGTAGTAAGTTTAACAAGCAGACTGTCGTAATAAGGTGTAATAACCGCCCCGGTGAACGCATTACCTGCGTCTAATCTTACGCCAAATCCTCCCCCCGACTGGTAGGCGGCGATTTTCCCGGTATCGGGCGCGAAATTATTAGCAGGGTCTTCGGTGGTAACACGGCTTTGAATGGAATACCCGAACAACCTTACATCTTCCTGTGAAGTTATCCCGATTTCCGGGTCAGACAGCCTGCACCCTTGTGCAATGGCAATCTGCGACTGAACTATATCAATCCCTGTTACCATTTCCGTAACAGTATGCTCTACTTGGATACGAGGGTTCATCTCGATGAAATAATGGTCGCCATGCTTGTCAACAAGGAACTCGACTGTTCCTGCGTTGACATAACCGACTGCTTTTGCGATTTTAACAGCGTCATTATGAATAGCCGTCCGCTTCTCATCAGAAAGAGTGAGTGCGGGTGCAATTTCCACAACCTTTTGATAACGCCTTTGAACCGAGCAATCCCGCTCATATAAATGAACTGTATTGCCGTAGCTGTCCGCAAGAATTTGCACTTCTATGTGCTTGGGTTCTTCAAGGTATTTTTCAAGGAACACATCAGGGCTTCCGAATGCTTTTTCCGCTTCACTTCGCACTAATGTGAACGCTTCGTCTAATTCTTCCGATTTTGTAATGAGCCTCATGCCTCGTCCGCCGCCGCCTGCCGCCGCTTTAAGTATTACAGGGTATCCGAACCGTGCGGCACATTCCTTGGCTTCTGCAAGGGAGGTAAGAGGCTTTTCGGTTCCTTGAATAATCGGCACACCCGCTTCAACCGCAACTTTTTTGGCGTTCAGCTTGTCGCCCATTTTCGCAAGAACGTCGGAGGGAGGTCCCACGAATATTACTCCCGCATCCTCACAAGCCTTAGCAAATCCTGCATTCTCTGAAAGAAAGCCATAACCCGGGTGAATAGCGTCTGCTCCTTTAGCGACAGCGACATTCACGATATTATTAATGTCAAGATACGCACCGAGAGGAGATTTGTTCTCCCCGACTAAATACGCTTCGTCGGCTTTGGTGCGGAACAAGGTATACTTGTCCTCTTTTGAGTGAATTGCGATTGTGCCGAGGTTCATGTCGTGGCACGCTCGGAATATACGGATTGCGATTTCGCCTCGGTTAGCGACTAAAACTTTCTTGATTTGCTTTTTCATAATCGTCTCCTTGAAAATTTATTGTAAAATTAAATAATTGATTACTACATAGTTGATTATTCCCATAATAAGTGCGATTACTATAATTACAGGCAAAACCTTTTTATAGATTAATGATTCACTGCCCTGTTGTTTTGACGATAACGCCCCCATTAAAACCAATGTAGGACTTATGCTGACCCCTACCGAGCCCGATATAGTCTGTGCCGCACTCATAACAGCTTGACTGACCTCGAGCCTTTGTGCAATTGTCTGCTGAAACGCTCCGAACATAACATTTGAGTTAGTATTGTTCCCTGTTAAAAAACTGGCAAGCGAGCCAATAAACGGCGAGAATAACGGGTACAACCCTCCCGTCAAATCAGCGACTGTCTTGGCTAATTGTAACATCATTCCCGAATCCATCATAATCAGCGACATATTTCCGAGAGCCAGCAACGCCAATGTAGCGGGAATTCCTTTTTTGAGTGTTTTTTTCACCGCTCCTTTATAAACTGACTTGTCCCACACCCCTGCCCGCTTATACGTCACAACCGCAACTACAGCGGCGATTAGCAGCACTACTGCGGGGTGTCCGAACAGCCTTATTCTTGAAAAACCCGCCTCCGCTTGAACCTCATAACCTAATGAGGTCACTGTTTCAGGGAACTTAAACGCAACGGATATGTTGTTTCTGACCTCGGCGGGGATAAACTGAAACGACAATAACAACACAAGAATGACCGCATAAGGCAAAACCGCTTGCAGCAGGGTTAATTTACCCGCATACAAAACCGGTTTTCCGCTTGTTTTAATTCTAAGCCTGTATAACCCGTACATCGCCGCTAATCCGGTGAGGGCAGTAACAAGTGTAGCCAATGCATACATCTCGAAATAAATTACAAAAAACTGCACAAATGCCATAACCGCAGAAACAGGCAACACATAAGAAATACCTTTTTTAATGCCCTTCAACCCGTCATATATCCAGCAAACACCAATCCCCGTGAGCAGATGTGCAGATGTGTTAAATATCCACGCAGGGAAGCCTAATTCATTCGGCTCAATTCCGGTAATCATCTGGATTGTGAAGAACGCCGAACCCATTGACCCGAACGTAACCGCCCATGAATGTCCGATTAACGCCGCTGAAAGTGCCTTTATTTTGTCGAAACCCAGCGAAATCAATATAGGTGTAATAATGACAATCGGAACACCGAACCCCGCTATTCCCTGTAAAAATGCCGTGAACAGCCACGAGAGGATTAAAAACTGCACAAACTTGTCCCCGACAAAGACGACTATGTTCTTGTTTATGACCTCGATTGCCTTAAAATCGTCCACCAAATGATACAGGAATAACGCACACCACACAATCAGCGAAACGAATAAAGCCAATGACAACGCTTTTCCGACAGCAACAGACAATCCGAAAAAGCTGAACCCATAAAAAACAAGAGCAATCAAAAGAGCAATCCCAAGCGAAATCGCTCCCGATTTTGTCACCGGAAGTTTTATTAAAACCAAGCATATCAGTAAACTGACGATAGGCAATAGGGACAGAACAGTCATCATGAGGGATAAAACCCTTTCGTAATTCATTCAATTGAAAATTATACCATATATTTCCTGTCCCGTCAATGATTTTGTTAATTAAAACAATATTACGTGTGTAGGACTACAAAAGTTTTGTAAAAGCTAAGATTATCAAAACCGCCCCTCCCAGCCAAGAGACGTTACATTTAAACCTTTGAACCAACTTCCTCCCCGCATAACACCCCAATATAATTGCGAAAACGTCGGTAAACAGCGAGAGAATGATAATCGCCGCTACATTTGCGTTACCGAGTGCTGCACCAAACCCGACAGCCAACCCGTCCACCGATAATCCCGCCGCAAGAACGACCGCTTCTGCGGGTTTAAGCGTTTTTAGTGCGTCGCCGTTACTCTCCGAGCGTTTCGACAGACTCTGGAACAGTTTAATTCCGCCAATTACCAAAAGCACTGCAAAACAAATATACACGCCTATTTCTACGGGAATATACCGCCGCACAAACGCTCCCGCGAGTAAAGGGAGGGCGAGGAATACACTGCAGGTGATGTTCTATGTGTGTAACAAAGTGCAATTATGGGTATACGAGGAGGTATGGAGCGGGGGAGAAAGTGTTTGTGTATGAAGTGGAGGCATGGGTGGGGTGAGCAGAACTCTCATTTCCGATATACTATATCATCTTTTTGCAAAATCAGAATAATATACTTGACTTTTAAACGAAATAACTGTATATTGATTTAGGAATTATTCTGCATATAATGGGGGACTTCATGGATAGAAGTAAAATTTTAATCCTGTCTAACGGGAAAGATATAACCGGCGATGTAAAGTCATGTATGTATAACAAGTCAACGCAAAAATATGATGTCACTTTTCAAAATGGAAATACTTATAACTACAACTATAATTCCATTGAGTGGATAACAGAACCACATTCATTAAATCCTGCACTTGTTCGTATAGTGCATCAAGAACGGGAATTGTTTAATATCCAAACCATATCAGTATTTTATGCAAAAGCAATGGAATACTGGTTCGTTTGCTTTTCGGACGGAAGCGGGCGAACTTACGAACGTCAGAACTTAAAAATAACGTATTCTTGCCTTATCGAGAGTGCATCACAAAACTGTATGGACTATCTTCGTCAATTAGCGACCGTTAATGAGCTTAAAAGCGATGACGGAGAGGTTCTGCTTCAAAAACAATATGAAAAATTAGGTTTTGTTAGCGAAGATTCAGTAATGGCGGTTTATTTAAATTCACAAAAATATAGAATAAAATCTCACTCGAGTGATTATTTAATATTCCCTTTCGGTGGGAATGCAAGCCAATTCAAAGCGGTTAATAATGCACTGTTAAATCAAGTGAGTGTCGTTCAAGGTCCTCCCGGAACAGGAAAAACTCAAACTATACTTAATATTATTGCTAATTTACTGATTAGAAACAAGACCATACAGATTGTGTCCAACAACAACTCTGCAACATTAAATGTTCTGGAAAAGTTATCTGAATCAAAATATAATATGGATTTTCTTGTAGCGGTGCTGGGTAACTCGGATAATAAAAAAGCGTTTATTGAAAACCAAACAGGACTTCTTCCCGATATGTTTGATTGGAAAATGGATTCTCGTCAACAATCGGACTTGAAAACAAAAATCCAAAACCATGTTGAAGAAATTTTAAAATCATTTTCTGTACAGGAAAGATTAGCTCAAGCACGTGCAGAATTGGATTCGTTGACATTAGAGATAAAATATTTTGAGCAGTATTGCAATGAGTCCGGATTATCTCATATAACAGTAAAATCTCTCAATCATTTAAACTCTAAAGGGGTTATGCGTTTATGGCAAGAATGTAGTTTAATTTCAGAGAAAGAGCGTGCAATTTCACTATGGTTTAAAATAAGGAACTCTTTTACCCACGGCATATTTGATTGGAATTTTTATAAAAACAGTTTATCTACAATAATTACATCACTACAAAATCAATTCTATCAATCAAGAAACGCAGAATTAGTTAAAGAAATTACTCAATTGGAGGAATATCTTAAAACAGCTCAAGCTAAAGAAAAATTGAATGAACTAACTGATTGGTCAATGATGTTCTTGCGAGCAAAACTATCTGAGCGTTACGGAAATAAAGAAGAACGAACGCAGTTCGCAGAAAAAGATTTGCGGAAAAGTCCGGACACAATTTTACAAGAATACCCTATTGTTTTGAGTACAACATTCTCTTCTTGCAGTAGCTTAAGAGGTGCAATGTATGATTATCTCATCATGGATGAAGCCTCTCAAGTGGATATAGCCACCGGAGCTCTTGCTCTTTCCTGCTCTCGAAACGCAGTTATTGTCGGGGATTTGAAGCAACTCCCAAACGTGATAACACAAGACATGAAAAAACGCTGCGATACAATCTTTGCTTCTTCCCAATTACATCAAGGATACTCATATTCAGAAAATAGTTTTCTAAAGTCTATATGTGAAGTTTTAACAGACATCCCACAAACCTTATTGAGGGAACACTATCGCTGCCATCCGAAAATAATTGGTTTTTGCAATCAAAAATTCTATAATAATGAATTAATTATCATGACCCAAGACCATGGTGAAGCGGACACACTTTCGGTTCACAAAACAGTTGTGGGCAATCATAATCGCGAACACATAAATCAACGACAGATAGACGTAATTGTGAATGAAGCACTCCCATTGTTTAATGATGCAAATCCTAACACTATCGGGATTATAGCACCTTATAACAAACAAGTTGATGCGATTTCACAGCAATTAGACACAAACTTAATTGAAATTGCAACTGTACATAAATTTCAAGGACGCGAAAAGGAAAATATTCTGTTATCAACAGTTGATGATGTTGTTACTGACTTTTCGGATGACCCATATCTTTTGAATGTAGCCGTATCACGTGCGAAAAAGCGGCTAAGCCTTGTAGTTTCTGCCAATGAACAGCCAACCGACAGCAATATCGGTGATTTAATTTCATATATCGAATATAACAACTTTAAGATTATTCAAAGTAAAATACGCTCTGTTTTTGATTTGCTGTACCGTCAGTACACAGATTCCAGACTTGCGTTCTTAAAAAAGCATTCACGAATTTCTGTTTATAATTCAGAAAATATAATGTATGCAGAAATTGTTGATATATTAAAAATTCATTCAAAACTGTCTCTCAATGTTATTTGTCATCAACCGCTGGGAATGCTCATCAATGATACTTCTCTTATTAATGATGAAGAACATCAATATGCTAAAAATCCGGCTACGCATTTAGATTTTTTAATATATAATACAATCAGCAAAAAGCCGGTTCTTGTTATTGAAGTAGATGGTTTTGATTATCATAAACCCGGAACACAACAGCATGAAAGAGATAAGATGAAAGACCGCATTTTGGAACGCTATGGAATCCCGTTGCTTCGTTTTCCTACCAACGGTAGCGGAGAACGAGAAAAAATTGAGCAATTTTTAATTGACTATGTAAATAATTTGTTATAAACATAAAGACAATAATTATGTAATCAAAGTGCAATTACGAGTATATAAGGAGCTGCGGAGCAGGAGAGAGAATGTTTGTGTATAAGGTGGAGTTATGGGTGGGGCGATAACCAAGTTTCATCACTATGTTTATTTTCCATCATCTCCTCTCCAAAATTATCCCCTCTACATACGCCAATACCGCATTAGCGACTTCACGGCGGTAGGGCTGTTCCCTCGAAACCTCACCTTCGTATATAATGGGTATGCTGTACTTTGCCGCTATACGGTTCAGGATATTAACCGAATCCAATACAGAATTATGGCAGGTCGTTCTGCGATTGTCTAATTCTTTCATTTTATCTTGATAATCCTCACGTGACATATTATCGTAATTATACAATTTTAACCACGTTTCCATTTCGAAAATTGCCTTGTGATACTGCCCGAATGAGTCCATGCACTTTGTAATCATGCCAAGTGCCATTGGCTCATTTTTTACTGCTTTGAATAATTCTGCGAGATTGTCTTTTGATAATGTGTGTGTCATAGTTTTTTATCCTTTCCATAAATCAGTTTAAGCTGTCAACAAAGTCTTTTATGTGGCTTTTTATAGAATTAAATCCATCTGAGATAACCCCGGTTTCCTCGTCCATATATAGCTTCCTGTTTATTTCTATCATAACAGATTCAATTTTTCCCTCAAGTCCGGTCGGTATAATCGCGCCTGAAAAGGGATAATTAAACTTTACGGTTAGTCCCTTTTCTTCAAAGAAACGCTTTGCTCCGTTGGCGAGGGGAGAAGACTCACCGTTAAACCCAATACATATATCGGGTAACGTGTCGCTGTAATCGTAGCAGAATATAGGTTTTGACGAAAATGAGTGTAAATCAATGATTAAACATTCGCCGTGTCGGTTCAATATATCATTACACATTAATTTCAATTCATCGTGATACAGCTTGTAGTATTTCTGAATAAGTTCGGCTCTGTATTCGTCCGTTACTGTCCTCAACGGTTTTTCGTCATGGGTCGAGGTATAGACAACTCCCATGCCGTGCTTCGCCATAGGCTCTTGCGAGTCGTCATCATACCGCTCCATGTCAACGACAAGCCTGCTTATTTCGGAAATCAGCATATTAACAGGAATATCCTTGCACAATTCGTCCAGATGCCGGTCGGTCATTATCAGTTTTTCTTTTTCCAACGCCGAATCATCTAAGAGGATATGCTTTCTGTCATTCTGTGGGATATTCAACGATGAATGGGGGATATGTAGCAGAATATAACTGTCTTCTAATTCTTTTCTAAATATCATTTTTCTTCTCCTTTCCATTTACAGCATCATAAAACTCTTGCGGCATATCGTATGAATCTCTGTTATGCCGTTTCTCACTTTTATACGTAATTCCTTTATATATTACACTTATATCAGGTAATTCACCATAGAATAATCTCTTTCCTACAGATGTAACGCTATTCGGAATCACAACATTTCTCATTTTTTTACAACCGTGGAATAAATGCACTTCATGCCCGCAGAAAGGCGTTTCAATTCTCTTAATACTATTAGGAAAAACAACATCTGTTAAGTTTTCACACCCGTTAAACAACTGCATTCTGATACGAGTCATGTTATCGGATAAAATAACGCTTTCGAGGTTTTTGCACCCGCTAAATGCGTGTTCACCAATATCCACCACACTATTGGGTATTATTAGATTTGTTATTGCCGTGCAATCGTAAAATGCTAAATCATCAATGCTTATTAAACCATAAGGCAGTTCAATACTCGATAAATTTGAACAATAACTAAACGCACTGCGGCATATATGCTTCACGCTTTTCGGTACTGTATACGATTTTTGCGTTTTTCCCGGCGGATAAGAAATTAAAGCCGTTTTATCCTTATTGAAAAGAACACCATCTTCGCTCGAAAATCCATAGTTATGTTCATCGACAATAATTTTATTAATTATGCTGTCCTTGTGATTGAATATACCTTCTCGGATTTCAACTATGCTTTTAGAAATATAAACACATTCAGAGTTGCTTTCCAAAACACTCTCAAAACTATTCAAAGTCAAATTGTCAATAATATTATGAAACTCCTGCGACAAATTTTCACAAGCACAGAATGCCTCTTTGCCAATGTATTTAACCGTATCAGGGATTGTTATGTCCGTCAAATTAAGACAGCATTTGAAAGCCCTGTCATCTATATGCTTTAAACCATGTGGCAGTTTAACAAAACTTAAATATATGCAGTTGAAAAATGCCATGTATCCAATAAATTCAACATCATTTGGTATTTCATAAGAGGTCTGCCTATTCCCCGAGGGATAAGCAAGTAATGTGTTCTTTTCTTTGTTAAACAGAATTCCGTCAACACTTGAGTATTCTTCATTGTTCTTATCTACGCTTATTTCGGTTATTCTCCCATTCGGATTATTAAAAATCATATCGTCAATGAAAATAATGCTTTTCGGTATATAAACAAATTCTACATCGCTCCCATTAAAACAATTACAGTAAATAGCGGTTACCGGATTACCGTTAATCCTTTCGGGAATGTATACCCTCATAGAAGCCCCTGTGTATTTATATATTTCTATGACACCTAATTCCTCGTCATATTTATATTTAAAATCACTTGCGGGCGTCTCTTCTGTGTTTTTAAAAAAAGAAGAGGGGGTTAATTCCCACTTTTTAGACAAGCAAAACGCTTTGCCTCGGTATTCATTGCATTTAATATCATAATCCAATGAACTCATAAAACTATTACCTCCTTTCTTTTATTTTTAACAAAGCATGCGGGATTACCACTATAAGTCAATAGCGGTAATCTCGCACAAATTAAAACCCTTTATTTTTTTCTCTTGAAAACAACCGCAACCGTTCCTGAGATTAACAGTGCCGCAAGCGGTATAGCAGCACCCGTCGGCGGATTGTTATCTCCCGAATCGTTTTCGTAGACTATCTGTAGCAGCTCTTGGGAATTAAAACTATCGAAATACTCTTTCGGGAGGTCTACTTTGCCGTTCTTCGTCGGTAACTCTATTAAGAAGATAAACGCTCCTACGCTTTCGTCTTGGTCGATGATAGTTGCGAAGCTGTTGCCGTCAGACAGCTTGAAGTCATTAGGGGAATTATCAAAGAAATATACACGCACCCTTAAATTAGTTGTGTCCTTGCCTGCCTCTCCTCCTCCGGCTACAGAAGCATGAGTGATAACCGCATTATATTGCCCGCCACTTTGATACTGTCCACCGCTTAATATAAACGGATACCCGTCTATATCGGTGGAAAAGTTTGTGCTTCCGTCAACACCTTCAAGCTGAAACGCTGTGGAAACTTTGGAATTTGCGAACTCGAAGTTATCGTTCCAAGCCGTTCCTCCTGAAAGCATGATAAATTTATAACCCTCTGAACCTTGAATATTCGACAGAGTCACCGTTCGCACATTTCCGTCACCGATTATTGACACATCCGCAGTAAAGCCGACAGTCGATATATCCCCTGCGTTTAGGTCGATTTTTCTGATATTGTCGTTATAGATTAGTGAAAAGGTTACATCTTCCCCAACACGGACTTGGGATTTGCTCGGCTCGGATATGATTATGCTGAGAGTATGGCTGACACTTTCATCATCTGTAATCGAAAACGGGATTGTAGCCGCAACAGCGTTTGCGAATTCACCATCGCTTGTTGCCGCTGTGCCGCCGCCAAAGCGAATATACTTGTCGCCACCGACCTCGCCTTGTATGTTTGCAAGCGTTATTGTCCTTACATTTCCGTCGCCGGTTACAGAAATATCGGCACTAAACCCGACGGTTGCTATGTCACCGCTTTGTAAGTAAACACCACCTACATCCCCGCTGTACACTACTACATAAGTAACTGTTACGCCTGCGTTTACGCTATTGCTGCTCGGCTCGGACACTGTAACGGTAATCGTGCCGGGTCCTGCCGCCGTTGCCATAACCGGAATTGCCATAATTGTAATCGCAGCAGCGATTATGTAAGAGGTAAGGTTTCTTTTTAAGTTTTTCATAGTGTTTCTCCTTAATTTTTGTTATTTTGGGCTTACATATACTATATCACCAAGAAAAACAATGAAGTAAAAGTTTTTTGAAAATTATTTCAAAAGAATTAAAATTAAATTCATTAAAGCGGTTGAATTGTAATCCAATACTACAAATCATTTGCTATAATGAATTTAATCCTCCTGTCGCAGTTAATTTTTAAGTTCTGCATTCAGCAGGCTTTTTTTCTTTTATTAACCTTTCTGTACCAATTTTTACTGCACAAGCATCTAAAAATTCTTCATACCGCTCTTTGCGGTCAGTAACAGTGGGCAAGGATACGCCATAACACTCACTTATTGTTATACGCCATCTTTTCAAATCATCGGGGTTCCTAAGTTCATTATCTACAACATCTCTCATATGAGAGAAACGCCCTTTCATTAAATGCATAAGCAAGGGTTTATCCATCGGCTTAAACAGTTTACCACTTTCATAAATTGCTATTTTTGCACATTCGGAATCTTCTTTAACCAATTTAGTCATGTCAAATGTATAAAACCATTCAACATTCATCCGCTTTGTAATAGGTTTGTTTTTATCCGCACTTTTTTTCAAGTAGACAAGTTCCGCCACCTTTAGAGCGATTTCTAACTCTTCATAATTTTCAGAAATTTCTTTCCCACTTTTATTAATATCAGGGACTTTCTCCCAAACTCTTTCATCATCGTCCTTTTTATTAATTTCATAGATTACTTTTTCTTTCATTTTTTTAAAATGGGTTTTTACACGAAAATTAATTAAAATGTGCAGCGTCGTTGAAAAATCTGCACCTTCGCTTTTGGGTATATATTTTTTTCGTAGAATTAATCTTGCATATTCACTAAAAATAATATCCCAAAAGTAATAAGCCTCAATAGGTTTATGATTTCTATAATATACTCTCCCGGTTTCAGACACTCTATTAAACCAACCGATTATTACTGTCGCTATTTCAAGCTCTATTGTTGTAATTCTTGAGGCGTTTTCTTCCGAGTTGTCATTTGTCAGGTTAATTAACTCATTTGCAAGTTTATTAATACTATCTTTCTCTTCTTTAGTCATTATCTTCTTCGCCCCCTATTCCCAGCATAATCTTAATCGCCGTCTCCGGGTTCGGAACTTTCATTTCCGCGAGTTTATTAACTATCTCATTCATATAAAACAACGCAGTAGTGTCATAAACTCCGTTTTTGTTACTTATTGTTTCTTTGGGGTCATATCTCCCATAAACAACACATCCAATCGACACATTCACTTTTAATCTATACGCATAATTTAAAGCCATAGAAAGAATTATCGGGGTGGGTTTCGTGCCGAAAGTTATACAAGCAGAAACCTCTTCATTTCCTTTGATAGCATCGACAATATCGCTGAACAGCTTTAGCTGCGTATCAATATCTTCGCTGTCAATCACATCTACAAACTCTGTTTTAACTGAGGCAAATCCCTTTTTTTCTTTGAGTTTGTTAATATCCTCAAGAAAGCACTCCCTATAATTGCGTTCAAAAATAGGGGTATCTTTCTTAATGATAATAATCCGAACATCGTCCCCCTTTTCCGTGTAGCCGTTTATCGCCGGAATAATAGGGAAATGTGCCTCGTCATAATCAAGTCTGCTGTTTCCGTAACCCTTATACGGTTTTTTAATGGGAGGGTTAGGTGCTTGGAAGGGTATGGCGGTGATGAATGTTTTTGTTTTTTTCATAAAAAGGGCTCCTTATCAATTATAGAAATGAATTGAATATTAATCAATTACCTCTTCTTATTATTACTCTATTAAGAACATAAGTCATGAATTTTTTTTCGGGGAATTTGTTATTAACACCTATTTCTTGAACTGATACCTCTACAAAACTTTTTTTTGAAACTACTAACTTACTATTCGTAACATTACCCTTTCTAATACGCCCTTCATGACCAATTCCAATATCAACAAATACATCTCCAAAACCAGTAATGCTTGTTATTAAACCATATTTTATATCACCGACATTAAGATTTGAAATATTGGTGTTCGGAATTAAAATACCACCAAAACTTTGTGTGTTTTTTCCATCGCTTCCGATAAAAACCTTTACTTCATCTCCAATATTACATATATTTTCGAAAGTTTCATTTCCATTTAACGGTATATAATCTTTTCCAATTGAAACTTCATGCATTCCATCAATTAACGCAACAACTTTGTCGTTTTCTTTCCGTGTTATTACAGCGTCATGTAATTGTCCATATTTAATTTTGTTTTTTGCTGCTATTATTGCTTTTCTCTCATCTTCTAATAACACTTTGAAATCTCGGGTATAGTAATTGTTATTAAATTTTTCAATAACGCCCTCAGCAATTTCACGAGACCTGTCAAAACAATTCAGTTTTTCATTTACTAATGCGGCTTTATATAATGCATCTTTAATATTATTTTTCACACTATAATCAAGTTGTGAAATGTCATCATGTTTTATAATAAAATCATATAACCAATTCCCGTAAACATTTAATATTTCTTCGATTTGTTTAACATTTTTGTCGAAATTAACAGTATCATATACGTATGATAGCCTGCACATCGCACAAAAGGCAGAAAAACCAGGTTCTTTGCTTTTTCTAAATCCTTTATTTCCAGCAAAGAAATGCTCTATGTATTTACAGGTGTACGTTTTATCAATAGCCCAAAGCATATATATAACTTTCTCACGATTTGCTATAGTTAAATCTATTTTTTCTATAAACTCTTCCCATGTTTTAATAAATTGTTCACGGTCTTCCTTTAAAATATCCAATAATTTAATAAAAACATTTTGTTGAGTATCAATAATTTCTACAGTTTTATAATTGCAATTCAAGATGTCGTGGCAATACTTAATCGCGTCTTCAGTATTTCCTATTCTACGTGATAAACTTATATGCGGAAGTTTATCTTCCACACCTTTTTTTATTCTATGGTATTCATTTATTCCCTTTTTTAAATCTTCATTGCTATATTCATCGAAACACTTATTCATTAAATCCATTAGTGGTTTTTCTTTTACTCGATATAAACCTTGTTGCCCTACTTCAATTATATCTCGTTCACTCAACTCCTCCAAAGCATTTTTAAGATTTGATTCATCAATTTTTTCTCTCAATAATTCATTTAAAGTCTTTTTATAAAAAAAATAATAATCCCCTTCTTTAACAAAATCACATATTTTTGAAATGCATATAAATACTTTTTTAGTATCTTCCGATAATCCGTTATACGTTTTCCCGTAAATAAAGTCAAATACACTATCATTTTCCATTAATCTTTTATCCGGTAATTGTTCAGAATATTCATGCACAAGAGAATATGCATATCCCTTAATAAGCATAGGATTTCCAATAGTTGAAGCAAAAACAATCGCTTTTGCACTTTCGTAATCGTTTTCTATTTTTTTTATAGCCCAGTCTACTCTTATATCTAATTTTTTAATGGTTTCCGTTAAATAACTTAATGTATCTTCTTCTTCCAACTTATTACAGTCTATGTTGGCGCCATATATATTTTCTTTATAGCGGGTAGTTATTATTACTCTTGCAATGAGTATATCTAAATGTTCGTTTATAAATTCGATAATTCTTTTTTTATTTTCATCATCAAAAGTCTCGAAATCATCAATTACAAGCAACAATTTATTTTGGTTTTCAATGTTTTCATAAGCGTGACTTTTTTCGTATAATAAATCCTTGATTTTCTTCTCAATGGTTTCCCCCCCCTCGGGAGTAATTCCTAATATGTCACGGATTTCTTCCATAACTGCATCATAACTATTTACATTGTTTATTATATTTTCCGCATTTTGATTTATTGCATTAAACACCCTGTTCTTCGCAGTAATAAAAACTATATGTTGAAATTTTCTTTTATCATCTGTGCATTTGAATAAATCGGAACATAATTTTTGAACACAAGCTGTTTTGCCGGTGCCGCCTTGACCCACTATTGTAATACAGGTGTTACTAGGTTTTCCTATAAAATCTCTTAGTCTTCTATCAATGTTTTTTGTTGTTGCAGTTTCTATGAATTTATCTGTATCACCATAGTTACATTCGAATATATTCATCTCACATTTATTAGATGTGTTTCTTTTAATTTTTTTGTCATCGTCTCTGAACACACCTAAATCTCTAAATTCTTCTATAAAAAACGTTTCATCATCTGTAGAAAATACCTGATTAAATCTGAATTGAGCCGTATTTAAATCAACTGCTTTGCTATAAAAGTAAACTTCTTCAGACTCTGTCATCTTAATAAAAGGCGATAACCTTATATACTCGTTATTTATCCGCCAATACAATTGAGGAAAGAATTCTTCTTGTTTGGCAATGAAACCACAAGGTATTTCTGAGAAAGCACCATGTGGGGTCATGCTTGAATAGTTTATTGCTTGGTAATTATTCCCAGCTTTACCTGTGATTATAACGGTTACTATGTCTTGATTTAATTCTATAGGGAAGTTTCTCACATAACTTTCATATAAATTGTTTAAATCATTTGATATGACTGGTGCACCATCATCAAATACATAACCATGTGCTAAATTATCGTTACGAATTGTCGAATATTTCTCACAACCATTATTTGTCAAAAGTTTGTTAAATACTTTTGATATAGAAGTATTATCATCTAATAATACTTCTGCCAAGAGTCTTTCAAGGCTACCGAATTGTAATAATTTAATAACCTTTATTGCATAGCTCTTATCCTCTTGAGATAGGTTTTCAAAATTTTTGTTCCAATAATATCCAAGCAAAACTAATAATAAATACTCCATACGAACCCTCTGGTATATGAGTTCCTCGCTATGATTTCCTTTTAAATTGGCATTTCTAATTTTATTGTTTAAACGCGAACTAATATAATCCATTGCTTCCCCTCCAAATAATTATTAAGATATTTACTCATTCTACCATAATCCCCCATAATATGTCAACGCCCCCATAATATTTTGTCGAAAATGCACAATTTTTGCAACTGCATTTTTACACCCCCCTTATAACTGCGTTTTATCATCAAGCACCCTATCCACCAACCCATACGCTACTGCCTCTTCCGCACTCAAATAATAATCCCTATCCGTGTCAACAGTAACCTCTTGAACGTCTTTACCCGTTGCTTCCGCTATAATTTGATTAAGAATTTTCTTGGTTTTCAAAATATTCGCAGCAGCACGCTCAATATCGGAAGCCTGACCCCTTGCTCCGCCTAACGGCTGATGAATCATCATCTCGGCATAAGGCGTAATATATCGTTTACCTTTTGCCCCGCAAGCCGTTAAAAACGCACCCATGCTTGCCGCCATTCCGGTGCAAACGGTCGCTATGTCGCTTTTACTGCGATTCATAGCATCCATAATCGCCAACCCCGCTGACACACTCCCACCGGGGCTGTTAATGTAAAGGAAGATGTCCTTGTTGTTTTGTCGGTCTAAATACTCGATTTGCGATATTATCTCCATAGAAAGCCCATTGGTTATCTCGCCAACTAAAATAATCTTTCTGCTCTCAAAGAATTCAAGAGATAATAAATCGCAAACGCTTCTTCCTTGCTTGTCAATTGTAGTAATTGTCGGTATCATAAAACCCTCCTTTTAAATAGCTTATTCTGCTTCATTGCTCCATTCAAAAACCAATCCCAGTGATAACAATTTCTCCCGTATTTCATTGAACGAACGCTTGCCGAGGTTACGGATGCTTTTCATTTCTTCCGAAGATTTCTTGATTAAATCATCAATTGTGTTAACCTCTGCACGTTTGAGGCAGTTAAAAGCACGCACCGTTAAATCTAAACTCTCAATTGTCATATGCAAAACTTCGTTTTCCTCCTCCTCATCATCGAAGAAATCGGCTTCATTAACATCAATTTTAATATAATCACCATTCATATCTTCATCGCTGATATATTCAAAGTCTTCCGGTTTAACAGTATAATCATCGTTTGGTTTTATTTTTTCTTGTGCTGAACCGAAGAGTTCGTTAAACTCCCGTGCCAATTCTTCTTGAATATTATAGCTTTCGTCAGTTTTATTTCTTTTACCGATTTCATCGGGAACACAGTCAGTAAAAGGTATAGATATTACTTTATTCATAATATCAGAATACATCATTTCGGGTGTATATACCGACAATTTCTTGTCTTTCAGCTTATGCACGAACTTAGCGACGTTTTCGACTTTATGTTTATCCAAAAACGTGTATTGGTCAATATCATTTAATCTTGCACAGTATTTAATATTATCTCTGATAAACAATGCTTCCTTGTACTCCGAATTCTTTCTCATATTACTCAGTTCTTCCGGTGTAATGAGAAGTTCGGGGTGTTCGCTTTGTGTAATATTGCTCATTCCACACTGCCTACTGATATAAGAGAGCATTTCATAGTCAGAACTTTGAAGAAAGATACAGTTTTTACAGTTCCCGATAATTGTTGTAGCTTCCTTTTCATAACTTGCTTCTAACTGGCTTTTGGATTGACACACTAAATACCATTTCATGTTCCTGCTGCGGCTGGCACTAATCTTAGCCGACATATCGTTAATTCTCACGTTACAGAACTCATCACAGATAAAATTAATTAGGCATTTAGGTGATTTTCCGGTGTTTTGATACTTTTCACCGTATACCTCAACAAGATGACTGTATAGATTATCTATGATGATTCCCGATAAATGGTCATAGGCACTGGTTTCATCTGGAATAACTAAGAATACGCACAATGGTTTTTCATAGGCTTCATTTATATTAAATGTAGTTACTGACAGCATTTTTAACAGAGACTCTTGGCACAGAAAATCCGCAAACAGGGAATTAGTAACCGCAACAATAGAAACCTTTGTTTTGTCGGCAGTGCCGAAAACTGTTTTCAATTGATGAGTATAATTGTTTGTCACTCTTTCGGATACTTTGTTAACAATCTTCTCAAATACATCGGTATTATGCGAAAAAAATGTTGATAACGACAAAAGATTAATAAACTCAAAATAATCTTTCTTATTCTTGCAGCATTCAAATAAAAGTCTAACAGTCGGAATAATGAGTGTTTGTGCCATATCATTCCAAAACGGGTCTGCTTTTGTATCGTTGTATTTCGCAGTCATCGCCGAAACTAACCGTAAAATACTCCCCATCGCTTTATCTTCTTCACCTTTCATAAAAAGCTCATAGGGATATTGCAATATATTATATCCATCACATTTAAAATTTTTGAAATCCAATATAACGCTTTGAATATTGTTATACTTTAACCAACCGATAATTTTAGGGTCTGTTGATAGCTCGCCTTTAACATCAGTTACTATCATAGACTGTCGAGCTCCCGCAACAGTAGTTATAAGCGGTCTGATACAGCTACGAGTCTTTTTCGACCCCGTTTCACCATATATAATCGTATGAGAATCATCATCGACAACCGCTGCTTTGCCGTTTCTTATAATTAGAGGAATACCGCTTGTATCATACGTTTTTGCATTTAAATTAACCTTATTAAATGTATTGAATATGTAGTCGTCAGTAGCGAACTCGCTATGGTTGTTCGGAAACGTATATTGCCCCCAATCGGACTCAAAATTATAATCTTTCATATTCTTCTCCTTTCACTATATCCATTGCTTCCTTGAATGTTTCTCCGCAGAACAATCCAACAAAGGAATCTTCCATTGACACGCACCTCGACAGTTCCGACATGGTTATTCCATTACCGTTACACTGTTCCAGAAGCTCGCTCATCATCATATTGAGCATTGCATACCCATGTAGCCTGTTGCTCTTAACAAATAAATCTGCAAGAAAGGTTGCAGATTGCTTGTCTATACGGTAGTTCGAATGAATATGTTTACCTAATTCATCGCTCCGGATGAGAGTTCTGTCCTCTGTAATGCTTCCACGCATATACATACTTGCCTTTATGTACAGTTCTTGAATGGCTTCCCTTGAATTACTTCCCACGGTAAAGATATACTTAACGTCACTATGGTCGTGGAAGAACTTCATTGCGGTTTCAAAATACTCCTCTTCCTCGTGTCCGACCCACTCTGAAACATCAACGGCGACATATTCATATCTCGGCTTGAATGGTCTATACTTGGTTTTAAGCTGAAAACTTTTTAATTCTTTGAACTTGTCATAGGGTGGTGTATATCTCATCTTAAAGCTAACGACTTGAGCGTTACCACCTAAAAAACACTTTACAGCTTCATCGTTGTTAGTGACTCCGGTTACCAAAAGAACAAAATCATTCTTGTTTAACACACTTCCCCCTCCTCGTCAATGTTTTCCGCAACTTACTGTTTTAACATCCCTTCTAATATATAAATCGTTGATAAGTATAAGTGATGTTAAAGTTTTTGAAAAAATTAAGAAATTAAATTTAGTCATAGGACAAATTCGAGTTCTATAGAATTGTACAGGGGCGAAACCATGACAATTCAAGAAACCGCAATGAAGCAACTCGAAACCGAAGTAAAGTTGTGTATTAACAAACAACTTTACGAGGAAGGTCTTATCACCGAGGATATGTACATAAAAGCCAAGAATATTATACTATCAAAATGAATAATCAACACCCGACATCATTTTAGGTCGGGTGTTGATTATTTATTATTGAATTTCTAAATCGTAATCGTTTGGTGTTTTCAAGTGTTGATTAAAATCACGCCTGCTATACATAATTCTTATAATCCAAACAGTTTTTTGTATCGCTACAGGCAGATAAAAAACTGAATAATTATCAACCACCATAACTCGAAGTCCTATTGCTCGCCACGGTTCATCATCATACAGACGATGCCGTAATGGTTGTTGGTCAAGTTTATCAACTGCATCAATAATTCTGTTTATTTGCTTTACAGCTATATCGGGTTCTGTTAGATTTTCGGAAATATAATCATAAATACCGTCCAAGTCAAATTCCGCTACATCTGTATATTTAACATCCCAAATTTCCGGGAATTTATCAGAACTCTTCATATACCATACTTCCTGTGCATTTTCTCCCTAACCTCTTTAGAAGACAACCCTCTTCCTGCTCGCATAGAAGCCATGCCTTTTTCCATTTCGGCGTCGAATTCTTCTTTTGAAAGCTCAGAATAAACAAGCGGAGCTTTTCTCGGCAGCTTCACCTCAAACGGAATGCCATTTTGCAATACGATTTGATTTAAATATAATTGAATAGCGTTTGCCATAGGAATACCAAGCCTTGACAGGATTAATTCCGCCTGCTCTTTTACCTCCGGCTCAATTCTCGTATATACACTTGAAGATTTTGCCATTATATATCACACCCTTTCGACAACTATTATAACACATTGTATTGCTAAAAGCAAGCTATTTGTAAAACTATTTCAAAAGTTCCTAATCCCCCTTGACAAACTACCCCTAACATGCTAATATGTAACATAGTGCATATAACAAGAGGAGGGACTTGTCATGGACTTATTCGACATTCGCAATCAGCTCAATTCCGGGAAGAGTATCTTTGACATACCTTTACGGGTTACATACTACGCCAGAGTAAGCTCCGACAAGGACGAACAGCTTCACTCCCTCTCGGCACAGGTGGCATACTATTCCGAATTCATCGAGAATAACCCCAACTGGACTTATATCAACGGCTACATCGACGAGGGTTTAAGCGGGACGAGCGTGACCAAGCGTGAGGCGTTTCTGCGAATGATGGAGGACGCCAAGCGAAACAAGTTCGACTTCATCATAACCAAGGAAATCAGCCGCTTCAGCCGAAACACAATCGACAGCATAAAATACACGCAGGACTTGCTTTCTAACGGTGTTGGCGTGCTATTCCAGTCGGATAATATCAACACCCTTTTCGCCGACAGTGAACTGAGATTAACCATTATGTCGAGCATTGCCCAAGATGAGGTGAGGCGTATTTCTGAACGTGTCCGCTTCGGGTTTAAGCGTTCGATTGAAAACGGCGTGGTACTCGGGAACAGCCGTATTTGGGGTTACAGAAAGGACAAAGGTAAGCTCGTTATTGTGGAGAAAGAGGCGGAAATCGTCCGCAAGATTTTCGACTTTTATGCTAATGAGAACTTAGGTCTGCGAACTATCTCACGCCGCCTTTATGCACAGGGAATTACTAATAATAACGGCAACGAATTCTCCTGCTCTGCACTCAAAAACATAATCCTCAACCCGAAATACAAGGGTTATTACTGCGGGAACAAAACCCATAAATACGATTACCGCCGCTCCGATAAGAAGCAGTTATCATCTTCAGAATGGGTCATGTACAAGGATTACGATACCGTTCCTCCGATTGTCACCGAGGAAATCTGGGACAAGGCAAATGCAGTTCTCCGTAAGCGAAGCGAAAAGATGATAAGCGGGGACAGAACCAGCTATCAGAACAAATACCCCTACAGCGGGAAAATCCTCTGCACAATTCACGAAACACCGTACCACCACTGCGAATACCGAAGCAAAAACGGCAATCGTGACGTTTGGAGGTGCAAGCACGCTAAGGACAGCGGCAGGGGCGGCTGCGACAATCCCACTATTTACACCTCAGAGATTGACGATATTATGCGGCATATCATGGTTGTGGTCTTTAAAGGGCGAAAGCAGATAGTCAACGATTTGATTGAAGTCTATTCGTTCATATGCAAAAACTCGACTAATAAAATCGAAATTGCAAAGTTAAATACAAAAATCGCCGAAATCCATAAGAAAAAGAACAGATTACTTGACTTGAACATTGACGAGAAAATCTCCGACAGCGAGTTCGAGAGCCGAAACAACGGCTTCAACGCAGAAATTGAAGCATTTCAAAAACAGATAACCGACTATCAGGACAGCGAGGAATTCAACAAAGACATTCTCGTAAAAATGCAAAACCTGCGTAAGATTATAACTAAAAAGCTGAGCTTTGAGGAAGCTATGGACACCGGGGTTATCAACAGCCTGCTTGATAGGATTGAGGTTGTTTCCGGGGGTAAGAACTCGATAAATCTCAAAATCATTCTGAAGGTTTCTGACGATGATTTCGATTATGAGATTACCCGAAGTAAGGGTGGGGCTTCTGTCATAACTGCCGTTTGTGACACACCTACTTAATAATCTGCAAACTCTTAAACGGAATCCTCACTCCTGCACTGCCGTATGCGAACGCAACAGCGAATGCATCTATCGAAATTGCGGCGTTAATCAAAAACGCCTCTATAAACATGTTATATGTAAAATCCATAACTGCCCCCTTATGAAGACAGTATATTCCCATGAAAAAAATGCGTTACGCTATTGACAAATAACAGAGAATACGGTATACTGTTACCAAGCGAGGTATTTTTATGAACATTGATGCGATGACTGCGGGAATGCATTTCGACATGAACCCCAAAAACATAGGAAACGCTGTCTCAGCGAGGCTGTTGTCGAAAGCAATTGCCCAGTCCTACACACATGCCGCTTTTATTGAACAGGCACTCCCCAAAGCAGGGAGGAACGAAATCGGCGGTTTAATGGATTTCCGTGCATAAATAATAAACACTAATTCGTCGGCGGTTTATTCCGTCGGCGAATATTTTTAATATAAACGTAAAAAATAGACACATGATGATGAAATATTTAACCCGTTTCGCAAACGTAATCGCATTATTGGTAATCGCACAGGTAACTTTCTTCGGAGCGTTGGTCTGGCAGCTGCATAGGCTTTACCTCCCCGCTTCAATAGCGTTAATAGCACTTAGCGTGTTGTGCGTGCTTTTTATAGCCACGGGGGAAACTCACCCCATATTCCGCTTAACATGGACAGTCGTAATTATGTTTATGCCCATATTCGGCGGAATAATCTACGTTTTTTACAATCGCAGAAACATTGGCAGATTGGTTGAACGCTCATTCGCACAAAGCTATAATCGTGCCCTCACCGAACGAAGCAGGGAACACGAAAACATTAATATTCTCCGTGAAACCGACCCAAATTCCTACAGAACGGCGTTATATCTCGAAAACGCCGTAGGTTTCTCCCCCGCACAGGTGAACGACTGTAAATACTTCCCCGTGGGTGAGGACAAGTTAGCGTATCTCATAAATGAAATGCGAAACGCCGAAAAGTATATATTTTTGGAATACTTCATCATTGAAGAGGGTATAGTCTGGGACACAATTTTCGAGATACTCGAACAAAAAGCGGCAGAGGGTATTGATGTCCGTTTAATCATAGACGGGGCGGGCTGTCTATACCCCTTGCCTTGGAAGTTCAAAAAACAGATGGAGCAAGCGGGGATTAAAATCCGCATATTTAACCCTGTCCGCCCGCTTGTCTCGGTGAGAATAACTGCACGCAATCACAGGAAAATCGCCGTAATCGACGGGAAAAAAGCGTTCTGCGGCGGGCTTAACCTTGCCGACCAATACGTCAACATCAAGGAAATGTTCGGGCATTTCAAGGACAGTGCAGTAATGGTTGACTCCGGTACTGCGTGGGACATGACCTTGATGTTCCTTTCGATGTGGGAATTCCTTGATAAAAAAGGCGAAAAAATTAATTATAACGACTTCCGCCCCGCTCCTCACCTAAAACGGGGCGATAGCGGACGGGACGTCCGCAACGGCATCGCTCCCTACGCTGTTCCGATGTTAGATATTCCGCACGATAAAACCACAGTATCCGAACACACTTTCATAAGTTTTATTTCCCGTGCCGAGGAATACGTCTATGTCACCACGCCTTATCTGATGTGCGGAGGGGAGATTCTGTCAGCTTTGTATACAGCGGCTCGAAGTGGGGTTGACGTGCGTATCATCGTCCCTTATATCGCCGACAAACGCTTAGTAAACGCAGTCACAAAGTCATACTACCGCTCACTGTTAGAAAACCACGTCCGTTTATTTGAATATGTCCCCGGGTTCATTCACGCAAAGAATCTCATCGCCGACGGTAAAAGGGCAATGGTGGGAACAGTAAACCTCGACTATATCTCACTTTACCTGCATTATGAATGTGGAATCTGCTTTTTCAAAAATACCGGCGGAAAAAACAGCATTGTCGATGAAATAGACCGAGATTTCACCGAAACATTGGATAAATGTAAAGAAGTCACATTATATGATATAAACCGTTGGAGCTTAACAAAACGAACGCTTCAACGAACAAGCCGCCTTTTCGCTCCATTTTTATAATTGACAATTGGCAATTCTTGGTGTATAATTATCTAATGAATTTTCAGAATTTACGAGAAAAGAAGCTGTCACCGAGATTAGCGGCAATCGCACAGCTTATCCGCCCCGGTTCAATCGTCTGCGATGTCGGAACAGACCACGCATTTCTGCCGTGTTATCTCGCCCGAAACGGGTGGCAGACTATATACGCAACCGACATTAACAAAAACCCGCTTGAAATAGCACGGCAGTTCATTCAAAAACGGGGACTGGCGGACAGAATAACGCTAATTCATTCCGACGGATTATTGAACGTCCCACAATGCGACGATATAGTCATAGCGGGAATGGGTGGCGAAACCATTGCAGAAATTATAACCGCCTGCCCTTTCACGAACAACAATACCCGATTTATTCTGCAACCCATGACAAAACAGGATATTCTGCGTAAAGAACTGCTTTCAAATAACTTTGACATTATCAATGAAATACAAGTCAGTGAAAAAAATAAAACATACACAATACTTTATGTGAGGTATAAACCATGACAACAGTACAAAGCATCTACGATTACTTAGACAGTATCGCACCTTTTGACACGCAGGTCAAACACGATAACTGCGGACTGCTAATCGGTGACAAGTCTGCCGAGGTCAAAAAAATCATTGTCTGCTTAGATGTGACAAGTGATATTGCAAAAGAGGACTGCGATTTAATTATCTCACACCACCCGTTAATGTACATTCCCGTTCAAAAAATAACAAGCGGCGACCCCATTCACACGCTTATTCAAAATAACACTAACTTCATCGCCGCACATACCAATCTTGATATAGCGGACAACGGCGTCACCGATGAAATGTTAGTGAGGCTCGGTTTCCCGAAAAGTGATGAAACCATTACAGATTTCGGGAAAATCACCGAATTAGAAAAGCCGATTTCTGCCACGGAATTAGCCGAAAAGTGCAAGACAGCGTTCGACTGTTCTGTAATACGTTACGTTGACAACGGCAAGCCGATAACACGAATAGGCGTCTGCTCCGGAGGGGGAGGCGATTTAGTTGAAACGGCTCTTGAAAAAGGCTGTGACGCATATATCTGCGGCGACTTAAGATGGAACAGCATGGTATACGCATATAACTTCGGTTTGACTTTAATCGACGCAGGGCACTTTCACACCGAGGATATAATCTGCGAAGTATTGGTGAAAAAACTAAAAACGCAATTCCCCGAATTAATAATCGAAAAATCAAAATACAGTAAGGATTTGTGTAGCTATGTCGCTTGATGGTGCGTTTTTACATATCGTAAAAACGGAATTAATCGAAAAGAATATAATCGGTGCAAGGGTGGATAAAATCCACCAACCCTCCCGTGATGAGGTGGTTATTTCGTTCAGGGCAAGCGGAAGTAACCTTAGATTATTAATGTCGGCAAATCCCGCAAGCTCGAGAATATGTTTAGTTGGTTCTCCTCAGTCGGCGGGTCTCTCCACCGGCGAAGCCGGACAGCCAGCGGTGGCTCACCGCCCTCCGATGTTTTGTACTGTTTTGCGAAAGCATTTAGGGAGCGGGAAACTTACCGCCATTACGCAAGACGGCTTGGAACGTATACTATTCTTAGACTTCGCCTGCCACAACGAAATAGGCGACCCTGTTAACAACCGCTTAATCGTCGAGATTATGGGGCGGACAAACAATATTATTCTAATAAACGCAGATACAGGGCGAATTATCGACTGCCTTAAACGAACCCATGATGCAGTTTCTTCATTAAGACGACTGCTGCCTAATTTCCCATACGAACCACCCCCGAAGGATAACAGGTATTGCCTTTTAGACTGCGACATTGACAATATTGAATGGGCAGAGAATGATAAATCGTTGATGAAAATGTTGGAGGGTGTTTCACCGATTTTCGCAAGGGAGGCGGTGCATTGCGGAGTTGTCGAATTTTTAAAAAAAGCACAAACTGCACTACTCACAAACACCCCCACAATCACCCGTGTCGATAACAGCGATTTTTGTTTTATGAATATAACGCAATACGGAGATACACTGCCGATATTTTATGAAAACAGTGCCAATGAATTATTAGACAAGTTCTTTGCAGAAAAGAGCAATGCCGAACGCTTAAAACAACGCTCGGGCAGCCTTATGAAATCGCTCAAAAACACACATGAACGGGTTCAAAGGAAATTAGCGGTACAAAAACAAGAACTGCTTGATTGTAAAGACCGTGAGCGGTTCAAAATATACGGTGACTTGATTAATGCGAATATCTACCGATTAAACAAAGGCGACACTTTTGTTGAAGCTGAGAATTATATCACAAACGAAACCGTAAAAATCAAGTTAGACGAACGGCTCTCCCCTGCCCAAAACGCTCAGAAATACTATTCGTCTTACAGAAAATTATCGAACGCAGAAAAAATGCTTATAAAACTAATCGCCGACGGTGAACGTGAATTGCTGTATTTAGAAAGCGTAATCGATTCTGCCGAACGTGCTGAAACCGATTCGGAAATGGACGAAATTCGGGGTGAAATAAACAAGCCGGTTTCTTCAAAAAATCAGAAAAAATCGAAGCCTTTACAACCGATTAAATACACCTTAGATAACACAGAAATATTAGTAGGCAGGAACAACCGCCAAAACGATGAATTAACTTTTAAGCTTGCAAAACCCGACGATATATGGCTTCACACGAAAGACATTGCCGGCTCTCACGTAATTCTGCGTTGTTCGGGAAAAACCCCTGACGACGAAACAATTCACCACGCCGCTCAAATTGCCGCATATCATTCTAAAGGTCAAAACTCCAACCAAGTCCCGGTGGATTATACCTTGGTGCGTTATGTCAAAAAACCGAGCGGGAGTAAACCCGGATATGTGATTTTTACAAATAATAAGACGTTATATGTTACACCTGAAAGGACATTCAAAAATAATGAAACAACTTGAAAAAAACTATTCCCCTAAAGATTTCGAGAACAGAATCTACGCCGATTGGGAGGCGAAAGGTTACTTCCATGCAGTGGTTGATAAAAACAAGAAACCCTACTGCATAGTTATCCCCCCGCCGAATATCACAGGGCAATTGCACATAGGTCACGCCTTAGACAACACGTTACAGGACATTCTGATACGTTTCAAACGTATGCAGGGATATTCCGCCTTGTGGTTACCGGGTACCGACCATGCCTCAATCGCCACCGAAGCGAAAATAGTCGCCTCCATGAAAGAGGAGGGATTAACTAAGGACGATGTAGGCAGGGACGGTTTCCTTGAACGTGCGTGGGAGTGGAAACGGCTGTACGGTGGCACAATAGTCCAACAGCTTAAAAAATTAGGCAGCTCGTGCGACTGGGAACGTGAACGCTTCACAATGGACGAAGGCTGTTCCAAGGCAGTGCAGAAAGTCTTCATTGACTTATATAATCAAGGATTAATATACCATGGCGAAAGAATAATTAACTGGTGTCCGAACTGCCAGACTTCTATCTCGGATATAGAATGTGAATATGAAGAAAAAGACGGTTTCTTCTGGCATATTAAGTATCCCGTTGTAGGGGACGAATCCACAAGCATTGTAGTTGCTACTACACGTCCCGAAACTATGTTAGGTGATACTGCGATTGCGGTTAATCCCAACGACAAGCGGTATAAACATCTAATCGGCAAAAACGTAATTCTGCCGCTTATGAACCGTGAAATCCCGATTATCGCCGACGAATATGTTGATATGGAATTCGGTACAGGTGCGGTCAAAATCACACCCGCACACGACCCGAACGATTTTGAGGTTGGCAGCCGCCACGATTTACCGCTTGTGAATGTTATGGACAGTAACGCCGTTATTAACGAAAACGGCGGTGCATATAAAGGCATGGAGCGTTACAAAGCCCGTAAAGCAATTGTAAAAGACTTAGAAGCGGCAGGTCTGTTAGTAAAAACCGAACCGCACAAACATAATGTCGGCGGCTGTCAGCGGTGCAGTACCGTTGTTGAACCCCGTGCAAGTCTGCAATGGTTCGTCAGCATGAAGCCCCTCGCAGAACCCGCAATGGAGGTAGTTCGTAACGGGCGGCTCAACTGGGTGAGCAAACGCTTCGAGAACGTGTATATGCAGTGGATGGAAAACATTCGTGACTGGTGCATAAGCCGCCAGTTATGGTGGGGTCACAGAATCCCCGCATACTATTGCCAAAACCCAGACTGCTCACATGAAATCATTTCAGAATCAGCCCCCGACAAGTGTGATAAATGCGGCGGAACAGTAATACAAGACGATGATACACTTGATACGTGGTTTTCCTCGGCATTATGGCCGTTTTCAACCTTGGGTTATCCGGAAAAAACTCCCGAATTGGAATACTTTTATCCCACTTCGGTAATCGTTCCCGCTTATGATATTATCCCGTTTTGGGTGGCGAGAATGATATTCTCGGGATTGCATTTTATGGACGACGTGCCGTTTCACGATGTATTCATTCACGGACTTATCCGTGACGAAAAAGGTCGAAAAATGAGCAAGTCCCTCGGTAACGGCGTTGACCCGCTTGATGTTATCGACAAATACGGGGCAGACGCACTCCGCTTAGTAATGGTTCACGGTGTATCTCAAGAAAGCGATGTCCGCTGGAGCGAGAGCAAAATCCTCGCCGCCCGCAACTTTGCGAATAAATTATGGAACGCCGCACGATTCGTTTTAATGGACTGTGATTATAATTCACAATGCACAATTCACAATTCACAATTGGCAATTGAAGATAAGTGGGTTCTCTCAAAATATAACCGCTTGGTTAAGGAAGTCACCGAAAATCTCGAGGCGTACAACTTAGGCGTAGCAGTCGGGAAAGTCCACGACTTCATCTGGAATGTATACTGTGACTGGTATATCGAGCTTACTAAACAAAGAAAACAAGAAGCAATGCCGGTTTTGCTGTATGTCATGGAGGGGTTCTTGAAGCTACTGCACCCGTTTATGCCGTTCATTACCGAGGAAATATGGCAGTCTATCCCGCATAGTGAGGGTGAAACCGAAAGCATTATGGTTTCAAAATGGTTTGAATTCAGCCAAGAACTCGATTTTTCCGAGGAGGAAGCAGAATTCGACGTAACTGTCGAAAAGATGATAGAGGAGCGTATGGCTCGCCAAAACCTGCTTGACAAGGAAAAAGAAATCACCCGCCTTGAAAAAGAGTTAAAACAAGCCAAAACCGATATTGAGTTTATCGGTAATAAGTTATCGAATGAAAACTTTGTTACAAAAGCACCACCCCAACAAGTCGAGAACGAACGGACAAAACTGTCAAAAGCACAGGAAAGATTATCGGAAATAGAAAAATCATTAGAAGCGTTAAGAGGAGATAATGATGAAGGATAATATTACCCGATTTAAGGATGCAGAAAAGCTGTTCCTTGAGGAGAATTATGGAAAAGCGGGAGCGGTTTTCCTGCAATTGCAAAACGACAAATCGTTAGCACCGTTCTGTTTTTATTATCTTGCCAAAATTTCAAACGCCTTAGGTGACCCCGAAACAGCGTATACTTTGTTTTACAAAGCGTTTGAAATTCTGCCCGATATTTGTTCAAAAATATTCCCCGAAACCGACGCAAACAGTAAATACGTTTATGGCGGCAAAAAGGAAGAAATCGAACGTATAACCTGCTTTTTATGCGGCGGCGAATCTAAAGCCCGACTGTGTTACCCGCTTACGGAGGCGGCTGGTTTTAATAAGGTTTTTAACCCCGTTCGCCTTTGGATGCACTGTGCGGAATGTAACCATATGTTCGCACGGCATTTCCCCGAAAAGCTGTTTATCTATAACAACAATCCCAGAAAAGCCAATCCGCAATTCTTCTCTTATTATTCAAGCATATTATCCAAAATAAGAACTGCGGGATTTGCTGACGGCATGAGCCTTTTTGAAGTTGGAATAGGTGCTTGTGAATGTATGCTTGCGGCACGTGAAATCGGTTATGATGTTTTCGGAATTGATGTAATCGAAAGGCATGTTGAGGACGCAAAAACCAAGTACAACTTAAACGCACAGACGGCGGATTTCAACGAGTTTGAATCGGACTTGAAATGGGACGTTATCATCATGGGCGATGTTATTGAACATGTCAGCGACCCGATTGCCGCTTTGAAAAAAGCGGAAGCATTATTAAATGATAATGGTGCGTTATGGGTGTCCACCCCGAACTTCGAGAGTGCCTTTTCAATAGTAGCAGGGCACGACGACCCAATGAAAAAACAGCAGTATCACTTAAATTATTTCTCACGGGATTCGTTTTACATGGTTTTGGAGCAATGCGGTTTTGTTCCTGTGGACTATCAAATTTCGAGCCACTACAACGGTTCAATGGAAATCATCGCAGTAAAAAAATCACGGTTTTAAGTAAGGAGCATATTATGTCAAAACGCAGAATAGGTATATTGACCAGCGGAGGCGACTGCCCCGGCTTAAACGCCACAATTCGCGGAGTGGTGCGTTCCTGCTATCAGTTAATGGGGGAAGACAATGTAGAAATCGTCGGGATTGCCGACGGGTATTACGGGTTAATCAAGGATATGTGCCGGGTTATGAACCCGTCGGATTTTTACGGAATTCTCACACAGGGGGGAACAATCCTCGGAACTAAGCGAACCCCGTATAAAATGATGACAGTGGTCGAGGAAGACGAGGTCGACAAGGTTAAGGAAATGAAGCAGACCTACAATAAATGGGGGTTGGACTGTCTGCTGACACTCGGCGGAAACGGCACTCACAAAACAGCCAATCTTCTTTCGACAGAGGGGTTAAACGTAATCGGACTGCCTAAAACCATCGACAACGACATATGGGGAACCGACGTTACATTCGGGTTTCACACTGCGGTTGACATAGGCACGGAGGTCATTGACCGAATCCACACCACCGCACATTCGCACAGCCGTGTAATGGTGGTGGAGATTATGGGGAACAAAGCGGGCTGGCTCGCACTTTACACGGGAATAGGCGGGGGGAGCGATATTATTCTAATCCCGGAAATCCCGTTCACCCCCGAAAAAGTCATTGAAGCGGTTCGTGTTCGTGCCGAAGCGGGCAAACCCTGCTCTGTTATCGCTGTTGCAGAGGGTGCTATGGACAGGGAGGAAGCATTGCTGAAACGTAAAGACCGCATAAAAAAACGTGCCGAAGCTGGTGAAGTCACCTGCACAAGCCGAGTGGCAAGGTTAATTCAAACAGGCACAGGGATTGAAACACGGGCAGTTGTTCCCGGTCATATGTTAAGAGGGGGGAGTCCCTCTGCATATGACAGAATTCTTGCGACGCAGTTCGGGGCAAGGGCGGCAAAGCTGATTAAATTAGGGAAATACGGTTATACAATTGCAAAAAAAGGCAGGGACATAACCGAGAATAAATTAATCGACATTGCCGGAAAAGCACGTCTGGTTGACTCGGAGGGTGAGATGGTCGAGACCGCCCGAAGTATAGGAACGTCATTCGGTGACTGACCGCACAATACACAACACCCCGCATTCTTGATGAATACGGGGTGCTTTTTGTGTCGAGGCTCTCGACTACCGCTGACCGGACTTGAACCGGTACACTCTAACGAGCGAAGGATTTTAAATCCTTTGTGTCTGCCATTCCACCACAGCGGCTGACGAACAATTGACAATTAACAATGTACAATTGACAATAATCTATTATATACTATCATATCCGGAATGTCAATACCTTGTACGAAAAATATAAAATTTATTTTTATTATCAATTCCCGCTTTACAAACCTGTAAAAATATGTTAAAATATTTCGTGAATGTTAATAAAACTAAGGAGGAACAAAAATCAATGGCAAAAAGAAAAATCACAATGATGAAAGGCAACTCCGCTGCGGCACACGTATCTTATGCGTTCACCGAAGTAGCGGGAATCTACCCGATTACCCCCTCGTCAGACATGGCGGAGGAAACCGACAGCTGGGCAGCCCAAGGCAAAACTAACCTGTTCGGCGACCCGGTAAGAGTGGTTGAAATGCAGTCGGAGGCGGGTGCGGCAGCAACCGTTCACGGCTCATTACAAGCAGGTGCGTTAACCACTACCTACACAGCTTCACAAGGCTTGTTGCTGATGATTCCGACCATGTACAAAATCGCAGGCGAGCTGTTACCGAGTGTTATCCACGTTTCCGCACGTGCGGTTGCCGCTCACGCACTCTCAATCTTCGGCGACCACAGCGACATTAACGCTTGCCGTGCCACAGGATACGCTATGCTGTGTTCAACAAACCCGCAGGAAGTCATGGACTTAGGTGCAGTTGCTCACTTGGCTTCTTTAAAAGGCAGAGTTCCGTTCCTGCATTTCTTTGACGGGTTCAGAACCTCTCACGAAATGCAGAAAATCGAAGAATGGTCAGATGAAGACTTAACGGATTTAACAGACTTCGGCGATATTGAGGCTTTCCGTAACCGTGCGTTAAACCCCGAAAAGCCGGTTCTCCGCGGAACAGCACAAAACCCCGACATCTTCTTCCAAGCTAAGGAAGCAAGCAACCCTTACTATGATAAAATGCCGGAAATCGTTCAGGCGACCATGGACAAGGTTAATGCGAAAATCGGAACCGACTATAAATTATTCAACTACTACGGTGCTCCCGATGCCGAACACGTAATCGTGGCAATGGGTTCATCGGCTGATACTATTGAAGAAACCATTGACTACTTAGTTTCTAAGGGCGAAAAAGTCGGCTTAATCAAAGTCAGACTTTACATGCCGTTCGCAATTGACGCTTTTGTGAACGCTATTCCCGCTTCTTGCAAAAAGCTGTCGGTGCTTGACAGAACGAAAGAACCCGGCTCGGTTGGCGAACCTCTGTATTTGAGCGTTATTGCCGCATTAAAACAAACCGGAAAATTCACAGACATTCCCGTGTTCTCCGGAAGATACGGTCTCGGCTCAAAGGACTTCAACCCTGCATGTGTTATCGCTGTTTACCGCAACACCGCTAAACCCCGCTTCACAGTTGGTATCAACGACGACTTAACCGACTTATCACTTAAGATTGACGAAAACCCCAACACAATCCCCGAGGGTACAACGTCATGCAAGTTCTGGGGAATAGGCGGCGACGGTACTGTTTCGGCTAACGAAAACTCCACAAAGATTATCGGTAAACACACCGACAAGAAAATTCAAGCATACTTTGCGTATGACAGTAAAAAAGCGGGCGGAGTTACTATTTCTCACTTACGTTTCGGCTCTGCTCCGGTTAAATCAACCTACTTCATTACAAAGGCGAACTTCGTGGCATGTCACAACCCGTCATATATTCATAAATATGACATGGTTAAGGACATTCTCCCGGGCGGTACATTCCTTTTGAACTGGCCGTTCAGCTTAGATGAGCTTGAAAAGCAGCTCCCGGGCAAGTTCAAGGCACATATTGCCAACAACAACATTAATTTCTACATCATCAACGGTGTTGAATTGGCACGTCAAGCGGGACTCAGATTTATCAGCACAGTTCTGCAGGCGGCGTTCTTCGCACTTAACGAGGACATCATGCCTGTGGCTGATGCGATTAAGTATATGAAGGAAGAAATCCACAGTCAATTCATCGCAAAAGGTCAAAACGTCGTAGATATGAACTATGCGGCGGTTGACTTAGGTGCAAAATCCTTTGAAAAGGTAGAAATCCCTGCTTCATGGGCGAGTGCGACCGGCGACTTTGTATTACCTAAGGCTGACTCGGCAGGCAAACGCAAGGAAATCGTTGACTTTATTAACGACATCATGATTCCCGTTAACGCTTACCGTGGTGCAGACCTTCCTGTTTCCACATTCGCAAAAGATGCAGACGGAACATTGCCTCAAGGTACAGCGGCGTATGAAAAACGCGGCGTTGCGGTTGACGTTCCCGAGTGGATTTGTGACAACTGTATTCAATGTAACCAGTGTGCATATGTTTGCCCGCACGCTGTTCTGCGTCCGTATATCTTAACCGATGCGGAAGTTTCCTCTGCTCCTGCCGGCTTAACCGTGAAAGATGCTACAGGGCTTCCCGGGTTCAAATACACAATGGGTAACTCGGTATTAGACTGTTACGGTTGCGGCGTTTGTGTTAATGTTTGTCCCGCAAAAGAAAACGCATTAGTTATGAAGCCTTTGGAAACTCAGTTGCAACATCAAAACATATTCGCTTATTTATACGAGCTTCCCGTAAAACCGGAAATCTTTGAGAAATTCAAGGAAACAACCGTTAAGGGTTCACAGTTCAAACAGCCTTTATTAGAGTTCTCGGGTGCATGTGCGGGCTGTGGCGAAACTCCCTATGCTAAGTTAGTGACACAGTTATTCGGTGACAGAATGTATATCGGTAACGCTACCGGCTGTTCCTCCATTTGGGGCGGCTCAGCACCTGCAACACCGTACACCGTTAATAAAGAGGGCAGAGGCCCGTCATGGGCAAACTCACTGTTTGAAGACACTGCGGAATTCAGCTACGGTATGTTCTTGGGTCAAAAAGCAGTGCGTGACAGATTAGTCAAGAAAACCAATGCGGTTATCGCTTCTGCAAACTGCACAGCCGAAGCTAAAGCAACAGCTCAAAAATGGTTAGACACCTATGATAACGGTTCGGAAAACGCAGCAGCAACCAAGGCGTATATTGCGGCTTTAGAAGCTTGCGGTTGTGACTTGGCTAAGGAAATTCTTAAAGACAAGAGCTTCCTTGCTAAAAAATCCGTATGGGCGTTCGGCGGCGACGGTTGGGCATATGACATCGGTTACGGCGGTCTTGACCATGTATTGGCAGAGGGACAGGACGTTAATATGTTAGTATTCGATACCGAGGTTTATTCCAACACAGGCGGTCAGGCATCGAAATCCACCCCTGTCGGTGCAATTGCAAAATTTGCAGCAAGCGGCATGAATAACAAGAAAAAAGACTTGGCTGCCATTGCAAGGCAATACGATTATGTATACGTTGCACAGGTTGCTATGGGTGCAGACTACAACCAATGTATTAAAGCATTCGTAGAAGCGGAAGCACATCCGGGCCCGTCGATTGTTATTTGTTACGCACCTTGCCGTGACCACGGAATCAAGGGCGGCTTGGCTAACATGATTCAAATCGAGAAGAGTGCGGTTGAATCGGGTTACTGGCACTTGTGGAGATTTAACCCCGGCTTGGTTGCTGAAGGCAAATCGCCGTTCACTCTCGACAGTAAAGCTCCGAGTGCAAGCTACAAAGACTTTATTATGAACGAAACCAGATACAACCAGCTTACCCGTCAGTTCCCCGAAAGAGCCAATGAATTATTCGACAGAGCGGAAAAAGACGCTAAGAAGAAATACGATGCATTGGTAGGATTGATTGACTTCTACGCAGTGAAATAATTAGTTTAATCAATAAAAAATCCCTGTTAGAAATAACAGGGATTTTTGTCGCAAAACGGGTACTTAGTGCATATCATAAGGAAATAATATTTTGGAGGAAATCATTATGCCAGCATCACCCGCAGAAGCGATTATCAAGCTGAAGGGTTCAAAGCTCGCCTTAGGTTGTAATTTACCTGACGGCTATTTTAAATTCAGCGTTCATGACAAAGACGGAAACTTGGTCACAACAGGGCAGAACATAACAGACGGCGACATCGAATTCGACGAATTCCTGCTTTTTTCCGCCGGGGAATACTACTACACAATCACAGAAGATGCATTAGACGACGATGACGACGAGGATTGGTCAACCGACCCTGACGAATTTAACGTAAAAGTAATAGTTACACAAAACCCGCAAGCCCCCCACGGATTTGACGTGGATATTGAATACATCGACGGCTACCCGATATTCAAGAATTATTACTGCGAACCGGGCAAGGGTTTAGTCGAATTCCCCTGCATAACATTCACCGAGCCGGGCGAATACAAGTTCACAATCAGAGAAGACCAAACCCCGAAACCGGGCTGGATTTTAGACAACAGCGTATTCCATGTCACCATTAAAGTGGTTGACGACGGCAAGGGCAACTTAGTACCGTATGTTATATACGAAAACGGCAAGTATCCGGAATTCGTCAACGAGTATAAGACGAAATCCATATGTGTTCCGCTCAGTGCAATCAAAATCGCAAAGGGTGCGAAATTGCAAAAAGGTCAGTTCACTTTCCATGTTTTCGAGGGAGATAAAATCGTGTCAACCGCAACAAACGAAGCTCCGTGTAAATAATGATAGGGTAATTATTATGAAATGTAAGTGTTCCAAAGCACCGATATGCTTCCCCCCGCTTTGCTTTACCGAGGAGGGAGTGTATTGTTATAAAATAGCGGAACAGAGAAATCCATGCAGTCCGTGGCGAACGGATTGCAAGGTGTTCCGCGTGATTATAACCATAACTCGTGATAAAAACGGGGAACTGCAGTATAAAATCCGCTACCCCGACGGGTATCCCACTTTCGTGAACTGCTATTGCCCAAAGCCTTGCTGTAAATGTAAATAAAACCGGCTTAATTAACGCAGAATAATACCCGCTTCACCATAATATACATTACTATTATGATGAAGTGGGTATTCTGTATTTTAATAGTCCTGTCGTTGCTTTTCGGAATTCTCTCGGGCGATGTCGCAAACGTGTCGGAAGCGGCTCTGCGGGAAGCCGGCAACGCTGTTACCCTTGCGATTACGTTAGCAGGGGTGATTTGCCTGTGGAGCGGAATTATGCGGGTGGCACAAAAGGCGGGCATTACCGAACTCTTAGCTAAAGCGTTCAAGCCCGTGCTGTGCCTTATTTTCAAAGGGATTGACCCAAACGGCAAAGCGATACAGTATATCGTTTTGAACCTCACGGCTAATCTACTCGGACTAGGTAACGCCTCCACGCCATTCGGAATTGCGGCAATGCGGGAACTTCAAAACGAGGAACACACCGACGAAACCGCCTCCGATAATATGGTGCTGTTTGTTGTAATGAACACGGCGAGCTTACAAATTATCCCCACCACAGTAGCCGCTCTTCGGTTAAAAAACAACTCTGCCGACCCCATGGAAATCCTGCCTGCGGTATGGATTGTTTCCGCCATCACATTAGTCATAACCGTCACAGTGACAAAGCTGCTTTCAAAAATTCGGAAACGAGGTAAAAAACCATGAACATTTCCGATTTTGCCATACCGATAATCTTCGTATTCGTATTAGTATTCGCATTATTCAAAAAAGTGGACGTTTTCGGCGAATTCCTTGAGGGGGTCAAGGACGGCGTAAAAACAATTACAGAGGTGTTCCCTGCCCTGTTCACACTTGTCCTGTCGGTGGGAATGTTCCGTGCCTCGGGAGGAACTGCATTAATAAGCACACTGCTGTCACCCGTAACCGACCTCATCGGCTTCCCTAAAGAAGCCATACCCTTAGCAATACTTCGCCCGTTTTCGGGGAGCGGTGCAACCGCCGTTTACGAGGGAATTCTCGGTGATGTAGGTCCCGACAGCTTTGCGGGAAGAGTGGCAAGCGTAATGTTAGGCAGCAGTGAAACGACGTTTTATGTAATCGCTGTATACTTCGCCGCAACAAAGATTAAGAAAACCCGCCACACGCTTCCGTCGGCGTTGACCGGCGATGTACTAATCTGCGTGTTAAGCGGGTTGGTGGTGGGGTTACTGTTGTACTGACGCATGGTATAATTCTGCGAGGCGGCAATGCTTACCCCTCTTTGCGAAATATGTCGAAACCCGCTTGACAAGCAGGTTTGTTTGTGGTATGATAGAGAGGTAACTAAATAACATGAAAGGTTATCAAAACATAATGAAAAAAATTTCAAATCCTCTAACCATAATAGGATTATTCGCAGGTATAGCACAAGTAGCAGGAACGGTAGTGTTACCTCATGTGAATGAAGAACTACAAAACATATTTATTTGGTATGTAATTTTATTTCCAACTATATTAGTTATTTCTTTCTTTCTTACGCTTAATTTAAATCGTAGGGTTTTAGATGCTCCATGTGATTTCGAAGATGAGCAAAATTTTATGGCTTTACAAAAAATAGGACAAAAAATTAGCAAATTGAGAGAAGACAACCCTAATTTGGAAAAAGAGCTCATAACTATTCAGAACGAATTGAAAAAAGTTTATGAAAGAGAAAAAAGACCGTTTTTAATGGGTGATGAGTATGTGAAATATGATGTCTTAAAACACTTAAAGGATAACAAGGGAAAGGTAATGTCGTTAAGGGAACTTGTTGATGAAACAGGACACTCTTTTGAAGCTGTTGCATCGTCCTTATCAATCTTACTTTTAGATATGAAAGTTATGACAACAATTGAAAACGACCAACAAAAATGGCTCTACTGGCAAAAGCATTCTTAGTGTATAACAAATTCCGAAAGTCGTATTACTTTCTATTTCTTAGAGGGGGATAAGTAGGCGAAAAACCTTACATTATCAGTACAAACCCGCCGAAAAAGTTAAACATTTCAATTGACTTTTTCGGCGTATGTTGTACTGTTGTATTGACGCATGGTAATTCTGCTTTGCGGCACTGCTTGCCCCTCTTTGCGAAATATGTCGAAACCCGCTTGACAAGCGGGTTTGTTTGTGGTATGATAGAGGTAGAGTATTAATATAATGTGCAGGAGTTTATCATGGGAAATTCAGATTATAAATATAAAGAAGCCACAACAACAGACCTTGAACTGAGGTGGAATAAAAATATCGCCGACAACATAGGCGATAATCGTTGGGTTGATTGGAAAGCACAATCTATTGAGGATAACAAAAACGGAAAATGTAAAACATTTGTAGTTTTATGTGGTGATGAACCAATCGGCGAGGGAACTTTAATATTTTCGCCTCAATATACCGAAGTAAATGCACTGAGAATAGATAAACAATACGAGGGTAAGGGGCATATATCTAAACTTGTAAAAGTAATGGAACAGTATGCAAAAGACAACGGGCATACAAGTCTTGTAATTGGCGTGGAAGAAAAGGAAATAAGAAACCATAGTATATATTTGCATTGGGGATATGATACACTTATCGAATCTAAAATTTCCGATATTGAGGAAGAAGGATTGTTATTATATTACTCAAAAAAGTTATAAAGTCAATTTTACAAAATAAGCAAAATCCGCAAGTCAAACTTGCGTTTAACATTGATATTATATTTTGAAAAGGAGTGATTGTGATGATGAATAAATTTTACACCACAAAAATAAATAATGAAAAGAGGTATTACTTTGAACACAATCACTGTAATAAAAAAATTGCAATCAAAGGACTGTACTTCCGAAATTTTTTCCGACTTTAATCGCTATCAAGAAGTCAAGCGTTGTTGGAGGAAAGAAAACGGCGAATGGTTGCTCAAAGACATCGCATTTACAAACCAATGGAATGATGAGCAAAAGGCAGAAAGAGTAGTCGGATTGCTACGTTGTATTCAACAAGGCGGTGTTGTAATCGGTGCATTTGTTGACAACACACTTATTGGTTTTTCAAGTGTGTTAAACCACTTATTCGGCTCTAATGACGAGTATATCCAATTAGAAATGCTCCATGTGTCTTATGAATTTCGCGGAAACGGAATTGGCAAGGCGTTATTTCACGAGATTTGCGGTTACGCAAAGGAGTTAGGTGCGAAAAAACTCTACATTTCCGCACATTCGGCAGAAGAAACACAGGCATTTTATAAGTCCGTTGGTTGTGTTGAAACAACGGAGCTTAATCAAAAGCTTTTTGAAGAAGAACCCGTTGACTGCCATCTCGAATACTGTTTAATGTAAACGGCAAAATGTAAACCATGTAAAACAAGTACAAACCGATACATTATCAATACAAAACACGCCGAAAAAGTCAGTAGAAATGTTTGACTTTTTCGGCGTTTGGTTTACTGTTGTATTGACAAAAGTGAGGGGTGGGGTAATTCTCTTTAAAGGACTATCTCGAACGGCAATAAATCCTCTCCCTGTTTAAAATGCTCACAAGATTTATTCTCGAAATAAACCTCATCAGGCTTGCGATTTTCCATAACGTCGGGATAAGCAAGACAGGTCGCCTTGCCAATACCTCCCTTAAGTGCGTTTTTACAGGTTCGGCAGGGGACTTTTTCCACGTCACACCGAATTATACCGTATCCGAATCCATCATCTCTTTGAATCATTTTATTTTTCCTCCTATAATTAAACTATTGTTTTAAGATATACATTAATTTTCCCGCTTTTTGGGTCATAAACAATATTTTCAAAAAGAAACTTAGTATCTTTTTGCAAAAGCATTTCCACTTCTGTACCTAACTTAATCTTACCTTCAGTATTAAGCGTGGTGCTCTTTCCGTCCCAGACATCGTTTCTCGATTGCTTATTTTCACTCAACTGGCTGAACGGTTCGCAATAAACACCCTTTGTACCTTTTTGTGCCGTAATGTGATAATGCACTTGGTAGGGCTGAGCATAACCAGAATCGCTCGTAATCGACGTACTCATAAACCCTGGTTCTATAAATATCTGCCCTACATGCCCTTGACGAAGCTTTCCAATCATTTGGGGAGTAATGTTTTTTTCTTCTATGCCCATTAATTTTGCAAGACTTCTGCTGTCCGAACCTCGTAGCAATAAAATATCCTCTTCAATCACAGACTTATTAAGTGCGGCTTCCATCTCCTTAACCCGTTTCTCGATATATTCACGGTTTCTTTCCATATCATGCTCAGACATCACTCCGCGTAAAAACATATTGATTGATGTTGCCGATTGTCCCGTGTAATAATGGAACGTATCTCTTTGCTCATGGGTAATCTCGCTCCACCATTTTTCGGTTTTAGAACGGTAAACATTATCCGCATCAATGGCTTTTTGGTAATCCTTTGTGTTGCTTTTTTTCCGCTCCTCGAGAATCTGATTAAGCACTTCCTCTTCTATTTTTTCATACGCTTCTTGTTTTGAATCGCTCGACGATTTCTGCACCACTTTCGTTTCAATCTCTTCTATCTCTTCAATTTCTTCGATTTCTTCGATTTCTTCAATTTCCTCGATTTCTTCGATTTCTTCAATTTCCTCGATTTCTTCGATTTCTTCAATTTCTTCAACTACTTCTTCTTTAATTTCTTCAACTACTTCCTCTTTGATTTCTTCAACTATTTCTTCTTTTATTTCTTTTATTTCTTCGGTTTCTTTAACTTCTTCCAAACCCTTATTCACCTGTGCGGGTATTGTTTTTAAGTGTACAACGTACTTCTTTAGTATTCCGCCTTTTGACTGTTTGTGCGGTTCTTCTGTCATCTCAATTTTTTCAACAAGAAAATTAGTGCCTGCCTGAAGAAGAATCTCCAGTTCCCTGCCGAGTTTATTTTTGCCGGTGTTCCGGTCTTTTGTTATTGTTTTGCCGTCCCACTGATTCTTAGATTCATTTTCGCCATATTCACTGAACGGCTCACAATATAACCCTTTTGTCCCTGCAGTAGCATGGATTTGATACTGCACATCACCGACAAGTCCTGTACCCTGTGCTGCACCGGTGCTGAAAAAAGCAGGGTCTTTAAAAATCTTCCCGGAGCAGAAAGAGTCAAGCTGGTCACCGGTTAATTCGCTGAATTTTTCAACCGGAATTCCGAGAAGCCCCGCAAGCCCGTGATAACTTGACGCACGGAATAGCTTTACATCTTCTTTCAAAATTGATTTATCAATTGCTTTTTTAAGGTGGTATATGTACCCGTCATTGATTTCGTCAGGAGGAAGATTATCGACCCCCATGTACCTATCCTTACCCCACCCCTTATTAAACCCGCGAAGACGCATATTCAAAGAACCAGAATCAAGGGTGTAATAATTTGCCGCTACTTTCTCATCGGGTTTGAATTCTTTATTCCACAGTTCTTTAAGCTGAGGGAGATAATAATCATCAGCATCATTTCTATCGGTGAACACCTTAGGGAGCTTTGTTTTTTCGCTTTTCTTGGAGATTTCGCTCAAGCCGAGATATTTCCCCTCCTCCTTTGTGAACATTTCATTCTGCTCAAAATATTTTTTACCTGTCCGCTCAATCGTTTCCATTTCTCGCTTGATTGTTTTTATGACTAAATCCTGCTCTTTTAACTTTTCCTTATATATCTCCATGCCGGCGTTTTCTTTATTAAGCATACCGATTACCGTGTCATTTTCACGGCAGCTTAAAGAGAGGGCTTTACCGCATTGAACCATACGCTTGAGCATATTCTCAAAAAGCTCTTTTTTAATCGGCTCGGCATCTAATTCAGCACCCCTTGAGACTAAAGAATCTCTGAAGGCTTCAATCTTTTGGCAGGCGAACAGCTGCTCTTCCATATTTGAGCTGCCCCAGTCAATACCTATCCAGTTATATTGGGAATATTTTTTCTTGAAATTATCGGCATTATCTTCTTTATTCTCGTCACGCTTTTCTAATATTTTCTGCTCTAATCCGGAGTATAAACGCTCTTTCACCCGCTGGGTGGACAAAAACCAACCATCGTCCTTGATTTTACTTTTGCTGAGCAGCTCTCGTTCCTGTCGCTTCTGTGCATCGAATGCCTTGGAGTCACGATACCTCTCACGTTTTTCCCGTAATTGACGTGACTTATACCCCTCATCAGATTTAGACTCACGCCTAAAATCTTCTGTTTCCTTTTTAATCTGCGTATCAGTTTCCATAATAACCGAGAAAGTCTCCGGCTGCAGCGTTTGTTCAAACGTCATTTCCTGCTGTGCTTGAGTTTGTATAAGAGTCTCGGTTTCTTTTATTTTTTGGCTGAAGTCCTTCATTTCATACATACGCTCACACCTCCTGAACTTGCAGCATTAGGTTTTGTACTTTCGCCTGAACCCGCTGACCGATAATATATTCAACAACATCTGCCTCCGCATCAACCTGTGCGGCATATGGCACATTGGGGCAAAGCCGCTCGATTAATTTCACCGATGCTTCCGTTACTGTTTTTATCCTTAGAACTGTATCCGGCGAAAACTCTTCCTTTAAAGAATCATACACAGACCGCAGTATATGCGGGATAACAGCCGCCGCCTTAGCGGGAGTTTTACAAAAAACGCAAGAAAGCTCAAGCACGCCGTTTATATTCTCAACTATCGCCGTGCCGTCAATTTCGCTGTCACCGATTGCAGCAAAACTGTGATTATTATAAATTGAATCTTCCGAAAACTTAATATAACCCGTCTGTTCTTCTACAGTTGTCATCAAGCCACTTAACAAATGCTTGGGCGTATCATTAAAGGATTGAAAATGTGACACAGCGTTTGAATTTTCCTGCTTAGTCCACTTACCCAAATAATCGTTATCACCAAATTCACCGAGAGTGACCGAATAAACACGCTGCACCGCTTCACTAAGGGTAAATCTGCGATTTTTCAAAAACACACAAACCGAATCAAGGTGTATATCACCGAATTGCGGCGGGTTTAATAAACATCGCACTGTTTTAAAAAGATGAGATTCATAGCAGAAATTCATAACCTCATCAATTAACATACTGCCTATCCCTAAACGGCGGAACGCAGTTTCAACAAACATATGATGAATATAAAGCTCATCACCCAAACCGCCGACAGCGGCAAAACCCGCCGGCTGCTCGTCATAAAACACACCGAAAGCGAACATCATATCACTTTTCAGCTCAGACATAATCGTATCCGGGCACATCTGTGCAAAATGTGTCAACCCCTCTTTCGATAACAACCCAATCGTTACAGCCATGAAATCCTCCCCCTTTTGAAAACTTTATTGTATTATACATTGTTTTCCAACTAAAGTAAACAAAAATACTCTAAAGATTTCCTAAAAGTTATTTTGGCTATAAAAACTACCTAAATTGACATTTATGACGTTTTATGATAATATTAAATCAAGTAATATTATAAAGGACAAATTAAATGGAATACAACTTCAAAGTCAATTTAGGCGGCATGATAGACATACTTTCAAATCACCTGTACAGCAGTCCTAAGGTGTTTATTAGGGAATTGCTCCAGAACGGTACTGACGCGATTAGTGCAAGGCAAAAGGAAAACCCGCAATTCAAAGACGGCAGAATTACAATTCACGTCATTGAAAATAAAACAATACGGTTTTGCGACAACGGAACAGGGCTGACAGAGGAAGAAATTCACGGCTTCTTAGCGGTAATCGGGCAGTCGTCAAAACGGGACTTGGACAACGGGCAGATTTACGAGGACTATATCGGCAGATTCGGAATCGGATTACTGTCCTGTTTTATGGTGACTGATGAAATTACAATTCGTACCCGCAGTGTAAAAACTCCCGAAACGGCTCACGAATGGCGAGGGAAACCCGACGGCACTTATGAAATAAAAAGCGTTAATGCGGATAACATAAACCTCGGTACGGAGGTTATAATCAATGCGAAAGCCGATTCCAAACTATATTTCCACAATGATGAAATAATAAGCTTAGTCCGTTATTACGGACTGCCGCTGCCATTCCCTGTAATATTATCCGATAATTCAACCGAGATTATAATTAACAGATTACATTCAAATTCCAACCTCATGGAACTGGGAAAAACTATATTCGGGGAAGAATTTATCGACTGCATACCATTAGAATCGGGGAGCGGATTATTCAGCGGTGTGGCTTATATATTGCCTTATCCCGTAGCCGCAAACGCAGAGCATAAGCACAGAATATACTTGAAAAATATGCTTTTGACCGAAGACGGCGGGCGAATTCTGCCTAAGTGGGCGTTTTTCATAAAATGCTTTCTGAACAGTTCCATTCTGCGTCCAACCGCCTCCCGTGAGAATTTCTATGAAGACGAAAACTTAAAGGAAGCCCGCACAAAAATAGCTGAGTGCATATCCGATTATCTTCTTGATATTTCCGAAAACAACAGTGCCCTTTTAGCGAGAATAATTTCAATACACAGTCTTGCGATTAAATCAATCGCCGTCGAGGACGAGGAACTGTTCAAGACGTTTATACCGCACTTGGAATTCCAGACCATTTTCGGTATAATGAACGGTGACGAATTAACGCAGTATGACGGCAATCTTTTTTACACCGACAATATTAATAAATACCGTCAGCTTGCACCTGTTTTTGCCTCTCAGATGAAACTGCTTGTAAATGCCGGTTATACTTACGATGCGAAGCTTCTTAAAATCCTCTCGGAACTTAATGATGACGTTTCGATTAAGCATATCGAGAATATTGAACCGGAGGATTTCCTTGACGATGTGAGCAGGTCAGAACAGGAGCGTGCTGCTTTTCTTTTAGAAATCGCCGATGAAGTGCTTGAAGAATTCGGCTGTGCAGCAGGACTCAAAAGCTTTGAACCCGAGTCGTTACCCGTGTTTTATTTAGTGAGTGAAAGTGCGGAGCTTTTCCGTGATATTCGCCGTATGAGGACAGAATCCGATAATATTTTTTCGAGTATGTTTGACGCTTTTGAGGAAGAGCTTGACAAGGATGATTCCCATTCAACACTCTATTTTAACGCCAACAACACGCTCGTTCAGAAAATCATAAACACACACGACGAGGACAAAATCGCAACTATGGTGCAAATTCTGTATGTTCAAGCACTATTGACCGGGCATTTTCCTGTGTCGGGGGACGATTTAGAGTTGCTCAATGACGGAATAATAAAGCTCATGGAGGATTTTTAAGCCATGCAAGAATACAATCCGCAGGAGTTGCTCGAAGAATTCGAGAACCTTGAAGAGGGGAAGCCCCGACTAATGGGGATTAAACGAGCGATTGAAGAAGCTGACAGAGCTAAAGACCAAGACCACTCGTTTTTATTTCGGTACGAATATGTGCAGGAGTCTACCTTTGGTGCAGACCACTACGACTCTATTCTGATGTTTCCCGAACTGCTCACAAGGTTCGATGCAATGGAGGAGCGTGGGTATAAATTTGCCTACATGATGCTCGGTGCGTATGAATGGGTTTTACAGGATGCAATCTATTTCTATCAAGTCTCAGCGGAGGCTATGGACAATTATTTCAAGGATTATCTTAAACGAGCAATGCAGTTCGGCAAAAGCCCGCATATGTATCTGTTAATTTTAATGGAGAGCATGCGGCACGGAAATGCTCATAAAATCCCCGAAATTATGCGAATGTTCCGTGAAATTACTTACAACGGCATGACACTTTACCATTTACATGAATCAGTCAAGTTTGAGTTAATCTCCGGTAATATAGAAATCGCACGGAAATATGCAGAATTCGTATTCCGTGAGGGGGAGAAAGAGCCGCAGGCGGAAATCCCGGGTAAAACCTACGGCTATTTTGCAGAATATCATTTAAACCGAGGTGAATACAAGGAAGCAGCTAAATTCGCAGACAAAATGCTGCCGTATATCACAGACGGCAGTTCATTTTTCTTTTATGAATACTTCACGCTCGCTATTGATATTTTCCGTGTTACGGACAACCCACGAGCGTATGAGCTGTGGAAAAAGTTCAACCCCAACTATGCGGACTGCAAGAACCCTGCGTTGAGGTTTTTCTGGGGGGCGGTATCGTATCGGTTGTTTAAAGAAACCGACCCGGAGTTAAGCCGGCAGTATTACGAAACAGCGAAAGCAATCGGTAAAAAGTTTGATAAACGTAACGGTAACAGCTTTTTCTCGGATTATTTGAATAACGATATTATTGATGATTAAAACTTAATAACTTTTCTGCCTGTTTCATATTATCTATCACAGAAACACCGAACGGACACCTATTCTCACAAAACCCGCAAGCTATACATTCGCCGCCCTTATGCTCAAGGCTTTTATAATGCGAAATAACCGAGGGCGGAATATTTCCCGTATCTAATAAAGCAATATCAAGATACTTGGTTACAGCGGCAATATCAATCCCAATAGGGCAAGGCTGGCAGTGATTACAATACACGCAGACGCCTTTCATGCCCCTCGCACCGCTGAGTACCTCGCTGTAATCCCGCTCACCGTCGCTCATTTCGAGATACTTCACACAATCATATATTTCCTCAGGGGTTTTACTGCCGAGAAGAACACTTGCCACAGCAGGTCTTGAAAGTGCATAATGAATACATTGTGCAACAGTCATGGGTTTACTGAACGGCGTATGCTCGGGTGAGATTAACTTTCCCGCACCCAGCGATTTCATAACAGTGATACCAATGCCTTTTTGTTCGCATAATTTGTACAGCTCTGCACGCTTCGGGTCAATTCCGTTGAAGCTGTCGGTATTAAACCCATTGTCAAGATGAGTAAAAATACTCTCGTCAGCGGGAATAATATCAAACGCAGGGTTAATACTGAACATCATAAGCTCAGGCAGTCCCGTATTGATTGCTTTAATTGCGGTCAACGGGTTATGCGAGCTGAACCCGATATTCCCTATGTCGCCGTTTTGCTTTAGCTTTAAAGCATAATCGGCGATTTCAGTTTCAAACACATTTTTATAATCGTCTTCACTATCAATGAAAAACAGCATACCAAAGTCAATGTACCCGCCGCACAAACGCAGGTGTTCCTCGAAATAGCGTTTTACCGTGGGCAGGTCACGACTAATGTCATACTGTTGGTTAATATCGGACGAGCAGATATGCCCTTGAATAAGAATATCCTTTCGGCGTGAACCCAAGCCCTTTGCGATATTCTCACGGATTTCCGCCCCCGGCATAAAAATATCAAAAATATTAATCCCGCAATCAAGTGCAGCGTCAATTGTAGACTTGACCTGTTCGTAGGGTTTCCTGTCTAAGTGTTCTAAGCCGAACCCGATAATACTCGCACTCTTGCCGGTGTTTCCGATTTCACGTTTTATCATTCTTCAGGACACCCGATTGAGATATTCCAGATTATTCCGAATTTGTCTGTCAGTGAGCCGAATAATTTACTCCAGAAGGTCTCTTGAAGCTCCATAATGACTGCACCACCCTCTTTAAGTGCGTTGAACGCCGATGTTGCCGAGTCAACACTGTCAAACTCAGCCATCAAGGCAATATTCGTACCGACATTAACTGACTCATTCGGCGGGTAGTCGCAGAGCATAACCGTCACGCCCTCTTGAATATCGAACTGTGCGTGCATTACGAAATTCTCAGTACCTGCCGGAGCTTGATAACCGCCGCTCGGCGGTGCATCACCATACCGCATAATTTCCGCTTTTGCATTAAACGCTTTCTCGTAAAACATAACTGCTTCAGAACAGTTACCGTTGAATGAAATATACGGGCTTAATTTCATGAGCTTGTCCTCCTGTTTACTTTATTTTATTCTTTCGAGAATTGGTCTTTTCCAACACTGCAAAGCGGACACGCATAATCATCAGCGAGTTCTTCCCACGCAGTTCCTTCGGCGGCTTCATCGTATACATATCCGCATACATCACATACATACTTCATTTTAATTTCCTCCTGTCTAAATTTAATTTACTTTAAATTACATCGGCTCAAAATCAACCGCACCATGCTTACACAAAGGGCAGATAAAATCATCGGGCAAGGTGTCACCCTCATACACATATCTGCATATTTTGCAAACGAACCCACTCTTGCTTTTATTATCGCTTTGCGGCAATTGCGGCTTGGGTTTAATGTTGTCGAAATAATATTGATAGGTAACGCCGCCTTCGTCTGATAACACAAGTGTTTCGGTAACTTCTGCCGTGAACAATGAATGACTGCCGTAGTCTTGTGTTTCAACCACTTTTGCTGAAATAACAGCATTTACGAATTTCGGTAAATATCGAATGTTATTCGCTGTTCGTGCGTCAGAATCATATTCAGCGAATTTGAATTTTTCAACGTCACTTCCGCTTTGGAAACCGAAATGCTCAAAAATACTGTACGGCGTACTTTGAGTCAGAACACAAGCATTAAACTCACCTGTTTGAGTAATTGTTTTATGGGTGTAATTCGCCTTATTCACCGCAATTGCAATTCTTTTCGGATTATCCGTAATCTGCATAACGGTATTAATAATACAGCCGTTGTCCTTATCCGAGTCTTTGGTAGTCAGCAAAAACAAACCGCACGGAATCTTAAACATAGCGTTCGGTTGCGAATCAGCCGCTTTCGGCAAAGTGTCTATAATCGCCTCTGCCATTGACTGCATTTCGGAAAGCTGTGACGATTTAAGGCTTGACTTAATGCTGATTGTGCCATTGAGAATGTTTATGTTTTTGCACTTTTCTAACTTCTCACGGATTAGCCCACCACTTGTTGCCGCCCACGAGCCGTTCTCGATTATAGCAACTGTACGGTTTTGAATATTATGTGAAATTAAGTCGTGCAGAAACGCCTCCATAGACACGAATATCCCTGCGTTGTAGGTTGTGCTTGCTAAAACAAAATGACTGAACTTAAACGCAGCCGACACGATTTCCGATGCAGGAGTTACCGAAACATCGAACATAACGGTTTTAATCCCATTTTCTCGTAACTTACCGGATAGAATTTCAGCTACATTTTCGGTATTTCCATACACCGAAGCATACGCAATCATAACACCGTATTCTTCGGGTTCATAACTGCTCCACTGTGAATATTTCGATATAATTTGCGGTAAATTCTTACGCCAAACAAACCCGTGAAGCGGGCAAATCATGTTTATTTCCAACGCAGAGGCTTTGTTCAACAAAGCTGACACTTGCCCCCCGTATTTCCCGACAATGTTGGTGTAATAACGCCTTGCCTCGTCCATATAATCCCTTGCAAAGTCCACCTCATCAGCGAAAATCGCACCGTTTAACGCACCGAAACACCCGAACGCATCTGCGGAAAACAGGATTTTATCAGCAGAATCGTATGTCACCATTACCTCGGGCCAGTGAACCATAGGTGCGTTCACGAAATGCAGAGTGTGCCGCCCGGTACACAGAGTATCACCCTCACCGACAATCTGAACTCTTGAGTCTAAGTCGAAACTAAATTCGTGAAATTGCTTAATGAACGCTAATGTCTTTGCGTTGCAGACGAGTTTCACGTTAGAGTACTTAGTCAGCAATTCGCCAAGTGCGGCGGAATGGTCAGGCTCCATATGCTGAACGATGATGTAGTCGAGGTTTCTGCCGTCCAATGCGTATGTGAGGTTCTCGAAAAATCTCTGCTGTACCGCTTTATCAACAGTATCGAATAATACTGTTTGAGTGTCTTTCAACAGATACGAGTTATACGACACGCCGTTCGGGACTGAATACACCCCCTCAAACATAGCTAAACGTCTGTCATTAGCACCGACCCAAGTTAAATCGTCTGTGATTTTTTTTATACAGTGCATATTAACTCCTTAGAAATATCTCTTCAATAATCCCGCAAACGCCATTCCGTGACGGGCTTCATCTTTACACATTTCATGAACTGTATCGTGAATTGCGTCAAGGTTTAACTGCTTCGCCTTGACTGCAAGGTCTTTTTTCCCTTGGGTAGCACCATGCTCAGCAAGAACTCTCATTTCGAGATTTTTCTTAGTAGAAACGTCCACAACCTCACCGAGTAATTCTGCAAACTTAGCGGCGTGTTCCGCTTCCTCAAAAGCTATTCTTTTATAAGCCTCAGCAACCTCGGGGAAACCCTCCCTGTCCGCTTGACGGCTCATAGCTAAGTACATTCCCACCTCGGTACACTCACCCATGAAATTCTGGCGTAATCCCTCGATAATTTCGGGGTCGACATCTTTTGCCACGCCTATTCTGTGTTCATCAGCATAAGCTAAGCCCTCACCGGACTGCTCGTTGAACTTTGAAGCAGGTGCATTACATTGCGGGCAATTTTCGGGAGCAGAGTCTCCCTCGTGAACAAAACCGCAGATTGAACAAATAAACTTTTTCATAAGACTTCTCCTTAATTAATATTTTAATGAACTTATTATAAACTAAATTATCGGGGTTGTCAATATTTATACATCAAAATTACCCCACACTTTCAAACTGACTGTTATACAACCCAGCATAAAATCCACCCTTACTTAACAGCTCCTCGTGACCCCCCTGCTCTACTATGTCGCCGTTGTCCATAACAAGGATTAAATCCGCATTGCGAATGGTGGACAACCTGTGTGCAATTATAAAACTCGTCCGCCCCTGCATAAGCGTATCCATCGCCTTTTGAATCCTCTCCTCCGTCCTCGTATCCACCGAACTGGTAGCTTCATCGAGAATGAGAATTTTCGGGTCAGCAAGAATTGCACGGGCAATGGTCAACAATTGCTTTTGCCCTTGTGAAACATTGGTCAATTCTTCGTTTAACTCCATGTCATACCCGCCGGGGAGCGTTTTAATAAAATGATGTGCGTGTGCCGCTTTAGAGGCGGCAATCGCCTCTTCTTTCGTAGCAGTAGTTTTACCATACAGAATATTATCCATTATTGACCCGTTGAACAGCCAGGTATCCTGCAGCACCATTGCAAATGCTTTGCGAATCTCACTCTTGTTATAATCCCGCAGGTCAACCCCGTCCACTAATATTGCACCGCTGTTTACATCGTAAAACCGCATTAATAATTTAATGATTGTGGTTTTCCCTGCACCGGTAGGCCCGACAATTGCGATTTTCTGCCCGGAATTAACCGTTGCGGAAAAATCATTGATAATTATCTTGTCCTCGGAATAACCGAAACGCACATTACGAAATTCAACAGAACCTGTGATATTCTCTGTATTAACGGGATTTTCTACGGTGTTGGTTTCCTCGTCCATTTCTAATAATTCAAAAACACGTTCTGCGGCGGCAACGGTTGACTGAACCATGCTGCTTACCTGTGCAATTTGTGCCAATGGTTGAGTGAACTGCCTTATATACTGGATAAACGCCTGTATATCCCCCACGAATATCCTGCCTTGTATGACGAAATATCCCCCGATTATCGCCACTGCCACATAACCTAAATTCCCCACGAATAACATAATCGGCATCATCAGCCCCGAAAACGCCTGCGACTTCCACGCCGAACGGTAAAGCATATTATTGTCCCTGTCGAACTTTTTCATCACCCTTTGTTCAGCGTTAAACGCACGAACGATATTCTGTGCCCCGAGGACTTCTTCAATCTGCCCGTTCACATGCCCTAAATACTCCTGCTGGTTTTGGAAATGCTTCTGCGAAAACTTAACGGTCAACGCAATCAGAACTAATGAAATCGGGATAATCACAAGTGAAATAAGTGTCATCATCCAGTCAATCGAGAACATCATCACGAGAATTCCCACCAACATAACAACCGAGGTAATTATCTGCGTCAAGCTTTGGTTTAGGCTTTGCGAAAGGGTGTCTACGTCATTTGTAATTATGGAAAGTGTTTCCCCGTGGTTCTTGGCATCGAAATAACCGAAGGGCATTTTATGGATTTTCTCACTTATTTCTTTTCTGAGCCTATAGGTCAGCTTTTGTGCAACTCCCGTCATAAGCCAGCCCTGCACATAATTGAAAATCGCACTGACTATATACAAAGCCAACACTGTAAGGAGGATACCGCCGACTTTCTCGAAATCTATACCGTCACCGCCCGCATACTTATTCATTAACCCGTTGAATAATTCAGTGGTGGCGTTACCTAAAATCTTAGGCCCTACTATAGCGAAAATTGTGCTTCCTATTGCGAATGTGATAATTATAATCAGCGAGAATTTATACGCCATGAGGTATTTCATCAAGGTCTTGAGCGTTTTTTTGAAATCCCTCGCTTTTTCCGTAACCTGCGGTAACTGATTGTTTCTTTTAATCGGCGGTCTTGCCATTATGCAGCACCTCCCTCTAACTCCTCACGGGATAACTGGGAATAGGCAATCTGCCGATACGGTTCGCAGGCTTCGAGTAAATCCGAATGTGTCCCCACACCGACAATCTCACCCTCGTCAAGCACAATTATCCTGTCTGCCCGCATAATTGTGCTTATTCGTTGAGCCACGATTAACACAATCTTGTCTTTCACAGAATCGGCTAACGCCTTCCGCAGTGCCGAATCGGTTTTATAATCAAGTGCGGAAAAACTGTCATCGAATATATATATATCCGGATTTTTGGCAATGGCACGGGCTATGGAAAGCCGCTGCTTCTGCCCGCCGGAAATGTTAGTCCCGCCTTGTGATATTTCCTCGTCATAGCCGTTTTCTTTTTCTAAGATGAATTCTTCTGCCTGTGATATTTTCGATGGGATGATGTGGGCATCGTCCCCTGCTTCATCAAAAGCATAAAGAATATTCTCTCGAATACTCCCCGAAAACAGGACTGCTTTCTGCGAAACATAACCAATCCTGTCCCGCAAGTCCTCCATTCTCACATTCATGACGTTTACGCCGTTTACAAGAACCTCACCCTCACTCACATCGAAAAAACGAGGTATAAGATTAATCAGGGTAGTTTTCCCCGAACCGGTCGAGCCGATTATGGCGGTGGTCTCTCCTGCTTTTGAAACAAAGCTGATGTTGTTTAATGCGTTCTCCTCGGCGTTGTGATAACGGAACGACACGTTTTTGAACTCCACTGAGCCGTGAGAATCACCGATTGCAATTGGTTTTTGAGGATTATTGACGGTTATAGTTTTATCAAGGACTTGGGCAATTCTGCGATACGAGATAATAGCACGGGGTAAAAACACCGAAAGCATTGACAGCATTAGAAAAGCCATAATAATCTGCATTGTATAGTTAATAAACGCCATCAAATCCCCTACCCGCATAGCCGCTTCGTTAATCTGCCCCGCACCTATCCATATTATAAGAACACATACACCGTTCATTATGAACATCATAGTCGGGAACATAGTCGCCATCGCACGGTTAATAAATATATTAACCTTGGTCAAATCCATATTCGCAATGTCGAACCGTTGTTTCTCGGCTTCCTCACGGGAAAAAGCCCGTATAACAGGCAACCCGGTGAGAATTTCCCGGGAAATAAGATTAAGCCTGTCTATGAGCTTCTGGATTTTATTAAACTTGGGCATTGCTACGATAAACAGCGTGACTACTAAAATGAGAATAGCCCCCACCGCCAACCCGATTACCCACCCCATGTCCGAACCGTCCTGCCGCATTACCTTAAAAAACGCACCCAATCCCATAATCGGGGCATAGATTAGCATACGTGAGCCGAATGCTAATATCATCTGAACCTGCTGAACATCGTTGGTACAGCGGGTTATCAGCGACGCTACAGAGAAATCATCGAACTCCCTGTTCGAGAATTTCAGAATCTTTTCTAATGTTTTCCGCCTTGCTTCTCTCGAGAAGAACGCCGCCGCCCTTGCCGCAAGAAACGTAGTCAAAACCGCCGCAAACATAGAAAACATCGCATACATAATCATTTGTCCGCCTGCCGAATATATATACTCCATCTGCATTTTATCCACGTCAACGCCGGCATTGATATGCTCCTGCCGTGCCTGTAATAATGCCGATTGGTATATTATGGCAGGGTCAAGGTCTTTTATCTGCGTTTTCACGAATTGCAATATCAGGATTACGAACGGGTCACGATAGTCGATTTCACCGACACGTATCATTCTACGGACATTTTCGACATGCTCCTCAGTTATTAAACCGGACAGCAGTTCCGACATGTCAACACCCTGTTCAAGCCCCGTGAACATTTCCTCGGTCATATTATCAGTGAAATACACGATTGCAAGCGGCAAAAGCAGCTCCTCAAGAATGTCACCGTACTCGGTTAAAACATACACACCATCGACTAAACTGTAGCATTCTAAGATTTCCTCCTCATACCACCTGTCGCTCACGATTATAAGCAGTTTCTCCATTTCGCTTTGGGCGATTTTTTCGGGAATAGGGGAAGTTATGCCGGATTGTTGAATCCCGACATTAACAATGTCAGCAGTATACCCCGGAAGCTCTAACTCGCAGAACGCCTGCCCGACAATTAAAACTATTATAACCAACCACACATGTGCTTTTTTAAAAAGCAGTCCGAATAATTTTGACATATCATTACCTTAAAATATTAACCCAAAAATGTAGGGGCTGATGCCCACATCAGCCCGTAAAATGGTATTGTATTGAATTTCGGGACGATAGTAGGTAAGAGTTCGCCCCGAACTCCTTCGTCCCCTACAGTTACGTTACGCATTTGCGGAAGCACTGTTTTGTTTCTTCGCTAATTGCGATTTCAAACGTGCCGCCTTGTTCTTGTGGATAAGCCCCTTAGCCGCCGCCTTATCAACACCGACAACTGCCGCTCTTATGGTTTCGGCACTTGCATCGTCTGCTCCGGCTTTCTTAAGTCTTGTTCTAAGCTGGGATTTGCGAGCCTTGTTCCGCTCGTTGCGTGCCTTTGCAACAAGAACCCTTTTCTTGGCTGATTTAATGTTAGGCAAAATTTCACCTCCCCGAAATATAATTAATAATTAATAGTTAATAATGAATAATGAAATGAGTATGAATATTTACTATTGAATATAACACGATACATTGTAGCACACTTCTTTATGAAATGCAATAGTTTTTTATAAAAAAAGGAAAATTTTATGCAAAGAACCGATTTAGCTCACGAAATGGGCGTAAAACCCGGCGGAAATTATGACACCTTATTCTGTGACGAACTCGATTCCGATAGTGAAATTTCTGCATTATCGAAAATTATATCACGTTATCTGCCGGTTAAGCAAACCCTGAAAACGCTTGTGGTGGGATTGGGCAACGAGAACATCACCCCCGACTCGTTGGGTGCTCGTGCAGCAGGGAGAGTTCTTGCAACCGCACACTTCACCGGACACAGCGAATTCGACGAGCTGGGACTGCGTGAGGTTTATGTAATCACTCCCGGTGTAATGGCACAGACGGGGTTTGAAAGTGCCGAGCAGTTGAAATATATCGTAAACGGCGTAAAACCGGACTGCCTCATAGTAATTGACAGCCTCGCCTGCCGTGATACCGGACGATTAGGGCATACCATTCAAGTGACCGACACCGGGATTTCCCCCGGAAGCGGGGTTAAAAATGAACGCAGGGAATTCTCCGAAAAGACATTCGGAATCCCGATAATCGCTGTAGGTGTGCCTACTGTTGTTGACTTAACAATCTCTGATGAAGAAACCTTCATGGCAGTCCCGAGGGACATTGACGTGATTGTCAACCACTTCGCAAGGGTAATCTCGGGGGCGGTGAATAAGGCACTCAACCCGACATTAAGTGAATCAGAAATAGAGAAGTTGCTTTTTTGAAAAAAGGCTTGCATTCCTAAAGAAATTAAGGTATAATATCTTTAGAGTATAAAAGTAAGTAAAGGGGGTAACTGTTATGCCGCGAATTCAATCAAGCACCGACCTACGCAACAACTATAATGAAATATCAACATTTTGTCATCAAAATCGTGAACCCGTGTTTATTACCAAAAACGGACAGGGAGATTTAGCAGTAATGAGCATGGAAACATACGAAGCATTAAACGGAAAACTCGAATTGTATCAGCTCCTTGACGAAGGTCACAGAGCCGCCAAGGAAGGACGCAAACGTCCGCACAGAGAGGTTTTCGATGATATTAAGCAAGGGTTTGCCGATGGAAAGATTTAAAGTGTTTCTGACAGAACCGGCAGAAAATGATTTAAAGGATATTGCATTATACATTTCTGTAAATTTGCATGAACCGAGTGCAGCACTTAACACAATTAATGCAATTGAAACAAAAATCGAAAATTTAGAAATAATGCCGTTGGCTTATCCGCTCGTCAGAGACGATTTTTTAGCTTCCTTGGGTTACAGATTAATGCCGGTTAAGAATTATCATGTTTTTTACATAGCCTATGAAAAAGAGAAAACTGTAGATATTGAACGCATTTTATACAGTCGCCGCAACTGGAAGCATATTATATAAATCGTTGGAAATGACCTGCTGTGAACATCTTGACGAATTCTGTTGACAGTTCAAGAAATATATGCTATACTTTGATACGGTGATAATTATGCCTAATGTGGGAATTGTCCTTTCCGGCGGCTTCGCTAAGGGTGCATATCAAATTGGTGTCCTTAAAGCAGTGGAGGAATATTTCGGAAAAGGCGACAACAATTCAATTAAATATGTGAGTGCATCCTCGGTCGGCGTTCTTAATGCATACGCTTTTATGCAAGGGAGAACCGATGTTGCCGAGAAAATATGGCTCAGTTTGAAATGCAACGGTTATCGTTCATTCGTCAACTTGTATAAACGGGGACTGTTCATGGACAGTATCGTTAATGCAGTTTCGGCAGACACTCGCAAGCCGCCGCCTTTTTTATACGCTGCCTGCTTTAACGTAACAAAACTGAAGCTTAATTATATAAACTTCAAAACCGTGAAACCCCGTGAGGTTAGGGACTATCTCCACGCCTCTGTAAGGCTTCCGGTGTTCTCGAAAGCGGTGGAAATCGGCGGGAATAAATATTTCGACGGTGCGTTGGTGGATAACATTCCGGTTCGCCCGATTATGAAGCACCCGTTAGACTATGCGATTGTTATTCACTTCGACAACGCCAACTATATATTCGAGAACGACTATTTCGACAGCAGGCTGATTAAGATTAACTTTTTAGGCGATTCGATGGTCAAAAACTCGCTTGACTTCGATAGGAATTCCATAGCCTATATGATAAAGTCCGGTTATGAGGAAAGTAAAACATTGTTTGACATAATCTTCAGTAACGGCATTGACGATTTGGAATACATATATCGGAAAATCGAATTCCTCAACGGCATAAGGGGGAGAGGCGGAATTAAACCGCAATCCCGATTAACAGGCGATGTTGTGGTTAATAATATTAACAAGGTTTTAAAAAAGGTTATTATTTCAAAAATATAAGGAGGGGCATAATGATTAAAAAGAGTTTGTTGGGTTCGGCATTGGTTTTAGGGGGGTTGAGCGTTATCTGTGCAGCGGCGTTCGGTATTATTTATGTTGTTGAGCTGTTCAGCAAGGCAACCACCGCTAAAGAAAGAGTTACGCAAAGAGTTAGGGATTACGTTTTAGACAAGTTTTGAGGAATAATTAAGAAATTAATTAAAAAGAAGTTCGATTTATAAAATAAATCGACTTCTTTTTTTGCGGGCTTGTTCATACAATCGAGTATGAACATATTTTTAAAAAGGACAAGACCCAATATTATTCGTATGCTTGCGGGAGCATTAACGGCACTGCTTTCTCCGGCGGCGGCTTACGGGGTCAGCGGAAATATCGACGACATAAATTGGCTTTCGGAGAATTCTGTAATCTTCCGAAAACAAGCCGCCCCTGCTGTTATTCAACCCAATAACGGTTCGCTTATTTTATACATACCTGATGAAATAAACGAGGTTGTTACGGTTGAGATAACACTCCCCGCAAAACCCGACGAACCGCCTTATGAAGAAAAAACCTTCCCCGACGAATTAACAGTTCCGGTTATGTCGCAGAATATTTCGCAGTATATCGAGGATTTAAGCGTCTTTGCCTCGCATGACGGGTATATCACCAATATGACGTTTACCCCGAATTTAGGCGAAATTTTCATTAATCTTGATACAGCGGGGCAAATCCGCAATTCCACTTATATCGACAATCATACGCTGTTATACGAAAGTCGCCAGCCGGTTAATATCAAGCCTGTTCAAAACGCCGAGCCGCAGGTGCTTATAATTCACACCCACGCCACCGAAAGCTTTCAGCCGTCGTCAAGCGGGTTTTATGACAGTGAATACACGGCTCGCACAATTGACTCCGAGAAAAATATAATAGCGGTCGGGGCGAAAATCGCCGAGGAAATTGCAAAGCACGGGTTCACGGTTATTCACGACGGAACACTGCATGATTACCCGATGTTCAGCGGTGCGTATGCGAGAAGTGCCGAAACGGTCAAGGCGATTTTAGAGGAATATCCCTCAATAAAAATAGTCCTCGATGTTCATCGGGACGCAATAGAAAGAGAGGGTTCGCCTGTTGCCGCAGTTACACAGATAAACGGGAAAGAGGCGGCACAGATTATGATAATTTCAGCCGCCGACGACGGCAACTGGGACGTTCCCGAGTTTATGCAGAATTTCAGGTTCGCATGTTATTTACAAGGTCGCATTGAGAGCGACAGCCCCGGAATTACCCGCCCTGTTTTGTTCCAGTATTGCAATTATAATCAGCACCTGTCAACCGGCTCGCTGTTACTTGAAATAGGCTCGCACGGGAATACGTTAGAGCAGGCGTTGTATACCGCCGAGTTAATCGGGCAAAGCATAGGTAAAGCATTAGCGGAATTGATATAATACGGAGCGGTGTAGTTTTCTTGACTTTTTTACTTTTTATGATATAATAACAGGCAGACTTATATTTAATGAGTCTGCCTACTTTAATAATATAAAAGGGGAAATACATGACAAGAAATAAAGCAATTGTATTTATAATTACAACATTAACATTGTGCATTATATTATTAAGTATTGTAGGATGTGTGAAATCCGAACCCGAGAATAATTATCTCCTCGGCGATGGAAAATCAATGCCGCTCTATACTCTTTGCCTTCTCGATGATGGTTATATATATTTCGATTTAAGAGATAAATCTGATGTCCCTTATTATAGATATTATTTTGAAGATGACAGAACCATCGAATTAGGCAGAGTTCCCCGTTATATGCTTTCCGGAAATTCTGAAGCATTGATAGATAATATATATTATTTTTTTGTCGGGGTGTTTAACGAAAACCAAGAATTTATGAATGTTCTCTATGCAATTAATCTTGAGGAAAATACGTTTTATCCTGTAATGACTGATACAGAACACGTTTTTATTGAGTCCTGTTCCTATAAAAACAGATATATAGTTGCATTATTAGGTTCAAGCGATGGTAATAATGTATACACTTCTTATTTAAGTTTGTTTGACACTCAAACAAAACAGTTTATTAATAAATCAGAAGCATTTTCATTTGATGAAATCACCCGTGCCGACGGTAGAAGCGTAGGCGGGTTTTGCACTTTCAAAGATTATATATATGTTTTTGTCAATGATACATTATTGGACGATTCTGTTGATGGGGATGGTTTTATTCACAATGATGTTATACATGTATATGATTTTGATTTTAATCTTGTTCAGGTGATAGGGTTGGGTGAAGCACATGATGCACTTACAAAATACTGGTCGGTAAAAATGAAAGTTCTCGATAATAATCTTATATACGTCAGAAACTTTTCCCGATACAGCGTCATCGGCATAATTGAAGATGATTTAATTAAACCGTTATTGCTAAACGATGGTGACGATAGAATGGATATAGATATGTCTGATTATGGTTTAAACGAGCCTCCGATTTTGTTTGCAAGATATACAAATAATATTTTTACAATTGACACCAAAACCCAAAGTGTAAATAAAATCGAGCTTGACATTAAAGATGGTTTCCATATCATATATATGATGACCTCTGACGAAAACTCAGTTTTAATTTTAATGGGTGAAAACGGATATGAAAGCATAACGTATTATGTTCCAAACGAAAAGCTTAGTGAATTAGAATTCGGTTATTAATTACACAACAAATACGGAGCGGTTATAACCGCTCCGTATTGATTTATTAAACGAATTCCTCTAACAATGTATCAAAGAAGTCTGATTCAAACAATTCACCCCAGTTAATACTGTCGCCGATAAACAACTCAAACAGGTATATCACCAATCCTATTATCGAGTCGCTGAACCACGATTGCACCTGAGCAATTGCCGACTGAACAGCATAATAAATTGAAAAGCATATTATGGCGAAGATTAAAACACATATGAGTGACCAAATCATGAAAGCCCGAGCGAAATTCTTGCGGCTTCTGTTCTTGGGGGCGAAGCATAGGATTAGGCAGATTATGCCGCCGATTATAGGAATACTGAACAGCAAAATCATTCCCAAATACCAGCCCACGCCTACCGGCGGAGTGTCATGCTGAAAGGGTTTCGGCGGTATGTAGGGGGGAGGTAATGGTGCTTGGGGAACAGGAGGTAGTGCTTGCTGTATAGGCATTACCGTTTGTTGAACGGGCACGGGGACAGGTACAGGTACGGGGACAACCACAGGAGGCTCTGCGACTGCTACTGCTGATACGACTTGAGCAGGAGTTGCCTGTTCCAAAACCGGTGGTGCTGCTTCTGCAATTGCTTCAACCACGGGAACTGTTTCTAATACGGGAGGTTCTGCCGTTATAGCTTCTGCCGTGGCATGAAATTCTTCAACATGGGGCTCATCAATAACCGGAATATCCATGTTCGGGGCAAGCTCAAGGTCAGGGGAATATACGGGCTGTTCCTCGGATATGTGCTTGTCTATTTCTGATTCTGTCAGTATGCTTGCTCCGCAGGCTGAACAAAACTTGTTGCCCGCTTGGTTTTCTGTACTGCAATTAATACAAGTAGTCATAAAAATCCGCTCCTTTATGTAAAATCGTTCAAATATGTGCAAATTATATCATTTTTGTTGATTTTTGTCAAGTAATTGAGGGAAATTTATGCGATTTCCTTATAATACGCACGTGTGACACGCAGGCACGCAGGTGCGTGTTATAATAAGGGAGGGTATATGATAAAGCCGCCGAGGGGTCGGCGGCGGGGGGAATTCACCCTATCCTACATTAATAAACCCATCTGGTAATTCTAAATCATGCGATGTAATGCTATTATCCCAACGCCATTTATCATTTGGTATATCTGCACCTTTTTCTGTCCATATGTTTATTATATTATTACTATAATCAAAATTGAAAAACAAATTCCAGTTTTCTGAAAATCCGGAAATATACACATCTAATTCGTTATGTCCCGCTTGTATAACCAATTCTTGGCATAGCATGATACATCTTTGAGCAAATTCTCTTTGTGTGGATAAGCTATGATTATACCAATCAAATGAGTCATTAATGAGAATATCATATATAATGTCACCATCTTCTTCAAGCACTTTAATTTCTTTAATAGGGTTTACATATTCATTTGTTTCAATTTGCTCCGGTTGAGTTTGAGTTGCTTCATCGACGACGCTGTCTAATGCAGATACTACATTAGCGATACCGCTGTTGATGTTATCGTTTGAAGAAATATCGTCTTCCACGCTCGCAACTGCTAAAACTGTAAATCCCAGAATTGCAATAACCAGAATAATTGTATTAAATCTCTTTTTCATGTCTGTGTTTCCTTTTCTTAATAATAAAATATATTGAAAGAGAACATGCGACAAAAACCACATCTAAAACATCGCCTGTTCCGCTTACAATCCCGATATACTGCATTATTTCAAATAGAATTGTTAGAATAAGTGCAGTAAAGAAAGCGAAATATATATTATTTTTGATAATGTACACCGTTTCAGCTAACGCCAATGCCCACAATATATCAGACAAGTGATATTTAATGAAATCAGATAAGAAAATCGGTAACTGTGATAAATCAATAATCGCATTATCCAAATTTCCGATAATCGGGAACCATGAAAGAGGCGGTCTGAATAACACATATATCATTACACCCAAAAGCAATGCAGTGAACATAAACAGAAAGCTCCCGACCGGGCGTTTCATATTGTTATTCATTATTTTTCCATTGTTTTTGCTTGTTTTTAACATGAAGAAAATATATTACATTACCTATTCCGGCAGTGAAATAGAATAGTATTATATGTATGCCTATATTCTGTTTAGGGTAGATTGGCTCTGAATTGGATTGTTGCTTTGGTCGAAAAATTATGGCTATTACAGGAGCAAACATAACACCCAAAACTATAAGCGGGATAAAAATATTGAACATCATATCCCAGTCTACGCTGTCAATAAACTGCTTAATGGCGGTAGTAATAACATGGATTAAGTATATACTGACAGCGAACCAAGCAGCGGCGAAAGAGGTTATAACAATTTTGGTTACTTTATTCCACTCTTTCATTAAAACCCAAGTTAATAGTATCCCGACAGGAGGAAAGAGTGTTAATAATCCAACAGTCCAGATTAACTCTTTTTTCTTTGTTTTCTCTGCTTTTTCGCACTTTACTTTAACTTCTATTGTTGCTAACCCGCAATTCGGACAGAAATTTGAACTGTGAACAGAATTACAATTGTCACATATTATATCAAAACTGACAGAACCGCACGAGGAACAGTGTTTATCTGTTCTTTTGGACTCGGCATTGCAATAACGACATCGTTTCATTACTCTCATCTCAACATCTCCCCAAATATCTGTTTTACAGATTATATCACTTTCTGCACATTTTGTCAAGTGCTATACGCACGATAATATAAGTGTTTAACATTGTGCTGATTACCGCTATAATATATAGCAGAGGTGATTACATGAAGAAATTTAACATCGAAAAAGAGGAATACATCAATAAAACATTCAAGATACCTGTAAAACTCGCAGACCGAATGAATAAGGTATGCGATAACAAGAACGTCAGCATGAACAAACTTGTTGTAAAATGTATTGAATTCGCACTTGACAATTCTGATATGGACATATAACACTTAGGCGGTTTTAGTAACACTACTAAAACCGCCGGTTTGTTATAAACTATTTCTTACCTACACAAAAGTATGCTCGCCTGCTTGCGGTGTTCTCGAAGTCGGGAAATGTCGCCATGCAATTATTGCGGGGTTGGGGTTGTGTAATGCATCTGCCAACCTCTTAAAGTCGGGGCGGCTGACCTCACTCATCATATACGCCGAGCGGGTTGAATCCGGTTTACGGCGGGCGTTGAGCGATTTTATTAAATAATCTGCGTCGGCTAAGCCAATTCCGTGACCGTAGTACATGCCGTCACCCATTACAATTACGTTTTCGCCCTGCCATTGCGGAGTTTTCGGGTCAACGTCGGGGTTTTTGAAATAAGCACGGTCTCCGGGGAGAATCTCGCTGACCTTAACCGGGGTTGCTATACTGCGGAGAAGCGGCTCACGTATATCCCAGTCCATGAGGTATATTCCCTTGAACGTGTTGTCGAACGCTTCAGCCCCGTAAACCTCCAGCAACGCCTTAAAATATACGATTGACATAGCTGTGGCACATTCTGTCGCATAAGCACCGCCGTTTGTGAATATGTCCGTTATCGCCTCGGAGGGCTTGGCTGTCGATTTAAGCCGCCAGCCGCCGTTATCGGTGCGAAACCAGTAGTCCGGGTTGCATCGTGTATTCTCGAATATCGCAAACCCCATGCCGCTGTTCTTTAAATCCGTTGCGGCTTTGACGGTTTCGGTGCGTAACCGCTTTTCAAATTCTGCATATGTATTGTCTGTCGCCATTATGTAACACTCCTTTTTACTGTGATAGTGTTACATAATATGATAAAGTAATGGTTTTGTTGACAGAACAACAAAACCATGTTATACTACAATTAAAGCAGACCACAACTACGGTTAATAGGCGGCTGGCTTGAACCTCCTCGTGCAAATTCAATTGAAGGGAGGTGATGCTCGTGGAAATGATAGTAGATTTACTTACTTTGTATGTACTTTTGCAAATTATCATAGAAATGAAAAACAACCGCCCCCAGCAAAAGTGACGGTTGATTTTCAACTAAACTAAAGCTAAGCCGCTTAGGTCTGCTTTTCTATTGCCATTATATCATGAATTATGTTTTTTGTCAACACCGATTTTTATTCGGTTTTATTTATTTTTTATCCACCTTTCCGACACGTATTATTTCTATTATATGACATACACAATTTAATAAAAACATCAAGCCGCATACCATCAGACCGCCGATGTAGGTCAACCCCCATTCATTTATAAATTCTGTATCTTCTGAGATATGCCCACTAAGCCCTGTGTATATGAAACTAAAGGCTCCGATGAATAAAAGTAATGGAATTATATATTTTAATCCGTTATCAAACCTCTTCCCTATGCCTATACCCCGAAAACAGCTCTCCACAGCGAAAAATGTAAAAATAGTAACTCCTGATACTAATAACACCACTACGGGATTTGCCCAGTAAATATTATTAATTACGAGCAAGTAATTCGAAAAAATTACTAACAGTGCGAACCAAAACCCGTGCTTATAACAACTGTTCATAATAAAAAGCTGTCTTTCGTCAAAACCGTCTATATTCTTAATATTAAACTTTTTCATTGTTCTCCTCCCAAAATAAATCGTTTAATGTCTTGTCCAGCGTTTTGCAAATGGCGGTGCATAATTTTATTGACGGATTATATTCGCCGAGTTCAATGGCGTTTATAGTCTGTCTTGCTACGTCTACTGCGTCCGCAAGGTCTTTTTGTGTCATGTCCTTAGCCGCTCGTGCGGCTTTAAGCCTTAGGTTCTTGCTCATAATAAAAACTCCTCATGACTTATAATAACATATATAAGTCATTATGTCAAGTATATAAGTCATTTTATTTCAAAAATAATTTTCAAAAAAGACTGGATTTTTTTCCCTGTATCTGTTATACTGTTATATGTTATTAAAATTTATTTTTTAGGAGGACAACCTTTATGGGCAAGCAATTCGTGTATCTGTTCAAAGACGGCGACGGTTCCAACAAAAATCTCCTCGGCGGAAAGGGTGCAAACCTTGCTGAAATGACTAAGTTGGGGTTGCCTATACCCCAAGGCTTTACCGTTACTACTGAGGCGTGTACTCAGTATTATGCGGATGGCGAGGTCATCAACGACGCTATTCAAGCGGAAATCATGGAAAACATCGTAAAGATGGAGGAAATCGCAGGGAAGAAGTTCGGCGATAAGGAAAAACCGTTATTGGTTTCGGTGCGTTCCGGTGCGAGAGCGTCCATGCCCGGTATGATGGACACGGTTCTTAACCTCGGCTTAAACGATGAGGTTGTGGAAATCGTTGCTAACAAATCCGGTAATGCAAGATGGGCTTATGACTGCTACAGAAGATTTATTCAAATGTATTCCGACGTTGTTATGGAAGTCGGTAAAGAATATTTTGAAAAGTTAATCCACAAAATGAAAGAAGAAAAAGGCTTTAAACTCGACACCGAGCTTTCTGCTGACGATTTGAAAGAGCTTGCTAACCAGTTCAAGGCTGAGTATAAAGCGAAATTGGGAGCGGACTTCCCCTCCGACCCGAAGGAACAGCTTATGGGAGCGATTAAAGCTGTATTCCGTTCTTGGGATAACGACAGGGCTAAGTATTACCGCAGAATGAACGATATTCCCGCTTCTTGGGGAACTGCCGTAAACGTGCAGGAAATGGTGTTCGGTAACTTAGGCGATACATCGGGAACAGGCGTTGCGTTCACACGTGACCCCTCCACCGGCGAAAAGAAACTCTATGGCGAATACCTCATTAATGCTCAGGGTGAGGACGTTGTTGCGGGTATCCGTACCCCCTCGCCTATTACCGAGCTTGAGAGAGACCTCCCTGACGCTTACAACGAATTTGTTGCAATCTGCAATAAATTAGAGCATCACTATAAAGATATGCAGGATATGGAATTCACCATCGAAGACAAGAAACTCTATATGCTTCAGACACGTAGCGGTAAACGTACTGCTGTTGCGGCTCTCAAAATCGCTTGTGACTTGGTTGACGAGGGTATGAGAACCGAAGAAGAAGCAGTCTGCATGATTGACCCGAAACAGCTTGACCACCTCTTACACCCGCAGTTCGACACCGCTGCACTTAAAGCGGCTACCGTTATCGGTAAAGGCTTGGCGGCTTCCCCGGGTGCTGCTTGCGGTCAAATCGCATTCTCCGCCGCTACTGCCGCTGAATGGGGCAAAGCGGGCAAGGACGTTATATTGGTTCGTCCGGAAACCTCACCCGAGGACATCGAGGGTATGGACGTTTCTAAGGGAATTCTCACCTCTACAGGCGGTAAGACCTCTCACGCGGCTGTTGTTGCTCGTGGTATGGGTACCTGTTGTATCGTTGGTTGCGGCGACCTCAAAATCAACGAAGAGGCGAAAACTTGTGTAATCGGTTCATCTTCTTTCAAAGAAGGCGATATTATTTCCTTAGACGGTTCTGCCGGTAATATCTACGGCGAATCCATTGCAACCGTTGAAGCGTCAATCGGCGGTGACTTTGACAGAGTTATGAAATGGACTGACAAGTTTAAGACTCTGAAAGTTCGTACAAATGCAGATACTCCCAAAGATGCCGCTAAAGCAATCGAGTTCGGGGCACAGGGGATTGGTCTTTGCAGAACCGAGCATATGTTCTTCGAGGCAGACAGAATTGCGGCTATTCGTGAAATGATTTGCTCTGAAACAGTCGAACAGCGTGAGAAAGCATTAGCGAAAATCGAACCTATGCAGCAGGGCGACTTTGAGGGGATTTTCGAGGCTATGGGCGAATACCCTGTGACCATTCGTTTCCTTGACCCGCCGTTGCATGAGTTCTTGGCAGGGTTCGGCGAAAGTGACATTGCCAACTTAGCGGGCGTTATGGGTAAAACTGTTGCTCAGATTAAGGAAATCATTGATTCGCTTCACGAGTTCAACCCCATGATGGGACACCGTGGCTGTCGCTTGGCTGTAACTTATCCTGAAATTGCTGCTATGCAGACAAGAGCGGTTATTAAAGCGGCGATTGCTGTTAATAAAAAGGGCATGAGCGTTGTTCCCGAAATCATGATTCCGCTGATTAGTGAAGTTAAAGAATTGGCTTATGTTAAAGCTGTAGTTGTTAAAACTGCTGACGAAGTTATTAAAGCGGCAGGCGTTGACCTCAAATACATGGTTGGTACTATGATTGAAATCCCCAGAGCGGCACTTACCGCTGATGAGGTTGCCAAGGAAGCTGAATTCTTCTCGTTCGGTACTAATGACCTGTCACAGATGACCTTCGGGTTCTCTCGTGATGACGCAGGTAAGTTCCTTGAGGCGTATTACGAAAAGAACATTTATGAGTTCGACCCGTTTGTCAAGATTGACTTTGCAGGCGTTGGCGAATTAATGAAAATCGCTGTTACTAAGGGTAAGCAAACACGTCCGAACCTCAAGCTCGGTATTTGTGGTGAGCATGGCGGCGACCCCGCTTCGGTAGCGTTCTGCCACTCAATCGGTTTGGATTATGTAAGCTGTTCACCGTTCAGAGTGCCCATTGCAAGACTTGCGGCGGCACAGGCGGCGATTGAAAATGGTAATGTTTCCAACAAAGGATAATCGGTAATAGCAAAAGGGCAGTTCACAATGAACTGCCCTTTTTGTGTTATTACTCTGTTCCGGTTTGTGTGAATAAAAGTGCAAGCTCATTTTTATAATCCTGTGAACAATTGCCGGTTCTCGTTGATATAATAAAGAAAAATTTGTTGTCTGCACTGTAACAAAACTCTGACCTCCACTGCATATCACTTGAAGAAAAGTATATCTCCGACTCTCCAAATAAACCGCTATTTTTAATATCGTACTCGTTTATAAATTTGGTTCTGCCTATATACATATTATAGTCGCCTTCTTCTAAAACAAAGCTATAATAATTCATTCGTTGGTATATTGCAGAATGGACATATTCCTCGCCAATAATTTCTAAATATTTTTTTATAAAAATATCAAATTCTTCATCAGTGCTATCAATGCTTATTATCTCCTTTGCATATATTTCCGAGAGCTTTTCATTGTATATTCTTTTTTTATAAACATTTAACATCACATCTAAACTTACACGTCCATTTGCGATAGACTCATGAGTATATTCATATCGCTGTATAAAATCATCAATGTTAACACCCTCTAAATCTTCCTCGGTTAATCCTACATCATTATCTCTGATGTACTGCAATAATTCCTCTGCGGTAATAAGCTCCGGTTCTGTTGTTATCGGTTCGCTTCTTTGGGGACACGAGCAAAGAGTTACAACGATAACACAGAATATAAGAAGTACAAGAACACGTTTCATAAAACCAACCTCGTTTATTAATTTAATCCGGTTTGTGTGAATAAAAGCGCGAGTTCGTAATCATAATCATCATAAGGATTTATAATCAAAAAGAATTTGTTGTCTTTGTTATAACAGAACATATGATTTGAACCGAAAGAATTATCCATACCCTCAGGAATAAATATTTCAAGCCCAAATGCTGTCTCTTTTATTTGAAACTGCTCAATAATTTCCGTCTTTCCTATCCAGACTACATATCGGTCATCTTCATCTAAAATTTCATATACTTCTATAGGCACAGAAGTTTTATATTTCCCTAAATGATTGGATTCTTTTCCTATCGCCTTAAAGTACAATATTATAAAAGCATCGAATTCTTCATCTGTGCTGTTAATGCTGATTAATTCCTTGGCTACGAATTCAAAGTTTTGCTTGTTTTGGATATAATCCCTATATGATTCTAATATATTCTTTAGAATAAATTTTGATAAATTTTCATTATTAATATGCCAGTGTACAATAAAATCATCAATGTTAACACCCTCGAAATCTTCCTCGGTTAATCCTACATCGTTATCTTCGATATATTGCAATAATTCCTCTGCTGTAATAAGCTCCGGCTTCGCTTGTGTGTCATGCTCCCTCTCAAGTCGTATAAGCTCCTCTATTACTTCTATCGGAAGTTTAGAAATTAAAGTGACCTCTTCTCCGATTATTTCTGTATAAATAGTTTTCAATCTATTTTCATAAACTGTTAGTTGGTTTTCTTTATCTTGTTTTTCTAAATACCAATATACTTTCCAGTATTCATCATCTTGTGTCCGTTTTACTAAAATCATCATCGCTTCTTCAAACGAATAACCCAAATCCCGCTCAACCCCTGCAATTCTAATAATAGAATCTGCGGTGTTAAAATCAATGTCTTTCCGAAATTCTACGGGGTAGGAGTAGGATACATACGTAGCATGAAACGAGTAGGCGGCAAGGGCGTATAAATAAACGCAACGCTCCGCTTCCTCCGGGGTCAAGCCTGCTTGTATAAATTCTGATTCCAACTCGGTACCACTCATTGAACGCTCCCGTGCGTTATGTATAAGCTCATACGATACATTAAGCCGGATTTCTTCTGCTGCCGCTAATTTTTTCTGGATTTGTAAATTGTTATAATCCTGAACTTGTGAAAATATGAATATTATTACGTTTATACCGATAATCACGGCAAAAACAATAATACAAGAGAGGATTATTTTATGTAAGAATTTTTTCATGTTGTTATTATATCATTAAGCGGGATAAAAAGCAATAGATTTTTTAAATGTTGTTTTTAACAAGTGAATAATAACCCCCCCTTGATGTGGTTTCAAGGGGGGATTGCATTTTCTTATTTTTGAAGTTTGCAGGTGAATGTGAATTTCGAGCCTTTGCCCAACTCGGATTGTACCGTTATATCTCCGCCCATAAGCTCGATTATACGTTTCGATAAGGCAAGCCCTATTCCTATTCCTCCGTGTTTCCTCGAGTGACCGCCGTCTACCTGCTCGAATATTTTAAACAGTTCTTTTTGATGTTCCTCCGATATGCCTATACCATTGTCTGATACTTCGATTTTTAAAGTTACTGTTTCGTCGGTTTCATTAATTATTGAGGCATCGAATTTTATGTCGCCCTGTTCGGGAGTGAACTTAACCGCATTGGCCAGTAGATTTGCGATTACCTGTTTTAACCGCCCACCGTCACCCATTAGTTTTTCGGGGATTGACTGGTCAATGTTAAACTTCAGCGATTGCTTTTTTTCTGCCGCATTATAGCCAATGCCTTTTAAGGATTCTCTGATTGTTGCTTTAAAATCGAAAGCCTTGACTGACAATTTTAAAGAACCGTATTCAATTGCCGACGCATCTAAAACACCGTTAATCATACTCAACAGCTTCTCTGACGATTGTTCGATTTCGTTTAAGTATTTTTGCAATTCATCGTCGATGCCTTGGATTTCGATGACCTGCACCATGCCCATTATGGCGTTTAAGGGTGTCCGCATTTCGTGGCTCATTCGTGAAAGGAATTCACTCTTAGCACGGCTGCTGTGTTCTGCAAGCTCCTTCGCCGAAACCAACTCGGCTTTAAGCTTCAACACGGCATTCAAATCATGCTCGATTGCGTTACGTTCAAATACGTTTGAAAATGTGCTTGCAACAAGAATTGCAAGTCCGGCTTCGTTTTCGCTCCACTCTTGGTCGTTTTCCTTCGAGAATGAAATAAACGCTTCCACTTCGCCTTTTATGAAAACAGGCGTTATTATAAAATTGGAAAAATGCTCCCGCTTTAAATTGAAAATGTTGCTGCTTTGCAGGTCTTTCCCGAATATGCATTGCTTTTCTTCATCTGAAAATATGCCTTTTATGAAATGAGCCATTTTTTCATTCATTTCGATATTGTCGCCTAATCGGGTTTCTAATTGCAACTCGGGTCTGAGCCATTCGTTTCGGCAGACCAAAACTGTGTTGTCGCTTTCAAATTTATACAGCAGAACCATCACTATGTCCATGAATTCGCCAACCATTTGCAGAATATCTGTATACAGTTCGTCGGCGTGGATGTCAGACAGAAAGCTGTGGGAGATTTTCGTCATTAACGCTTGTTGACGCAGCCGCCCGTCTAACTCGTTTGTGTGGGCAATTATTGTGCGTGTTTGATTAACTAAGTCAATCTGGTTCTTGACCCTCAGCTTTACAATTGCAGAGCTGAACGGTTTTAAAATATAGTCAACCGCTCCTAATGCCAAGCCCCTTTCCTCAGCTTCGTGATTGTCAAGACCTGTGATAAATATGACGGGAATGTCCCGAGTTCTTTCAGAATTTTTTAACGCAGTTATAACCTCGTATCCATCCATGTCCGGCATAATCACGTCAAGCAGGATTATGTCCGGCTTAAATTCCTCAGCGGTTTCTATGGCATCGCTTCCGTCGCTCGAAGCATAAATAGTATACTCCGGGCTGAGAATGCTTTTCAACGCACTGATATTAGCACGCTCGTCGTCAACAATTAATATGCTGTTCTTAATGTCACTCATCATTTCCCACTCCGTTTTCATTAATTATTTTTAACACTTTTAATACATTATACCGCTATTCCTTTAACAGGAATTTTTTTAATATACCGAACAATTCCGATACGTTGATTGGCTTGCCTATGTGAGCGTTCATTCCCGCTTCGAGGCACTTTTCAATATCCTCACGGAACACATTGGCAGTCATTGCGACTATGGGAATGTTCCCGCCCTGCACATGCTCTGACGCACGGATTTTTCGGGTTGCTTCACACCCGTCCATCTCGGGCATTTGCATATCCATTAGAATTAAGTCATAGCGTTCCGGTGATTTTTCAAAAATTTCCACCGCTTGGACACCGTTCTCGGCACACTCCATTTCTAAAAGAGTGGGAGCAATCAAAACTTCAACAATCTCACGGTTGATTTCAACGTCCTCCGCTAACAGAACCTTGAACCCTTTGAATATTCCGTCGTTGTTTAATTCCTCCTCGTTTTGTAAGTGTTCTGTTCCGATTGCTTCGGTGATTGCGTCTGCTATTGCTGACGGGAACAGTGGTTTCGACAGGAACTTATCGACACCTGCTTTGCGGGCTTCATCAGCTATGTCGCTCCATTCGGCGGCGGAAATTATTATGATAATCGAGTTACCGCGTGTGCCTTCCTTTGCCTTGATTTCTTTGGCAAGCATTATCCCGTCCATATCCGGCATTTTCCAGTCAACAAAGTAAATATGATACAGCCCGTTATTGCCGATAAGTGCTAATGCCTCCTCCCCGCTTAACGCTGTGTCACAGTCAGTTCCGAAGCCTTTCATCACGTCTTTAAAATAGCTCAGTATTTCCGGGTCATCGTCAATCGCCATGATAGAAACATTGTTCCAGTTTACACCTTTAAGCACTTGATTTTTCTTAGTGCCTTTCATCGCCTTAAACGTGAACGAGAAAGTCGAACCCTTACCCTCCTCTGATTCAAGCTCGATTACTCCGCCCATTAACTCGACTATGCTTTTGGAGATTGCCAAGCCTAATCCCGTTCCGCCGAATTTGCGTGAGGTTCCCGTTTCGGCTTGCTGGAACGAGTTAAACAGTTTTTTCTGCTGTTCTTCGTTTATGCCTATGCCCGAGTCTTTAACAGATATGCGGATTGTGTATTCGCCGTTTTCCTCGCCAACGCAACGAGTGTCAAGCTTAATCGAACCGAAGTCCGGTGTGAATTTAACCGCATTGCTGAACAGATTTGTGATTACCTGTGCTAACCGTTGGTCGTCACTGATTAATGTCCTCGGAATGGATTTATCTATGTTTACGGTGATTTTCTGGTTCTTTTCATCAGCACGGAATGCGATAATATTAACCACACGCTGAAGCATTTTTTCAAAGTAGAACTCGACATTCGCTAACTCGAACTTGTTGGCTTCGATTTTCGACATATCAAGAATATCGTTGATTACGCCCAATAAATGCTGTGAGGCGTTTTCGATTTTCCCGAAGCAATAGTCTTTCCTCGATAAGTCGTCGGCGGATTTTCCGATTACGGTCATCCCGATTATGGCGTTCATCGGGGTGCGGATTTCGTGCGACATGTTCGACAGGAAATCGCTTTTCGCCCTGCTGGCGACTTCCGCCTCCTCACGCAGCCTTTGGGTGTTTATAAGCGTGTTCTTGTCCTCGGTTATGTCCATTAATGCACCGGCAGTGCGGATGGCGTTACCATTATCGTCACGCACGGTTTCACCTGAGCCTTGAAAATAAATATATTCACCGGCTTTGTTTTTCAGACGGAATTCCACAAAATAAGGTGTTTGTCCGGTTTTGTCAAGCAGGTGATTTGTTAAAGCTGTAACCGCTTTTTCTGCATCATCGGGGTGCAGGCGTTCACCCCAGCTCCTGATTTTATTCGGGAATTCTTCTTCATTTGAATAACCCAGCATTTCCCTTACATCGTCTGAAAAAACAACGGTGTTATCGAGGTTTACGGGGTCGTCTTGAACAATGTCCATATCCCATAAGCCGATTTTCGTTGACTTGACCACTAAGTTCAACTTGGTCAACTGAAGCTCGTTTAGTTTATTCGCTTGTAAGACCTTCTGCTCCATTTCCTTCCGAATAACCGCATTTGAACACAGGAACGCAGCAGAACGCAGCATTTCCACAACATCATCATCGAAAAAGCGTTCTTTTACAAGGTCTTCAAACAATACAAATCCCCAAAAGTCGCCTTTGACAATTATCGGTGTTGCGAATACCGATACTACTCCGAATGATTTAAGTACCTCGGCTTCGGGGAGAAGCCTTGCCGGGCTGTTGACCGATTCGTTGCTTTTAAGTATATTCTCCCACCTTGGCACAAGATTTGAATAAGAAATGTCTGCTAATACAGGGTTGGGTTTTGTGGTGCCACCCGACTCCCTGTCCCAGCGGTAAACCTGTGAGGTGTGAAGCCCGTCGGGTTTTAGAAAGTTATGCCAGACAGACAGTCTGTTTAAATCTGCCATGTCCGCAATTTCCGCCATTCCCTCTGACATCATCTTGTCAAACGATTCGTCATAACCGGAAAAGAAAATCATCGCCACCTTGTTAAGCGTGTCCGACATTCTTTTTCTGCGTTCTAATATCTCTATTGTCACGGAATAATCGTTGTTTATTTCCATTTACACAGTCCCTTTCGATTCTTGAGCGGAGTTCCACTATATAATTAAACTATATTTTAAGGGAAATGTCAAGGGATTTATGGGTTTTTGGTGAAAAAAGGTGTGAATGATTTGGCAAAACAATAGACAAACTCAAGCAATGATGTTATAATGTAAATTATGAAACAACATAAAAAAGATTTAACAGAGCAGTTTCGACAGGCGGTTCTTGAAATCCGCGGTGTGTTTACTCAAGCAGATGAGGAAGACGGTGACAACGCCGTATTCCACGCTGTCGATGCAACTGTCGAGAGTATGCTGAAATATGTGGGGCTTAACAGGCTTTTTCGTAGACGAGGAGCGGACGGCATTATACTGACGTTCGGACGTTCTGACCGCAGAAAAGGTTCTATTCTTCTTGATGACAGTGCAACGCAAATTCAAAAAGACTTTTATAGAATTGTCAGTAATGATTTTGCCGAAAATACCGAGGAAGAATTCGCTGAATTCTGCGTTATGCTTATCGATGGGTGTGTTGAATTGCTTGATGAGAAGAAGCATTTTTCGGATTTGAGCGACGAAGTTAAAACTGCGTATCTTGAGTTGAGTAACGCCGTTCAAGTAATGCCGCAAGGTGTTGATGAAATTGTGCGACAGCTTACGGAAAACATCGATGAGTTTAATGCAATTCTCGTTAATTGTGTAGACGCATTAGGGAAGTTTGATACAGTCAACAGAGAGGTTGTTAGTAAACAAGTAAGTGAATGAGTGGGTGTCGCCGCCTATGAATTAAAACCGCCGCTACGTGTAAGTGTAGCGGCGGCGGTTAATACTAACTAATATCACAATAAACCCATACCCGCACAAGCCGAATAAATCCCGCTCCCTGTCTATGTTTACAGTATACATGAAAACGCCGAAAAAGTCAAACATTTCTATTGACTTTTTCGGCGTTTTTTGCACCGATAATGCACCGCTTTACACTACTTCGGTATTGCTTTCAATTCTTTTATATTAAGTTGCCTATATATTCAGATAGTTTAATAATCGAACTTTCAATATCTAATTCAGCAGTGTTTATTATTAAATCGCTTTTAGTCGGGGCTTCAAAAATATCAGTTTCTTTATATTTTTCGTAAACATATCGGTCGTTTTCACCTATAATTTTAATTGGTACGGTTGTTATTAAACCCTCCATTGATTTTTTATACAAGCCTTTTACATCTCGCTGTTCGCATATTTCTAAAGGACATTTGATATATATTTTTTTAATATTTTCCAACATTTCGTCTGCCAAGGTTCTATACTTTTCTAAGTTAGCTGTCGCAGAAACAATAACATTTTTGCCGTTATTGTTAAGCAAATAACATGAGTGTATCATGCTCCTATATACAATCTCGCGTTCATTTTGTAGAAAAGTTGGATTTGGGGTTAAAAACTTTCTCATTTCATCAGAATCTAAATGAACTAAATCATATTTATCACATAACAGTGATGCTAATGTCGTTTTTCCGCTTGAAGGTAAACCGAACAACCAAAAAGTATAAGTTTTCACAATGATTAAATCCCCCAAAATAATTTCAACACAAAATGAAACAAAACAGTAAGAGCAAAAGAGAATATGTTCACACTCAACCATATGTATGAGTATCTTGTGTATGAGTAGCGTTGATTGGTTATCTTTGATATGCCGTGCATTTCAACCAGTATTTGGTTGGTAATCTTTTCGAGAGTATCAAGGTCATATGCTTCTTTCTCTAATACTTCAAGGGGTGCGTTACCAACATAAATAGGAGCTGTAAAAGCCTTTATGACACGTGGGTCTTTACTTTGCCCTGCAAGTTCAGCAATCGTTTTTATGTTTTTGCCCGGAAGTAGACATTTTATCCCCCAAAATGCTGTTAATAAAAATGACGATAAAAACGCTAAGAATAATACAGTTACAATTGAAACTACTACTATAAATTGATTAGTGGAAGAAAACGAATCACTTGACAAAACGCCGTTATTCCAAACATCAATTATAATAAAGGAGTATGCTGTAACTATAAAAGCAAGAATTGCCATAATTATTGACGTTCTTTGATAAACGGAACTTTTCAACTCGTCAAGCCTTTCATGGCAATATCTAAGCTGCTCAATGCGTTGTATTTGAATAGTGTCGTTGTTGTTTTCGGTAATCGTTTTATTCATAGCCTTAACCTCACTTTGAAAAAATCATTATAACTTAACCTTTCTTATATCATTATACCACACATAACCCCGCTTGTCAAGCGGGGTTCGACAAATTCTGCAAAGAGGGGTAAGCCTTACCGCTCCTAAAAGCCTAAAACTCTAAAATATCTCCATAAAACGACTATAATACCCCTCCCGAGTACTTTTCCACCCCCTGTCCTAATATAATTGATATATTAAGGACAAGGGGGGATTTCTTTGACGGTCATAAACTGGCTGAACGAGTATATATTCTGGGGAGCACCCGTGCTGGCGTTGTTCATCGGGACGGGCGTTTTCTTCAGTGTGAAATTAGGGTTCTTTCAACTTAATACATGGAAAATTTTTAAGCAGACTATCTTCGCTAAACAAGAAAAAAGCGGTAAAAATACACTAAGTCCGTTCCAGACATTAACCAACTCATTGGCTGTCACAATAGGTACAGGGAACATCGTCGCACTCGGGACGGCAATCGCACTCGGCGGGGCAGGTGCGGTATTTTGGATGTGGGTGTCGGCGTTTCTGGGAATGGCAACTACATATGCCGAGAACTACCTCGGAATGCGTTATAGGCGGCAACGTCCTGAGGGAGGGTATTTCGGGGGGGCGTTTTATTATATTGAAAAAGCACTCGGAAGCTTCCCTGCAAAGCTGTTCGCACTCTGCTGTGTTTTCTCAAGCCTCGGTATCGGAAATATGACGCAGATTAACGCCATGTCCTCCTCCATGAAGCACAGCTTCGACACGCCCTTGTGGTTGAGCGGGGTTATTGCAATTGTTCCTGTGGGGGTGTTAATCTTCGGTGGTGCTAAAGTGTTGGGGCGGGTCACGGAAAAGACTATTCCGGTTATCGCTGTTATATATATTTTGGGCTGTCTTGCGGTTATATTTATTTTTATTAAAGATGTTCCCGCTTGTTTTATGCGGATTGTCACCGAGGCGTTTAACCTGAGAAGCATGGCGGGCGGGGCGGCAGGTGTCGGGATTGGTAAGGCGATGAGCTGGGGGTTCAGGAGGGGGATATTCTCTAACGAAGCGGGACTCGGCAGTTCTGTAACCATGAACGCCATGTCCTCCTCTGAGGATGCACATAAACAAAGCCTGTGGGCTACACTTACGGTGTTTTTCGATACGATAGTCATCTGCACCTTAACAGCGTTCGCTATTCTGCTGACGGGTGCAGACAATTCCGACTTAAGCGACGGGGGAATGAACTTAGCCTCTACGGCTTTTTCAAGTGCTTTTGGGGATTATGCAGGGGTGTTTATAACAATATCAATCGTGTTGTTCGCCATTGCCACCGCTTCGGGGTGGTCGGTGTTCGGGGCGGTTTGTATGGAGTATTTATTCGGGAAAAAAACGGTTAAGCCTTTTTTAGTTGTGTTCGTCTTATGCGTATTCGTCGGGGCGGTGATGAAGTTGGAAATCGTGTGGGGGTTAGCCGATTTGATGAACGGTGTTATGGCTGTTCCGAATTTATTGGCGGTGACGGTGCTGGGGTTAAAAGGGGAAATAGACAGTGCTAAAAAGAAGTAGTTGACTTTTGTTGAAATAAAGTATATAATGTTCACATAAATAATCAGTGTTTTAAGGAAGTGGAAAAATGAGAAGTGAGCTGCTTACGAAAGGCATAGAACGTATACCCCATCGAGCTTTGTTGAAATCGTTGGGCTTGACCTCTTCAGAGATGGACAAGCCGTTCATCGCTGTTGTCAACGCCGCAAGTGAATACGTTCCCGGGCATACGCATTTGCACGAAATATCGAAAGCAGTCAAGGACGGTATTCGTAATGCGGGCGGCGTTCCTTTTGAGTTTTTCACAATCGGTGTGTGTGACGGGCTTGCCATGAACCATGAGGGCATGAGATATTCATTGGCTTCCCGCGAGTTAATCGCAGACAGCATTGAGGTTATGCTTATGGCACACCCTTTAGACGGGGTTGTGTTTATTCCTAATTGTGACAAAATCGTGCCCGGTATGTTAATGGCAGCGGCACGCTTAAACATTCCGTCGGCGTTTGTGTCGGGTGGACCTATGTTAGCGGGGGTAGTCGGCGGTAAGCGTGTTAATTTATCTGAAACCTTCGAGGCGGTCGCAAAACACAGGAAAGGTGAAATAAGCGATTATGAATTAGTGGAAATGGAAAATAACGCTTGTCCTACCTGCGGCTCCTGTGCGGGAATGTATACCGCTAATTCCATGAACTGCTTAACTGAGGCACTCGGTTTGTCCTTGCCGTTCAGCGGTACTGAGCCTGCTGTTACCTCAGCACGCAGACGGCTCGCAAAGGAAACAGGCGAGTTGATTATGGAGATATACAAAAAAGGCATTAAACCGCTCGATATTATCACCAAGGCGAACATGGTTAATGCAATTGCTGTTGATATGGCAATCGGTGCTTCATCGAATACGGTTTTGCATTTGTTGGCGATTTCTCATGAGGCGAATATAAATATTACCCTTGATGATATAAATGAATTAGGCAAGAAAATTCCGCAGTTGTGTAAACTGAACCCTGCAAGCGATATATTCATCGAGGACTTAAACGCTGTCGGCGGTATTCAATCGGTTATGCGTGAGTTATTCCGTGAGGGGTTAATTGACCCTGAGGTTATGACCATTTCGGGGACACAAGGGTCACGTTTAAAAGACGCTCGTAAAGCTGACGGAAATGTCATTAAAACATTAGAAAGTCCCATTCGCAGTGACGGGGGGATTGCGGTTCTTTACGGGAATTTGGCACCCGAGGGTTGTGTGGTTAAGCAAGGGGCGTTACGCCCTGAAATGATGAAATTTTCCGGTGTCGCTAAAGCATTCGACAATGAGCAGGAGGCGGTTGAGGCAATTCTCGGCGGTGATATTTCTGCGGGGGATATTGTGGTAATCCGTTATGAGGGGCCTAAGGGAGGCCCGGGTATGCCGGAAATGCTCGCACCGACTGCGGCAATTGCAGGAATGGGATTAGACGGCAGTGTCGCCTTAGTCACCGACGGGCGGTTCAGCGGGGCAAGCAGGGGTGCGGCAATCGGACACGTTTCTCCCGAAGCGGCAGAGGGTGGGTGCATTGCATATGTTCAAACCGGTGATGTTATTGAATTCGATATTCCTAATCGGCAGATAAGGCTTTTGGTTTCTGATGAAATTATCAATGAAAGAAAAGCCGACACAATTATTAAAACCAAAGAAACCACGGGATATTTACAGCGTTATGCGAGGGTAGTTACCTCATCACATACAGGAGCAATTTTGAAATGACAACAAAACCCGTTCACCAGCACGGCGGACGCAGACAAAGAAAAAAAGAGCAGTTTCTGAAATATGGTATAGAAACGCTCCCTGACCATGAGGTCTTGGAAATTCTTTTGTATTACGCCATTCCGAGAAGTGATACTAATGATATTGCTCATACTCTGATAAAGAAATTCGGGTCGCTTAACAATGTTTTAGACGCCGAATATGATGAATTAAAAAACGTCAGCGGAATCGGTGATAACGCCGCTTCGCTGATTTGTTTTTTCAGGCTGCTTTCGAGAGTTTATACAAGAAATTCTGCCGAGAAAGAACTAATCGAGAATTTTAATTGTGAACGATTAAAGGACTATTGCAATACATTATTCTTCGGGAGCAAAAGTGAAGAGATTTATTGTTTGTATTTAACTGATGATTTGAAGTTGATTTGTGAGGAACGGGTCAGCATGGGGACTATCGGAAAGGTGGATTTGCCGATTAGGAAAATCGCACATTCTGCCCTTGTGAATAAGTGCAGTCGGTTAGTTATTTCGCATAATCACCCTGCCGGAAGCTGCATGCCGTCTCGTGCGGATATTGACGCTACTAAAGATGTTTGTGATATGTTTAAGAAAATGGATGTCGAGTTAATTGACCATATTATCGTCGGGAGAGACGGGGTCGCCTCATTGAAGGAAAGCGGGTATATGACGGGGTATTGGTGACGGACAATGTACAATTGACAATTGACAATGTACAATTGACAATTGATAGTTGACAAGAGGTGACGAATGAGAATAGTGAAATACATATTGTGTAAACAGCTCTTACCGATAGTGATAGTGTGTATATCACAAGTTATAATGTTTTATATAACTAAGGTCACTATAGGATTTGCTTTTTCTATTAGACCGCATGAGTTATTAGTGTTTGTTTTCTTTACACCACTAATCGCAATACCGGCAATAGTGTGCAGTATCAGAAGGTTGAATGTTTGGTTTTATCACTGGGTTGCGGGAATACCTGTCAATGCTTTTTTATGTGACTTTTATTATGACCGGAGCAGGGATGCTTTTGGATGGGGAGAAGTTTTCTTACTAATTTTTATTGTGCTTTCATTTGTTTTAGCAGTTGCGGCAAGTTTTGCAGTTTGGTTTATTAAGTTCTGCATAAAACAATATAAGAAATACAAATCGGGTAAACATCGAAAAGAAATTAATGAATACGAGGAATACATTGTAAGCATAGACCCGCTTAACCCTGAGCATTCACAGTTGACAACAGGCGACGAATTAGAATAATATAAATAATGTGGGGTGTGGTAATGCTGACGTTATTCTTTTCAGGGACGGGGAACACTAAATACATAGCTGAACGCTTCAGTAAAACAATGGGGTATGCTTGTCATTCTATTGAGGATAGTATTGACTTTGAAGATTTAATATGTAAAAGCTCCCGCATTTGTGTATGTTATCCGATATATGGCTCGAGGGTGCCTCGTATTTTCAAGGAATTTGTAAGAGAGTATTCGGCGTTATTCAAAAATAAAGAGATTATTATAATTATCACACAGTTAATTGCTTCGGGGGACGGTGCGAGAGTTTTTGTTGATTTATTCCCTAAGAAGCATTTCAAGGTTATTTATGCTGAGCATATAAACATGCCGAATAATGTTTGTAATTTCGCTTTGTTACCGCTGAAAAATGGTGTACAGAATCATAAGATGATTAGGAAAGCCGAAATTAGACTTGCACGAGTTTGCAGAGATATTCAAAGAGGCAGAATTATCAGACGGGGGTTTAATGCTTTTTCCCGATTTTTAGGATTGTTTCAAGGTGTTTTTGAGGAAAAAATGAACGCAAGGGGCAAAAATGTCAAAATTGACAATGATTGTACCGTGTGCGGTTTATGCGTTAATGCTTGCCCGATGAAGAATTTAAGAATTTCCGACGGGGAAATTAAACATGACAATAACTGCACAATTTGTTACCGCTGTGTTAATCTGTGTCCGCAAAAGGCGATTACAACATTTTTTCACAGGAAACCCAAAGACCAATATAACGGAGTTTAAATAAAATGGATAAGTTTAAGTTAAAATCATCGTTTACGCCTACGGGAGACCAACCCGGGGCTGTTCGTGCTTTGGCAGACGGTATCTTAAACGGTGACAGGGAGCAGACTCTTATGGGCGTCACCGGCTCGGGTAAGACGTTCACCATGGCGAATGTTATCGCCGAGGTCAATCGCCCTACCCTTGTTCTTGCACATAATAAGACACTTGCGGCACAATTGTGCGGGGAGTTTAAGGAGTTTTTTCCGGATAATGCGGTTGAATATTTCGTGAGTTATTATGACTATTATCAGCCGGAGGCGTATATCCCGGGGACGGATACTTTTATTGAAAAAGACAGTGCGATTAATGATGAAATAGACCGCTTACGACACTCTGCGACGTTCGCATTGGCAGAGCGGCGTGACGTTATAATCGTTGCGAGTGTTTCCTGCATTTTCAGCATAGGCGGGCCCGAGGAGTATCGTGCGAATGTCGTATCACTCAGAAAAGGCATGGAGATTTCCCGTGATGATGTTATGCGGAAATTAGTCGGGATTCAATATGAACGCAACGACATTAATTTTACACGGAATAAGTTTAGGGTGCGTGGTGATGTGCTTGAGGTGTTTCCCGCAGGTAATCCTGTTGAGCGAGCGTATAGGATAGAATTCTTCGGGGACGAGATTGAAAAGATTTCTGAAATTGAGGTGGTTTCGGGGAATCCTGTTCGCCAGATGAGCCACGCTTTGATATTCCCTGCGACACATTATATCGTCAGCAGAGATAAATTAGAAAAGGCGTTACAGGACATAGAAACGGAAATGGAAGAGCGGGTAGAGTATTTCACCAACGAGCATAAGTTAATCGAGGCACAACGCATTGCACAGCGGACTATGTATGACATAGAAATGCTTCGGGAAATCGGAATGTGCAAAGGGGTCGAGAACTATTCCCGTGTGTTGGCAGGACGTGAACCGGGGGCTATCCCGATTACTTTGTTAGACCACTTCCCCGAGGATTATCTGCTTATGGTGGACGAAAGCCATGTAACACTTCCGCAGGTGAGAGGAATGTATGGCGGGGATGCGGCTCGGAAAAAGAACCTGATTGAGTATGGGTTCCGCCTGCCGTCCGCTTATGATAACCGCCCCATGAATTTCAACGAATTCTATGACAAAGTGAACCAAGTTGTGTTCGTTTCGGCGACACCTGCGGCTTTTGAAAAGGAGAAAAGCACACGGGTGGTTCAACAGGTAATCCGCCCTACGGGATTGCTCGACCCGAAGGTGACAGTTAAGCCAATTGAGGGGCAAATCGAGGATTTATTAAGCGAGATTAATAAACGGATTGAGCGAAAGGAACGCACCCTTGTCACTACTTTGACAAAACGCATGGCAGAGGATTTGACGTTCTATTTAGAAAAATTGGGCGTTAAAGTCCGGTATATGCACCATGATATTGATACTATGGAGCGAATGGAGATTATTCGGGATTTGCGGTTGGGTGAGTTTGATGTGTTAGTCGGTATTAATCTGCTTCGGGAGGGGTTAGACCTGCCTGAGGTATCGTTGGTTGCAATTCTTGATGCAGACAAGGAGGGGTTTCTGCGGAGTGAGACTTCATTGGTTCAGACAATCGGCAGGGCAGCCCGTAACGCCGACGGTGAGGTAATTATGTATGCCGATAATGTGACCCGTTCAATGGAGGCGGCAATTCGTGAAACCGGACGTCGGCGGGAAATCCAACAGGCTTTTAATGAAGCAAACGGCATTGTGCCGCAGACAATTATTAAAAATGTGCGTGATGTTTTAGAGATTACCAAAAAAGATGACGGGGTTAAGGGTGATAAGCGGAAGCTGAAAAAGTCTGAAAAAGATGCACTTATTAAGAAATACACCGCTCTTATGAAAGAGGCGGCGAAGCTGTTAGATTTTGAGCAGGCGGCGTATTATCGTGATATGATTATGGAAATGCAGGGATAAATACTAATTAATAATTAATAATGAATAATGAATAATGAATAATGATTGTGTCGCCTGTGGCGAAAATTTAAAATAAAAATCTTTGCGGACGCAAATACCAAAATTATTAACTATTAATTATTAATTGTTAATTTTTTAAATAAGTGTATTGACAAAATGAAATAACTGTTATATAATACGTATAACAGTTATTTTTACGTGAGGGGAATTATGATACTTCAAATAGATACGCAGAGCCATGATGCAATTTATGAGCAGCTGCGAAGTCAGATTATTCTCGGGATTGCTTCGGGACAACTCCAACCGGGGGAGCATATGCCGTCTGTTAGGAGGCTTGCCGCCGACTTGGGGATTAATCTCCATACCGTCAACAAGGTTTATACCATGCTGTGTGACGAGCATTATTTAGTTATGGACCGACGAAAGGGTGCGGTTGTTTCGCATAAACAAAACAGTGACGGTGATTTCGAGAGGAAGCTTAAACGGACATTAACCTTTGCGGCGGCCGAGGCACATTGCAGAAATATAGATGAAAAAGCATTTTTGCAATTCTGTGAAGAATGTTTCGGTAATGCCGGAAATTCTAAATCAAATAAGGGAGATAATACATGAGTGAACTCAACATTTTGTGTTATATAACCAATATAACAATATTACTCTTAATTGGTGTTTTATTTGCGATTATTCCGCTGATAACCCGCAAGAACTTCTTATTCGGGGTGCGTGTTCCCATTGAACAGCAGAGCCACCCCACGGCATTAGTATTAAAAAAGAGGTATCTGCGCGGGATAGTCATTGCTACGTTTATATCACTTGTATTGGCAACCGCACAATTCTTGCTGTATGAACGGTGGTGCATTATCGCAGTTATGTACCTGCCTTTTGTGATGGTCATTGCACAGTTCGCCGTGTATATCCCTTGTTGGAGGAAAGCCAAGTCTCTCAAAAAAAGTGAGGGGTGGAATGTTCCGCAGATTGCGGCGGCAGACACTCGCTCGGCATATGCTAATGAGAAAATGAAGTCGATACCTTGGGGGTATTACATTATATCGTTGATTGCGGTTTTTGCGTGTATTATTGCGGGGTTCGCAGTGTACCCCGAGTTACCGGATATGATTCCCACCCACTATGATATTAATATGGAACCCGACGCTTGGTCGGAGAAGTCTATATGGGTTATATTGTTAATTCCGCTGTTTATGCTGCTTATGCTCGCTACTATGGTTGTGACCGCTATGGTGTTCGCACGGACAAAGCTGCAGATTAACCCGCAGAACCCTGTTCTTTCGTTTGCACAGAATAAGGCGTATCGCAGAGGTATGCAGCATTGTTTGGGAATTCTAACTCTATGTATTACCGCAATGTTCATATTGTTGTTCATACCGGTGGTTATGCCGGGGACGACTACCCCCTCCGCACCTTTTTGGATATTGGTAATCGGTATGTGTGTGCCTTTGATTGTGTTTCAAGTGAGGGCAGGACAGGGCGGATGCAAGCTCAATCCCAAAATTGATGAGGAGGAGCCTGATATTTCGGGTAATGCCGTTCCCGTGGTTAAGGGACGCAACGACGACGAACACTGGTTCTTGGGAATGTTTTATTATAATAAGAATGACCCTGCGATTATGGTGGAAGACCGCTTCGGTGCGAATATCGGGTTCAATTATGCGAGGCTTCCCGCACAGATAACCACAGGAATTCTCGCCATCGGAACAATTGTATTGTATGTGTGGATTACGGTGATATTTATATAAGGCGATGATTTATATAAAAAGCAACGGCGGTTTTAGTAACACTCTACTAAAACCGCCGTTTCAGCGGGTAGCGGGAATCGAACCCGCACGACCAGCTTGGAAGGCTGGGATTCTGCCATTGAACTACACCCGCAAATCGCTTAGCCATTATACCACTGTTATTAATATTTGTCAAGCACTTTTTTTGTTTTATGGTAAATTGAGGTAAAATGCGGGAAATCTCCGTTATTCATATGACGATGTTTTTTAAATCACATCACTTGATTTATTTAAACACCGTCATCATGTTTTTTACAATTGATAATTAACGCAACATTTTTATTGACGGCACAGCAGTTATGTGTTATAATTTTTTTATGATTATCTCACTTGAAAATATTAGCAGATACTATAACGGTGAGCAGGTGCTTAAGAACATATCGCTCACCATCGAGGACAACGAACGTATCGGCTTAATCGGAATTAACGGGTGCGGGAAATCCACACTGCTCAAAATCATTGCGGGAGTAGATGTACCCGACAATCAGCCCGAACCGTTCACACCAAAAATATACAGGAACAAAGAAGCCGGAATAGGCTTCCTTGCACAGGATAGCGGACTTAATCGTGAGTGTTCTGTTATTGATGAAATGAAGGGAGTTTTCCGTGAATTATTAGATATTGCCGAACGTCTTGAGGAGTTACGTGACAACAACTTGACCGAGCAATACGCTGAAGAGTATTCACAGAAATCTGCCTATTTTGAAACTAATGACGGGTATCTGATTGATGTAAAAATTAATAAAATTTTGAACGGTATGGGGTTTCCGACGGATACCCATGACCGAATTATCTCGACTTTAAGCGGAGGTGAAAAAACCCGCCTTGCTTTAGCCAAGCTGTTACTCGAAAACCCTGCCTTGCTTATTCTTGACGAGCCAACCAACCACCTTGACTTTGATACTGTTATGTGGTTGGAGGAGTATCTCAGCGAATACAAGGGGGCATTATTAATTGTTTCCCATGACAGGTACTTCCTTGATAAGTTAGTCACCTCTGTCTGTGAAATTGAACGTGGGGTTCTTAGGCGGTTTAAGGGGAATTATACGGCATTTGTCGGGCAAAAGCAGGAATATGTTACCCGTCAGTTAAAAGAATATGAGGCACAGGCGGAAGAAATCGCAAAGCTGCAGGATTATGTGGCACGCAATATTGTTCGGGCATCAACCTCAAATATGGCGAAAAGTCGGGTTAAAAAATTAGAGTCCATGGAGTTAATCGAGAAACCTGTGCTTAGTGAGAAGTCTGCGAAAATTAAGCTGACATATGACCGTGAACCCCCTAAGGAGTTATTGACGGTTGAGAATGTGAGATTAACAGTCGGTGCAGACTCAACCGCAGTAACATTAATCGATAATCTGTCATTCGATATTCGGCGTGGTGAGAAAATGGCGATTGTCGGTGCTAACGGGAGCGGAAAAACCTCACTGCTTAAGGTTATTCAAAATAAGTTACCGCATACTAAAGGGAATATCGAATGGGGAGAGAATGTGAGAATTTCTTATTTCGAGCAGGAGAATTCCCGCCTTAATCCCAATGACACGGTTATGAACGCTGTCCATAAGCTATACCCGCGTATGACGGAACTTGAAGTCCGCTCACTTTTAGGCAGTGTAAGAATTACCGGAGAGGATGTATATAAAAAAGTCGGTGTTATATCGGGGGGAGAGCGTGCTAAGTTAAGATTTGCGATTATGATGCTTGAGAGGGGGAATGTGCTTATTCTCGATGAGCCGACCAACCATCTTGATATAAGCACCCGTGAGGTTCTTGAGGACGCTTTGTGCGAATATACGGGGACGATTATATATGTTTCCCATGACAGGTATTTATTAAACAAGCTGTCCTCACGTATTCTTGAAATAACCGATATGGGTGTTCGCAGTTTTAGCGGGTTTGATGAATATGTAAATAATCGCAGAATTCCTGTAGGGAGCGATGCTCACATCGCTCCGAAAACCACAAACACCTATAAAAATAAGGAACAGCGTGTTAATGAAGCGAAAAAGCGAACCCGCATTAAAGAGCTTGAAGCAGATATGCAGAATTGTGAAGCATTGTTGAACGAGTTGCAAAACGATATGGCTGACCCTGTTATTTCTGCTGATTATCAGCTTATGCAGGAGAAATACATCATGTATGAAGAAACTAAGAAGCGGCTGGCAGAATTAGATAATGAATGGCTGCTGCTTTCGGAATAACCCGACATAATTATAAGGAGATTGATTTATGCAAAGACATCGGAGTAGTTTACAGGATATTTTTAAGGAGTTGCAGACCGATTCGGGTAAAGGCTTGACAAGCGGGCAAATCCCCGATATTCAAAAAGAAAAAGGGTTGAACAAGTTCGATGATGAAAAGAAAGAGACGGTTTTGCAAAAGGCACTTCATCATCTTGTTGATATAACGTCGCTGATTTTATTAGCGGCGGCGGTTATTGCGTTTATTGTAGCGATATTCGACCCGTCACACGGGTTCACTGACTCGATTGTCATTATGTCAATCGTGGTCATAAACGTCGTCCTCGCCACTAAGCAGGAAATGGGGGCGGAGAAAGCATTAGACGCTTTAAAGAATATGCACGCAAATATGACGGTTGTTCTTCGTGATGGTGAAAAGCAGAATATTAATGCTGTGGATTTGGTGCCGGGTGACATTCTTATATTAGGGGCGGGGGATATGATTCCCGCAGACGCACGAATTATCGAAAGCTCTAACTTAAAGGTGGACGAGTCTATTCTGACGGGGGAAAGTGTTCCTGTTGAAAAAGACGGGAATTTGGAAATCGCCGAAGACGCCCCCTTAGGTGACAGGTTTAATATGCTGTTCTCGGGTTGTCTTATTACTAACGGCAGGGTTAAGGCTGTTGTTGTCGAAACCGGTATGTCCACCGAAATGGGCAAAATTGCGGGGTTGTTAAGCGATACCAAAAAAGTGAAAACACCGCTCCAAAAGAAGATGGACGGTTTGGGGAGAATTCTGTGTATGGTCGCAATTGCGGCGGGTGCGGGAATGTTCCTTATGGAAATAATCAACGGGAATTTCGCTGAGAACCCGCTGTTAGTATTATTGAACGCTGTTTCTATGGCGGTTGCGGTTGTTCCTGAATGTCTGCCTATTATTGTAACAGCTTCATTGGCATACGGGGTTATGCTTATGGCGAATAAGCATGCGATTATTCGCAGGCTTTCCGCTGTCGAAACCCTTGGCAGTGCGTCGGTTATATGCTCGGATAAGACGGGTACGCTTACTATGAACCGCATGACCATTCAAAAAGTGTGGATACCCGGGCATGACCCCATTGATGCACAAAGCGACTTTAATCATAATGAGCGGTTTCTTATTGAAATTATGTCGTTGGCGAGTAATGCCTCTATTGAAGTTAATGCAGAGGGGGAATCTGTTAAGGAAATAGGCGACCCCACTGAAACTGCCATAGTACGGTTACTGCGGGATAAGAATATTACGAAAAAGAGCCTTGACGCAATTTTTTATAAAATGCACGAGCTTCCCTTCGATTCTCAAAGAAAGTTGATGACTACGGTTCATGAGTTACCCGAGACCGAGAAGCCTAAGGAGGGTCAGCACCGGTATATATCTATTACTAAAGGTGCATTTGACAGGATTCCGATTGACCCTGCTACGGTATGCGGGGATACCGCTAAACGTATTCATGATGAATTTGCTCAAAGTGCGTTGAGGGTTATTGCGGCGGGCTATAAGTATTATGAGGAGCTGCCTGCTGTTCTCGATGAAGCGGAGCTTGAGAAGGATTTGATATTCGCCGGATTTGTGGGAATGATTGACCCGCCTCGCCCTGAAAGTGCTATTGCGGTTCAAACCGCAAAGGAGGCGGGAATTAAAACAGTTATGATTACCGGCGACCATGTTATTACCGCTTCGGCAATCGCAAAGGAAATCGGGATATTCAGCGAGGGTGACAAGACCATGACCGGCGTGGAATTAGCGAAAATGAGCGACGATGAATTAGCCGAGAATGTCAAGAGTTATTCAGTGTATGCCCGTGTCAGTCCGGAGGATAAAATTCGCATAGTTAAGGCGTGGCAGTCCCACGGGGAGGTTGTTGCCATGACCGGTGACGGGGTTAATGACGCTCCCGCACTTAAGGCGGCTAATGCGGGGGTGGCAATGGGTTCGGGGACTGATGTTTCTAAGAGTGCCTCCGATGTGGTTTTGACCGACGACAACTTCGCTTCAATCGTAGACGCAGTTAAGGAAGGCAGGCGAGTTTATACCAATATACGAAAAGTCCTATGTTCGCTGATTTCCTGTAACCTTTCCGAAATATTCACCATGTTATTGGGTATTCTGTTCTGGCAGAGGGCACCGATTGTGGCAATACAACTATTATTCATTAATGTGGTAGCCGATGGCGTTCCCGATTTATGTATGTGTCGTGAGCCTGCCGAGAAGGACGTTATGCGGCAGAAGCCTGTTGAAAAGAATGAAAGCATTTTCGCAAGAGGAGTGGCGACAAGGATTATTATATACGGGACTGTGTTTGCTGTGGTGTCGCTGATTGCGTATTACCTGGGTGCTTTTGTGGACGTTTATGACGGTTATGCCCCCTCTCACGAAATAGGCATGACAATGGCGTATCTTGTAATCGGCGGGTCGTCGGTTGTAAATATTCTTAATGTGAGGAGTTTCAGTGAGTCGGTATTCTCAAAGAACTTCTTCGGGAATAAAATGCTGTTAGCGGGGATTTGTTTTTCATTTGCCGCATTAGGCTTGACTGCCACAGTACCCGGATTAAGGGACGTTTTCTACTGTGTTCCGATGGGCTCGAACCACTGGCTCATTGCAATCGGGTTGTCCCTTGCACCGTTATTCGCAGGTGAGATTCATAAAATATTCGTTAGACGGAAGATGAAAAAATTGACTGTCGGGAATTGAAATAATCTTCAGTTTATCACGTTTGCCGCCGATTTTCTCGGCGGCAGATATATTTTCCAGATAAAATGTTGACAATGCGGGAAATATATGTTATGATGTTAAACGTATTATAAGCAGACGCGCCAATAGCTCAGCTGGATAGAGCAACCGCCTTCTAAGCGGTAGGTCACAGGTTCGAATCCTGTTTGGCGTATGACGGACAATGTACAATGTACAATTGACAATTGACAATTATTTTAAAGCAAGCTTGTATAATCCTTTATTAATTGTCAATTGTGCATTGTCAACTGTCAATTGTCATGGTGGGTGTGGCGCAGTTGGTTAGCGCGTCAGATTGTGGCTCTGAAGGCCGTGAGTTCGAATCTCATCATCCACCCTTTTCTTTTGGTTTTCACGCACAATAATTATTTAGGAGCTGATTAAATTGGTTGAGAATCTATTCTGGGTAGGTTACATCGGAGCGGCAGCATCACTTGTGTTCGCACTTATTCAAGCACGCAAGGTCATGAAGTTTTCTGAGGGCGACGAGAAAATGCAGAAAATTGCACAGGCAATCCGAACGGGTGCAAATGCTTTTATGAAACGCCAGTACAGCACGGTTGCTATTATTCTCGGAGGCATTTTCCTCCTCCTTGCCGCACTTGCGTACATACCCTTGTTATTCGGTCAGAGCGGTTACATAAACGTGTTTACACCGTTCGCTTTCATCACGGGGGGAACCTTAACCGCGTTGTGCGGCTTCATCGGAATGAAGGTTTCCACCAACGCCAACGCCCGTACCGCTCATGCCGCAACCGAAAGCCTTAATAAGGCTCTTCGTGTGTCGTTTGCGTCAGGGTCGGTTATGGGATTTATTGTAAACGGGTTGGCTATTCTTGAAATAACGGTCTGGTTTATGCTTTTAAAATATGCGTTTAAGCAACCTGATGACGTTATCGCATATACCATGGTTACATTCGGAATGGGCGTTGCTGTGGTTGCCGTGTTCGCACGTGTCGGTGGCGGTATATTCACCAAAGCCGCAGACGTCGGTGCGGACTTAGTCGGTAAGGTAGAAGCCGGAATTCCTGAGGACGACCCCCGTAACCCCGCTGTTATCGCTGATAACGTGGGTGATAATGTGGGCGACGTTGCGGGAATGGGTGCAGACTTACATGAAAGTAACTCCAACGCATTAGTGGCGACCATCGCCATCAGCTTTGGTGCGGGGTACGGAATTGCGGGATTTATGCTACCAATTATCGTGTCGGTGGTAGGTGTAATCTGTTCGATTATCGGTACGTTCTTCGTTCGCACAAAGGAACAAACTGACCAGAAATCACTCTTGGGTTCACTCAGAAGAGGTGTTTATGTAGCAGGCGGACTTGCGGCTGTTATTACAATGCCTTTGATTTATTATATTGCCAACAACGCTCCTGCACAAACCGAAGGTATTGCAAACCCTATGGCTAATAACGTGTGGGGATTATGCGGAGCGGTAATCGTCGGTATCATTGCAGGGTTTATCGTAAGCCTTTTCACAGAGTATTACACCTCTGACGCAAGTAAGCCCACTCGTGAGCTTGCCGCTTCAAGTGAAAGCGGTGCCGCTCCTTTGATGATTGGCGGTTTATCACTCGGTATGAAATCAACTGCAGGCCCGCTCCTTACAATCGGCGGTGCCGCATTAGCGAGTTTCTGCATTTCGGGTGGTATGGACTACCTCAGAAACGGCGGTATATTAGACTATAACGCAGGGTTATACGGGATTGGACTTTCCGCTGTTGCTATGCTCGCAACTAACGCGATTATTCTTGCGACTGACGCATTCGGCCCCGTTGCGGATAACGCCGGCGGAATTGCCGAAATGGCTCATTTACCCGCAGAGGTTCGTGAACGCACCGACGCACTCGATGCACTCGGAAACACTACTGCGGCTACCGGTAAAGGGTTCGCAATCGCCTCAAACGCATTCACGGGGCTGGCACTCTTAGTTTCTTATGTGAATGTTGCCCTTGCTGAAATGGGTAAAGGCTGTGAAACTTGTGTAGAATTAGGCGAGAACTGCTCTGACCATGCACTTAACTTAGCGATTACTAATCCGCCTGTTCTTATCGGGTTCTTCGCGGGAGCGGCTGTGGTGTTCTTGTTTGCGGCACTTTGTATGTCGGCGGTTCAGAGGGCGGCACAAAGTATCGTTAAAGAGGTCAGACGGCAGTTCAAAGAAATTAAAGGTCTGTTAGAGGGGAAAGAGGGCGTTGAAGCCGATTATGCAACTTGTGTTGACATATGCACAAGAGGGGCTTTAAAAGAAATGGTTGCCCCTGCCCTGCTCACAATCGCCGCACCTATACTTGTGGGATTAGTTCTCGGTTCAGCAGGTGTTGTCGGTTATTTAGCGGGAATTATTGTTATCGGGTTCTCAATGGCAGTGTTTATGTTAAACTCCGGCGGTGCTTGGGATAATGCCAAGAAGCATATCGAGCAAGGGAACTTCGGCGGTAAGGGCAGTGATAATCATAAGGCGGCAGTAATCGGTGATACGGTGGGTGACCCCTTAAAAGATACGGCAGGTCCGTCGTTCAATAACGTAATCACGGTTTCTTGTACTGTTGCGATTGTGTTTATTGGAATAACTGTGGCGTTCTCGTTGCTGTAAGCCGATAGAATTGATGTTATATTTAATAAGGTGGGGTACAGGTAACTGTGCCCCTTGTTAACAAAGTTAAGGAGAATATATGTCGAGAAATAAAATTATTGTGGTTGATGATAATCCTGTCACCCTCGCTATATGCGATAAGGTATTGGGTATGTCGTTTGAAGTGTTTGCGGTGGAATCGGCGATTAAAATGTTCGAGATAATTGATGAGGTTATGCCCTCATTAATCGTTCTTGACGTTGAAATGCCGGGCATGGACGGGTATGAGGCCATCAAAACATTAAAAGCCAATGATGTCTATAAAGATATTGCGGTGGTGTTCCTTTCTGCACTTGATGACGCTAAGAGTGAGATGGCAGGGTTGGACTTGGGTGCGGTTGATTATATTCATAAACCTTTCGACGGGCAAATCCTTTTACGGCGGGTTGAAAAGCACATTAAAGTAATCGAGGGCAGGCATGAGCTGCTTGAGCTGAATAAATTAATAGATGAATTGTCGAGGCACAAAAGCAAGAATTCTAAGGAATTGATAGACCACCTCTTAGCCCGTGAGGAAATCCTCACCCGAATGGCTCATGATATTCGCTCGCCGCTTAACACCATTATGGATATGATTGCCACCGCCATAAACACAAACAATGTTGACGAAATTATTAACTGCCTCGGAAAAGCTGATATTGAATCAAGATTGATTTTAGAAATAATCGACGACGTTCTCGACATTGAATAAAATTAGTTAAAAGGATAGATTAAATGGACATTGTTTTTATCTTCGGAATAATACTCGTTATCAGTGCGTTATCCTGTAAAACCGCTAACAAGGTCGGCTTGCCCGTGTTGGTCGGTTTTATTCTGATTGGTGTGCTAATCGGAAATTTCTTCCGTTTCGATGACATGGAAATTGTTGACCATATTTGTAACTTCGCTTTATTGCTGATTATTTTCACGGGTGGGTTTCACACCGATTTTGCAAGGGCTAAACCGGTTCTCGCTGTATCCTCCGCTATATCAATCGGGGGGACTGTTCTGACTGCGGCTTTGTCCGGTGCTTTTGCCTATTATGTTTTGAACCTCGGTTTTTACCCGTCCATCTTGCTTGGTGTAATTATCTCATCGACTGACGTGGCTTCGGTTTTCTCTGCACTTCAATCTAAACGAATGGTTTTGAAAAATGACCTTGATTCTGTTTTGGAATTGGAAAGCGGTTCTAATGAACCATTTGCTCATATTCTGACAATCGTGTTCATCGCACTTGCAACCGGCTCAAGCAATGCACCGTTGGTTTTTATTGTAGAATTAGGTGTGGGAATTATTGTGGGTGTTGCTTTCGCAAAGTTAGGGCAGTTTTTGATTAACCGATTGAGAGTGGACATTGACGGGGTTTACGGGGTTCTCCTGTGCGGGCTGGCGTTCCTTATATTCGGGGCTGCGGCTCAGCTTGGTGGGAGCGGATTCTTGGCTGTGTACATAGGCGGCATGATTATGGGGAATGGCAGGTTAGTGTATAAGGGGTCGCTTTCAAGAATGTATAGTGCGGTTTCTATGCTTATGCAGATTGTATTATTTATCGTTTTGGGAATACTGTTTATACCGTCATTAGAAAAAATTGAATCAGTTTGGAAGGTCGCAGGGACAGGATTACTGTTCGCCTTGTTCTTGTTCTTGGTTGCACGCCCTTTGGCAATGTTCTTGATTATGAAGCTGTTCCGCCGCCCTTGGAGAGAAATCGTATTCGTGTCGTGGGCGGGGTTTAGAGGGGCTTCCTCCATTGTTTTCGCCACGCATTTGTTGACGGAGAAATTGGAATATTCCGAATATGTCTTCAGCATTGTGTTTTTTACGGTAATACTGTCGGTAACAGTGCAAAGTTCGTTTATCCGCCCGATTGCAAAAAAGTTAAAATTAGTGGAAGAATAAAAGAAACAGGAATTTTAAAATGAACGCTTACATTGAGTCAAAGGAAACACTTGTAAAAACCTATAACACCGACATGCTCTCGGGATTAACCGATGAGCAGGCTGTTAAAAATGCCGCAGAATTCGGTGTAAACTCGCTTACTAAAAAGAAGCCTGTGTCACTTTTAAAAAGAATATGGCTCGCTTCAACCGAACCTATGCTCATTCTGTTGATTGTCGCCGCTTTAATTGCGGTTACGGTTAACATAATTCGCTATTCGGCGGGCGGGCATTTTGATTGGCCCGAATGCATCGGTATATTCGTTGCGATTATTCTGTCGGTGGCAATTGCTGTTATTATGGAGGGCAAGAGTGCTAAAGCATTTGAGGCACTTAATAAAATTAACGAAGATATTGTTGTGAAAGTTATCCGCAACGGCAGTACTGTTATGTTAAACCAAAAAGACATTGTTGTGGGAGATATTCTTATAATCTCGACAGGTGACAGAGTTCCCGCTGACGGAAGACTGATAAGCAGCAGTGAGCTTCATGCGGACGAATCTATGCTGACGGGAGAATCAGTTCCTGCTGAAAAAGATTCCGAAGCAGTTATTACTGATGTGAAAACACCGTTAGCGGAACGTGTAAACATGTTATATTCCGGGACGTTTATTACATCGGGGTTCGGGCAGTTAATCGTTACCGGGGTGGGCGACAGCACCGAATTCGGGAAAATTGCGGGTGAACTGAATAATAAGAAAAGCGATTCTGAAAAGTCCACCCCTTTACAGGAAAAGTTAGCACGAATGAGTAAGCTGATTACGCTGTTCGGGGTTATTGCCGCCGCTATTGTTTTTGTTGTACAGTTAATTAATTTTTCAAAAAACGGTGTGTTACATTTTGAGGAAGTGATGGACGCTTTCGTAACAAGTATTGTGTTAATTGTTGCCGCTGTTCCTGAGGGATTGCCGACAATTGTGGCAGTGTCGCTTTCGATTAATATTATTAAATTGGCAAAGCAAAACGCACTTGTTAAAAAAATGATTGCCTGTGAAACTGTCGGCTGTGTTAATATAATCTGCTCGGACAAAACAGGTACACTCACCGAGAACCGCATGACCGTAGTCAATGAAATAACAAGCGATATAATTATAAAAAACATTCAAATAAACAGCACTGCCGAATTAGGGGAGGACAATACATTCATCGGCAACCCAACCGAGTGTGCGTTACTTGTAAGGGCAGGCGATTATAAAAAAGCCCGCCGTGAAGCGGAAATTGTAACAGTTATGCCGTTTTCCTCCCAAGAGAAAATGATGACTACGGTGGTACTCGAAAACAGCGATAATGTGTCTTATTACAAGGGCAGTCCCGAAAGAATTATGGCATTGTGCGATGATTATTCCGCTGAGGAGGAGATTATCGCTTATGAGGAAAAGTCCTGCCGAATTATTGCATTCGCACATAGTATTAACAGCGGTTCGCCGCAGTTTGACGGGTTCGCCGCAATCGCTGACCCCATTCGTGAGGAGGTATACGAAGCTGCCGAGAACTGCTTCAGGGCGGGGATTGAAATAAAAATGCTGACCGGCGATAATATAATTACTGCCACTGCCATAGCTAATGAACTGCACTTACTCGACGGTGGAAAAATCGCTGTTGAGGCAAGAGAATTAGAAGAGTTATCTGATGAGGAATTGGCTGAGAAAATCAAGAATATCGCTGTTATTGCACGGAGTACGCCTACTATAAAAATGCGTGTGGTTAAATTATTAAAAGAAGCAGGCAATGTCATTGCGGTTACGGGGGACGGGATAAACGACGCTCCCGCTATTAAAAACGCTGACGTTGGGATTGCTATGGGGATTGCGGGGACAGAGGTTTCTAAGGAAGCCAGCGACATTGTTTTATTAAATGATTCATTCGCAACCATTGCGAGGGCGATTGAATGGGGGCGAGGAATTTACGAGAATTTCAAAAGGTTCATCGTGTTCCAGCTTACTGTGAATGTTTCATCAGTTACTGTAGTCCTTGCGTCGGTGCTTATGGGATTGAAAGAACCGTTCACTGCATTGCAGTTGTTGTGGATTAATATAATAATGGACGGTCCACCCGCTTTGACCTTAGGGTTGGAACCGCCTCATAAAAACTTGATGGATAACCCACCGGTTAAGCGAAGTGAAAACATCGTTTCTAAGAAATTGTTGGCACGGATAGGCGTGTCGGGATTGTATATTTCTGTAGTGTTTTTATTGCAATATACCGTGAATTTCCTCGGTGCAACCGACGAGCAACGAATGACTGTTCTGTTTGCATTGTTCGCAATGTTCCAATTATTTAACTCGTTTAACTGCCGTGTCCTCGGCAATGAAAGCATATTCCCAACGTTTTTCAAAAACAAAATTATGTTAGCGGCAGTTTCAGTTACGTTTGTTATGCAAATATTAATTATACAATTCGCAGGGGATTTCTTTAAAGTAATCCCGCTTAGTTTCGATATGTGGGTGAGAGTTATTGCTGTTGCTTCAAGTGTGATTGTGCTGACAGAGCTTGTGAAGTTAGTCAGGCGGGCAGGCAAGAAAGCGTTATATGTGATTGTTCCTGTTATCGTTGTATTATCGGTATTGTGCTTGCTTTTATATAATGGGGTAATTTGGTTTAACAATCCGTCAACACAAAAATACCCCGTGAGAGGGGTAGATGTTTCATCGTATCAAGGTGTTATTGACTGGGAAATTCTCGCCGATAATAATATAGATTTCGCATTTATCAAAGCAACGGAGGGAAGCAGTCACGTTGATGAAAAGTTCGCCTATAACTGGGAGAAAGCATTGTCCGATACAGATTTGTTAATTGGGGCATATCACTTTTTCAGTTATGACAGTTCGGGTATAACACAGGCGGAGAATTTTATAAAAACCGTTCCCATTGTATCGGGGACTCTGCCGCCTGTAATAGATATAGAATTCTACGGAGATATAGAAAAAAATCTGCCCTCTCGAGAGCATACCGGTGAAATACTGAACGATATGTTAATAATACTTGAGGAGCATTACGGACACAAGCCGATAATATACGCTACCATGAAATCGTATAACCTGTACATTAAAAACGAATATGAGGAATACCCGATTTGGATAAGAGATGTGATTAAAAAGCCGGTTCTCCCCGATGGGAGGGAATGGGTGTTCTGGCAGTATTCCCACCGTGAAACCTTAAACGGTTATGACGGGGTTGAAAGGTTCATTGATATGAATGTGTTTTACGGTTCGACATATGAGCTTAGGGAACTTACAGATTAACTGCCGCAATGACCGCCGTGTATACCTTTTCCGCACCTGCAAAGCGAAGAATTTCCGCCGCCTCTTCGAGTGTTGAGCCGGTCGCACGAACATCGTCAATGAGAAGTATGTTTTTTGCGATTTTGTGATTTTTCGTAACAGTAAATGCACCTTTAAGATTCTCACGGCGTTCTTCCGCTGTGAGGTCTTTTTGTGTTTCGGTATTGCGGATTTTTTTGAGTAGTTTCACGTCGCAGGGAATGTTCATTAATTGACCGAGTTCCTCTGCGACTAATGCGGGCGGATTATATCCGCTTATTTTTATTCGATGTTTACTCGCGGGAATACAAGTTATTAAATCAATATTTATATCAAGAATATCGTATATCAGTTTAGCGGCGGCGGACACTGCGTAACCGTTGCCACCCTCCTTTATGCTGAAAATAAACGGTTTAATCTTCTCGGTGTATTCAAACACTGCAATATTATCCGAATCGTTTTTGTGAAATTCATAATTGTCGATACAGGAATTGCACCAGTAGGCATTATATGTGATTATCTCGTTACAAAACGGACAGCGGTTCGGGTAAAGAACGTCAAGTGCGAGGCGTTTTAACTCGTAAGCGGTCATTCGTCCTCCTGTGTCATCAACGTCCGCAAGCAGGAATAACGGATTGTTTTTTTATCGTTGTTCGTCATTTGTAATATAGTTTCTGCCCTGCCTACGATAATTAATAAATCCCTCGCCCTTGTTACTCCCGTGTATAACAGACTGCGGTATAACAGTTTCCTTGCGGCTGTCGGGAGCGGCAGAATTACTGCCCTGTACTCACTGCCTTGACTCTTATGGACGGTTATTGCAAAAGCGTGTTCGATTTTATTAAACAGTCCGGGTGGGATTGCCGCTACTCTGCCGTCGAAGTTTACGATTAGACTACCCGAGTGGCGGTCAATGTCGGTGATTATTCCAATATCGCCGTTAAACACACCCATGCCCCTTTCGCCGCCACGCTTCCACTCGATATTATAATCGTTGACGGTCTGCATGACCTTGTCGCCTATTCGGAATGTCACATCGAAATACTTCACCTCACGTTTTTTAACCGAAGCAGGGTTAATTGCACTTTGTAACGATTTATTGAGCTCACGTGTTCCCGCTTGACCCATTTTTGTCGGGGTCAGCACTTGTATGTCTTCTATCGGGTTGAACCCGTAAGCGTCGGGTAAGCGTGTTTGTACCAATCCTGTAACAGTTTTTGATATTTCGTCCTCGGTGTTGCAATTAATAAAGAAGAAGTCCTTGTCACGAACGTTCAACTCGGGGGCAGTGCCATTGACAATACTGTGGGCGTTTGTGACAATCAGACTTTCGGCAGCTTGGCGGAAAATTTCGGTCAGCCTTATGCTTTCAATTTTTTTCGATGCTATTAAGTCCCTTAGAATATTCCCTGCACCCACTGACGGTAATTGGTCGGAATCGCCCACCATTATTAACTTTGAATCGTTCTTCACAGCACGCAGAAGTGATTCAAATAAAAGTGTGTCTACCATTGACATTTCATCAATTATTATAACATCGGATTTAATTGGGTTGAGCTCGTTTTTCTTGAACTTCAGCATGTTTTCCTGTGAGGCATCTACTTCTAATAATCGGTGAATAGTCATCGCTCTTTCACCTGTTAATTCTGACATGCGTTTCGCCGCTCTCCCTGTGGGGGCGGCTAATGATAATGTGTTTCTTTTACGCTTAAGCAGTTGAATTACGGCGTTAAGCGTGGTGGTTTTACCTGTACCGGGCCCGCCTGTTAAAATCAGCAGATTGTTCCCTAAGCAACCGTTGATTGCCGCCTTTTGAAGAGTTTCATAGGTTATGCCCTCTGCCCATTCTATACCCGCAATTTCCTCGGAAAAGTCAGCCGTGACTTTCGGGTTAAACTTGAGCATTTTATTAAGCTTATCCGTTATATATTGCTCTGCCTTGTAGTAGGCGGCGAGATAGACAAATTCGTGCTTACTGATGTCTAAAACATAGAAGCGACCCTCGTCCACCCCTTCGTATAGACCTATGTCAAAAGCGTCACGGGTTAAACCGATATACTCGATTGCACAATCACGTAGCTGGCTCATAGGAAGGCAGGTATGCCCCATACCCGTGTTACTGAGGAGAATATGCGAGATTGCCGCTTTAACACGGTTGATGGCGTTGGTGTCAATCCCGAACGCTTCGGCTAATTTATCGGCAGTTTCAAATTCAAGCTCTATCCCCTCTTCACAAAGAATGAACGGGTTCTCTTTAATTAATGCGATTGATGAGGTGTTGTACCTCTGCCATACCGCAATTGCCGTTGCGGGGCTTATACCGTATTCTGAGAGGAACGACATCACTGTGTTGACACCGCACAGCTTTCGATATTGTGTTCCGTAGGATATGGCTTTGTCAAGTGTTATGCCTTTGATTTCGTGCAGGCGTTCGGGGGTGTTTTCGATAATGTCGAGTGTGCTTGTCCCGAATTTTTCTGTGATTTTTATAGCGGTTTTAACCCCGATACCGGATATTATTCCGGAACCGAGGTAACGTGATATTTCTTCAACTGTTTCGGGAGGTGTGCGTTCTACCGTTTGTGCCTTGAACTGCTCACCGTATTTCGTGTCGATAATAAATGTTCCCGTAAGCAACAGCTTCTCCCCCTCGGCAATATCGCCGAGAACTCCCTTAACGGTAATCGGACTGCCGTCACAATCTAACTCAAGAATGATAAAGCCGTTTTCTGCGTTTTTGAATATGACACTGTCCACAATTCCCGATATTGTTTTTACGGTTTCGTCCATATTTTTGTATCTTTTTCTTTCCTGTATATAATTTTGATTATGAATTTACAAAGCATATTTACTGCTTGGATTGCACCGAATACTCCGAAGAATATTAATAAAAATAAGAAAAGTTCATTCATATAAAACACCCCTGACGACAATTGACAGTTCACAATTGATAGTTAACAGTTGATGTATTATTATATGTGACTTAGTTAATTTTTGATACAGACTAAGGCAACCCAGTCTTCCTTTTCACGGGTTTCAATGATTATATAACCGGCATTGTTCAAGGCTTTTGTCACTTCGGGTAAACGGGTGTTGATAATTCCCGATAAGAGAAGCTTGTTGCTTTTCGGGAATACACCTACCATTGAAATAATTATATCTGCGGTTATATTTGCGATTATTATGTCGTTGTCGTCGCCGAGTTCTTTTTGCAATGCTCTGTCGGCGGTTAAATCACCGCAGAATATCCTGTAGTTTTTGATATTGTTCGTGTCGAGCGTTTCTTTCGTGATGCGAGTGGCGTTTTCGGATATGTCAATTGCGGTAATTCTATCTGCACCGAGTAACCCTGCCGCCGCCGAGAGAATTCCGCTTCCGCACCCTATATCTGTTACATTATCGCCCGCTTTCACATGGTCTGACAGAAGTTCAAGACACAGATATGTCGAGGCGTGCTGACCCGTTCCGAAAGCTGAGCCGGGGTCTATTGTCAGCTGACAGTTGATAGTGGACAGTGTACAGTTATCGGTTTCCCATGTGGGTAAAATCGTCAACTTTCCTACGTTAAACGGCTTGAAGTATTGCTTCCAGTTGTTTGCCCAGTCCTCCTCGGCGACATATCCTGTCTTATATTCATAACCGAGATTTTGCACTTTTGAAAGAGTACCCCTGCCCTGCTCGTTGTCTTCGAGGTAAACTGTTATGTTCGGGAAACCCCCGCTGTCGAGTTCAAATCCGGTTATTCCCAAATCCAAAAGACGTGAAGTCATAAGCTCCACGTCTTGATTAGTTGTGTCAATTGTAAGTTTAATAAAGTTCATAATTTATGCTGATGCGTTGTAAATACTGCCTTTCTTCCTCGTTATATCCTCTGCACCCACTCTGAATAAATCAATGTAATCCGGGTTAACATATTTCGTAACCGTCCTTGTTTCGCCACCCGCTACGTAGGATTTTCCGCATTCGTGGCATGTCCCGTATATAATTCTCACCGATTGTGAGACCACTTCCATGTTGTTTTCCTTGGCACGCTGCTGCTCGTTGCGGACATGCTCTTGCTCGTGGGCACGAACCATGTGTGCCGCTTCGTCCGGGGACATTTTTGTGGGGGCTTGGAAAGACACCGTTCCGTCACCCGATTTGTCTTGGTAGCGGCGGTTCTTGCAGGCTTCACATTCGCATAACGGGCAATCCCCGTCAAACCCGTCACGTTTCCTCGCAAAAGGAATCTTATGCCCGTTTTTGTCAGTCGCCTGCTGTTGTTCTTTTATAGCCTCGTTACGTGCTTCCTTACTGCCCGGAAGCCGCAGGATTTCATGTTCAACAATGTTGTTAAATATCGACATATTCATAAAACTCCCTCGCTTCCTCTGTTTATAATTACTGCTATTATAACAGCATGTGAATAAAAATGCAATAGTTATTTTGCAATTTTGTGCAAAAACACGGAAATTTTTAGTAAATTTGACATGGAAATTATATAAAAAAGAAATTTTTCAAAATAACTTGACAAACTATTTCAAAGTGTGTATAATGAGATATGCTGTAATGCAATTAAGGGAGCTTAGCTCAGCCGGGAGAGCACCTGCCTTACAAGCAGGGGGTCACAGGTTCGAGCCCTGTAGCTCCCACTCCCGAGGTCCAGTAGTTCAGTTGGTTAGAACGCTAGCCTGTCACGCTAGAGGTCGAGGGTTCGAGTCCCTTCTGGATCGTTTTTGCCCCTGTAGCTCAGTCGGTAGAGCAGTAGACTGAAAATCTACGTGTCGTTGGTTCAATTCCGACCGGGGGCACGACGACAATGTACAATTGTCGGTCAATAGTTAAGCGGATTTAGCTCATTCGGTAGAGCGCCACCTTGCCAAGGTGGAGGTGACGAGTTCGAGCCTCGTAATCCGCTGGCAATTATACAGTCCTCAAACCCGGTGTTTATGTGGGTTTGGGGATTTTTCTTTTTTGTTAAATTCTCATTCTTCCCATTATCTTCCCATTAAATCGTTTGACTTGCCTGCCGATAAGCGTTCGATAGGATTTCACAATTGCGGCTTGCTGTGTTCCTGTGCCCGTAGCAGTTTAAAGTCGTAGAAACGGAAGTGTGCCCTAATAAACGTGAAACTGTTACGATGTCAACGCCCGCTTGGAGCAATGTTGATGCCGCCAGATGACGAAGACTGTGCAAATCACAAAAACGAAAACCATTACATATGCAGAAATCTTTAAACCACTTATACGGAAGTGTCGGGCAGAGCAGATTACCATTCCACGATGAAAACACCATATCATAACCCGTGTTAATCCACTTGTTCGCAAGTTGTAACTTCTGTTCATTCTGCCATGATTTATAATTGCATAACATATCAACAATATGTTTCGGTAAGCCGGCAATGGTACGCTGTGATTCTTCGGTTTTAGTTTCACCTACATGAGTGCCGATTGACTTAGTATATTTCACCGCCTGACGAATTGTTATACTGCCATAATCCAAGTCCACATCACGCCATTCAAGCCCGAGCAGTTCTCCGCGTCTGACACCTGTATGAGCCATTAGGTTAATAAGCATTCGCAGTACAATGTTATCCGTTGATTCGAGAGCGACTAAAATCTGCCCCATTTCTTCAATGGTATAGATTTCTTTTCGCTTTTTACGTTCAGTCGGTAATTCCACCTGACTACAAGGGTTTCGGTCAACCATGTCAAACCGTAAAGCCCGCTTAAACACATTAGAAATAAAACCTAAATGAAGTTGCTTGCGTTTTCTGCTCAATGGTTTTCCCGCTACTTTAGATTTCTGCTTACTCCTGCCGTTAGTCATCAAGCTGTCGATGAAAAATTGAATTTGCCGTGCGGTAATTTCCCCGATTTGCATATATCCGAATTCTTTATATATGCGTGGTGCAATCCGCCTATAAGTATCAAAGGTAATCGGTGACAAACTGCTTTTTGCTCCGTTTAACCATTCCTCTGCAAGAGCTTCAAACTTAATTGTATTATCAGTGAACCTTTTACTTTTGCACTCCATTCGGAACAATACAACTGCCTCTTGTAACGCTTCAGCGATTTGTTTATTATTTCTTTGTTCGGGGTTAGGATACCACATTGTTGAGCGGACTATCTGCTTACCGTGAATATCACGTCCCATTGTTATGCGTATTTCGTACCCGCCATCGGTTTTTGAGCGGGTATGTTTTATTTTTACCATCGCGATTCCTCCTTAAAATCGCGGTACATTTTCACATGATTATTTTACCATAATTAAATCCTTTTGTCAAATCTAATGCACTGCTTCTTTAGTTTGCTTATGCTTTGAAAACTGTGTTGTAGAGTGCTTTTTCGGGTATCAGATATTTTTTACCCGCCATGAAACACGGTAATTCCCCTGTGATACACATTTGGCGGATACGGTATTCTGTTAATCCGTCAATAAGCATGGCGGCTTCTTTAATTGTGAGTAATCTATTTCTATCTTGGTTCATTCCTGCTCACCACCGTTCTTTTTAAGTGATGATAAGTAAATCTCTGTAACATCACCCCGCTCATGTCCTAATAACTTCGATACTGCTTTTTTCGCCTGCCATTCGGTGTAACCGCTGTTGATAAACTCATTAAACTTGTTCACCGAATAAGTATGACGTAACCCGTGAAACGTAAGCCTCTCTTTATTTTGGCGTTCGGGTAGTTTATTACGATAATATCGTATAAACTGTTGCAACTGTTTAATGTACACATGGGTAGGTACATCGTTCGGGACGAGTAACTTCTCGCCTCTTTCGGTAACCTCAAGCTGTTTGCGGAGTGTAACCGATATTAAGTCATTAATCGGAGCTGTGCGTTGTTTCCCGTTTTTGCCCTTAATAGTGAGAAATCCGCTTTTAATTGCGTTCCTTGCCATAGCGGTGTCAATTCTGCAACACTCGTGAATTCGTAACCCTGCATAATACGCAAGACACATCGCACATACATAGTCCTCTGTTGCATAAGCACATATCATATTGAACTCTTCCTCGCTCCATGTCCTGTCATAACCGAGGAGCTTCCTGCGGCTTAGGTTTAATTCCGAGTTATCGGGTAGTTTAAACCGTGGTTCTGACATCTTATCATGGAAGAACCGTATAGCTGCTAAGTCTGTCTTAATCGTCGAGGCGGATTTGTTGCTTTTCTTAAGATATTCTGCATATCCCTCAATGTGCTTAGGTGCGATGTTCGATAGTTTCTGTAACCTCCATTCTTCTGCTAAGTATCGGCAGAACCGTTGCATCGCCTGGTAGTATCGTTCTTTAGTCTTGATACTCCCCTGTCGATTGTGTTTGTGTAGTCTCTCTAACTGCGAGATTAAGTTTTGGTACATAAAGTCCCCTTTCCGCGAATCCTTGATTCGCATTGGGCAACAGGTCTGCCCTAACCGAATTTTCAGCGTTTCCTGTCGGTTTCTGTTTCAGTAAGGAGGACAGTTATCGTTTTTGCCTTTATTTAAGCCGTTTCTGCTAATCGCCATTAATACTGTCTCTGTTGTATTTAGTTGTACGCTGATTAGAAATTACGCCGATTTCGCTTTAATAAGCGTATGAATAATTCATATCGGCACACACATTATCTGAGTAACTCAGACAGCGTTTCCGCTAAGTGTGTTTGGTTGCGTAATCCTACGCCGGAACATTAATTGATTTGATAAATTCCCCCTTTCGTTTTAGATTGACTTTTTAATTGATTGTCGATTTTAATTAACTTTTAATCAATTCTGAATAGATTTTTTGACTTAAAATTGATTTTAACGCAAAAGAAAGCCTATGACTTTTTTACAAATAAAAAAGTCGCACCTCTCCCATATGGGATTAGTGCAGCTCATGCGAACTGTTTGGTTTTTGTTAATTTAGAATGACATTGAAATCGTCATTCCCACCGACACGTCTATGACAGAATAGTACCTGTTACAGCAACGTAAGCGTTAATAGATAGACCGTTCTGATGAGGTCGCAACCTCGTGAACGTTAAAAGTAATTAATAACCGTATTATACCATAAAAAGGCGGTTTTGTCAAGTAGTTTTGAAGGAGTATTTTACCAAAGGTTATAAGAGATTAATATAAATTGCAACAAAAATAACGCCGTTCGCTTTTACACGAACGGCGTTTTTCAAATATATAACTTACCTTTACAAAGACATACGCCTTCTCTTTTTACCGATAATAATTATCGCACTTGATATTATTAGACCGTTCAAACCGACTATAACTCCTGTATGCGGGTTATAATCTGAAATATCATTAGGATTGCCCATAACATTGACGATGAGCACAATACTTTCTGATTTTCCGTCAACAAACTCTGCTATAAACTCATATTTGCCGTTTCTCAAGGTTTTTAAATAATGCTCTTGCAAGGTAATAACCGTACTGCCTGATGTAACCGTGTAAGCAGAACTGTCAACAACAACACCATTCAATAATAACCGAATAAACTTAGTATGGTCGGCATCTATTTTCGCTGTAGCATTACCGCTCCCTGTCCATTCGCCGAAACTTGTAACAACAATATAAGTTATGCCTGTAGATGATGTGTTATTGTTGTCGGGATTATTGTTATTGTTGGGATTGTCGCCGTTGTTATCATTATTGTTGACGCCGTTATTGTTGTTATCTCCACCGCCGGGATTACCTCCACCATTAGGGGTATCACCACCACCAGGTGTACTGCCATCATCGGGAGTATCTCCGCCTACAGCTTCAAATACAACAGAAATCACTGTACCGGATTGTTCAAATTGAATAGATTGCATCATGGTATCTTCTGCAAAGAGATTATTCGCAAAAGCGACTGTCTTAGATTCAATTATAATGCCATTATCATCGAATAATGTAGCAATAATATTACCATTTTGTGCTTCAATTGGCTGCATAGAAAGGTTATTGATATTTATGTTAGAAATTGTTCCGGCGGCATTATTAATTATATCAGCAGTCATTACTACCTTTGGTTCGTTATATCTTATTAAGCTATTGAAATTTACAGAGGATTGATTTGATAAATAATGACGCTCTTCAACAAGAGTACTCCCGTTCCAAATCTCAGCTTTGATATAGATTCGAATACCTGTATTAGGAATTTCACCATTTTCTAACTCACTAAGAGGTATTATATAACTGTAATGAAGATTAAGACCGCCAACATCAAGAAGTTCCAAATCCTCTGCTGACACGATAATTTTTTGACCGCTTACATTAATTGGATTTTCACACATAGGGTCATCAAAGAAAGACAAATGAACTTCATTTCCACTACCCTTTAACGTCACATCGCTGTCGTTGAAAAGATGTATAGAAAATTCTCGAATGCCTCTCTCTGCTGTAAGTGTTGTAATATGCCCAATAGATACATCCGGTTTTGCTAACATTAACATACCGTTAAATACTTTATTTTCACCATTTGAAAATTCAACCAAAATACTGTATGCAGGATTATTGAGAGAATCCCCTGTAGATAATACAATATCATACATCTGAAACCCTCCCGGTACGATTACACTGCTGTCAGTAATATAAGTGTTTCCGTCAATTCTTATTTCAATCGAATTGATTGCATCCATTCCGGTATTCGCTACAGAGAATGTAATTAATAAATCTTCATTAACACCTACACTTAAGTCATTGAAACTAACTCCACTTATAAATGTGTTTTCAAAAGACTTGGTTTTGTTTTGGACAGAAATAATTACATCATCTTCAAAGTTTTCCGGCTCTAAAAATTCTGCATATTCTATTGTAATTTGATTTCCAGATAGATTACCATTTATTATTTCCAATCCATAACCGCTTTTCGGCTCTACTACTGTCATCGGTACACTAAACGACATAATACCGCTATCATCTAAAATCTTAATGGCATAAATTGCATCACCATGTTCACTGAAGTTGTATGATTTACAGAGAATAGCCGCTTGATTTCCATTTCCAACAAGTTGATACATCATTGTGGGATTCAATATGCTAAAATCAGAAACTTCAATTACACTCAACACATTAAAACTATCTACATTTCCGTTATTAAACAGCTTTCTCACCACAATGTCACTACCATACTCTGAATAACGATACCACGAAATGTAGAAATCATCGTCGTTTGCAACTATTTGCGGATTAACACATAAATCATCGCCATTTGTAAGAATAGTTTTTGTAACTGTTCCTGCACTATCAACAAAATAAGTTACAATATCACTTGTATTATCATCCAAGTTATTACTTATATTGGCAATTACAGTAAACCCATAGTCATTCATAGCGATTTGATAGCCATTAAACATATTCTCACCTATAGAATCTAAACGAGCGGGTTCAGACCAGTTTCCATTAGCGTATGTGCTGTACCATAATTCGGTTGTAGCAGAAAAGCCCTCTGTTTCATCGTGTTGAAGTATAAGACGTTGCCATGCTACAACGGCTTTTTTGTTTTCGGTATCAACATCGACTGTAGGATTACCATCTGGTTGATTATTATCAGTTAAAAATAAAGGTTTTGTCCATTCAATACCATTATATACGCTTACAACAAGCTCGGTCTGATTTAATAAATAGATTAAATCATTCTCATCAATTTCTTCTTTTTCAATAAAAATATCTAAACAGTCGTTTGTTGCTCGCAGATTAAAAGCTTCATAGGTTTTTACCGCGAAATTCTCATTCCCTTTGATAATTACTTCGTTTTCATTATCACTATAATTAATAGGTGTGGATAAATCAACACTTTCAAACAAATTGTATGAGTTAAAGTATGTCATGGCGGAAAGAGGAGATACTAATGAAGTTTGCTCATTCCACAAATTTAATGTTCTGTACTGTGGCATAATAAACATTCCATATCTAATATAATCTAAATAAACTAACCTACCATTCTGTTGCCCTTGATTAATATTCTTATTGTAACTTGAATTTGCATACCAATTATAGACAGAATTAGTTCTGCTTGAATTTAATTTGATGAGACCGAAGAGCCATTTCCTTTGAGTTATAGTTTTGTTTTCGGTTTCAGTTGATAAAGATAACTCAATTGAATTATTATTTATCCTCATTGAAACATTAGAATCAGAACCAAATTCAATCCATGAATATTTATCTGGAATTAAGAATCCTATTATAAACAAACCAACATCAACAACAGGAATACCTGTATTCGCTTCCCCTATAGCAAGTGAAATAACAGTACTATCAATTAATTGCTCTGCGCTTCCTTGCCAATATACTCTTTTTGCCCCCGAAGCATTTCCATCAGTAATATGTAGGTAAAAATCGTTTTCTTTTTCTATCCATTGGAGTGTTCCTTCAACAAAAGATTCTGTGGAGTGGTTAAGTTTAAACAAATCTATATTAAATATTCTGAACATAGCAGGATTGTTTACTCTTTCTTTTACTGTACAGTAATTTGCCCAAAATTCCTTGAATGTATCAGGTTTTGACATGTTTCTTGAATAATATCCATACCATTCATAAATTAATGGATTTTCTGTTGATTTAATTCTAATTTCATAATCTAACCCAGAAATTTCTGCTAATGGGGACAACCAATTTACCTTAAAAGGTGAATCGTAGAAACTGGGTAAAAAAGAATCGAAATCTGTTTGGAATGGTAAAAACAATTTCGCACTTTCTTCTGCTTTACCCCTTAAAGCCATATTCGATATACTAAACGGCATCCGCTCTGTTTGGCTTGAGCCATCGGTGTATGTGAACTCAATGTTGAAACTTTTAGTTGTTATAAGCGGTATAGTGCTACTATCTAATTCCCATTCTATCACAGCATACGAAATATCAGTTAAAAACGGATAATCACTAATTGCAGAAGTCTGCTTTGAAGCGATACTTCCGTCAATTCCTTTAATCTGTGCCATTTGAAAGTCCTTGCCATTAGGTAATGCAGCGTGTATGATTAAATTTCCTGTTGGGTTATCGTCTGAAATGCCTATACTACTTATGTTATTTGTTGTATCAGAATTGTTATAGCGGTATGATACATTCGGTCTTGTTTCATCCCATTCGTTCAAATACAGAGTAAAAGCATTACTTTGTAAAACTTCCCTAACATCATACATTGCATCAATTTCAAAGAGCATAGGGGCATAATTACCATCTAAAAAGCGGATTTCAAACGCATATTTATATTTGTTATTTTGGTCTATTACACCAAAACTTGCAGTATCCAATTGAATAAATATTCGCCCTGATGTATCTGTGCTGTTATTATACTTTTGACTTGTTATTTGAGATGATGGCACAAAAACATCATTTTCAAAAAGTCCTCCTGTTATCTGCACATCGCCGTTATAGCGACTGCCATTGGGTGTTGTGATGTACAATGTGAGGTTGGAGAGCAGTGTTAGGTTAATTCTGTTTATGGGATATAATCCGCTCTGATTTTCACCGCTTATTAAATTTTCTTGTCTAATCAAACCAATCCAAGCATCGTCACCTATATCTGACCGAATTATAATATCGCTGATTATTCCGCTCGGTTCATAAAATGCAATATCACCACTACTGTTTGTCAGTAAAGTCTTTGTTTCGTTTAAGCCATTTGTAAATGTAATCTGAGAAACTTGGGCGGGTGTAGTTTTTATAAACAACAGTTTATTTTCAAGCGTGGCAACAGAAACTGGAATATTTACATACATTCCTGTCTTTTCATGTGTAATCTTTAATGTTGTTGAGCCGTTTTCGTATCCTGCAATACGAATACTTGTTGTAGGGTGCAGTGACATTCCCGGCAAAATCATTGCCCACCCATTGGGTGTTAAATAATATACATCTGCCACATTTTCATTTGCAATTTCCCAAATCAACCTATCTTCGCCTGTCCATGAAAATAGACTTGTATTAAGCTGCAGAGAATGAGATAAAGAGAATTCACCCTGCATTGCCAGCAGTGCGTCCCTATCTTTTCCTGTGACATCACTGCTATTATCAATGACAATCGGAACATTAAATTCTTGTGCCAATGCAGTTGAATTATATACTTCAAAGTTTATATTATCAGAAGCCGTATCGTCGAACTCATTGGTTATAGTCACCCTAACAGTATAAATATCTTTTAAGGTAGCCGGCATTGTCAAAGAAACATCAAAACTGTTTCCGCTCAGATTATGAACCACAGGCGGGTCGTTATTTTTCATGATTTCGATTGTAGTTGTGAGCGTATCCGCCCCGAAATATGTAATATCCCATATCAATGTTTCAGAAATATCTGCGTCAGTGAAAACAGACCTACCGCTTTTATCAATACTCACTTGCGGTGGGTGAGGTTTTACAAGAACATCGCAAGTTGCTATAATACCACTACCGTCTGCTGCTCTAACTGTAATAACCGCCGTTCCTAAGTCCACAGGAGTTACTAAACCGTTTTCATCTACTACAGCAACAGTTTCGTCACTGCTTTCCCATAGCAAGCCTTTATTTGTAGCATTAGACGGGCTAATCTCTGCTCTGAGAATATCGGTTACCCCCGGCATTATTGTTGTTGTGTCTTTATTAAGTGATATTTGCTCTACAAGAAAAACCCTGTCTGATACAGTAACAACACAATTAGCAGTATACCCACCATCAACTGTTGTAGCGGTTATTATTGTTGTACCGTACTCTAATGCGGTTATTACCCCCCTATTATTTACAGTAGCAACACTTTCATCGTCACTACTCCATATCACACGTTTTTCTGCGGCATTATAAGGATTTACAGTTGCAATTAATGAACCTGTGCTACCTTTTGTTATTTCAATATTTGTTTCATTTAAACTTACACCTGTTGCATTAGGTGCGGGTCTGGTTGTAAATTGACTCGAATCGCATGAAATCGTGAAATTCCGTGTAACAGCAGGACTTGAACTAATCGCATCGGCATAAACTGTTATTACATCATCACGATTCACCCCGGTTAAATTAAGATTATTTCTAATAATACATAAGAAGGATTCGTTGTTATAGTCGTAATCGAGTATTTCTACAATTTCTAAAGGTTCTGTCAAGTTACTGCTTGAATATACGTTAAATCGTTCGCTCTCATGCACTAATTGAAGCCAATCATCTTGCAAATCATTTGTATTTGCTTGTATACGAATGAGCATTAAATCGCTTGAATTAAATATATTTCTCGGATTTCCGTTAATTCCGGCGATACTTACATCAATTATTTTTACACCATCACGTTGATATGTTAAAGGAATTGAGTCCGCACGGTCTATTCCAATTGCTCCTGGATTACCTGCTGTGTTTGGTTCTACATAATTAAACCCCAGAAAACTCAATGAATCATTTACAGCACTTAAACCAAATGAACCACCGACATAACCATATATTGGATTATTTAAATCTAAATGAGTTACAGGTATGGGGATACTCATAAATGTTAAACTTGTTGTAGTATTATTATAACCAACAATATCCCATTTTTTACCTGCTTCTCCGCCAAATTCTTGAGAATTAATACCAACAATGCTAAGAGAACCATGATAGCCACCATTTCCACTATTGCCACCATTTCCACCAATTCCGGCTACACCTCTACTACCATTGTCAGAACTGCCACCCGCAGCCGAACCTCCACTACCCCCGTCACCACCTCTGCCTCCGTCGCCTCCGTTGCCACCAATAGCACCATTACCGCCGTTGCCAGCTTTAATAAGTATTGAACTAAACGGCGAAATATTTTCAACCAAATCAAAGTTTTGAATAAATAAAGGAGTACCACCGTCACCGCCACTGCCTCCGTCGCCTCCATTACCCCCGTCACCACCTCTGCCACCGTTTCCACCTTGCTCATTATTCGATACAATTATAGGAGGAAATTGAGCAGCAACATTTCCATTGCCACCGCGTCCACCGTTACCGCCATTGCTTCCATTGCCACCGATACCTCCATTACCGCCGTTCCCACCCGACAAATGAATAATTGAATTATTCAGAATATTTACATTTAATGCCCAAATACCATTCCCACCAGAACCTCCAGGACTGCCGTTTTCACCAGAACCTCCAGCAGTTCCGGCAGTTCCATGCACGCCTCGAGCAGTATTGCTTGGTGTACCTGGTGTTCCTGGAGTGGGAGGAGTTGAAGTGTTGTGGATACCATCAGCACCATTTCTCCCATCTCCGCCTTCGGCTGTTAAGGTGACATTATCCATGTCAATGGTTAAAGCATCGGCAACAGAAATCGCAGTTTTTCCCGAAGTGCCGGGAATAATATCTGTCACATGGTCAACGGTTAAATCGGCATTTCCACAGATAAATAAGTCACCACTTGCGGAAATGGCATCAAAATTACCTCTGCCGCTAATGCTGTTTTCTGTTCCAATTGAAATTATAGCAGGGTCAACTCCGCCAAAACTCAATGCAGAACTTGACGAACCGCCGATATAATTAAAATCATGGAAAACTATATCTGTGTCGCCTTGAACGACTATATTAAGTTCGGTGAATGTAGTAGTTTGATTTCCTGCAAATTTTATTACTTTTACTGTATCTGATATGGTAATCGTACGATTAACAGAGAAAACAAGTGTTGCAGTAAAATCAACAAGAACATATTCATCTGTAATGTAAGGCGGAACATTGTTTAAATCATAAGTTTCTGTAGGAACAAAATTATCTCCGTAATAATCTAAATCAAGGCTTCTCGGTGTGCCTATTGATGATTGAACTGAGGAAGTGTCCGCTACCGACTTAAGTGCCCCAAATTCCCCCAAAGGCAGAGATGTGAACATAAAAGCGATTAGAACAGCCACCGACAACACCCTCAACAGAGGTTTTCGTATGTAGTTTCCATTTCTCTCAACCGTGAAACAACCTATTATTCCGTAATAAATGCTCACGAATAGAACCGCAACAAGGCACGGAATAAGCAAAGGATAATGGTATTTATCCGCAAACTCCGATATTCTTTCAATCACCTTACGTTTTTGTGCTCTTAAATCTGTCATTTTTACACCCTCCGTTTAAAATTACTTAAATTTTACCATATTGCCCAATTATTGTCAATCAATTAGACCATATTTTGTATATATTACATTATAGCATAATAATGTCATTTGCGATATATCCCACACATAAATTTCAAATTTTTGTTAAACTTGATACACGATATATCGTAAATCAAGGAGAAATTTGTACATGACTACCAAAGAAGCCATCGAGAAAAGAATAATCGAACTATGCGATGAACGAGGAATAGCTATAAATGCACTTGCCAATCATGCGGGGATACCCCCATCTACAGTTTATAGTATGTTGAATATAAAAAGCAAGAACCCAGGTGTTGTTTCAATAAAAAAACTATGTGATGGGTTGGATATTTCATTACGAGAGTTTTTCGATTCTGATATTTTCAATGATTTGGAACAGGAAATAAAATAGTATAATTGACAAAACATAGATTTAATGCTATAAACTACCAGAAAACTTAAAAAGCGTGTTCAAGGAGATTTCACATTTTGAACATCCGCATTTTCTTTTACAAGAAAAGTCCCCCTCTGGGACACATCAGACACCGAAGCGCCGAGAGGTGCGGGGGGTCTCATAAAGGAAATTATACAACACAATGCGTAATCTGTCAAGTGTCTCGCTTATTCAAAATTGCTCTCAAAAAGCAAATAAAACACTGGTTTTTTTGAATTCGTCAGACATTGTTTACCGAATTGTCAAGAGCATATATGCTGTTTTCCTCATCTTTGATATTAAATCCCATTTTTATCCAAAACGGCGAACTATCACCATAGGCATTATCTGCATATAGAGATATTTTATCGCCTTTATAGAAACATAAGACATGGTTTATTAGCTTATCGCCATAGCCTTTCCCTCGTTTTATTGCAGAAATCATGCAATCAGAAACAATAATATTATATTCATGTACTATATTCGCAGGAACATTAAACACATCAAAAAGAAACTTTTGATGTTCCTTAGGAAAATCGTGAGCATCATAAATGATACAATAACCTATAATTTTAGTTTTCGTACCGAAATTCAAAAAAATCTTGGGATAATCTATAATCATAAGAAAAATATTTTTGTTCTTTTGTTCAAATGTTTGTTTGGAAAGTATATTAAAATCACGAGGAAACTCAAAAGCGTTCAACACTTTTTTATAATCATTTTGATTTTCATGATTATAACACTCAATTCTTATAATTTCGTTATTCATTAACTCCGTCCCCACAATGCGAGTTATTTAACAATCCATTTACCGTTTTTCTTAGCACCCTCACGCTCAATTAACCCATTATTCTGTAACTTCTTTACTTCACGGGAAACAGTTCTTCGAGGCATACACAGTAATTCAGATAATTTATCATAAGTTATTACCGGATTATCAGAAATTGCTTCTAAAAGACGGCAGGTGTTATCATCTAAATTTATAGTGCCATTTGCAGTGCCTTTGTTTGGCACTATATTTTTGCCATTTGCATTCGTGCGTTCAGCAATTGCCTTATTATTATTACGAATGTGAAAGCAAATCATAAATTCTGTTGAACTAATCTTGAATTCGGGTTCAGGGAGATTGTCAGCTAAACAGGCAGCTTTGATTTTCTCAATGCCACGCCCCCATGCTTCAATTTGCCCCGAACGGAAGAAAGCGTTTGCGATTAGCGGATTATAAGGTGCTGATTTATTAGCATTTTGCAAATCTTTCTCTGTAATTCCAACGGGCAATCTCGCACAGTTATAAACATAAACTTTATCATCGTAAACTCTAATCTGAATCGGATTTCCTGTCTCGTATGACCGATGCACGACAGCGTTCAAAATTGCTTCCCTTAATGCTTCACGAGGCATAGGGTACTCGTCAATTCTTTGAATTCCCTCATAACGAATTAATCCCTTAAAATATTTCGTGTAAATCGTGTCCATAACTCGGTCGGGAATAGTAATCAATGAACCGTTAATCTCGTCTTGATACAGAATATCTGCATCGTTTTCAAAATAACCGATTTTCACATAACAACCCAAACACCACCTTTCGGGATTATGGTGGAACGATAACACTGCGGCTTTCAAAAGATACTCTCTCTCAGTGAGGTTTAACGCTTGGAGCAGTTCAAGATTGTCACATTCTACATCTTCGGGAGTAAGCCGTTTGCTTGATACGGCTTTTTTTCGGAAAATGTCGAAAGTGTCATTATAAAAATCGTCAACACTTATTTTCGTAACAGGGACGGAATCCCATGTTTTACCATATTTTCCGAGTAAAAGCTCATCTAAAGCATAGCCGGTTAGTTCTTGATTGGTACTGCCTGTGCGGTAATAATACTTACCTCTGTAACTTATGGCGTTGTAATGCGAAGCGACTTTTATGCTGATATATTCCTTGTCGGCTTCACTATGGAGGTTCACGTCTGCGATAATCCCCATTGTTGTGCGAATTTTATTGGGTAATTCCTCTAACAGCTTTTTCGCGTTTTGGAGCTGAACAATCTCGCCTTTGTCGTTTCGCCCGACCTCAAGAACGCCGCCTTGTGCATTAGCAAAGCCGCATATCCACTTTAAATATTCGTCCCGCCACGATTCTTTCCACTCGATGTTTTGGTTTTCCATTGATTGATTCCTCTCTTTTGCTAATTATGAGCGAAAATTTCTTGAATGTCAAGAATGATAAACAAATTAATAATCCATAATTTGTTGCGTTAATATTCTGGCATTAGCAATATCGCTTCGATATAAAATATCCCATATATTCAAACAGTTTTCCCTCACTTCATCATTATTGGTCGCACGGTCATATATTCTTGTAATTAATTTCGGTAATTCACTAACAATAGAATAATACCCGCCTTTTCGCATATCTTCTATGTTTTTTCTGTTATCAACAAATTGTTCACATAAATGAAAAACTATTTCAGTCACAAATTCAATCGGAACATCATTTTTCTCTATATAATGCTCAAACGCCAAAAATGATTCGTTTGGATTTAATGATATAATCTTTTTGATTAGCTCTATATCTTCCGCAGGATTAAACTTTGAATGATAAAACAATCGGCTCAAATGTTTTTTCGATTCTTTGGGATATTTTAGCATTTCCTCAATAACAGATTTTGATTTGTCGCGAAGTCTTAATTTATCCATCAAATCTACCGCTACTTTGGTGCAACCTTCGACTTGCTCACAAGATAACTTACCGTTAAATATCATATCTTTAAATATATCTACATCATCACAAACGATATATAAATTACATGCAAGAAAGGCTCCGTTTCTGCTACATTTTTCGTTTTCCGAATAGAAAAGATTAGTTATTATAGAATTACATTCATCTTTATTGTCTGCCCACAATTTAAAAATTAAATAAATTGCCCTTCTATGACTCGCTATTCTTTCATCGCTCTTAACAAGTGCAAAGAACCACTCAACAGACTGTTCTTTTTTTATATTATATGTTGCAATTACCGCCTCTAAAATTGCAAGGCGAATCGCTGGGTTCTCATCTATTATTAATTCCTCAATTGCAGATTTTAACATATCATATCTATCATATTTCCCCCACAATAAACTTGACAAAGCACATACCGCACTACCTCTAACAGTGTTAAGATAAGTTATTTCTAAATCATCGCTTTCCCTATCTTTTTCTTCATAGTTTAAAGCTAAATAAATGACTCTCTCAATAATTTCATCAGACCAATCACAGTCAGCTCTATTACGAATTAACCGACAGAATTCCATGCACATATTCAATTCGTCTTTTTCGGGATGGACAAGTGCAAAATTAACAGTCTGTGAAATAGATTCAAATGTTGCAGGGTTCCAATTTTCAATTTCTTTTGGTGGTTCGTCTTTTGAGGCGATTGACCAAACAGCTTGTATATAATGTCTATCTACTGTTAGAGGAAATTTTTGTGCTAAAACAACAAATCGTTCCGGATTTATATTACCTGCGTTTTCATATAATCGAGAAAATGCAAAATGTGATGACTCAGAACTCCCCCACCTTCGTTGAGATTTTATCAAAAACTCTTTATTGCATAATTTTTTATTATTGATTAGTTTTAACCAATAATTATCTGAGAATTTCATAGAAACCTCTTGTGATATAGAAGCGTTTACCCAATCTGATGAAATTTTAGGTTTTATACCGCCTAATTCATGTCCCTTAAATCTGCGTTCTAAAACCCTAATAAGTTGTTTAGTAATCTTAGATGTTCTTGTTTCGTCTAATGCAGGTAATAAAAACGCTTGTAATTCGCCCCAATATGCCAAATATATTTCGCCAAATCCAGTTTGCGAATTACCATTTCTTACGGCTTTATTATGCTCAAATCTATATTCTGCTATTTCTAACTCGCTTGGTTCACGAAATTTAGAGATAGACACCTCTAAATCTGAGAATATTTCATCGGAACATACTTTTGAATACTTTTCAATCAACTTTTTAGCCGCAGTTAACTTTGTATCGTGCTTGCCGGTTTCATCAGACATATGTGAACATGAATCACTAATTAACCATTTAATGACATCATCAGCAAAATTAGAAGAAAGCATAATTGATGAATATAATAAAACTTCGTTAACGATTAGCGAGGTTGAATTGCAATAGGTTCTAAAATATTTTATATATTTTTCCTGATGCCTTTCTGCTAACACTTCGCCGGCAACAATTATCATATTGACTATTTCTCTGCCTAAATTCGCTCTATCATGACATCGCCACGAATAGTCTTCACAATAATTCTTTTTTTCAAAAATAGGCATAAACTTTTCCCATAAATATTCGGGGAATTCATTGCTTAACTGTTTGAAAACATTAAAATCAGAATCTATATAACTACCGATATTGTCCTCAAACGCTTCGTCACTACTTTCAATTATAGTTTCTAATAATCTGGCTGCTCTCATTAAATCATTTTTCGCCATTTTCTTGAAATGAAAGTAATTGTGCTTCTTAATTTCTGGATTTGTAGCAAGCAGTTTCAATCGTATATCGAACAGTTTGTCAGAATCTTTCTCCATATCCCAACACAACGCTCCGTATATTTTCGTGTCAATATTTTCATCTTTTAAAATATACGGCTCAATGAAATCTGCTACCGCATCTCCTATATGTTCGCTAACCGAACGGAGAAGATTTATTGCTATAAAATCCTTGTCAGATTTAAACAATGAAGAAATATAGCCATTTCTTATAAAATGCTCAATATAATATGGATGACTTAACATAACCGTGTTTGTGATTGCATCAAGCCAGTTTGTCATGTTTTTTTCTATAAAATCTAATATTGGTTGCTCTGCTTTAATTTGTCCGATTACTTCCCAAACTACATATTTCATATAAAAGCGAACATTATCGCTTTGTAACAGTATTTTACAACATTCTACTAATTTTGATTGGTCAATCTCCGCAAGATTTTGTAATAACATTTGAAGTTGATAACGTATTTGTGGAGTTTGCATGTCAACCGAACCTAATAATAAGTCAATTGAAGTGCCTGTATATACTTTCTCAACCATTGTTTCGACAACAAACACATCGAAAAAACTTTGATGAACAAAAAACACCAAAATATCAATTTCGATAATTATACCCTCTGAAATTGCCAATTCTCTTGTTTGGGGTGAACATATATTCATCATTGATTTAGGAATAGACGTTCTTGAAGATAAACTCATTTTATCAATAATAGTTGTTTTTAATTTACATACATCTGTATGATTTATGCCCGATTTTTCACATTTTTTCTCAAATTGTTCCCAAAACGCTCTAATTAAGTGATATGCAGAAGCGTACTGTGTGCTTTTTCTTTCTGTGTCTAATTTACTCCAAATATATAGATTGTTTATATTTCTTAATAATTCTTTGAATTTAGCGTTAAAAGCCTCATAACAACCACCAACAATAGCTTTGACTACCTCATCGTCTAAATCATTTATTACAATTCGCTCCCATTGCATATTCTGATTATGTTCTTCTTCATTATCAAACAGCAGTTTTATACCGCTATCATTTTCCACATCAAAAGTTCGGCAAACAAAGATAACAGACACTTTGCTTTGATTGCTATCATCGGAATTGTTTCTATTCACTTGCTTGATTAATTCTTTACAGACATCTAATGCCGTTCTTGTATTTTGCGTTGTCCAACGTATTGCATCTAATTGGTCTAATATAAGAACACTGTTTTTATTTGGCTCTAATTGTGATAAACACAGCACGGGTGATTTAGTTAAGTCTAATATATTCTCACCATAAACTCTCGCAGAGGTTTCGGGTATATATTTATCAAGTTTTAATGCTAAATATAATATTTCATTCTCTTTCAACTTTTGAATCAATTCTTGAACAACACCACTTTTGCCAGAACCAGCTTTGCCGTGTATCACCACTGATTTACCTTCTAATATATATGAATACACTTGTTCTGTTTCATTTCTTCCAACCAAACCACTATTTAATGAAACAAAAGAAGATTTAAAAGTTTCGTTAAGAGTTTGAATTCTCGGTAAGATTTGAGAGTTATTTGTTAAATCATATCTATAAATATTCTTACTTTCAAGATAATTATTAATCTCTAATGTAGAAATATTATGTCCAAATCGGTTATTCTCACCTATATAATTTAAGAGTAGATTATATACAGTTTCGGAATCAGCAGAGAAAGTATCTGATATACGGTCAATTATATCTTCTTGTGAACTTTTTGAATCTGGAAAAAGAACAAATTCGATACGCGACAAATAGTTTTTAGCTAATCTATACCCATTTTCATCTTCGCTCAAATCCATATTATTCAAAAACAATTTAAAATTATTTTCAATATCAGGTGCATTTTTATTTGGAATTGCTTTTATTTGATAATTGTAAAAATCCATAGGGTTGTCAGAACTATTTTCTGCGCGTGAAATCAATGTTTGCATTGACTGACAACTTAATGGTGTAACGAATTTATAGAAATGATTCACATTTAATTCAAGATGCTTTTTTATACGCATAAATATTCCACGACTGTTCAAATCTGAAATTGACCAAGAATCTTTATTTGCATTGCTACCTTTACATTGATGTAATTCAACAATATTATCTTTTTTATGTGTTATTAAATCTATTCCTTCTTCAATTTCTCCAACCGGTTCATGTATTAAAGAAGATATTTGCTCATGGCACAACTTTAAGAGTTGCTTAGCAACCCAACGGTTTTCATATCTATTGCCAAATTTATCAGAGCGTCCACCAATTTCATATGCCATTATAATTCACTCCTATTATGTCATTTCAATAAATCTCTTCAAAAAGCACCCCTCAATGCAATAAACCGTCAACTTCCCCCCGTGTTCACCCGCTATACACGTCTGTTCTAACGAACACACTGAATAAAGCTCATCAACACCTTTATCCAACGTGCCTTGCTTTTCATGCAGGGAATACAGATATTTCAAATATTTTCCCTCGGCAATCCTGTGATGGTTGTCTTTCGCTTTAAGTCCACACCATTCATACAGCCCCTTGCAACCTTTACTCGAATTGCATGATTTACAAACACTGACAACATTATCGGGAATATCCTCACCACCGCAAACTTGGGAAAGGATATGGTCGGTAGTGAGTTTGTCGGTATTACCACAGTAAATACATACATTTCCTTGCTCTTTTTCCCGAAGCCATTCTCGAACGGTACTTGACCACGACATAGAGCCGTCACACAGCTTTTTGTATGTATTCATAATCATACCATAGTTCTGCTTGCCCAACCCGGCTGACTCTGACACAATTTTTGCATATTGCCAAAAGATTATTTGTTTTATTGTTTTAACGCTTTTATGCGGCATAAGTCTCTCCAATCACATCATTTCTTTTGTTGCAGTTGAATTATTACTGTCCAATTCAATCGCCTCTACACTCATATCTAACGGTTTTATTTTCATGCAGAATCACGTTTAACTCCATTTAAAGGTGTTATCAGTCTCCATTCGGCTTATCATCCCCTTTAAGTATGTCGATAATCACCGAACCTATACTATATATAGTATAGGTTGCATTATAACATAATTGAGACGAAAAATCAACAATTTTCTGGATTAAAAAGGAAAAATGATTTGTTTACCCTTAAAACAATCAAAACAACGGAAATCGGATTGACGTTAAGAGAAACAGGAAATAAAATAGTATAATTGACAAAACATAGATTTCATGCTATAATTTACCAGAAAACTTAAATTCAGACAGACTCCGTTAAGGCATTGATGATATTGTTGCTGAAATCGAAGGAGGAAAATCATAATGAGTGAGCCTAAAAATAAGATTAAATTATTCGAGGACAAGCAAGTTCGTCACGTTTGGGACGATGAAAACGAGAAATACTGGCTTTCTGTTTTGGATATAGTCGGTATTCTTACCGAACAACCCGATTACGAAAAAACTAAAAACTACTGGAAATGGCTTAAAAAGAAGCTGAAAGACGAAGGAAGTCAGTTGGTTAGAGATACTACCCAACTTGACAAGAACGGTCAACCGGTTAGTAATACTACCCAGTTGAAAATGCTTGCACCGGACGGCAAAATGCGGCTTACCGATGTTATGGACACAGAGCAGGTTTTACGGCTTATTCAGTCTATTCCGAGTAAAAAAGCCGAGCCGTTTAAGCTGTGGCTCGCCAAAGTCGGGAGCGAACGCATTGATGAAACCGTTGACCCCGAATTGTCAATCGACCGTGCTATTCAGAATTACCGCCGCTTGGGTTACAGCGAAAACTGGATAAATCAACGAATTAAATCAATCGAGGTGCGGAAGGCATTGACAGACGAATGGGATAAAAGCGGAGTTGACGAAACCGAAGAATACGCCGCTCTCACCGATTTGATGAGCAAGACGTGGAGCGGCATGACTACCCGTGAATATCGCAAATACAAGGGCTTGAAGAAAGAAAATCTGCGTGACAACATGACTAACACCGAGCTTGTACTTAATATGCTTGCGGAAGTCGCCGCCACGGAAATATCTGTCGAACGCAAACCCGTCGGGTTCGTCGAAAGTGCGGAGGTTGCGAAAGAGGGGGCGAAAGCCGCCAAAGTCGCACGTCAGCAGATTGAAAAAAGCACAGGAAAATCCGCTGTTAGCCCGCTGAACGCTAAAAGTCTGGGGCAACGGCAAATCACATTGATTGAGAGTGAAGAAAATTAACAACAATAATTCTGAAATCATCTTATATCAAGCCCCGGACGAATTAAACAAACTTGATTAAACCGCATTGCAAAGCCTTTTATAACATCTCCGCATTTGAATCATGTTCCGTATAATTCGCTCTAACTCTCGCTTCAACGTGATTGGCATAACAATACTGACAACCATTTATACATGAGTTATAAGCACCGATGTCAACACTAACCGCACAATTACAGCCGTCACGCTGGTTTTTGTCACGAGGGACGCATAGCGTCTTTTGCGCTATTTTGCTGAGCAAAATAGCATCTACACACGAAATCGGTTGTATTCCGAGTTCATACAATCCCGGCAATTCACAGCAAGCACAAAGCGTGATTTCGTGTGATTTCGCAATTTCCGACAACGATTCAACTAATAGAAGTTTTTCTGCAACATCCAATTCAATACTACCGACCTCCCGCAAGCTCTTGGCAACGGATTTATACGCCAAAACAAAGCTGATTACACACTTTTTCGTACTGCCTTTAAGTAATTCGCATAGTCTGGTAAATGCCCCAATGTGATATTCATAAGTATAGCGATTATTTATCACAATCGGGTCATACCGCCAAATCATGCGTTCCGCCCCGATTTTTGAAGCAAGCTCCAAAAACGCAGGAATTATAACATCTTGCTTATTCGCAAGTCCGGTTTCAATGTCTGTGTGATACGGTGTGATTGAATATTGAAAATAATACGAAAACGGGTCAAGTGCCGAGATTTTCGGTAGTAACAGAGCTGTATTCTTCGTCCACAGAACAATTCCGTCTACGTCTTGCGGTAGCAGCGACACTCTCTTGATTTGTGTAGGATTGAACGGATTTTTCACAAGACAATACCCCGCATTAAGCCGATTAATAAACCAATCGGAATAAAATGCGGGAATATCTGTTCTGCGTGAAGCGGAAATTATCATAAATGTTGTATCTCCGTATTCGGATATATCTTTGCAATTCTTTCTGCAAGTAAGCGGCGGTGGCAGAAATCTGGTAAATCCTCGGCACAAAGCAGGCAAATTCTCTTGTCTGAGAATTGCTCAAAGAACCCGAAATCTTGTTTATCGAGTAAAGCGAGGTATGCTTTTTCGTAATCATTCCAAGTGATTTGACCGCTCTTGTAATCATCTAAAAGTGCGGCGGTTGGAACGAATTGCACCGCCCAAGTATAATCGCAGTTACAGATTTTCGAGAGGAAATATTGTAAATCCCTACTTTTTGCAAAGGCGGCAAGCTGTGTGGAATTAAACCGTCGCACATCTATGAGTAAATCAATTTCATTTGTACTGATTAACTCAAAGAATTTCTCAGCACCTTTCTTTGTGTAGCCTATTGTGAATATGTTCATCTGAGCCTCCATGATTTCAATCGACATAAACAATACCAAGTTTCGTTGCATATGCAACGAAAACTGTGTTTATAATTATAACACAGTTTTTTGTAAAATACAATTAAAAGTATAATGGGAGCGCGAAAATGTACCGCCGTGTATATTTTTCTTCCCATAATCTTCCCATTAAAACGAGCCAAAACTGCCTTAATTCACTAAAACCTACAAAACACCGATTGAAGATAAACCCTGTAACAGTGCAGGTTACAACAATTTAATAGAATTTACAAAAAGCACTAAGGTTTCTTCGAGCCTCGTAATCCGCTTTATTTTCTAAAAAACCAGTAAAACACAGGGTTTTTCAAGTCTAAAAATCGCCTTACACGATTTTTACACGATTTTTTAGTAAAAAATAACTGGCTTGACTTTGCAAGTAAATCGCCTTTGGGGAATAACCCGAGGGCGGTTTTTCTATATATATTAGTATTATATAATGCAATAACATCCGAGCATTTTAGGAAATTAGAGCTGACTAAAATTTATACTTTTCACAAATTGCTTTACCAAAATGTGAAAAAACCTCGCACATCCCATCTCCAAAATCACTTGGTAAATGAGCCGATAACTCAGTTTCATGTAAAATTGCAGTCGCAATTATATCGGCAAAATACTCGTTACCTTCTTCTCCTTCGATTTTTCCCACTCCTATAATTTCGTTAAACGCATGAAACTCCTCCGGCAACACAGAAAAACTGCCTGTTATAGCAAGATGAAAAACATGTCCTAACTCATGAGCAAATATAAAGATTCTATCATGTATATCAATCGATTTTGAATGTAGTGAAAACACAATTGTAGATTTAAGCAAATAAGTAGGGTTAACGGCAAAACTATTAAAATCCTCATGAGAAAAAGGGAGAGAGGCGATAAATAAATTTCTGCCTTTCATTATTGTATCCATAAAATGTAGTTTTTCTTGTGCCACTCGTATAACTTCACGCATTTCTTTTTGAGTTATACGTTTCTCTACCGCGGGAATAAACGCATTTAATGCGTTTAGAAATTTAATTAATACCTCTTTTTGAGTTTTATAATCTCCACCCCAAGCACAATACGATAGGAACAATGCGATTGCAGAATCTTGCTTTGAGATATAAGCGACTTTACCTTTTTTCAACTTCTCATTATTATTAAATCTAAATAAACTCATGGAATCGCCAAAAACTCGGTTACATTCATTTTGAGCAGAAACTAAAAGCGTGTGTGAAAAATAATCTTTATGACCTTTCGTCCTTATTGGTAGTTTAATTAATTTATGCACATTTTCGCTAAGAGTTTTTATATTATCTGATGCTATAACATCACGAATACTATGATATATAATTTCATAATCCATAAGCAATACCGCCTTTCTTTGTGTAGCCTATTGTGAATACGTTCATCAGAACCCCCATAATTTCAACCAACATAAACAATGCCATGTTTCGTTGCATATGCAACGATAACTATGTTTACAATTATAACACAGTTTTTTATAAAATGCAATTATAAAATATTGCGGGAGTGTGCAAAAGGCACACTATTGACATACAACACCTGCATATGGCAGTAATTAGTGTTGTCCCTGCATTAATAGCAGGCAGTGTAGCGTTGTTAAGCAGAAAGAAGAAAAGATAAAATGGTAAAAAATTAAAAATCGCAGAACACCCGTCGATTTAGTATCGGCGGGTGTTTTATTTGGAACAATCGCAGCTAAAATATCACTTAATGTATTCTTCTCCGTTTATAACTTCAACCACATAGCCGGGCGAACGCCTACCCTCGTATCTCCGTTGGGGTTGCTGACTCTGTAACCGAGGCTATGCCCACAGACATGAACACAAGTCACAAAGACAACAGCGGCACAGTCGCCCTCCATTCCCGGCGACCTTAACCACCACTTGTGACGACATTCTAATCTCGCACCGTGCCTCACCTTATCTTCATCGAAATAGTGTTTAAGTGTGTCATATGCAGTCTTGTAAATGCCGTACCAATAACTATTTTCGGCATCTTCACGGCTGGTGACCTTCTTGGGGTCTTGAAAGGTTGGAGGCTTTATTTGGTCGCCGAAATACTTGCCGACTTCTTCAAGACTGAGAAGAAAAATGCTGTCCGTGGTATCACTGCCACCGGCTGTTTTGTAGCGGGGATTATTTTTATTCGCAATCGTGGTTTGTGCTATTTTTGAAATGTCGAACCTTTGTAAAAATTCGCCGTTGAGATACTTCCGCAAATCACATTCTTCCCATGTAATTGTAGCTTCCTGCGTGTGATATGCACGTTGTTCAACTGTGTTTTCCGCAAGAATTAATGCACTGTTGTCTTGAATGTCAAGCACACGCCAATCAAACTCGCCAAATGGGATTATATCACCGATTTTTATTTTATTCATGCTTGTTCCGCTCCCTCTTTTCATAAGTCTATGACAAACTTGTGTAAATCGTCGTTTTCTAAAATATTATAGTAATTTCCACTTGGTTTGTCAATAGTTTCATAGAATTAAAACAATTTTCATTGGTTGAAACATTTTCACCCGCTCAGTTGTATTTATATAAAGAGGTGATTTTATGAAAAAACTAATTTCAACAACACTTGTTCTATTGCTACTAACCTCCTGCACAAAAACAACCACAACAACTGATGACTTCATTCACATCACCTTCGGTCAAGCGGTGTACAACGACATTCTAATCGACAAAGACAGAAACACAGGTTCAATGCAATACACCGACCTTGAAACAAAGCTGACAATTTCGGTCTGTTCCCGCCCCGGCTGTGACCATAAGCAGAACACCCCGAATTGCACCGCACAAGGCGAGGGTGAATGGGCATATATCACAACAATGATGATTTACGGCGATAACCTCTATTTCGTGAACCAAGTGGACAACGCCATTCAGATTTATAAATGCGATTTATTCGGCGGTAATAGAAAGCAGATGTTTTCATACGCACCCGAAGACACCGATGATGTCATGTATATGTCGCCGATTTTATACACCGCACGATATACCGATTCTGAACTTTACCTCCTTGCAAGAACCGGAATCTGGAAAGAAGCAATAGACGATTATGGTAAAGAAACAGTGGTTCAAACTAACTTTGAAAACTGGTTTATTATCCGATATGATTTTGCTTCAGAAAAGGGTGAAATTATATACGAAACAGGGTTTATCGCTTGCTCTATGCCTTATGGATTGCAACTGCTCCCCGATAAAAGTATTTTTTTCAGCGTTCAGTATAATACCAATGAAGAATACGGGTATATGACTTATAATGAACTGCTTAAATATACTGACGACCCCGATTCTGAATATTATCAAACGCAGATTACCGAGAAATTCCGCATAACGCCCGACGGTCAAGCCACCGAATATGACTCCCCCGGCAATGTTTTCGGATTTGTTACGGATAATGAATATATCTATTACGTTGATTATATTGACGGGGTATATCTGAATAAAGGAAATTTAATCAAACATAATTACTTAAACGGACAAGAAGAAATAATGTATGAGTCGGTGCAATTCATTTGCGGTTTTTACGATGATGTATTATTCATTGTAACCGACTATGACAATGAAAAAAACGAGGCTAAAACATGGTATTACAGGGACGGCGAATGGACTAAACCCCATGTTATCTTGCAAATCAGCGGCGAAACCAAAAGCTATTTCCTCGGGTTTAATAATAACGGGTATAAGGCAATACTAAAATCCGACTATTACGCAGGTATTGACACATCATTTGAGATTGGGTAAAGGGTGACTAATATGAAAAAACTGATTTTAACAACACTTGTTTTAACATTGCTACTAACCTCCTGCACGGGAAAAAGCCAAAACAATTCTGACTTCACTATTGTAATGCCACATCAATCGGTATATAACGATATATTGATTACTGTGAGCGGCGGAACATTGTATTACACCGACTTGCTTGAGAATATTACAATGCCCGTCTGCGTCCGCCCGAACTGCAGCCATAAGGAGGGGAGCGAAAGCTGTACGGCACGAGGCAGAGCAGACCAAATGGGAGGATTCTCTGCCCCTTTCATACACGGTGAAAACCTGTATTTCTTTTTCTCTATGGACGACGATTTAGTTTTTTATAAATCTAATTTAGACGGTGGTAACAGGCAAAAAATATTCTCATATAATCAACCGGAGGATACCGATGATATTATACACTTCGTTGGCAGTGTATCCGGTGTGATTTATGACGATGAAAAACTATATTTCCTCATAGTTCAAGGAACGTTAAAAATAGTTCCTGCCGGGCTTGCTTCTACAGGTGTCAATAAATTTACGATTTATTGTTATGATTTAATATCAGATAAATGTGAAATCGTTTATGAAACCGACTACCTATCGCAAAGCTGGTGGCAGCTGAACCACTCAATCCAATACCGCAAGTACATTGATGATGACAGGTTTGACGATATGGAGCAGAAGGAATTCAACGAGCAATTGCTAAACCCCGATTCAGATTATCATAAGAGCACAATAAATGAAAACGGTTATTTCGACACCTCAAGCCATGAATGGGTTATTATTAATAATATACCGCGGGCATACGTGAACATAATCGCCGATTATGGCTATTACTTGGTTGACAATAATTTATACAAACAACACCTGCAAACCCATGAAAAAGAAATCATATTTTATGATGTTAAA
>WQXO01000008.1 GCA_009784825.1 Oscillospiraceae bacterium
CTTAGACTGCAACAGCGATTGCCCCAACAGCACATGTGAACCCTCTTGCGGAAACGAATGTGAATGTGATTGCTCATGCGACTTAGACTGCAACAGCGATTGCCCCAACAGCACATGTGAACCCTCTTGCGGAAACGAATGTGAATGTGATTGCTCATGCGACTTAGACTGCAACAGCGATTGCCCTAACAGCACATGTGAACCCACTTGCGGTGATGAATGTGATTGTGATTGCTCATGCGATTTAGAGTGTAAGAATGATTGCGATAATAACGACGGCTGTGAACCCACTTGCGGAAACGAATGCGTATGTGACTGCGAATGCGACTTAGACTGCAACAGCGATTGCCCCAACAGCACATGTGAACCCACTTGCGGTGATGAATGTGATTGTGATTGCTCATGCGATTTAGAATGTCACAGCGAATGCCCCAACACCACATGCGAACCCACTTGCGGCGATGAATGCGACTGTGAATGCGAATGCCCTCCTACAATTCCGGGCGGAACAACACCTCCCACAGTTGAAATCCCCAATGTAACCACTCCACTTGACAATGTTACAATCGATGATGTTGATACTCCTTTAACCAACATCTTATTCCCGAACGATGACCCTGTTAATATCGACGATGTTGGCACCCCGCTCAACAACTTGTTATTCGACGATGAAAGCAACCCCCACACAGGCGTTTCGGTAGCAGTCGGTTTCTTAGCGACAGCGGCAGTTGTTACCATAGTAAGCGGCGTTGCTAAAAGAAGAAGAGATTAATAATAATCAAAACCTAATAACCTACAGCCTTTACCAATCACGGTAAAGGCTGTTATTCTATTAATTGTCAATTGTCAATTGTACATTGTCAATTGTCCGTCACGGGTGCGGTTTCCCGTCACGATAAGCCGCCATAATATCCTTGAATATATCTCCGTTAGAGGGCGGTGTCCAGGTAATCGCATTCGCCCCTGCTTTAATTGTGTCGGTGATGGTCTGTGAGCTGGGGCCTCCTGTTGCGATAATAGGTATATCAGCGTCAATCTCGCGGATTTTTGCGACAATTGCGGCAGTTTTTGAGGCGGCGGACACGTTAAACGCATCAGCCCCCGCCCTAATACGGGAGGCAATATTGTCATGCTCGTTTATGACTGTTACGATTACGGGAATGTCAATGGTCTCTTTAACCATGGTGACAACCTCGTCAGCGGTGGGTGCGTTCACAACTACGCCCAATGCTCCTTGAAATTCAGCGTTTTTCGCAAGCTCCACCACCCGCTTACCCTTAGTCAGACCGCCGCCCACCCCCGCAATAACGGGTACCTCTGCCGCACACATGACGGCTTGTGTAATAATCGGTTGCGGTGTGAACGGATAAACAGCCAATATAGCGTCGGCGTTTACGTTTCGGATAATGCAAATGTCCGTCGTGAATACTAACGACTTAATTTTTTTGCCCATCATTATTATTCCGCTGGCTTGTTCGATTTCCTCGGGAACACTGAGCATAAAGCTCCGCAAATGCCCGTTCAGCTTGGTTGGCAGATTATTCATAGCTTTTCCTATCCTTTAAATGCGATTATGTTCATGGAAACCGTACCACTCTCGCTTATAGTGATTGTTCCGTAGGAGGGGCGGTTTTTCCCCCTCGGACGGTCTAAGCTGCCCGGGTTCATAATATACATGCCGTTGATACATTCTGTCTTGTACACATGGGTATGCCCGAACAAAACAATCTTGCACCGCTTGGAGTGGGCACGGCGAATAACCGAGTCTAATTCCCAGCTTACATTATAGTTATGCCCGTGCGTGCAAAACAGCCTGTAGCCCCCTGCACTGACCACACGCTCTTCTTTATAGGTGATAAAATCGGTGTTCCCCCTGACAAAGACGAAATCTTTGTGCGGGAACAGCTTAGACACATCAATTACCTCAAGCATGCCGTCGCCGAGATGAATGAACAAATCCGAGTCCATATTGCTCTCGACCACCTGCTTGAGTCTGTGGTAATTTCTGTGACTGTCCGACACTACTGTGATTTTCATTAATTATAAGCCCCATATTGCAATAAAATGTAATTATTTTTATTTTATCACATAAGTATAGATAAAGTCAATCATATTTCTCTTATTTTTCTAATAAAATGTAATAAACTGGTTGGGAGAGTAGTATTTATGAATAACATGGACAAAATGATTCAGACCGCCGCAAAAAAACTCAACATGACCCCCGAGGCACTCAAGGACGCTTTGAGCAAGGGAGACTTAAACGCAATAACCGCAAACATGGACAAAGCGGAAGCCGAAAAATTGAACAACGCCCTAAATAATCCGGAGGTGGTGAAGAATTTCACGGATTCACCCGAAATGTCAGAATACATGAAAAAAATGAAAGATAAGTGACAGCGATGGACATGGAGAATCTCATGAAGGTTATGCAAGCCCTGCTGTCGGACGAGAATGACAAGGGTGGTGACCAGGACACTTCAGATAATCAGAATGCTTCGGGAAGTGATAACGAAGCCGGCAGTGCCGACAGCGGTGGCTTCGGAGATATGTTCGGGAATATAGATTTTGAAACCATTATGAAAATGGGTGAGGTCTTTTCGCAAATGAGCCGCCCCGACGAGAATACCGCATTGCTCGTGGCATTGAAACCTCATCTGAGTCCCGAAAAAAGACACAAGGTCGATACCGCGTTAAAACTATCGCGGATGATGTCGCTGCTCCCTTTCATCAAGGACAGCGGAATATTAAGAGATTTGTTTTAGTCAATCGCTGATTGACAGCAACAGCAAGGAGGAGTATATCATGGATTTTAAACCGGGAAACGGTACAAAAGGTGAGATTGAAAGCATTGCCGCAGAATATATTAAGGAAGCATTGCTGATGGCTAAAAAGGCGGGGCATTTACCGAATGACAATACCGCCGCAAAACCTAAAACCCCGCCGCCGAATAAGTCGGAAAAGGAGTTGTCAATCGACGACTTCCCTTTCGACGAAATAATCTTCGAGGAGGAGGAAGAATTAGAGGAAGATGTCGATATTGCCCTAATAACTCAAGAAAATCAGCAAACGGGGACAGAACAAAAGACCCCGAGCTTCGACGATTACATAAGCAGACGCAATCGCAGCTGGGAGAAGAAACCGTCCGGCACGAACAACTCAAAGGCGGAAATGAAACCGGAAAAACCACAGCCCGAACCGGAGCCGGAACCAGAAATCGAGGAGGAGAAAGCGGAAACTCTCGAAAAACCGGAAAAACCCGAGAAACCGGAAATTCCCGAAAATCCGGAGAAACCCGAGAACAAATCGGGAGAGACAAACAAGACGGGCAATTCTTCAAAACCCAAGCCGAAATCGGAAATGAAACCGGAAAAAGAGAAGATTTCCGAGAAACCCGAGAAAAGCGAGACCAAACCGGAGAAAGAGAAGAGCATGGAGAAACCGGAGAAGGAGATTTCCTCTCAGGATGGGGATTGCAAGGAATAATGGAGCAGCTTAATATCTCGTCTCTGTTAAAAGATACGGATAATCTGCTTGTTATGTTGATACTTTTCCTGCTAATGAAGGAAAAAAACAACCAGCCTTTGATGTTTGCATTGATGTATATACTGCTGCCTGATAATTAAAGGTGGGGGTTCCCCTGCCTTTAATTTTCTATTTTTTATGATTTTTTTTACAAATAGGCTTGTATATTGTAAAATAATCTGTTATAATATCAATGTATATATTAAATTACACTTTAAATCTTAGGAGGTTTTTTATGATTAAATGCAGTTCTTGCGGGCATGACAATGAAGGTGCCCCGAAATTCTGCGGCAAATGCGGCAACCCTACTGCCACACCGGCGGTTCCAGCCCCAGCCCCTGTTGAACCTGTCCCCGCCCCGGTGGTTTCCGCCCAAGTTCCTGTTGAACCGGTGGTTTCCGCTCAAGCCCCGGTGGTTTCTGCCCAAGCCCCTGTTCCCCCTGTAGTAGATTCTATCCCGGCAACCGCTCCCGTGGAAATCCAACCTGCGGCAGTAGAAGCTGTGGCAGTTGTGCCGGTTTCCGGAACTGACTCGGGTTCAAAGAAAAAGATACTTATAATCGGTGGTATTGCTGTAGTCGTTATATTTATCCTTGGGTTAATCTTAGCCGGCGGTCTCGGTATCGGACTCGGCGGTGGCGGAGGAACATACCCGAAATTCAACGACTTTGTAATATTCGAGGGTGACGAAAAAACCATAATACTGTACGGAAATGGTGGCAAAGTCGAGATTAATGAGGAATTCTACAGGTCAAACAGAAGCCTTGACGGAAAAAGAGCGTTAATCCTCACTGATTATGATGCGGAGGATGGCGGCACACTTTATTATGTCACAGGCAAAGGAAAACCGGAAAGAATTTCAAACGGCGTTTTCGATTTTAAATTATCCGATTCGGGTAAAGGCTTTATTTTCTGGACCGATTATGAAAGCTCGGACAGAACTGCAAGACTTAACCACCAAATCGGCGGCACCAAAAAAACCATCGATAACGGAATTCATTTCGATAACAGCTCCTTAGCTATATCACCGGACGGGAAAACCGTAGTCTACATAAAGGATTACGAATATGACGAGGATGAGTATATATATACATGGTCACTTTTCGCCAGCACCAACGGTAACAAGGGAGAAAGAATAGGCAGAGCTGCCAGCAATATTACACCGATAGCTGTGTCTAACGGCGGTAAGTTCCTGTATTATTTCAGAGACAGAGATGACGGAACGTACTTATTCGTCAAAAAAGGTCTTAAAGCAGAGGATGAGCTGCGTTTAGGTCAAGCGAGCGGCGATAACTATTTCCTCAACAAGGATTATTCACAGTTAGTGTATACCTCGGACGATGCAACCTATATCACCGTTAAAGGCGGCGAGAAAACTAAAATCTGTAACGGTAAGGCAGGATATTTCGTCACTCCGAAGGGTACACAAGCGAGAGGCGGAAGAGCTACCGTTTACGGGTTCAGCAATTTCAAAAAGAAAGTGTTCTACTTAAGTGGTGACCTCAACCTGATTACCAATAAATTCGAGAGAGAAAAAATCTGTTCAAATGCCGATGCAAGCATTACAATGACCGAAGACGGTAAATGGATTTTCTATCGTTCATACAACAGCAGTAACTCCACATATAACTTGAGGAGAGTTTCGGCAACCAAGGCAGACGCTGACAGTATCACCGTTGCAAGAAGAGTTGAGAGCTTTGTGGTTTCTAAAAACGGCAGTACGGTGTATTTTGTCAATGATGAGCAGGAGCTGATGACCAAGAAAGCCACCAATGAAGACGATACCGGTAAAAAAGTGGCAGATGATGTCAACAATCCCGGCTCGCTCAGCATGACAACCTCCGGAACAGTGTTCTTTATCACCGATTATTCAAGGGGTGAGGGAACTCTTCAAATGGTAAAGGGTACAACCCGCACCAAGATTAGAGATGATGTTACAGATGTTTATGTGCTTTCATCGAATGTGTTGTATTTCCTTGATGATGATGGCGACGCCACTATATTCAGGAGCAACGGCAATAACAACTTCACTCAATTCGCAAAGGAAATCGACTGGTAATCACTTTATAAAATTAATCGAAAACGGGCGTTGTTGATGTAACAATGCCCGTTTGGTTTTTAGACGCAGGGATTCCCGTCCGCAGTTACGCGTTTTTGCAGAAAGGAAAACCCGCTTTTTATGTAATTCTATATATACTGTGAATTTGAAAAAATTATGTTTATCCGGGAAAAGCTTTGTATAAATATTTTTGAAACGGCGTGAGAGAATAAGAGAGAATAAGAGCATATATGAGAGATAAGCCGAGAAACCAAGGTATATTTTATTTTTTTTTGAAAAAAGTATTGACAAGCGGTAAATCTCGATGTATAATGAACTTCGTCACTTTTATTAAAAGAAAGGAATCTCAAAATTATGTCAACCACTATGCCAAAGGCACAGGAGTTAGTGCGTAAATGGTATATTCTCGACGCTGCGGACAAACCGTTAGGGAGAGTAGCGGCACAAGCGGCTGTTCTGCTCAGAGGAAAGCACAAGCCCGTATTTGCACCCCATTGCGATTGCGGCGACCATGTTATCATTATCAACTGCTCAAAAGCTGTTTTAACAGGCAACAAATTACAAAACAAGTATTATCGCTGGCACACCGGCTATATCGGTCACCTGAAAGAGGTTCGCTATGACAAGCTCATGGCGGAAAAACCCGAAAAAGCCATGATGCTCGCCGTCAACGGAATGTTGCCGAATACCACAATCGGGCGTAAGGCATTAACCCGCCTTCGCGTTTACAGAGGTGCTGAACACAAAAACGCAGCACAAAGGCCCGAAGAATATAAGGGAGGATTTTAAGATATGTACGACTCAAAACCTTATTACTACGGTACCGGCAGACGTAAGCATTCGGTTGCCCGTGTACGAGTTTATCCCGGAAGCGGTAAAATCACCGTCAACAAAAGAGACATAGAGGAATACTTCGGTCTTGATACGTTGAAGTTAATCGCACGCCAGCCTTTAGCGTTAACCGGAACATTGGAAAAGTTCGATATTGTCTGCAATGTTGCAGGCGGCGGCGTAACAGGTCAAGCAGGTGCAATCAGACACGGTTTATCCCGTGCACTTTTACAATACAGTGAGGAGCTTCGCCCCGTTCTTAAAAAAGCAGGATTCCTCACCCGTGACCCGAGAATGAAAGAGCGTAAGAAGTATGGACTTAAAGCGGCTCGTAGAGCTCCGCAGTTCAGCAAGCGTTAAAATTTTCGTCATTCGTGTTTCATACTCATTCCTCGATTTGCATAACGCTAATATTAAATAAAAGCCCGTTCTTTTTTGAATGGGTTTTATTTTTGAAAAACACAACCAATTCCCTAATTTCCCCGTCTGTATAGTTAAGGAGGTGATAAGCCTATGGAAGACAATGTACTTCTAAATCTGTATAATACCCGTGACGAGTCTGCGATTAGTGAAACTGCGTCGAAATACGGGAACTACTGCCTAAAAATCGCCATGAACATTCTGTGTAATCGGGAAGACTCCGACGAATGTGTCAACGATACGTGGCTTAAAGCGTGGAACAGCATTCCGCCGAGTAAGCCGAGTATTCTTTCGGCGTTCTTAGGGAGAATAACACGCAACCTGTCTATCGACGCTTTTCAAAAAGCACAGGCGAAAAAGCGAGGCGGCGGCGAATTAAACCTTATTTTTGATGAATTGGAGCAGTGCCTTTCCTCAAAAGATAACACCGAATCCGAATACGACAGGCGTGAGGTCGGAAAGTCTGTCAGTGACTTTCTTAATTCACTAAGCAAGGATAACCGTGTTGTATTCGTCAGGCGGTATTGGTATGCCGATTCTGTGGCAGAAATCGCTCAACACTTTAAAATGAACGAGAATAAGGTAAAGTCCATCTTATACAGGACACGAAATAAGCTGAAATTATATCTTGAGAAAGAGGGGATAACCATATGACAAACAGACAATTATTCGCCGCAATCGGCGAAATAGACGATGTAATTATTAATGAGGCAAGCACTGCCCGAATTAATTCTGTAAAACAGCCATGGCTGAAATTCGCAGGCGTTGCTGCAGCGTTTGCATTAATAATCGCAGGTGCGGTTATGTTGCCGAAAATATTAGCTCCCGTTGAACCCGCTCCCGACTTACCTAAATTAAATGCAGCTTATGAGAATTATAATGCGATGGGGTTCGAGGGGCATATGGCATATGATATTTCTGAGTTGAACAGCGGCAATCCGTGGGACGTTAATAATAAAATTACTCAATTGCCGGTGTTCATAAACACAATGATTCGTGACCGTTATGGACTGTATGACAACGGCTTAACCGCTGAAGAAATGCTCGAAAAAGTACAGCAAGCCGCTCAAGTTCTCGGGTTAGAGGTGGGTGAGAGTTATACCGTGCCTACCCTTGAGCAAATTGAAATGATTACAGAGAAAATAATGAGCATGGGCGATTATGAGGGGTTGGAGCAGGACATCGCCGCCAACACAGCCGTCCAAAATGCAACCGTGAAATGTACAAACGGTGTCAGAATTGAAATTACCCCCGATGGTTATTTAAGGCTGTATTTGACTCTTGAAACGGCAGACCTTGTTTATGAGGCGGATAAACTCCTCGAAATAAGCGACAGTTTTGTTATATGGTTTGACCCGGTCATGCAGTTACCCGGCGAATATAATTTCACCTATGATTATGCCGGTGACGAACAAGCATTAGAGGTAACGCAATACCTGCTCTCTCAATACGGTGCATTTGCGGGGATACAGCAACCCGGATATAACCTGTTCGCTGATTATAACATCTACGCCGAACGTATGCTCCTGTATTATACGGTTTTTGAAAATTCGGGGAGTCCGACAGAGCAATTATTAAACCACCAGTTTAATAATATTCATTTTTCACCGAGCGACGAGGGTGGAATGTCAGCAATTCGTTATAACAAAACTGACTTGTCTGAGCTTGTTGGGTATTATCCCATAATCACAGCCGAGGAAGCACGGGAATTACTTGTCAGTGGAGAGTATTATTCATCTGTTCCTTATGATATTACCGGAGCGGAAAATATTGGCAAAGTAGAAATGGTTTATCACACCTCTCCGTGGAACGAAATGTTCATACCCTATTATAAGTTTTATGTGGAAGTAGAGTTAGGTAATCTTTCTGCCGGAATGAAACAATATGGAGTGTACTATGTTTCTGCAATCCACCCCGACTATATAGAAAGCACCCCCATAAACATCTTCAATTAAAAATAAATCGCCTTTTCTTAATCCGAAAAGGCGGTAATTTTACTCATTATTCATTATTAACTATTAATTATTAATTATTAATACACTCCCGTATTAATTATATACACATTAACCTGTTGGGCTCCCCACGCCATTGCGTCTGCTAAGTGCGGGTCATGTGTTCCCATGAAAACATCTACTAAAACGCCATGCTCGCTTAAATGCCCTGTATCTGCCGCAATTGCCGCCCCGTATACACGCTTGCCGTCAACCGATACGATGTATAATAACGAACCGTATGGGATAATCTTCGGGTCAACTGCAACTGTGCCGATTTCTAACTTCCTGCCGCTCGCTGTTCCTGAGGTGGGTCGTGCGGTATAAGCTGTTGCTTTTCCGGTAAGAACCTGCACATAATCGACAGGGAGACCATTAACTAAGTTAATCTCAGCGAAATCACGCTTGCTGTATGGGACTTGTAACGCCAATCCGTAGGTGATATGCTCGGTTGAGGGTTCTCTCGTTATTTCATTTGACAGGACTTCCGAGGTTACTACAACACCGTCAACTAATTTTTCGCCGTATACTACTGTAACCTCGCCCAATATACCGTCAATTACAACGCTTGAACCGATTGCTATTAAGTTTGAGAAAGCTGTTGTTGTTTCGTAGGGCAGTTCCTCATAAGCGGTTCTTTCACGGAAGGTGACACGTTTTATTATAATCTCGTCGCCCTCGTTAATTTGTGCCTCGAGTGGAATGTTAATTATGTCATCTCTTCCGAGTGATATTCCCGCTGTTTTAAGAACACCGCCGACAGTGTCACCCGTTGTACCGATTGTAATGGTTTTACCGTCTGCTGTTATGTTTACGCCAAATCCACGCACTAATGTAATATCGGTTTCGCTTTCTATAACAACGTCATGCTCGTTTACGGTTAATCCGCTGTTTTCCAATATAATGTCAGAGCCTTCGCCGTCAATCGCCCCTACGACAAGTGTTTTCCCGTCCGCTTTTACTGTAACGCCGCGTCCCCTTGTGATGTTAATCAGACCCGCACCGCCGGAAATTCCGCTGAATGAAACCCTGTCAAACTCGCCGATGATATACCCAAATTCGCCTAAGATTTCGCCGGGGTCGTCTTTCATGGTGAACGCTTTTTTAATATCGTCGCCGTCGGTTATCATCACATCGTTTTTAAACCAAAGCACACCTGTCATTAAAAGAATGATTGAAACGCTTAATGTCAAAGTCGCAACGCTGATTAATGCAGGCTTTTTAATAAATTTGTGCCTCAGCCCAATCCGCTTAACCGCTCTTTTTAAACATATTAGTTCGATTTTAAATGTAGTCAAAACTATCCTCCGTAATAAATTCACATGGGGTGATGTGGGCATCTCCCTCTACTTATTCATCTTGGCGATATTATACTCTAAAAATTTAGTTATGTCAAACGAAAGAAAAACATGTTTGTTGTGCAAATGTCACAAAAACGAAGACTTCCATTTTGTAACCATTCTGTAATATTTGTAAGAAAATGGGGTTTTCGAGATGACGGAAAATATTTCTTCATTTAATTTTGTGTACTTTTACTGAAAAAGGGTAGATTTGGGGTTTTTATACAAGCTACATAAAGATTGTAAATAAAAATAGAGCGAATTTGGTGAAATTCGCCCTACTTTTTATGTTAACGATTACATGGTTTATTTTTTAGACATCAATTCAACAACGGCTCTTACGCAGTCACTCAGCTGTGACCTTGAGAATTGTGCATCTGCTCCTGCGTTTTCACCCTTCTGGCGAACATTTTCATGTATCAGTGACGAGAACATGACAATCGGAGTTGCCGAAAGCTCTTTGTCTGAGCGGATTAACCGAACCAATGTATGCCCGTCCATCTGCGGCATTTCTATGTCACTGATTACGGCGGCTAAGTTGCGGGACAGGTTAGGCAAACCCTTAAGCGATGTGATATACGCCCACGCCTCTTTCCCGTTATAGAATTGTGCGATGTTTTTGAACCCGGTCTTTGTCAAAGCGTCAAACATAACTTTATTGAGGAACACCGAGTCTTCTACAATCACAACACGTCTGGTATAGTCGAAGTTGTCGGGGGATTCTATCTCCTCGACATTTCCGATTTCAAATTCCTTACCTGCGTTCATATCACACACGATTTTCTCGAAATCGAGAATCATAATGATTTTGTCATCGATTTTCGCAACTCCGGTGGCAAGGCTATCCTCGGAATTACCGCTGACTGCAGGCGGTTTCTCCACTGCAGACCAACTCAGGCGTTGGATTCCGCTTACGTTGGTAACATTAAATGCAATGCTGACTTGGTCGAAATCGCAGACAACGAGAAGAGTTCTCTCGTTATCGTCCGGTTTCGACAGTTCAAGAACCTTATGCAAATCAACGACTGTAACTAATTTATCTCTGTGCATGAACACACCCTCAACTGCGGGAGGGGCACTGGGAACATGCGTAACGTCACAGTGAATAATAATTTCGCTGACCTTTGCAATGTTGATGCCGAAGTGCTCGGTGCCTACTAAAAACTCAAGCAGTTCAAGCTCGCTGGTGCCTACTTCTGCCTCTGTGCCTAAATTATCTAAGCTCATATTCATAAATGTAATCGTCCTTTCGCCTTATATCAAGATTAATTATACATTATATGTATAATTAAATCAAGAGTTTTTTGTTTTATTTTTCGCTATATCCTATAGTATACCACGGCTTAAGCGGTCTGTCAATACATTAAATATTCTGACAGCTATATCTGTTACGCCCGTCCTTTTTGGAATTATACAGCATATCGTCTGCTTTTTTAATAAAATCCTCGGCTGTGTGGGTGTGCAGTGCAATTCCTGTTGCCGCTCCTATGGAAATTGTGACATGGTCTGCCGCCTCGTTCGCCTCATGCGGAATATTACACTCACGGATGCTTAAGAGCAGCTTTTCTGCAACATTAAGTGAACCGGTTTCATCCGTATTGGGTAAGACAACCACAAACTCCTCACCGCCATACCGAGCAACGAAGTCATCCGCTCTGATTATGCATTTTTTGAGAGCGTCGGCAACCTTCCTCAAGCAGTCATCACCTGCACTGTGTCCGTATGTGTCATTGTATTTTTTAAAGAAGTCAATGTCTATCATCATCAAACTCAGAACACTTCCGGAACGTGACAGGGATTTTATAATGCGGGTAATCGATTCGTCGAAGAAACGCCTGTTATATAAACCTGTCAACCCGTCTAAGAAGATTTTCTTGTTTTCGATTTCGAGAGACCGGATTTTAGTTAAATCCTTCATGACTATTCCGAGGTTGTTTTTCCCGGTTTGGAAGAGGGATATGAATAATATACGCTTTTCGCCGTTTTTGTGGAATATGTCCGCTTCAAAGAAAGCCGCTCCGTTCCATAAAGCATCAGAAATGTAGGTTTCTTTTATGTCTTCAAGCATTTCCTCCCCGAATATGATGGAGAGTCCGTTTGCGATAATATCATTCTTTTTATAACCCGTAACAGCGGTTACTGCCGGATTAATGTATTCTGCTACAGCGTCAGCCGTTATAGATAAAACAGGGTAGGGGGCGTTTTCAACAATCGAGAATTGACGCTCCATTGTCTCCCTCTCAAAAACCCCCGAAAACACATCTGATACAATAAGTGCGAGGTTTATTTCGCCATCGCTCCATTCACTGCCATCATCCTCCCGAGAGAAATCGAGGACGGCACACAGCTTGCCTTTTATAAAAATCGGTGTTGTTATAAAATTGCAAAGGTTTTTACGCTGCGGTTTCATTTCCTCTTTGAAGAACGGGTTGTTCGAGCTTAGGCATAAATCACCCTTATTAACCGAAAGCAGGTTTTTCAGAATTGAATCCATGGTATCGTTCAACACAAATTCGTCGCCGATATGCGATTGGGTCGGGTGTTTCGGGCTGTGCCATTCACTGCGACAGACAAATGAATTACTGTCGTCATCAAATCTGTACAGCAACAACTGTGACAAATCCATGAATTCGCCGATTAGTTTTAAGGTTTGTGCTAATAATGTGTCAATAAAATCATCTGACAGGAAGACATGCGACACACTCGTGACTAATGCTTGTTGTCTTTGCTGTTCGAGAAGTTTGATTTGGTTATTGACCCTCAGCTTAACGACAGAAGAATTAAACGGTTTGTGTATATAATCTGCCGCACCTAACACCAATCCGCGTTCCTCGGATTCGCTGCTGTCGAGTCCGGTTATGAAAATAACGGGAATGTTCTGCGTTCTTTCGGATTTTTTCAATGCGGAAATTACTGCAAATCCGTCCATGTCGGGCATAATAATGTCGAGCAGAATGACATCGGGAATAAATTCCTCTGCTGTTTCGACGGCGTCTTGTCCGTCGCTCGAAACATAAATAGTATATTGAGAATCCAATATTGACCTTAAAGCACTTATATTGGCTCTCTCGTCATCAACAATTAAAACGCTGTTTCTTTTTACATAACTCATCATTTGTCACCCATTACAATGCTTTCACTTAATTTTCTTGTCGGCATCGACAACATGGTATAACAGCCATGCCACAAGTGCATCAACGAATTCCCTTACATCGCTTTCGGCAAAGTTTGAAGCCTCCATCTTTTTTTCATGCTTCAACACGGTTTGAACAAACTTGTCGTGTAGTTTTTTGTGTGCGTCATAATCCTTATAGTTTATGGATATTTGATACGCCTCTTCGTCTGCGAAATGCTTAACGGCATAATCTTTCAGGAAAAGGATTGTTGAAATACACTTGTCCTTATACTTCATACCGTTATTGCGAACCTCGCTCAATAATTCCTCGGTTTTGTCAAACAATTCCTTATGCTGTCGGTCAATAACCTCCACCCCGATACAAAACGAATCCTTCCACATAATTCTAATCAATCTCCAATTCTTTTTTAAGTTTATACAGTTCTTCAATCGCTAATTTTAGTTTGAACTTTTCAATAAGCTCTACAAGCTCACCCGCTCCGGGGATTGTGACAATGTCATCAAGCAAATCCTCACATTCGGGACTTTTGTTTTTCAATAGGGGTTCTAATTTTGAAATAATTTCTATAATCTTTTCCTTGTCGGTGGTTACAATTGTGCTTTTGTTTTCGTGTTCAACCAACAGCGGTTCAAATTTGTGAAGGACGATTTTTATATCGTTTTCAAGATTAATCAACAGTTTTTCGTTTATTGTGTTTTCTTCTTTTGAAAGCATGGCTTCTACTGCCGCCGCCGATTCCTGCAATCGCTTTTCATGGATTTGCCCTGCATTGCTTTTTAAAGAGTGTGCAATTCTAAATGAGGTTTTTATATCACCCGCCTCAATCGCTTCAATAATATCGTTGTATGAGTTTTGATTGTTTTTGACGAATATAGTTCGCAGTCTTCGTAATATCTTTTCCTCCTCCGCAGATTGTTGAGGTTTTTCAATGGTTGAAAAGCTTTCAGGCGGTATATATTTAATCAAGCATTTCCATAATTCATGTGCCTTAAACGGTTTACCGAGAGTGTCTTTCATGCCGCTAAGTCTGTAAAGCTCTAAATCGTTTGACATTATATTTGCGGTTACTGCTACAATCGGTACATTTACCTTAAGCTTTGCAATTCTTGCTGCGGCTTCCAACCCGTCCATCACAGGCATATGAATATCCATCAGAATTAAATCGAACATTTTATCGCCGCTCTTAACACGCTCCTCAACAAGCTCGACCCCCTCTAACCCGTTATCGGCTATCACTGTGTTTAATCCCACTCTCGATAAATGGTCACAGATAACCTGCTGGTTAAGACCGTTGTCCTCGCATACCAAGACCTCGCCCTTGAAATTGGGCTTTTCAAATTCGTTAATTGTAATGTGGGGGGACAAAGCAGATATGTCATCGATTAATTCAAAGGTCAATTCAAAACTGAATTTACTGCCTACACCGACTGTGCTTTCCACACGCATTGTTCCGCCCATAATTTCAATGATGTTTTTGGTGATTGCCAGCCCTAACCCCGTACCACCGAATTTCCTTGTAATGCTGTCGTCCGCTTGTACAAAGGGTTCAAAAATTTTCGATATTTGTTCGGGAGTCATGCCTATGCCGCTGTCTTTAATTTCAAAGCTCATTGTAACAGATTCACTGTCGGCACGAACAATGCTTGCCATCAGTTTAATAATACCGACATTTGTAAACTTCACGGCATTAGAAAGAAGGTTGATAATAATTTGACGCAATCTCACCGGGTCACCGAGCAGCTTTTTCCCGAATGAGGGCTCGGCATAACAATAAAGCGATACGCCTTTTTGTTCGGCTTTCGGTATAATAACCGATTGGCAATGGGCAAATATGTCCGGTAAATCAAATGGAATATTCTCTAATTTGATTTTCCCCGATTCGATTTTTGAAACGTCTAATATATCGTTGATTATGTTGAGCAGCCATTCAGCACTGCCGTGAATATTATCAAGATATTTCCTTGTTTTGGGCGGCATTTCATCTTCTAAAGCAAGCTCGGAAAAGCCGATAATGCTGTTCATGGGAGTCCTTATTTCATGGCTCATGTTCGCTAAAAAGAGTGATTTGGCTTTGTTTGCGGCTTCGGCTTTATCATGCTCTAATTTAGCATTTTCCATAGACTTTACAATGCAGTTGTCCGGTATATTGATGTTTAATGCGATTTTCCTCGCCATGTCATGACAAGTCTTAGAGCCGCAAGCGAAACAATCCACATGCTGTTTTTCATAATTAGTTTTCCCCAATGCCTTAAATGCATTGTTTATGTCCGCTTCTGTTAATTTCTTTGAAGCTGTAGTAATCGCACGATACTTCCTTGTGAACTTCAGAATGTCAAGAGTTTCATCATAGGTTTTATACATCTTTTGATAATGCTCTTTCTTCTGCTCCTCACGCACTTTACGCTCTGCGTTTTTCATCTTCTTCCTGACTTCAAACAAGCACCTGTCATGTAAAGAGGCAGTGCCGATGTTGCACCCCTCCGCACAGCTGAGAACATCGAATATATCCGGTAGAAATTCCTCGGGAGTTTGAGCATATTTGTTTAACTTTTCGTATACTTCCTCTCCCTCTGCTTTAGTTATATGAAGGCTCTTCCCCATTAAGTATTCTATGTTTTCTTTAAATCCTCCCGGCATAGGGAACAATGAACCTAAACCGCAATCGGGATGGTCAAAGTCGGTTTCCTCCTCCGGGAGTGAAATGTTGTGTTCTTTAATATGTTCAATCAGTTTTGTAAACGTGACATTATAATCGGATAGCTTTGTTTCCTCGAATTCATTTGTTTTAGCCATGCACGGAGACAGAGCGGCAATACGGTCGTTTATGCCTTGATGTTCTTTCATGTAAATACTGGTGCAAGCCATGGGGCTGTGGATGGGGGACAGCCTGTAAAGTAAATCGTGGCGGTATAATTCACAATATGTCACGATTACCGGACACGGTTGTGTTATAATCGGGGTATGGGGGCTTTTTTCAATATGTTTGATGTGTGCCCAAATGCATATGTCGGCACCCAATGAAACGTCATAGATTTTATTTACTCCAAGCTGTTTCAAATATGTAAACAGGCGTTTATACTCAGGCATATTTGTTTTGATTGCGGGTGCGGCAATCAATGATACCGGTGTTCCTTTTGACAAATCGTCAAACAAACGCTCTGTATCATCTGTGAAATACCTTGCATCGTGTTTACATGCGGAAACACATAAACCGCAGGCGATGCATTTTTCATGGTCTATTTTCACTTTAATATTGCCGGATTCGTCCTGATATGTTATGTTGGCTGTTTCCATTGAGCATTCTCTGACACAACGGTTACATCCGACACATAAGTCAAGTTGTTCTTTTATTACCTCAATCATATTCCATATTTCCTTTAAATAATAGAGCCGGTACTCGTTAATAAAAAACCATATACCACATTTATGATAACATATTATTATAGAAAAGTCAATCATTTTATGAATAAAGTCGCTCAGAAAGCAAAAAAGGGTTATGGTAAAATTTAGCAAATATTTAGAAAAACCCCCTTGACAAACCGCAAGAGCAATAGGTACAATTGTATTAGCAGAAATACTATGAAATTTATAGGAGGAATATAACAATGGCAAGACCGGAAGAGCATCTCTTTAAAAAAGAAGAGGACATAACAATTATAAATGTAGAGGAAGAGATAATAAATAAAGAAGACGAGTTTCTTCAGCCGATTGAAGAAGACGAAGACCAATTTATTTATGAGAGGAACGAATATGATTTTAAGCTTGAAGAGCTTGAAGAAGAAAAGAAAGAAGTTGTTGTTTCGCAGAAGCCTGTAACAAAGCTTAGTCTTGAGCAGGAAGAACAGCAATTACAAAAAACCATACAAAAAATAACCTATAAAATGCAGCAGCCTTACGGTGACATCAGCGTTGACCCTCACCCATATGAAAAGGTTAAAGAACCGGATATGTCAAACAAGAAAAAGAGAAGGCGTGCTAAAAAAGCCAAATCACTCCATCCGAAATTGGGTGATGAGAGAACCATGGTTATACATGACAAGCTCAAGCAGACCAAGGTCATTGACGGGGGCGGCTCGTTATTGCCGTATTTCCTTGATAGTTATAAGACTGATTCAAAGGGCAGGATTCTCGAAGAAAGCAGGGAGGCTAAATTATCCGCTGAAGAACAATTAAAGAATGCCAAAAGCAGTCCCAAAAACATGGAAATCCTCGTTCACGGTATCATTGATGATTTAATGAAAGTCAATTATGACCCGCAGGTGTTCCATGATAAGAATTCTTTCTTTAAAAACTTCGACAAATTTAGGAAAAATGCCGAACAGCTTGAGCGTTTTGAGGCGATGATTAAAGAAACCGGGGCAAAAGAACTCCTAAGCAAATACCCCAAAACCCTCATGGAAATTGATTATATCCAAAAAAGAGCCAAGCCTTATTCCGACTGTTACAAGGCGTGTATACAGGAATTCGGAATTACGGCAGACGGAAAGGCTACGAGCAACCTCAAGGTTATAGAAATTGATGACCGGAAAAAGTATTCCTTGAGGAGTTATAAATGCGATGTTTTCGGGGAAGAGCAGGAATTAGCAGAAAAGAAGTATTTGGAACATGAAATGAACAAGAGCACCCGAGTATCTAAGTATGAGAATTTGAAAACGCAGGTTGAAACAAATTATAAAACTGTTGAAGAAAGCCTTAAAAAATTAAAAACCGAGGAGGAGAAAAATCAGTTCTTAACAGAATTAAAGGAAACAGATAATCAAACATATATCGATTATTTCACTTTCCAAAAGACTACTCGCGTTGACTACAGCATTGAGGGCAGCGAAAATAAATTACCCGAACCAATATTCCGCAGAGGTGTAACGGGCATTGACAAATACAAGGTATCGTGGAGCGAGGAAGAGTATAAGGAAATATACTATAACCTCGGTGCTACTGTTGAAACCGCCGGCTCATTAGAGGAGGCTCAAAAACGCAATATCGCCGGTTTGAAAAAGCTGAAGGAAGCCATAAAAACACTTTATATGAATGCTGTCGAAAGATACGGCACCTCCATTGAAAATATGGATATAATGACCGCTATCGAAAATTATCCCGAGATGATGAGCAACGTAGATACAAATCAAGTTGATGAAAGGTTAACAAGGCTTATCCCCGAAATTTGGGATTATGAAAGTGAGGATGACCAAATCCTCAAAAATCTGATTAATTATCATGCGTATATGGCTGAATGTATTCCCGCATATATACAGATGATGGACGAGTCTACCACTCCTTATGACGTTCATCGTAACTTGAGAAATATCAGACAATCAGACAAAACGTTTTCAGAGTCTGCGGCGTTTTTAGAAGAAAAAGGAATTCTTAAATATAAAACCCCCATATTTGAAAAGAAAGTGGGTGACAAATAATGACTGCTGTTATTACTAAAATCACCCCGAATAACATTGATGCGTTCGCCGGAATAATGCCCGCTTCACTTGTTCAAAGGCTGTCTAAAAAAGAGAATGGCTTGTTCGCATTGGGAACTGTTTCGGATGAGAACATGGCTACGGGAACGGTGGTATGCTCGTTTGACGGAAGCATTCTGACGATTATGTCACTGTATGTTGCTACCGACTTTCGAGGGCAGGGGTTGGAATTAGTTCTGCTGCTTTCCCTAACCGACCGTGCAAGGGAAATTGAGGAGATTGCGAGGATTGAAGCACATTTTACCCAAGACAGCGATTATGATTTACTGCACTTTTTTGAAGAAGTGGGGTTTGATGTCAGTGAAACCGAGGAATCTTTCTTCAAGGTTTCGTTGGCACAATTAAAGAAATCTGATGTATTAAATAAAAAAATCACCGGAAATGAGGGGTTTGCGTTTTGTGATATGGACCCGTCCATGCTGCGTGAAATTGAACGTATATTACAGGAAAGCGGTTCGGATTTTGTAAGATTCCCGCTTTCAAGAAGCGATATTGACAAGAATTTAAGTGCGGCTTTTTATCAAGACCACATCATGAAAAGTGTTGTTGTGTTTGAGAATAAAAGCGAGGACGAGGTTACATTATCGTTTGCATGGATGACACCCGACTCTGCTGCGGCGTTAATGCCGCTGTTACGCAGAGCCTTTCGTATTGCGGGTGAAATGTTCAAGGGTAACAACGATGCGATTATTAATATTCCTGTGGTGTCCGATAAAGCGGCGACTTTAATTCAAAAGCTTGCCGGGGAAGCAGTAATCGACGAAACCGCTTGCAGTTACGCCGTGTATGAATTTAATTAATCAAGGGAGAAAATCCTATGAAACTTAACGGTTGTAACCCGTATCTGCCTTTATGGGAGCATTTACCTGACGGTGAACCCCGTGTGTTTGAAGACCCTGATAATCCGGGGAAATTCCGCCTTTATATTATTGGCTCACACGATGTCAGAAATGACAGTTATTGCGGGTCTGACATACGTGCGTGGTCTGCCCCTGTTGAGGATTTATCTGACTGGCGGGACGAAGGGAGCATTTTTACATACTTCATCGACAATCAATGGGACATTATGTACGCACCCGATTTAGTGGAAATTAAACGTAGGGACAGCTCAAAGGAATACTACCTCTACCCGCACAGCCGAGGGGAAAACCGTGAGGCTATGGTAGCTAAGGGTAACAGTCCTGTTGGTTTGTTTACGCCGATTAATCTTTCGGAAGACGGCAGAAGTACAGTTTCGGGGAGCTGTATGGGTTTTGACCCGGCGGTGTATATCGATTATATAGAAGACCCGAATGACCCGGATTATGAAATAGGCTTTAGGGTATATGGGTACTGGGGTTATCAGGGTTGTTATGCCGCCGAGCTTGACCAAAATACCATGTATTCCGTCAGACCGGGGACAGAAATTATACAAAGGTTTATACCGTCGAGTGCAAGTTATGGTGTAATCCATGACCCGGAGGGAACAACTTATCCTAATGTTTACCCTGATGAAGACCTCAGCAGATTCAACTTTTATGAAGCGGCGTCAATCCGCAAAATCGGGAACAAATATATCTGGGTTTACAGCGGATATTCGGGGCCCGATTATGGGTTAAGCAGCACTAACTCTGCCCTGCGTTACGCTTATGGTGATACACCGCTCGGTCCGTGGAGGAGTGGAGGTGTACTTGTAGATTCTCGTGCAGTTATTGTAAACAAGGACGGTTCGGCTTTACAGACAAGTTATTCAGGGCATAACACCCACGGCAGTATAGAATTAGTCAATGACCAATGGTATGTCTTCTATCACAGAGCACCGAGGGGGTTCGGGTATATGCGTCAGCCGATGGTTGCCCCGATTACAGTCACGTGGGACGAAAAATCAGTTGCGGACGGCGGCAGGGTGATTATAAGAGCTTTTGACCCTTATTCGGGGGACAACACATGGACAGCGAAAGCAGGCGGCTTTGAATACACCGGTGCGGAGGTTACGTCAGAGGGGTTTAACATTTATGGTATGAACCCTTACGAATACTATTCAGCGGGAATAGCCTGTTATTTATCAAATAAAGAAACCCAAGCGGACGCTTGGGATATTTGGGATAATCATGCACCGATTATCGGCGTGCAGAACGGCGACATAATCGGTTATAAGTATTTCGATTTCAGAAAAACCGAAAAAGGCACAAGGTTTAACTTGTTTTTTGAACCGAAAACGACAAGCGATTTCAAAATTAATATCCGGCTCGATTGCCCATATAACGGTACAAAAATCGGCGAAATCAATTCTGTGCAATCGTCTGTCGATGTATCTGCTTATGTCGAAAACTTAAATAAAAAACACGCCCTGTTCCTTGTGGCGGAGGGCGGTGAAAACGAATTGTTCGATTTGCATGGATTGGGGTTCAGTTCTGATGAAAATAAAATCGAACGTCCGATAATTCCAACCGTCAGCATTACAGGAAGCAATCAGCTCGTGCCTGTCCGTTCTACTGAAGCGAACGGCATTACCGGATACGACTGTTACGAAATTGCGATTGATTCCGATACAGTTGAAATGAAAATTAATTTCAACGGAGCGGTTAAGACGTTTAAGATTAAAACAGGGGGCAAATAAGATAAAATTATGTTTTTCAAAAAGAAAGAGACCAAACCGCCAATACCTTTGCCCAACAAGAAAACTGTTCAGTTTGAGCCGGTGAAGATGAACTCCGCCGAGCTTGATACAATGTTAAGGGGAAACCTGAGCGACACTTTGCTGAAGACGCTTGTGCCTGCGAATTATTATCAAAACAAGCTTAGCTGGCTTGATTGTGAGTTACGTTATAACGATGATTATTCTGTTGTTTATGTTCGGCTCATTCCCTGTATAAATGACAAACAGAAAGGCAGTACGGCGTTTTATCAGTTGGATTATGAGCTGTTGCGTGGGTTGTTGCGGCGGTTCGGGCAGAATATTTAATTAAAAGCTGTTCAGCTTATTTAAATATGCAGTTATCGCATTTTCTGCTTCTTCAAAATCGCTGTGCAATATATGCTCCTTCACACTGTCTAATAATTCTTTAGTCTGTGGCGTGCATTTCTTAATATCGGCGATTATTTCTAATGCGTCTTTTCTGTTATAATCGACGCATTTTTCTCGAATCGCCGTTAACTCATTTCGCATACTCTCGACATTGTCTGCACAGATAATCTCTATGTCTGTGCCGTAACCGGAGTTATACTTTTCTAACAGTGTACACAAGGAAGCCAAAAATCCCGGGACAGAAGCTTTTATTAAATCAGTATTATTATCTCTCCCCGCTTTTTCTAAAACGCCGGCTTCTGCAGAAAGTGATGCTTCACCTATAATTAAAAGAGAACTTTTCATGCCGTGAACTGCGACGGTGAATTCCTGTAAATCTTCTGCAGTGTCAAAACGATTAATCGTAATGACGGCTTTTTTTGCATCTCTGATAAAGGATTCTAACAGCATAGAATCTATGGGTTCGTTTTCGGTAATCTCCGGTAACGGTTCGTTATTATCTGTCGGTGGTGAGTGATTTGAATCCCGAACAAACATATTCAAAATTGAATTCAACCTTTGCACATCAATGGGCTTAGATATAAAATCATCAAAACCGCTTTTCAAAAATATATCTGCTTGACCCGATACAGCGTTAGCGGTTAATGCGACGATTGCTTTTTTATATCCAGATTCACGAAGAATTTTTGTCGCTTCCATACCGTCCATAACAGGCATCATATGGTCCATGAAAATTACATCATACACTTTCCCTTCGTGTATTTTGTCAATGGCTTCCTGCCCGTTTATAGCTGTTTCAATTTGCAATCTATAAGGTCTCATAAGCCTTTCTGCAACAAACAGGTTTGTTTCTGTGTCGTCCACAATCAACACCTTTCCATAGGGCATAGGTTCACGAATGGTTTCGATTTTTTTCCTGTGTGTGATGTTGCTTTTACGAAAGTTTTGTAAATTGTCTGCAATTTCCTTGCCTAACATATCCCCCTGTACTTGAGCTTGCGGAAGCCTAACCGTTACTGTTGTGCCTACTCCCGGTTCGCTTTCTACATCAATTTCACCGTTCATAAGGTTTACTAACCTCTGTAAAATAGATAAACCTAATCCCGTACCTTCAATGTTGCGTGCAGCTCCCTCGTTAAAGCGTGAATACTCATCGAATAATTTGTTCAATTGTTCTTTCGTCATGCCGTGTCCCGTGTCTTGAATGCACATGATAAAAATTTGAGGTGCAGGCTCATAGTTAAAGGATAGCGTTACCTTGCCCGAATCGGTATATTTAAAAGCGTTAGAAAGCAGATTGTTCAGTATTTGTTTAATACGAAGCTCATCACCCATAAGCGTTACAGGAATGTTTTCGTCAACATGAAGTTCAAATTTTATCGGTCTGTTCCCAATACGCATCATGTTCAAATGAACAGCATCATTAATCATGCTTGCAACTTTATATGGGGTGGTTATAATGTCTAACTTACCCGCTTCGATTTTTGAAAAGTCCAATATATCGTTAATAATTCCGAGGAGCATTTCACTGGAGGCGTAGATTTTTTCGAGTCCGTCTTCGATTTCCGTAGGGAGCTGTTCAAGCTGCAGCAATATATCAGTAATCCCCATAATAGCGTTCATGGGGGTGCGGATTTCATGGCTCATATTTGCTAAAAAGGTTGATTTTGATTTACTGGCTGCTTTTGCAGTTTCAGCGGCGGTTTCAGCGGTGGCAGTCGCACTTTGTAATTCACGCTGAAGATTAATAACCTGCAGTTGTTGTCCTACTCTGAGTTTAACAACAGCGGCACTGAAAGGCTTACGTATATAATCAACTGCACCGGCGGCTAACCCCTCACTCTCGTCACATTCGGCACTTAACCCCGTTATAAAAATGACCGGAATCGAATCAGTCTTTTCGGAGCTTTTGAGCTCACCGAGGACTCTGAAACCGTCCATATCAGGCATAATAACATCTAATAATATAAGGTCAGGGAAATACTGCTCCGCTTTTTCTAAGGCGGAAATCCCGTCCATAGCTGTCAGAATACTATATTCCGAGCCTAATATATGATACAGCTCCATGAGATTAGACGAATCATCGTCAACAATAAGTATGCTGTTCTTTGGCTTGTCCTGCATTTTTTACCCCCCTATTTCGTCATTAATTCGTTGAATATCTCCAAAGCCGATTTAAAATCAAATCTCTCAATTTTTTCAATCAATTCTTCGCTTCCCTCAATCGCTTGAAGCTCACCAATATATTTTAAGCATTCAGGGTCGCCTTTTTTTAGTAAAAGTTCAAATTCGTCGGGTAATTTCCCGCTTGCTACGGTGTGTGGTTTTGTTTGACTGACAAGAGGTTTCAGTTCGGCAAGCACAGCAGTTAATTCTCTTTCTAATATCTCCATTAGCTCAATGGAGGCATTTTTATTTTCCCTAAGCTTATGTTCAACATCTTCGGCGGCTTTTTGTAAATCGGTTCTGCCGAGCTGTCCCGCATTGCTTCGCAGGGTATGTGCAATCCTGTGTGCGAGTTTCGTATTTCCCTCATTTAACGCATTTTTTATTTCCTCATATTTACCGCTGTTATTTAAAACAAAATTGTTGATAAGCTTTCGCCTCAGTTCGTCCTCGCCTTGTACATGTGCGGCAGTGTCCTCCGTTTTCCAGCTTACGGGTGTGAAAAACTTCATTAAACAGTGCCACAGCTCTTGAGTTGTGAACGGTTTTCCCACATAATCAACCATGCCGGTTTTCTTATACAGTTCACGGTCATGCGACATGATGTTCGCTGTTAGTGCGACTATAGGAATCCCTGCGTTCAATTCTATAATTTTCTCCGCCGCCTCAAGCCCGTCCATAATCGGCATATGCATATCCATGAAAATTAAGTCGAATTGCTTCTCGCCGTTTTTCAGACGTTCCTCAACTAAGTCTACACCAATTTTTCCGTTTTCGGCTACAACGGTTGTTAACCCCACTTTTGAAAGATGTTCACAAATGAGCTGTTGATTAAAAGTATTGTCCTCGCACAGAAGTATTTCACCTTCAAATGTAGGCTTCTTGAATTCGTCCAGCACAATTCGGTTTTCAATCGGCTCGCTTTCACATGCATCAATCGTATCAAATGTAAGCTCAAAACTAAATTTACTGCCGACGCCCGGTGTGCTTGCGACAACAATTTCTCCCCCCATACCCTTGATTAAATAATTGGTTATAGCAAGACCGAGACCGGTTCCGCCATATTTGCGTGTTGTCCCCGATTCCGCTTGTGTGAACGGGTCAAAAATCCGTTCAATTTGCTCATCAGTCATACCGATTCCGCTGTCCCTCACCTCAAAGCTCATGGTAATGGTGTCTTCGGTGGTTTCTTTAATCGCGGCATGTAACTTAATAATGCCCGAGGCGGTAAATTTCACTGCGTTAGACAGCAGATTTGTAAGCACCTGACGCAATCTGACCGGGTCGCCTAAGGGTCTTCTGTTGAGAGAGGGTTCTGCATAAAAATGCAAAGCAAGTCCTTTTTCTTCGGCGTCAGCGGCAATGACAGAACGGCAGGCGATAAAAAGCTCGTGCATATTAAAGGGGATATTCTCAAATTGTAATTTCCCCGATTCGATTTTTGATATGTCTAAAATATTATTTATAATATGTAAAAGCCATCTGGAATTCTCTAAAATATTGTCAAGATAACCCTTGGTTTTATCGGGCAGATTTTCATCAAGTGCTAATTCCGAAAATCCGATTATACTGTTCATCGGTGTGCGGATTTCATGGCTCATGTTAGCCAAAAAGTCGCTTTTCGCCTTATTTGCTTCCACGGCAATTTCAGATTTACGCATTTCCTCAAGTAGCTTAATATGCTCTTTCATGCTGAGTTCTTCCGCTTCACGCATGGCTTCCATATCCCGGATGATACAGCTCATGGGAATATTAACCTTAAACGCCAACCGCCTCGCCATACCGAGGCACGAGTCTGAACCACAGGCACCGCAGTCCATGTTCTGCTTTTCGTGTGTGTCCTTGTTCAACAGTGTAAATGCCGCCTGTATATCCTCCTCGGTGATTTTAGTCAGCTTTGTATCAATCGGACGATATTTTCTGATAAAATGCGAAAAAGTCAGCGTATCGTCATACTCTTTGTACAACGCCTTATAAAAATCATCGTCATACTTTTGCGTCAGCGACCTTCTGCGTTTGTTCATCGCTGTTTCAATTTCAAGCACGTTTTGTTTATGCGAACAGCCCGTACCCACATTGCAACCGTCTGTACAGTTCAACAGGTCATACATATCCGGCAGAAATTCCTCAGGCGTAACTGCGTAAGTATCCAACTTTTTATACACAGAAGGCCCCTCTGCTTTATACACGCTTATGTGTTTTCCCGCAATGAGTTCGATGTTCTCTTTCAACCCGCCCGGGACAGGGAACAGAGAACCCAATGCACCGCTGCGGTCAAAATCAGTTTCTTCTTCGGGGAGTTCAATCTTGTTTTCTTTTAAATGCTCAAGCAGCTTTTGAAAAGTAATATTATAATGGGGGATTCCAACCGCCGCATATTCGTCTGCCTTAGCCACACATGGCGAAAGCACAGCAATTCTATCACTCACATTCTGATAATCCTTCAAGTAAATCGCCGTGCAGACAATCGGGCTGTGTACGGGCGAGAGATGCTTGAGTAAATCGTGACGAAACATTTCACAGTATGAAACGATTGCAGGGCATGATTGATTTATGATTTTCACCGAATCCGGCTGCTGTATATATTTAATAGTTGCCCATATGCAAATATCTGCTCCGAATGAAACATCGTATATTTTCCGAACACCGATTTTTTTAAGATAAGTAAAAAGTCTTTTATATTCGGATATGTTTATTTGAACTGAGGGTGCGGCAATAAGCGATATGGGAAGCCCGGCTTTTAAGTCATCGAAAAAACGCTTGGTATCATCAGCAAAATATCTCGCATTATGCTTGCAAGCATAAACACAAATCCCGCAGACCACACATTGAGTATAATCCACTTTAACTTTTATGCTGTTGCTTTCATCAAGATATGTAACATTTGCAGTTTCCATCGGACAGTTTCTGACACATCTGTTGCAACCGGTACATTCGTCAAGATTTGTCCTTACCAAGTCTCTCATTTAACATCTCCTTTTTCAAGAATCTCCAAAGCCGACTTAAAATCAAATCTTTCCATTTTTTGTATAAGTTCCCCGCTTCCCTCGATTAACTTAAGTTCGTCCGAAAATTTTAAACATGCGGGGTCACCTTTTTTCAATAAGGTTTTTAATTCCTCTGCTAATTCACTCGGAATTGTAAAATCCTGTGCAGTTATTGAAACGGGCAATTCAGGTTCGCTCATCAAGAGGGAGAACTCCGATAATACTGTGCCCAGCTCTTTTTCGAGCATATTGAGCATTTCGGGAGAAGCTTCATTTTTGCCGTCTCTCAGTTTAAACTCAATGTCCTCTGCGATTTTCTGCAAAGTCGGTTTATTGAGCTGCCCTGCATTACTACGCAAGGTGTGTATAAGCCGATGTGCGAGTTTAAAGTCTTCAGTATTGATTGCCGTCGTTATTCTTGCGAATATATCTTTATTGTTATTCACGAAATTATTAATTAATTTTTGCCGCAGTTCGTTATCGGCTTTCTCTTGACAAGTAAGAGCTTCTTTCTGCCAAGTTACAGGCTCAAAATGTTTCAGAAGACACTGCCACAATTCCTGCGAGGTGAAAGGTTTACCCACATAATCAACCATTCCGGCTTTTTTATAAATCTCACGGTCATGTGACATGACGTTTGCCGTCAACGCTACAATAGGAATCCCTGTATCCAATTCAAGGATTTTTTCACAAGCTTCAAGCCCGTCCATAACCGGCATATGCATGTCCATGAAAATTAAATCGAATTGCTTTTCACCCTTTTTCAGACGTTTTGAAACCATGTCTAAACCGACCTTGCCGTTTTCGGCTACAACTGTTTTAAGCCCCACTCGAGTGAGATGCTCACAAATGACTTGTTGGTTTAAAACATTGTCTTCACAAAGAAGTATTTCGCCTTCAAATGTCGGTTTTTCAATCGCACTGTGTGTCACGATTTTTTCAACAATGTCATCGTCATTTAATTCGATTACATCGAAAGTCAGCTCAAAACTGAATTTACTGCCAACCTCGGGCATGCTTTCCACAATGAGACACCCGCCCATGAGTTCTAATATATTCTTGGTTATCGCAAGCCCGAGACCTGTTCCGCCGTATTTACGTGTCGTACCTGATTCCGCCTGCGTAAACGGGTCAAAGACACGCTCAATCTGTTCAGGTGTCATACCTATTCCGCTGTCCTTCACCTCAAATGATATAGTAATTGTGTCCTCGGTGGTTTCTATAATCGCCGCATACAATTTAATAATTCCGGTGTTTGTGAATTTCACGGCATTAGACAGCAGATTAGTAAGCACCTGACGCAGTCTGACAGGGTCGCCGAGCGGTAGTTTCCCTGTGGACGGTTCTGCGTAAAAATGCAGTAAAAGCCCTTTATCTTCAGCCTTTTGCATAACCATTGTGCGACAGCTGATAAAAAGCTCAGGCAGACTGAACGGGATTTTTTCCAATTCCATTTTACCCGATTCAATTTTTGATATATCTAAAATATCGTTCACAACCTGTAAAAGCCACTGCGAATTATCGACGATGTTAGTCAGATAATCCTTTGTCTTAGGTGAAACATTATCATCTAAAGCCAACTCGGAAAACCCGACTATGCTGTTCATGGGTGTTCGGATTTCATGGCTCATATTAGCTAAAAAAACAGATTTTGCTTTACTGGCAATTTGAGCAGTATCACGTGCTTTGCGTACCTCGTCCATCATATCATTCAATTGTTTTCCGATGATGCCCGATATTCCCCTCGCTATTATGATGCAAATAAAGAGTACCGCAAGCAGTATTAACATACCGCTAAACATAAAAAACCATGTTTTAGCCGTGTCTTCTTCTGTATAATAACCGATAAACAACATGCCCACTATTTCTTTGTCTGCACCTTCAAGCGGGGCATATTTTGCCAAAACATTTCTGCCGAATAATTCCATTTTATTTATGTATGTTTCTCCGGCAAGAACCTTTTCACTTATATATTCAGGTGCATTTGTCCCCAAGGCATAATCGCCGCTTTGATTTTTAATTGTTGTTGAAACACGCTCATCGTTTGAAAACACAGTTACCTCACATCCGATAAGCTCGCTTAAATTGTCGGCGAAGTCTTGATTATCCAACCTAAACCCTAAGGTTACGGCACCCACAATGTTCATGTTTTCGTCATATACCGGAGCTCCGGCAGATATTCCGAGGCGTATTGTGACCCCTTGCATGATAAACACATCATTCTCACCGTTTAACGCTTGTTTTATATGCGGTAAATGTGCAATATTATCATTGAACAGTTCCGGCTCATGTGTTCTGAATATAACCCTGCCCTCATTGTCAAGCACTGTGCAATAATCAATCTGCGTGGTCGCATTCATGGTGATTGCCATGCTTACTATTGTGTCACGGTCGTCATTTATCAGGGCTTGAACCAGCTCCGGATTATTCGCCATTCCGCCGACAGCAAGGCGTGCCCGTTCTTTTAAATCCGTGATTGTATTCTCGGCCACACTCATGGCAGTGTTGACTTTGTCATCCATAGTATTATTCAGCTCTCTGTTAAACAGCACTATGGAAGAAAGGAGTACGGCAATTCCGCACCCAATCGTGAGTGAAATCATTGGAATAAGGATTCTCTTACCGATGCTCATTCAATATAATCCTTCTTTCGTGAATAATCTACAATAATTTTACCATATACTGTCAAATGTGTCAAGCCGGCATTATTATCGTGTCATTATTTTTCTGAGAATTGCAATCGCAAAGCGGAGCGGTAAAGATTCTAATTTTCTTGCCACTTTTTTGAGGTCTTTGCGAATCGGTAGGTTCTGCGGGCAGATTTTCTCGCACTTCCCGCACCCATTACATATACGTGGGCTAACCGGATTTTTCGTTACACCGGCTATGCTTGTGACATACAAGGTCATTCCGGCAATAAAACCCTGTGCGTATCTCGTGTTATATGCGGAAAAGACAGAGGGGATATTAATCCCTTTCGGGCATGGCAGACAGTAATTACAGCCTGTACAGTTAATTTTATACGATTTTCTGAAAAGCTCGACTATATCGGCATAGACAGTTAATTCGTTTTCTGTGAGAGGTCGGAAATCATCGGTTGAACGCAGATTGCTTTCCACGATTTGATTGCTGTTCATACCGCTTAACACAACCGTCACTTCGGGTTGATTCCACAACCACCAAAAAGCCCAATCAGCAGGGGAAAGAGCAGGGTTGGACTTTGCGAACATTTCAACCGCCTGCTTCGGTAAACCCGTGGCAAGTCTGCCGCCGAGCAACGGCTCCATAATCATCACCGGCATATTTTTCTCTGCGGCGGCTTTTAAGCCCTCTTTCCCCGCTTGATAATTCTCATCATAATAATTGTACTGTATCATGCAAAATTCCCAAGCATAGGAATCAATAATCTTTATAAAATCGTTACAGTTTCCATGATAAGAAAATCCAATTTGCCGAATTTTTCCCGACTTCTTTTTATCTTCAAGCCATTGTTCAATACCCCACTCACGGAAATGCTCCCATTGGGCGAAATCTGCCATGCTGTGCAGAAAATAATAATCAATGTAGTCCGTTTGTAATCGCCGGAGCTGTTTATTGAAGAATTTATCGAAATCATCGGAACTTTTACACATAATCAAGGGTAGCTTTGTAGCGATATAAATGTCTTTCCGTTTGTTATGCTTTGCGAGGATTTCACCTAATGTAACCTCGCTATTCGGGTAAATGTAAGCTGTATCAAAGAAATTCACACCACCTTCGATTGCGGATAGTATTATACGCTCTGTTTCTGCCTTGTCACGAGGGAAACGCATACATCCAAGACCGAGTGCGGATAGTTTATTGCCCGACTTTTTATCTTCGCGATATATCATAATAACCCTCCTTATTTATTTTTTCCACTTTGTCAAGCATTTTTTAAATGACGAAAACCGCTCTATGAGCGGCTTTTTCGTGCGTGCGGATAACAGGACTTGAACCTGCAAGTCATTGCTGACATACGGACCTGAACCGTACGTGTCTGCCAATTCCACCATATCCGCTCATTCACAAAAGACATAATAACACATATTCAACATATTGTCAACCCTCACACCACACTATGCAACAACTTAGCATACGACGGCAGCCGCCAATACTTCTTAGCGACAAGCGTTTCAATCTCATCGACAACCGCCCTCAATTCCGACATGGCGTGGAACACACTTCCCCTGTAAAACCTCGCACGTGCCAAAACCTCATTCCCCTCGTTAATCTCGTTAAACTCACTTTCAAGCTCGGTTAACGCCGCTAACAAATCCGAGGACAGCTTCGATATATTTATCAGCAGATAATCCTCCATAGAATTATCATAATCGCCGCAATCACCTTTTCGTTTAATCAGCTTCGCTAAATCATTTTGATAATCCACACAAGCGGGGAACACATATCCCTTAACCATATCAATCATGGTCAACGCTTCAATGTGAATGCTCTTGCAATAATTCTCTAAAAGTATCTCGTAGCGAGAGTTTATTTCCGCCTCGGTGAACACGTTATGCCGTGTGAACAAAGCCACACTTTTTTGAGAAAGATATTCCGGTAAAGCGTCAACAGTGGTTTTCAAATCAGACAACCCTCTCTTATGTGCCTCGACAACCCATTCGGAGGAATAGTTGTTCCCGTTGAAAATAATCCGCTTATGCTCGGCATAGGTTTTCTCAATAAGCGATGATAATTCCGCATTAAAATCCTCTGCATTTTCGAGAACGTCCGAGAACTGCCTCAACGCCTCTGCAACAGCAGTATTCAGCATAATATTCGGGCCGGCAACCGAAAACGCCGAACCCGGCATACGGAACTCGAACTTGTTCCCCGTAAACGCAAAAGGCGAGGTACGGTTACGGTCGGTGGTGTCCTTCGGGAAATGCGGGAGCGTCGTCACCCCAATTTCAATTTTTTCCGCAACACCAACTGTCGAATCCCCCCCCGAAAGAACCCGTGTCAACTCCTCGCCCAAGAACACTGACATAATAGCGGGGGGTGCTTCGTGTACGCCGAGTCGATGGTCATTCCCCGCACTTGCCGCCGATAACCTCAATAAATCCTGATACTCGTCAACCGCTTTAATCACTGCCACAACAAATAACAAAAACCGTGCATTTTCATGCGGTGTACTGCCCGGCTCAAATAAATTGACACCGCTATCGGTACTCAGTGACCAGTTATTGTGCTTACCGCTTCCGTTGACCCCTGCGAACGGCTTTTCATGTAACAAACAAGCCAACCCGTGGCGGTCAGCAACAGTTTTCATAACCTCCATAGTTATCTGATTATGGTCGGTGGCAATATTCGCAGTGGTATGTACCGGGGCAAGCTCATGCTGAGCGGGAGCGGATTCGTTATGCTTGGTTTTTGCATAAACCCCCAATTTCCATAATTCAGTGTCCAATTCCTTCATAAACGCCGAAACCCTCGGTTTAATGTTCCCGAAATAATGGTCATCAAGCTCCTGACCTTTCGGCGGGCGGGCACCGAGAAGTGTCCTGCCTGTATACACCAAGTCCGGGCGGGAAAGATACATCTCTTTATCTATAAGGAAATACTCCTGCTCCGCTCCAACCTGCGGAATAACCCGATTAACAGCCGTCCCGCCGAATAGTTTAAGCACCCGCACCGCCTGCTTATCAATGGCTTCCATTGACCGCAGGAGGGGCGTTTTTTTATCAAGTGCATGTCCGCTATATGAACAGAAAGCAGTAGGAATGCATAAAGTGCCGTCTTTTATAAATGCATACGACGTGGTATCCCAAACGGTATACCCCCTCGCCTCAAACGTCGCACGCAACCCGCCCGACGGAAAACTCGAAGCGTCGGGTTCTCCCCGAATTAACTCACTTCCCGAAAACTCCATAATGATTTTCCCGTTATCTGCGGGTTTAATAAAACTGTCATGCTTGCCGGCGGTAATCCCGGTCATGGGCTGGAACCAATGGGTATAATGGGTAGCACCTTTTTCTAAAGCCCAGCCTTTCATTGCCTCAGCAACGGCATCGGCAATGTCCTGCTCGAGGTGTGTCCCCTCAGACATGTTTTTCTTAAGAACATTGTAAATATTCTTAGGCAACCGCTCAAGCATAATATCGTCGTTGAACACCAAGCTCCCGAACAGCTCAGTTATATTAATTGTGTCACTCATATTTTTCTCTCCCGCCGCTTTTTTTCTAATGATACCACTTTTTCATAAAAAATGCAACCTTTTCTTAAAACGAATTGTGTTATAAGTAACACAGTGTTACATTAACTACTAAAAAACAACACGAGGTATATTAACATGAAAAAACTTATTGCATTATTATTAACAATAGCGATATTTCTGACCCTCACTGCATGTACTGCCGATTCCACAAATGAATTATTCTACATGTTTGATGGTGACAGAGCCGCAGGTGCAGACGACGTCGGGGCAACTATGCCCGGAACATACGCAGTCGGAGAAAGCCCCATGCCCGCCGGTGAAGCCGAATCCCCTTATGACTTTGACATGGCAAGGGACGGTGCATTCGACGATGATATGGCAATAATGGCAGAACCCGCCGCTATGGAAGCTCTCGATGTCGGGGGAGAACTCTCTCCGGAAACTTACCCCGAAGAATACGATGACAGACAAGAGAGTGTAATTCCCGCAGGGCAATTAACAGGCGGCGAATGGAACGACAATCGCAACTGGATTTTCTGGACAGAACACGTTCTTAATATCCCCGCATGGAGGGAGCAGACTAACCGCTGGCAGTTAAATCCCGCAAACAGAATAATAGTTCAGGTGACAGACAACGGTTTACCCGTCCGTAACGCTAAGGTTGTGTTAAACAGCACAAGCAGTGCAAGCAGTATACTTTGGGCGGCGAGAACCGACCATAACGGTATTGCCTACCTATTCACAAGCATAGACAAAAACTCGCAGAACTCCGCTAACAGAATAACTGTAACAAGCGGCACACAATCAAAGGAAATTACAGAGCTTTCCGAGTTTATCCAAGTCGAGCTTACCGGTTCATACACCCCCGTAAAAACCCTTGATTTAATGTTAGTGTTCGATACCACCGGCTCAATGGGTGACGAACTCAGCTACCTGCAAGCCGAATTTGAGAATATTATAAACACAGTCAACCGCAATCATGTCGACGTTCCCGTAAGGCTTTCGGTGAACTTCTACCGTGACCACGGCGACGAATATCTTATCCTGCCTTATGACTTTACCGACGATGTTAAATCAGCAATCAACATTCTCAAAAAGCAGAGTGCGAATGGCGGCGGTGATTACCCCGAAGCGTTAGACTTAGCGTTATTAAACGCAGTATACGAGCATAAATGGGACGAGGACAGCGTCAAAATAATGATACTTGTTCTTGACGCTCCCTGCCACTATAATGCGACAACTATCGAAAACATGAAAAAGGCGATTATGGGTGCGGCAGAACAAGGAATCCGCATAATCCCCGTAGCCTGCAGCGGTGTGGACTTAGACGCAGAATTCCTGTTACGTTGTCTTGCGATGACCTCGGGCGGAACCTACACTTTCTTAACCGACCACTCCGGCATAGGTGACCCCCACATGGAACCGACAATCGGTGCATATCAGGTAGAATTCCTAAACGAAATGCTGATAAGGATTATTAATGAATATTTAGGATAGATTATTAAAAATAAAGTGCTGTGTGTAAGTCGCCTATCAAAAGACAGTTAATAAAGACCGACTCGTTAATAGCGAATCGGTCTTTTATGTATAGGGAGCATTGCGAAAAATTAACGCTTGAAATTTCGCAAAAACTATGTTATAATGGCAGAGTAGGCAACTACATGGATTTTATATAATGTGAGGTTTGTTATGAAAAGCATTTTGATAATAGTATCCGGTATGCCTGCGACCGGCAAAACCAGATTTTCGGAGTGGTTGTCCCAAGAATTGGCTGTTCCGTTGCTTTCTCTTGACGATGTTTGGGAAAAAGGTGGAACAGTAGATATTCCGTTCGTTCAATATTGGAGTCTTTGTGAAGATACGATGAAATCTTCTTCTCCGCTGATAATTGAGTTTGGTTTTGATAATAAGATTGAACCAATGATAGCGGGATTGGTTGAAAAATATAAATATCAGACCATCAATGTTCATTTCGATACATCATTTGAAACGGCACACCGTCGTTTTAATGACAGAAGACAATATGAAATGGGTGGTGCAAAGCCGCAAATTTCATTAGAGCAGTATATCGAAATAGCAGAACTTGACAAAGAATTCCGTTTTGGTGAACGCATTATTCTTGTTGACACTACTGATTTTTCAACAATTTCATATGCAAATATACATAATTCAATTCAACAGTATGTAATGCAAACATTATAAGCATTAGTTGTAGTACGACAAACAAAAAACGCACTCCGTTCGTTTTCGGTGTGCGTTTTGGTTTTGTGGTTTTCCCGATATACAAAAGCCCTTAAATACTGGGTTTGAGCCTTACAACTAATTAGGTATTAACTGTCTTATGATAGGCGACTTACACACCACACTTTATTTTTAATCAATCACTCTCTGTTAAAAACTTCTTTATCTCCTCAACCGTCAATTCCCCAAAGTGGAACACCGACGCCGCTAACGCCGCAGAAGCCTTTGTCTTTTCAAACACCTCACTAAAATGCTCGACCTTTCCGCACCCGCCCGAGGCGATTACAGGAACACCGACAGCCGCACAAACAGCATTAAGCATATCAATATCATACCCCTGCTTAACACCGTCGGTATCGATTGAATTAAGGCAGATTTCCCCCACCCCTAATTCCTCAGCGGTTCTGACCCATTCAATCAAATCCAAACCGGAATCCTTCATGCCCCCGCTCACCATTACAGCGAACCCGCTTGATTTAGAATTATCACGCTTAGCGTCTACTCCCAGAATAATGCACCCGCTCCCGAACATGTCTGCGGCTTGTTTAATGAGAGTGGGATTTTTTATCGCCATAGAATTAATCGAAACCTTATCCGCTCCCGCTTCAAGAACTTTTCGAAAATCCTCAACAGTGCTAATCCCCCCCGCAACCGCAAAAGGCACATTTATCACAGCTTTAATTCGGCGAACTAAATCAAGGTCAACAATTCTATTTTCAATGGAGGCACTAATGTCGTATAATACTATTTCATCAGCACCCTGCCGGTTATACTTTTCAGCAAATTCAACAGGGTCGCCCACTTCCTTGACCCCCTCGAAATTAACCCCTTTGACAACTTTTCCGCCCCGAACATCAAGGCATGGTATAATTCGTTTTGCCGACATAATTTACTCTCTCCCTTCTTTAATTGCCTTTGCCAAGTCTAATGTACCGCTGTATAACGACTTTCCGCAAATCGCCCCATACACATTATTTTTCTTTAGCGTCTTTATATTATTCAATGTCTTTATTCCGCCGGAAGCGGTGACTTTCCCCCCGAACACGGCAATTTCGTCCTGCAATCGTTTAGTCTTGCCGTGGTTAGGGCGGGTAAGCGTACCGTCCTTATCAATATCAGTGAAAATGAAATACCGAACACCTGCCTTGCACATTTCGAGAGCAAGCTGGATATAATTCACCGAACTGGTTTGAAGCCACCCGTTAATGGCAACAAACCCGTTCTTAGCGTCAATCCCGACTGCCACCCGCTCAGCCCCGAATTCCTTAACAGCAGTTTTAACAAACTCGGGATTTTCAACTGCCACAGAGCCGAGGATAACCCGTGAAACTCCCCCGTTCAGATATAACTCGGCAGTTTCTAATGTGCGGATTCCCCCGCCGACTTGAACTTTTAAAGGCGTATTCTTCGCCACATCTAAGAATATATCGGTATTCTTAGGAACAGCCGACTTCGCCCCGTCAAGGTCAATCATGTGAATCCACTCAGCCCCCGCAGACACAAACCCGTTTGCGGTATTCATGTAACTGTCGGCGACCTTTGCGGCAGTCTTAAAGTCCCCCCTGAGTAACCTGACACAGTTACCGTTTTTAATATCAATGGCAGGAAAAATAATCATTTTTACAACATCCCTTTCGCAGAAACAACCCCGCCGGAATTAACGGTAATCGCTTCTTTTAACGCATACGCTAACGCCTTAAACATTGCTTCGATTTTGTGGTGGTCATTCTCCCCGTAATCGGCACTGATATGCAGAGTTATTCCCGCATTAAACGCAAAAGCCCGCATAAATTCTTCTATCAAACAAGTGTCCAAATCGCCTGCTTTCTCACTTAAAAACTCGGCATTAAAAACTAAAAACGGGCGGTTACATATATCGAGAACACAACTCCCTAATGCCTCGTCCATAGGAATTTTCGCCGAACCATACCGCTTAATCAGCGGCGTATCACCCAACGCTTGTTTTATCAAGCTTCCGAGGACAATCCCCACATCTTCAACCGAATGATGCTCGTCAACATGTAAGTCGCCCTTACAGTTTAATTCAAGGTCAAACTTTGCGTGAACAGCCATCGAAATCAACATATGGTCGAGGAAACCTATTCCGGTTGACACGTTATAAACCCCCATACCGTCTAAGTTAATTTTCGCAACTATATCAGTTTCACGAGTTTTGCGGTCAATTGCCGCCGCTCTAATTTTAAACATGACTATTTCTCCTTTATGCTGATGTGTAGCTCATCTAATTGTTTAATATCCACACTCGCCGGACACTCCGACATTAACTCACTTGCGTTCTTGACTTTCGGAAACGCCGTAACATCTCTTAAATCGTCCGCACCGCATAACACCATTGCGAGCCTGTCTAATCCTATACCCGCCCCTCCGTGAGGTGGGGCGGCATAGCGGTACGCTTCCACCAAGAACCCAAATTTTAAAGCGATTTCGCTCTCGCTCAATCCTAATGCCCTAAACATCTTCTCTTGCAATTCATAGTCGGTTATGCGTATTGACCCGGATAATAACTCAACCCCATTAAGCACAAGGTCATACGCCTTAGCGTAGACTTTTTCGGGAGCAGTTTCAACGAACTGCAAGGTTTCGTCTGTCGGGCAGGTGAACGGGTGGTGCATAGCATCGAACGCCCCGGTTTCTTCATTAAACTCGAAAAACGGCATATCTGTAATCCAAACATAATTGAACGTGTCATTGGGAATAATATCGAGTTTTTCCGCAACTATTTTCCTCAAACTTCCCAAAACAGATTTACTGTCGGTGATTAAAGCCACATCACCTTTTTCACAGTTCATGACCTTGCAAATGCTTTCCAATTCACCGTCGCCGAGGAACTTACCGAAAGAACAAGAGGGAGTATCCGAATCAGAAGTCCACCGAATAAACGCCAAGCTCTTGCCGCCTATCCCTTTAGAAAACTCACTTAACTTATCAATTTCCTTACGTGTCAGCGTATTTGCGGCACCTTTTGCGACTATTCCCGCATTTGCGAAATTTCTTAATTCATCATTAGTAATTACTTCAGATATATCAACAATCTTCATATCATAACGGGTGTCGGGCTTGTCCGAGCCGTAAAGTGCCATCGCCTCATCGAACGTCAGCCGCTCCAAAGGCAGACTAATATCAATATCCCTAATATCCTTCATAACATGGGCAATGAACCCCTCTACCATTTCAAGAACATCAGGCACATCAACGAACGACATTTCAAGGTCAATCTGGGTGAATTCCGGCTGTCTGTCGGCACGCAAGTCCTCATCACGATAACAGCGAGCCAATTGAATATACCGGTCAAACCCGCTAATCATCAATAACTGCTTATAAATCTGCGGTGACTGCGGGAGGGCATAAAACTTCCCCTCATGAAGCCTTGACGGCACAAGATAATCCCTTGCCCCCTCAGGCGTGGATTTTATGAAGGTCGGAGTCTCTATTTCTATAAAGCCATTTTTATAAAAGTATTCCCTTGCTGATTTTGCGACGTTGTGGCGGGTTATGAGGTTGTCCTGTAACTGCTTCCGCCTTAAATCAAGATAACGGTATTTTAAGCGAAGCTCCTCCCCCACCTTTGTTTCATCGGTTATTTCAAAAGGCGGTGTCTGTGCTTTCGACAGAATTCTAAGCTCACTAATGAGGATTTCGACATTTCCTGTCTTTATATCTTTATTAACGCTCTCCCGTTCCCTAAGCAATCCCTTAGCCATAAGAACATACTCGCTCTTGACAGCCTTAGCAAGCTCAAAGACGTTACCGTCAACAGTTTCATCCAACACAAGCTGAACCACGCCGGTTCTGTCTCGCAGGTCAATGAAGATGATTCCACCCTTGTCACGGATTCGCTTAACAAACCCGCCCACAATGACTTCATTGCCAACTCCGTCAATTTCCCCGCAATAATGCGTTCTTTTCAATCCAAGCATACACACAATCCCCTTTACTTTTGTTCACGATAATACAGTTTATCATAATTATAAAAATTTTTCAATAGAAAAGCTTAAAAATAATTGACTTTTTGTAAAACCTGTGTTAATATAATTCAAAAGGGAGAGTTAATTATGCTTACTGAAAATGAAAAACGCGGTTACATACGTTACAGTTGCTTTTATTCCGACGCACAAATTATCCAAGGGGAAGACATTCAAGACATTATTGCGATTGATTTGTCAGCGAGCGGAGTGAAATTTATCCTCGAAAAGGGCGAGAAATATAAACTCGGTGATGTTGTCCAGTTTTATTTGGATGTCAGTGAGTTTGCCGCCGCAATGGAAATTAAATGTGATATTAAGATATGCCGTGCCGAAAAAGGCGACAACGATGAGATTATCTACGGTGCATCTTTTGTAGACCTGTCATTATCTCAAAGCATCTGCCTTGATGAAATTATCCTGTATAAAAAAAGAAAATCGGGTTTTTTACCCGATGACTGACGGACAATTGACAATTTACAATGTACAATTGACAATAAATTAATTCACTGCCTTTACCGTGATTTGGTAAAGGCAGTAATTTATTAAACTATCCACTATCCATTGTCAACTGTACACTCTATTTCAGACACCACCTGAACAACCTCTCCCCCGTTACGGCACTGTGCCCTAAGGCGGAACGCCCCCGTACCGGTACGTTCTATCCTCGAAGTATTACCGTCACAGATAACTCTCGCAATATCGGTTACTTCACCATCATCACAAACACACTTGAACTCTATATCGGAATAACTCGCATTAACGGGATATATCTGAGTTTTAATCTCGTTTTTGCCGTCCACAGACAAACCGATTTTCCTCACAGGAATCTCATTTTTATAAGGCTGAATATACCCCCCGAACACATTCTCCCTCGGAACACTCACGCCGACAGGCTTCTCACACGGCAAAACATCGAAAATTATTCTGCAATCCCTCAACCCCTCACTGCTGAATGTAATATCGACCTCACCCGCCTCAAACGTCGTTTGAACAATCGCAACCGCCATTCCCGAGAACAACCGCCGATTATCCCCCTTATAACTGTCCCTGTCGGTAGAGTCGCCGTTGTCGAACCCAACTAACCTCCCACCCCCTGAAACCTTTACAGAAACACGATTGCGGGCGTTGGCGACAAACTCATTTAAGTCATCAAAAGCAGAAACAGTGATATACTTTAAGTCCGCACCATTGGCGTATACCGGCTCTTCGTCATATTTTACCCCGAGGAACACAGCGTCCCCGAAGGAGGCTGCTCTGTCGGAGGCAACGACATTACCATGAACGTCATACACCCTTGCGACCAACTCACCCTTCTCATAAGGAACTTTCCAATGCCCGTGTAGCTTATCGTCGTTTAATAAATCTACTGTTTGTTTTCCCAATGACCTGCCATTCAGGAATAACTCTACATCATGAACATTAGAATAAGTTATAACGTCGATAATCTGCCCGTCATTGAAGTCCCAATGCGGGAAGATTTTCACAAAAGGCTCACATTCCTTATTCCAGACAGCCCTATAAAACCAATACGATGCCTTAGGCAACCCCGCAGTGTCAACCGCCCCGAAATAAGAGTTCTTGGTATCATAAGGAGTAGGCTCCCCGATATAGTCCATTCCCGTCCAGATGAACTGCCCTCCGCACCAGCCCCTGTCACGGTCACAAACCCATGCCTCCTCATTTGTCTTAGCATAATTCGGGTAACAGTTACCATAATCCGAACACTGCTTGTCTTCGTGAGTGAACCGTGGCTTATTAATAAACTGCCCCGCCATAACAGAGTCATCTTTTTTATAAACTATGTCAAGCTGTTCAATCGGCATGTGATAAATCCCCCTCGAACGCACACACGACACGGTTTCACTCCCGTAAATTATCCAGTCGGGGTATTTTTCATAATGCTCGTCGTATAACTTCTCGGAATAGTTATACCCTGCAATTTTCAGAAAATCAGCGACCGACTGAGCATGCTCCCACTCATTATAATTCGAGCCGATTGTAACAGCGGCGTTAAAGTACGGGTCATGCTTTTGAACCTCGGAATACAGCATTTTCGCCACCTCCAACCCACGTGAACTGTGGTGAGTGTCGCTTATTTCATTCCCTATACTCCACATAACAACGCAAGGGTGGTTGCGGTCACGCCTAATCCATGAAGCCACATCTTTTTTATACCATTTTGGGAAAAACCGTGCATAATCCCTGTCAGTTTTATAATTCTCCCACATATCGGTAAACTCGTCTATTACAAGTAACCCCATCTCATCGCATAACTGTAAAAACTCCGGGGCAGGCGGATTATGCGATATTCTGATAGCATTAACACCCATCTCTTTCATAATGCCGAGCTGTCGGCGGGAGGCGTTGACGTTATAAGCCGCACCCAACGCCCCGTTGTCGTGGTGCAGACAGACCCCGTGTAGCTTCAACCTGCGTTCATTCAACATAAACCCATGCTCCCGTGAAAAACCGATACTCCTGAACCCGAACCTGTTATATACCGTGTCAATTATTGAATTATCGACAATTAACTCACTTTTCATAATATATAAACACGGCTTACGCAAAGTCCACAGTTTAGGAGAAGCAACCTCCATAACACAACTGCTGTCACCCTCGGCAGAAGTTATTTCGTTGCCCGCCGAATCAATAATCGTATGCCGAACAAAATCTGCTTCCCCGGAAATCTCGGCTTGAACCCGAACCTTCCAAACAGTCGGGTCAGGGCGTGCAATTATGTAGACGCTGTCACTTACGATATGCGTCTTATTTTGTATAGTCAGCCACACATTTCGATAAATCCCCGCCCCCGCATACCAGCGTGTATTGGGGCATTCATGCCTCACCTGCACATGAACAGTATTGACTCCCTCTTTCGCTAAGTGACTGAACTCGAAGGAAAAACTCGTATAACCATATTTCCACTCACAAGCCGCCTCATTATTTATATAGACCGTGCAGTCCATGTAAACCCCGTCAAAGGTTAGCTCAAGCGACTTTGTCAAATCCTCGGCAGTAAGTGTAAACTCCTTCTTATACCAGCCGTCGTTGGTTTTATAAAGATTGTGAGTGTCCCATATCAGCCAATCATGCGGCATTTCGACATTATACCAGTCCTTTTCCGCAATAATCTCCGATAAAGGGGTCTTGAGTTCTTTTTTAACGAACTGCCAATCATCATTGAATAAAATCTTTCCCGGTTTTGTAAACATAGTCATTCCCTCATTTCCATTGGTTCAATAAGCGTAATTTTCACCGATTTTGACGGGTCAATAATCGTAATCCGCCTGCGTTTTTCCTTAGCATAATTAATCGTCTGCATTGTCCCGCCCCTCTGCCCGTCAAAAATCGCAATCAACTCGTCGCAGTTATCGACCAAATAACGGTTCCGCTTAGCCATGCACCCGTCATAATAGCGTGAATTGCTGACTAATACTATATCATCAGCTTCTTCACTAATCTCACGCAGACGCAGGCGGTCAGCCTCATTCCACGACTTATCATGGTTAAGGCAAGGTACAACCGCAACAAACCTAATCGGCATTGGTGCATATTCCCGCTTAAGCTCAAGGGCAATCTCTGCGAATAACAAATCGCCGCCGACAGCCATTCCGCACTGAAAGGTCATGAAATCCCTGTCGAGCATTTTCTTCATCTCAGATTTAAGTATTTCTTTTAAGGCGTTCATGTCCATCGAACCCTTTGCCAAGCAGGAATTCAACTTCTGGGGGCGATACCCCGTGAACGAACAAACTTTTTTCATATACTGCATATAACGATTTTATCACATATGTATTTAATTTACAACCCTTTAAAACAAGATATTACGAAAAAAAGCACCTGCTTTTTAACAAGCAAGTGCTTAGGCGGTTATCGGTTTTTCGGTTTCCTCAAAAACGCTTTGAATATCATCATGACTGATACTGTCAATTGTAATGGAAAAGCCACCGCTGTTACGAATTATTTCTGCAATATAGGCAACTCCCGCCTCCAAAACTTCAGAAATTCGTGCAATTTCGCCTGTTTTCAATCTTACTTTATCATATTCCTTTATCATATAAACCACACCTCTCTAATCAATATGAACGGTTGTAAGCCGCATTTCTCCGTTTGATGCATCGTCAATCGAACCCTTTGCCAAGCAGGAATTCAACTTCTGGGGGCGATACCCCGTGAACGAACAAACTTTTTTCATATATTGCATATTACCAATTATAACCCGTCAGGAAAATAAAGTCAATAATCATATTGACTTTTCAAAAACAAATACGGTATAATTAAATATAACAAAACTGACATTATAAGGAATTGACAAATGAAAGAATATTACATCTGGTTATTATCAGTAATGGGTGCGGCGAACCCGAGGAGTCTGCGGCTTATCTCCCACTTTGGTGGGATAAAACAAGCATACGACGCACTAAACGCAGGAGAAACCGGTTTTCTGAAAGCCGGCGAAACAAGAAATTTCAAAAAAGCGTCATTAGAAAAAGCACAAGAACTCGTCGAATGGTGCAATAAACGTAATTACAATATTGTCACAATTGAAGACGACGACTACCCCGAACAGCTCAAGCATATTTACAATCCGCCCATTCTGCTGTTCACCGAGGGGGACATAAAAGGTATAAACGATTCCGTCCGCATAAATGTCATAGGCACTCGCAAACCGTCAGAATACAGCTTCAAAGTAGCCCACGCCTTATGCTCGGGGTTAGCGGCAACGGGAATGACAATAGTCAGCGGAATGGCAGTAGGGCTTGACAAGTGTTCCATGACCTCAGCACTTGAACAAGGCGGAAAGGTTATAGGTGTGCTCGCCTGCGGGATTGACGTTGAATACCCCAGAGGAAGCAAGATATTCCGCAAAAGAATAACAGAAAGCTCAGGTGTCTGCATTTCGGAGCTGTTTCCGAGGGATTCCACCCGCCCCGCATATTTTCAATACCGCAACCGTATAATGAGCGGTCTGTCCGCCGGAACATTAATAATCCAAGCCGGCGAAATCAGCGGGTGTCACATAACCGCCATGCACGCAATCGCACAAAATCGAGACTTGTTCTGCGTCCCCCCGAACGATATATTCGACCCTCGTTATTTCGGCGTAATCCGGTATCTTAGGGACGGGGCTATTCCCGTATTCAACCACATCGACATTATTAAGGAATACATTCCCGACATAACCGAAACCTTAGAAACCGAACCCGTGTCTGCCTCGCCGCATAATATCGAACGTGATACCTCAGTTGCACCGTCACGTAAATCGATTATCCCCCAGTCCGCCCCCAAAGCGGACTATACCGCATTAAACGAAGAACAATCGAAAATCATCGAAGCATTGAAAAAGAAAAAGCTGACATTTGATGACATAGTCAAGAAAAAGCTATGCACCCCGGACAAAGCCTATGAAATCCTGCTCGATATGGAGCTTGACGGTTTAATCGAACGTGTCGCAGGTGATAAATTCCAGTTAACTAAATAGAAAAATAAAAAGGAGAAACCCCATGTTAAATTTCAGTTTTTGTAGTCCTACCCATTTTGAATTCGGTAAGAACACCGAGGAAAAAACCGCAGAACTCATTAAGAAATTCAACGGCTCAAAAGTACTACTTCACTACGGAGGCGGCTCTATTAAAAAGTCGGGGCTCTACGACAGGGTAATCGCTTCACTAAACGCAGAAAACATCGCCTTTGTTGAATTAGGCGGGGCAGAACCCAACCCGATTGACACATTGGTTTATGCAGGGATTGAGTTATGCCGAAAGGAAAAAGTCGACTTTGTGTTAGCGGTAGGCGGCGGCTCGGCGATTGACTCGGCAAAAGCAATTGCGGCAGGTGCAATTTACGATGGCGATTTTTGGGACTTTTACAGCGGGAAATATATCGAAAAAGCACTTCCCGTCGGCGTAATTCTCACAATTGCGGCGGCAGGCAGTGAGGGGAGCATGAACTCGGTAATCACCAAGGTTGACGGTAAGTTTAAACGCGGTGCAAGCGGTGAAGCAATCCGCCCCGTATTCTCGATTTTGAACCCGGAACTCACCCAAACCCTCCCTCCTTATCAGACAGCGGCAGGTGCGGTTGATATAATGATTCACGTCTGCGAAAGGTATTTCAGCGTCACAGAGGACGTCAGCGTTACAGACAGACTCTGCGAGGCTATACTAATGACTATGATTGAGGAAACTCCCCGTGTCATGGCAGACCCGAACAACTACAACGCCCGTGCAAATATCATGTGGGCGGGGACAATTGCACACACTAACCTATGCGGAGTAGGGCGAGGGCAGGACTGGGCTTCCCACGGAATGGAGCATGAATTGTCAGCGTTCTATGGTGCGACCCACGGAGCGGGCTTAGCGGTGATTTCTCCGGCATGGATGAAGTTCGTAAGCAGGAAAAAACCGGAAAAGTTTATTCAATTCGCTAAACGTGTCTGGAACGTGAATACCGCAGACGAAGGCATCGCCTGTTTTGAAAAGTTTCTGAAAGCTATAGGAATGCCAAGCTCGATTAAGGAATTCGGGGCAAAGGAAGAAGACATTCCAATGCTTGCCAAGCACATTGGGTTGACAGAGGAATATGCGTTCGGGGGTTACGTAAAACTGAACGTTCGTGACGTTGAGGAAATATACCGCCTTGCACTTTAGAATAGAAATCACTACACTCGAACAGCTCTGCGACGCACTTTCTTGCTGTAAAGCTGAATACGTTTACACGCCAGTCCGACTTATTGTAGGGGGTGAAGGAGTTCGTTCCGAACTCTTACCTACCATCACCCCGGAAAATAAAAGTCGAATTATCGCTGTCCCCGAAATGTTCACCCCTGAACCCTTGCATGAACTTAAACAAAGGGGATATACACATGTGCTTGCACATACAATCGGGCATGTCCAAATGATAAAAGAAGCAGGAATGATTCCTCACGGAAGCTTCAGATTAAACATCACAAACTCATTAGCCTTAGCTGAATGTGCACAACTCGGATTAAACGATACAGTTATGTCAATCGAAATGGGTTTACACCGAGTAAAGGCGTTGAAACGCACAATCCCGATTGGTATAATCGCATACGGGAAATTGCCGCTTATGCTGTTGCGGAAAATCCCGAACAGCGGGGGACTGACCGACCGTAAGGACAAATTCCTCCCGCTGATTAAAAACAAAAGCGAAGCAGAACTTCTGAACCCCGACACGCTTATACTCAGCGATAGGGACTTGTCGATGTTCGATTTTGCCGTCTTGAAAATCACAGACGAGGAAACCAAGGAAATTCTTGATATGTACATCAACGGCAGAAAACCTCACGGAGAATACACGAGAGGGTTATACTACAAATGACCATCAACGTAAAAAAACTGAATAATTCCGCAAAGCTGCCGTTTCGTGCCACCGAACACAGTGCAGGTGCAGACTTATTCGCCTTTTTAGAAGCCCCGATAACCCTCGAACCGTCACAGCGGCTTCTAATCCCCACAGGAATTTCTGTCGAAATCCCGACCGGCTACGGTGGCTTCGTATTCCCGAGGAGTTCGCTTTCGTCGAAGCACGGAATAACCCTGTCGAACTGTGTGGGTGTGATTGACGCAGATTATAGAGGCGAAGTCAAGGTTGCTTTAGTTAATCACTCGAATGAGCCATATATTATTAACAACGGCGAAAGAATTGCACAAATGGTGATTATGCCTGTCGAAGTGCCGAATTTCATAGAAACGGACGAACTCTCCGACACTGATAGAGGTATTGGTGGTTTTGGTTCTACCGGGTTGTGACCTTGTAGGGACACGATATATCGTGTCCGCCCGTCAGTTCTACCGGTTTGTAACCGAATTGTAATAAAAATATTTTTAAAACCTGTTGTAACGGCGGGGTAATCGTGTTATAATATCTAATAATTAAAAGAACAGGAAAAGAAAGGGACAAATAAATGTCAATGTTTTCTAAGGACATCGGGATAGACCTCGGAACAGCCAACACATTAGTGTATATGCGGGGAAAAGGCATTATAATTCGTGAACCCAGCGTAGTTGCGGTAGACGTGAAATACGACAGGGTTCGTTACGTCGGGCAGGAGGCGAAGGACGTTATCGGGCGAACCCCCGGTTCAATCGTAGCAGTGAGACCGCTTAAGGACGGGGTAATCGCCGATTTCGATATGACCACGAGTATGCTTGAAGCGTTCATAAAAAAAGCAGTCAAGAACCGTATGTTTGCAAAACCGAGGGTAATCATCTGCATACCGTCAGGAATTACAGCGGTAGAACGCAGAGCGGTTAAGGAATCGGCACAGCGGGCGGGTGCGAAGCGTGTTTCGATTATTGAAGAACCGATGGCGGCGGCAATCGGTGCAGGCTTACCGGTGGAAGAACCGACGGGCAGCATGATTGTCGATATAGGTGGCGGAACAAGTGAGGTTGCGGTCATTTCCTTAGGCGGAATTGTCACATCACGTTCAGTCAGAGTAGCGGGGGACGAATTTGACTCGTCAATCATTAACTATATCAAGAAAAAATATAACCTGCTGATTGGTGAACGTACAGCAGAAAATATAAAAATCAATATCGGCTCAGCGTATAAATTCGATGATGAAGAGCTTCAAATGGACATCAAGGGGCGAAATCTCTTAAACGGCTTACCCGAGAATATCCTTGTCACAAGCGTGGAAATCCGTGAAGCCCTTGCAGAACCCTTAGCACATGTTATTGAAGCGATAAAAGTCACTTTGGAGAAAACCCCGCCGGAATTAGCGTCCGATATAATTGACCAGGGGATTATGTTGGCAGGCGGCGGTGCATTGCTGAAAGGGCTTGACATGCTTATCCACGCAGAAACGGGAATGCCTGTGAAAATCGCAGACAGCCCGATTGACTGTGTGGCAGACGGTACAGGTAAGGTATTAGAAAACATCGACAAATTAGAGGACGTTCTCAACGACGATGAAACAAGGTACGGGTTTTAACAATGCATAATTCACAATGCACAATTCACAATTAATTTAGGGGAACGTCATGCGTGAGTTTATACACAGCTGGAAATTCAAGGTAATATTATGTATATTCGGGCTGATGTTCGGATTTATGATATATGCGGCAATTGCGGCGGGAGCGGCTTCTCTTCCCGAACGCATTCTCCAATCAATCACACGCCCGTTCGCCCAATTATCGACGACTATCTCCACATGGACGGAGGATAAATTAGACATGCTTGTCAACGCCGAAAAATACAAGCGTGAAAACGAAGAACTGCGTGAAAAAATATCACAATTGAACGAGCGTAATATCAATATTGACGAATTAGAAATATACAATTCAACGCTTCAGGAAATGCTCGGAATCCACATAGAAAATCCCGATTTTGAATGGGCACCGAAAACCTGCACAATCATAGCCCGCAACGCCAATGACATATTCGGCGGATTCCGGATTAACCGAGGGTCAGACGATGGTTTGGCGGTATACGATTTGGTGCTGACAAGTATAGGCGTTGTCGGAATTATCACAGAAGTCGCACCCAATTATGCCAAGGTATCCACTAATTTATCAAAGGAATTTGAAGTCGGCGTAATGACCACCCGTGCCCATATAACAGGCGTAATCCAAAACGACATAATCTACGCTAAGGACGGGCTGTGTCAAATCAGCTTTATCGAAAAAAACAGCGATATAAAACCCGGCGACATTGTTGTAACAATCGGAACAGACCTATACCCTGCAAACCAAATAATAGGCGAGGTGGTTGCCGTTTTTGACGACCCGAACGGACTGTCCATGCACGCCCTTGTGAAACCCAGCGAGGACGTTTTTCGATTAACCAATGTTTTGGTTGTCACAGGATTTGATGGCAAAAACGAAAATCTAAATTAAGGAATGAACAATATGCGATTTATCGGTGCAACAGGAAGAAAAGACCGTTTGAGAACTTTTTTGCGTTGGTTTTTTTATTCCCTTGCACTTTTATTTTTTTACATGCTTATGAGCGGCGGTTTTTTCAAAACATGGCAGCCTATATTTATTATCCCGTTAGCCGTCGGTGTAGCAATGCGTGAGCGTGAATTGAGTGCCGCAATATTCGGAGCGGTCTGCGGTTTAGTTATCGACATCGCCTGCGGAAAGCTGTTCGGCTTCACGGGAGTGTGGCTAATCCCGGGCTGTCTTGCCTGTGCATTACTTGTTTCACACCTGATTAAAGCAAACCTGATTAATTTCATATGGGTCAATGCGGTGGTATGTGCATTCACAGCAACAGCCGACTATTTCTTCAGATACGTTATGTGGGGGGCAGACACATCGGGTTATATTCTTACAGGCATAATTATCCCCGCATACCTGTCGGCGATTATTTTCTCCCCTTTTATTTACTTCATGGTGAAACTAATTTCAATCAAGCTCTCCCCGCGTGAAATTCACAGACTCAGCGGAAGCTCAGAGGACGATGAGGACGAATACGAAGAATACTACAAGGATATTCAATGAAAAAAGAACTGACAGCAAAAATTGCAAACATAATAAGAACAGCGATATTAATTACCGTAATGGTATCGCTTTCTTTTGCGTGCGTAATCCGGTTGTTGCAAATCCAAATCGTCGATGCCGGAATGTACGCTGACCAAATGAAGAAAACCTACACCGCCTCACAAACAATTCAAGCGGCACGGGGGCAGATTGTCGATGCCCAAGGCATACCGCTCAATACCAATGAAATCGTGTATAAAATAATAGTCCAGCGTGCGTTTTTACCGTTCGGCGGCGAGAATGAGGTAATCGCAGGTGTCATAAAAGTCTTACAAAAACACGGTGAAGAGTGGATTGATTCCGCCCCCATAACAATGGAGAAGCCCTATAAATTCAAAAACGTAGGTGACGAAAGATTAGACAGGTTCAAGATTAACTTAGGCTTGAACCTCGATGCCACCCCCGAAAACTGCATAAAAGCTTTCGCCGACAATTTCAAAATCGACACCGAGAAATACGATGAGGAGATGATACGGCTAATCGGCGGAATCCGCTACGAAATGCTCCTGCGTGACTTCTCGTACCAAAACCGCTACATGCTTGCCGAAGACATCTCCATGTCCACCATAATCGAGCTGAAAGAAAAATCCATGATGTTACAGGGGATTGACATAGTTGAGGAACCCATTCGCATATATCTGAACACCACCGACATTCCGCATATCCGAGGAAGAATAAACGCCATAAACGAACAGCAATACAGTGTATTAAAAGATTCCGGCTACAACCTTAACGACGTTATCGGTTTTTTCGGAATTGAGGAAACCATGGAAAGCACATTAAGGGGCGATAACGGAATCCGTGAAATAACACGTGACACTTATGGGGAGGTAATCTCCGACGAAATCACGAAGGACGTTCAAGCGGGCAAAACAATAAAACTAACCATCGACATCGAATTTCAAAGAATGATTGAGCGAATTCTCTCCGACCATATAGGGTGGCTTAACTACACACTGATTAACCCCCGCCCCACCGAAACAACAGCAGGCTCAATCGTGGTTGTCGATGTTAACACAGGTGCAATTTTAGCAATGGCGAACAACCCGTCATACGATTTGGCAGACTATGTTGACTTAATGCTTGCCGAAGCGTCGGGCGAACCCATATACCCGAACAAACCGCTTCTTAACAGAGCGGCGGCACACGGCTACCGTCCCGGCTCATCATTTAAAACCGTCACCTCTGCGGCAGGGTTACTTCATGCTGTAGTAGGCAGGAACGACACGGTATTCTGCTCACAGGTCTACACGTTTTATGAGGACTATCAGCCCAGATGTACCGGCTACCACGGTGCGACGAATGTTATAAGGGGGCTTATAGTGTCCTGCAACTGCTATTACTATGACGTGGGCAGGCGGCTGGGGATTGAACGGCTCGCAGAAACAGCATGGCAATTTGGAGTGGGGACTAATTTAAACTGCGATATTTACAACTACCCGGGGAGAATGACCACACGGGATATATATGAGGACTTAATCGGCTCACCCCTCACCCCGGGCGATACTATTCAAGCGGCAATCGGTCAGTCCGAAACCTTAGTAACGCCCCTGCACATGGCAACAATTGCGTTAATGCTTGCGAATGACGGGGTGCGATACCGACCCTACCTTGTAGACTCGGTTTGGAATTACGACTGCACCGAACTGATATTCCAAACCATGCCGGAAATTGTGATGGACTTAAGTGAGGGTAATGAGTTCAACTTTGCGGTAATCCGTGAGGGAATGGCGGCACTTGCATTAACACGGCATGTCCCGATTAACCCGGCGGCCGCCCCGACAAACCCGAATGCAGGGCGGTATATGTTCGACGGACTCCCCGACGCACCGGCGTATAAAACCGGAACCCCGGAAATAATCCACAATGTTTTATACAACTCGACAGTTCTGGGATACTACCCCGCAAACAACCCGCAGATTGCCTTTGCGGTAGTTTTAGAGGGTGGTGAGTATTCCAGCTGTATCATAAGGAACATCATCGACGCATACGAAACAGGGATGTATTCCCCGCAAGCCGATGAATTCGGTAACATCATAGGCCCGTGGAACGCACCTCCCCGTGTACCCGTATCTCCACCACCCGAATAATCAGTCACATTGCACAAATAAAACTAAATTCTATAGTATTATTTATACAAATTTTTATGTTTTCATGTAATCCCCTTTTATTTTAACTGAATATATGCTATAATGGGAAATGTTATGGCGTATCAAAAGAATTCTGCGGAGGAAAACTATGTCACAAATAATAGCGGTAACAGCGGGCAAGGGCGGAACAGGTAAATCCACCACCTCTGCGAATGTTGCATCAGGCTTAGCATTTTACGGGAAGAAAACACTTGTCGTGGAGCTTGACTTCGGGTTAAGGTGCCAGGACATTATGCTTGGAATAAAGGATGAGATTAAGCATGACATCGGTGAATATCTGAACGGCGAAATCGACATTCTCACAGCCACCACAAAGGTCAGAACCAGCGATAATTTATACTTGGTTTGTGCCACCCGTAACCCGTTTATCGAAATCAACCCCGAAAAAATCATCGGCGTGTGTGAAGAAATGCGGCAGCATTTCGATTATATAATTGTTGACACAGCGGGAATAGGCAGCTCGATTTTCAGCGTCATCAAAGCGGCAGACATGATTTTAATGGTGACAACACCCGATACCGTCTGCGTTCGTGATGCCGCAATCCTGTCCGACTTTTTATACGTCAAGAACTGCACAAACCAAAGATTAGTAATCAACAAGGTCAGCCAAAGGTTCAAGGAAGAGGATTTGTTATACGATTTAGACGTGGTTATGGACGATGTGGGAATTCCGTTAATCGGCGTAGTCCCGGAAGACAACGACATCAAGGTATGCGGCTCAAAGGGTATTCCCTTGCCGCCCACCTCTCCCGGACTTAAGGAATTCCGTGCAATTTCCAGCCGAATTCTCGGTAATGATGTTCCTTTAACAATCAACATTAATTAGGTGAAATTATGACTATTGCTCTTATGGCACATGACTCTAAAAAAGAACTGATGATTCAGTTTTGCATTGCCTATTTCGGTATTCTCAACCGGCACAATCTCTGTGCAACTGGAACAACAGGGAAATTGGTGTCGGAGGCGACAGGCTTGCAAATCCAGAAATACCTCAGCGGTTCTCAAGGCGGCGGACAGCAGTTGGTGTCACGTGTCACCTGCAACGAGATTGACGTGCTGTTCTTTTTCCGTGACACCTCGAACAACAGCACAGTCAGTGCTGATGATATTAACATTCTGCGTGTGTGTGATGTACATAATATCCCCGTAGCGACCAACATTGCTACAGGTGAGGCACTTATCCACGCCTTACAGAGGGGCGACTTAGACTGGCGAGAAAACATGAAATGACCGAGAGGGAGTTTGGAACAAACTCTTAGCCTCTGGTTCGCATGCCCGCTTCGCGGGAAATATCATTAAGGAATGTATTCTATGTCTTTAATAACAAAAGCACCAAGGGGAACACTCGACAAGCTCCCCAACGAAATCCACAAATATCAAACAGTAGAAACCTCTGCGAGACAAATCGCAGAGGTTTACGGGTTTAAGGAAATCCGCACCCCGGTTTTTGAACATACCGAGTTATTTAAGAGGAGCGTGGGCGACACCACCGACATTGTCCAAAAGGAGATGTACACCTTCGACGACAAGAAGGGCAGGAGTCTCACGCTTAAGCCGGAGGGAACAGCGGGAGCGGCACGCTCAGCAATCGAGAATGGTTTATTTAATGACGCATTACCGTTAAAGCTGTACTACTTCACAAACTGCTACCGTTACGAAGCCCCGCAAAGCGGGCGTTACCGTGAATTCTCACAATTCGGTGTGGAGGTGTTCGGTGCGGACAAACCCGCCTGTGACGTTCAGCTGTTAGCATTAGCAAGCGATTTATTTAAAAAATTAGGAATAAGCAAATACACATTAGAAATCAACAGTATCGGTTGCCCGGAATGTCGAAAAACCTATCAAGACGCATTAAAGAAATACTATTCACAATTTAAGCAAACCCTATGCGGTGACTGTCACGAACGCTTAGAACGCAACCCAATGAGGCTGCTCGATTGTAAAAACCCCAACTGCTCCGAGTATAAGACAGCTGCACCCCTCATTCTTGAATACAACTGCGAAACCTGTGCAGACTACTTCAACAACGTGAAACAGTATCTCACCGCTCTCGAAATATCCTATATCGTCAACCCGAAAATCGTGAGAGGATTGGACTATTACACAAACACAGTATTTGAGTTTATTTCCCCCACAGGATTAGTCTTTGGCGGCGGCGGAAGATACAACGGATTAATAGAAGAACTCGGCGGCAACCCCATGACAGGGGCGGGCTTCGCACTTGGTATAGAACGTGTAATATCAGTTATGGAGGGTGAAAACGCACAATTTAATGAACCGAACACTCCGGATATATACATTGCAGGATTAGGCGAAGAAGCCATGTTATTCGCACTTCAACTATCGCACAAACTGTGTAAGAACGGTGTATCTGCTCAAACCGACTTAACCGGCAGAAGTGTCAAAGCTCAAATGCGATATGCGGATAAAATCGGAGCAAAATTCAGCATGGTAATAGGTGATAATGAGCTTCAAACCGGCAAAGCAATGTTGAAAAATATGATAACAAAAGAAGCAGAGGAAATCGACATAAACAATTTTGATTATAAGCGTTAGGGGAGTTGGGGGTGTTTGCATGAACAACACAATCAGATTTATTGATTTGTTTGCCGGTATTGGCGGTATCAGAAAAGGTTTTGAACTTGCTTGTGAAAACCAAGGATATAAAACCGAATGCGTTTTCACTTCTGAAATTAAACCCCACGCTGTTGAAGTTTTAAAACAAAATCACCCGAAAGAGCGAATAAATGGTGATATAACTGCAATTCCCTCGTCTATAATTCCTAACTTCGATTTTTTGCTTGCAGGCTTTCCTTGTCAAGCGTTTTCGTCAGCAGGGAAAAGGTTAGGTTTTCTTGACACTCGGGGAACTTTGTTTTTTGAAGTCGAGCGTATTCTCAGAGATAAAAAACCAAACGGCTTTATATTAGAAAATGTCGAGGGGCTTATAAACCATGATAAAGAAAACCCAAAAGATAAAATCGGACGCACATTAAAAACGATTTTAGAACGATTAGAAAAACTGGGCTATAAGGTTTCATGGGACACGCTTAACGCTAAAAACTTTGGTGTTCCGCAAGACAGAAAGCGTATTTATATTGTCGGAACGAGGACGGGTTATCCAAACCTTAAAGAACCACCCCTTTCTGTTTCAAATCTTGGCTCGAAACTGGAAAAAGGATTGGAAACATCAAACAGCAGTTTTGTGAAAAAGCTTTTAAACCGTTATTCCACTGATGAATTATGCGGAAAATCTATTAAAGACAAGCGTGGAGGTAACAATAATATCCATAGTTGGGATATTGAGTTAAAAGGGGAAGTCAGCAAAGAGCAAAAGCAATTACTTAACCGAATGTTAAAGGAACGCAGAAAGAAGAAATGGGCAGAGGAATACGGTATAGATTGGATGGACGGTATGCCGTTGACTATTGAGCAAATACGCACATTCTTTGATAGGTCTAACCTTGAAGAAATGCTTAATGACCTTGTTCAAAAAAAGTATCTTAAATTAGAGCATCCAAAAAAGAAAGTTGGGAGCGTTCGTAAGCAAGACACAGAATTGCCTCTCGGTTATAATATAGTAACAGGGAAAATGTCGTTTGAAATTAATAAAATCCTTGACCCGAACAGTCATGCACCAACGCTTGTTGCAATGGATATGAAAGGGTTATATGTTGTGGATAACGGAGGGCTGAGAAATCTCTCATTGCGTGAAGGATTAAGGCTGTTCGGTTATCCCGATAATTACAAGTTTGATGTTGATAAAGAAATAGGATACGACCTACTCGGTAATACTGTTGTAGTTCCTGTAATCGCTTTTGTTGCCGAGAGATTATTAAATGTTTTTAACGAGGTGAGCCAAAATGAAATTGAAATCGTTAGAAGAGCTGTATAATAAAGCTGTAAAAGACATAAAAAACGAAAAAGGTGTAATAACGATAACCATAGGCGGTATACCTAAAATAAGTAAATCTAATGACATTATCGGAAACTGTGTGCAGGAATGGATTCCTCAATGGTTAGAGGATAACGGATTAGTTTTAGAATCAAATGAAAACTCCCAATGTTTCCCCGATTTCACAGCGGAAATAAACGGTGTTAAATACGATATGGAAGTTAAGTGTTGGAATTATACAAATGCTCCTGCTTTTGATATTGCAAATTTCGACGGGTTTTACAGGGAAATATATACGCACCCGAAAAAACTACATGCGAAATATTTGATTTTCGGTTATATCCCCATAACGCATGGGTTCAAAATAGAAAACATCTATTTGAAGAATATATGGGAAATCACTTCAAAATCACAAATCTACCCCATTGGTTTACAAGTAAAACAGGGACGACCATACGCTATACGTCCTTTCGCATTTCATAAAAAGCCCGATGAGTCTTTTGCTGATATAAACGAATTTGTGAAAGCAATTTATGAAACACGGAAAATGTTCGCTCTTGACGATATGATAGACCCCGATGAATGGTATAAAAAAGTTACAGAAACGATAGGTTAACCTCAACATAAATAAAATAACGCCGATATAAACTACGGCGTTATTTTATTTTCACCAATCATCTCGGTAATCTTATCAGTCAGCTTAGCGTAATACAGCGGGAACAATGCGTCACAGCACCCCAGAAAAAACATGTTCCGGTTATTTATCGCCGCCAATTCCCCCCCATAGGTATATATCCACCGCCTGAACCATTCCCCGTTGAACGGCGGTTCATTTAAGCCCCGACTGCCCCTCGCACGTTTCAACATCGGTTTAAACGTCTCCCCGATTATCGAATCGACGTCCCTTGCCCCCATTTCCTCGCATAAACTAAATAAGGCGAGCAGCTGCTTATCGCTGAACCTCCCCCCCGGTATTTTCTTATAAAAGGGAACTCTCACAGCAAAGGCGAAAAATATCATATCGCACATTACCTCGAATTCCTCAGTATCAAGCTCCTTAATTTTCCCGTCAAGAGACAACCCGAGATTAACCAAAATATCGGGATTAGTAATATCGGTGAGGGCTACCTTAAATATGTCCTTGACGTTGACGTTATAAAAATCTCCGTCCGAAATTGCAAAAACATACCTCATGGTGGTGTGGAGCGATTGACCGGCCCGTTGCATAACCCCTGCAAACGCCTGCAATTCTAATAATTCATGTTCTTTCATGAGGGTATTATAACATACATTTGCCAAAAATGCAAATATATGTTATACTTTATTTTACAGATGTAAAAATAAGGAGTTCACATGAAAATTCTTGTAATAGGCTCAGGCGGGCGGGAACACGCCATAATCACCTCACTTAAAAAATCACCGAAAATCACCGAAATCCACTCAACCCCCGGTAACGCAGGTATAGCTGAAACAGCCACCTGCCACAATGTCAAAGCCACCGACATTGACGGCATTATTAAATTAGCCAAGGAATTAAATATTGATTCCGGCGAAGCCGGCATGCGAGCCGAGGCTCTCGGTATAGTTTTCGTAGCCCCCGACGACCCGTTGGTTTTAGGAATGGTTGACGAACTTAACAAAGCAGGGTTTAAAACGATGGGTCCCCGTAAAAACGCCGCAATACTTGAGGGGAGCAAGGTTTTCTCGAAATCGTTCATGAAACGCCATAACATTCCCACCGCCGCCTACAAAGCCTTTACCGACCCCGAAAAAGCCATAACCTATATAAAATCGCAGAGCAGCTACCCCACAGTTATAAAGTGTGACGGGCTTGCCTTAGGTAAAGGCGTAATAATTGCAAATAACTTAATCGAAGCCGAGGCGGCAGTCAATTCCATGCTGCTTGACAATAAATTCGGTGACAGCGGAAAAGAAATCGTCATAGAGGAATACTTAGACGGCATGGAGGTGACAGTCCTCGCATTCACCGACGGTATAACCGTAAAAACCATGCCCGCTTCCACCGACCATAAGCGTGCCTTGGACAATGATGAGGGGTTAAACACAGGCGGAATGGGCGTAGTTGCCAATGTCCCGTATTACACTGATGAAATCGCCTCAGAATGTATGGAGAAAATCTTTCTGCCCACAATAAGAGGAATGGCTCAAGAAAACCGACCGTTCAAGGGCTGTATATACTTCGGGTTAATGCTCACATCAAAAGGAGCAAAAGTAATAGAATACAACTGCCGTTTCGGTGACCCGGAAACACAGGCAATTCTCCCGCTTTTAGAAACCGACTTACTTGACATAATCGAGGCAATTTGGGAGGAAAGGTTAGCAGATTTAGAAATAACATTCTCCGATGAAAAATCCGCATGCGTGGTTATGGCAAGCGGCGGCTACCCCGAAAAATATGAAACCGGTTATAAAATCACAGGGCTTGATGAAATCACCGACGTGTACATTTACCACGCCGGAACAAAAACCGAAAACGGCGAGCTTGTTACGGCAGGCGGCAGAGTTTTAGGAATAACCGCAGTAGCCGATGATTTAAAAACAGCATTAGACAAAGCATATGAAGCAGTCGAAAAAATTCAGTTCAAAAACGCCCACTACAGAACCGACATAGGCAGAAAGGCATTACTATGAAAAAACTCACCGCATTATTACTGACACTACTACTGATTCTCTCACTGACTGCCTGCGATTTAATGAAGTCGCCGGCTAAAACCGAACCGCCGACACAGCTTTCCGAAGACATAATCACAACAATGGACGAACTCGATTTATTAATCGCCCAAATGTGCGAGCAGCTTCTCCCATCGGCGAAAATCCGCTTAGAAAGCATAAACATATGGAGGGAGTTAGAAAACCATATAAAAATCGAGGAAGAGCTGTTAATCAAGCGGGGAATTGTGGGGCTGTCAATCAGCTATGTAGAAATGGCAGGGTTTATAGAGGCAACGCTGAATATCGAATACGAAGTATACATGAAGGTGACAGCCGCCTATAAAAGCAAAAACACCTCATCATTAAACGCACAAGAAAAAGCCGTTTATGACAAAGCGGTTGAAATTATCGACACATTAAATTTAACACGGGGAACAATTTTTGAAAAAGCGTTTGCAGTCCATGAATACTTGGCAAACACAATTGAATACGATTATGCCTACGCCTTTAACGCAGACTCCTTTGACGTATACGGTGCGTTAATCACAGGAAAAGCAGTATGTCAGGGATACGCCTATTCGTTTAAAATGCTGATGGACATGTTAAATGTGGAATGTATAATAATCAGCGGAACAGCAGGTAATGAGAAACACGCATGGAACATGGTGAATTATAACGGAAAATGGTATCACGTTGACGTAACGTGGAACGACCAGGGTGAAAACAGGACTTACAGATATTTTAACATCAGCGACACTGTAATGTCATCAACACACTCATGGAACCGTGCAAACTTTCCCACCGCCTCCGAAATGACGTATAACTACTACGGATACACGGGGAGAAACGCATCCTCGGTAATGCAGTTAGAAACAGTGTTCCAAAACGATTACAACAGCGGCATGCGGGTTATTGAAATCCTTTGCACCTACAGCTTCACACCGGACGATTTACAGTTTATAATAACAAAACACAACATTACCCCGTCATACGGAACAACTCAATACGGTAATGATGTATTAGTCACGATTGTTTTATAAACGTCCCCTTTTCGGTAATAACAGCAGTAATCAACTCTGCCTCGGTGACATCGAAGGCAGGGTTGAAGCATTTCACCCCGACGGGTGCAACCGGTTCAGCAAAATACAGCCGGGTTATTTCATCAGAGCTTCGTTCCTCAATAACAATATCACTGCCTGTTTTACACGACATGTCAATCGTGGAGGACGGGCAGAACACATAAAAAGGAATACCGTACCGCTTAGCGAGGACTGCTAACCCCGACGTGCCTATTTTATTAGCAACATCACCGTTAGCGGCGACACGGTCAGCCCCTACGAAAACAGCATTAATTTTCCCCTGCTTCATAACCGTATTCGCCATATTATCGCAAATCAGCGTAACATCCAACCCCGCATTAATAAGCTCCAACGCTGTAATTCTGCTCCCCTGTAAAAGCGGGCGGGTCTCGTCCACGAACACATTAAACCTCATATTACGTTCTGCCCCCAATATAAGCGGTCCCAACCCCGTCCCGTATTTTGAAGTCGCCAAAGGCCCCGCATTACAATGGGTGAGAACCCCGTCACCATTTTTTATAAGCTTCAACCCATTTTCAGAAATGGCTCTGCACATGGTTATGTCCTCTTGATGAATAGCCTTGCACTCCGCGAGTAAATCCGAAGCGTTTACCATACGGTCAACTGCCCACTGTAAATTAACCGCAGTAGGACGTGCCGACTTAATGTAATCCGCATATTCTCGCCCTAATATAAATATTGCATAAGCGGCGAATATCCCGATAGCCGGTGCTCCCCGAACCTTCAACAGCTTAATAGCGTCATACATTTCCTCGGCAGTGCGTAACTCTATATACTCTATTTTATTCGGTAATAGTCTTTGGTCTAAAATAATTATCGAATTTTCATCGTCTGACAACCGAATATTAACTAATTCTTGCAATTGCCTCAACCGCTCCTTTAATTAACTTTTTAAACACAGGTGCAGAATTATCCGCCGCCTCCATAACCTCCGCATGGGTTAACGGATTATCGGAAAGCCCGCACGCTAAATTAGCAATACAGGAAATCCCGCATATTTTCATTCCCGCATGATTAGCGACAATCGCCTCACACGCTGTAGACATTCCCACCGCATCAGCTCCCAAAATCTTGAACATCTTCACTTCAGCGGGCGACTCGAAGTTCGGGCCCGTTGTTTGAACATACACACCCTCTTTTAAGTCTATCCCCAATTCCCGTGCAGCATTACGGACGGCAGAGTTCAATTCCTTATTATAAATCTCACTCATATCGGGGAATCGTGTCCCGAACTTGTCGAAGTTCCTCCCGATTAACGGTGATGGCGAGAACGTGCTGATTTGGTCAGTAATGAGCATAAACTCACCCGCCCCGAAGCTAATCCCGCCTGCCGCATTAGTTAAGAACAGTATCTCCGCCCCCATGAGCCTCATCAACCGAACAGGCAAAACCGTGTCATGCATGGAATACCCCTCATAATAATGCACCCGCCCCTGCATAATCACTACCGGAACATCACCCATGTATCCGAATACAAACCGTCCCTTATGCCCCTGTACTGTCGACTGCGGGAACCCGTCAATCTCGGAATAATCAATGGTGAATTTAACATCAATTTCGTCAGCCAAAGCCCCTAACCCCGACCCTAATATTAATGCGATTTTCGGCGTAAACCCGTTTAATTTTCCTTTAATGCTGTCATAACAATTATATAACTTTTCTTCAGGTGTCATAATAATTTCCTCCTAATAATAATGGACAATTGCCAATCGTCAATTGTCCATTGTAAATTGTTCGTCAATCCGAAGCGTATGGAATTAACGCTAAGTGTCTTGCACGTTTAACCGCTGTGGTAAGCTCACGCTGATGGAACGCACAGCAGCCGGTGATACGTCTCGGCAGAATTTTATACCGTTCAGTAAGGCATTTACCGCTTTTCAGCCTTGCAATGTCCTTATAATCGATGAACTTGGCTCTCTCCGCACAAAACGCACATACTTTTTTGCGAGCTCGTTTAATCGGGCGACCGCCGCCACCCTTATTATCGTTATTGTATTCTCTTCTCTCAGGCATTTATAATGTTCTCCTTATTAATAAAATTTAAAATGGATAATCGTCGTCGCCGGAACCGTTGCTGAAATCGTCGGGCAATCCGCTGTTGACGGGTGTCGGAACAGAATTAACCGTCTGTGCTGGGTGAATGGGAGGGGGTGAGGACTGATACGACCCGCCATAATTCCCGTTAAAGCTGCTGCCGGAAGCATAACCGTTCTGCTGTTGCTGAGGGGGTTTCTCCCCCGTGAAGTGAATGGTGTCCGCAACAATTTCGACTATATTCTGAGTGACACCGTTCTTGTCAACATACTGGCGGGTTTGAAGCTCGCCGTCAACCATAATCATACGCCCTTTTCCGAAATACTTAGAAACAAATTCCGCAGTAGAACGCCACGCAACAATGTTGAAAAAGTCAGCCTTGCGTTCCTCGCCTTTAACTTGATAGTTTCTGTCAACAGCAATCCTGAACGACAGAACCGACACACCCGACGGTGTGGTTTTAAGCTCTAAATCGTGGCATATTCTGCCCATTAATATAACTTTGTTAAACATGTCTTATTCCTCTTCTGTCACGTCATCTTCTTCGGATACTTGTGCAACCTCTTCGGGTTCTTCCGAAACTTCTTCAGGTGCATCTTCCGGCGTAGCCGGCAAATCCGACTGCGTCGTTTCCACCTCGGGTGGAGTTGGCTCGGGAGCGGCAGAAACGGGCTTGTCAATTCTAAGAACCGTCAAGAACCGTAAAATCCCCTCCGTGATATTCAAAACACGTTCCAACTCCTCGGGAAAATCGGGCTTTGAATCGAACATATACAGAACATAATACCCGTCGTTTTCATAATTAATCGGGTAGGCGAGCCGCCTTTTCCCCCATTCATTAACGCCGACCATCTCTGCATTCGCACTGATTAAATCCGTGAACTTGGTTTTCAGTGCCTCGACTTGTTCATCACCGCTTTTGAGTGAGAACACTACCATTGTTTCATACTTTTCGCCTAATTTTGCCATATTAAAATAACTCCTCCTTATAGACTTTGTCCCGTGAATTATAGCTTATCACGAGCAAGGATAATAGGCTTAATCTTGATTAATCAAGACAAGCCTATGTATTATAACATGAAAAATATGGGTTGTCAACAGTTTTTTTATTAATTTTCTCCCGTTTCTAACCCTTTCCTGTATACTCGGGCGGAAATAAAGTAACACCCGATGAATACTACAAGTGCAAACACACACACCGGCAGGCAGACATCTTCAAAGAACTTCTCCACACTTAAGGTCATAATCCATGTGAACAAATCCTCCATTCCCCTCTCACCGAACACGCTCAAATCCCCGAATAACAGATACATACAAAGCATAAGCGGCAGTGTGATTAAGAAAATCAACTTAAACGTACCCCCTCGCTTAACCCCGAACCGATAATAAAACGCATAGGAAAACGAATCGAAGGCCACAAATATCGCAAAAGCGGTCAAAGGCATAAGCAGGTTAAGAGTAACATTATTTACACCCGGATTAAAAATTAGAAAAATAACCAACACAACAAAACACCCGCCATACATCATCAGCATAAGTAAATACCGTGCTAAAACAGTCTTGCTTGCGGTGGTAGGCAGGCATTTTGCATAAACATTAAACCTCGACTTCTCATCAGAATAGAAAGCCGTCTCGGGAATTATGCTCCCCCCGATGAAAACCATAAACGCTACACCGGCTAAAACCATGCTGCTGACCATAATTTCGCTTTCCCCCTCATAAGTCACCACGCTATTTGCAGAAAACGTGAAAAATGAAAAGAAAACTATAAACAAAACAGAAACAACAATTAAATACTTCTGAACCGTAAAATCCTTATAAATCAAGCCTAACAAAATTTCTCCCTCCTTTTAACGGCATACACAGCGACAAAATACGATAAAACAATTACAACAACCGTAACAATCAACGCAAGATACCAATAATCCTTGGTAAAATCAATTATTTTATTTAAAATTTCAAGCAGCTTTTCTTCACGAACGCTTTCCTCTAATGTCCGAGCATACACTACAGCCCCACCGCCGCCGATTAAATAAACCGACATTGTCAAAATCCCCATTTTCTTCTTATCGCCTAACCAATACAGGAAAGCGGAGCCTGTGTAGCTCAAAACCACCGCAACACAATAAAAAGCGATAGGCACTCCCAAAGCCTTCCATGTAAAACTACCTGCTATTGAGTGGAACGCCGCCGAAATCCCGATAAACATAACCAACGACAACACAATAGTCGAGGTTGCCACGATATAACGTGCAGCGACTTTCCTATAATCGCAGACAGGCAGGCAGAACATATACTTGCTCCAGCCCTTCTTATCTGCGAAGAACACTTCCTCAAACAAAGCATACACCGACAACCCCGCAATAAGCGGTATTATCAAATCGAACATTCCCACAAGCATATCGGTTAATTCTCCGTGCGGGTCTGCGTCCTTTAAGTTGCCGTGAATTGTCCCGAGCAACAAAACCGACCCGACAATCAAAACCACAATAAAAATTCGGACATATATAATCAAAAACTTCTTAACGCAGAAAAAATCGTTTAATATCAATCCTTTCATAAATTCCCCTCCTTGGAGGGGTGCCCCGCAGGGGAGGGGTGGTTCCCTTTAACATAAAACAGAATTATCTCGTCAAGGGTAGCCCGGTCAAGCGTCATATCTGAATACCTGTCGATGTTACTTTTAATAAGCACCTCCACCCCGAACTCGTTCTCCCGTTTTCCCGCAATATCACCGGAATCGATTTTGTCAATGTCGCTTTTCCCGCATTTAATAATCCGGTGATTATCGAGAACATTATCCTTGTTATCCGACATGAAAATCCGCCCTTTATCAATAAAAGTGACATAATCGGCGATTTTCTCCAAATCCACGGTAATGTGCGAGGAAATCAGAATTGACCGCTCCCCGTCTAATAAATACTCCATAAACACATCAAGCACTTCATTACGAACGACAGGGTCTAACCCCGATGTCGGTTCATCCATGATTAACAGCTTTGCATTATGCGACAATGCCACCGCAATTTGCATTTTCATCTTCATGCCCCGTGAAAAATCCTTGAACTTTCTTTTCAAGGGTAACTCAAACCGTTTCATATACCCGAAGAAAGCTTCCTCGCTCCATTCCTTGTAAATGCCTTTAAAAACCTTATTAATCTGATTGGCATTAAGAACATCATGGAAACACGGCTCGTCGAAAACCACCCCGATTTGTTCTTTAATCGCTTCCTCGTCCTTAACACTGTCCTTACCGAATACGGTAACACTCCCGCCGTCTGTTTTAATTAGGTTAAGTATCGCCTTAATAGTGGTAGACTTTCCCGCACCATTCTGCCCGATGAACCCCATAACACTCCCCTTAGGTAAGCAGAACCCCACTTCTTTTAAGCTGAACCCGTCATAATTTTTAACCAAACCCTTAATTTCAATAATATTCTCCATATTTCCCTCACAATTATAATTAATAAAATACCTGTTTTCTGTAGGGGCGAACTGCGTTCGCCCGCTTGCAATTCCCCTCCTTGGAGGGGTGCCCGTAGGGCGGGGTGGTTCCGGTACAAACCGGTGTCTTTCACATTCTCTGTAGGGGCGGTGACGACAATGCGGACATTCTGTCCACTCTGTCCGCCCGATTCTCCTACCCCTGTCCGCCCGCTCACTCCCCATAATGCACGCTTTCACCAATTATGGTATCACCCCGTATAAACTAATTTCAAAATTTCGCATAACTCATCAACGCCTATTTTACATAACCGTGCCTTCTCACATGCCAGCACCAGCAGCTCCTCTGTTTGCCTAAGCTGTTCCTCCCGAATAAGCTCAATATTCTTAGACTTAACAAAACTGCCCTTACCGGTATACGACTCAATGAACCCCTGAGCCTCCAACTCCTCATAAGCACGCTTAGTGGTAATAACGCTGATTCGCAGCTCCTTCGCAAGAATTCGCATTGACGGAAGAGCGTCCCCCTCCTTCAACACACCCGAGATAATCATCTCCTTAATCTGCGAAATAATCTGCTCATAAATCGGCACCCCGCCGGAATTACTGATAATAATGTCCATAATTCTCTCCATATTGTATATATACGATATACACAATATACCATATTAAAAAGCACTTGTCAATACCTTTTTTTAAATTTCCAACAAAATTTTAAAAAACTATTTATTTTTTTATAAAAACATGTTATACTTATCGGGAATGTATTAAAATATAAAAGGGAGGGTTTGCATTTAATGGCAAAAATAGCATTTATAACAGGGGGAGCCTCAAGCGGAAAATCCCGATGGGCAGTAAACTGCTTTGAATCCTGCGACGATGTCATGTATATGTACATAGCCGATGACTTAGACAAGGAAATCGCAGGCAGAATCGAATACAACTGCAAAAACCGAGGGATTGAGTGGGTCATAAAAACAGGAGCAGACAATCTTGTTGAATTGGTTGAGGGGCACAAGTTTTCTATTTTAGATAACTTAGGTGCATATGTCAACCGCAGAATTAACGAGAAATGCCCCGATATAAGCACAATGACCGAGGAAAGCCGCCGAGAAATCGAGCAATACATTATTGACGAGATTATCAAGCTCATTGACTCGATTAAAGACATGAACGGGAACCTCCTTATTATCTCAACAGAGCTTAACTACTGTCCAATCCCGAAAGACCTTGACCAGAGGTGGTTTAGGGAAATCATGGGCAACATTAACCAGAGGATAGCCAATATGTGTACCGAGGTATACTTAGCGGCAAGCGGCATAGTCTTCAAAATAAAAGGCTGACGAACAATTGACAAACAATTGACAATGTACAATTGACAATTTACAATTATTTTTATTTAAGAAAGGGTATTTTTTATTATGACATTCGATGAATTTGTAATGGCGGCACGGGACAAGAACGCTTCCGACATACACATGACGGTGGACCAGCCCACAGTGTTCCGCATAAACGGAGATTTAACCAAGTTAGAGGGGTTGAGCGAAATCCCCATAAACAACCGAATGATACTGTCACTGCTTAACGCCGACCAGGAGGAACGCCTCAATAACGGTGACGATATTGACTTCGTGTTAGAGCTCAAGAACGGCAACAGACAGCGTATAAACGTCTACCGCCAAATGGGCAAGCTTGCCTGTGCTATTCGTCTGTTGAACAGCAAGCTCCCGACGATTGAAGACCTGCAGCTCCCCTATATTTTAAAAGACCTTGCAGAGCAGAAGAAAAGCGGGCTGATTATGGTAACAGGCGTTTCCGGAAGCGGAAAAACCACCACTCTGTCAATTATATTAGAACATATCGCCTCCACCCGTGCATGCCACATCGTCACAATTGAAGACCCTGTGGAATACCGTTACGGGCAGAAATTAGCGACAATCCACCAGCGTGAAATCGGCAGAGACGTGAAGAACTTCCAATACGCACTCAGGAGTGCCCTGCGTGAAGACCCCGACGTTATATTCGTCGGCGAAATGCGTGACTATGAAACCATGCAGTTAGCGGTAACAGCCGCAGAAACAGGTCACTTAGTATTAGCGACCATGCACACAAGGGGAGCGGTTCACGCCGTAAACCGAATTGTAGACGCTTGCCCCCATAATATCCAACAGCAAATGTTAGTTCAGCTGTCACAGATTTTAGAATGTGTCATAAGCCAGTCACTCCTCCCGTTAAAGAACGGCAGAGGACGTGTCGCCGCATTAGAAGTGTTAATCGGCACAGACGCCGTCAAGAACCTTATTCGCTCCAACAAGTGCCACCAGCTTGAATCGGCAATGCAGCAGGGTAAAAACGTAGGCATGAGCATAATGGACGATGCAATCGCAGAACTCTACCGCAGAGACTTAATCACAAGGGAAACCGCAATTTCATATGCGATTGACCGAAATGCAATAACATCAAAATTTTAGGATAATATTATGGAAATTAAAGGCTACACATACGGTTACAACGGCATAAGGGGCGATTTCAGAAAACCCGAGGCGGTTAAATCACAAGAGCTGCTTTACGATTTAGGCGTAAACTGGCTCTGCCTTGCCGTGGTCAATCATCAAAAAGCGTTCCACTCCACCGAAATCACCTTCGATTATTCGAGAACCCCCACAGACAGGGACATTATTTTCTCAGTGGAAAAAGCCCGTGCAAAAGGCATAAAGGTATGCTTGAAGCCCATGTTAAACTCGGCAGATTCTGTGTGGCGTGCTTACATCAAATTCCCGGACGAGAACATGCGGGGCGTTGATGTATACTGGGGGGAATGGTTCAAGAACTACTCGGCATTCATGCTGCACTACGCTGAATTGGCGGAGGAATTAGGGTGCGAAATGCTCTGCATAGGGTGCGAAATGTCGGGAACAGAACACAAAAACGACTACTGGCGTACTCTAATCGCAGAAATCCGCAAAATCTATTCCGGCAAGCTGACCTACAATACCAACCACCACCACGAGGACAGGATTGAGTGGTTCGATGCGTTGGACTACATAGGAACATCAGCATATTACCAGGTCGGGATTAACGGGCCCGAACCCGAGAAAATGCGTGCAGAATGGGAAAAAGTCCGTGAAAACTTAGGTGCTTTATCCGACAAAACCGGAAAGAAATACGTGTTTATGGAAATCGGGTGCCGCTCAGCGAAGGGCTGCTCGGCTATCCCGTGGGACTTTTCGCACAGGGAATACCCGTTCGACGAACAAGAACAAGCAGATTTTTACGAAACCTGCCTCGACGTATTCATGAACGACTCTCGCTTCGCAGGCGTATTTTGGTGGGACTGGTCTACGTTTATATACGATACCCGTGAGGAAGCGTTGAACGAATTGGGGTTTAATATCCACCTCAAAAAAGCCGAAGAGGTTATAAAAAAGAAATATGCCGAATGAACTACCACTCTGGGAATATCTTAAAACAACCCCGTCACCCATAATTCTCTACGGAACGGGCGACGGTGCCGACAAGGTCATCGCCGTCATGGAACGCCACGGGTTAACCCCGTCGGCAATAATGGCGAGTGACGATTTTGTGCGAGGGCAGTCTTTTAAAGGCTTCGACGTCCTGAAATTCGAGGAAGTTAAAAAACGCTTCACCGATTTTATAATCCTCACCTGCTTCGGAACAGACAGAGAGGATGTGCTCGGCAACATTATCAAGCTATCCGAACGATATGAAATCTACGCCCCGGACTTGCCGTTATTCGGCGAAGATATATACGATGTAAACTATGTCGAAAAACACGGCGAAAAGCTAAGCAAGGCAAGAGGGTTACTGTCTGACGAAAAATCCCGTCATGTGTTTGACAACTGGTTAGAGTATCGCCTAAGCGGGAGAATAGACATTCTCGAAGAAATCGCAACCCCCCGTGACGAGGATTTGTCCCTGCTTAACCTCAAGGACAATGAATTGTTCATAGATGCGGGTGCATTTAAGGGCGACACGGTTGACGAATTTTTGAAGCATACCAACAGCAAATTCAATAAAATCATAGCAATAGAACCCGATGCGAAGAATTACATATGGCTCAAACGCAGGTTCTACGCCTACGGAATTGGTTTATTTCTCCCCGTAAACGCAGCCGCATGGAACACAGACGGCACAGTTAATTTCTCCGCAAAAACAGGGCGTGCAGGTTCATTAACCGGCACGGGCAGGCAAATTGAAATCGCCTCAGTGAAAATCGACACGTTATGTATTGACGAAAATTCCAAGCCCACATTTATAAAAATCGACACCGAGGGGAGCGAGGCGAAGGTTATTGAGGGGGCAAAAAACGTAATATCAAGGCACAAGCCAAAGCTGCTCATCTCGCTTTACCACCGCCCGGAGGACATGTACGAACTGCCCATACTGCTTAATTCAATAAACCCGAAATACAAGATGTATCTTCGCAAAACCCGCTGTCTCCCGGGCTGGGAATTTAATTTATTCGCTATTTAAAAACACAACGGAGGAATTATGAGAAGAATAGTATTAATAATTCTGACAATATTAGTCGCAGGCATTGTGACGTTTTTCTGCCTGCGTGAATTTGCTATTCCCGAAATCGCTTACGTAACCGATTACACCAAACAAGCGGGCGATAACCAATTCACTGTCTGGCGGCTATATGCCGCACAGGTTGACGAGGCGGCATTCGCAGAGGAGTTAGAGGGCATAATAAACATGACCGAATACGATGAGGAGGAAATTCTGAAAGCGGCAATCGCATCAGGAAATCCGGAGTTCTACCCCGCCTTTAGTATGAACGTCTACAACGCCGGAACAGAAATCTACTTAGGCGGATATATTGAGGTGAAGTTAGCGGAAAAGCAAGAGGAGCTGAGGTTCAAATTCGGCGAAATCAGCTTAGAGGCAATCACCCGTGAATTAATAATAGAGGATATTGAGATTATCCCCTATGCCGGAAGTGAAAACGAGCAATTGGTAAAAATCATGTCACCCCAAAAAATGGCGGTTGACTTAACTAATGCGGCGGCATATACTATAAAGCTGAACGGCACAAGCGGAACTGTTATATTACAATATAAATTCACCATAGAAGCCGACACATTCCTCCCGAAAACCGTTCTGACCGAGCAGATTTTGCGTGTTCACGCCAATATAACATTAGGCGATGACGGCAACCTGACAGTGGAATTCATTAACGAACCCTATTCAGATTTAGAAGACTTGGGAGCTTGACGAACAGTTGACAGTTGACAATGCACAATTGACAATTATGCATACATTATACAGCATTTATGCAACGAAAAACACGGTAATTATACTGTAATTTATAGCATTTTACAAACGCTCTTTATAAATATAAATATTATAATTATAATAATGTGCGTGCGCGCGAAAACGCAGACATTGCATAAATGCATAAAATAAGGAATAAAACTATGGACTTAGATAAAAAGCAGCTTGAACAGCAATACGCTCAAATTAAGGGCATGGGGCTATACCTTGATATGTCAAGGGGAAGACCCGGCCCCGATGTTGTTGACTTGGTTAACGAAATGCTGACACTGCCCGCAAACAATTACAAAACATCAAATAATATTGACTGCCGCAACTACGGTATTCTCGACGGTATCCCCGAAATAAAGAAGCTCTTCGCCCCCATGCTTGAATGCTCGGAGGAAGAGCTTATTATTGGCGGGAATTCCAGCCTGCAACTGATGTACGATACTATTGTGCGGGCAATGCTTCTCGGCACAGGAGGGGGGAGCTTACCGTGGCACAGCCAAAAACCGAAATTCCTATGCCCCGTCCCGGGATATGACCGTCACTTCGCCATCTGCGAAAGCCTTTCGATTGAGATGATTAACATACCAACCGACGAAAACGGGCCAAACATGGACATGGTGGAGGAATTAGTCGCCTCAGACAAATCCATAAAAGGCATATGGTGCGTGCCTATGTACGCCAACCCCACAGGAATAGTCTACTCCGATGAAACTGTCCGTCGTATGGCAAAACTAAAACCCGCCGCAGATGACTTTAGAATCTTCTGGGACAATGCATACTGTATTCACCATTTAACCGACAACCCTCCCGTATTATTAAATATACTTGACGAGTGTAAAAAAGCCGGCAATCCCGACATGGTGTATGTGTTCGCCTCAACCTCGAAAATATCGTTCCCCGGCGGCGGTATTGCTATGCTTGGTGCAAGTAAAACTAACGCCGATTATATAAGGAAGCATATGGGCTGCCAAACAATCGGCTCAGACAAGTTAAATCAATTAAGGCACGTGCAATTTTTTAAAGACTATGACGGGGTTAAGGCACATATGGAATTAATCCGAAAGGTGCTTCAGCCTAAGTTTGAAGCGGTGCTTGACGTGTTATCAAGCGAGCTTAATTCCGAATTGGGTGAATGGCATGTTCCGCAGGGCGGCTACTTCATCTCCTTTAACGGCAAGCCCGGCACAGCCAAACGTATAGTCGAGCTTTGTAAAGAGGCGGGCGTGGTTCTAACGGGAGCGGGTGCAACATTCCCGTATCTGAACGACCCGGAGGACAGGAACATCCGCATAGCCCCCACCTTCCCCACCGTCGAGGAATTGCGTCAAGCAATGGAAATATTCTGCATAAGCGTTAAGTTAGCAACTATATAATATCAAACATCATAACCAACGCACTCGCATAATTCGCTAACCCATGCATAATCCAGCTTGGGACTATTGAACCGCCGGCAGACCTTTCGTTTAAGTACCCCATAATGAACCCGACAAATCCCGTGAATACGACTGCTATAACAGCGGCGAATATTCCGGCGGAGGGTAGGAACATTACACCGTGAAGCAGCCCGAACAATACTGCTTGAATAGTGTTCCCCACAGTGAACCCCCACTTGTTAATCGCCCGCTTTCCTATGAAACCCCTAAACACAATTTCCTCAGACAAACCGGTTTGAATAAATGCGTAAAACAGGGCAGGGACTAATCCCGCAATACCCAATCCGTGAAACTGCGATGCGGCAGTTGTTTCCTTATCGATGAAGAATATTTTTATCAATTCACCGGCGACTGACAGCAGTATAAACGAGCCGATGAATAATAAAAAAAACTGCGGCTTTTTATTAATAACAGGCTTCTTAAATCCGAGCCATTTGAAAAAGTTTTCTTTTTTCCTCGCAAATATAAGCCAAATAATAAACGGAATTATACTGAAGAGCAAAACTTGAAAAATTGAACTGAAAATCATAGAAAGCGTCATTTCCATAATCTTTACTCCTCCCCTTTATATTCCAAAATATCACCCGGCTGACACTGTAAAACCTCGCAGATTTTTTCCAATGTGGAAAAGCGGATTGCACTGATTTTCCCTGTTTTAATATTAGACAGGTTGACGTTGGAAATCCCTACCTTTTCGGCTAATTCGTTTAATGAGATTTTCCTGTCCGCCATAACACGGTCAAGTCTTAATATAATCATATAACCTCCTATAACGTCTCGTCGGACTGCTGTTGTAGCTCAGCACCATACTCGAATATTAACGCAAGGCATATAAACACCGCCGAGAATATTAACTGCTCTAATCTCAGGAAAATATGAATATTTACATCAGGCAGAATAATCAAGTTAATCAATGCACTCAATGGCTGAACAACCACGCTTAACGCAAGCATCAGCACAGATATAATTTTCAGTTTTTTCACATTCTTTTTGGTGAACGGGGAATCCTCCCTACTAATATCCCGAAACAAATAACTCGCAATATATAATATAGCCGTTACAACACCTGCACTCATTATTTCACTAAGCAGTGCCGCACGCAATTCATGTATACCTCCATCAAACGGTATATTACCGAATACCCCGATGTATGATATATTCGATAAATCAAGTGACGGTGCTAAGACCATTAATACAATCTGTGCGACAATTGCCATGACAAACATAATTGCTGTAATCAACAAGACAAGGTGCAGGATTTTACTGAGTTTCTTGATAGAATTAATTTTCGTGTTCATAATTACCTCCGAATTTTTTATACTCTCATGATAGCATGGTAAATCACGTTTGTCAATAGATATTTAACGATAAACGATAAATTGTTAATGTTGCACATTTTTGTATTGACAAAAGTGGCAATTTTTATTATAATTGATACAGATTAGGAGGTGAGGTTATGTCGGATAAGATTTATTCCATTGATGAGATAAAGAAAGTTGTCGCTCCTATTGCGGTTAAATATGATGTGGAGCGGGTTTTTCTGTTTGGTTCATATGCTTTGGGAAAAGCAAACAGCGACAGTGACCTTGATTTCGTTATTGATAAGGGTAGGCTTCGTGGTTTAAAGCTTGCAGGCATGCTCGGGGATTTACAAGAAAGCTTTAATAAAAATATAGATTTATTAACCTCATCAAGTCTTGTAAAATATGATAAGGATGAATATTTTAAAGAAAAACTTGAAAAGGAAATGGTCGTCATATATGAACACTAAAGACCGTGACATACTTCGGCATATATTAAGATACTGTGTACAAATCAATGAAACAAGCAGAGAGTTTAGTAACAGCAAGGAACGGTTCACAGAAAGTGCAACCTTTCGTAATGCAGTTTGTTTATGTCTTTTACAAATCGGTGAGCTTGTAACTGTATTAAGCGATGAATTTAAAGGAAATAACACCAATATATCATGGCGTGAAATAAAACTGCTTCGTAATATTGTGGCACACCGTTATGGAAAAGTTGATTTCGATATTATATGGGATATTTTAGAAAATGATATTCCGGATTTACATGATTTCTGTGAAGAAATAATCATAACACAATAAGGGGGCAACAATGGACTACAGACAAAATATTGAAAGAATTATAAAATCGGGGGAGAAAGACGTTAAGCGGCTTTACAACGCCATTTCAGAGGCGGCGATGGAGGAGCTTAAACCCCGTTTACTCGAAAAACGTTATAACAAAAAAACCGCCTGTTATCTCTCGGCGGAATTTCTAATCGGTAGAATGGTATACTCGAACCTATTTAATCTCGGATTGTTAGAGCAGACTAAGCAGGTTCTCGGTGAAAATGGCTTTGACCCGAACATGTTCGAGCAGATTGAAGATTTAGCACTCGGTAACGGCGGCTTAGGCAGACTTGCGGCGTGTTTCCTTGACTCGGCGGCGACTCACAACCTCCCGTTAGACGGCTACGGAATCCGCTACCGCTACGGACTGTTTAAGCAATATTTCGATAAAGGCTTCCAGAATGAAATCCCTGACAACTGGATTAAATTCGGGGACCCGTGGAGCGTTCGCAGTGAGGGCGAAAAAGTCAGAGTAGACTTTAAAGGGCAATCGGTTTGGGCAGTCCCTTATGATATGCCGGTAATCGGCTACAAAACCAATACAATTAACCGCCTTCGCTTATGGCAGGCAGAACCCCTTGAAAATCAAGAGTTCGATTTTGACTCGTTTAACAAGCAGAATTATTCCGATGCGTTTAAGGCACGTAATGAAGCGGAGGCGATTACATGTGTTTTATACCCCAACGATGATACTGATGAGGGCAGGCGTCTGCGAATTAAGCAGGAATATTTCTTCACAAGTGCGTCTTTACAAAGTATAATTCGTGATTTTAAAATCAACAATAAAGACTTCAAGAAATTTCATGAATTCTACGCTGTTCAATTAAATGACACCCATCCCGCAGTTGCCGTCCCCGAATTAATTCGTCTGTTAATCGAAGAAAATCTCACCTTTGATGAGGCATTCGCAACAGCCCAAAAAACACTTGCATACACCAACCATACTATCATGGCGGAAGCACTTGAAAAGTGGGATGTTGATTTGTTCTGCTCGGTATTACCCGAGGTATATCCTTATATAGTAATGGTTCAGAATAAGCTCAAGCACACATTACACGAGCTTGACATTGATAAAAAAGAACGTGAAATCTACAGCATAATCGACGATAAAAAACGAATCCACATGGCGAGATTATCATTATTCGGGACACACTCGGTTAATGGCGTGGCAGAGCTGCACACCGAAATTCTCAAAAACACCGCTTTAAAGGAATGGTACGCTTTATATCCCGAACGCTTCTCGAATAAAACAAACGGCATTACCCAAAGGAGATGGTTAGGGTTATGCAATCCGGAATTGTCGCAGTTTATTACCGAACGCATAGGTGATAGATGGCTGACGGATTTAACCGAGTTGAAAAAACTAATCCCGTATGCCAATGACAATCATGCACTCAATCGTTTAAACGAGATTAAGCGAATGAAAAAGGAACAGCTTTCGTGGCACGTAAAGTTCCATGAATACGGGGCAGTCTTAGATTTAGACAGTGTTTTCGATGTTCAGGTCAAGCGGCTTCACGAGTATAAGCGACAATTATTAAATGCCTTTTCTGTTCTCGATATTTACTTCTCATTGAAAGACAAAAAGCTCAAAGGCTTTGAGAGTATGACGTTTTTGTTCGGGGCAAAAGCCGCTCCGGGGTATTACCGTGCAAAAGGGATTATCAAATTCATAAACGAGATTGCGAAATTAGTGAATAACGACCCCGACGTTAATAAAAAAATGCACGTCTTATTTATCCAGAATTATAATGTGTCATATGCCGAAAAGTTAATCCCCTCCGCTGATATTAGTGAGCAGATTTCCACCGCAGGAACAGAAGCCTCCGGCACGGGTAACATGAAATTAATGCTCAACGGTGCGGTGACATTAGGGACATATGACGGTGCGAATGTCGAAATTGTTCGTGAGGCGGGTGAGGAAAACAACTTCATATTCGGTGCAAGGGTAAAGGATATTGAGAAGCTTGAGAAAAAAGCAGGCTCGTATAATCCCAAGAAAATCTATAAAGAAAACCCACGTATTCAGCGGGTCATGGATACGTTAATCGACGGCACGTTAAAGGACGAAAGCGGGTTTATGTTTAAGGAGTTATACAATTCTATTTTAGAGGGTGCGTCATGGCATGACCCCGACCAATATTATATTCTTCTCGATTTTGAGGATTATGTCGAGGCGAAATTACGGGCGAATAAGGCGTTCAAAAACCGTGAGGCGTGGGCGAAGATGTGCTTGTTGAATATTGCAAACGCAGGGCAGTTCTCAAGCGATAGAACCATTATGGAATACGCAAAGGAAATATGGGGAATTTAGACGATTAATAATGAATAGTTAATAATTAATAATGGTTGTGTCGCCAGAGGCGACGGATTTTAAATAAAAATCTTTGCGGACGCAAATACCAAAATTATTCATTATTCATTATTACTTATTAATTATATTGTGTCGCCAGAGGCGACGGATTTTAAATAAAATCTTTGCGGACGCAAATACCAAAATTATTCATTATTCATTATTACTTATTAATTAATAATGGTTGTGTCGCCAGAGGCGACGGATTTCAAATACAATTAACATTTTTCGCCTGTTGTGTTGACAACAGGCGAAAATTATGTTATGATGAAAACGAAAGGCAGGTGAATGGTATGACTGATTTAACAAGTTTAAACATTAAAATTGACCGTGAATTAAAATCTGAGGCAGATGCATTATTTAATGCGATGGGTATGAATTTAACAACTGCTGTTAATATTTTCGTTCGTCAAGCGGTTGCGGAACAGGCTATCCCTTTTCAAATTCATGTAAATGAGAAGGTTCAGTTTCAAAGGATGTTGGAGAATATGAGGGGGCAAGCGTCAAAGCACGGGTTCATGTCTGATGATGATATAAATAATGAAGTTATAGCGGCACGCAAGGAAATCCGGGGGGATATATGATTAACATAGTGATTGATACCAATATTCTTGTTTCTGCATTGTGGTCTGAAAACTCGAACCCTTATAAGATAATGCATATGCTCCCGAGCAATAGATTTACACTTTGTTTTAATGATAAGATATTGATTGAGTATAAGACTGTTCTGTCGCGTCCCGCTTTTGGCTTTAATGCTTCTCAGGTAGACAGTTTATTGTTAAAAATTGTCAAGTTCGGCAAAAATGTTGAAGTGACCCCAAGCTCTGTTAAACTACCTGATGAAGATGACCGTAAATTCTATGACACAGCGAAAGAATGTAACGCCGTTCTTGTCACAGGGAACATAAAACACTTCCCTGTTGAGAAATTTATTATGACGCCGAAAGATTTTTTGCTGAAGTATTACTGATTAACAATTAATAATGAATAGTTAATAATGAATAATTTTGGTATTTGCGTCCGCAAAGATTTTTATTTCAAAATCCGTCGCCGCAGGCGACACAACCATTATTCATTATTCATTATTCATTATTACTTATTAATTATACTGTTCCTTGAACAGTCACTACTAACAACACTATCAGCATAATAATCACAGCGGGGTTTTTTATAACTGCATTAGCTCTTTCCCGTGAGGTCATGTGCGGGTTTTCGTTGCTGATTTTTAAATATCCCATTGTCGCAATATATATGAACGCAACCGCTCCGATAAGCATGAACAGTATCGAAAAAAGCCCAACGCTTTCTGCGTCAAACGGGAGTGTACCCTCCTCAGCTAAGGTGTATACCCTTGAGCGGACTACGTCATACCCGTTATTAAGTGCATGCATAGCAATTGCCGGTTTAACCGAGTTACTGCGTACTGCGATTATTCCGAGGAGTATACCGCCGCAGGTTGCATAAAGAAACTGCGTAAAGTTCCCGTGGAAAAACCCGAATAAAACTGCTGTTATTATGACCGCCTGCACATCCCCGAAACGCCGTAACGGCTTTAACAGTAAATGTCGGTAGAGGTATTCCTCGCAGACGGGGGCGATGATTGCCACGACTACGAACATCATAATTGCCTGCGTATTATTATTGGGCATCATGTCGGCGAAAACGTCCCTCAGTCCTCCTGTGCCGAAAATGTCACTAATTATATCGGCGATATAGTGGGAGAAAATACTCGCCGCAATGCTGAGTGAATACCCTCCCGCAAAGAATAAAAAGACCCAGCCCCATTTAAATTCATAGGTTTTGAATTGGTGGGGTTGTTTCATGTATTTCCCGAATGCCATTGTGAACACAATAAACGGCGGGAGATACACGATTATATCACTGACTAACCATATAAAAAGATAGTAGAAATCCCGTGTCATTACGGTGATTGAACCGGTGCTGATAATTTCAGAAAAGACCTCGATATTAAATAAACTTCCTGTTGAATATGGCGGGTAAAATGCGAAAAAAACCGAGAATAAAAAACCAACCGCCCTTGTACCGAAGTGTGCCGCAATTACAGCGATACCAAGTGTCATGAGGAGCTTCTTTAATTCATGGTTTTCTTTGTTTTTTAACTCGGGATTAGTTTCGCTTATTTCATTGATTTCGTTTGTTTCGTTAATCCGGTTATATTCGGGTAGCTGTGTCACGTTTGTGTCCCCCATATAAATCCGGCTATTTTCTGGAAAATTATGCTCCCGGCGAATGCGTCAATAGTAAGCACACACATCAAAATTATCGGAATCCTTGTGAAAAATAATGCAGCCTTTTTACCGGTGCCGACCTCCTGCCATGTGTTAGTGACCTTGTATATTTTAAAGCGGAATATTCTCTTAAACGCTAATGCCATTCCCGCAATCATCAGCCCTAAGGTTAAAACGAAGAACATAGAGAATATAGCCATAACCATCATATTGTTATCGGGAATTCCGTCCATAAAATCACCCATCATAAAGTTCTGCAGGGTGTCGGTTGACATGAACAAAAGCATTACCGCCGAAATGGAATTGAACACAGCATGCAGAATTGTCGGGATTAATAATGAGTCGGTCTGCACGTAGATATACCCGAGGACAATCCCCACTACTGTAGCGTAGAAAAGCTGTTGGAAGTTCCCGTGCATCAGCCCGAAAAGTATTCCCGAAACCATGATGGCGAAGCCCGTTCCGTAGGGTTTGAGCGATTTTAAAATAATCCCCCTTGCGAAGAATTCTTCATAAATTGCCGCCGAGAAAATCATTCTCACGGCTAAGGCAATCCCGCATATGAAATTAGGGGGCATCATCGCTGCCATTGAACCGAAGGACTTTTCGAGTTCGATATTATCGGGGGTGAAGTTGGAGAAAACCCAGACAGCGATTAATGTGAGATAGTTCGTCAATTGCCCTAAGCCGTACATAGCCGGGAAGTTCCCTAATGCTTTTGCGATACGGGGCGGCTTTTTATACAGTGACAGTGGGTTTTTGACTTTCATAATAATCACTGCGGCGATTATCGGGATTATATACAAGAACAAATCCTGCAACACCAATGACCCGACATACAGTGTGGTTGCACTTGTATTATCGGGGAGAATCCTGTACATAAATTCGATTGCGAAAGAGCAGCCCATTCTGCTTATAAAGAACACCGTCATAATCAGTCCGATTTTAAAGCAGACGGTTTTGAAGTCACTGATTTTTTCCATTTTTAAACTACCGCCGTTTCAACTAATACATAGTGATATTATAGTTGATTATATTAACCTTGTCAAGTGTTTAGTCAAGTTAAGGTGAAAAAACGAAGAAGTAACAATCATAGAAAATTACTTGACAAAGAAACCGTGTTATGTTATATTGAATATAATGATAACGAAGGGGGGATTTCTCATGTATAATACGAATGTCCGTTCGCCACAGGATTTAGTTAATGATTACGCTGATATACTCCGCACAGTAAAAGCCTGTAACCGAGTTATTATTTCTCATGACGAGGATGAAGAAATGGTTTTGATAAGTAAGGCTGCCTTCGCAACAGTAGAAGAGCAGTTATATCATAATTATGTCAATGAAAAACTTAGAGAATCAGAAGAATGGGCGGCAAATCCCGACGCTAAGTGGCTAACAGAGGAGGAGACCTTTATGAGAGCGGAGAGGGATTTCGGTGTTTAAGTTAAAATTTACTAATATATATGAAAATGATTATTATGAAATTATAAAGTATTTGTTGCAATTCTATCCCGATACACCCGTTAAATTTAAGAATAAATTAAAAAGTGTTTTGTCTAACATAAGAACTAATCCTCATATGTATAAAACTTGCTTTTTCAACCCGAAATTCAAACAAGCGAATTTTTTGGATTATGTGGTTTTTTATAAAATTGTGAAAGAAACTGAAACAGAAAAAATGGTTGAAGTTCATCGAATTCTGCATGGAGCAAGAGATATTGAAAATATATTGAAATAGAGTTAATCGCCGCCTTGTTTTTATGGGAGTGGCGGTTTTCATTCAATTAGGTTGTTGCTGTTTTTAAGCATGAATAATCCATTGTATAATTCCGCATAATAATTTCGAGGTGATGTAATATGGCAAAAGCAGGCATGAGAAGACCTGACCCGAAAGAACCGCACGGCACTGAGAGCAATCGAATAACACATATCCCTAAGAATGATGTGCCGCCTGTTCCCGAAATGCAGGGTAAGGTTAAAAGCGGAAAGAAAAAAGCGGACAAACCCATTTCAAAAGCACACAAGGAATATGATACCGACCTTGCACGGGATAATCTCGAAAATGATATTCCCGCCGCTGATTTACAGGATTTATAGGACTGCTGTTATATCGAATTATCAGAAAAATCTCCCGTTCAAAAGGACGGGAGATTGTGATGTGGAATTCCTATTCGTTGTTTTCCTTGCGTAATCTCCTCTTAATCAAGAAGTTCACCCCTAACAGCCATATCATCATCAATGATAACGAAGCTAACGAAAAAGCCATATGAGTTAAAACTACAACCGAAAGCCATTCCGATATAACGCCGAATGTAATTGTTAAAACCGAATTTGCAAGCACATTCATAATTAAACAAACTGCGGCACATATTTTAAATTGAAGATATTTGTGTATTACATTACGCCAACATAAAGCCGCTGAATATATCGGGAAAGCGATACATGTAATAAATAACCCCACAAAAAATAAATTCATTGTCGTGTATTCCATATTTTTGCTATCGTATTGTAATGATAAAATCAAACATAATACTACAGGAATGGCGGTCAAAAGTATAAGCTTGCGATATTCTTTTATAATTGATTTCATGCTTCTCACCTTTCGTCAATGGGACAACAGCTTCCCTAACCCTGCGTTTTGCAGCTCCGATTTAACCGCTGTATTTGCGTTGAGGACTTCTAAAATCCCACGTTTAGAGGCGGCGTTTTTCAACCCTAACTGAAGCACACTCACTCCGGCATGATTAACACTTTCAACGTCGGTGAAATCAAGCTGGAGGTTTTTATTAAGCTTCAACGCTCTGAAAATTTCACCCTGTAGCTGCGGACTTGTCATGTCGTCGATTTTCCCTGCGATATACAAGACTAAGCCTTTACTGCCCCTGCTTTCTGTAATTTTCATAATGCTACCTCTTATTAAACAAATAACGGTGATACCGGTTTGTCTGAATAAATCCTGTCGATTGCCTGTGCGAATAACCCCGCTGTGTCAAGCACTTTTATTTTACTGATTAATTTTTCATCGGGAATATTAATCGTGTCAAGCAGAACGATTTCTTTTATATAAGATTCCTGAATACGTTCAATCGCCGCTCCCGATAAAACTCCGTGAGTTGCTGAGGCATAAACCTCACTTGCACCGCCGATTTCAACCAACGCCTTTGCCGCATTACATAACGTGCCCGCAGTGTCAATCACGTCATCCACAATTACCACCCGCTTGTCCTTTACGTCACCGATGATGTTCATGACCTCGCTGGAATTGGCTCTTTGTCGGCGTTTGTCAATAATCGCCATACCTGTGCCAATTCTTTGTGCGAAGGTGCGAGCCCTTGTAACCGAGCCAATGTCGGGGGAAACGCATATGAGATTATTCGTTCCGAACACGTCTCTGAAATATGGGGCGAGGATAGTCACTCCTTGTAAATGGTCAACCGGAATATCGAAAAATCCTTGAATTTGCGGGGAGTGTAAGTCCATAGTAAGCATACGGTCGGCACCTGCTACGGTGATTAAATCGGCGACAAGTCTTGCGGAAATGGGGTCACGTGCTTTCGCCTTCCTGTCCTGCCTTGCATACCCGTAATAGGGGATTACCGCTGTTATTCCGCCTGCACTCGCCCTTTTAAATGCGTCAATCATGACTAACAGTTCCATGAGGTTCTCGTTCACCGGTGATGAGGTTGACTGGACTACGAACACGTCTGAGCCTCGAATGCTTTCTTTTATATTTATGGCGATTTCCCCGTCAGAAAAGCGGGAAACCTCCGACTCGCCGAGCGGTAAGCCTAACCCCGACGCAATTCTTTGTGCTAAAGACGGGTTGGCGTTTGCGGTGAAGATTTTAATGTCCTTGCCGTGTAGGTTCATTTTCAATTCACAATTCACAATTCACAATTCACAATTGAACCGATTTTATGAATTTTCTCCTTTTATTAATTTATTCTCTTAATCTGATGTTTTCTTTTTTCTTAAATAATTCTTTTGCCAGTTTTCTTTGATTGCCATTTCACCCCGTTCAATGGCAAGACTGCCGGGGGGAACGTCCTTCGTAATAGTTGAGCCTGCCGCAGTTGCCGCATCTGCACCGACAGTTACAGGGGCGATTAGGTTAGTGTTGCACCCGATGAACGCATTATCGCCTACCACGGTACGGTATTTTTTAACCCCGTCGAAGTTTGCGGTAACACACCCGCACCCGAAGTTTACGCCCTTGCCCACGTCGGAATCACCGATATAGGTTAAATGGGCAATTGCGGTATGTTCGTCGATTATCGAATTCTTGACCTCTACAAAGTCGCCGATTTTTACGTCTTTTTTCAATATAGTCTTAGGGCGGATATGCACGAACGGCCCCGCCGTCACGTTATCCTCGATAATTGAGTCATAGGCTTGAACATTATTAAGTGATACGTGTTTGCCGATTTTGCAATTCTCGATAACTGCGTTCGGCCCGATTTCGCAACCTTTCCCGATAACCGTGTCGCCTTTGATAATCGTGTTAGGCATAATCAAGGTGTCTTTTTCGATTATTACATTTCGCCCGATTATCGAGCTTTCGCCGATTATGTCTACGCCATTATCTAAATGCTCGTCGATGATTAAACCTGCCGCAATTTTATTAAGGCGGCGCAAGCCCTTTCGGTCATTCGCCCCGAGCGTAACACTGCTGTTTGCAGTTTTGTAAGCACCTGCAAAGTCACTCAAAAGTTCAACCGTGTCAGTGAGATAATACTCGCCGCTTTCGTTTTCGGTGGTTAGCTTAGGTAATGATTTCAACAATTGCTCTACATCGAACCAATATGCACCCGAGTTGACCTCGGTGATTTCCCGCTGTTTATTAGTACAGTCTTTTTCTTCGACAATGCCTATGACCTTGTCACCCCGCCCTCTGAGAATTCTGCCGTAGCCCGTGGGGTTTTCTACGTCTGCTGTAATTATAGTCACCGAGTTGCTCTGGGATTTATGAAGCTCGTATGCATTATTTATAGTTTCACTGTCCATGAACGGTGCGTCCCCGCATAGTATGAGAACATCTCCCCCACGTTCCTTGAGCAGCTTTTCCGCTTGCATAACCGCATGACCCGTTCCTTTACGCTCGGCTTGCAGAAAGGTTTTACAGTCTTTATATTTAGTCAGCCGTTTTTCTATCATTTCGGCGTTGTTCCCGATAATGACACCTATGTTTTTTATTCCGGAGGAAATTGCACTGTCAAGCACCCATGCTAACATAGGCTCGAACGCCACCTCCATAAGGACCTTCGGCTTCTCCGATTTCATTCGCTTACCGTCACCTGCGGCAAGAATTATACACGTTTTTTTCGGCATACAAACACCACCCTCTCATTATCCTCTTCTGTTATATTAATTATTTCAAATCCCGATTTTTCGCACAGCTTTCGTATAACATCGGTTTCATAAGCACGTTCACGGATTTCCTCGGTGAAGCGTTCGTATAAACCGTCTTGACCCTCCATGAATATTTCGAGTGTTATATCGACTATGCCGTTGCCCTGATAATCGTTTTGCCATATGCAATAAACATTATCGGACTGCTTAATATATATATTATCGGCTAAGATTGTTTCATGCTTATAAATCGTGTTCATGTCAAAAACAAACACGCCTCCCGGATTCATAAACAATGAAACTCGCTCCAATGTTTTTTGAACCTCGGTTTCGTCGGTTAGGTGGTTAAGACTGTCCATGACACATAAACAAGCGTCAATCGTTCCGTAAAGGTCAAGCTCGGTCATGCTTTGGCAGATATACGTGACCTTGTCATGCCGCTTTGCCGTGCTTAACATTTCTTGTGAAATGTCTACACCGATAACATCACGGTTCTTTTGAGCCATGAGAACCGACAAGCTCCCTGTGCCGCACGCCAAATCCAATAATATTCCGCCGGTTATCCCGTTTTCGGTAATCAGCGAATTATACCGCTGAGCCATTGCCGCATAGTCAACGTCACTCATCAGCGTGTCATATACCCTCGCGAATTCAACGTAACCGCTCATTTATTGTCCTTTAACCGGTTGAATATAATTGCATAACCGTCATTCCCGAATTGTAACGACCGATTGACACGGCTGATTGTCGCCGTGCTTGCCCCCGTCATCTCAACTATATCGTTGTAGACGTGTTTTTCGTTAAGCAGCTTTGCCACGTATAGTCTTTGTGAAATGGACTTCAATTCCTGAACTGTGCATAAATCCTCGAAAAAAGCATAACACTCTTTCTCGTTTTTAAGCTGCAGTATCGCCTTAAACAAATAATCGGTGTTGTTGTCTTTTAGTTTTTTATTCATCATGTCTACTCCTTATTCGATTTTATTTTAACACAATAAAGCGGAAAAGTCAATAGTTGACAAAATAACAATTTTATATTATAATATTCTCTATGAATTTATAAAAGGTGGTGAAACGGGTGCAAAATGACAGGAACGGTAAATCGTTGACGCCTGCCGTGATTGTGCTGAGTCTTTTGATTGTGGGTGTAATCGCATTAATCATTGTGCTTGTTTATTCTTATTTCACCTCAGAGCCTCAACCCGCCTCGGTGACAACGAGTACCACACCTCAGACAGCTGTTTCGGAGCCTACTGCTTCTCCTCCCGAAACCACACAGGCGGCGATTGTTGTTCCGGATATGACTAAGGCTTCATCCGGTGAGCCTGCTACAGAACCTGACACTACCACCGCTACTACTCCCGCTGTGACTGTTTCAATCGATACTACTGTTGAAATAACTACTGCAACCGTTCCCGATACGTTCAGTGACAGCTTTTTCGAGAATACTCTGTTTATCGGTGACTCGATTATGACCGGGATTTACCTGTATAACCTCATTCCTGTAAAAAATGTATTTGCGGAAATCGGGTTAGCCCCGTCTACCGCGTTGACTGCGACGATTAACGGTAATACGCTTATTCCAAAATCGAGCGGCTTTGACCGTGCTGTGATTATGCTCGGTGCTAACGGGATTAATGCAACTAACAGCGATGACTTGGTTGAAAGCATGAAAGTGTTAATCAACCGCCTTAAAGCGGAAAATCCGGGAATGGAGATTGTGGTTCTCACGGTTACGCCAATTGGTGCTGTGTCGAGTTATCCGCATATCACAAAGGTTATGCTCGATGAATATAACACCAAATTAACCACTGCCGCCCGTGAAAACGGATTTATCTTAATCGACAGCGGTGCTGTGTTAAAAAACTCTGACGGGTATTTGGCTTCGGAATATAATGCGGGTGACGGTCTGCATATTAATTCCCAAGCTTATAAGGCGATATTAGCATATGTTCAGAAAGAATTGGAATAGGAACAAACAGAAAGGATTACGAAAATGAAGAAGCTCACAGCAATATTACTCGCAGTTATATGTTTATCGACATTAACTGCTTGTAAAACTGATAATCCGCCCGTGTCTGACACGAATGCGACAACAAGCGGGATTACAGAATCATCGTCCCCCATTGAAAATAACATCAGTGTTTCTGCCATAACTGCCGAAATCATCGAAAAAGGCGAGTTCCCCGAAATGATGGAGCAGTTCATTGATACTATAGAGGGTCTTTATTTTGGGATTGACATAGATAATGTGGTTGAGGCTTCGCTATATATGAACCCTGCAAGTATCTTCTCAGATGAAATTATAATTATAAAAATGAGTTCATCGGCAAAAGCTAATGAAACCAAGGCTGTTTTCGAGGAGCGAGTTCAAGGAAGAATTAAGCATTGGGAAAAGTATTTACCCTCACAATTATACAAGGTTGAGGAAGCGATTATAAAAGTTAAAGGCGAGTATATTGCGTTATTCATTTGTGATGACAGCGATGGAGCATTGAAGATTTTCGAGGAGAATGTATGAGCAGAATAGATAAGCAAATGTTTGATAAGTTAAGTGAGTTATCGAAAATCGATTTCACCGGAGCGGAGGAAACGGCTTTGACAGGTGAATTAGACGATATAATAGAATTTATCGGGAAAGTTAAGGAATTCTCGGGTGAATATGATGATATGAGGGACGGTAACTCTGTCGGTTTTTCCGATTTGCGGGATGACGTAAGAATTACCACTGCTACGCCCGAACAATTATTATCGAATACCGTTTGCGAAAACGACTGCTATGTAATCCCTAAGGTGGTGGACTGATGAAGAAATCGCTTAAACAATTACGGCACCTGCTCGACTCTAAACAAGTCAGTGCGGTTGAGCTGACACAGGAATGTTTGAAAAGAATTAACGATAATCCTAACTCAAATGCATATATCACGGTTACTGAAGACGAAGCGTTAAGCAACGCAAAAGCGGCACAGGAAATCATCGATTCCGGTGAGGCTAAGCCGTTGACGGGGATTCCTGCCGCTGTTAAAGACAACATCTGCACCTCGGGAATTAAAACCACCTGCGGTTCTAAAATGTTGGAGGAGTTTACGCCGTTTTATGACGCAAGGGTGATAACTCAACTGAAAAAGCAAAACTATGTTCTCCTCGGAAAGACTAATATGGACGAGTTTGCGATGGGCAATTCCAACAGGACGTCTTATTTCGGGAGTGTTCCTAATCCGCATGACGGGGAGCGTGTGGCGGGTGGTTCAAGCGGGGGGAGTGCTTCTGCGGTGGTTTCGGGGGCGTGTGCTTATGCACTTGGTACTGATACACGGGGTTCGATTAGGCAGCCTGCCGCTCACTGCGGGATTACGGGGCTTAAACCTACCTATGACCTTATTTCACGGCAAGGAGTTGCGGCGTTCTCCGGCTCGCTTGATACTGTTGGGTTTCTCACAAATTCTGCTGAGGATTGTGCCTTTCTTATATCGGCGTTAGCCTATGTATGCGGGACGATGTGGGACGCTTTATCTGATATGAAGGGTATAAAAATCGCAGTTGTTAAAGAATTTTTCCCCGATGATTTGGACAGTTCGGTAAAACAGGCAGTTATGAACACGGTTACAGAATTAGAAAAAGCGGGTGCGGTTGTTGTTGAAACGTCCGTGCCGACTTTAGAATACGCTGCCGCCGCCAGCTTTGTCATTTCATCAGCAGAGGGAGTTACCGCAATGTCGCGATATGACGGGGTCAAGTATGGGTTGCGGGGTGAGGGGTATACCTATGACGAGCAAATCCGTGACAGCAGAACCCGTGGGTTCGGCATGGAGGTGAAACGGCGGCTTATGCTGGGGAATTATACCTTGATAGGTGAGAATTATAATGAGTTTTTCAGAAAGTCCCTCGCAATAAAACAACAGCTTTGTCGGGAGTTTGATGAAGTGTTAGATAATGCTGATGTGATTATATCACCGACTACCGCTTCGACGGCGTTTAAAACAGATGAGGTGATTAATCCTGCGAAGCTGTACTCGTCGGCGATGTATTCCGTGCCTGCGAATATGACGGGGTTGCCGTGTGTGTCGTCGCCGTGTAACAAGGCGGGTATGCCTGTGGGAGTTTCTGTGACGGGGAGAAAGTTCGACGAGTTGAGAATTTTACAAATCGCTGACTATATAGAAAAGGCGGTGAGTGTATGAAATTTTACCCCACTATCGGGTTAGAAACCCATGCCGAGTTAATGACCGAGTCGAAGCTTTTCTGCGGTTGCCCTAACGAGTTCGGCGGCAGTGAGAATAACCACTGCTGTATCGGTTGTTCCGGATTCCCCGGGGCGTTACCCGAGTTGAACAAAAAGGCATTAGAATTGATAATCCGTGCAGGGTTCGCTTTGGATTGCGAGATTTCCCGCTTTACAAAATGGGAGCGGAAGAATTATTTTTACCCGGATTTACCCGCCGCATATCAGACTTCACAAATGGAACGCCCTGTTTGTGTGGGCGGGGGTTTGGAGATTAATATAAACGGCGAGAATAAATTCAAACGGCTTAATCGAATTCATTTAGAAGAGGACGCAGGTAAGCTGACCCATGAGGGGAACAAAAGCTATGCAGATTATAACAGAACCGGTGTACCCTTGATTGAGATAGTTACCGAGCCGGATTTCCACTCTTCCGAGGAGGTTGTCGCTTATGTGGAAAAGCTACGCAGGATTTTACAGTTCGCAGACATATGTGACGGGAAAATGGAGCAGGGCAGCTTGCGGTGTGATGTGAATATTTCACTTGCCCCCGAGAATTCTGATAAATTAGGGACACGCACCGAAATAAAAAACCTCAACTCCATTAAAGCAATCGGGCGGGCTGTTGAGGCGGAAATAACCCGTCAGACGGAAATCCTCGAAAGTGGCGGGAAAATAGTCCAGCAGACACTTAAGTATAACGATTTGACGGGTGAGATTACCCCTATGCGTGAAAAGGCGGACGCTTTTGATTATCGGTATATGATTGACCCGGATATTAAACCTGTTGTGTTGACTGAAGAGGAATTAGACGAGTTCCGCTCACGTTTGCCGGAATTGCCCCAAGCACGTTTTGAAAGGTATAAAAGCTACGGCATTTCTGAAAATGATGTTAAGACCTTGTTGTCGGAAAAAGTCATCAGTGATTTTTTTGATAATGCTGTGAAAACTTATGACAGTCCGAAGTCCATAGCTAATTTTATAGTAGTCGAGCTGCTTGGTCGGGTTAATCGGGGGGAAGCCGATATGGAGAAGCTGCCGTTTTCTGCGAGTGATTTCGCTGAGTTACAGAAATACGTTGACGAGGGAAAGGTTAATCGGGATATAAGAAAAGATATTCTGCGTGATATGCTCGAAACGGGGAAAACTGCTGTTCAGATATGTGACGAGAAAAATCTGTGGATTAAAGAGGATACCGGGGCAGTTGAGGCGGTAATCGACAAAATCTTAGCCGCCAATCCTAAGGCAGTCGAACAGTATCGCAATGGTGAAGTGAAGGTGTTCGGGTTTTTGATGGGGCAGGCGAGTAAGGAATTAAAGGGGTCAGCCGCACCCGCAACAGTGAAAAATATATTAGAGGGAAAATTGAAAAATGCTTAGACAAAATAAATACCGCACACATACTGTGAAAATGCTCGGTAATTCTAACGTCGGCGAGAATATAAAAATCGCCGGCTGGGTGGAGAACATTCGTGACCATGGAGGGGTAATGTTCCTTGACCTGCGTGACCATTACGGAGTTTTGCAAGTCGTTATGCATAATGAGGCGTTGCTCGAAAATGTCCGCAAGGAGTCGACAGTCAGCATAAGCGGAAAGGTGTTAAAGCGGGACGAGGGGACATTTAACACGAAAATAAGCACGGGTGAGATAGAATTAGAAGCACAGTCACTTGATATTCTTGGGCAGGTGCATGATAATCTGCCGTTTGAGCCTGCCTCCTCAAAGGATACCGGTGAGGAAACACGGTTGAGATACCGCTTTCTTGATTTGCGTAATCGAAGTATGCATGATACCTTAATAATGCGTAGTGAGATGATTGCGTTTATGCGGGAAACCATGAACAGCATGGATTTCTTGGAAATGCAGACGCCTATTCTGACGGCGTCATCTCCCGAGGGGGCGAGAGATTTCTTAGTCCCGAGCAGGAAACATCACGGGAGATTCTATGCACTTCCGCAAGCACCGCAGATTTTTAAGCAGCTGTTGATGGTTTCGGGGTTTGACAGGTATTATCAGATTGCACCGTGTTTCCGTGATGAGGACGCACGTGCTGACAGAACGGCGGGTGAGTTCTATCAGCTTGATTTGGAGATGGCGTTCGCCGAACAGGAAGATGTGTTCGAGGTCGGTGAAGCGGCAATTACAAAGGTTTTGGAAAAATTCGCCGATTTTAAATTAACCGAAATACCGAAAATTACGTTCAAGGAAGCCATGTTGAAATATGGGACGGATAAACCGGATTTACGTAATCCGTTGTTTATAATTGATATATCCGATTTGTTTATTAAAAGTGATTTTAAGCCGTTCGCCAACAAAACAGTCAGGGCGTTGCGTGTTCCGAAAATGTCGGAGAAATCTAAAAAGTTTTTCAAGAGTATGGAGGAGTATGCGTTATCAATCGGCATGAAGGGTTTGGGGTATATCGAGGTTGGTGAGAGTGGCGAGTATTTAGGACCCATCGACAAGTTCCTGACCGAGGAGGCACGGGAGGGGATTCGCAGTCGTGCGGAATTAGAGACCGGGGACGTGCTTTATTTCATTGCAGACGCTTCTGAAAAGTTCACCGCTAAATTCGCGGGGCAAATACGAAGCGAGGTTGCCGTTCGTATGGAGTTAGTTAACAAGGAGACTTATGCCGCTTGCTGGATTACTGATTTTCCGTTTTATGAGGAAGATGAACGGGGGAAACCGCAGTTCGGGCATAACCCGTTTTCGATGCCGCAGGGTGAGTTAAACGCACTTAATAATAAAGAGCCGTTTGAGATATTGGCTCACCAGTATGACTTTGTGTTAAACGGCGTGGAGTTGGCTTCGGGAGCGGTTCGCAACCATAATGTTGATGTTATGGTGAGGGCTTTTGAAATTGCGGGGTTTTCTGAGGAGGACGTTAAGTCGAAGTTCGGGGCGTTGTATTCGGCGTTTAAGTTCGGAGCACCGCCGCATGCGGGTATGGCGTTCGGTGTGGATAGGCTGTTGATGATTATTTTAGGTGAAGAAAATGTGAGAGAGGTTATCGCATTCCCGCTGAACTCGAACGGGCAGGACGTGTTGTTAGGGGCACCTTCGGAAGTATCAGAAATGCAGTTGAGAGAAGCACATATTAAGATAAGATAGAAAAATAATGCCTGCTTATTTAGAATAAACAGGCATTGTAATTTATACCACTTCCACCGAACCGTAAACAATGTCCACAGCCTCTTGAAGAATATGCTTCGGGACGGCTTCAACGAATGTATACGGACGGGCATTCGGGTCAATCGCTTTGACCTGCTCGCACCTTATTTCACCGGTTGTTTCTGTTTGCTCAAGTTTAACATGGAGCGGAAAATTATTAACTGTGTTTGAAATGGGGCAGATTAACAGTAGATTTGTCTTGGTGTTAAATTTTTCGTTGCTCACGACTATAACGGGACGAAACCCCGCTTGTTCATGTCCTTTTGTAGGATTAAGATTTAATTTGATTATATCGCCTTGTTCAATTTTCCTGTTTGTCATATTTCTGCTCCTGCACTTTCCATGTTCAACCACTCCTTATCCTCGTCGGTTAATTTATAGTCACCGTCCCAGTTTTTGAAGCGTTCTTCAAGGGTTTTGTGTTGATAAACGGGCGAAATAATCAACTCGTTATTATCGCTTATTTTAATTTTGACAGTTGAATTATCTGTCATATTCATCTGTTGCAGGAAATTTTTCGGTATTCTTAAAGCGGTTGAGCCACCCCAAGAAGCAAGCTGTAATGTGGTTTCCATATTAATTCCTCCTTTATATGTGATACAGTATCATTATATCATAATATAACATATATGTCAATAGAAAAATAATGCCTACTTATTTAAAAGCAAGTAGGCATTGTAATTATTAAACTGATGTTTGTTTGTATGTTGAGTCTGCCTCTGTGCCGACCTCGGAGCCATGCGGAAGAATTCCTGCGGCGGTTTCTCTGAATTTTTCCTGCTCTATCAGGAACAGGTCAACCAATGCCGGTTCAAACTGTGTTCCCGAACCCTCGGTTATAATGCGGACGGCTTCTTCGTGGGAGAACGCTTTTTTGTATGGGCGTTCCGACACTAATGCGTCATATACGTCAACTATTGCCATGAGACGCCCCTCAAGCGGAATGTCTGTTCCTTTGAGACCGTAGGGGTAACCAGAGCCGTCCCACTTTTCGTGGTGGGAAAGCACCATCGTTTTAGCGAATGTGAGGAATTTTTGTTCTGATGTGCGTTCTTGAATATGCTCGATGATTTCACCGCCTCGTGTGGTATGCTTCTTCATTTCATCGAATTCTTCCGCTGTCAGTCTGCCGGGTTTGTTTAATATATTTTCGCTTATGGAAATTTTACCGACGTCATGCAATTGTGCGGATTGGATAAGCATTTCCAAATCCCACTCTTTAACCTCGTCGCTGTAGATGTTCTTGTCTTTGAGCCCCTCAAACAGAATTCTGAGGTAGCTTTGGGTGCGTTCAATGTGTCCGCCTGTTATATCGTCACGACATTCCACCAATTCTGCAACGGTTTCAAGAACGGCGTTTTGCAGCTCGATAATGGTCTTGGTTTTTTCCTTAACCATTTCCTCGAGGTTGTCATTGTATTTCTGGAGTTCTTTCTTCTGGTTTTCGAGTTCTTTCTTCTGCTTTTCTACGAGTAAGTGAACCTCTAATCTCTTGAGCAGGAGAGGGGGTGAGAACGGCTTTGATATGTAGTCAATCGCACCGAGGGACAGCCCTTCAAGCTCACTGCCTGCATCGTTCTTGGCAGTTAGGAAAATGACCGGCAAATGAGCGGTTTCTGCATCACTCTTAAGCTTTTTGATGGTTTCGTATCCGTTCATCTCGGGCATTTCCACGTCAAGAAGAATTAAGTCGGGGTCAACCTTTTCGAGAAGCATAAACATCTTCTCCGATGATGGTACGGTGAATACATCGTATTCCACCGAGAGGACGTTCCTGCCAATCATAAGATTGGAAACCTGGTCGTCTACGAATATAATTTTTTTCCTCAATACTTCTTTTTGTGTTTCAGAATTCATGAATAAAACTCGCTTTCTATTTTTTATCGGTTAATTTATTTAATAAATCGGCTACTGTGTCAAAATCGAATCGCTCAAACGCACGGGTTAATTGTTCTGCGGCTTTGTCAATTTCGCTGCCGTAGGAGAAACCGTTGAGTCCGCCAAGGATTTCAAGTGCCAATGCACTGTCGAACAGCTCTGACGCTTCGGCGATTTTGGGAAGTGCGGCATAGAACAGCTCCTTGTCCCCTATCGGTTTGTCCTCGGGTTCGGAAAGCAGCTTCTTCATCTCCTTGGTTAAGCGAGATAAGTCTTCCAAGAAATGTGTGCCTAATTCGAGGCAGGCTTCACGTTCGCCGGCTTTCGCAAGCCCCTCTAATTCCTGTGCACTTTCTGCCAGCAGATGTGCCCCGATATTGCCGAGCATGTTCTTTACGCCGTGAACTTGGATTGCGAAGGACGCCATGTCTTTCTTGATTAATTCGTTCAGCTTTTCGGTGCTTTCGGGTAACAGACCCACAATCATTCGCACGTTTTTCTCAAGTAAGGTGTCTGAGCCGCCTGCATACGTTAATGCACGCTCTGCACTTATGCCGGGGATTTTCCCCAATATTTCAAAGAAATCACCGGTGTTTTGAGTTTTTTCGTCACGGATAACAATTTCGCCCTCGTTGATTTTTTCCGCCGGTATCCATTTCCTTAACATATCGTCTAACTTTGAGGGTTCAATCGGTTTTGCGATGAAGTCGTTCATGCCGCTTTCTAAGAACATCTCCCTCATGCCGATTACTGCGTTTGCTGTTAATGCGATGATGGGCAGTTTCATATAATACTCGCCCTCAATAGCCCTAATCAGCTGTGTCGCCTTTACACCGTCCATCTCGGGCATCATATGGTCCATAAACACAATGTCGTAGCGGTTTTCTTTAATCATTTCAATCGCCTCGGCACCGCGCTTGGCAATGTCCGCCTTAATCCCTCGATATGACAGAAGCCCCTCTGCCACTAATAAATTGGCTGTTATATCGTCAACAATAAGCACCTTTGCGTCGGGAGCGGTGAACGATTCTTCATTCCCGCCCGCATTGTGGAACTCATGAACACCGTTGATGGCGTTCGCAATCGACAATACGTGTGCCGGAGTAGTTAAGGTATGCACTCCCCGGAAAGAAACGTGTTCCGATATATCGGTGAACAGCACGATTTCCGGTTGGGTTTCCAAGTGCTTTAATTCTGCTGTGATGTTCCCGTAGCGGAACGCCGGCAGGAATATATGTGTGAATTCTGATAATCTGTCACGCACCTCGGAAAGGCTGTCGGTTTTTACGAATTTTACCGAAAGGTTATTAAGGGAGCGGACGATTGATGCGGCGGTAAGCCGCCTTTCGCCGTAGAACAGAATGAATTGTTCGTCGGGGTCTCTTACCTTAGCGAACGGGAAATACTCCGAGTATTTCTGCGGGAGGTCAATCTTAAAGACTGTACCCTTGCCGTATTCACTTTCGACGTTGATTTCGCCGCCCATCGCTACGCAGAAGCTGTGGGTGATTGCAAGCCCTAAGCCGGTACCCTCTATGCCTTTGTTGCGTGACGTGTCAAACTGCATATAGTTGGTGAACATCTTTTTCAAATCGTCTTCACGGATGCCTATGCCGGAATCCCTTACGTTTAATTTGAGCATGACCGAGTTTTCGCCGGTGTTTTCACTGCTTAGTTCAAATATGATTAACCCCTCTTTAGTATACTTAACTGCGTTCGACAGCAGGTTAAGCATGATTTGCCTAATCTTAACCTCGTCGCCGATTAGCTTTGCGGGGACGTTGGGGTTTATGTCTATCATCAGGCGAACCGAGTTACCCGTCATTCGCATACGGATAATGCCCATTACGTCGTTGATAATCTCGGGCAGGTCGTATTCCTCGGAATCGATTTCTAACATTCCCGATTCGATTTTAGAGAAGTCTAAAATATCGTTAATCAGTGACAGCAGGTTGCTGCCTGCGTTTTTGATGTTTACTGCATTATCGTAGATATTCGGCGGCAGGTCGTTACGGAGCATAAGCTCGCTCATGCCGATGATGGCGTTCATGGGGGTGCGGATTTCGTGTGACATGCGTGCGAGGAATGTCGATTTACTGCGGCTTTCTTCGTCGGATTTCATTTTGTCCATGTTGTATTTAATTAAGAAGCAGCTTAAAATCACCGAAAGAATTAACGCTAACATGGTTAATGCACCCGCAGTGTAGGACATGTCACGATTGTAGGATTCAACCGGGGTGATTACCCCCATATAACAGCCGTTGAACAGCTCGTGGAAAAATACGATGACCCTTTCCCCGTTTACGTCGGTTATACGAAGGTTTGAGATTTCCTCGTTTCTTAATATGCTGTCAGACAGGGTGGCATATGCGGGGCAGACTGTGTCGAATTTTTCGCCGATTAAACCCTCGTCTTGGTGAGTAAGTATATTTAAGTCGGCATCAAGCATTATACCGTAGCCGCCATCTGAAAGCTCAAGGTCTTTTATTCTTTGTGCTAATGAAGAAATATCAATGTCAATCGCAATGACACCGTGACTTATACCATTGTCGGTGACAACCTCCATCGCAACCGAGAGAACAATCTCTTTCGTGAGAGCATCAATATACGGACTGGTGAAAGCAACAGAGTTTTCGGATTCTGTTGCTGCTATGTACCACGGGCGTTCGGTGGCAACGAAACCTTCGGGAGGCTCCCACCCGTCTCCGTCGAGATATGTGTTGTTAATATAACCGTATATCCCGTTAAATCCCGTTACTCTGCTGTCGTTTTCGACTAACCAATCGGTAATACGTTCAAGATAATCTAAAACTTCCTCGTTCGAGTCGGCTATACCAAGGCGTTGATTTTTTTCAACAATGCTTATGATAGTTACTGCGGCGTTGGTCAGTGTGATTTCCGATTCAATCAGCTTTGCTTTGATTGTTTCTTCTGTATACAGGATTTCGCCTTTTGCGTTTTGCAAAAGCTGACGCTGTACTATCCCTTGTAAAGATACGAAGCTGATTGTCACCATTAAGAAAAATGCACCGAATATCCAGATAATCGGTTGTACATTCTTTTTTATGACATCGAAAACTTTCATACTCTTTCCGACCATTCTTTCCTAATCGAACTTTTATCTATATAAAAGCTATTATAACCTTTATTCTCGGTCATGTCAAGCGGTATATTTGTTTTTTATAAAAATTCATATAATTTATTATATTTTATTATGCAATATCACAACCTATGTTGACATTGGTGCGGTTTTGTAGTAGAATTATTTATATAAATGGGAGGCTTTATGAATATTTCACAATTGTTCAAAAAGGGTAAAACCGTGTTCTCGTTTGAGGTGTTCCCCCCGAAAAAGGGGCAATCACACGAGAATATATACGGCGTTTTGGAAAAATTCGCTGTTATGAACCCCGATTACATAAGTGTGACCTGCGGTGCGGGCGGTGCGGGAGGCGATGATACGCTTGAAATTGCTTCGTTTATTAGAAACACCTGCAAGGTTAATGCTGTAGCTCACTTAACCTGTGTCAACTCCTCTAAGGAAGATGTAAAGCGGATTCTCAATGCGTTGGGTGAGCATAATGTTACTGATGTTCTTGCCCTGCGGGGGGACATTAATCCGGATATACCCCGCTGTAACGATTTTCTTTATGCGAGTGATTTGACAGCGTTTATAAAAGAAACGGGCGGGTTCGGGGTTTTCGGGGCGTGTTATCCCGAGGGGCATAACCAAGCCGAAAGTCTTAACGCTGATTTGAAAAATCTGAAAAGGAAAGTCGATGCCGGGGCAGAAATTTTAATATCGCAGTTGTTTTTCGATAATGAGATATTTTATTCGTTTATGGAGAAAGTGCGGTTAATCGGGATAGAAGTCCCTGTTTGTGCGGGGATTATGCCCGTTACGAGTAAAAAGCAGATTGAAAGAATGGTGACAATGTGCGGGGCGAGTATGCCCTCAAAATTAACGAAAATTATCGCACGGTATGAGGATAATCCCGAGGCGTTACGTGATGCGGGGATTGCTTATGCAACTGAACAAATTGTAGAGTTAATCAGCAACGGTGTTGAGGGAATTCACTTGTATTCCATGAACAGCCCGTATGTCGCTGAGAAGATTTATTCGAGTGTGGAAAAGCTGTTATGAACGATGTGACTTTTTATAAAAATCAATTAAATGAGATTGTACCGAGGTATGTCGGTAAAGTGTTCCCTGTCGGTGAAATTCCGTTAATCGGTTTGGATATAATTAAACATGTTCACGGTTGTGAGCGGGTTCTTGTTTCCTGTGCGACGTTGGGGGAGGAATTCGACCGATTGTTAAGGCAGACTCAGTTAACTGATATGGCAGGTGCGGTTATACTTGATACGTTAGCGGGGGAATATGTCGAGGAGTTTTGTAATAAACAAGACACGCAGATTATCGGTGTCCCGCCATATGGGTTCAGCCCGGGATACGGTGATTATCCGTTAAGCGTCAACCGTGATATTTTAAATATGCTTAATGCACAAAAAGCAATCGGGTTATGCGTGACCGATGAATTTATACTGACACCGCAAAAATCTATTACAAGAATTACAGGTATATTATGAGATTTTTAGAGTTATTAAAAAAAGAATACATTATATTCGACGGGGCGATGGGAACTGAGTTACAGAAGTGTGGGTTGAAGCCCGGACAGTCACCCGAGGAGATGAATTTTTCCGCACCTGAAATTGTTAAAGGGGTCATACGCAGTTATGCCGGGGCAGGTTCGGATATTGTGAGTGCGAATACCTTTGGGGCGAACCGGTATAAATTAGGTAAGCCTGTTGAGGAGATGATTATACAGGCGATTAAAATCGCAAAAGAGGCGGTTTGTGATTTCCCCGATGTTCTTGTGGCACTCGATATTGGCCCAATCGGAAAGCTATTGAAGCCTACCGGAACGCTCGATTTCGATGAGGCTTATGACATATTCGCCGAGCAGGTAAAGGCAGGGGTTAAAGGCGGTGCGGACTTAGTCGCTTTGCAGACGTTTTCGGATTTGCTTGAGCTTAAAGCGGCTTTATTGGCGGTTAAGGAAAATTCTGACTTGCCTGTTATATGCTCCATGACTTTTGAAGCGACTTCAAGGACTTTCACGGGCTGTCCCGTTTCTGCGGCGGCAGTGACACTTACGGGGCTTGGGGCGGACATTATCGGGGTGAATTGTTCGTTAGGCCCTCATGAGCTGTTGCCTATAGTACGGGAAATGCGGGAATGGACTAATTTACCGCTTGTGGTTAAGCCTAATGCGGGGTTGCCCGACCCTGTGACGGGTGAGTTTCGGTTAAGTAAAGAGGATTTCGCCTCCGATATGAAAAAGTTCGTTGAAATGGGGGTAAAACTATTAGGCGGGTGTTGCGGCACTTCCCCGGAGTATATAGAATTATTGAAAAGCAGTGTTGCGAAAATAATGCGGGACGATGTGGGCATCGTCCCCTACGGCGGGGTTGTGTGTTCGGGAACGAGAACCGTTGTCATTGACCGTGTTCGGGTAATCGGGGAGCGGATTAACCCCACCGGTAAACGATTGTTTAAGGAAGCATTATTAAGCGGGGATACCGATTATATTTTAGGGCAGGCAATCGAACAAGTTCGCGGGGGGGCAGATATTTTAGATGTGAATGTGGGGTTGCCCGAAATTAATGAAAAGCAGATGATGTTACGGGTTGTTGAGCTACTTCAAAGCATTACCGATTTGCCGTTGCAAATTGACAGCGGTCACCCTGAGGTAATCGAAGCGGCTTTGCGGCGTTATAACGGGAAACCGATTGTAAATTCCGTCAACGGTAAGGAGGAAAGTCTGTCGGAAATTCTGCCGATTGTGAAAAAGTATGGGGCGATGGTAATCGGGTTGACTCTTGACGAGAATGGTATTCCCGAGACGGCACAGGGGCGTTATGAAATTGCTGAACGGATTTTAACCCGTGCTGGTGCTTTGGGCATACCGAAACAGGATATAATTATCGATTGTTTGACGCTTACGGTTTCTACCGAGGCGAATGCCGCCCGTGTGACACTTGAGGCGGTTAAGATGATTAAGGAACGCCTCGGGTTGAAAACCGCTCTTGGTGTTTCTAACGTGTCGTTCGGGCTGCCTAACCGTGATATAATTAATTCTTCATTTTTGTCATCAGCGTTACAGGGTGGCTTGGATTTACCGATAATTAACCCGAATTCTGAAGCTGTTATGGGGGCGGTTCGTGCGTATAAGCTACTTAACGGGTATGACGAGAACGCTTTTGAATATATCAAGGCGTATGGAAATAAATCGGAAAATATTTCGGACACCATATATGGTGTCCCTACGTTGGAGGCAGCGATTTCTGCGGGGTTGAAAAAAGACAGTGTGGTTATCACCGAGCGGTTGCTTGAAGAAGTTTCTGCCATGACAATCATAAACGAACATTTAGTCCCCGCCTTAGACAGGGTTGGAAATGATTATGAGCAGGGGCGGATTTTCCTGCCGCAGTTGATTTTGTCGGCTGAAACGGCGGGGGTGTGTTTTGACGTGATTAAAAAGAAAATCCCGTTGTCTGAAAAGCAGAACAACGGTAAAATCCTGTTGGCGACGGTTAAAGGGGATATTCACGATATTGGGAAAAATATTGTGAAGGTGTTATTGGAGAATTATGGGTATGATATTATTGATTTGGGGAAAGATGTTGCTCCTGAGTTAATCGTTGAAGCTGCCGTTAAAAATGACGTACAGTTAATCGGGTTGTCCGCACTTATGACAACTACATTAGGTGCGATGGCACAGACCATTAAATTAGTGAAGGAGCAGGGGTTGACTTGTCCTGTTATGGTGGGTGGTGCGGTACTTAATAAAGAATATGCCGCTTCGATTAATGCGGATTATTATGCAAGGGACGCAAAGGGTGCGGTGGATATTGCGAAATCTGTTTTTGCGGGCTGATGTGGGCATCAGCCCCTACGTTTTTTTCTTGATATTAACGCCTTGTCGGGTTTCTTCAATTATATACCCTTTTGATTGAACCTCATTTCTTATTTCATCAGCTAATGCGAAATCTTTCGCCGCTTTTGCCGCCTTACGTTTTTCGACTAAGGCGGTTATTTCATCAGGGATTGCCTCTTCTTCAGCGTAGATTAACCCTAACACATTGTTCATTTCATCGAATAATTTTCGGTATTCAGCTAAATCTTCGGCGGAAATTCCGTCGTTTATTGCGGAGTTAATGTCACGGACAAGTTCAAACATTGCCGAAATACCGTCGGCGGTGTTAAAGTCATCGTCCATTGCGGTTATGAATTGTGTTCTTCTTTGTGCGACTGTTGTCTTTGCCGATTCGGATAAGTTGCCGGGGTGTGAGGACGTGCGTCCGCAGGCACTGCGGCAATTCTTTAACCTTTCGATTGACTTGACCGCACTTTCCAAAACCTCGTCAGTGAAGTTCAATTGGCTGCGGTAGTGGGCACTCAACAGCATGAACCTTAAAGGCTCATATCCGAATTTCGCCGCCGCATCACGCACTAAGAAAAAGTTGTTCTTAGACTTCGCCATTTTGTCGCCGTTGATGTTTAACATGCCGTTATGAACCCAGTATTTCGAGAGTGGTTTGCCTGTTGCTGATTCGCTTTGGGCGATTTCGTTCTCGTGGTGCGGGAAAATTAAATCCGCTCCGCCCCCGTGAATGTCAATAGTGTCCCCGATGTAATGCCGTGACATTGCGGAGCATTCGATATGCCAGCCGGGTCTGCCGTTACCGAAGGGGGATTCCCAGTAGGGTTCGTTTTCCTTTGCGGCTTTCCACAAGGCAAAGTCAAGAGGGGAACGCTTTTTATTCGTTTCATCGTCAAGACGGTTGCTTGCACCCTCTTGCAGTTCTTCTAAAGAATTGCGGGATAATTTACCGTAGCCCTTGAACTTTTCTGCCATGAAGTATACATCGCCGCCCGATTCATACGCATAGTCTTTTTCGATTAATGTTTTGACCAATTCAATAATCAAGTCCATGCTTTCGGTTACCTTCGGGTGAATATCGGCGTCTGAGACATTCAGTCCACGTGCGTCGGTAAAGTATTCCTTTATGGCGTTTTCCGACACTTCTAAGGAAGAAATGCCTTGTTCGTTGGCACGCTTGATAATCTTATCGTCAACGTCGGTGAAGTTCTGGACGAATAATACGTCATAGCCCCGATATTTCAAATACCTTCGCATTACGTCAAACACGCATAATGCACGTGCGTTTCCGAGGTGTATGAGATTATATACCGTCGGCCCGCATGCGTATATAGCGGCTTTCCCGCTGTTCACGGGGACAAATTCTTCCTTTTTGCGTGAAAGTGTGTTATAAATTTGCATGTGTCAGCTCCTTTATGCGGGCGGATTTGAAAGGAATTCATGTATCATCGGGTAAATAAAGTAAAAGAAAAGTGCGGCTGCCAGTGCGACAAAGAATATAATCCAGTTGCGGGCGATTGTTTTTTTGAAGTTGTCATCGCTGTTTTTATTTTTTTGCGGCTTTTTCATTATCAGGTGTCCTCCGATATGCTATTACTCTGCTTATACAATTGTCCTCGACACCGACTGCTACGAAACGAATGTCCTTGTAGTCGGCGTGGGGGGCGTTTTCGTCCTCGTCGGGGATAAACCCGAGTAAATCGGTCACAAACCCCGCTACGGTATCATATTCGTGGTCGTCGGGAAGCTCATACCCGAATAATTCAAGAACGTCCTCCGGGTCGGTTTCCCCGTCAATGTCATACTTGTCTTCCCCGATTTTCTTTATATCGAGTTCCTCTTCGTCGTATTCATCTTGGATATTACCCATGATTTCCTCGACTAAGTCCTCCATTGTGACAATTCCTGCGGTTCCGCCGTATTCATCGATTACGATTGCCATGCCCGCCTTTTCCTTGGTCAAAATCTTAAACAATGACGTGCAGGACTGCGATTCGGGGACGAATACCGCTTCTCTTAAAAAATTGTTGATTGAAAAGCTGTCTAACTCGTTACTGCCTATGAGCGACAGCAAATCCTTAACTATTATTATGCCGGTGATGTTGTCTATATTTTCCTTGTAGACGGGCATTCTCGAGAACCCCTCGTCAAGTGCGAGATAAATTACATCGTCAAGCCCTGTGTCCTCCTCAATGCCCACGACGTTTACACGGTGGGTCATCACGTCTGACACGGCAAGGTCGTCAAACTCGAATGCGTTACTGATGATTTCGGCACTGGTATCCTCAATAAAGCCGCTTTCACTTCCTGCGTCAACCATTGAGAGAATTACGTCCTCAACGGTGTCACTGTCCTCCGGGAAGTTTTTCTTTATCGTTCGCCCTGTTAATTTGTGCAAGCCGATAATCGGTGCAAGGAATAAATTTTTGGTTTTGTTTCGTTTTCGACTGTCAGATTCCATGATAATCCTTTCGGTTTTGTGTTAAAATTCTATATTGAAAAATCGTTTTGCGTTTTCATTACATATTTTGACCGTTTCTTCAACGGTTAATCCCTTTATTTCGGCAACCTTAGCGGCTGTGTACCATGCCATTGAGCTGTCGCAGAGTTTTCCTCGGAACGGTTCGGGTGCCATGTAGGGACAGTCGGTTTCGAGCATCAGCATATCCATTGGCACGGCTTCGCAGGCTTCGATTGCCTTGCGGGCGTTTTTGAACGTCAGCACTCCCGTAAAACTTATATAAATCCCCATTTTCACTAATTCACGAGCGGTTTCCCCGCTTCCCGAATAGCAGTGCATGACACCTCTCGGGCGGTATTCTCTTAGAATAGTCATGGTGTCTTCAGTGGAATCGCGGGAGTGGATTATTACGGGGAGGTTCAGCTTTTTCGCCAACTCAAGCTGTTCCTTGAACGCTTTAATCTGAATTTCACGCCGTTCATGCCCGTCATAATGATAGTCTAACCCGGTTTCGCCGATTGCACGGACTTTTTCGTGCTTTGCAAGTTTTTCTAACTGTTTAATGTCAATATCGCTTTTTACGTCATGCGGGTGGATTCCCACCGAGGCGTAGACGTTACTGTAGCGTTCAGCGATTGCTACGGCTTTTCGGTTGCGTTCGGGATTGCAGCCGATTGCCATGAAGCCTGCCACGTTATCGGAGAACATCTGCTGTATAAGCGTGTCGGCGGTGTTTTTGTAAGCACGGTCATCGTAATGTGCGTGCGTGTCGAATAGTTTTATTTTATCCATATCTTAAAAAGTTTAACATGAAATCACCTTAACTCCAGTTAATAGCGTTAATGTCAATTGTTTCTCCATTTCGATATTCTGCACGAGCGGCAGAAATATCCATTATATCGTCGGGTGTTGCTACATCATCGGGAAGAAATCTTTTTATAATTTCCATTACAAGAATTTGTTCCGGCTCTTGCAATTGCTCGACCATAGTGTTAATTTGATTTGTCAGATTTGCCATAAAATCACGCTCCTTTATACGCACCGCCACGTGGGGCGATTTTTTCAATCAATACTGTATTCTCGTCAGGATAGGAAAAGATTATACGCCAGTCACCGATACGCAACCGAAATGAGTCTGCCGTACCCTTTAGTGGTTTAATATCCCCGTTCGGAATTGCTGTTATTCCTTGTTTAAGTCGGTTTTTTGTGGTGCTGTCCATGCGGGATATAGATTTTACCGCTTGTTTTGAAAATTTGAATTCCATTTAATTAATCATCCTTAATGCAGTTTGCGAAACTATTATAGCACATGTTGTTGACAATTTCAAGTAAGCGGTGTATAATTTTGGTAATATATTCAACGAAAGGTAAAACTTATGATTGAAATTATTAAGCTGACTAATAAAAACATGTCTGCCACCCTCACGAATTATGGAGCAACCGTGATGAACCTGTTCGTGCCCGACAAAAACAATAACCTTGTTGACGTTATTCTCGGGTATGACGATGTTGATGGTTATATCAACGGCGGCTCGTGTCAGGGAGCGGTTATGGGGCGTTTCGCCAACAGAATAGGCGGGGCGAAATTTACGTTAAACGGCACGACTTATAATCTTTTCAAGAATGACGGTGACAACTGCCTGCATGGCGGGAGCGTCAGCTTCGGGAAAAGAATATGGGAGATTAGTAGTGTTAGTGAGGATTCTGTGACGTTTCGTTATGTCAGCCCCGACGGTGAGGAGAGCTTCCCCGGGGAGGTTGTTGTCACGGTATGTTATACATTAACCGAGAATTCGCTTCTTATTGAATATTTTGCAACGTCGGACGGTGACACGGTTTTAAACCTAACCAACCACGCTTATTTCAACTTGGGGGGATATAATAAGGGTGATATTCTCGGCACTGAATTGCAGATTTTTGCGGAAAATTACACACCTTTCGATAAGTTTAATATACCTGTCGGGGAGGTTGCCCCTGTAAAAGGTACTGTGTTCGATTTTATCGAGCCTAAGTTAATCGGTGCTGACAACACCGATTATGACCATAATTATGTTTTGGGGGCGTTCGGGGTCATGAGAAAAGCCGCAATCGCTTATGACCGCAATACCTCAATAGAAATGACGACATTCACCGATATGCCGGCTATGCAGTTTTATACGGCGTTGCACCTTGATGAAATCGGGAAGAACGGTGTTCGCCATTCTAAATACGGTGGGTTCTGCCTTGAAACGCAGTTTTCACCGGATACACCTAATCAGCCCGATTTTGAGCAGTGTATATTAAAAAAAGGCGAGCAGTTTAAATCAACCACTGAATATGCGTTTTCTGTGAGAAAAACATAGGGGACGATACTAAATATCGCCCCGTTTTATCTTATGTATTCCCTTGTGCTTCCTTCGACTTTAACAATAACCGCTCAAACATCGTCATTTCGGGTTCGACTGCCGCTGTCGTGTCGGAAAACGATAATGAACCGTCCGCCGATTTTTCACCGGAGTCACCCGGAAGCACCGACGTGTCGTTCAACATTCCTGATAAAAGATTGTCTATTTCGCTTTGAGATAATACTCTCATAATCAAATACCCGTCCTTTATTAACAGTATAACTTATATCATGATAGCATATTTAAAATGAAATATCAAGTAGTTAAAGCAAAATAATTTATAAAAAGGAGAAAAATAATGATTACTGTAAGAAAACCCACCCCTGAGGAAGTTCTCGAAATGCAGGCGAAGCCCACCTGGAGCTGTGAAGCGAGCCAGTTTAAATGGTCGTATAACGATTCTGAAACCTGCCTTATTATTAAAGGGAGGGTCAAGGTGACCTATGACGGCGGCTCGGCAGAGTTCGGCGAGGGTGATTTGGTGGTGTTCGCAAAGGGGCTTCAATGTGAATGGCATGTTATCGAAGATGTGGAGAAGTATTACAAATTCGGATAGAATTTGCATATTTTTACCTTTATGTGTTAATAATACTATTAACTTTTAATTAAGAAAGGATAGAATTATTATGGCAAAAGGAAAAGATGCAAAAAAGCAACCGCAGTCTAAAAATAAGCAGGAGCAGATGGCGGATACCCTCAATGCTCAGTCAAAAGCAATGCAGGGTGAAAAACGAGGGCAGAACAGCCAAAATCAGAACAACCAGAATAACAAGAACCAGTTTAAGTAAATACCGTTCCGGAAAATCAAAACAGTGCAGTTCATATGAGCTGCACTGTTATTTTTATCTCACCTCTACGCCTAAATAATAATAATTCAATATTTCGATATAATCATAGTTGTAATAATTCGCTAATATATTAGCACCATTCTGCGACATTCCCGCTCCGTGACCGTACCCGTATGTAGTGAATGTGAAACGGTCGGTGTTTCTGTCATAGCTTATGTCAAAAGCAGTTGAACGCAGGTCGAAGCCCATTATTCTTTCTCGGAAGACCCGCCCGGTGAGCTTGGTTTCGTTGCCGTTGTGCAGGTAGGTCGTTTTGCCCCCGATTGACATGTCCCCAACGTAAACCGTGTCGGTGCGGGTTAGAATTATCAACCAGCCCTCGGGGTCGCCGGTTAGCTCAATCCCTGTGTGCCGCAGAACATTCAACGCAATTTCGCTTGATGTGAATGTGGCTGTTCTGCCGAAATTCGGGTCGTAGCGTTCATCGAATGCACATTTCACACTCCTCAGATAAGGCAGGTCTGAACCCCACACATTCACCGAGGAGGCGGTATATCCCGCTGAGGAAGCACAGTAAACCGATTGGATTAGTTCGTTGTTATAGTAAATGCCTTGTCCGAGAACCTCTGACACTAATTCCTTGATTCTGTCGTGTGCGACTGAGGCTAACGCAACCGAGGGGGTACTGCCTAACATGTTCTGCCTTTTTATGTAGGTATATGCGGCGACTGCCTGTGCTTTTACGGCTTCCTTGTGGAACGCTGCACCGATTTCGTTTTGAACCACTCGTGAAACAATGTCAAACGCACTTCCCGTTACAACGACACCGTTTGCGATAACCTGAAACGTCTCGTCGGAGGTGGGTGGTTCAAATGCGGTTGTAGCTTCTGTAGTGGGTTCGGGGGTGGGTTGGGTTGAAGCGGCAGTAGTTGCACTTGTTGTTGTTTCGGGCGGTGGTTCGTTATCTAAAATTATGATAGATGTGGTTGCTTCGGTTGTTTGAGGTAAATCCGTTTCAGCCGGCTCGGGGTCGAAGGACGGCGGTAAACGGGAAGAAACCGGTGCTTCATAATCGGCAAGCCCCGGTTTTATTGAGTTATATACATTAATCGTGGTTGTTTCTTCCGGTTCCGGCTTGTTTTCGGGTTCGGATAAATCGGTTTGAGCTGTTTCGGTTACTGTTGCGTGAGATGAAACAGGCTCAATAACCCCCATAATCCCGAATATAAATGTGTATGCCGATAAAAGAATCAACGCTAATAGGATTTTCTGCAGTGACGATTTTTCCAATTCAAAACTCCCTGTGTTTTTTTAAATGCCCGCTAATTCCCTGCCAAGTATTCGTCTAATCCTTTAACCAACGAAGTGTCCCAGTTTCTGCCGCCCCAGCCTCTCCCGGCGTTTTGGATATTGTAGAAGGCTTCAAACATTTTCCGTTTTAAAAGGTTGTTCTCGTCCACCCCTCTGTTATCTACGAATAAGTCGGTGTCAACCCGAGGGTCTTCAAACTCGCGGACGCGGCGTGCCACGATTACAAGTCTTAAATCACTTAAAGCGGAAAAGTCGCAGGTGGAAAGGGTAATAAACTCATCTCCATATTCAATGTCCACTCCGGTATGGTAATAGCTCCTGTCGAGGATTTCTGTTACAAAATCGTAGAACTCGCCTTGTGAGGTGAAGTATATACTGTTTTTGCTCCAGTAATTAAACACCTCGCCGTGGCTTTCCTTAGTGTTTGTCAGAAATACGGAAACAATCTTGTATGTCCCCGTTTCGTAAAGTGTGTCGAACTTTATGGTTGGGTTGGCTTTCAGAAACTCGAAGCTTTTACGGTAGTTTGCCAAAGGCTGGAAGCCGTTTTTGGTTAAGAGGTTATGCCCGTATAAAATTATATTGTGGGGGCGTTCTGTCGGGGTGAAAATCCCCTCCCAGTCGGCGAATATTGTGCCGTTTTCGGTCGGAACTTTGTCGAAATTACGTTTGAGGTAATAGGTGTTGTCCCCCTCACTTTGTACTACCGGGTAGTTAATATACGGGTCAATCGAAAGGAAACCCACGAAGTCGTTGTTCTTTTCGTAGTATTCCACGTATTTCTCGATAACTTCGACTTGGTTATCCGAATTATCCATTCCGTCTCCGGATATTCCGGGGATATTAAGCGTAACCTTTTCGTTGGACATATGAATTATCATTGCGTGTTCTTGGGGGTTTGGTCCGTCATTATCGCCCAAATAGAAATTGGTTATAACTACTGCGGATATAACAAGTGCGGCAAGGGATACGATAAAAACGATTTTCCTTACAGCATCGGAAAGCTCGTCGCCGGGCCACGGAAGCAAATCCGAAGCCAGGCTGACGGCAAAGTTTTCTTTTTTCTTTTTCTTCTTCTTTTTACCGTAGGTGTATTTCCTTCTTATATCAAGTTCAGGCATGTTATTCTCCTAATTGTTCTGCATAAAATTTCGTTATAGCCTTGGGCAGCACGTACATAAAACTTGGGAATCTGCGTAGAAGGCATCGGATTCGTCAAACCCTTTTACTAATGAGGTGTCCCAGTTTCTTCCGCCCCATGAGCCGCCCTTAACTCTGTAGTAATAATCAAAGTATAACGGTGACGGGTTAATGTAGGTCAGTTCTACGTTTACGGTAGGGTCTTCATCCGGGCGAACCCGCCTCGCAAAAAGCACAAACCTGTCGGTTTGAGAACCAAGCGGGTAATAACATGTCGAGAGTGTTATTATCTCGTCACCGTATTCCAGGTCTACCTCGGTGAAAAATACGCTTCTGTCCATGATGTTGCCGATGAAGCAAAAGAACTGTTCCTCATTATCATAGTAACGCTTTGTGAAGTATCGGTATACATAACCGTGAATGTCTGCTGTGTTTATATATATTGCTGCAAATATTTTATAGGTTGTTCTTTCGTCATCGTATATCGTTTCAAAATCAAGTGTGGGATTGTTCAAAAGTGCGTCCATTCCGAAGTGCTGGGGATAATAGTTCCTCACATAGTTGAATTTTGTTCCGTTGTTCATATTATGCCCGTAAAGCACCGCATTATTGGGGCGGTTTTCATCTATAACCGGGGTCGCACGGTCAAGGTAAATTGTTCCGCTGTATTCATACTTTCCCTCGAAATTATGGGTGAGATAATGCACGTTGTCGCCTACTATTCTGCCGTTTTCATCGTATATTACCCGCTGAACAACAGGATAGTCAATCGGTGTGTCGTCAATCTTAATCCAGCCGACAATATCTTCGTTTATTTCATAAAGCTCATCCCATTGCGGAAGAACATAACCTGTTCCGTTGAAAGTACCCCTCGGTGTTCCGTCATCGACTTGCCCTGTGGTTGGGTCGCTTGAAAGCTCGATTATTTTACTGAAGCTGCTTTCTTTCATTTGACGCAGTTCTTGGTTTAAATCATGCTCTTGCTTTTCGGTCATTTTGTCGCTTAATAAAAGCACTAAGCATACAATGGCGGCGGCAATCGAAACCATGAACACAACCTTACGGATAATTTCACCCACGGCATCACCTTTCATGGGTATGAAGGTTTTCATAAAGCGGTTGCTGCCCTTGTTTTCAGGATTAATCCCAAGCGAAGCCTCTTCGGCTATGTATAATATGTCTTGAGCTTTAAAGTCCTCTTTATTTTTTGTTTCGTTCATGATTTTGCCTCCGTTATAATGAAAATTATATTAATGGTTGATAGTTATCTCGTTTTTTCATAGTTGCTGATGTTTTCGTATATATCCTGTGCCATTGCAATTATTGCGGGACGTGCCGCAGAATATGTGCTTTCGGTATAATTTGAAAATGAATAAAACGCCAAAGCGTATGCCGTTATAATTTCTCCGTTTGTTCCCCATTCGATTATTATAGCTATATCGTGGTCGGCAGTTGCCGCTCCGTCAACGAATGAGCCGGTTTTGTTGGCTACAGTGACATTAGGGATGTTTACTGTTGCCGCCGGGATTTTGTCGCGTGACCATGTGGTGTTAAACATAATGTCCAACATGGTTTTATACGGTTCGTATTCCCTGTTGTGGAACATATTTTCTAAGAATACTATATTGTCTTCCACTGTTGTTGTGTTGAAAATACCGTCGGGGTTAAAGCTCACCCAGTCGGAATGAAGACGTGTGTTCGGATAGTTTTCCAAAAGCCAGTTGTCGATATTCTCCCTGCCGAATTTTGCAATAATGTATGCCGTGCTTTCGTTGCAGGAAACCTGTATCATTTGTTCAATGCGATGCTTTAAAGTGTAACCGCCCACGTTGTCGTTTAATGCTGCATTACCGTAAATGACCTGCCACAAAGCGTATTCCATGATTTGTGCCTTGATTGTGCTGGCAGGGTGAATTCCGCCGCAATCGTCAACATAACGGTATCCGTTCGGTTTTTTTAGGTCAACCATTCCGATATATATATCACCGTTTTCAGGAGTCATCAGCCTTTTGGCTTCGGCGACATAGTCCGGTGTTTCGGGATTAGCAGGGGTTGCGGTTGTGGTTGTTTCAAGGGGTTCTGTGGTTGTTTCTATCGCTGTTACTGTTTTTGGAGCAGAGGTCATTTCCGGTTTGGTAGTGACCTCGGTTGTTGTATACGATTGTGAATTATCCGGTTCGGGAGGGCTGTCGCTTTTGCAGGCGATTAGTCCGATTATCAGTATTCCCGACAGCATAAACGTCAATAGTTTTTTCATTTTTACTGCTCTTCTTCTTTATAGCCGATTAACTTAGATGTGTCCCAGTTTCTTTCGGTTCTGAGCGTTCCGTAACGCCTTGCCTGTTCGGTAAACCGAAGCTCGTATTTATAATTGTTCACGGCAGCGTCTACATTGACATAGCTGCTTTCGCCCTCACGGACTTTCCTCGCAAATACGACGCAACGGGTATCAACCTTATCGCCCATAGGCCAGTAGCAGGTAGAAAGGGTGAGAATCTTATCGCCGTATTGCAGGTCAACGTCCGTGTGGATAACGCTCCTGTCCATTATATTAATTATGAAATTGTTGAAGTCGTCAGCGGTTGCGAAATCATGCATGGTATTGTATCTGTAAACCTCACCCCATTGCTCTTGCGTGTTAAACAACACGGTTGCGAAAACCTTCCACTCTGATTTTTCATATAGGGTGTCAAAGTTAATTATGGGGTTGTTCTTGTAAAAAGACATGTCGCCTTTTTCTGCACCTTTATAATAGTTTGAGGCGGCGTTGAAATAGTTACCTGTCATGATGTTATGCCCGTATAAAACTGTGTTGTCGGAGATGTCTAACCCGTCAAACCGGTTTCTTGAATCGGCGAAGATTGAACCGCCTTTACTGTAGTTCCTCTCAAAGTCGTTGTTGAGGTAATATATGTTGTTATCGGCTTGTAAAACAGGGTAGTTCACGGCGGTGTCGCCTATCCTAATCCAGCCCACAAAATCGTTGTTCTTTTCATAAACCGCCAAATAGTCCGGGAGGGGTTTTGCATCGGGACGCATTTGCTCTAACTTTTCTCTGACCTCGGGATTGTAGTCCCCGCCGACTAATCCGCCGAGATAGTCCTGCAGTTGTCCGGCTTTGAACTCACTGTAAAAATCTGCACCAACCGTTGAGCCGAAGTAGATAAAGCAGGCTAAAGCCCCCGTAAATATAACCTTACGGACGCCCTCAAATACGCTGTCACCCTTAAACGGAATGAAGTATGACAGGATTTTTATGAAAATATTCCTCTTGGGTTTGACCGCTCTGCCACTTTGAAAGGATTCGTAAACCATTCCTCTCGCGGGGGGGCGTTTGGTATATGCTAAAGCCATATCAGTATCTCCTTTAACAGAATTAACGCTTGCCGTGTCGTTTCTTGGCGAATTGTGTTACGGTCTTCTTTATTTATTATGAAATGTTTTATTGTGGTTTTATTCTCTGAGGCAATGGCGATATATACCGTTCCAATGGGTTTCTCGGGACTCCCGCCGTCGGGTCCTGCAATACCTGTTATACCCACTCCTATATCGCAGTTTGCCTCACGCCTAATCCCCTCTGCCATTGCACAGGCACATTCACGGGATACTGCACCGTATTGAACCAGTAAATCCACTGTTACGTCGGTGTATTTTTCCTTTGCCCAGTTAGCATAGGTGACTATACTCATGTCAATTACCGCACTTGAGCCTGCTACACCTGTCACCTCCGCCGCAAGCATTCCGCCGGTACAGCTCTCTGCAAGTGAAATGTGCAGATTTTTTTCACGTAATAATTCTACTATATTTTGTGTGGTTTTGTCAATATCATTCAATTAAGAAGTCCCCCGCAGTTTTATAAAAGTTTCAGAAAAATTTTACAGTTGATTGATTACAGGCAATTTTTACCAATTCGTCATAGTCGAACTTCGCCTCAATCGCTTCAATTTCGTGTAATTTCGGCTTGGTTTTCGGGTGCTTGGGGGTGAAAATTGTACAGCAATCCTCATAAGGTAACGTCGATATGTCAAATGTTTCGATTTTTCGAGCAATATCGATAATTTCGATTTTGTCCATTCCGATTAAGGGGCGAAGAACGGGCAGTTCGGCGGCATTATCGGTACAGGCGATGGCTTGCAGTGTTTGGCTTGCGACCTGTCCGAGGCTTTCGCCTGTGATTAATGCACCGTGTCTTTTATTGTCGTATAGGATATTCGCCGCTTTAATCATCATTCTGCGTAGTATTACCGTGGAATAGTCCTCCGGGCAGTTATTCCTTATAGCCTCCTGAACCTCTGTGAAGTTTATACAATTGAGGCGGATTTCGACAAGGTATTTAGTGAGTTTTTCGCATAGGGAGTGGACTTTCATCAACGCACGCTCTGACGTGTAGGGCGGGCTTTGGAAATGCACTGCGTCGATTTTTACTCCCCTTTTAGCAATCATGTAGGCGGCGACGGGGCTGTCAATCCCTCCCGAAAGCATTAGCATTGCTCCGCCCGAGCTGCCTACCGGAATTCCTCCCGCTCCTGTTATACGTTTCGGGTTGAGATATGCACCCTTGTCACGGATTTCGAGAATAACCGTGACCTCAGGGTTGTGAACGTTTACTTGTAAATGCGGGTATGCAGAAAGGATTGCACCGCCTAATTCCTGTTGAATTGCAGGAGTGTTCAGGGGGAAGGTTTTGTCTGCACGTTTGGCTTCCACTTTGAATGACTTGGCGTGCTTTAGCGAGGTTTCAAGATAAGGTATGCCTTGTTTTACTATAATATCGAAGTCTTTCGGGAGAACCATGCATTTTTGAATTGCACCTAACCCGAACACTTTTGTAAGGCGGGTAACGGCTTCGTCTAATTGCGGGCGAACGCAGTTCGCCCCTACAGATGTGTTATCTTGCGGCGTTATATATAATGTGGATTGTGCCCGTGAATATTCAAAGCTGCCTAAATCGGACAGGCTTCTTCTTATATTTTTGACCAAAATCTCCTCAAATGTGCGTTTGTTCAAGCCTTTGAGGGCGATTTCCCCGTATTTCGCCATAATCAGTTCCATCGTTTTATACCCGTTTCTAATATATTTAAAAATTCGTCGATTTCTTGGATATTGTTATGCCGACCGAAGCTTATTCTAATCGCTGTGTCGATATTCTTGGGTGTAATCCCGAATGCGGGGAGAATTTCGCTTTTTTTGCCCTTCGCACACGCTGAGCCGCTCGAAACGTATATCGAGTGTTCTGCTAAATAATGCAGCATTACCTCGCTTTTGACCTTGCAGGAAAAATTCACAATATTCTTGACGTTGTTATAGCTGTTAATCGGTAGGTTTAATCGGTTTAATCCGTTGATTAACCGGTCGTGCAACAGCGTGTAATCGTAGATTTTTATTGATTTAGCGAATGCGGCAATTAATGCGACAGGCTCTGTACCCCGAATGGTTTCCTTTAGCCGGGTGTTATCTTTTTTATATAATGCACCCACTCCGGCGATTCCTCCGATTTTGTGGGCTGAAATTGTGATTAAGTCGCCGTCGATTTTTGAATTATCGATTTTCATGAACCCTTGTGCCGCATCAACATGGATTATACAATTCGGGAAGCGGGGTTTTATTTCATTATATATATCGGCGGTGTTATTGATAAATCCTGTTTCCGAACAGACAGCAGTCATGCTGAGCATAACAGTATTTTCGCAGACATAATCAGTTATGTTATCGGTGGGTGATACTTTTATAATTTCGTACCCGGACTTGTCAATAACACTGCGTACACTGGGATGTTCATATGAAGTGGTGACGATTTTGTTCCCTGTGCGGGATTTCACGGAATTATTAATCGAAATGGCGTTACTTTCAGTGGCACCTGAGGTGAACATAAGTGAGCCGCTTTTCGGCAGTTGTGTTAATATAGCTTTCCGTGCGGCGATTACTGTTCTTTCCGCCACAATTCCGCCCATATGCAGGGCATTAGGGTTGGCGTAGCATTCATTCAAAACCATGTTCATGGTATTAATTGTTTCGGGATACGGTTTCATCGAAGCGGCGTTGTCAAAATAAATCATGAAAACATTATAGCATAATTTTTTGAAAAATGCAAATTATAGTTATACAGAATTTCTAATATGAAAGGCATGGTTAATAATTATGCGAAAAACTATAAATATGTCAAGAAGGAGCTTTGTTCGCCTAATCTCCTTTTTAACGGCGGGGCTGATTGCCTTTGCCATTATGTCCTGCGTCTATTATTGGCAGAATATGCAGGCGAAAAGACAGCTTGAATACGGGTATCTCCGCTCGCTTGAAAACCTTTCACTGAGCATGGAGAATATTAAAAACACGCTCCATAAGGGGTTATATTCCAATTCTCCGCAGATGATGAACGACTTGTCCGGTAAATTGGCGAGTGACGCATCTGCTGCAAAAATTTCAATGTCGCAGTTACCTGTTTATGAGCTTAATTTAGAAAATACCAACCGCTTTTTGTCGCAGGTGGGCAACTATTCCCAAAGCCTTGCCAAGCGGTTCGCAGATGGTGAAACCTTAACTGAGGAGGACAGGAACAACATCTACCTCCTTTATGAATACGCCATAGCGTTGTCTAATGAATTATGGGACATCGAAAGCATGATTGCGGGCGGGCATTTGACCTTTGAGCGGGTTATCGGAGCGGTAAGCGGAGCGGGTACGGGACAGTCCCCCGCACACATCACCGATGGGTTTGCCAACGTAGAGGGTGGCTTTGACAATTATCCGACTTTGATATATGACGGGCCGTTCTCTGACCATATAATGCAACAAGAACCCATGATGACTAAAGGGCAGAAGTCCATTGACCAAGCACAGGCACATCGTATTGCAGAGGAGGTTACCGGCTTGAACAACCTGCACTTTGTTACCGAGGAGGCGGGGAGATTGCCTGCTTATAACTTCTCAGAGGGGAACACCACATTGTCGATAACAAAGCAGGGTGGGTATTTTGTGTATATGCTCAATTATCGCCAAATTCAAGAGAAAACAATCAGTACGGATAAGGCGATTAGTTTAGCACAGGATTTCCTTAAAAAATTAGGATATACCAGCTTGGACAACACTTATTATGAGTTAAACGGCGGGGTTTGCACCGTTAACTTTGCAGGGGTTCAAAATGATGTAACAGTGTATACCGATTTAATAAAAGTGGGTGTCGCCTTAGATAACGGCGAGATTATGTCGTATGATGCGAGAGGGTTTATTACAGCACATCATCAGCGGGATATTAAAGCTCCCAAAATTTCCGCAGATGAAGCGAGAGATAAGTTATCCGAGCATTTGACCGTGAAAAGCTCGAAGCTGTGTATTATTCCGTCGGGCGGGCTTAATGAGCGGTATTGTTATGAGTTTTTGTGCATTACCAAAAACGGGCAGCAGATTCTTGTTTATGTCAATGCAGATACGGGTAAAGAGGAGCAGATTCTTCTGCTGATGATAAACGAAAATGGTGCGTTGACGGTATAAGGTTACAGAATGTAATAATTGTAACCGAATTGTTATAAAACTGTAATAATTCTGTTGTTGCATTTTGGAAATTATTTGATATAATAGGATTATAAGTTTCAAAGACCTCCTAAATCCTTCATCATACAAAACCACCGGGCGTTTCAATGGTAGTTGAAACGCCCGGTGGTTTATTGTGTTAAATCAGCGAGATGTGATAGTTCTCATTAAAACTGTTATAATATTTCAAATTCGACCGAAAGCTCATAAGCAACAAGCCTGTATAATCCTTCGGGCAGTTCACCGTACATTAAAAGGTTGTAGGTTTTTTCTTGTGTTTCGCCATTTTGAATATAATATCCGATGTCCAAAAATGCAAAACTATTTGAAGTGCAGGGAATGTTCCGCCTTGTCAAGTATATTTTTGAGATTTTATGAAAGTTTCTATAAAAATATTGCCGTACTCATTATGAGTACGGCAAATTAGCGATATAATCAACAATGATAATCTGGTTTTTCAGCCCTGCGTCCCCCTACGCCCCCTGCTCAATCTCGCTCGCACTCATAACCACATCTACAACCTCCGAGAACCTCTTGTATTCCTCAACAAGATTTCCGAGATAATCCTGTCCGCTCTCGGTTATCGAAAAATAAACCCGCACCCTGTTGTTGTCCGAAATGACACGCTCAGTTTCATCTATAAAACCGAGTTCCCGTAAGCGGTAAATGGCAATATACAGCGTGTTGAACGCAAGATACCCCCCGCTTAACCTTTCGAGTGTGTTCATCATCTCATAAGTATACATAGGTGTTTTCCGAAGTGTCAATAGTATTAACATTTCTGTTGTTGCCCTTTTGAGCAGTGTCTTGAAGCCGCCTGTGTCATAAGACTTGCTTGCCTTTCTAATGCTTCTCTTCGCCATAATCGTTGTCCTTTCTGTTCGGTCTATCTCTATTATAAACTAAAATATTTATTTGTCAAGCATAATTGTTATTGACAAGCATGAAAATTTATGCTATAATTGCATTAAAATCCGAAACGAGGTGACTTATGAGCCCTAAACAATCACTCAAATCCCTGCTCCGCACCCCCTTTAAGACCATATTAACCTTTCTGCTCATCGCGGCGGCTTCGTTCGCTTTGTTTTCCCGTGTGAGCGATTATGCCGTAACATCACGAGAAATGAACACAATCATAAGCCATTATTATGGTGTTGTGGCTTTGAACAATGGAGTTCCCGATACTTCTTCAAGATTTCATAAAAGCAGAATGACACCTACATTTGAAACATCGCCGTGGTATCATATTTCTTTACCACCGACCAATTTAACACCCGAACAGATTGAGACTTTTTCATCTTTGTTAGGAATAACATTAGCGGAAATAAGGTATATGACAGGCGGTGTAATAAACGAGCACGAGCGTTTCTATCGGTGGGAGGGTTTAGATTGGGGTTTCAACTACAATGCAAGATATATAGTAGAGGGTACTTTTGCAGGCGTTGCAATTCAAGAACCAGGAAACTCACTCTTTGATGTTTATAATTTATACTTTGAAGACAGTAAAGTGCTTGCGGGCAATTTTCCATTATCCGAAGTTTCCGGTCAGAGCGCAGAACACTATCCCGTTCCCGATAATTATTCATCTTTCACCGGTGATGTATTCCACATACCACATTATCCTAACTCTCACGCAACAACAGAACAAGGAGCGGCATTTCAGATAGCGCAAGACCCGGATGATATGTATTTTAAAAACAGTCCTTTCAATCTCGATTTCATCGAGAATTTAAAAGTCGGGAGCAGGTATGTTTTAATAGGAAGATACAGCACCCTGTTCCCCGAATCGTGGATATTCTTAGGTGATTACGATACACATGAATACTTCCCCTCTTTTGCAGAATTGGACGGTCAGCCGGAAAACTATTTAGAGCTTGAAGAATTTTCTCGCTTAAAAGATTTAATCGACATTACTAATAATGATTTACATACTTTTGATATTGTTTATTCCACAGATATGCGTGCTATTCCACGTGTCAACGAGCAAAGCATGGAGATTTATGAGGGGCGTTTTCTTACAACTGAGGACACTCAAAACAATGCTTTGGTATGCGTAGTGAGCCATTCGCTTTCCGTAAAAAATAATCTCAATATAGGCGATAAACTTACGATAGAACTCGGGGACAGGCTTTTCATGCAACACGCAGGCATGGGCGCAGTTACATATATACCCGAACGTGCGTGGAATACTGTTGAAACAATCGAGGTTGAAATAGTAGGCGTATATATTGACACCGACACCCCATACGAACGTCAAGCAAGTCAATATTGGAGTTATCACCCATGCACAATTTTTGTACCAATGTCGCTGTTACCAATTGAAATCCCTGCCGACCATAAGGTCTGGGCGGGAGAATTTAGTGTGTTGATTGAAAACCCTATGGCTATAGATAAGTTTCTTGAAGTAGCAAGACCTTTAATTAGCGAATGGGAATTAGAGCGGGTATGGGAAAATGAGCATGGTAGTGGAAGCATGGTTATTCCCGTAGAATTGCGTTTTTCTGACCGTGGTTGGTCTTTAGTAAAAAATAGTATTAACACAAGCGAAACAACATCATTAGTAACAACCATGTCTTTTGTATTAGGAGCGGCTTTAGCTTTATTGTTAGCGGTGTATCTTTACATTGGGCGAAACAAAAAAACGTATGCTATTATTCGGGCACTCGGTGTTCCGAAACGTAAATCGGCTAATTCACTTGCCATGCCGTTTGTTGTATTGTCGGTTTTGGCTATTCCGATTGGCGGGATTACGGGACTTGTCTATACCTCGCGGACTGTTACAACAATGCTTGAAGATTTATCAACAACGATTGAAAATTACACTGTAAATGTTTCAATACCTATCGGAATAATCGTTTTGTGTTTATTTGGCACATTAGGGTTTATTACGCTGTTAACTGCTTTGTTCTTATGGAGAATTGGAAAAATACCACCCTTAGAATTATTACAAGGTGATGTTATAAAAATCAATACAGTGCATAATATTCCTATTGTACTGCAAGACGAACCTGTACCTATTATCAGCTTTTCACCAATTCCGAAAACGGGTTTACCAGAGTACGGCAAATACTCGGCTTTCCGCCAAGTATCAACATACATATTAAAACACATGAGCCGTTTAAAGTGGAAAACCGCTATATCGCTGACACTTGCGATTGTGTTGACGGGGGCTATCGGATTTATTACGGTTACGGGGTTATTTTACAAAGACCTTTTTAACGAGGTTGACGTGAATTGTACATCAACAAATTTCTCGACTTCTTCAATAAAGACATTATCAGAATCCGAACTTACAGAAAATCTTTATTACTTTTCAAACTATGTTGTATTCTTCGGCGACACTGGTTTTGCTTACAATTTAATTCTTACAAACGACTTTGAACGCTGTATACAAAATGCTTTTGGGGGTGAATATACTCTTAATTTTGCAGAGGGGTATTTCGACACATCGTTTTTTGCGGTTGATAACCTACTCAATGAAGATAATAAGCTCTGTATAATTGGGAGCGACTTCGGTGTAAAGGCGGGTGAGAGTATAATGGTTATGGGTTCGGATAAATTTTTAAACCTTTCTTCACAATACACGGACGAAAGATTAAGCGAAGCGGTGGCGAGAGAAGCCGCTATTTACAAAGTTGCCGCTGTTGTGGATTCAAATAACAAGGATATAAGAGAAAGAATTTTTGCTCCTGTGGGTGCTAACGCCATATATGCAAATAACGGCGAACATTTCCCCCTTGAATATAGCGAGTTTACATTAACAGACAACGAAAAAACCGTTGAGCTTCTGACCTTGCTTAACGAGTTAAGGGAAGATAGCAGAGCGTATTCTGTGGCGGCGGTATACAGTGCAGATACTACTGAACTTGACAACATTCGGCGCGTCCGTGATTTGCTTATTCTGCTGTTCCCGATAGCATTAGCGGGTGCTGTGCTTATAGGACTTACCGCTCCGGGGCTTATAATCATTCAATCGGCAAAGGAAGCGGCAATCCTGCGCGTCCTCGGTGTCACAAAGAAACGTGCGCGGTGTATGCTTATGTTCGAGCAAATAGGCTTGTGCGTTGTCGGAATTGCACTCGCGGCGGGCGGATTGGTGCTTTATAATTCGGGATTGTTCACAAGAAGCGCGGAAACGCTTGCAGTCTGCGGGGTGCTGTATCTGCTTGGCTGTGTCTGTGCGACGTTTGGCGCGTCTGTGTCGGTGACAAGGCGCAGAATTTTGGAATTATTACAAGTAAAGGAGTAGAACCATGTCAACATTAACACTTAACAAAGTAACTTACACGTACAAAAACGCACAGAAAGCCGCCGTTTCGGAAGCAAGCTGTAGGTTCGAGCAGGGCGTATTGTATGCAATCGTGGGACCGAGCGGGTCGGGGAAGTCAACGCTGTTGTCAATTTTAGCAGGATTAGACTTACCGACACAGGGCGAAGTAAATCTCGGCGAGGAAAACATTGCAAGGATTGACCTTGACAAGTACCGCCGTGAAAG
>WQXO01000009.1 GCA_009784825.1 Oscillospiraceae bacterium
GCGATAAAAGCCGAGGCGAAATTAGACAAGAAGATTACTTCAAAGAATTATCCCCGTAAGTTCCTGTATAAGAGTGCTAAGTTTAAAGAAAACGTGTTTATTAAAATGAAAAAGACACTTAAAAAAGTTTCGCCCAAGTTATTTGTATTGTTGAAAAATCGGACTATGAAAGAAGTGAAGAGTTAATGCGGGTTATTAATGTAAGTGACTCCAATGCGGACATTCTGTCCGCTTATGACATATTAATCGGCTCCGACTTATTAAAAGACAGCGGCAGTCTTATTCGGGCGAACACTAATGCTAAAACTGCTGTAATAGTCACCGATGATATAGTTCATGAGTTATACTGTGATGTTGTGCGTGCTTCATTGGAGAATGACGGGTTTGCTGTACACGTTTTCGTGTTCCCGAATGGCGAGCCGAGCAAGTCCCATGATACCTTGATGAATCTATATGCCTTTTTAGCCAACGCACAAGTTACCCGTTCCGATATACTAATCGCATTAGGCGGCGGGGTGGTGGGCGATTTAACGGGTTATGCGGCGGCGACTTATCTCAGAGGGTTAGACTTTGTGCAAATCCCGACTACATTATTGGCACAGACTGACAGCTCGGTGGGCGGGAAAACAGGCGTGAACATTTCTACCGGGAAGAACCTTGTGGGTGCGTTCCATAAGCCTATACTTGTCATATGCGATATTAATACACTTGATACGTTACCGAAGGAAGTCTATTCCGACGGAATGGCAGAGATAATTAAACACGGCATGATATACGATAAGGAATTGTTTAAACAATGCACAATTCACAATGCACAATTCACAATTGATGAAATACTACGGCAGAGCATACAGGTCAAGGTTAATGTAGTTGAGCGGGATTATAAAGAAAAAGGTGAACGCATGAAGCTCAACTTCGGGCATACTCTCGGTCACGCAATCGAAAAACATTATAACTACACCGGCATTACTCATGGTAGTGCGGTTTCTATAGGTATGGCGGTGTTTACTAAGTTATCTAATCCTGATATTTATGACAGTCTTTGCGATTGCTTAAAAAAATATAACCTACCGATTGAAACCGACATAAGCATGGACGTGTTATATAACTATTGCATGAACGACAAGAAGCGTTCGGGCGGGGATATTAATATAATCCTGTGCGACAAAATCGGCAGCAGTTATATAAAAAAGATGACGGCGGCGGAGTTTAAGGAGTTTCTATGCAGATAAAAATCACCCCTACCCTATTAAAAGGCAGGATTACCCCTCCATCCTCTAAGAGCATTTCCCACCGTGCGTTAATCTGTTCAATATTGGCGAAATGCGATGAGCCGAAGAATTTATTAGATTCCGATGATATATGGGCAACGCGTAATGCGTTTACAGCAACCGAAAATATCGATTGCAACGAAAGCGGTTCGACATTGCGGTTTTTGATACCGGTGTTCGCCGCAATGGGGAAAACCGTAACATTCCACGGACGGGGTGAATTACCTAATCGAACAATCGAGCCTTATATCGACGAATTACCCAAACACGGGATTACATTTCACACAACCGAAATGCCTTATAAAATAAGCGGACAGTTACAAGCCGGTGAATACCTAATAAGCGGCAGTCTTTCCTCCCAGTTTATTACCGGATTGCTGTTGGCACTTCCCTTGCTTGACGGGGACAGCGAAATTATCCTAACCTCACCGTTACAGTCAAAGCCTTACGTTGACTTAACCATTGACGTTATGAAGCAATTTGGGGTTGGTGTACAAGAAACGCCGCAGGGTTATTCCGTGAAAGGTAATCAGAGTTATCAGCCTTGTGATTTTTCTGTAGAAACCGATATGTCACAGGCGGCGTTCTTCGCTGTGGCGAATAAATTGGGTGCAGATATAGAAATAGCGGGATTAAACCCGAACAGTTTGCAGGGGGACAAAAAAGTTTTCGATATTGTGAAATCACCCCCACCGTATAATATAGATGCCGGGGACATTCCCGACCTTGTACCGATTTTGACGGTTCTGTGTGCGTTAACCGATGGCGAACACCGGATTTATAACTGCTCACGTTTACGGATAAAGGAGTGTGACCGATTAGCGGCGATTTCCACCGAATTAAATAAGTTGGGTGCTTGTGTAAAGATTAATGAGAGTGACGAGTTAATTATTACAGGAGTAGAACAACTTTCCGGAACAAACCTCCCGCTGAAAGCGGGCATACAAACACAGGTTCTGTGTTCCACGTGGAACGACCATAGAATTGCAATGGCACTGACGATTGCGGCAATGAAATGCATGGATTTCTTAATTTTAGAAAACGCCGAATGTGTGAAAAAATCCTATGTGAATTTCTATGATGATATAAGAAAATTAGGGGGAATAATAGATGTCGTCGATGTTTAACGGTAATATATCTTTGTCAATATTCGGGGAATCGCATGGAGCGGGAATAGGGGTAGTTATTGACAACCTGCCCGCCGGTGAAGCCATTGACTTAGATGAAATACAGCAGTTTCTGAACCGCAGAGCACCGGGTAATTCTGACACCGCTACTGCAAGGAAAGAGGGCGATATTCCCGAAATTCTGTCGGGTTTATATAACGGTAAAACTACCGGAACACCGTTATGTGCGGTTATCCGTAATACAAACCAAATTTCAAGCGATTATGAGAATATTGCGGCATTAAGATTAGGTCACGCTGATTATACCGGACATGTCCGTTATAAAGGGAGTAACGACATTAGAGGCGGGGGACACTTTTCGGGGAGGCTGACTGCACCATTGGTATTTGCGGGGGCGGTCTGCGGGCAGATTTTAAAACGCCGTGGAATTTCTGTAAACGCCGAAATTCTTTCAATTGGCGGGGTTAAGGTTACAGGTGACGAACAGGTACGTGAGATAATCCTGTCTGCGAAAAGCAAGGGCGATTCGGTGGGCGGAGTTATCAAATGCACTGCTACAGGTGTACCCGCCGGAATAGGCTCGCCCATGCTTGATGGTTTGGAAAACGTAATCTCACGGTTAGTATTCGCAATTCCCGCAGTTAAGGGGATTGAATTCGGGACGGTTTGCGATTATGGCAGTGAGAATAACGACGAGTTTTATTTAGACGGCGATGCTGTAAAAACCCGCACAAACAACCACGGCGGAATATTAGGCGGAATAAGCTCAGGTATGCCTATAGAATTTACGGTGAAAATTAAACCCACACCGTCAATTTCAATCCCGCAGAATACCGTTGATATTGCGAAAATGCAGGAAACGGTTATGGAAATTAAGGGGCGGCATGACCCGTGCATTGTTCCGAGGGCAGTTGTGTGTGTGGAAGCGGCAATGAATATTGCATTGCTGTCGTTAATGGAGTAAACCATGAAAATACCGAAAATCACAGTAACCGATGAGGTAAAAGTTTTAACATTAGTCTGCCTGCTGTTAGAAAAGTCCGGTGGGCTGACCGAGCCACAGCTTCTCGAAATTGTTACCGTCGATGATACAATTTCGCAGTTTGCTTTAAATGATGCACTTGCCGTTATCGAGAATAAGAAGTTAGCTGAGGTAAATAACGGATTATTCACGATTACAAATAACGGTTTAGACTGGCTTAGTGAGTTTGAGGGGAGTGTCGCACCCTCTATCCGCAGGAGAATGGTTAAGGAAGCACAGGAGGTAGTTCGGTTAGATAAGCTGAGAAAAGCAGTCAAATGGAGTGTTGTTAAGGATAGCTCCGGTTGGGTTTTCTGTGCATGTTTTCTGAACGAAATAAATAATACGCCTGTTATGGAAATCAAAATCCATTCAAAAACCAAGAAAGCCGCATTGGAAATTCAAGAAAAGTTCTTGAAAGACCCTGCAAAAATAATAAAAAATACGTTATCGAATTTCATGTAGGAGGGATATATTAATGAGCAAGAAAAGGCGTGAGAAAAATTATGGCGAGGTCATCTGGACGGGCAAGAAATGTTATTTCGGGCTGCCAATATCGTTCACCCGTTATATCCTCACCGATACTAAGCTATACACTAAAATGGGCTTACTAAACATTCGTGAGGAGCGGATTGAGCTATATCGGGTAATAGATTTTTCATTAAGACTTCCGCTCGGTCAGCGGATTTTCGGGTGCGGAACGATTATTGTTCATGCAAAAGACAAAACATGTCCAGAGCTTATGGTTAAGTCGATTAAAAAAGCCCGCCCTGTTCTGCGTTCGATTGAGGAATATGTGGAGAAGGAGCGGGTTAAATATAACATTCACGGGAGAGACATGATTGCCGCTTCGGGGATGAGCGTAATTGCGGGAATGGACGGCGAAATGTGATAATGTATAATTATTACAAAAGTTCTTGACAATGTTACAGCGTTATGGTAACATTAGACATAATACGTTTAATAAGGAGGGTGCTAATATGGCAAGTTTAAAAGAACGGCTTGACAGCAGGTCGAACACTTTTCAATCCTCGGAGTCCCAAAAGGAGACGGAACGTCTGCAAAAGGTGTCCGAGATTTCTAATCAGGTTTGGAATGAGCTTCGCGGCGTTTTTGAAAATCTGTCCGACGAAGACCTATGCAACACTGTTACTATTTCAGTGCGGATTGAATCGCTTACCGATTATACCTACACGGTTTCCAGCGACAATAGCGGTAAGGTCAAAAATATCACCGTTACATACAAGTGTACCATTGAGGATTTACAGGAATCGTTGAGTGAAGCATTCGCTTTAGCAGAGACAGACAGCATTGCCACTTTCCGATGCGGTTATGTCTGGCAGTTTATATACTCACCTCCTTTTTCTGATGATGAACACGGGAACGAAATGGAGCTTGCACCGGCGGCTGTATTCGACGATAACTTCATGTTAAAGCTGCTTGAGCTGAAGGACCGTTATGCGGGAATAGATGCAATAGCAGTCACCACTATTAATACTGTGGGGTATGACAATATTGAGGAGCTTAAAAAGCAGTTGAAGAAAGTCAACGGTGACACTAAAAGTGATGAAAAGTCCGAGCGGGAACGCCTTTCGGGAGCAGTCGGAGCGTATAGTGCCAAACGTGCGGGTGAGCTTGAGGCGATACTTAAGGAAACCTTTGAAATGTTAGAAAAGATTACAGCGTAACTGTGTTTTAATGATAACTTGACATATCATATTAATGGTAGTATAATTTAACTGAAAATGGAGGTGACTTTTATGTATGAAACAAAAGTTATTTTAGTCGCTATGAGTAAAATTCTAAAAAAATCCGACAGTCTTAAGGAAGCATATGCCGCTTTAGAGGAAATGGCAAATGCAGAAGGGGTTATACTGAAGCCTTACGACGAAAACGAAAAAGGGGATAAAGATACGTAAAACTAACCGCCTTTACCGTGAATTGGTAAAGGCGGTATTTTTACATAATTGTCAATTGTACATTGTCAATTGTTCATCCCCCCGGGACTATATAATACACACGTTCCTGCGGGTCGGCATAACCGAACTCGTCACGGGCAATCCGCTCCATATATTCACCCAAGTTCTCCCCGGAGGAATACCGCTCAAGCTGTTCATTTTCGATTGTCACATTTTTAAGAGCAGTCTGCGTTTCGGCTAATCTTGCATTTTCTTTCCTAATATCCAAGTTAATCTGTACGAACAAAATAAACGCATATGAAAGAATAACCATAGCTAATATGGCGAACAACATATATCTAAGCTTCCCCGGCCTTGCGAACCTTTGCCTTGATAACGGTTTTTGTTTCATGGTTTTTATTGTTCCTTGACTTTCTTAAATTAGACGCACCACTATTATACCGCATAACCGCTGTGTTTTTCAAGTGTTTGGTGCGTTTTTCGATAATTTCGTATAATGTTCTAATTTGGGGCGATGTTTTTTGTGCATATTTAACCAGAATTTGCCATATCGGGAGCAAAATCCGCTTGTGAATTAGGTTTATCACGTATTTCACGGCGGCTTTAATTGCGTTTGCGAAAGCTGTGGTTATTATCGAAATGAGTTTTCCGACAGTTAAAAAATATACCACCCCTCCGAATAACAACCCCGCTAAGTAGAATAATCTGAACGCTCCCGCCCCGAATTCCAACGAATAAGCAAATACAATTACACCGCATACTGAGAGAAACAGGAAATCCTCGATTGCTGTGGCTAAGGTACCTGTTTTAACGAAAAGGCGGCTAATTCTAATTGGTTCATATAATGCACCAAGGACAAACCCTAATATAGCGAACATCATAAGCTCGGTGAGGTTTTGTGAGGTTGTCTCGTACATATCGGCTACCTGAACAGCTTGGTTATGACGTTGTTGGGCGTTCTGTCGGTGTTTGAATATTGCACCGAGTTAATTTCCCCTGTCATTTCGAGTTCACCCGATTCGGTATTAACCTTGCCTATTTCAAAGTTTCTGCCCCTTAACCGTAGCCCGCCCGCCGAGGTTATAAGAATCATCTCGTTTTCGTTAAAGCTTTCGATGTCTTTTATCCCTGTCATAATTGCCTTTTTGCGGTTTTCTAAAATTATTCCGTGGGTACCTTTCGTTTCGCTCATATAATAAAATCTCCCTTTTTCGGATTATAATTAAATATATTCCGAAAAAGGGACAAATATTACAGCTGTTCTTTTATGGTTTTAATGTCGACTTCAATCCCTGCCCTGCGTGCCGCCCATAATATCGCACCCGCTACCGGAACAGTATCAATTTTATTGAATTCGATGCTGCGTTCACCGACTAATTCACGAATTCTCTTTTCCACAAGCTCGGGCAGAATAGTCACCCTTTCCTTTACAAATACCGAGCCTGCCAAAACTATATGTGCCGGTTTATCAATCGGGAAATCCATATTATTAATCATATATGAAATTCCGCCCGCATAATGCTCTGCCGAGCATTTCAGAATATCAAGTGCTGTTTCGTCACCTTGTTCTGCCGCTGTGAATACAAAACGGTTGAAATCAGTAATAAACAGCTCCATATTATTCGTTTTGTCTATTATTGTTTCCATAAAATCCGCTTTATCGGTTACACCGGCATGCTCAAACATCATATCCGTCAATAAAGTCGGTCTTGTCATTTTAAACAGCGAGTTATAAACTCTGGCTATGACCTGTTCACCGTACCATGTGCTTCCGCCGCAATCGTCGGTGAAAAGCCCCATTCCGCCTATTTGAAAAGCGTTCTCCGAATAATCTAATGCTGCAATTGATGTGCCGGTTCCGTTAATTGCACAAACCCCCGTACCGTTCGGACTGCCCGCCGCCACTCCTAAGAAAGCATCATTGTAAACCTTGAAGTCTTTTATTCCTGCCTTGCTTATTATTGAGGAGATGAACTCATGCTGCCAGATTGTGTCTGCCCCCGCAATCCCTAACACAGCATACGTTATATCGCTAATGCTTACTCTTGAGCTTCTCAGCAGATTTAAAATCATTTCCGGCAAAACCACCTCTAACTCCTCGTATGAACCGGTCATACACTCATGGTTCAATGTACCGCAGATAGAGTGGTTTATGCATTTTCCGTTTTCGTCGAACAATGCTAACTGGCTTTTTGTTCCGCCGCCGTCAACCCCTAATATAATCTTTTTCATTTTACACCTCCGAAAAATTTGGGTATGTACTTCCTGTTCGCTTCAAGCAACTCATTCAATAATAATGCGGCTTTCTCCGGATTGTCAATCAGCGGATTGGCAATCAATGCCGCTAACGCTTTATCCCTACTGCCTTCGATTGCCGCTTGAACTGTGAGCTTTTCATATTTTTTAACCTGCTTCATTAAATTAATTATGCTATCATTATATTTACTTACAGGCTGCGGTGTGACAAAATTTTTACCGAGACGGCATTTTATTTCAACCACGTCATCATCGTCCATAAACGGCACTGCACCCTTATTCTTGGTGTTGATTACGTGGATTTCACCTTTATCGTTATAAATTGAAGCAACAGCGGATACTGCGGCAGTGGAATACATTGCTCCGCCACGCTCCATTAACTCGGGCGGTTTCACACATAACTCCTTGTCGGCGAATTGTTTAAACAGCTTGTCCTCGATTTCAAGGCAGACCTCCCCCCTTGTTTTTTCTGCGTTTATGCAGTTTTGCAGTTTTTCCGCATGGTTCTCGTAATATTCTAAGTAATATGACGCATGGTAGGGTTCTTGACTTGTTATCCAGCTTAAGTGATTTAACCCGATATACTCATAATCCCGGGTATTATTAATATCCTTTAACATATTAATCGGGCAGTTGCATAAACCGAGCATGTTTATATCGGTATAATTCAGCAAAGCCTCTGCGATAATTCCCGATGGATTAGTGAAATTAATCAACCATGCACCCGTTTCGGATAATCGTTTCATGCGTTCGGCTATATCCATCATCACCGGAATGGTTCTGAGTGCTTTCATGAACCCGCCTGCACCTGTGGTTTCCTGCCCGACATAACCGTATTTCAGCGGGATTTTCTCATCGAGAATACGTGCTTGCATTTTCCCCACCCTAATCTGCCCGAATACAAAATCGGCACCGTCAAGAGTTTGGTCAAGGCTGTCGGTAAGTGTTACTGTACAGTTGTTTCCGCCCATGTTCAGTTGACGTTTGGCAAGGTTTCCGACAATATCAAGCCGCTTAGGGTCGGTGTCCATTAGTGAAAACTCAGAAAAAGGCAGGGTTTCCTTAAAGTTAATAAACCCCTCTATCAATTCCGGTGTGTATGTACTCCCTGCACCGATTACAGCGGCTTTTAATTTAGGCATGACTACATCACCTCATACAATTCGCTTGCCGTGTCTTTCCCGACAGTTTCAGCGATTTTCAGGACTTTTACGGTCAGCGGTGTTTTCCCCATGCGGATTTCGATACTATCACCGAGCTTTACTTCATAGGAAGCACGAGCCGCCTTACCGTTGACGTAGATTTTCTCGGCGTCGCAGGCTTCGTTCGCAACGGTTCTGCGTTTTATTAAGCGAGAGACTTTTAAGTATTTATCAAGCCGCATATTTATCTCCTGTTTTCGATTTGTTATACAGAAAATTAAAGGGCAGAATTAACTGCCCTTCAAAAATCGGTATTACGAACTAATCAGCTACCGCTTCTTTTAACGCCTTACCTGCTTTAAATGCGGGAACTTTTGTAGCGGGGATTTTGATTTTCTTTTGTGTCTGGGGATTAACGCCTTCACGTGCTGCTCTTTCACGTACTTCAAATGTGCCGAAGCCTGTGAATTGAACTTTTTCGCCCTTTGCGAGTGTTTCTTGGATGCTTGCTAAAGTTGCTGTGATGATTGCATCAGCATCTTTCTTTGTTGTACCGGCTTTGTCCGCTACCATGGTAATCAGTTCTGCCTTTGTCATTGTTTAAACCCTCCATAAATTTTGTTGCGTTTTACCGCAATTAATTATTTTTTTGACTGACGAAAAAGTTGTGCTTTAACTATTCCGTTAGTCTATCCGCTGATTTTTCAGCGTTTTTGGCTTTTTGCCATAACTCTTCAAGCTCAGTTGCGTCAAGCTCCTCAATTGATTTGCCTGATGATGTGACCATGCTTTCAAGTTCTCTAAATCGCATTATAAACTTATTTATCGAGATTGTCAAGGCTTTTTCACAATCTTTTTTCAAAAATCTTCCTAAATTACAGCAGGTGAACAAAACATCGCCAAATTCTTCCTCAATTTCGACATCTTTTTTGTGCAGAATGGCAGTTTCGAGTTCCATGACCTCACTTTTAAGGGTTCTAAGCACTTCCTCGGTATTGTTAAAATCGAAGCCGGTATGTGCTGCCCGCTTACCTACCTTTTCTCCCCTTGTGAGTGCGGGTAATAATTTCGGAACACTTTCCAAACGGTCAGCGGCGGTTTCTTCACCCTTTGAGCTGCTTTTTAAATCGTCCCAGTTTCTTAGGACTTGTTCCGGGGTATTAACGGAATTTAACGGGACGATGTGGGCATCGTCCCCTACAGAGAATACGTGGGGGTGGCGGTAGACTAACTTCTTGCAAATCACGTCGCAGACACCGTTGAAGTCGAATTCGCCCGCCTCTGACGCCATTTGAGCGTGGAATATTACCTGTAGCAGTAAATCCCCCAATTCCTCGCATAACTGCTCTGACCCCTCAGACTTGCCACCGGAGGCTCTCCGGTCAATAGCCTCTGCAACCTCATACGCTTCCTCTATGACGTTTGAGCGGATTGAAGCGTGAGTCTGCTCAATATCCCACGGACAGCCCTCCGGCGAACGCAGAAGTGCCATTATAGCGATTAAGTCGTTTATGTTATAATTCTGCTTTTGTTCAAACATCTCACAAGCCTCCCTATCGGCAGCCCCATCACGTTATAGAAGTCACCGACTATCCCTTTGACCAGTAATGCACCTTTTTCTTGAATCCCGTATGCCCCCGCCTTATCGAACGGCTCGCCTGTTTCGATGTAGGCGGTTATTTCTTCGTCACTTAATTCATAAAACTCAACCTCGGTTGATTCTGCGAAGGTTTCCTCGCTATTCCCCATAATTACACAAACACCGGTGAATACCGTGTGTGTTCTTCCGGAAAGTGTCCGTAACATATCAAACGCTTCTGACTTATCCGACGGTTTCCCCAGTATAACATTGTCAATAACCACAATAGTATCCGCTCCGATAACTGTTGCGTCCGGGTGAAGCGTGGATATTTCCAAGGCTTTCTGGCGGGCTAACGCCATTACCGCTTGTTCGGGAGGGGTATTTTCCGGAATGTGTTCCTCAGATTTTGCGGGGACTATCTCAAAATCATAGCCTGCCGATTTAAGAAGCTCATGCCTCCTCGGTGACTGACTGGCAAGAATAAGCATAATATACCAACCCTTTCCGGTTAAATATAGCATAGATTGTACTGCTTGTCAATAAATATGTTATGAGGAGATTGATTTTATGAAAAAGAACAATATATTAAAAAATGCGGTAATTCTGTTCACGGCGATGATAATTACAAAACTGCTGAGTGCTGTGTTAAAAATCCCTTTGACAAATATACTCGGTGGGGTGGGAATGGGGTACTTCTCCGCAGCATACAGTGTGTTCATGCCGGTTTACGCATTAACCGCCGCCGCACTGCCCGCTGTAATTATGCGAATGACGGCACGCAACGTCGTTTCCGGAAACTTCGCAAACGCTGTGAAAATCCGCCGTGTAGGGGTTTTATGCGGTTCCATGCTCGGAATAACCGGAACTGCCATTATTATTTTGATTGCCTCCCCGTTTGCGAAGTATGTATCCGGCTCGGCTAACAGCCTGCCCGCTATGCTGATTATCGCACCGTCTTTGTTCTTTTGCTGTATTTCTGCGGTATATCGAGGGTATTATGAGGGGTTGTCCAACATGCTCCCGACTGCAATTACACAGATAATTGAAGCGGTTGTCAAGTCGGCTATCGGGATAGTCCTCGCATTAGTCGTGGTTTCTAAAGGCGGGGATAACCTGCTCCCTTACGCTTCGGCGGCGGCGGTTGCGGGGATTACCGCGGGTGAGTTATGCGGATTGTTGTTCATGTTAATCAGAACACGACTGCTTCCCGATTCAATAACCGCTTATGAAATAAAGAATTCCCCCGCCCCGCAAAACTCCCTTAAAATAGTCAAAACCATATTTAAAGACACGCTCCCGATTACATTAGCGGCATTAGCCATGAATATTAACCCGCTGATTGACCTGATGACCATTACTAATATGTGCGGAACATTCGTATACGGCAGTTACACGGGAATATCAACCTCGATTTTCGCATTAGTGACTGCCATTACCGCAATGTTAAGCAAGTCTGCACTTCCGGAAATTACACTTGCTTATGAAAAAAGAAATACTCCCGATTTAATCCGAAGCCTAAAAATCCTGTTCAAAGGCACGTTTATAATATGTTTCCCGCTTTGCTTAGGATTAGCGGCGATAGCTGAACCGTTGTTATCATTATTATATTTCTCGAAACCCGCAGAGGTCGCTGTGTCTACGTTACCATTAATAGTACTGTGCTTGGGAGGAGCTTCACTTGTCCTTGCGGGAACGCTGTTCAGCATATTTACGGCAATCGGGAGAGCGGACTTACAGGTTAAGCTAATGCTTGTCGGGGCGGCAGTAAAACTATGCGGTAATCTTGTTCTGATAAGAATACCGCAGTTAAGCGTGACGGGAGCGGCATTAGCAACAGTAGCGTGTTATTCAATAGTATCGGTTATCGGGTTATTCATGCTTAAGGGGTTAGTAAAGGAAAAATTAGAAATGCCGAGGTTCTTCCTGCAACCATTAATATTTGCCGGATTATGCGGGTTGGGTGCGTACTTCAGCCATTACCATGTTTTTGTTAATTTACCGCCCATGTTCAGAATAACTGCTTCAGTAGCTGTGGGAGCGTTGGTGTATATAATATGCACTTCTATCGCCGATAAAAAATATATCGGGTATTTCCTGATTAAAAAAGCAACGGAGGTTTAATAAACTCCGTTGCTTTTGATATAACATGTTATGGTTGTGCTGTTCTCATCACTTTTTAGTTCAACCCTGCCGTGGTGATATTCCGAAATATGTTTAACAATTGATAAACCTAAGCCGGTTCCGCCGGTTTTTTTGTTGCGGGATTTATCAACTCTGTAGAACCGCTCGAAGACACGCTTTTGATGTTCCTTTGGAATACCGATACCGGTATCTGTGACGGATATTACGCAAAACTCGCCGGACTTAGAAAGTGTTACATGAACCCTGCCCTGCGGCTTGTTATACTTAATGCCGTTGTCAATAAGGTTATAGAGCAATTCGTCAAGCATAGTCATGTTCGCCCTAATGTCGAATTTGTCGCCGCTTAATTCAACAACAACCTCTTTATCGTTTGCATTTTCCATCAAACCGGCAATCACTGTTTCGGCTAAAGCGTATACATCAAATGAGTTATGCTCGTTTTTAATATCACCCTCGTCAAACTCGGATAATCTGATAATGTCATTAATAATATCGAGAAGTCTGCCTGCCTGTGCCGATATTTTCTCCGCAAACTCCTTAACGTCCTCTTCCTTTGCCATGCCGTTTTCAATCATCTCGGACAATGCACTAATCGTCGTAAGCGGTGTTTTTAACTCATGGGAGACGTTCGCCGAGAACTCACGCCTGTGCTTTTCCGCCTTGTATTTCTCGGTGACATCGAAGAATAAAACAACAGTACCGTTAATTTTGTCATTGATATATGACGGGTTAAAGAACACATTGTAAATCCGTTTATTTCTCTCAAACTTCATCTCGGTGCTTTCACCGTTAAAGCATTTTTTAATCCCCTGCTGAAACTCAATATCACGGCAGATGTGCAGAATATTCTTCCTAAGCATCTCCTGCGGATTGAGATTGAACACCTGCGAAACACTTTTATTGGCAATCAGAACAATCCCGTTCCTGTCAAGGAGAATTACACCCTCCCTCATGTCCTCTGCGATTGCTTCAATGGTGTCGGTTCTGTTTTTAAGCAGGGTAATATTTTTTTCTAACTTACGCTTTTTACGCTTGACCCGCCTGATGAAATACGAAAACTCATCGTAAACAAATGCATCGTCATTGTCAAAATCATAGTCGTTGAGCTTCTTTATAATTTTATTAGTCAGCAAATTAGAGATAATTCCCGCCAAGCATAATGAGAGAGCCGTCATTATCACAATCACGGCATAAACGGCAGACATATCCGTGATTCTAAAAACAGATAAAACTGTGATTGTCAAAGCAGAGAAAACCACAATTATTATCAGCATACTTAAATATATCCGTCTTTTCATACTGTCACTCTCCGAGTTTATACCCAACATTACGAATGGTTTTAATATGTTCTCCCGCTGTGCCTAACTTTTTCCTCAGGGTTTTGATATGTACGTCTACGGTTCGGCTTTCTCCCTCGAAATCATACCCCCACACCGCCTCCATAATCTTATCCCTGCCTAAGACAATTCCCGAATTTATTAAAAGGTATTTAAGAAGCTCGTATTCCTTATAGGTGAGGGTGATTTTCTCATCGCCTGTTGAAACGGCTCGCCGTGCATTATCAAGAATGATATTCTCATAGCTGAGCTGTTCTTTTACGCTTGTTTCATTACCGCTTCGACGAAGCACCGCATTAATTCGGGAAATGAGTTCCATGACACCGAAAGGCTTTGTGACATAATCGTCAGCCCCTGCGTCAAGCCCCCTAACCTTATCAAACTCACTGCCCTTCGCCGTCATCATAATCACGGGAATGGACTTATAGCGTGAATCGGAACGCAATCTTTTCAGAATAGATAATCCGTCGCTCTCAGGCAACATTATATCTAATAAAACTAATTCAGGTAATTTCTTGTCGTTTGCGATTTTTTCAAAAAACGGTGTACCCGATTCAAACCCTCGTGCATCAAATCCGCCTGTGCTTAATGCGTAGATTACTAATTCACGAATGTTCTCGTCGTCTTCTATAATATATATCTTTGGCATAATATAAGTCCTGCCTTTTTCTTTTGTTCTGAATATTTTTATTAATATCTGACGTGTTCGCCTTTGATAGAGAACAGCACCCATTCTGCTACGTTTACAGCGTGGTCGCCAATTCTCTCGAAGTATTTCGCAATCATCAGCATGTCTATTGCATATTCGCCGTGGGCATTGTCTGTCCTGAGCAGTTCAATCAAATCAGTCTTAATCTGGTGGAAAAGCTCATCGACTATATCATCTGACTTTATAACCGATATTGCTAAGTCAAAATCTTTTTTAACAAATGCGTCAATACTGTCTGTCACCATTTTAGCGGTTGCCTCTGCCATCTTTGAGAAATGCCCCATTTTATTAAAATAAGGTGTTCCGGACAGATACGGGGTGATTTCCGCAATATCTGCCGCTTGGTCGCCTATTCTTTCCATGTCTGTTATCATCTTCAGTGCTGCAGAAATAAGCCTTAAGTCACGTGCGACAGGCTGCTGCTGTAACAACAGCTTCAGGCATAATTCCTCAATATCACGCTCCATCTGGTCGATTTCACGGTCATATTCCACCGCTCTGTCGGCGGCTTCCGAATTCTGCTCTTTCATCGCTTGAATTGCTAAGGCAATTGATGTTTCGATTAAACCGCCCATTTCTATGAGCATATTATTTAATAGAGTTAGTTGCTGTTCAAATTTGTTTCTCATGTTATCCAAACCTCCCTGTAATATAGTCCTCGCAACGCTTATCCTTGGGCATAGAGAACAATGTTTCTGTTTTACCGAACTCCACCATTTCTCCAAGCAGGAAAAATGCGGTTTTGTCGGAAATTCTTGTAGCCTGCTGCATGTTATGTGTTACTATTATTACCGTATAATCGCCTTTTAAGTCGGAGATTAAGTCTTCGATTTTAGAAGTGGATATAGGGTCTAAGGCACTTGTCGGCTCGTCCATAAGCAGCACCTCCGGTGATACCGATAACGCTCGTGCGATACAAAGACGCTGCTGCTGTCCGCCCGATAAACCTAAGGCACTTTTCTTTAACCTGTCCTTGGTTTCTTCCCAAATTGCCGCATCACGCAGGGACTTCTCCACAATTTCGTCTAATTTCAGTTTTGCTGTTATTCCGTGAGTGCGGGGCCCGAACGCAATGTTATCGTATATACTCATGGGAAACGGATTAGGCTTCTGAAACACCATGCCCACCCTTTTTCTGAGGTGGTTGACGTTGATGTTCCCGAATATGTCCTGTCCGTCAAGGTGGATTTTCCCTGTAACTCTGCACCCCTCTACAAGGTCATTCATTCGGTTAAGCGTCTTAATTAATGTTGATTTTCCGCACCCGGACGGTCCAATGAACGCAGTGACCTCCTTTTCCATAATGTCCATGTTGACATCTTTCAAGGCTTGAAAATCACTGTACCATAAATCAACATTCTTAAGCTCATACTTATTCTTTCTCATTCAGAAATATGTCCTTTCATTACTTTGTGGATTTCTTTGCCGCAACCTTTCCGGCAATAAATGATGAAATTGAATTGATAACAATTACTAATATTAACAATATTACTGCAGTGGCGTGTGCCTGCTCTCGGTGAGTTCCCTCACCCGACAGAATAAACATATGTACTGAAAGCGTCCTCGCTGAGGATAGCGGTCCCCGAAGTATCTGCGGGGCAATACCTGCAGTATACATTAGTGCCGCTGTTTCACCGACAATTCTGCCCACCGAGAGTATAATTCCCGCTAATATACCGGGGATTGCCGCAGGCAGCACAATCATGAATACTGTTCGCAGCTTCCCCGCACCTAATGCGAATGAACCCTCCCTGTATGCATCGGGGACTGCTTTTAAACTTTCCTCGGTGGTTCGCATTATTAAAGGCAGAACCATTATAGAAAGTGTAAATGAACCTGCAATCAGTGAATATCCCCAGTCTAAAAAGACAACAAAGAATATCATACCGAACAAACCGTAAACAATCGATGGAATTCCCGCTAATGTTTCGGTGACTATTCTGATTACTTTTACAAATTTATTACCTCGTTTGGCATATTCCACAAGGTAAATCGCCGAGCCTACCCCAAACGGGACAGCCACTAACAAAGTAGCCAATACCATTATCGCCGTGTTAATGACAGACGGCATCATAGAGGTGTTATCGGCTGTATATCGAAATCTGAATAAGTCAAGTGAGAGCGACGGAACCCCCCTAACCAATATATAGCCTATTACAAAACCCATAGCCGTAATTGTAATAAACGCCGCTATCCATGTCATGACTTTTATTAATCCGTCAAAACCTGTTATAAGCTTAATTAAAAGTATACCCAAAAATATACCGAGAATTATTCCGATTAGAACATCAATGTTCTTACCGTAAAAACTGATTATCCGAACCTCGCCGTTAACTATTTCACCGCTGTCAATGCCGTCAATCAGCATAACGCTTCTTTCTCTGCCGCCCTCTCCGGATAATTCAATCGACGATTCAACAAAGCTGCCGTTTATGAAAAGCCCTTCTATCCTTGTGGTGACTATTTCGACACCGTCAATGTTAAGGCTTTCGATTTTACCGTCGGTGATTGTGCCGGAAATGTTTGGACTCATCATTTCGTTTCCTCTGACAATTGCACCGGAAATGCTTATATCGGCTGATGAGGAAATGTTCGGAGCTATTGAAAAATTAGGTATTATCGCCATTCCGAGGACTAAACCGATTATTCCGCCGTATATAACATCAGCAGGAATTTTAAAAGAGAATTTACCTGCGAATTTACTCTCTTTCTCACTTTTTTTAGTAAGTACACTGAAAAGTACATTAATTAAAACAATGAACACGAACAAAACAACACCTGTTGCGATTAACGCCTCTAAGTGAAGTCCATCAGCATAACCCATTTCGAGAATAATATTAGTTGTCATGGTACGCAAGCCCTCAGTAATATCCCACGGGGCACGCATAAGTGCTTGGTTGCCCGCCACCATTCTGACTGCCATTGTTTCACCGATTGCCCGCCCTATTCCGAGAACCACTGCCGCCAACACCCCCGACTTCGCCGCCGGAAGAATTACCCTGTATACTGCCCTTGTGTGGCTTGCACCGAGTGCGACTGCTCCCTCATATAATTCGTCCGGGACAGCTCGAAGTGAGCTTTCTGAAATTGTTATGACAGTAGGGAGAATCATAATTCCCAAAAGAATAGAAGTAGCGAGCATTGTGCTACCACTGGTTAGGTTTAAAGCATCTCTCAGCCACGGAACAATAATCATCATTCCGAAGAAACCGTATACAACCGAGGGAACCCCGGCAAGCAAGCTGATAAGCGGTTTAAGAAATCTGTAGAGCCACAAAGGGCACATTTTTGCCATGAATACAGCGGTTAATATACCAACCGGTACTCCGATAATAATTGCACCCGCTGTAACATAAATACTGCCCAAAATCATCGGAAGAATACCAAAAAGCGGATTTTCCACACGCCTTGGATACCACTCGGTTCCTGTGATAAACTTGATGGGGCCTATCTCGAAAAATATAGCCGGAAGCCCCCGTGCGAACAAGAAAAAGCAAATCAGCCCAACCGCAAAAACTGCGGTTAAGGCTGACAAAATGAATACAATTCGCATGATGAATTCTATGTTGAAAATATCTTCAGCTTTTAAAGTTCTACGCTTCATGTCGAATTACGCTCCGTTGTGTTGGTATTTATCCCACTTGATTCCAGATAGTCAGGTCGCCCAAGTAGATGTCCTTTAAGTCTTCTATAGATATATCTGTAAGCGGGTTGGCTTTATTAACGATAACTGCGATACCGTCAATCGCCAGTTCGCCTGAGGTAAGAGTGGCTACTCTCACTTCACGGCTTACCATGCCGATTTCAAACGTACCGTCAACTGTGCTGGATTCGCCTACGCCGCTTCCGCCGCCCTGAAGCTCAACGGTTACTGTTCCGCCCGCTGCAACGTATGCTTCGATTAATCTTTCCATGAGAGGTTGAACAGATGTAGAACCGCCTACTGTTATTGAACCGGTTGCACTTGTGTCCTGCTCCCATGCGGGTGCGTTCATAACGCCTTCAATGTAGCCTCTGCCGACTACTACTGCTTGACCCTCTGCCGAGAAGATAAAGTTCCAGAAATCCTGTGCGTCTGCATTTAATGAACCGTTGTGAACAACATTAAACGGTCTTTGGATTGCATAAGCACCGCTCCTGATATTGTCGGTTGTCGGAGCAATACCTTCTATAGTAAGTGCGGTAACCGCATTACTTACCGAGCCTGCAGAAATATAGCTGATTGCAACATCATTCTGTTCAACTGCACCGAGAATGTCGCCTGCGTTGTTTCTAACTTCGGCAGTTGCAACGATTTCGTCATTGCCTATTCCTATAATTTCAACAAACGCACCTCTTGTGCCGGAACCGTCTTCACGTGTGATTACAAGGATTGCTTGTGAATCATCGAAATTGCCGGGAGTTGCTGTTGTTGTGGTTGCGTCTGCCGCTTTTGTGTCGTCATTTGCAGCAGTTGTACCGCCTTGGGTTGTTGTAGAAGGAGTATTATCCTCCGGTACACAACCGCTAATCATCGCTGTCATAAGACCCATAGCCAATGCTATTTTAAGTAGTTTTTTCATTTTTTTCCTCCAAAGATTTTGTTCTAAACATTTTACTTTATTTGGCATTTTTCTCTATGCCGATGTAAAAAGAATAAACCTTTCGAGTAAAAAACAAATACGCTTTTATGTAAAATCTGTGTAAAATTTTATTTTCTGATATTATTATGAAAAAAGTGTTGACATTTGCGTTTTTATATGTTATAATGCTTGCGTTATGTATATGGCGGCATAGCTCAGCTGGCTAGAGCACTCGGTTCATACCCGGGGTGTCGTTGGTTCAAATCCGACTGCCGCTATGCTTCCCACTATATTATAAGCGTAAAACTGTTAATTGTCAATTGTAAATTGTCAATTGCCATTCGGCCCGTTGGTCAAGCGGTTAAGATACCGCCCTTTCACGGCGGTGACAGGAGTTCGATTCTCCTACGGGTCATACAAACACATTCGCGGAATTGCTTCACAAGCTCAATTCCGTGATTTTGTTTACCGAAAACGACTAATCTTTAGTATAAAGGAGCGGTTTTTATGGAAATGACGAATGAAGAAAAGCTACTTGCTGTTCGGCAGATTGATGAGCTTGATGTTGATGCCGGGTTAAGAACAATTTCTAATTTAGTGGGGGCGTATCTTAAGGTTCTGGGAATTTTGGTAAAAATGAATATCAATGACGAGGGAAAGTTCGAGGCTCTGCTTGCTGAAAATGATTATGAGGCTTTCAGAACGCTCATTCACGGGTATAAAGGTGCATTAGCCAATATTGGTGCAAGTGAATTAGCGGATAAGGCACGTGTGCTTGAGGTTGCCGCAATTGACAATGACCGTTCAGTAATCGACGAGAAGCTGAACGAATTCAAGGATGGGGTCACTGCCCTTGCAATAAAGCTGAAAGATATTCTCGGTGAACCGCAAAATTAAATTAAAAGCCGTTGTTTTTCTAAAAACCAAACAACGGCATTTTTTATTTTTATTCTGATTTTATTTGGATTTTTAAAGCCTTTCTCAATGAGGGGATTACCGCTAATGCAAACGCACCACCTATAGAAGCAGTCACGAATTGTGCGAACGAGAACATCGTTGTTATTGCGGGAGGGGCTTGCGGGACAAAAGTGGGTATGGCGAATAGGACAATTCCGACATACAGGAAACCGGACTTTACCCCTGCCGCAGATAATAATGCAATTATTCTGAAATGCTCCTGCGGCTTTCGTTTTTCGATGTAGTGCCACAGTATTACGAAAACTGCGTTCCCCACCATAACAAACGGAATAATTATCGGGAAGGGCGGTCCGATTCCGATAAGCGACGCCATAATCGGTGAAATCATCGCCACACACAGCCCTGATGAAATTCCAAATACCGTTGCGGTTATCGCTAATATCATGTTTACGCCCGACCCCGTCAGCAACGTCATTCCAAGTGGGGTGGTCACCGCCTGCCAGCTTACTAAAATTGCGATTAGCAAGGCAGTCTGTGTTAGCCATATTGTGGTTTTTTTTAGCCTCATGCCTACACTCCCTCTATTTATTTTTTATTCAATCATATTATATTTTAACTAAAATGTATGTTGCATATGCAACGAAAATGCAGGTGATTATGAGCTTTAGAGATATGGAGCGTTTACCGCTGTTTGACGGGCTTAATCGTGTTGAAATCCGAAATGTTTATGAATGCTTCGGGGGAGAAATTCGTGAATATGCCAAGGGTGAGATTGTCATTCATGAGGGTGATGAGGTTAAACGGTTCGGTGTGGTTTTAGGCGGACAAGCACATTCACTGAAGAATGATGTTTCCGGGAAAAGCTACATAGTAACTGTGTTGAGGGAGGGCGGGTACATTGGTATACTGCTTGCAGGCTCTGCGGGGAGGAGAAGCCCCGTTACGGTAGTAGCGACCGACCGCCTCACCGTTATGTTTTTGCCCTTTAATAAGTTAGTTCGGTTATGCAACAAGAACTGCTCGGTGCATGCAAGAGTCATTTTAAACTTTATCGGCGGTATTTCACAAAAGGCAATGCTTTTGCACGAACGCAATGACTGCTTAATAAAAACCACAATTCGGGAAAAAGTGATGACCTATCTGACTATTCAGTCACAAGGTATCAGCATGGGCAAGCCCTTTGAAATTCCGCTTGACAGGGAGGAGCTTGCACAGTATCTCAATGTTGACAGGAGTGCCTTATCACGTGAGCTTTCCAAAATGAAGAAAGAAAATATCATTGATTATTACAAAAGTACATTCCGAATTATTGGTGAATATAGCTAATTATTATGATAAATATTTGCTCAATTAGTAGAAATTATCAAATGCCCCTTTTATTATAAGGCATTATGTGTTATTATGTTATTTAGTATTGGTTAACAGTGTGTTAAACACGGTGAAAGGCGTGAGCTTTATGGAAAAAACGCGTAGAACAATCTTTTTGGTTGATGACAACGTGACTAACTTAAACATTGGTAAAGACATACTCTCAAAAGAGTATAACGTCATTACCATACCTACTGCTGATAAAATGTTTAAAATGCTCAATCAAATCAGACCCGACTTAATTTTACTTGACATAGAAATGCCGGAGATGAACGGTTATGAAGCCATAAAGATACTTAAAGAGGATAAGAAAACTGTCGATATTCCGATTATCTTTCTGACAGTCCGGGGAGACAGCTCGAGTGAGCTTGCCGGGTTGTCACTCGGAGCGGTGGATTACATATCTAAGCCTTTCGCACCGCAGCTGCTCCTTAAACGGATAGAAGTACATATGACGGTTGAAAGCCAAAAGGAACGGCTGAAGGACTATAACGACAACCTGATAATCATGGTCAACCAAAAGGCACAGACCGTTACGAGCTTGCAGAACGCCATCATCAGCACCATTGCAGAGCTTGTTGAGTGCCGTGATTATACCACGGGCGGACATATCGAGAGGACGCAAAATTACTTAAAAATCCTTGTTGAGGCTTTAAGGAACAGCGGGTTGTATCAAAAGGAGATTTCGAGCTGGAACACAGAATTTTTCATCCAGTCCTCACAATTGCATGATGTGGGAAAAATCGCAGTTAAGGACAGCATTCTTAACAAACCTGCAAAGCTCACCGATGATGAGTTTAATGAAATAAAGAACCACACCACCTTTGGGGTGGAGGTTATTGAGAGAATCCAGAAAAACTCCATCGAGGACGCTTTTTTGGAACACGCAAAAATCTTTGCGGGGACGCATCATGAAAAATGGGACGGTTCGGGTTATCCCCACGGACTTTCCGGTGACGGTATTCCTTTACAGGGGAGATTGATGGCGATTGCCGATGTTTATGACGCACTTATTTCCGAGCGTCCTTACAAGAAGCCTTTCACTCACGAGGATGCCGTGAGAATTATATCGGGCGGTAAAGGGACTCATTTCGACCCCATGCTCGTTGACGTATTCATTATGCATGAGCAGGCGTTCCAAAAAGTAGTTAGTGAAATTTCAGAATGATATATGGAGGAAGCATTTTATGATTAAATCGCATGTTATTCTTTTAACGGAAATCGACGAGCCGGATGATGCCGTCAGTGAGCTTCGGGAAAAATTGGAGGAGATTGAGCTGCTGAAGAACACCGTCGGAATTCTCACGATATACACCGATGCGGTGACTTCCGGTGTATATAAGGCGGTTGCTGATGCAATTCCCTTCCCCATTGCCGGGATTACCACTGCTGCCCAATCGTCAAACGGAACTATCGGAATGTATATGTTCTCGATAATGGTGTTGACCTCTGATGACTGTAACTTCGCTTGTGGTCAAACGGATGTTATTCCCGAGGAGGTAGATGCTATTCCCATTATTCAAGATACATATCTGTCCTTGAAAAAGCAATTAGATGCAACACCTAAGTTGGTGCTGATGTTCCCTGCCCTTTTCAACTTCCATTTCCCGGGGGAATTCGTTTCCGCTATATCAGAAATTGACCCCCGAACCGCTGTGTTCGGCGGGGTTGCCAACGCTGACCGTGACACTGTTGCCGAGCGGGGTTGTTACCTTGCTTTGTGTAATGGTGATTCGTTCATAGACCGTGTGGCAATGGTGCTTATATCCGGTGAGATTAATCCCGAGTTCTTCGTGGTGTCACTCACCGATGAAGCGATTGTTATGCCTAATGTTGGCGAGATTACTAAATGTGAGAGAAATCTTTTGGTTTCGGTTAATGACATAGTAGCTGATGAGTTCTTTAACAAAATCGGGTTTATAATGGGCGATTCGAGTAATGCGGGTCTGCTTTCCTCTACGTTTATCCTCAATTATGAGAGGAACAACAACGACTTGGTTTCGAGAACCCCGTTCATGGTGACAGACACGGGAGCAGTTGTTACCGGCGGTTATCTGTTCGAGGGGGCAAGCCTGTCTGTGGCGGTTTCCACACCGGACGTTGTAGCACAGACTGCCAAAACCTTGGCTGAAAAAATTAAAGGTGCTAATAATGCCAAAACAGCGTTGTTGTATTCATGTATCGGCAGGCGGATTAGCTTGATGAGCGATTCGATGAAGGAGCTTGAAGTTGTTAAAGAAATTGTACCTGCCGAGATAAATTATACAATCGGATATGCAAGCGGGGAAATCTGCCCCATGGCGGTTACTGATGAGAAAGCGTTTAACCACGAGCATAACCAAACTTTAATTGCCTGTGTGTTTTAATTATTAAAGAAGGATTATACTATAGTGAACGATAAGAGTGTCGAAGCCCTTACCGAAGAGTTGAGGCAGGTTAAAAAAGAAAAGGTCAAGTTAGAGAGAAAGCTTAAGGAGATGGAATACATCATCAACTCCTATGAGCAGAATTCTGTTTTCCAGAAAAACATTTATGAAATGATTAAACAGCAGAACGAACAGCAGGATATTTTCCTGCAGTTGGTTTTCGAGTATACACCCGACACTATTCTGATAATGGACAGAAATCGCAAATTTATTCGGGGAACACGGAACACATTAGCTAAGGTGGGAATTAACACAGACTCGCTCACAGAAAAATCATTTGAGGAAATCATTATTCCTTTGTTGCCGCCGGATATGGCTAAGGGCGTTGCAACCGCATTAAACAGGGTTATTAATGAGGGTGAGCTTATTAAATATGACAGGCTTGAGGTTGTTCTCAAGGGTAAGAGATTTATTTTCGAGGTGTCGATTATTCCGCTAAAAAGCGAGAGTGACGGGATTATCGGTGCGATGATGACCCTGCATAACATTACCGAGCTTAATGAAGCGATTGAAGCCGCCGAGCGTTCGAGCAGGGCTAAATCAAACTTCCTTGCTAAAATGAGCCATGAAATCCGCACACCGATGAACGCAATTATCGGTATGTCGGAATTGGTTCTGCGTGAGGATGTTCCTAAGAATATTCATGACCACCTCCTCGGTATTAAGCAATCGGGGGCAGTTTTGGTTGCGATTATTAATGATATTTTAGACTTCTCGAAAATTGAATCGGGAATGATGGAGATTATTCCGGTGAACTATACCCTTTCGGGAATGATTAATGATGTTATAGGAATAATCCGCCTTCGTGTTCTTGAGCGGCCTATATTGTTCACCGTAAATGTAGACAGCAATATCCCCGACGCACTTATCGGTGATGAGATTAGGGTTAAGCAGATGTTGATTAATCTGCTTTCCAACGCCTGTAAATACTGTGAGAAAGGGCATATCAGACTTATTGTTTCTTCTGAACCCATAAACGATGAAACTATTTCGCTGACATTCAGCATTGAGGATACGGGATTAGGCATTAAAAAAGAGAACTTGAAAAGGCTTTTCGGTGATTTCGTTCAACTCGGTGAAACAATTAAAAGTAAGGCGATTGAGGGAACGGGGTTAGGTTTGGCGATTACACGAAGCTTCTGCACCGCTATGGGCGGAAACATTTCCGTTGAGAGTGAATACGGTAAGGGCAGCACATTTAAGCTGACTATTCCGCAAAAGTTCGACAAAGCCACTCAATTAGTAAAGTTCGCTAAAATTAACGAGGAAGAGAACGCTGTTTTAATTTATGAAACGAGAGATGTTTATTCCGAATCGCTTGTTGCCTCGTTAAAGGACTTGGGCGTGGAATATAAGGTTGTTACAAATCAGTCACGCTTTCTTGAGGAAGTCGACAACAATAATTATAACTTCTTCTTTGTTTCGTCGTTCTTGTTCGACAGCACCGAGAAAACGATTAAGAAATTAGGGCGAAGCATTAAAATGATACTAATTTCTGAATACGGCGAGAACCTCATTGAAACGGAAACCTCGAGAACCATGTTCATGCCTGTGCATTCTGCCGATATTGCTGATATTCTGAACAATCGTGCTAAGAGCAATTATAAAAAGAAAAGCCACGGTACACGTTTTATCGCACCTATGGCAAGGATTTTGATTGTCGATGATATTACCACTAACTTAATGGTTGTTGAGGGGCTTATGTCCCCTTATAAAATGAATATCGACCTTAGCAAAAGCGGTAAAGACGCAATTGAACAAGCAAAGGTGAACGATTATGATATTATTTTCATGGACCATATGATGCCGGAGATGGACGGTATTGAAACCACACTGCGTATTCGTGAATTGGAAAGTGAATATAAGACTGCGGAATATTACAGAAATCTGCCGATTGTCGCACTCACTGCCAACGCTGTCACGGGTGTGCGTGAGATGTTTATTAAAAACGGGTTTCAGGATTTCCTTGCTAAGCCCATTGATACCGCTAAGTTAGACGCTATCCTCGACAAGTGGATTCCCGATGATAAGCGTGAGGCTTTTATCGGTGATGAGCCGATTAAGATTGATTCTCCTGCATTTAAAATTGAGGGGATTGATGTTGAAGCCGGAATTTATATGACCGGGGGCAGTGCCAAGAACTATTTGAAGACATTAGCTATATTCCGTGATGACGGAATTGAGAAAATTAATATAATTCGTGAGTGTTTTGAGAATAATGATTTGGGATTGTATGCCACTCATGTTCATGCACTTAAGAGTGCTTCGGCGAGTATCGGTGCGGCAAAGGTGTCGAACATGGCACGCTTGCTTGAAAGTGCTGCGAAAATCAGCGATACAGAATTCATCGCAAAGAACAACGAACGCTTTATTGAAGAATTGTCGCTTTTATTGGAAAGCATAAAAATTGCAGTTTCTGCCACCCATCGGGAGAAAAAACAGACCGGTAATGTTAATATCGAGGTTATTTCATTGGAAGCGGCTAAGTTGAAGATTGCACTTCAAGGGCTTAACATGGAGACCATTGATGCCTCTGTCGCCGCATTGCGTGAGGAAGCTGAGGGTGATATTGAAGCTGTGATTGATGAAATATCCAACAGTATATTAATCTGTGAGTATGACACTGCGGCAAAGCTGACCGATAAGCTATTGGCGAGTGTTTCCGGTTAATCGGTATTACATGACATATTAAAACCGCTCCTGTTTTTATAGCAGGAGCGGTGTTTTTTTTACAATTCTATCTTACCGTATAAAGAGGTGTTTTTTTCAATATCCACGGTGTCCTGAGAGATTTCCGGAGCGGTGCTCGGTGTGCGTTTATACTCCCTTTCAAAGGAAGTCGAAAACCCGCTTGACTGTTTATAGGAACGCCCCTGCGGATTACCGCCGCCTTTGTCGTTGTTGTTGGGGCGACCTCCTCTCGGTTTGTCCCCACCGCTTGAACGGTTATCATTGCCTCCACGCCTTTTCGGGATTTCAGCGGAAATGACGACCTTTCTGTAAGGCTCTTCGCCTATGGAATTGCTGTATACCCCGTCAATTTCTGCGACCTTACTGTGGATAATCCTGCGTTCATACGGGTTCATGGGTTCTAACGTAATCCGCCTTCCCTGCTTGATTACTTTATTTGAGGTGCGGTTTGCAAGAATTTCAAGAGTTTCCTCACGTTTTTCCCTATAGCCGTTACAGTCTACAGTTAAACGTAATCGGGTATTCTCTTCGGTTCCGCCTCTGTTATTCGCTAAAATTGTGAGATACTGCAAGCTGTCTAATGTCTCGCCACGCCTGCCGATAATTATGCCTAAGTCATCTCCGGTAATATCGAGCATGGTAACCTCACCATTAGACTTCACATCGACAGCGAAATCCTTTACACCTAATTGATTGAGGATATTCTCAAGATATTCAACAGCGTGTTTGAACTTCTCGGCATCTTCCTTACTTACAATGGTATACTGCTTCGATTTAGAAGAAGTCGACTGCTCGGGTTTTGCCGCCTTTTGTGCGGGTGGAGTTGATTTTGCTTTTTCTGCTGCTTGGGGAACGGTTTTTTTCTCATTATCTGCACAAAAGGCTCGCACACGGAATTCTCCCTTAGTGCCGAACAGCTTTTTCACCGGCTGTTCAATTACCTCAAAACGAATGTCCAGCTCGTCCATATCGAACGCTTTTGCTGCCATTTCCTTGGCTTCCTCAAATGATTTAGCGGTAAATATTTTTTCCATATTTGTCCCCTTTTCCGAAAATTAGATTATTCTTGTGTGTCATCCGAACTCGTCGGCAACGGTTTTCCAACCTCACCGTATTTCTCCAAATCAGCTCTTCGAGCCTCCTCCAATTTTTTACGATAATAATCCTTACGCTCGTTAGATGACATTTCTGACTTTTTCTTGGTTTTGACCTCTACCTCGCCGTCCTTAGTCTCTTTTTCAATGACTACCTCTGTGTCAAAGCTAATCCCCTTGTTCTTTCTCTCAAGTGCCGCCTTTGCCTGTTCCCGCATTTTTTCGGGAGGCCAAATCTTATAAATAAGAACGCTTTGTGCAATTCCGATAACAGATGAAATTGTCCAATAGAACCCGACACCTGCCGGGAACTGGAACACGATATATAATGAGAACAGCGGCATTGCATAAAGCATATACTTCATCGCCACCATCTGCTGACCCAAATCGGGCATGGTTTTCTTTTGGATATACTGCGTTATAATCGTTTGAGCAATTGAGAATAAGAAACACAGTATCGGAATTATGATAATCGGTGCAAAAATCAGAGTAGGTCTTTCACTGAAGTCAATCCCCAAAAAGACAATCCGCTCCTCAAGAATATCCATCCTTTTCAGAATTTCCCCGTTAATCCCGCTGAACGCTTCGGGGTTGCTTTTGTATATACCGATTACTCTCAGCTCACCCTGTAATGATTTATAGTTGGTTTCAAGTGTGCTTCTGAATTTGCTCTTTTCATTGTCAGTCGCTTCTTCATTTTCTTTAAGATACTCCGCATATTCATGCTCGAGTGAAATTTCCTTAACTGCTGCAATACTGCCCGCTTCAACGCTTTCAAAGCGTTCAAAGTGTGTCATGGGTTTATAAACAACATCAAGTACACCAAAAAGAATAACAAGCGTCAAAATCATCGGGAGGCAACCGCCCGCAGGGTTATACCCCTCTTTTTGCAGTTTTGATGTTTCTTCCTGCATTTTCTGCTGATTATTGCGATACTTGGCTTGGATTTCCTTAACCCTCGGTGCGAAAAGCTGTGACTGTGCCGTGTTCTTCTGCTGTTTCAACGAAAGCGGAAAGCTGGCAACCTTAACAATCAACGTGAATATGATAATAGCCAAGCCTATATCCTTGGTGAGAAGATAACACACCCACATGATATATCCCAACGGTGTACCGAATATTGTGTAAATAAAATCCATCAGCACTTCTCCTTAGTGTAGTCAACGCCGTGAGGTTTTTTCTCGGGGACTGGGTCATACCCTCCCTGCGAAAATGGGTTGCAACGCAGAATTCTCCAAGACGCCAAACAGCCGCCCTTAATCACGCCGAACCGCTTTAATGCGGTAATGGCGTATTGGGAGCAGCTTGGTGTGAACCGACAAGACGGCGGCAATATTTTTGACAGGGTCATTCTATAGAGTTGTATTAAACCGATAAACAGATATTTCATGAATTATCCGAGCTTTTCCATAAGCTCTCTCATCAATTCGTAAACTTGAGTGGATTTATATTCCGTCGTTTTAGCCCTCGCAATAAACACAAAGTCATAACGCTTGTCCGTTCGGCTTCTTAAATCCGGTTCCGCAATTCGGAACGCTTCTCTGATTACACGTTTGGCACGGTTTCGCTTAACCGCCCCGCCTACACTCTTCTTGCTCGCTACTATGCCGAGCCTGTTCACAGCTAATTTGTTCATAAAACAATAACATACGAACGCATCGGTCACGCTATTCTTCCCGTTTTTGAACAAAGACCGGAACTCCCGATTTTTCTTTACAGAATCATATTTTTTCTTGTAGAGATTTTCTTTTTGCATTAATAAGACAGCGTCTTCCTGCCCTTTGCCCTTCTCTTGGAAAGGATTTTACGACCGCTCCTCGTGGACATTCTCTTTCTGAAGCCGTGCTCCTTTTGTCTTTGCCGTTTTTTCGGCTGATAGGTTCTTTTCATTTTTCTCCCCCCTTACTTCGTATATAAACGGAAAACTCCGTGTTTTGAGCATTAACCTAACCATTATATACGAGAATTATTAAATTGTCAAGGTTTTTCTGCCTTAAATTGAAAATTTTGTAAATTTCATTAAAAATCGGGTGTACCACACAGGCACACCCGATATTTAAAAGGCATAATTTTTAGAACAGGTCAATAATTTTCAAAAGAACAGAAAGATTACCGTCGAAGCTTGCCGCTCCGGATTTTACTGCATTGATTATATCATATCTGCCTGTTGCAATTTTCATGAGCTCTTTTTCGGAAATGTTCAATTCACCGTTGTTGCCGTAGTAGTAGCCTCTGTCAATCTTGGGCATACCCTCTTGAACGGCAATGAAAAACTCATCTAAACCTTCAGCGAAAACTTGAATAGCGATGTATTCTTTAATTTTCTTTGCTTTGGTTTTGTTGATTTTATTCCATAATGCAGTTTTTACAACATCGGTTGCGTCAACAACGACAGGTTTCCTGTTGTATGCACGTTTGGTTGTGGTCTTCTTAGCGGTAGCAGCTTTTTTCGCTGTTGTTTTCTTAGCCGCAGGTTTTGCCGCTGTTGCTTTTTTAGCCGCAGGTTTTGCAACGGTTGCTTTTTTTGCTGCAGGTTTTGCAGCAGTTGCCTTCTTAGCCGCAGGTTTTGCTGTAGTTGCCTTCTTAGCCGCAGGTTTTGCCGCTGTTGCTTTTTTTACTGCCGGTTTTGCTGTTGCTGTTTTCTTAGCCGCAGGTTTTGCTGTTGCTGTTTTCTTAGCCGCAGGAGCTTTCTTAACCGCAGGTGCCTTTTTTACTGCCGGTGCTTTTGCCGCAGGAGCTTTCGCTACGTTAGGGCTTGCTACAGGTGCTTCAGCTTTAACGGGGGTTTCCGGTTTTGTGATTTTCTTATCGTCTGCCATAATTATATTCCTTTCATCATTAAAATATATTACTGTCATAATATCACAGTTTAAAATCAATTGCAAGTTTTTTATTATTATTTATTAAAAAGAATAGTATTGAGTAGAAATATCTGAATTAATTATACAATATATACAACAAAATATCAATTATAATTTTCATTATTCGTTACACAGTGTCGAATTCTTAATTCTATTCCGATTTCTTCTGAAATAATACGGCACTTTTCAATGTTCAATTCCGGCAGATTTACGACTGTGAAATTCGTGTTACAAAACGCTTTAATTTTGCGTGCAAAATCGAGCATTGCGTCAAAGGATTTTTCACCGAATTTCGGGCGGGTCAACCGAAAATAATCCTCCCGATTATCGGCGTTCAGGCTGATTGAAATACTATCGAATATTTCCAATTCACTAATGTCGAATTCGGGGTTAATTAACTCGGTGAGTCCGTTGGTGTTTAACCGTAAAGGAATGTCTGTTTTTGTTTTAATATATTCAGCGGTTTCTATAACCGTTTCGACACGTTCGGTGGGTTCACCGTAACCGCAGAAAACGATTTCGGTTATTCCGGTTAAATCGACTTCATCAAAAGCAGATTTAATTTCGTTCATGTCGGGTTCATGCTCTAACCACAAGCTGTCCGCCGAACCAACAGCATCGCTGTTCTTGCGAATGCAGAAAACACATTCACACGAACAGCGATTTGTTAGATTGACATATAACTTATCAAAAAGATAATAGAATATTGTCACACGCATTTACCTCTTATCTATATGAGCATATTCTCTTGTGTCGATTACGTTTTTGTATGCAGGGCGAACGATTTTTCCGTTACCGATAAGCTCCTCAATTCTGTGGGCACACCATCCGGAAATCCTCGCAATTGCAAATATAGGAGTGAACATTTCATCGGGTAAGTCAAGCATTTTATAAACCAATCCGCTGTAGAAATCCACATTGGCACTCACGCCCTTGTACATTCTCTTTTTCTCGCCGATAATTTGCGGTGCAAGGCGTTCAACAGCTTCATAGAGTTTGAACTCCTCCTCCATGCCCTTGTCTTTCGAGAGTTTCTCAACGTATTGCTTAAACAATGTTGCACGGGGGTCGGACAGCGAATAAACCGCATGACCCATTCCGTAAATTAAACCGGATTTATCAAAGCCTTTTTTGTCTAATGCGTCTGATAAATATTGTTCAATCGCTTTTTCGTCACTCCATTTTTTCACCTTTTCCTTAAGGTCGTCGAACATCATCGAAACCTTTATGTTCGCTCCGCCGTGCTTGGGGCCTTTCAGCGAACCAACCGCCGCCGCAATTGTTGAATAGGTATCCGTTCCTGAGGAGGTGACTACACGGGTGGTAAATGTCGAGTTGTTACCGCCGCCGTGGTCTGCGTGAAGAACCATTGCCATATCCAAAATCATTGCTTCCATTTCGGAATATTGACAGTTTGGGCGAAGCATGTATAAAACATTTTCTGCGGTGGACAGTTCCGGCAACGGTGCATGTATGAACAAGCTTTGGTCTTCATGATAATGCTTAAACGCTTGATAACCGTAAATACAAAGCCTCGGAAATCTCGCAATCATTTGAAGCGACTGACGCATTACGTTTTCAATTGTAACATCTTCAGCACACTCATCATATGAATAAAGTGTGAGAATGCTCCTCGCTAACGAGTTCATCACATCTTTACTGGGTGCTTTCAGAATTACATCACGGGTGAAGCTGGTGGGCAGGTCACGATATTTAATAAGCTGTTGATTAAATAAAGTCAGCTGTTCCTTTGTGGGGAGTTCGCCGAATAATAACAAATATGTCGTTTCCTCGAAGCCCATACGCTTCTCGCTTACAAAACCGTCCACGATTTTCTCAATATCATAGCCGTGATAATAAAGCTTACCGTCACAGGGAATCATCTCCCCGTCCTCGACATTATATGCTTTTACGTCGGCGATTTTGGTTAATCCCGCAAGAACACCCTTACCGTTAATATCACGCAGTCCCCTTTTTACATCATATTTCCCGTAAAGAGCGGGGTCAATCCGCAAATTATTTATACTAATATCGGTATAATTCTTAATCTCCTCAGTGATTTCGCAATAATTAATTTCTCTTGCCATTCTCTTGTTCGTCCTTTCATGAATAAACTAATCGGATACATTCTACCATATTTTTGTAGTTTTTGCAACTTATTTTTTTGCATTCATAAAATTCACCAAATATTTGCTATAATTTTCGTCAATATTTACATAATATAAATAGTATTAATTATGGTATTGAAAATTACGGCGAATTATGTTATACTGGTCTATAAGTGTTTAATATAAGGGGAGTACATATGAAAGTTATTAAATCCAACACCTATAATGTAGTAAATACAGAACCGTTTGATATACCCAAACCGCTTGAGTTTGAACTCTTGAGCGGAAACTCGCTTTTAGCCGCATACACAATTCAAGAGGACGGCAGAGTGGATTATAGCTTTAATCCGGGCAGTAAAGAGAGAATTCTCACCAGTACAAGCCGTCCGCTTGATTTAAACGACATATACTTCCTGCTTTCCAGCAGGGTTTTCCCGGATAAAATGCCGTTCACACGTAACGAGCTTGACCGTTTTGGTATATACGAGTATAACCCTTATGAAATTGCACGGAAAACTCACGGGATTATGCCCGCTGACCGTTATTGGTTCCGTTTCTTCGGTGAGGACTTAAGCTTTAAGAAAGCCAGTGAGGATTTTAATTCATACTTCACTAAGCCTGTTCCGGCCCCTGCAACCGAAGCTGCCCCCCCACCCGCCGAATCTGTTGACGAAATGACCGAGCAGGAATTGCAAGCTATATTCAGCATTGACAGTCTGCTTAATCAAAAATCCCATGAGTTCACAAGCATAAACGACGTTAACAGTATATTACACGAGAATACCCTTGACATTGAATCTCTTGCCGCTAATATTGACGATACTCCGATTACCGAATCGGTATTCGTCGCCGCTTTGGATAAACCGGAAAGCTCGGTAATGACACCCGACCAAATTGCGGCACTCTTGAACAAAAGCAGTGAACCTGCTCCCGAACCGGCACTGCCGGATTCGCCGGCTCCGCCGATTGCTGAACCCGTAAGCGATTCCGGAGGCGGAGGGAACATGTCCCCCGAGGCTATTGCGGCATTGTTATCGTCCGCTGGTGGCGGTGAACCCGAACCTACTCCTGCACCCGCAGAAACTTCTTCGGGCGGGAATATGTCCCCCGAGGCTATTGCGGCATTGTTATCGTCCGCTGGTGGCGATGAACCCACTCCAGAACCCGAACCAATACCTGCACCCGCAGAGACTTCTTCGGGTGGGAACATGTCCCCCGAGGCTATTGCGGCATTATTGGCAGGTAATTCTTCAGAGCCTGAACCCACTCCCGAACCGACACCTACTCCTGCACCCGCAGAAACTTCTTCGGGCGGGAACATGTCCCCCGAGGCTATTGCGGCGTTGTTGGCATCCGCAGGCGGCGGCGATGAATAAACCCGTCATGACTAAAACTAAAAAGCGGCTCCTGTTTATATGGAGTCCGCTTTTCTTGTTGTATATCCTCTCACTGATTACCGGATTTATGCTGCAAACCACAACATACGAGATATATTCAGATAAAATTGATGATGAAATCCGCATTGTTCTGATTACTGACCTGCACAACACCGTATTCGGGAAGAACCAGAAACAGCTTATAGGAAGAATAAAAGACAGTAACCCCGATTTAATCCTGTTAGCGGGAGATATATTCCACGATTATGGCTCACGTGACGGGGCTCATATGCTTATGGAGGGGATACAAGGACTTGCACCCGCTTACTTTGTGACCGGAAATCACGATTTATCTAATCGGGAAATCAGTCTTATTTTAAATGAAGTAACCTCCTATGGAATAACAATCCTGTCTGACAGCTTCGAGGAAATCGAAATAAAAGGGAACAGAATTATCGTTGCGGGGATTGATGACCCTGTTAAAGGGTATAACCATAAAATAGAAATGCAGAGGGCTTTCGGGGAATTACATGAAAAAGGCGGGTACAAGATACTTCTCGCACACCGCCCTGAGGACATTAATTATTACACCGAACACCCGTTCGACTTAGTAGTATCGGGACACGCACACGGCGGGCAGGTTTTCGTGCCGTTCATTAATCGGGGATTGTACGTTCCGCACCAAGGAATCTTAGCCGAATACGCAGGCGGACTTTATGAACACGGCACACTCACGCATATTGTCAGTCGGGGACTTTCGATAAAACACCCGTCACCGATTATTCCGAGGGTTAATAACCGCCCGGAATTAGTAGTAATTTCGGTTAAATCCGCGAATTAAACGGAACAGCGGCTTGCTGTAACAGACTCAACATTCCCTGCGGCTCACGAATTTGGTGTGCCAGCATGGCGATTGCAGTTTGTTTAAGTACGCTGTTTTTTGTATAGTTTATCATTTCCTCCGCCATATCTGCATCGGAAATCCTCGATAATGCAGCAATCTGGTTTTCATTAGAGGTCATAAGACTGTTAACTGTATGCTCGAGCCGGTTTTGAGTTGCACCTAATGACGCCCTCTGCCCTGATACAAGGCTTATTGCACTGTCGGACATTCCGATTGAGCTTAACGCACCGTTAACGGTACTTACATTAAACCCACGCAGTCCGATTGAATTAGCGTTCATGGAGTTAATATTAATCGACAACCTCTGCTCGCTTGCATTATTTGCACCGATTTGCAGGTTAAAGCTGTTGTTACCGGAAAGTGAACCGTCAAGCAGTTTAATCCCGTTATAATTAGTTGTAGAGGAAATCCTGTTAATTTCGGACATTAACTGGTCAATTTCAAGCTGCATGAACCCACGCTCGGTATCACCGAAAATCCCGTTAGCCGATTGAATAGAGAGCTCCTTCATTCGTGAAACCATGGCATTTGTATTCCCTAATGCCCCGTCTGCGATTTGGATTAGGCTTATACCGCTTGTCGCATTACGGATTGCTTGATTTGTTCCGCCGATTTGCGATTGCATTTTCATGGCAATGGCAAGGGCAGACGCATCATCAGCCGCACTGTTAAGCCGTGTTCCCGACGCAATACTCGATGACGAGCTTTTCATTTGGCTGTTGGCAGTGTTCAATTTATTTATTGTTCCCATTGCATTAATGTTCATAATTCCACCTCCGCATATACTTATTTGACATTATACCACATTTTATTGATAATTGCAAGTGTTTTTCAAAATACATTTCTCGCAATCGGGGTTTCGGGCTTTGCAGGTGCTTCTGCCGTGTAAAACGAGTCTGTGACAGAACATGAGGCTTTCCTCGGCAGGGATTGATTTAACGAGAACTCGCTCTACAATCAGCGGATTAGTCGACTTGGGATTGATTAATCCCAATCGGTTAGATAAGCGGATTACATGAGTGTCGGTGACGATTGCGGGTTTATTGTACAATTCACCAAGTATTAAATTAGCTGTTTTTCTGCCCACGCCGGGTAATTCTAATAATTCGGGCATGTTATCGGGGACTATGCAGTTATGCTTTTCTTGTAAGATTTTGCACATGTTCACAATATCTGCCGCTTTTGTTTTATATAACCCGCACGATTTTACAATTCGCTCAATATCCGAAACATCTGCGTTTGCGAAAGCTTTTATATCAGTATATTCCGCAAACAAAGCGGGCGTTACCGTGTTCACCCGCTTGTCGGTGCATTGTGCGGAAAGGCGGGCGGCGATTAACAGCTCGTGCGGTGCATTGTAAAATAGCATACATTTCGGGTCGGGGTATTCTTTTTTCAAAAGTTTAATGATTTTATTAACTTTCATGCTTGCACCCACAATAGTTCTGGCGATACAGGTTATGCTTTTTCGATAATTCGATTGAACGCAGATACCCGTTCTTTTTCTTGAAATCGGCTTGCAGTCCCTTATCATATTCGGATATAATCGAGTTAATCTCATTTGCGTTCTTATGGGGGGAAACTGTTAATGTAGTCGTGAAAAGGTCAAAACCCCCTGCCCTTTTTGCAGTTTCAGAAAGTCTGTGAGCTACACAGTCACGGCAGTTATCGAATTTTTGTGGGGTATATTCACCCACGATTAACTCAATATCGGGGTATATATCCCCCACGTATCGCCCAAGCTCACTTAACCGCTTAATATGCTCCTCCTCGGGGACGATATTCGGGTTATACCAGAACAGCGTTATTTCATAATCCGGTATAAGCCGCTCGATTACAGCGGTACTGCAGGGGGCACAGCAGGCATGAAGTAAAAGTCTTTTTTTATTCATTTAATGTCAGCTTCCCCACTATTTCAAATGTATTCCCTTTTTGCCACAGATACGTGCACATGCTGATTAACCAGCCCTCCCCCGGTTCAAGCATAAACTCAACGGGGTCTCCCTTCGGTAATCCGCACCCTGCCACAAGCGTAACAATCGCTTCTTCGTCGGTTATTATTGCGGCTTTTGTAATACCGGAACGGGTAAGGTCACTAAACAGCAGGTTTAAGGCACAAACGCACCTTAAAGCGAATTGTTCATCTGTTTCGGCAGGGTCACGCTCACGAAAGTCCATTGCAGTGTGAAGGGTATGCTTCGGGTAGAACGATTGAGCCGCAATTGTACAGGCGATATTCGGGGAAACATAGACCTTTCCTACGTTTGGATAAGGCAGTGAGTTCTCCCCGTGGCGGATTAAATAAATCTCGTAATTTTTCATGAAAGCACCATTCCGTATACTAATAGTATAAATAATATGTATAAATTTGTCGATTTTGCCGATTTACATTATGCGGAGAATCCTATATAATATAATGTACACGACATTTATTGAGGATTTAACATGAACAATGATTTTCCGCGGATTCTCTCACTTTTAAGAAAAGAACGCAAGCTCAGCCAGAAGCAGGTCGCACATGACCTTAGTGTGGCACAGGCTTTGCTTTCCCATTATGAAAACGGTAAGCGTGAGTGCGGGTTGGATTTTTTAATCAGAGCGGCAGACTATTACAGTGTTTCTACCGATTATTTATTGGGGCGTTCCGCAGTCAGTGCGGGTACGTTCATAACGGAGAACGACATTCCCGATGCCGAGATTATCCAAAAGGCGGGGAGCGGAACTGAAAATATATCTGCACAGTTATCGAAAAAGCTGATAATCAGCGGGATTGAAGTGGTTTATTCCTTGCTTGCTAAGTTCAAGAACAGTAAACTAACGGCAAGCATTTCCGAATTCCTCACACTGTCGGTGTATAGCTGCTTCCGCTTAACCTATCGTGCCAATTCCAAAAATGATGCCAACATATTCGGGATAAAGGAAGAATTGGCGTTGAGGAGTGCGTTGGCGGGTCGCAGTATATCCGAGGGGAATGCGATTATTGCCGCTGACGAAACCGGTGACGACAGCCTACCCGTTATAACCACCGCAACCCTTGAAGCAGATTATAACCGCCAAGCAACAGCGTTATTGAGTTTAATAAAGAGCAGTGAAAACCAACTCAAGAAAATTAATAATTAATAATTAATAATGTATAATTATTTAAAATCCGCCGCCGAAAGGCGGCACAATCATTTTTAATTATTAATTATTAATTATTAATTGATTTACTCCCGTTTTTTTCTTATTAATTCTATTGCGGCAATTCCCGAGCGGAAGTTTAAAATCGCCACTGCCAAGAATAACACGGACAGACTTATATAATAGAACATCATATTTTCAACAAGCATTACAATCAAGCACATACCGACAAGAATAATAATATTTATTATCATTTTGGGCAGTTTCAAGTCCATTAATACGATTTTACGGGTATCAATCGCCCGAATTATGAATATAACCAAGAAGCTGACAAGTGTTGCCAACGCCGCTCCCTGAAGTCCCCAGAACGAAATAAGCAGCAGGTTTAACCCGATGTTTATGCTTGCACCGCTGAACACCGTTACCATTGAACGAACAGACTTGCGTGAAGCGACATACACGCTTCCCATAAACGTCGAAAAACAGGTGAATACTACTGAAATAATAAGCAGGGGCGAGTATTTATAAACCCCCTCGAACTCGTTGGCGGTCATAATATCGAGTAAGGGTTTGATGAACAGTAGCATTCCCGCCGCAATCACATAAACCGTTGACTGGAATATGTTAAATACGTTTGAGTAAAACCGTGCAATTGTACGGGAATTTTTTTCGGTGATTGCAGACATGTTCCACGCTTGTGAGAAAATCCCCGATATTAGTGCAATGGCGTTTGGTAAGCGATACGCCGCTTTATACATTCCGTTATAGTCAACGCCGAGCATGGACGTTATGAAAAAGCTGTCAGACACGTTAGTTATCCACCACATCGCCGTAGTGGGAATAAGCGGTATACAAAAGCGGTACATCGAACGCCGCAGTCGTTTGTCTAACCCGAAAATTCGGAAATACTTATGCAGCTTCGCCGTATAAAACAAGAATATTATCGAAAATGCGTCGGCGAGAACTACCGATAATATATAACCCGTCACTCCCATGTTAAAGACGAGCATGAATATGAGGTTGAAAATTATATTAACTGCGGTGGTCAGTATCCCGTCAATCGCAAAAAGGCGGACATAACCCGCACTCCTCACGAACAAAGCACAGCAGCTTTTTATGCTTCCGGTGAATACGTATATGTAAATCAGGAAAACATATTCGTATAGAAAGTTGATTAATCCGATTGCGGGGGCAACCGTTGCGAAGAATAACACACCGATTATTGTAGTAAGCAGTCCTATTGAAAAAACCTGCGATTTGTCATATTTATTGTCTATTCCGAAGCGGATAATCGACTCGCCGATTGACAGCGTCATAAACGCCATAATAAGGACAGAGGCATCAACAATATTAGCAACCGCACCATAACCGTCTTTGCCCAGCATTCCTGTGTAGAACCTCATCATTATATAGACGAGGAACTTCGAGCTGAACTGACCTATGGCGAGGATTACCGTATTCGATGCAAGCCGTTTATATCTGTCCATTTTTTTCCTTTAAGAATTTTACGATAATATGCGGGAATAATTATAATGTAGGGGTGACCTGCGGTCGCCCGCAATCGAAGGAGATGTTTATTATGACTAATATATTTACCAAAACCGTAATGTTTATCGGCGGTCTTGCAATTATCGCCGCTTCTGCGGATATAATCGCAACCTCTATATCCTCAAGCTATCGCCGAAAAGGTTCAACAGTGCGGCAGACTCGTCACTCAAAATCCCACTTCTGACCATCGGCTTATACCCGAACGGAAAGTCATACACATTTGTTACAGAAGCCAATGCACCGGTTTTCTCGGCGAATGCACCGTAAACTATTCGTTTAAGCTGTGCCTGCATAATCGCACCTGCACACATTAAGCAGGGTTCTAAAGTCACGTACATCGTGCATGTATCAAGCCGTCGATTTTTTAAGAAATCTGCGGCTTTTTCAATTGCTGTGATTTCTGCATGGGCAATCGGCGAATTAAGCTCCTCCCGCCGGTTATACGCTTGTGCAATAATTTCGCCGTTTTCGTCAACAATTATCGCACCAATCGGAGCTTCACCGAGGGAGAGTGCTTTTTCTGCTAAGGACAACGCTTTCAGCATATATTCTTCATCTAAAAGCATAGTATTTACTCCGCTTCTTTCGACTTTGATTTGAAATAAGCCTCGGTTATACATGAATATAACGCCTGCTTGTCCGCCTCTTTCAACTCACTTGAGAACACCTCACGAGCCTCCTCAAGAAGTGCCAGCCCTCTGTTAACGGCAACATCTCCCGAAGTCGCATTAAACACATAACGCTCCTCACTGTCTAATATCAGCTTTTGCTTTTCGTTTTTGAGGAATTCCGGTGTGGTATCAAGGAGATTAGCCATCTTCGCAAGAATTGCCCTGCGAGGATTCCTCCCGCCGGATATGTAGTTAGCGAGGGCACGATATGTAATCCCCACACTTGTTGCGAAGTCGGTCTTAGTAACGCCTTTTCTGCGGATTAAGATTTCTAATTTTTCCGGTAATGTCATTTTTATTATACCCCCAATTCATTCTCATTACATTATAACTGTGAACATTTGAAATGTCAAGAATTTCCTGTCAATATACATTTATTCGCTTTTTATGCATTATTTACTGCATAATATGCACTATTCTGCATAATCTTCCTTGACAAATGCGGAAATTAACGTATAATAGTTATATTGGTTTATTAAGGAGAGGTTGTTATGTATAAAAAAATTGTGCTTGCATATTCGGGTGGGCTTGACACTTCTATAATTATTCCGTGGCTTAAAGAGAATTATGATAATTGTGAAGTTATCTGCATGGCGGCGAATGTCGGTCAGGATGCTGAGCTTGTCGGATTAGAAGAACGTGCATTAAAAACAGGAGCAAGCAAGTTATATATCGAAGATGTGCAGGACGAGTTTGTTAATGATTTTATATTCCCGACGCTTAAGATGGGGGCAAGGTATGAGGGGTATCTCCTTGGGACGGCGTTCGCCCGACCGGTAATCGCCAAACGCTTAGTCGAGATTGCTGAAAAAGAAAATGCAGACGCAGTCTGCCACGGCTGTACCGGAAAGGGTAATGACCAGGTTCGCTTCGAGCTGACGGTGAAAGCGTTAGCCCCTGATTTAAAAATCATTGCACCGTGGAGAATATGGGACATTAAAAGTCGTGAGCAGGAAATCGAATACGCCGAATTGCATAATATCCCCTTAACGATTAACCGTGAGACCAACTATTCAAAGGACATGAACCTGTGGCACCTTTCACACGAGGGGTTGGACTTGGAAGACCCTGCCAATGAGCCGTTATATAATAATGATGAGTTTTTGGAACTCTGCGTTTCTCCCGAAAATGCACCCGATACCCCGACTTATGTAACTGTCGGCTTTGAAAAAGGGATACCTGTTTCTTTAAATAACGAGATTCTAAAAGGCACAGACCTGATTAAAAAACTCAACAGGCTCGGTGGGGACAACGGGATTGGTTTATTCGACGTGGTGGAAAATCGATTAGTCGGCATGAAGTCACGTGGAGTTTATGAAACGCCGGGAGGGACTATTCTTTATACGGCACATGAGGTCCTCGAATCTATCTGCCTTGACAAGGAAACATCGCACTATAAAGCGGTTATGGCGTTGAAGTATGCGGAGTTGGTCTATAACGGGCAGTGGTATACACCATTACGTGAGGCGATGGACGCTTTTGTGAATAAGACACAGGAAACAGTCACAGGTGAGGTTAAGTTAAAGCTATACAAGGGTAATATAATGAATGCAGGGGTTAAGTCACCGTATTCGCTTTATAATGAGGATATTGCTTCGTTCGGTGAAACCGCCTACGGTCAAAAGGATGCCTATAATCAAAAGGACGCTGAAGGGTTTATTAACCTGTTCGGGCTGCCGATAACGGTTAAGGCGTTACAGGAAAAGGAAATGAGAAAACAATGATAATAAGGGAATTCACCCTCGCCGACCATAGTGCGGCGTTTACAATATGGCAGAACACAAAAGGTGTTTGCAATTGCGACAAATGCATGACGCTCGATAAGGAAGAGGAAATAGCAAGGTTCATTTTAAGAAACCCCGGAATGAGCTTTGTAGCAGAACAAGACGGCGAGGTCATAGGGACTGTTCTTGCAGGGCATGACGGCAGAACGGGAATAATATACCGCCTTACCGTGGCAGAAAAAATCCGTGAAAAAGGAATTGGAAAAGCATTGGTTGAAAACGCTGTTAAGGCTTTAAAAAACGAGGGGTTGACCACCATTAAAGCGTTTGTTCTGAATGATAATGATATAGGCAATATATTCTGGGAGAAAATCGGTTTCAAGGAAAACGATATGGCAGTTACAAGAGTTAAAAGGATATAGATATGGATAAATTATGGGCGGGCAGGTTCTCTAAGGAGACCGATAAAACAGTAAATGCGTTTAACTCGTCGATAGCGTTCGATTGCCGAATGTATCGTGAGGATATTCAAGGCAGTATCGCTCATGCGACAATGCTCGGTGCGGTTGGTATAATCCCGAAAGAGGACAGTGAAAAAATTATTACGGGATTAGAAAGTATTCTGCAGGACATTGAGAACGGCGTTCTTGAATTTGACCCAAATGCCGAAGACATTCACATGTTTATCGAAGCAGAGCTGACTAAACGCATAGGCGAACCCGGTAAGAAACTGCACACTGCACGTTCACGTAATGACCAAGTCGCAACCGATTTACGGCTGTATCTTCGGCGTGAAACCGAGGAAATCCAAAACCTGCTTATTCAATTGATTAATACCCTTTGTGAAATTGCAACACAGCACCACGACACAGTTATGCCCGGGTATACTCACTTACAAAGGGCACAGCCGATTACCTTTGACAGTCACCTGTTGGCTTATGTAGGAATGTTCGCAAGGGATATTGCAAGACTTCGGGACGCTAAGAACATTATGAATGAGGGGTGTCCCCTCGGGGCATGTGCATTAGCGGGGACGACTTACCCCATTGACCGAAAAATGACCTCTGACTTATTGGGCTTCGATTACACAATTGCTTATGAAACGCTCGACAGTGTTTCCGACAGGGACTTTTGTATTGAAATTGCCGGTGCTTTGGCGATAATTATGGTGCATTTGTCAAGATTATCCGAAGAAATAATTCTGTGGTGTTCGTGGGAGTTTAAGTTTATCGAGCTTGATGACGCTTATTCGACCGGTTCAAGCATTATGCCGCAGAAAAAAAACCCCGACGTTGCAGAATTAATCCGAGGGAAATCCGGTAGAGTATTCGGAGATTTGCAAGCGTTATTGGTAATCATGAAAGGGCTTCCCTTAGCTTACAACAAGGATATGCAGGAGGTTCAAGAAGCGGTATATGACGCTGTTGACACTGTGAAGTTATGCTTAGAGGTGTTCGCCCCCATGTTAAAAACCATGACTGTTAACAAGGAAAATATGCGTAGTGCGGCGGCGAAGGGGTTCATAAACGCAACTGACTGTGCGGATTATTTAGTAAAAAAAGGTATGGCGTTCCGTGACGCATACAGGATTACAGGGGAAATAGTCGCATTGTGTATCGAAAGAAACCTCGATTTAGAAACATTACCGATTATTATATATAAAGAAAAGTGCGAATTATTCGATAATGATATATATGAGGCGGTTAATTTAGAGAATTGTGTAAACAACAGAAAGGTTAATGAAAATAATGAAAAAGCATAAGGTGTTCATCGACGGGGAAACCGGGACTGTGGGATTGCAAATACATTCGAGGTTAAAAAGCAGAAACGATATTGAAATCCTCACAATCCCAAGAGAATTAAGCGAAAATCTTGACCAACGCAAGAAACTAATAAACCAAGCAGAATTTGTGTTCCTGTGTCTGCCTGATGAAATTGCAAAACAATCGGTCAGCGTTATAGAAAACCCCGATGTTCGTGTGATTGACGCTTCGACAGCCCACCGAACCAATCCGGAGTGGGATTATGGTTTCCCCGAATTGTCAAAGGAACATAAGGAGAAAATTCGCACTTCAAAGCGTGTGGCAGTACCCGGGTGTTATGCGAGCGGGTTCATTGCATTGATTTACCCCCTTGTTAAAGCGAGTATTATTCCGAAAGACCACCCGATAAGCTGTTTCGGGATTTCCGGATACAGTGGTGCGGGAAAAGCGTTTATCGCCGAATACGAGAATTCCAAACGACACCCCGACTTAAAAAGCGGCAGGTTTTATGCACTGTCACAATCACATAAGCACCAGCCGGAAATGCAGGTTGTCTGCGGATTAGAAAGAACGCCTATGTTCAACCCGATTATCGACGACTATTATGGGGGCATGATTGTGAGCGTTCCGTTACAGGGGTTCAGCAAAGCAGAAATAGAAACGGCATACAAAAACAATTATAAAACCGGAAATGTCAAATATATCGAGAGTTATGATGAACCGTTCCTTGCGGCGAATGCATTAAGCGGTTCTGATGAAATGGAGATATACGCTTTTGGGAATGATGAGCGAGTTCTATTAACCGCAAGATTTGACAATTTAGGAAAAGGGGCAAGTGGTGCAGCGGTACAATGCTTTGATATAATGGTAGGAGAAAAATAATGATTACATTCGATGGGTTTGTCCCTGTTCAGGGCGGTGTTTGTGCCGCAAAAGGGTTCACAGCGGGCGGAATCTGCATAGGAGTTAAAGCAAGCAATCTCGAAAACGACAAGAAAGACCTTGCGATGATTTATTGTGTCAGAAAGTGCAACACCGCCTCTGTGTATACAGTTAATAAGGTTGCGGGAGCACCGATTGCCGTAACAAAGAAACACCTCGCTTTAACTTCGGGAAAGGCACAGGCAGTGATTGCCAATTCCGGAAACGCCAACACCTGCAACCCCGACGGAATTGATATTGCTGAGAAAATGTGCAAACTCACGGCTGAGGCGTTGCACTTGTCGGAAGAAGATATTATTATCGCTTCAACGGGAGTTATCGGGCAAAAGTTGTCGATTGAGCCTTTTGAAACGGGAATTCCGATTTTAGCGGCAGAGTTAAGCGAATTGGGCAGCGACGCTGCTTGTGAAGCAATAATGACCACCGATACATTTAAGAAACAGTTCGCTGTGGAGTTCGAGTTAAGCGGCGGCGTTAAATGCTCACTCGGCGGAATAAGCAAGGGCAGCGGCATGATTAACCCAAACATGGCTACATTATTGGCGTTCATAACCACCGATGTATACATCAGTGTCCCTATGTTGGAGCAAGCGTTGAAGTTCGTCAACGGTGTTACTTATAATATGGTAAGTGTTGATGGTGATACATCCACTAATGACATGGTGAGTGTTATGGCTTCGGGATTGGCAGGTAACAACAGAATTACCGAAGAGAATGAGGATTATGAAACATTCGTGGAAGCGTTATATGCGGTTATGGTGAATTTGGCGAGGGAAACCGCACGTGACGGGGAGGGTGCGACTAAGCTGTTAGAATGTATTGTTCGGGGAGCACCCGATGAAGATATTGCGAAAGCTGTTGCAAAATCGGTAATATCGAGCAGTCTGTTTAAGGCGGCGATGAGTGCGGGGGACGCTAACTGGGGCAGAATTATGTGTGCTATTGGTTATACCGATTGTGAGTTTGACATTAGTAAAATCAGCATAGAATTGGCTTCTTCTCAGGGCAGAATAATCGTCTGCAAGAACGGTTCGGGCGTGCCTTTCTCGGAGGAAGAGGCATATACCCTACTTTCCGAGGACGAGGTACGCATATACATCAACCTCAATTCCGGAGAGGGTGAGGCGGTCGCATGGGGGTGCGATTTAACAAAGGAGTATGTGGATATTAATGCGGACTACAGGAGTTAATGAGTTATATCATAAAATCATAAGAAACCATAACGATGAATTAAATCGATTAAAGCTCAATTCAATCATGAAGAATGCGTTGTTCATTGCCGTTTTCATAATTGCGGAAGTGATTGTAGGGAGCGTGTATATCAAGGATACCGATTCGTTGGCTATGTTTGTATTTATTGTTTTCCCGTTTATTGCGATATTCGCATGGGTTATTTATATTTTTGTACGGTTCTTTTTCGAGAAAAGCGGTAAATCATCAAAGGTGCAATACGTTTCATGTTTTCTTAAAAATGTTGCAGACCCGTTTTTGAAGGAGTTATACGGTCTTGAGTACTGCAATCCCGAGTTACAGATTACCGGTGAGGAGCTGAGGGCGAAAATAAAAAAAGCCGGAACTGACACAGTAAGCAGCTATGGCGTATTAGAGACACCGAATGTCATAAATCGTGCTATATTCCCGCTGTATACTTTTCAAAACGACAACACGGATATTAATGTTTTCAGCGTACATGCGAATAAAAGGAGCTATTACGGGATTTTAGCGGTTATTACTGTTTCAGAAAGAAAAGCACACTATAACATAGAAAACACAAACAGGAATATGTACATTTCTTTCAATGGTACAAATTTGCATATAGTTATAAAAAATTGCAAAAACATGGAATTCGGAGTGTTAAACGCAAAGAAGAAGTTATTCAAAATCTGTGAGTATATCGAGCAGATTAACAGAATTAAGGAGAGGTTATGAACATAAACAACAACACAAGGGCGAATATTCTTAATGAAGCATTACCGTATATTCAGGAATACTACGGGAAAATCGTTGTCGTGAAATACGGCGGCAACGCCATGTTAAACGACGAATTAAAACAGGCAGTCATGTCTGATATAGTAATGCTGTCCTTATGCGGAATAAAAATTGTCTTAGTCCACGGAGGCGGCCCCGAAATAGATTCCATGCTCAACAAAATCGGGAAGGAATCGAAATTCATCAATGGCTTACGTTACACCGATAAGGAAACGATGGACATTGTCCAAATGGTGTTATGCGGGAAAATCAACAAGGACTTAGTGGATTTACTGCACTCGCATAAAGGAAAGGCAATCGGGTTATGCGGACTCGACAACGGGTTACTTGAAGCCAAACAATTAAGCGTGGATTTAGGGTACGTCGGGGAGATTTCAAAGGTTAATCCCGAGGTGATTTTTACCGCATTAGATAACGGATATATCCCTGTAATATCGACAATTGCAGGCGGGGACAATGCTTATAACATTAACGCCGACATTGCCGCCTCACGCATTGCAGCAGAAATGGGGGCAGAAAACCTCATTCTTATGACTGATACGGCGGGTGTCCTCGAGGATGTAAATAACCCCGAAAGCATAATCCGCACCATTAAAGTAAACGAGGTACCTTTGCTGAAAGAACAGGGTGTTATTTCCGGGGGAATGATTCCGAAAATCGACTGCTGTGTTGAAGCGGTTCGGCGGGGTGTAAATAAAACAAATATAATCGACGGCAGAATTCCACACTCTATTCTTTTAGAACTGCTGACCGATTTAGGAACAGGTACAATGATTGTGAAAGGTTATTGACGAACAATTGACAATTTACAATTTACAATTGACAATTAATTAAGGAGAAAACTATGACTATTATAGAAAAAACAGATAAATATGTTATGCAGTCTTACGGGAGGTTGCCGGCAGTTATCGAAAACGCAGAGCAATACATCGACTTCGGGAGCGGAGTGGGTACAAATTCTCTCGGCTATTGCGATGATGACTGGGTTAATGCCGTCTGCAGGCAGGCGAAGCTTATGCAGCATACCAGCAATTACTACTATAACACACCCTCCGCTGATTTTGCAGAAAAGTTATGCGACATTACCGGATATACTAATGTATTTTTCGGGAATTCCGGTGCGGAGGCGAACGAATGTGCCATAAAAACCGCAAGGAAATACAGTTTCGATAAATACGGTAAAGGTCGGCATACTATTATTACGCTGAAGAACTCGTTCCACGGGAGAACCCTTGCGACAATTTCGGCAACCGGGCAGGACGATTTCCATAATTACTTCTTCCCTTTTTTAGACGGCTTTGTCTACGCCGAACCCAATGATACCGTCGATTTAGCGGAAAAGTTAGGCAGTCACGTCTGTGCTGTTATGCTTGAATATGTTCAGGGCGAGGGCGGTGTATGTCCGTTAGAGCAAGACTTCGTTGACATGGTGTATATGTTATGTGCGGAGAAAGATGTTCTTGTAATCGCTGACGAGGTTCAGACAGGTGCAGGCAGGACGGGGAAATTCCTGTGTCAGGAGCATTTCGGGCATAAAGCTGACATTGTCACAATGGCTAAGGGATTATTCGGGGGATTACCCGGGGGTGTCTGCTTATTCGGTGAAAAGTGTTCCGAGGTGCTGACAGCCGGGACTCACGGTTCGACTTATGGCGGAAATCCTGTTGTCATGAGCGGAGGTATTGTCGTTCTTGACAAGGTGTCACAGCCCGAATTCCTTTCAGAAGTAATTAAAAAAGGCGACTATATAAGGGAAAAGCTGTCTGCCGTTAATGAAATTGCTTCAATTGACGGGAAAGGGTTAATGCTCGGTATAACGCTCAAAAGTAAAAACGCCAAGGAAGTTATGAAAAAAGCACTCGACAACGGATTATTAGTTCTTGTTGCTAAAGAGAAGGTAAGACTGCTTCCGCCGCTCACAATCACATACGATGACCTTGACAAAGGGTTAGAAATATTAATCAACATTTTAGGAGAAAAAACATGAAACACTTATTAAAACTATTAGACCTCACCTCGGATGAGATTATCGAAATCTTAAACCTTGCTGACCAGTTAAAATACGAGCAGAAGCACGGAATCCCGCATTTACTGCTTAAAGGGAAGACTCTCGGTATGATTTTCGAGAAGGCCTCAACAAGGACACGGGTTTCATTCGAGGCAGGGATTTACCAATTAGGCGGGCAGGGTTTGTTCCTGTCCTCACAAGAGCTTCAAATGGGCAGGGGCGAACCCATTCAAGACACTGCGAGGGTTCTCTCAAGGTACCTCGACGGGATTATGATTAGGACATATAAGCAAGACGATGTGGAGAAATTAGCACAATTCGGTGAAATCCCCGTAATCAACGGGTTAACCGACTTCGCTCACCCTTGCCAAGTCTTAGCCGACCTTATGACAATTCGGGAATACAAAAACAAGTTAGAGGGGTTGAAGCTATGCTGGATTGGTGACGGTCACAACATGGCGAACTCACTGACTGTGGGCTGCCTTAAGGTAGGCATGGACGTTTCATTAGCCTGCCCTGCCGGATTCCACCCCGCTGAAGAGGTTCTGCAATTTGCAAAGGATTATGATAATTTTGAGCTTGTTTCCGAGCCGACCATTGCCGCTAAGGATGCTGATGTTCTCGTAACCGATGTATGGGCTTCGATGGGTCAGGAGGAGGAAATGGAGAAAAGGCGGGTAGCGTTTAAGGGGTATCAGATTAATGACGAATTATTGAAGTTAGCGAAGCCCGACGCAATTGTAATGCACTGCCTGCCCGCACATAGGGAGGAAGAGATTACTACCGCAGTATTAGAAGCACACGCCAATGTAATCTTCGATGAGGCTGAAAACAGGCTCCACGCACAAAAAGCTGTGATGGTCAAATTAATGAACAATTAATAATGAACAGACTTATTGAACGATTTTATAATTATGCAAGAAAACAAACCGACAATGCCGTTTCAAAGGCTATTTCCGATGAGGAGGAAATCCTTTGGAGCGGCAGACCCGGTTATGTCGCTACGTTTAACATGCGTGAGGTTTTGGGTGCAATTCCCGTAATTGCAATAATATCAATAGTGGTGGGAATATTATTCAACACCGAACAATTACCGGTTGATTTTTTTATCATTGTGACTGCCTCGGGTTTATTTATTCTGTTGTTGTTTATAGCGTGGTTAAGGCAGATTTACAGATACATTAAAACGATTAACTTGTTTTACGCTGTTACTAAAACGAGAATAGTTATTGTAAAAGGCAGAGATGTCATTCGGGAAATGCCGCATGAATCAGTTGAAAACACAGCCGTCACAAAGAAATTCTTCGGTAACGGCAGTGTTGTTTTTAATGGAGGGGGAGACTATTTCACAAAAGGAAATGTGATAGAAGCCCCTACCGACAAGGTTTTCGTGTTCTTTAATGTGATGGACGTTGACGGGGTTTTGAAAAATATCAAGAATTATCAAGAATTATATTGAAAAATAAAACCTAAAACATTTTTTCTACGTCTTAATATATAAAGGGGCATTTATTTTTATATGTAAGGAGTTACTCTATGACCGGTATTAATTTAACCCAAACAGTGGTGTCTGTTCAAAACGGAAATGAACAGGCTTTCAGAGTACTTTACAATGAATATGTCAAGCGGACACACTTCCTTGCATTAAAGCTGATGAAAAACAGTCATGATGCTGAGGAAATCACACAGGACGTATTCCAAACAGTCTATATAAAAATCGGTGAGCTTAAAAACCCCGAGGCGTTTGAGTCATGGCTTAACAGAATAACTACGAATAAATGTACAGATGCACTGAGGAAAACCAACCTGCTGACAGTTTCGAGTGCTGAAGAAGAAATTGATATTGAGTTTATAGAAGAAACCGACCACAGCCTAATTCCGCACAAGGCACTTGATAATGCTCAAACAGCACGTCTGATTATCGAAATAATAGATAAACTGCCGCTTCCTCAGCGTGTATGCGTGTATTACTATTATTATGAGAACTTATCCGTAAAAGAAATATCAGAGCAATTAGCTGTAAATGAAAACACAGTTAAAACCCGACTTGCGTTAGCACGGGAGAAAATTCGTAAAGAATTAGAGCAGCTCGAAGAGAAAAGCGGAATAAAACTGTATATGGCTTCCCCGTTAATTCTAATCCCTGCATTTAAACTTGTTGCAAACAATACAGAACCCCCTACTGAAATGCTGAGTACAATTACTGCTGATTTGAGCTTCAAAGCACCTGCAACGGCATCTGCCGGGTTTCCGATTAAAGCAATTGCAGCAATTACTGCGGGTATTGTTGTTACGGCAGGGGTCACGACAGGTATTATTGTTTCCAATTTAAGCGGCGGTACACCGGAAAGTACCTCTACTCCGAGAACTACCTCGGAAACATATTCATTCGACACGAGCAAGGCTGTTACCTTTAACGGACGTTCATATATGATTTTCGACGGAGTTGCCGAAACATGGGAGGAGGCTAAGTCCTTCTGCGAAGAGGAGGGTGGTTATCTCGCAATAATCAGAACACCTGAGGAAAATGAATTTTTGTATAACTATATTACATCTAATAATTTAACCTCCGCTTATTTCGGTTTGGCAAGAACAGATGACGGTGATTGGGTTTGGATAAATAATCAACCGTTAGAATACAGCAACTGGGCACCGGGAGAGCCAAGCGGCGGGAATGAAAAATACGGAATGTTCTACCGGCAATTCACAGACGGTCAATGGAACGACGGTGACTTCGGAAGTGAAACATTAAGCGGCGGTGTTGCATTTATTTGTGAATGGGACTATCTTATTAAATAAATTTAAATATTTTTCAAAAAATAAAACCTGACGGGATTATTATGTGCCTTAATTAATGTAAGGCATTTTATTTTAATGGAGGAAGCTATGGAAAGTAACAGGTTAATATCAACCGTAACATCCGCACAAAACGGGAACGAAAAAGACATGGAGGCACTCTACCTCGAATTCTCAAAACCCGTTTATTACCTTGCTTTAAAGCTGTTGAAACACAAGGAGGACGCCGAGGATTTAACGCAGGAGGTGTTCATTTACGCTTTTCAAAAAATCACCGAGCTGCGTGAACCCAACGCTTTTCCTGCATGGCTTAACAGAATTACGGCAAGCAGATGCACCAACTTTTTAACAAGGAAGAAACAGCCCGTTTTCAACGATTTAAGCGACATTAGCGACACAGACCTGCAGTTGATTGACTTTATTGAAGAAACCGACCCGCTGCTTATTCCCGAAAAATCGCTTGACAACGCTGAAACTGCACGTATGATTGTGGAAATCATAGATAATTTACCGCTCCCGCAAAGGGTTTGCGTGTATTATTATTACTATGAAAACCTGACAATTGCACAGATTGCGGAGAACCTTAACACCAATGATAACACGGTGAAAACCCGCCTTTCATTGGCACGGGAGAAAATTCGGAAAGAGTTAAAGCAACTCGAAGAAAAAGAGGGAATTAAACTTTATTCTGTTCCTCTAATGCTCACCCCCATTCTTAAAATGTCCTTACAACATTTTGAAATGCCCGCCGGACTTACACAGGAATTATGGAGCAGCATTGCTGTGAAAGCAAATGCAACTGCCGCTGCTTCATCAACCACATTATCGGCGGCGAAAGGAGCAATTATTATGTCAACAAAGGTAAAAATTTTATTAGCAGCAGCAGGGCTTGCAGTCGTGGGGGGAGTTACTGCGGCAATCATCATTATCGCAAACCCGTCCGACACAACACAGACAGGCAGTAATACACCGAGAGCAACCACTGAAGGTGCTTATTCCGAACCGGCAAGTACAAATAATGAATATCACACACAACAAAACCCCAAACCACCTGTAAACGAAGAACCGTTGAACATGGTTGAGGCGGACTATTCAGGTATGGATATAACCGACCAAATGCTTATTGATATGGTGGCGAGCGGCGAAATTCCCGCTAATATCACTCATTTGGACTTGCAAAACAATAATATAACAGATATTTCACCGTTGGCAGGTCTAACCGATTTATGGTATTTAAACATATCAAATAACAATATTATGGGTGATACAGGTTTAACCTTTATTTCTGACTTGACACCATTAAACGATTTGACAAACTTGGGTCATTTGCGAGCAACAAATAATGCAATTGTTGACCTTTCACCGTTAGAAAATTTAACAGGATTATCAATTTTGTGGTTATCACATAATAATATAGCAGACATATCCCCATTAGCCAAGTTAGTAAATCTGAATATATTGCAAATAGCAGGCAAGTTAGTTCCGGAAAACGAAATCACGGATATTTCTCCATTAGCGGGATTAACCGATTTAGAAAACTTAAATCTGTCGCACAATAAAAAGATTTCCGACTATTCATATATAAGCGGATTGACTAATCTGACCCATTTAAACTTGGATTATAACGAAATCTCCGACGTAAAGGAATTAAGCACATTAATTAATATAAAAACACTTAGTTTAAACTATAACAATTTAACTGATATTACACCATTGCACAGCTTAGATAATTTAGATGTGCTTCACGTAATGGTCAATAACATCAGCGATGTTGAGCAGTTTAAGGGATTTGCTCATGTGCGTTATCTGACAATCGGGTTTAATGAAGAGCTTGATACCGCCGCAGTCAGCGAATTATTACCGGATACACAGGTGGTCAGTTGATTTAACCAATCAATTATCCATAAACTTCCTCAGCGTGTCTAATATTCTGCGTTCCCTGCGTGACACCTGCACCTGTGACATTCCGAGAAGCTCGCCCACCTCACCCTGTGTCTTGTTCCCCCAATACCGCATGACGATTAACTGCCTGTCACCCGCTTCTAATGAGGACAGGGACTGTTTTAGGGCAATCAACTCCACTAATTTGTTCTGCGGTGCGTCAATGGGAACATCGTATTCGCTCCCGTCCTCATCGCCTGCGGTAAGCGATACCGGAGGCAACCCCACAGACAATGCTTCACTGACCTCAGCGACACTTATCCCGAGGATTTCACCAATGTCCGACAAGCGGGCTTCCCTACCCTCTTTTATCAACTGCTCTTGAACTCTCGTTACTTTTAGCGAGAGTTCTTTTAATCCCCGACTTACTTTAACCGCACCGCCGTCACGGAATAATCGTTTAATCTCCCCGAGGATTACCGGAACAGCATAAGTCGAGAACATCAGCCCTCGTGTTTCATCGAACCCTTTCGCCGCTTTAACCAATCCCACGCACCCCGCAGAATACAGTTCTTCGTATTCGATTCCCCGTCCCCGAAAGCGGTTGGCAAGCGAGTGAACCAATCCAAGGTTTTGTTCAACGAAGTTGTCGTCTAATTTATTCATTGTCCTCTTTCGTGATAAGGCGTTTGCTCATGATTATCGAAGTTCCGCTACCGGGCTTGCTGTATACCTTAAGCTTATCCATGAAGCTCTCCATCACAGCAAACCCAAGCCCCGCCCTTTCTCCTCCCGTACACGTTGTAAACAAAGGCAGCATGGCTTCCTGAATATCGGGAATGCCGCACCCCTTGTCCTTTATTCGTATGTAGAAGGTGTTGTCGGACATTATGCGGGCGGTTATGTCAATTGTCCCGAATATGTCTCCATAGGCGTGGACTATGCAGTTTGTGACCGCCTCGGAAACTGCCGCCCTTATATCATTCAGCTCCTCCACGGTCGGGTCAAGCTGTGACGCAAACACGGCAACGGCTGTTCGTGCAAAGGCTTCGTTTTGTGAACGGCTGGGAATAACCATTCTTATCTGATTTTTTACAATTGCTTTTTCACGTTTCATTTTTAATTCCTCATTATTTAATTGTTAAACTTGATAATCCTGCTAATTTAATTATTTTTTCTGCATGTCCGGAAACATTTTTAATGAATATCTGCCCGCCGAACCCCTCAAGCAATCTCATTCTGCCTAAGATTAAGCCGATTCCGGAGCTGTCCATGAAATTAACCCCTCCGAAATCAAGAATAAGTATTCTCGGGGTTGAATTTTCCAACGCCGCATCAATTTCTGCACGGATTCCCGCGGCGGAATGGTGGTCAATATCGCCGTATAACCCTGCGGTAACACGTTCACCGGTATTTACAATTTCTACCATAGCATTACATCCCCTATATAAAATAATAACCTGTTACACTGATTGTAACAGGTTATGAATTTGAAATTTGTCGAAATCGGGACGTGTTACACAAATTACAGTAAATGTAAAATTCACGTAAATTCTATTGACATTTCTATAATCTGCGTTATAATTATTTACAGTGAGGTGTTCAATATGGATTTTTCTGTTTTATGGAATCTTTTAGAATCTAATTTTTTATATATATTCTTAACTGTGGTTGCTCTTGTAATCGCTGTACCGATTGTAATGAAAACTGTTTCTATGGTGCGTAAAAAGCAAACGCTTTTCGATGCCGTCCATGAAGCAATTGACATAGCAAAGGAACGCAAGTCACAGACATTACCAACCTCGGCATTGCATAGCTATGACAATGAAAAAAAGTTTATTGATAATACATTCGTCGATTACATTTTTAATAATGGCGAAAAATCCGAAATCCATCGTGACTCCTTTCCCCGTGTTTTAAAAAATGCAAAAAATGAAGCACCGCTTTTATCAATGCTTTGGATTTTTGTCGCTTTCGTAGTATTCGGTGGGTTTGGTATTATTATGACGGTTTCTGCCGTTATCGCTGAAGGGGATTCATCCGGCAGACTGATATTTGGATTAGTCGGATTTATGTTTTCGGCTGTGATTATTTTTTCGTTTATTTCCCGAATAAAAAAATTCATTTTATCAAGAAAAAAGTATAACCTTTTGAAAAACCACGATTATAAAGCCTATTTACTTCCCGTAACCCGTAAAATGTGTGTTGAACTCACAGGGGAAAGTAACAGCGGATTTTATGATAACGGTTATGAATTCTATTTGGAATGCGACGGACTGATACTGCGAACATACGCATACAGCTATGACAGGATTACCGATAAGGCATTGATTGTCTTATATCGTTTTGAAAACGACTACGCAATCGACGTAATCAGCCCGGAATAATTATTTACAGTGAGGTGTTCAATATGGTAAGTTATAATACATTTAAAGAAAGAATGGCATTGACACAGGAACGCATGTCACAGGCAGTGCCTCGTTCCGAGGTCATGAATTATGATAATGAAGGACGGTTTATTGAAGATAAATTGGTTGATTATATTATCAACAATCACGAAAAATACGAAATCCCTCGTGATTCCCTCCCCCATGTTATAAACTCCACAAAAAGTAAATCACCGTTTTATTTCTTAATTAATATTTCTATCGTTTCCGCAATGCTTATCGGAATTGGTGTTGCGTTTGTGCTTTTTTCCGTTAGCTTTGTAGGTAATTCAGAAGGCGGGATTATATTAACATTATTAGGATTAATGACTGTTGCGGGGGGTATTCTCACGCTCGTATTCCAAATAAAGAAATTCTTATTCAATAAAGAAAAGTATAACATGCTGATGAATAACGATTATCAAGCCTATTTACTCCCTGTAACCCGGAAGAAGTGTGTTATAGTTAAGCATCAGACTTCCATAAGACACAGCAATGATTGTGATATAAAATATCACTTCTTTTTAGAGTGTGACTGCTTTACATTCCGAACATACGCATACAGCTATGACAGGATTACCGATAAGGCATTGATTGTACTGTTCCGTTTTGGGAATGACTATGCAATTGACATAATCAGCCCGTAATAGAAAATTAACCCGTTACCATTACAGTAACGGGTTAATAATTTATAATCTGTCTTCGATATACTCAATCGGGCAAACCCATGCATCATTCTTCCTGACTGCGAAGTGTAGGTGCGGAGGGTCGGCACATTCCGCTTCTGCGGTATTGCCTACTAATCCGATTACATCGCCTGCCATAACCTCTGCACCGACGGAGGTTTTCACCGATTTGTCAAGCCCCATATAGCTGCTTAACACTCCGTTGCCGTGGTCAATCGTAACAGTAATCCCCCACATCGGGTGTGCGAACACTTCAGAAACAATGCCCTTTTGCATTGCCTTTACCTCTGTTCCTAAGGGGGCACCAATGTCAACACCATCGTGAGTTCGCCAGACACCTAACGTATTCGACTTAACTAATTCGCCTTTGCTGAACGGATTAGTAATCTCGCCCTCGACAGGCATGAACTTAGGCTCCTGCGGTTTTACAAAGTTGTTGACCTCCTCAACATCGTCGGCTGCGGGCGGGATTGTTTCAAGCACATACACGCTATCCCCGTCCTGCACATCAATGGGAATCCCGTCAACAGGGTTCTCGACGGCGGCGGCATCCTCAGTGAAGCTTGAATCGTCTGAAATGTTCAGCTTATCAATCGCACTGTTATAGGCAATATAGGTTGACGCTCCCACTGCGGAGATGCTTAGAACGAGTGCAACAGCAAATCCTCTCCCTTTAAAAAAGCGTCTTACTCCGCCGAATTTAATTTTTTTCATAATGTTTTTCCTTTCCGTAAATGAATGTAGTTATGCGGTTATACACGGAAAGTATTAACCTATTATCCCAAAATATACAAATTTTGTTAAAAAAATTTTGTTTGTCGGATAAATCAGCCCTTGCATTTATTAATTTATTATGATATAATGGATTTTGTATTATTAATATAAGGAATTTATACTATGCCGGATAATAACAATATAATGGCTTTTCTTGAACGAAACCCCGATTTGTTCAAGGAAATGGGGAATATAGGAATGGGGCATTCCTGCACTGCACTTTCGCAAATGCTGGGTTCTAAGGTCAATCGCTCCATACCCGCCGTGTGGACTCTTACTAAAGAGGAAGCGGCAGGGTATTTCGAGTTGTTTGAAGGTGGCTCACTCGGCGTTATGCTTACGCTGTGCCAGGACGTTGAGGGTGCAATTATACATATCGTCAGCCTGCCGTTCGCTTCAAGGCTGATAAACGTGTTTATTCCGAGTGAAATTAACTCCCTAAACGATATTGACGAGATGACCATGTCAATCGTTCAGGAAATGACGAATATAACTACAGCGGCATTTGTAAACTCAATCGCCTCAATGACCGGGTTATTTATTGATATTTCGACACCGAAGTTCTGCCTTGACCTAAAAACCGAGGCGTTGGCGTTAGCACCGGAAAAGATGATTGTCGTCGAAAATCGTTTTATGGTGGACGCAGGCAGCATTAACAGTGAGTTAATCTTCATGCCTAATCAGGAGTCGTTAGGCATTATCGCCGAAAAGCTGTGCGAAAAATATAATTTTGAAATCCCCGCATAAAACAAATAAGGGTCGCTGTTCACACTGAACAATGACCCTTTAATAATCTATATTCTCTCCTCGCAATACTCACACACGTGAACTCCGTTGGTTTCCACAAAACTATGGACTAATCCATGCTCATTATTAACTATACAGCGTGGGTTCTTACATTCTAACCCCTTGGAATTCCCGCCGTTTAACAAAGGTTTCATTTTCATGTCATAATCAAGCATAATCAGAATCAACGCCATTCGTGCATACATGCCGTAGTTCGCCTGCTTAAAGTATAACGCACGTGGGTCATCATCAACCTCATTAGCGATTTCGTCAACCCTCGGGAGCGGGTGCAGTATTATTAAGTCATCTTTAGCTGATTTTAACTTCGCCATATTAAGCATAAACACATCTTTTTGCTGTTCATACGCTTCGTCGCTTATGAACCGTTCTTTTTGTATCCTCGTCATATACAGGACATCTAACTCCGGTAACGCCTCCTCTAAAGACGGAACATCTTTGCATATTGTACCGCTTTCGGTTAATTCTTTCTTTAGATAATCGGGCAAGCCTAATTCCGGTGTGGAAATAAACGTCAGCTTATTATTGTCATATTTCGATATGGCACGGACTAATGAATGTACTGTTCTGCCGTTTTTTAAGTCTCCGCAGATTCCTATGTTCAAATCGGTCAGCCGCTTTTTCTCCTCGGTTAATGTCATTAAGTCGGTGAGCGTCTGCGTTGGGTGGAGGTGTCCCCCATCTCCCGCATTTACGACGGGACAGTCTGCCGTGAGTGCCGCCGCCTTAACTGTTCCCTCAAGATAATGCCGCATAACCATTATGTCGGAATATGCCGAAACAGTTTTGGTGGTGTCTTTTAAGTTCTCGCCCTTAGCAATACTGGAGGTTTCGGGATTGTCGAAGCCGATTATTCCGCCGCCGAGCCTAAGCATTGCCGCTTGGAAGCTCATTTGTGTACGGGTACTCGGCTCATAAAAAAGCGTCGCCATAATCTTACCGGTGCATGCCCCCTCATAAATATGCGGATTTTTCATAATCGTGCTTGCCAATTGGATTATCTCGTTCCACTGCTCCACCGAATAATCGCCCAAATCAATTAAATGATTGTATTTTTTCATAGTCCCTCCACACATGATTTCATTAATTTCTACAACATTATAACAAAAATCAAGCAGTTCGTCAATATTTTGTAAAAAAGTTCTTGATTATTTTTATATATTGTGATAAAATGGATTTGTTATGGTATTTGATGCACACACACATATATTCCCCGACAAGATAGCCGAAAGGGCTTCGGCGGGTATCGGGGAGTTCTACGACATGCCGATGAAGTATGACGGCTCGGTGGCTACGCTTATGCAGTTATGCAGGAGAGTGGCAGCTTCTCTTAATAATTCCGTAATCGGCTGTATGGTCTGCTCGGTTGCGACACGTCCGGAGCAAGTAATCAGCATTAACGATTTCATAAGCGATGCCGTTCATGAGTCTGACGGGTTCTTCACGGGGTTCTGCTCACTTCACCCGGATATGACCGAGAACGAATTAGACAGCGAGCTTAATCGAGTTATCGCACTCGGCTTAAAAGGCGTTAAGCTCCACCCGGATATTCAAAAATTCGAGGCAGACGGTAAAGCCGCTTACAGGATTTATGAAGCGATTGATAACCGATTGCCGCTACTTATACACGCAGGTGACAGCAGGTTCAGTTATTCTTCACCTAAAAAAATCCGAAAAGCTCTTGAACAATTCCCCGATATGACAGTCATCGCCGCACATTTCGGAGGCTGGTCGGAGTGGGACGATGCCGTTCATGAATTGACAGGACATGAAAATTTATACGTGGACACCTGTAGCTCACTTTACACGATTAAACCGGAGAAAGCACGGGAATACATTACTGTATTCGGGGAAGACAGGGTGCTGTTCGGGACGGATTATCCAATGTGGGACATAAGCGACGAATTAGAATTAATTGACAAGCTGAACCTTTCACCATCAGTTAAGGAAAAAATACTATACAAGAACGCGAGGAAACTGTTTAATGTTTAAGGGAAGAATTAATATTTTAAGTTTAATCATGCTCTTTGCGGGAACTGTGATAATCGGTTCGGCGTTGAGTGCTTTGTATTTAATGCTTGCTCCCATATTCAAGGATTGGAACATTAACTTGGGAATTCTGCTTGCCGTCTTGTTCGGGGCGGTTATGGCAGTTGCCATGTGGATTATGGTAAAGCTTCTGAAAGACTATCACCCTAAGCTTACATTTGCCTTTACTTCGTTGGGCTGTTTAGTATTCACCTATTTTAAATGGGGGTTATATGTTTCAGCAGATGCGGAGGTTTCTTTAATCAGTTGTCTGATTAACCCATTTGCCTTAATTGACAGGATAATTCTGATAAACGCTGAGGGGCGTTGGATGCACAACAGTGCCGTATATAAAGAAAACCTGCTTTGGGTTGTGTGGGCTGCGGAATTCCTTATTATTTGTGTTCCCGCTGTGATTGTTGCGGTTAAAACCGCCAGCCGCCCTAAGCCCTTTATAAACACCGACACAAGCATACCTTATTATAATGCTTCGTTCATACCGGGAACACCGATTAGTAACGATGCCAATCCAAACAGCGAGGGTATGGGCTTTGCAGGCGAATATAAACCTGCTGTGGCTGTCCCCGAATATGAGAGACCGTCTGTCCCCGAACAAGTCCCTGTCGCCTCTCTCTCGGAGGAGGATTCTGTTTTCGATGCGGTTGACCTGTTCGTACCCGATGTAAATCCCGATGAAATATTCTCAGACATGTATGACCCTAACGTCGAAATAGGGTTAGAATTACCTAAAGCTAAGGAAGAAAAAGATGTCAGTTTCGAGGATTTACTGTTGTAAAAGAAACATTTCGGCAGTTTTAATCGTTATTATATGTAATACAGTTAAATAAATCATCAAAAATAAAAAGGAGAAAACTATGTTAGTATCAGCAAAAGAAATGCTTCAGAAAGCAATGGCAGGCAAATATGCGGTAGGGCAGTTCAACATCAACAATTTAGAATGGACTAAGGCGGTTCTTCTCACAGCACAAGAGTGCAATTCCCCTGTAATTCTCGGGGTTTCCGAGGGTGCGGGTAAGTACATGGGCGGTTATAAGACTATTGTGGGTATGGTCAACGGAATGATAGAGTGCATGAACATCACTGTACCGGTTGCACTTCACCTTGACCACGGTTCGTATGACGGTGCAATGGCATGCATTGATGCGGGGTTCTCCTCGGTTATGTACGACGGCTCGCACGAACCGATTGAGCAGAATATTGCAAACACCAAGAAATTAGTGGAAATCTGCAACTCACTTAATAAATCACTTGAGGCTGAAGTCGGCTCAATCGGCGGCGAGGAAGACGGTGTAGTAGGCACAGGCGAGGTCGCTTGTCCCGACGAATGTAAGCTCATCGCTGACTTAGGCGTAACCATGCTTGCCGCAGGAATTGGGAACATTCACGGTGCATACCCCGATGACTGGGCAGGTCTGAGCTTTGAAACTCTCGAAATCATCAAGGGCAAAATCGGAGATATGCCGTTGGTGCTTCACGGCGGAACAGGAATTTCCGAAGAGATGATTAAAAAAGCAATTTCACTCGGAGTTGCGAAAATCAACGTAAACACTGAATGTCAGTGGGCGTTCCAGTTAGCAACCCGTAAGTATATCGAGGACGGCAAGGACTTAGTCGGCAAGGGTTTTGACCCCCGTAAGCTGTTAGAACCGGGATATAACGCAATCAAAGCAGCTGTCAAGGAAAAAATGGAGCTGTTCGGAAGTGTCGGAAAAGCTTAGGTAAAATATTGTAATATCGGTAAATTGTTTGACATTTACCGATATTCATATTATAATTCGTATAATTGATTAATTCAGGAGGTAAAACAATGCATAAAAAAATTCTGACACGGATTGTTTCGGTCATAATTATAACAGCAGTATTTCTCCCGACGTTGTGTGTTCCTGCGAGTGCCGCAGTAATCGAGTGGGACGGGAAATCAACTCTGCAAAGCGGAAATACATATACAGTAAATAAAGAGTTATTCGTTTCGGGGAATGTAGACGTTCCGAAAGGGGTACAGTTATTCGTTTATGCCGATGGCAGGCTTGTGTTCACAAGCGGCTCAAGCGTCACCGTATCCGGTGAATTGGCTGTGGCACAGAAGGGTGAAATTTTCGTATCCGGTAATCTCTTGATAAAAGAGGGTGGCACGTTAGGGGCATATGGCTCGTTATTGTCATCGCTCGGTTCAAAAATTGAGATTTCCGGAAGCATGACTGTTTATAACAAGGGTGAGTTTAAATCCTCCGGTGAGTTCGTGATTTATAAATCGGGTAATCTCACAAGCAGGGGCAGCATAACTATTCTTAAGAGCGGCGAAATGATGACTACAGGAGTAGTGGCGATTGAAAAGAGCGGTAAGTTCATCATTAACGGATATACCGGAATTACACTCGGCGGACTGTTCACCAATTCAGGGTCATTGACTGTCGGTAAAAACGGAAGAATGGTAAACAGCGGCACCCTCATCATCGAACATACCGCAAGCTTCACCCGCACAGGGAAATTCTCGACAACCAAAAGCGGCTCATTCATAGACAAGGGTACAATTCCGAATTATGATGCAATGGCGGCTTCCGGAATTAATAGTGAAAAGGCAGTCAGAAAAAACGGGATTGACATCTCCCACTGGAACGGTACTATTAATTGGCAGCAGGTTGCCGCTTCCGGGATTGACTTTGTTATGATTAGGGCGGGCAGAGGTCACATTAACGATTCTCAGCCCATGATTGAGGACACACGATTCCGTGAACACCTCGCAGGGGCACAGGCGAACGGCATAGAGGTGGGAGTGTATTTCTACAGCTACGCCAAAACCGTTAAGGAAGCACAAGCAGAGGCACGCTTTTTGGTCAATATTCTGAAGGATTGCAAAATCACCTACCCTGTCGCCCTCGACATGGAGGAGGAGCCGCATTATTACACAGGGGATAAACCACAGAAAATGGCAGAGGCGTTCTTGAAAATCATCATGGACCACGGATATTTCCCGATGATGTATTCCTATAAATCGTGGTTAGAAACGAACCTTGACAACGAGTTCCTTAATAAATATGCTGTTTGGGTGGCACATGTTAATGTCAGCCAAACCAACTACAAGGGTAATTATCAGATGTGGCAGTATTCATGGGTGGGCAGAGTTTCCGGAATAAACGGCGACGTTGACTTGAACATAGCCTACAGGGATTTCGCCGCATATATCAAAAAAATGAGGTTGAATAATCTATGATAAGAAGCATGACAGGATTCGGGCGGGAGCAGCGTATAATTGACGGGCGGGAAATCGTCGTCGAAATCCGCTCGGTTAATCACAGGTATTATGAGTTTTCTGCGAAGCTGCACCGTCAATTCGGGTATCTCGAAGAAAAGCTTAAGACACTTCTCGGCGGGAAAATTAACCGGGGCAAGGTCGAGGTTAATGTAACTGTCTATAACGTAGCCGGAAAAGAAACATTGGTGACGATTAATTCCGGTGTGGTTGAGGCGTATATCTCTGCGTTGAAGCCGCTGAGTTCACAGTTTGGGCTGAACGATGATTTAAGCCTTTCAGATGTATTCAGAATGACTGATGCGTTTAACATTATGAAAGCCGAAATTGACGAAGACGCCGTTTGGGAGGCTGTACACTCTACCGCCTCTGCCGCATTAGAAAAGTTTATAACAATGCGGGAGTGTGAGGGTTCACGCATTAAGGGAGATATTCTTGATAAACTATCATTCATCGAAAATGCAGTCGGCGAGGTGGAGGTTGTTTCACCCGAGAATGTTGATAAGCACCGAGCAAAGTTATTTGAAAAGATGAAAGAGATTATAGGTGCAAACGTAGACGAACAGCGAATTTTATTGGAAGCGGCTGTGTTCGCAGAGAAAACCGCAGTCGATGAAGAAACCGTTCGTTTACGAAGCCATATCGAACAGGTCCGTGAATTATTAGAGAAAGAAGAGGTCGTCGGCAGGAAATTGGACTTTATAGTTCAAGAGATGAACCGTGAGATTAACACAATCGGTTCAAAGGCACAGGGGATTACGATTACTAAGATTGTTGTCGATTTAAAAAGCGAGTTAGAGAAAATTCGTGAACAAATCCAAAATATTGAATAAAAACTAAAGTTTACCGCCTTTCATGCCGATATTATAATAAATATCGGAAAAAGGCGGTAAATATTATGTTTAATAATGCAATTAACAATAATCCGAATAAACCGACAGCGATGAATATTTGGAAAAATGATAAAGCTGACAAAACAGAGGAGAAAAAAGCTCCTGTGTTAAGTGCGGCGGCACAGTCATACCTTAAGACATTGCAGGAAAAACACGGTAATGTTTATTTCATCATTGCGGATTATTCCGGCGAGGATGAGGCTCAAAGGTTACTTAAACAGGGTAAAGGCGAGTATAACTGCTTGATAACCCCTGCCCTGCTTGAGCAAATGGCAACCGACGAAGCCACCCGCAGCAAGTATGAGGAGATTATCGCAAACGCTGTTACGCAAGTCACAGAAATGAAAGAACAGTTAGTCGAAAAGTCTGACATGATTAAGAACTACGGCTTCTCGATTGACGGTGACGGAAATATTAATTATTATGTCTTACTTAGGGACGGTTTGCCCAAGGACTTAAACGGCGGTTCAAAAATGGTTAAAGCCGGCTCGATTGAAGAACTCATGGAAAAGTTAGACAAAATTGATGAAGAGCGAAGAATAGAAAAAAGCTACGAAAAACGGAAAGAACGTCAAAAACAAATAAAGGACGGGTTTGATAATGATGATAACCAAGGCGAAAACAACGGTAATAAGGTTAAAGTCGAAATCGACGAGGACGGGAATTTTGATTTTCAGGCATAGTTTTCCATCATAAAAATATTTTGAAAAACTATTGACAAACGAAAAATTATCTGTTATTATGTAACAAGTAAATTTTACGGGAGTATGCAAAACATGATAAAAACAATTAACATATCTGTTATTTTTATCCTTAGCATTATTGGTATTAACAATAATGCCGTTTTGCGTTGTGTTGAATAAGTCAAAGGTAATTTACGACTTTCAACCCCCTTACGGCTCAACCGTAGGGGGGTTTAATAATTTAAAAACGAGGTTCACTAAAATGTCTGTTAAAGAAAACTCAAAAATGAAGAAACAGAATAGCGGATTACCCACGGTAATAGCGGCAGTCGCCATTCAGATTACATTAGGGGTCGCCTATATTTGGAGCGTTTTCCAAAGGGGCATAGCTCAGACTATATTCAGCGGTGATGAGGGAATGGGCGATGCGGGTGCCAGCCTTGCATTCTCGCTCCTACTGCTGATGATGACCGTCGGAAGCATAATCGGCGGTAAATTAGCGGCGAGATATTCCACACGAAAGGTTGTGTTCGTGGGTGGCATGGTTTTGGCGTTGGGGTTCTTCCTCTCGTCATTCGTAACTTCACAAGTCCCGTGGATGCTGTGGGTGACATATGGAATAATCGGCGGACTCGGCATGGGGTTCACCTATTCCACCACCATTGCGTGTGCCCAAAAGTGGTATCCCCATAAGAGGGGGTTGATTACCGGAATAATCGTAGCCTCCCTCGGGTTCGGCGGCGTAGTATTAACTCCGCTTGTGGAAAAGCTGATTGATGTATTCGGCGGCACAGGTGTGGGCGAGCCTGCCGCATTCAGAGTATTAAGTGTTATCTTTATTGTGGTCTGCACAATCGGTTCATTATTCCTACGCAGTCCCCATGGTGAAGCTAAGGCAAACCTTGCCGCCGCTAATCCGACATTGACAAAAAAGCAGTATTCCCCTTTGGAAATGCTTAAAACCCCTCAGTATTATTTAATCGTATTCTCGTTTTTATTGGCTTGCATGGGCGGTGTCATGATGATTAACTTCGCTAAGGATATTGCGAATGTTCGGGTAAGGGATGCCGGACTTGATGAGGTGACACTCGCAGGTATGGGTCTTGCGGCAATCGGAGTAATGGCAGTCACCATGTCAAACTCGGGCGGGCGGCTGTTATGGGGGTTCATTTCCGATAAATTGGGGCGGAATAAGGTAATCTTCATTCTGCTTTCCGGAAATGTCGTTCTGCCTCTTTTAGTGAACAGCGTGGACGGGCTGTGGGTGTTTATTCTCATAGCGTGTATAGGTTTATTCTATGGCGGAATATTCAGCAACTTCCCTGCATTAACCGCTGACCTGTTCGGCGTTAAGCATGTTGCGATGAATTATGGGTTTGTTCTGCTCGGTTTTGGTGTAGGCTCAAACATAGCCTCACAAATTGCGGGCAACTTCGCAAGAGCAGCACGAGGGGAGGACAACTTCATCGTTGTCAGTGAGCTGTTCCCCGCCTTCATAATCGCCTCATGCTGTTCGGCGGCAGCGATTGTTCTGATGGTTATATTAAGAGCCTTAGTAAAAAAAGAAGCCGGTAAAAATCAGAAATAATCCGTGGTTGACAAATCCTCACATATATATTACAATATAATAAATATAACATTTATTATGGGGGAAAACATGCTTAAAAGAAAACTGTCATTATTGTTAATCATTGCACTGCTTACATTAATAATTACCGCTTGCCCGAACAACGCCGAACAAGTTGTCGATGACCAAGGCACCACAACAACCGAGTCTGTTGCAGGTGACACGCTTGAACCCGATTTGTCGGATTTGTCGGATATTAAACCCGAATGGGATTTAACTTTGCCGGCACTTAAAGATGTGTTCGCCGAACATTTCGCAATCGGCAACATAATGGAACCGGGTCAGCTCAGCCAAAGCGACACTACGAGAATGTTCCTGCACCACTATAACTTTGTCACCGCTGAAAACTGCATGAAACCCTCGAACATTTCCAGAGCAACGGGAAGCTTTAACTTCGGTGACACAGACAGGTTAATCCACTGGGCTGAAACGAATAATTTCAAAATCCACGGTCATACATTGGTGTGGCATTCACAATCTGCCGCATGGCTGACTACTCAAGAAGACAGGAAAACCCCATTAACCCGTGAGGAAGCCCGTAATAACATGGAACTGTACATAAACGAGGTGGCAGGTCGGTATGCGGGGCAAATCCACTCGTGGGACGTGGTTAATGAAGCGTTCCTCACAAATGTCAGCAGTACTCCCGATGACTGGAGGACAGCATTACGGGCTCACGCAGAGGACGCAGAGGGTTCACCATGGTATAAGGCTTATGACAATGGTGCAGACCATGCCAACGGTGAGGGCGGCTGGGATTATATATACGACGCATACGTGTTTGCGAGGGCTGCTGACCCTAATGCAATTCTGTACTACAACGACTTTAACGAAACCTATCAAGGTAAGCGTAATGCAATCGCCATGATGGTTGAGGAGCTTAATGAAATATGGAAAACCGACCCACGTAATACCGAACCGGGACGACTTTTAATTGAGGGGATTGGTATGCAGGCACATTACTGGACATCTGATTTAAAGCTTGATGATGTTGAGGACACGATTATTCGATTTATCGAAACGGGTGTAATTTTAAGCGTTTCGGAAATTGATATTCCCTTAGGGAGCTGGAGAGGTTACAATGAACCCACCGAAAGTAATTACAGGGCACAGGCTTATTTCTACGGAAATGTTTTCGAGATTTTCTTGGAATATTCCGAGCATATTGAACGGGTCACATTCTGGGGGAAGCAGGACAATCAAAGCTGGCGTAAGAACGGCTACCCCATGTTGTTCGACGAGGATTTGCAAGCCAAACCGTCTTATTGGGCAGTAGTAGGTACTATGGGATATACCCGTGAGGACTGGGAAGCCGGTTTATAAATAATATATCCCCCGTAAAGATATTACGGGGGATTAATATTATATACTTTTAACCCATATTGCGGGGCGAACACCGAATGTTCTGCTGTCAAGAGGAGAGTCCCCCTTTAAGTTCAATCCCCCATGTGCGAGGACATTGATTACCCTGTCGTTATATTCGCCGACAGTGCGTAACCACCACCTTGAACAAGGGTTCGAGATATTCCCGGTAGGCAGATGCATTGCCGCTTCAACCTCGGGTTGTTGCCGTGAAAGCATGTTAGTCCTGTCCCACTGTAACACACATTCGTCACGGAAAACTTCGCCGTTTTTGACATAGTCGGTTCCGATTGCACGCCGCAGTTCAGGATAATTCATAAAACCGCCAACCGCTCCTAATACTGCTCTGTATTCCCGAATTTCGTCTAAGCTTAGTACAAAGACATTCCCGCTCCCTTTATTAATAATATTGCTTTGTTCAGCGGAGGTGAACGCATTGTCATAGAAGAAATCGGTTCTGAATTTCTTCGGGTAGGTTGATAATTTGTCATACTCCCACGAGCTTCCGTTAAGCCACTTCCCCAAGTCCGAACGCATCCAGAATTCATTGGAATCGGGCGGCCATCTCCTCTCCGGCATAAGGTCATATTCGGGAGCGTTGGGCTGCCTTTTTTCGGGGTGGTCAACAGTGTCTAAGTATTCCTTAGCCTCTGCCCAGCGGGGACTGTCCCCTCTCGGCCACTTCCTCGCTTTTGAAATATCGTGGTAGTATCTCATACAGTCCAATATCTTTTCAGATAATAATAAAACCCCACCATCGGATTTATATGTACCGGGGTTCAGAACAATCCACATAATCGGTTCTTTTTGACCGTCGGCAGTCTGCGGATAGCTTCCGAACGGCACTAACGCACGCCCGAACGAATCCTTTACCGCATTCGGATAATCCGGAATTTTAAGGACCTCCGGTTGTGGGTTTTGAGCGGCAGTATTACTGCTTTTGGGCTGGCTTGACCCGCCGAGAAGTTTTTTAAATAAGCTCATACACTTCCTCCAAATTGTTTATGAGTTAATTATAACCGCCTTTTTTTATTTTGTCAATAAGGAAACGACATAATAGTAGCTACTCTAAAAGTGCAATAACCTCAATTCTCTCATCTACAAATTTTTTAAAGAAAACACTCTGTTCAATAACTTCATAAGGAAGTGGCTCAGTGGAGGTTGGCTCCCAAAATATCTCTGAAAAATATAAGTATTCAAAAGTGCTTATATTAAAAATCATATCCATTTGATAACCTAAGTGTCGAAAATTTGTACCGTAAATCACCGGAATCTGTATATCAGCATCTTTGTATATTCCAAGGTAGATTTCCTTTGGTTTCATGCTTCCCGTTAATACACCTACAATTTTAGAATTATCACTGTCAGGAACAAAAAAGCTTTGTTTGTCCTCAGATATTGACTTTGTTAAATCGACAAGTTGAACTCCTGCACTATATGTTCCCCCGCTATGATTGCCACCCACATATAAAAAATAAACATCACCATATTGTAAAATATAACCATAAAAAGGTTCTTTGCTTGTTTCAAAATACCATGCCCCATTACTGATAATTCCATCAATATATAGAGCTGTATTCGCTTTATCGACTTTGCTTTCATCAACAACAGCAAATATATCATCAAGCGTTAAATCGACTCGGGTTGCCATTATGATAAATTCATGGTTTTCAACAGTTGTTTTTATATTTTCTTCAAGCTCAAATGTTGTCGAATCTATTGTTGTTTCTTCAATGTCAGAAGCATTTCCGACACTATCACATGCGATAATGCTTATAAGTGTTATCGTTGTGAGCAATATGGGAAATATTTTTTTCATAATGGGGTTCTCCTTTAATAATCTAATCTATATTAATAAATCTCGACTTCATACTTCCCTCACTGTACACTATACACTGTCAATTGTTAACTGTCGTCACCAGCCAACTATGTTATCCCAGTCACCATCTCCTATTGTGCTTGGTTCGACTATAACAACCACAGTGCCGTTCGGTACCCATTCATGTCCGTTCCAAAACTCGCCTCTGCCGTTTGTTTCACGAGGTTGCGGATTGGGGTTATTAGTTGCATTTGGATTCGGTGCCGGTGTCGCTTGTGTGGGTGGCGGTGTCGGGGGTGGGCCGTCCAAAATAATATCGCTGATGTCGTTTACAACAAACTCCTCCGGTTCGGTGGAATAGTCGGTGGTGTCAATTGTAGTAGCCTCGGTAGTTGTTGCCTCGGTTGTAGGGGTAGACGACTCTGTCTGCCCGTGTGTCTCCGCTGTTGTAGGGGCAGACGACTCTGTCTGCTCGTTTGTCGCCTCGGTGGTAGTCGCCTCCGTCGTGGTTTCTACCGGTGCAGGGTCAACCGGGTCGGGACGGGTTGCGAGGAAGATAATCGCACCTATTGCGAATACGCCGAGTACCGACGCTCCCACGATTGGGAAGAATTTGTCTTTTTTGATTTTTTCGTTGTTTTCCATGATAATACTCCTTAAAATGTAGTTTTGTTTATGTTAATAGGGTGTTAGTTTTTCATACTTCACCTCAAGCTTTAAACACCATACTGCCTAAGAACTCATACCCCTTTAGTAATTCTAAATAAGCAAACACATATTCTTCTTCTGTTTGATAAATGTCATAAGCGTGCAAAAATTCATCGTCAAGAGAATAAGCCGCTTCAAATACTTTACACATTCTTTCTGTTTCAATTTGAATTGTTTCAACTTTTATTGTTGATGCGGCTACGTCCTGATAACGCCTTGAAAACCGGAATAAGATTTCATTTTGTTCGTTCACATATATATCCATTTTAATTAATTCGAGAAGAAAAGGCATCATAACTCTTGTTTCAAAAAGTATATTGCATGTTTCACTTTCAAATACAACAAGAGCAAACTGTTTGTACATTGCATAAGCAACTATATAATCGTTTATTCCATCATTGTTATAATCGAAATCATTGCATATCTGAACTTCATATGGCGGAAACCCGGGATACATATCATTTAAAATAACGTGATAATCATTAATGGCAGTATGAATATTAATTTCCTGTACTATAAAATTATTTTCTCTTGTAGTTTCTTCTGTAATCTCTGTAGTTGTATTTATATCCGATGTTTCGGTTGTTGTTTCCTTAGTGTCAGAAGTGTTTCCGACACTATCACATGCGGTAATGCTTATAAGTGTTATCGCAGTAGCGAGCAGTAAGGGTGTTATCTTCTTCATAATGCGGCATTTACCTCTTCAATAAAACTATTCATCAGTGCTGACATTTCTTGATATTTCTGAGAATCCAGTTCATTTAATGTATCATACTCATTAGTTATTTCAAAAAGAGCTTCATTTACAAACATATAGTGCTGTCTTTCAATATTTTTAATATGAATGGACGAATCAATATAAAAAGGTTGAACATAATTCTCTCTCACAGTGAGCAGAATAATGTTGTCACTATTAAAAAAATAACTATAACTACATTGAAACATTTCGCCAAAGATTTGGACATAAAGATACTGTATTTCGTTATTAACTGTAACGGCTTGGAGATACCCCCCCTCTGTAGAATAATTATTAATATCCCTTTTTATAATAATCGGAATATCTGTTGACAGTGATAATTCATTATCCTCCATAGGAGAAAAGGTATTATATTCTGCTACACATGCGGTTATAAGAAATAACGGTATAATTAAAACAATAAGAAGGCATCTCGGTTTTTTCATTACTTAAAATCTCCTTTTGTAATTTAATACATATTTGATTTATCGTATATTAACATATCCATCGGTATAGTCATTATTTTGGTAGCTTTTATGTAAGTCTGATAAAGACAAATCGAAAGTCATTTGAAAATGTGGTTTATCTATTAATTCAATCCACTCACCACCCCATTCAAATCCAAATTGCTTGCCTAAAGCTCCAATAAAATCCCAATTTGTATCTTCCCATAAGGGTTCGCCATCTTTTATTTCAACAACGTCAAAAGCCAATCCAAAATTATGATAACTCTGACCTCCTCTTCCGTTTGTAACAATATTCCCCGGCTCTGTTCGTCCTTGTGCATATAACTTCTCTTGCTCCTCATACGAACGGTAAGCACCGGTAATCCGCAAGTTTATACCTTGAGATTGAGCCGCAAGAATAAATTCTATAGTAGATTCCTGTATTGCAGGATGTAATTCATTAATTCGTGTAATAGTAATGGGGTCCCATATGTCATTTATACACATTGAATTACCCCCAGTCAATGGTTTCGAAGCAGGTTTATACGAAGCGATACCTGCTTTTGCATACATAAGAGCCTGTGTGCTGTATACTCCGCTCACATATGAAGCTGCCTCATCTGCTATGGCTTGGTCTTTAATAGCTTTATTTAATTCACGTTCCGCTTCTTCCAATTTTGATTTTATCTCATTATATTTCTTAGCTCTTTGCTCACTTGAACCCGATACCAGTATTCTCTCGGCTTCATCATACTCTAATTTCAATTCGTCATATGCCGCCTGTTTAATTTCCAAATCTGTAAGTTCATTCTCTACAGATGCACGTTCCGCCATTTCGTTCGCCAAATAAACCCCCAAATTTCCTACAGCATTCAACGGTGGCGGTTCACTTGTATAATCATCAACATGTACCGTCACCGTCTCCGTCACCGGTACTGCTCCACTACTCTTATACGCCATCTTCGGTGTTTTCTCATACTTCACCTGTTCCCCCGACAACCTGTCCGCCGCCGAGGAAAAATCACGCTCAATCCTCTGCCTCTACCAAATACGCAGAATAATAGTTTATATCACAATTGGGCAGCAATTCTATTAACTCAATTATTTGCTCTTGATTAACGGAATTGTTTCCGATATTCAAGTATTCAAGGTTTGTTAATCCCTTCAGTGGACTTATATCTGATATTGAATTGTTCCATAAACTGAGATAAGTGAGGTTGGTAAGATTAGATAATGGATAAACATCAGCAAGCGTGTTAGACATGCTTGAAGCGTATCCCGTCAATGACAGCGAGGTAAGATTAGTTAATCCTGACAACGAGCTAATATCTGATAAATTTCTTGTTGCTATGGATAGCTCTTTGAGATTTGTTAAATGAGATATTGGTGTTATATCAGTCAAATGTCCATTGTTACAGGATATTAGTAAACTTTCAAGACCAGTCATTTTTGATAATGCACTTAAATCATAAAGTGTTCCGGCATCATTATAAATATTTAATTCTTTTAAATTATAAAGTTTGTTTAATGGTTTTATTTCAGGATATTGTTCATCTATTGAAATTGAAATGCTTATAAGACCGGAAAGCATAGAAACTTTTTCAATATCCTCGTTAGTAACGAACTTTGTTCTTGTTAAATCAATTTCTGTTATATTTACAGAATATAGCTCGCCGGCTATGGTAATAAACTCGCCCGTATCAGTTTCGTTTGTTACATAAGTTGATTCATCAGTGTCGTCTTTATATTCTGTATTATCATTTGAAAGAGGTAAAGTTTTTTCACAAGAGGGTATTAATATTAATAATATTAATATAACTAATACTTTAAAGTATTTAATTTTCATGTCAGTCACCTCCTAAGTAACTAAAGGCGTTTTATAATTGAAAAAATTCCGCCGATTTTATGGTTGTATGCTACGATAAATTCAGAATCAGTAGGAGTTGCATATGGTCCAAAAACATAACACAATACAAAGTTGTTAAAATCAAAACTACCATCATCGGTTTCTTTGTAATATTGTCCTCCCGGTTTTAAATAGCTATTTGCCAAATGAGCTGCAGCATCTCTTATGCTATCCTCCCTATACAGGTAACACTTTATGTGAACTTGACCATTAAAATATGAATTTGGGTCTTCTTCCCTCGTTGTCATACCGTACAAATTGTTACCCTCTCTGATACATCTCTCATTTTCATCCCAACCACCTTCACTCCCAACTAAACCTGCCAAAAACAATGCGTTAATACCATATTCCTTTTCCATCTCCAAAAAAACTCCTGCATATTGAGAAAGCCAATCAGTATTATAATTCTTGTCATTATTTTCAAGTTGTGATAATGCTTTTATTAGTTGTTCTTCAGTTAATCCAGAAACACTTAAAGGATTATATGCTATCCATTCATCGTCTAAAACACCAATTGATACACTATCACTCTCCCCCACTACCATCTTTTTCGGTTTTTCCGGCATTTTAGGAATCGCACTTAAGCATTTACTAAACATTTCCGCATTATGACCGCTCACAATAGGCAATCCTCCCGATGTAATCCCGATACCTGCCATAATAGCTGCCAATATAGTTTCGGGATTATTCTTATATGCGTCTAACCATGTTTTGTCACCCGGATAATGTGCTTTTACAATCATCAACCCAATTTTATACCACGCATCATAATCCCCTACCTCGGAACATTTCGCAAGCAGTTTCAAACCCTCTTCGTTTAATTCCTTTAAATTTTGTTTTAATGCTTTTTCGCTTTCGCTTATTATTTTTTTTGTATAATCTTGTGCCGCAGCAGGGTAATCCCGATTTATATTACTTCGATGTGCTACTATATTGTTATACAAATCACTAATTATCGGTATCTTAACATCGTGTTTCCCGATTAATTCTATCAGTTCTCTCCAATCAGCTTCCCTTAATTGATTGATATGATTTATATCCATGGCATTATAACGTCTATATTTAATTCTACCGTATAATTCGTCAACTCGTGATTGAGTCGAATTTGCCATAGGAACCGTCACCGTTTCCGACACCGGTACTGCTCCGCTACTCTTATACGCCTTCTTCGGTGTTTTCTCATACTTCACCTGCTCCCCCGACAACCTGTCCGCCGCCGAGGAAAAATCACGCTCAATCTTAGAATAACCGTCGATTGCGGTTTTCAGACCCTTAATCACAATATCAAGCTCATTACAAGCACGACTTGTATTAAGCTCAAGATTTTCACAGGCACGTATAACTGCGTTTGCGTCACTTATGACATAGCTTTGCTTATACTTGCGTTTGGCATTATTCGCAGAGGAACGTGCCGACGACGTAATTTTCACATTTTCGGTTAACGCCCTGCGAAGTTCCTCGGCGTTTGCCTGTAACGTCCTCAGCTCCGCAAGATTAACAGAAATTTTATTGTTCATAAAACACTCCTATTTCTTAATTGACAGGGGCTTCGCTGCTTCCTCGATTTCCGCTCTTGCAATAGAGGACGAGAGGTTTTGCAGCTTCACGCTTAAATCGTTGTAATTGTCGTGTACTGTTTGAGTATGCGTCTTCACACGCCTTGATGAATTACCGAACGCATCGGCAGTATCGCCCCTCCAGCCGGATAAAGCAGACGAGGCACTTCTGTCATATGCAGTGTGTTTTTGTGAAATATTAAAAGACGCCATCTTTATACCTCCTTCCGATTTCTCTCGCTAAGCTTTCTTCATCATCGACGAACGATTTTGCGGTCATGGAGATAAGCTCACTGGTTCCCGCCGCATAATCAGCGGTGTTATACATATCTTGAATTAGCCCGTTCAGCTTTATTAAAAACCTATTGCGTGAATCTCCCGTCCACCACGACGGAATGTTTTCCGCAGCGGCCCTCAGCTCATTCGTCATACGTCTTAACTCATCGGATTTATTGCGGATTTTCAGTGAAGAAACTTCTGCATTACTGATAACAATACCTATTTCTCTTGCCATTTATATCACCCTTTCATAAAAGAATTACCGAAACTGCTTTGCGGTTTTACGTTCAAAGTCTTTTTTTGTATCAGAAAGCTTGCTTAAATGGTTTTTTACACTTGCCGCTTTTGCAGAAACTTTCTTTATTTTATACTTTCCGCCCGCTTTTGATTTATATGTTTTTGAAAACACCTCATATGATTCGCCTTTCCACCATTGCCCTAAATTATCAACTTCGGTGTCGAGGAATTGCACCATATTGTTCAACTCATTTTCACATTTGTTTAACAGCTTAAGCAATTCCTGAGCCCGTGCAAAATCGAACTTTATATTATCTGACATTGTTTCCTCCTTAAAATGTAGTTATAACTATTAAAACACAATATTGCAATCCGGTAATTTCTCTTGTAATTCTGCGATTTGTTTATCGGTGAGGGGATTATCAGACAAGTCTAAGGACACTAAGTTAGTCAGCCCCATCAATGGAGTTATATCTGTGATAAGGTTATTTCCCAAGTTTAAGTGGATTAGATTATCTAAGCTGCTCAATGCACTAATGTCTGTTATTTGATTATTGCGTAAAAACAAAAGCTCCAAACTCACTATTTCCGATAGAGGGCTTATGTCTGTTATCAAATTACTATTTAAGCTCAAGTGTTCCAAGTATTTTAAATCTTTTAATGCACTTATATCAGAAACACTATTAGACAACAAATCCAAACGCATTAACCCGGTTAATTCTTTTATAACACTTATATCTTCAATATTATTAAATGATAGAATCAATGTGTCTAAATCCGATAATCGCTTTAAAGCTGATATGTTCTTTATTCTGTTTTCTACTAAATTCAAATGTCTTAGTTCAGTCAAATTCTTTAATGCACTAATGTCACTTATATCGTTACCACCTAAATTTAAATACTTAAGATTTTTGCAATTTCTCAACCTCTTAATATTATTCAAATCTCTGTTACCAAATATATCTACTTCTATCAATTCCGTCATTTTACTCAATGCGTTAAGATTTTTGATGCCTGTGAAAGCAATCCATATACTTCTCAGCTCAGTCATTCCACTTATCGCACTGATGTCCTTTATTTCAACACCGCCACTAATTCTGAAAGATGTCAAATACGTCATTTCTTTTAAAATAACTCAAATCGCCATCACCTAAATATCCCTTTTTACCATCATATCCGTCATATGTCAATGAGTAGTGTTCTGAATAATCTTCTTCCGGCAAATTCCAACGCACATACATTTCCCTTGGTTTAAGCTGCTCAGGTAGTGTGCTTGCTCTGGTTTCATTATTCTGACAAGCCGTGAATAGTATCACGGTAGTAAGCAGAAATGGTAATAGTTTTTTCATGGGGGGGCTCCTTTTATTAATTAATCTACTCATATTCTATAGTAACATACATATCTTCAAGTCTCCATTCGCCATCAATATTCAATGCCACGCCAAGAAATTCAATTATTTTTAAATCATCAAACCCTTCCGGAACAGTTACATACAAAATGAATTCACAAAAATCAATGCTTTCATTCGTTATCACAAAATCATAACCGAAATAAAAAGGGTCGAACATATAAGTCCAGCCGAAAAAACCGCTTGACGCATAAAGTTCATTGTTCTTTTCGTAAAAATACCCGTTACTTAATAATTCATCTGCCTTTTCACTTGTATAAACAGATTTAATAAAATCATAAAACTGTATATAACTGTTAAAAAAAGAATTGTTAATTATACGATAATCGCCATCTTCATCAGGTTCCCAATTTATATGTTCTCTGTAAACGCTAAAATCAAAATCTAATGGAATACTGTTGCTCTGATTAAACATGAAAAAGCAAACGACATTTTTATCTAATAAAATAGTCAAAATCTCCTCCATGCTTTTATCACTTTGATTATCATCATACGGGTGCATAAAACTCAGGATTATTGTTTCACCTGTTTTTAAACCTATGACTGTATCATCTTCAACATTATCAGGTTCAGACACAAATATTGTTACAGTCGTTTCCTCAGTTGTAATTTCACTCGATGATGTTGAAATTGTTGTTGCAGTTGTCGTTCTCTCAGTGTCGGAAGCATTTCCGGTTCCATCACATGCGGTAACGCTTATAAGCATTACCGCTGTGAGGAAAAATGCGAGTAGTTTTTTCATAGGGGTTTCTCCTTTTACTGTCCGTTTACTGCGTCATAGAATTCTTCAGGCAGAATCCACTTACCCCATTCAGTTTCCTCTATACTATATTCCACTCCTTTATACATCACACTTGTCAAACTACTACAATTCTCGAACACATCGCCGCCAAATCTTATAATCTCGTCCGGAATATTAATGCTTTTCAAACTAACACAACCGCTAAAAGCCCAATCTCCTATAGTTACAACACTTTCCGGAATTGTAATAGTCGTTAAACTTGAGCAATTAAAAAACGCACTACCACCAATTACTGTAACACTTTCAGGTATTATAACGCTATTTAACATCACACAACCCTCAAACACACCGCCACCAATTCTTACAACACTATTCGGAATAATAACAGCTAACAATTCAGTATTATTTTTAAACGCACCCCAACCAATGCGTATTACCGGTAACCCGTCAATTACCTCGGGGATAATTACTTCAGTTTCAACCCCTATATACTCTACAATCACAATACCATCATTCTCTTCATCGAATTCATATAAAAAATCACCATATACAAGATATTCAGGTAACGATGAAATTTCGTCAGTTGATATAAATGTTTCAATAACAGTCATTGTTTCAGAAAAGACGGTCGTTGTTTCAGAAATGACAGTTTCACTTTTTGTACTTGTTGCAATTACTGTTTCATCTGTATCAGAGTTTTTGGTACAAGAACATAATATTAAAAGTAATCCTGTAATTATAGTAACAATAAATAGTTTTTTCATAAGAACCTCCTTAATTAAGTAGAATAAACCCTTGGTAAATATCTTCGCCGGGATATGCTGTTTTTTTGTCATACATTTTAGTAAAACTTTCAAATTCGATTTTTGTTATTGTTCCGATTCCTTTGCCGGTGTTGCTTTCGGAATAATAGATAAACACCCCATCAGGAGTATGTTCGACGGCTTCTATAAAAACAACATGACCATAAAAATCTATATCACCGTCACTTGCATCCACCTCAAATAAAAAGCTCGCAACGCTCGGAGCTCTAATAAAATCAGGGTCATACTTTCTTTCATCGGATATAGGCATTACATAATCATTTTCCTTAACATTTTTCACCCACCAACCACCATGTCTTAACCCATCAAACTCTAACTTCATACCAGTAACTTCGTTGGTTCGACCATAAGCATACCATGGGCATTGTGGTGATTTCCCAATAGATTCTTTTGTATAAATATCGCTTTCTATATTGGCTAATGTATTGAATTGATTATTAGTGCCGGGTTTGGGGTTCGCTTTTATTTCCGCTAACCTCTCCGCCTGAAGTTGTGCTTGCCAAATTGTAAACGGTTCTGTTTCATAAACATTCCAATCCGTCCATGCGTCCTCATTCTGCTTAATCCATGCTTTATTAACAGAATCATATTGTGTTTCGGCAGTGGTATATGCGGAACCAGCCGCAGCTA
>WQXO01000010.1 GCA_009784825.1 Oscillospiraceae bacterium
ACAAGCGTGTCAAGGCTGTGTAAATTTAGTGAAGGGTTTTAAAAAAACCTTGTGACAAAGAAAAAATTACGACATGTTTTTTTTTTTTTTTTGTGAAACATCACCAAAGCGTTTACACGATTATTCCACCACCCAGAACAACCTCGTCTTTATAAAACACCGCACACTGCCCCGCCGTAATTGCTTTTTGGGGAACATCTAAGATTACATTCCCGTCCTTAACCACACAAGGATAATCGTTTTGACTGTAACGGATTTTCACACAACACCGAAACTCACCGACAGGCAGGTTAGAATTCTTTATCTTAAACTCGGATAAAAAAAGCTCGCTTTCCTCCCCTAATGTAACGGTGTTATCACGAGCGTCTTTCCCGATTACATAAAGGCGTTGACTGTTCGACAATTCCAACCCCCGCCTCTGCCCGACGGTATAATGGATATGCCCCTTATGCCTACCGATAACCCTACCCCCCATGTCAAGGAAATCTCCCCCCTCGGGAACGTCGCAATTCTCCCCGATGAACGCCGCATAATCCCCGTCCGGAATAAAACAAATGTCTTGGCTGTCGGGCTTGTCTGCGTTTAACAACCCATGCTCCCCCGCCAATTCCCTCACAGCGGATTTGCTCATATTCCCCAGCGGCAGAACTAACTTAGACAGCATTTCTTTTGACAGATTATACAACATATACGACTGGTCTTTATTATTTGTACCCGCCGACTTAATTAAGCCTTTTTTTAGAATACCGTTTTCGACTCTCGCATAATGCCCCGTCGCCATATAATCACAGCCCAATTCATCGGTATGCTTCATCAAAACATCGAACTTCATATAACGGTTGCAATGGGTACACGGATTAGGTGTCTCACCGTTTAACCACGCTTGATTAAAAGGCTCAATCACCCTTTCAATAAACTCCCTGCGATAATCAAAAACATAATGCTTTATATTGAACTGCTCTGCGATTTTCTTAACCCCGTCAACATCAATCCCGCAAAAATCGAAAGTCACCCCTATGACTTCATAGTGTTCTCTCAGTAATATAACGGCGGCGGAGCTGTCAACCCCGCCACTCATAGCTAATAATACTTTTTTCATAATTAATAATTAATAAGGAATAATGAATAATTTTTGTGTCGCTTTGCGACGGATTATAATTTATGTTTTACACGTTCGCTTTCTTCCACACGCTTAGCGTTGTTAAACCGGTCAATCGTCCCCACTAAATACCCCGTAATCCGTCGAATTCTCTCGAATTTAACCCCGTCATCCTCACTTCGGCGGCACTTAGGGCAAATATCGTCAATAACCCCGGTATACCCGCAGATGGAGTCATGGTCAACAGGATGGTTAATCGCACCATACCCCACACCGGACTCTTTCATAAGGCGGATAATCTTCTCGAACGCCTCAAGGTTATTACCCATGTCACCGTCCATCTCGACATAACTGATATGCCCCGCATTGGATAAAGCGTGATAGGGTGCTTCAATCTTAATTTTCTCATAAGCGGTAATGTCGAAATACACAGGAATGTGGAACGAGTTAGTGTAATAATCGTGGTCAGTTACATTCTTAATCTCCCCATAAAGCCGCCTGTCTATCCGTAAAAATCTACCTGCCAGCCCCTCAGCGGGAGTAGCCAACAGCGTAAAGTTTAAGCCTGTCTTGGCACTTTCCTCATCTAAGCGGGTTCTGAACCGTTTAATAATCCGCAGCCCCAGCTCACGTGCCTCCTCGGTTTCGCCGTGGTGTGAGCCTATTAACGAGTTCAAACACTCAGCCAAACCGATATACCCCATCGCAAGCGTTCCGTGCTTGAGGATTTCACCAATGGTATCCTCCGGACCTAATTTATCAGAATCCATCCAAACACCTTGCCCCATAAGGAACGGGAAGTTCTTGACTTTTTTCTGGCACTGGATTTTGAAACGATACATCAGCTGGTCAATAACAAGGTTCATCACATCCTCGAGCATTTCAAAAAACCTAACCGTATCACCGCCCGCTTTAATGGCTAAACGAGGGAGGTTAACCGAGGTGAAACTCAAGTTCCCCCTACCGCTTACATGGTTGCGTGTCTTATCATAATTGTTTGCAATAACACGGGTGCGACAGCCCATATACGCCGCTTCACTTTCATAGTCGCCCTCTTTATAGAATTGCAGGTTATACGGTGCATCAAGGAACGAGAAATTTGGATACAGCCGCTTCGCCGAAACACGGCAGGCAATCTTAAACAAGTCATAGCTTGGGTCTTCCGGGTTATAGTTAATCCCCTCTTTAATTTTAAACACATGAATGGGGAAAATCGGCGTCTCAGAATTGCCCAAGCCCCGCTCATTTGCGAGCAGAATATTCTTAATGACCATTCTACCCTCGGGGGAGGTGTCCGTCCCGTAGTTTATGGAAGAGAAAGGAGTCTGTGCCCCCGCACGGCTGTTCATGGTGTTGAGGTTATGAACCAACGCCTCCATGGCTTGGAAAGTAGCACGGTCAGTCTCTTTAACAGTTAATTTAGCTGAAAATCCTTGTATTTTTTTAGTAAGAGCGTCATCGCCGCCCATAATTTCTTTCAAGTGGGTGTATTCGGCTTCCTTATACCCGTTGTTGTCGGCGATAATGGGGTATAACCCGCTTTCCGCCTCGATTTTATTCATATAAGCTTCCACTTTTTCGCCGATTTCATCAAGCTCAAAGGTATCGGTATACAGTCCAATCCCTCGAACGATATTCTTTTCATATAACTGGCGAAAGGTCTTAGTAACCCCCTCTGCCATTGCATAATCGAAGTTAGGGATTGACTGCCCGCCGTGCTGGTCATTCTGGTTAGACTGAATGGCAATACACGCCAAAGCGGAATAACTCCCTATATTATTAGGCTCTCTCAAAAAACCGTGTCCGGTGGAAAACCCGCCCTTGAACAATTTCTTAATATCAATCTGACAGCAAGTGGTGGTAAGCGTGAAGAAATCCAAATCATGGATATGTATATCGCCGTTTACATGAGCGCGGGAGTGTTCCGCAGACAGCACATACATTTCATAGAACTGCTTTGCCCCCTCCGAACCATACTTCAGCATAGTCCCCATAGCGGTATCACCGTCTATATTGGCGTTCTCCCGCTTAATATCGCAGTCACTCGCCGATTTAAACGTCAAGTCCTCGAAAATCTTCATCAATCGTGTATTCATCTCCCGAACACGGGTTCTGTCTGCACGATACAGGATATAAGCCTTAGCAGTCTTAGCGTGACCGGTCTCGACAAGAACCTTCTCAACCACGTCTTGAACCTCTTCCACCGACGGCAGAATGTTGTTCTCGACGAAGTATCTTTCGAGCCGCTCGCAGACTTCCTCCGCTAAACTCATCGCTGTTGCATAGTCGTGACCGCCGACCGCCCTTGCCGCCTTGTAGATGGCATCGGCAATCTTGTCGATATTAAAGGAAACCTGTCGCCCGTCACGTTTCTGGATTTTTGTAAGCATAGCCATATTTTAAACACCTTCACCACATATTGTACTTCTAAGGGACGCACTTAATATTATATAGTGTATTTCCCCGCTTGTCAAGTTATAACTATATAAATTTTTTCTGTTAAAACTTGGTAATATTCGACAAATTTCTATGTTGAAAATTATGTAACCAAACTGTAACCTAAAAAACGCAACCTTTTAGAACCGTCGTTTGTGTTACTTTTAACAACATAAATGAATTGAGGTAACACCATGAAAAAGAAAAGTATATTTTCCATTATTTTAGCGGGAGCGCTCGCAATAACAATGTCGTCTTGCTACGGCTTGGGCGATGCCACTATGAACGAGATGGGCGGTTATGGTTACATGGCAACCTACGCCGATTATTACTACGACGGCGAAGAGGATTGGCGTTATGTTGAGATGAACCCTGCCGAAAACTACAACACCGTTACGGAATCGCCGTTCATCAACGCCGCCACTTCTCCGCTTTCGACGTTTTCGGCAAACCCGAACACTGCCGCCTACAGTAACATGCGTCGGATAATTAACTCAGGCAACGTCCCGCCCGCACAAAGCGTTCGCATAGAGGAATACGTCAACTATTTCAATTATGACTACCCAACCCCTCAACAGGGAAGCCCCGAACCGTTTTCGATTAATGCAGAGGTGGCAGTCTGCCCGTGGAATCCTGATAATCTTCTTGCAATGGTCGGTATTCAAGGTGAAAGGTTACAATCAGAGCAGAGAGTTCCCAATAACGTGGTATTTCTGATAGATGTCTCGGGTTCTATGAGCTCCGCCAACAGGCTTCCTTTGGTAAAGGAATCATTCCTCATGCTGTTAGACCAACTTGACGAAAATGACAGAATCTCAATCGTTACCTATGCCGGGAGCAACAAGGTACTAGCCGATTCCGTTAAGGGCAGTGACAGGAAAAGCCTTGAGCATATTATCAAGGGCTTATCTGCGGGAGGCTCCACAGGCGGCTCAGCGGGGATTACCGAAGCGTATGCCCTCGCCCACAAGAACTTCATCGAGGGCGGGAATAATCGCATAATTTTAGCCACCGACGGCGATTTTAATGTCGGATTAAGCAGTGTTGCTGATATTATCCCGTTAGTTCAGGAACAAAAGGAAAAAGGCGTGTTTATTACTGTCCTCGGATACGGCATGGGCAACCTCAACGACCATATGTTAGAGGAAATCGCAAAACAAGGGAGCGGCAACTACGCCTATATTGATACAATCGAGGAGGCGCAGAAATTCTTGGTTGACCAGTTCGATTCCACCATGTATGTAATCGCAAAGGACTTGAAGCTGCAAGTCGAGTTCAACCCTGCCGTCGTCAAGGAATACCGCCTAATCGGTTATGACAACCGCCGCCTTAATAACGAGGATTTCAACGACGATAAGAAGGACGGCGGCGACATAGGTGCAGGCTTCACGGTAACTGCGTTTTATGAATTAGTTCTGCATGACGGTGAAAGCAACAGCAGTGTTGATGAGTTAATATACCAAACCGCCGAGTTCACGGGGAGCAGCGATTATATGAACATCAAGGTACGCTATAAAGCACCCTCAGGCGGCGAAAGCAGTCTTGTTCAAAAAACAATCACGGAAGAGTTTTTCACCCAAAACCCGTCCGATAATTTCAAATGGGCTTCCGCCGTTGCAGAATTCGGACTAATTCTGAGGAATTCCGATTACAAAGGTAACGCCGATATTAACAGTGTAATCGAAAGAGCGGAAAACTGCCGAGGAGATAATTACGGACTTCGTTCGCAGTTCATAGAATTAGCAAAAAAGTATAAGCAAATTATAAATTAACGTAATTGACAAGTTTACCCCGTTATGGTACAATCATAACGGGGTGATTTAATTATGAGCAAGGCAGATTTAACTTTTATAAATAACTGCAGGGACATTTTAAACAACGGGTTTTGGGACACGGGACACAACGTCCGCCCGAAATGGGACGATGGCTCACCGGCACATACCATTAAGAAATTCGGGGTCATAAACCGCTATGACTTATCCGAGGAATTTCCCGCACTTACTTTGAGAAAGCTGGCGTTTAAGAACTGCATTGACGAAATTCTGTGGATATGGCAGAAAAAATCCAACAACGTCAAGGACTTAAGCTCACGCATATGGGATTCATGGACGGACAAGAACGGCAGTATCGGGAAAGCCTACGGTTATCAGTTGTCAATCAAGCACAAATATTCCGAGGGAGAATTTGACCAGGTTGACAGGGTGCTGTTTTCCTTGAAGAACGACCCGTTATCCCGCAGAATTATCACTAATATATACAACCACGCCGACTTACACGAAATGGGACTCTACCCGTGCGTCTACAGCCTTACACTAAATGTAACGGGCGATACCCTTAACGGAATTCTCAACCAGCGTTCGGGGGATTTTTTAGTCGCAAACAACTGGAACGTCTGCCAATACGCAATCCTGCTTCACATGTTCGCACAATCGTGTAATCTGCGTGTGGGCGAATTAGTTCACGTAATCGCCGACGCACATATTTATGACAGGCATATCCCCGTTTTAGAAACACTGATTTCTAAATCGCCCCTCCCCGCCCCTAAGCTGAAAATCAACCCCGACGTTACCGATTTTTATAAATTCACGGTTGACGATTTTACTTTAGAGGATTATCAAACCCACGAGTTTAAGGAAAGAATTCCGGTGGCTGTATGAATATAATTGTAGCAGTAGACAGTAATTGGGGAATAGGCTGTGACAATAAACTATTGTATAATATTCCTGCCGACATGCAGCATTTTAAGCGGCTCACCGACGGCAAAATCGTAGTAATGGGCAAGAACACACTGCTGTCCTTGCCGAATTCCAAGCCGCTCAAAAACCGGATAAATATCGTCTTATCTAACAGCGTTACCGAAATCGAAAATGCAATCGTGTGCAACTCAATTGAGCAATTGCTTAAAACCGTAAAACAGTACAATTCTGATGACGTTTTCGTAATCGGCGGGCAGATTGTTTATGAAGAATTGTTGGACTATTGCAGCTACGCCTATATCACAAAAATCCACACCGCATTACCCGCCGACCGTTTCTTCCCGAATATCGACAATAAAGCAAACTGGGAATTAGTTAATAAATCGGCAGTACAGGCTCACGGTGAATTAGAATATACGTTTTGCGAGTATCGAAATCTTTCGGTAAAATAGCACTCTCATAAAGCGTGCTTCACAAAGGTCTATCGAACAATGATTTTATTTGACTTTGTGTGGTGATTGTGGTATAATGGATAAAAATGTGATAGGAGTTGATGAATATGTCAAGCCGTGATTATGCAAGAACACAGATTGATACTTTGCCGGACAGTATAATCGAAAAAGTTATTGAGTATATCTCTTTTCAAAAATTCAACCACGGTATGTATGATAGCGATACCGATTATTTAACTTCTGTACCCGGAATGGTTGATAAAATCAAATCGGGAATGAACACGCCGCTTTCTGAGTGTGTGCCGTTGTCCGAGGTATGGGACATTGTCAAGGTTACAAGTATGTGGACTCATTATGAGTAATCCTCACTGCAGCATAAACACGTTATAAATCACTTTAATCGCTTCCTCGAAATCCTCTTCCTTAATCCCGATTATAATATTAAGCTCCGACGAACCCTGGTCAATCATTCTAATATTAATCTTAGCGTGGGACAGTGCCGCAAACATTCTTGCCGCCGTTCCCCGTTTTTCTTTCATTCCCCGACCGACTACCGCAATCATCGCCAAGCCCCGCTCCGCCTCAATATGATTGGGGCGGGCGACCTCGTTAATTCGCTCAAGAAGTCCCGGGTGTTTATTAATCTCGTCGGTGCATAAAACAATACTAAGCGTGTCAATCCCCGACGGAATATGCTCGAAGTTAATCCCCTCTGCTTCAAACAAGGTGAGGATTCTCCTCAAAAACCCGATTTCGTTATTCATCTCGTCCTTTTCCAGGGAAATAACGCTGAAGTTTTTCCTGCCTGCAATCCCGGTAATAACAGTCGTGGTTTCTTCCTCGGTGGCATTCGGAACAATCATAGTCCCGGGAGCTAATGGGTCATTGGTGTTTTTGATATTTATAGGAATCCCCGCTGTTCGTACAGGGAATATCGCCTCCTCATGAAGCACGGTTGCTCCCATGTAAGAAAGCTCACGCAGCTCCCGATAGGTAATAACTTTGATTACCTCGGGGTTATCGACAATTCTCGGGTCTGCCGCAAGGAATCCGGAAACATCAGTCCAGTTTTCGTATAAGTCTGCCTTGACCGCCCTTGCGATAATCGAACCGGTGAAGTCGCTCCCCCCACGTGAGAAGGTTTTAATCTCACCGTTCGGCTTTGCCCCGTAGAACCCCGGTATCACCGCATAACGGGTTTTACTCAATATCGAGGTCAGAGAAGCATTAGTCAAATCCACATCGAAATCACCATTAGCACGGAACTTGACCCCGTCTGCCGCATCTATGAACGGGAAACCCAGATACTTCGCAAGAATAATGCCGTTGAGGTATTCCCCCCTGCTTGCCGCATAATCCCGCCCTGCATTGTTTTTGAAATTATTTATAATTGTTTCGTATTCCTCGTTCAATGAAAGGTTCAACCCTAAATCCTTAGCTATCGCACCGAAACGCTCCGCAATCGGCTTAAATTCCTTTTGCGGGTCTGCACCCTCGGCTACAGCATCATAACAGCTGTAAAGCATATCGGTGACTTTGATGTCCGCACCGAAGCGTTTCCCCGGAGCGGAGGGGACAATGTAACGCCGCTTGCCGTCGGCTTTAATTATTTCTGCGACTTTCTTGAATTGCTGTGCGTCAGCGAGGGACGACCCCCCGAATTTTACGACTGTCTTAGCCATAGCTGTAGTTCTCCTGTTTTATATAGTTTAATATTTTCAACTTATTTTATGCCATCTGATAATCAAAGGTACTGAACGCCCACTTGTACAACATCTCGTGGTCGATATAGGTATAATGATGTGCCTCTTCACCTTCCAAGCGTTCAGCTCTCAGGTGCCACGGTGCGCCTAATGACACAATGATATAGTCTAAGCTGTTGTGTGTGGCTAATGAAACCAAATTCGTGAACCCCGGCATGGGATTAACAGTGTCGAACACCCCCGGCGAAGTTTCAAGGTAATACTCGGGCATGCCCCCGGTTTTAATGCCTTTCACAAACTCACAATAATAGGGATTGTCGGAGCTTATGTTATTTATCATCATATTTGTGTTAGTGAGGGGATAACCGTGCGGTTCATCGGAATTTCCCGGCATATTATAAACCTGAGTTGCACATATTTCTGAAAATATCGGATAACGCTCATAAGCGAACTGCGTAATCAAATACATATCATGGACAGTAGAATAGTTAAGAGTTTCATACAACCCGTGCGGATTTGTAAAGTTGGTATTTAAACAACCGAGTTCAGCCGCCTTATCGTTCATCATTTTTATAAACACGTCAAAAGCGTTAAAGTTCTTGCCGCCGACGTTATAGGCTAATATATTCGCCGCATAATTGCTGGAGTACAGTAAAAGTGCATACAGGCAATCCCGATAGGTCAGGTTAGTTTGATTAGGCTGAATACCTGCGGCAATTCCCTCAAGATATTTATTGGGAAAATTCAAGTTCCAAAATTCATCGGCACACAGCGAGGAAATGGCCACAATCTCGTCGAGGTCAGCAACTTTTTCAAGGACTATCAGGGCAGTCATAATCTTGGCAGTGGAGGCGGGCGAAAGCGGTTCATGCTCGTTTTCTGCGTAAATGACAATGCCGGTATTAAGATTGACAATATAAACTGCTTGACTGTATATTTCAAATTCGGGAGTAACTAAAAACGATTCTTTTACAGGTGGCAATTCAATCGGTTCTGTAGATTCGGCAAGAGACTCCTCTGTAGTTATAGCTCTTGTTGTTTCATCATAATCATTATAGTTTTCGCTGCGGCTCTCGCAACCCAAAAGCCCGCATAATAATACAGCACAAACAACTAACGCAATCAGTTTTTTTAACATAGCTGTAGTTCTCCTGTTTTTGTTTTGTTATATTATACATTATCGGTGATTAATTGTCAAATATTACTTTACGTGTTATAATGGTATTTGAAAGAACATGTAATAATACTATTTTTTTGCTGTCTTTACAAGTGAAGCTTCAAATATATGGAGGTAGAGATAATGACCGATATGGAAATTCTCGATTTATATCGGGAACGCTCTGAATCTGCTATCACAGAAACGGCAAAACAGTATAATTCATACTGTATTGCAATCGCAATGAATATTCTGCACAATCGAGAGGATGCTGAGGAATGTGTTAATGATACATATTTTAAAGCATGGAACTCTATTCCCCCTCAATGCCCTGTGAAATTTTCATCGTTTCTCGGCAGAATAACACGCAACTTATCTATTAACAAATACAATGCACGGAAAGCCAAAAAACGCAACAGTGGCGAAAACGCTTTATTGTTGAGCGAATTGGAAACCTGCCTCCCCTCTGCCGATAATGTAGAAAAGAAAATAGACGAGGCAATTTTAGGGGAAACGATTGACCGTTTTCTGTCATCGGTAACAAGAAACGAAAGGGTGTTTTTTGTGCGGAGGTATTGGTACAACGATTCCGTTGCCGATATAGCGAAACGGTTTTCTGTAGGTGAAAGTAAGGTTGCGGTCAGTCTTTTCCGAACCCGTAAAAAACTGAAAGCTTATCTTGAGAAAGAGGGTATATAATGAACAGTGAAGTTATGTATAACGCAATCGGATATATAAGCGATGAAAAAATCGCCGAAGCCGATACTGATTTACTTGAACAAACATCGACTATAAAAAAATGGCATGTGTTTATACCGCTTACCGCCGCTTGTCTTATTATTGCTATAGCTGTATCAATGCTTTCGCTTAATAAGCCTGAACCTTATGAGCCTGAACCCCGTGAATATGATTTATCGAATACTTCTTTAATCGGATTACCCGTTAGTTTTTCCAATCTTTCAGAACCCTACCCGCCGTATGAGGCAAGTCTTGTTTCGGGCTTTGAAACATGGAGTGAGGTTTTCAAGCATAATCCACCGCAAGCATTTGTCTTTGTCCGTGTTCTAAATACAGAGCTGGAACAAAATGATAAAAATGATAGAAATACAAGTCACATAAGTGAATGGCAAGTTTCAACCTTGCATATTATTTCAACAATATGGAGCGACGATATTGAATTACCCGAAATTATAACAATAAGACAAGCTGTTTATGATAATGATATATATTACATTTCTCACAATAAAAAACCGGTCATGAATAATTTATTGCGTAAAGACGGAGTTTATATGCTGCCGTTAAGAATTTTTGAAGAAGACCAATACGGTATCTCTTCCAGAACATTTGAAGTTGATGATGAGGGGAAAGCTTGGGCACGCATGCGTTATTGGGATAGCTGGAGAAATAATGCTCCTCCCGAATTTGCATTTTTTAACGGGAAAGACGCAAACATTCTCGCAGAATTTATAGTTGAGTTAATGTCAGACGATTTCTTTTTTGATACCATCAGCACCCCATTCGGAAAGGAAATAACACACTATAACAGCATAATAGCACAGGTTACTGTTTTATCCGAAACACAGAATATATCTTTGTTTATAGACAATATTTTATATGCACCGGGAGAATTTCATGACCTGTCAGTAATAAGAAATTTAAAAATCGGGGAAACAATTACCCGTGTTGAAGCACCTACACCAAACACATATGAACACGGGGAACAATATTTAGTGTTTATTTACTCGTTCGCCCCTTTTCGTGATGTCGATATTTATCAATTTGCTTTTGCAAAAATAAATGACGACGGCACTATAACCCCGGTTAAAGATGAGCATAGGCGAGCTAATTATTTCGCCGAATATGACGGTTACACGATTGAAGAAATTACAGACTTAATTGAACAAATTCAAACATGGTATGATAATTATTTTGGGAGCGAAATATTATTTTGGGAATAAAATTGAATAAACACAATAATAACCGAGATAATCTCGGTTATTTTGTTTTCCCATACCCCTCACTCAACCACTTCATCGGTCTTGCCGAGGCGTTCTCATTCTCACTTATGTGGCTGTCGTCGTTAAACAACACAACCTCCGGTTTCATATCTTCATCGAAATTCACAAGACTCACCGACGTGTTCTTGCTCCAGAACGCTCGCTTGCCGATTTCCTCCTCACTGTATCCGTGGATAAACGACATCAGCATATACACGGCACACCCGTGCGTAACAACTGCAACGGTTTTCCCCCGATTATCCTGTGCAATTCGTGTAATCGCCTGCTTCATTCTCTTATAAACATCACGGGTGGATTCACCGTTCGGGGCTTGGAAAGCACCTATATCGCTTTCCCATAAACTATATGTATCGGGGTAAAGAACAGGCAGCTCACTCCATAGCTTACCCTCCATGTCACCCGCATTAATTTCAATAATCTCGGGTTCTTTTATTATCTCAATGTCCCGCCCGCCCTGAACTGCTTCGGCTGTCAGCATGGTGCGTTTCAACGGGGAGGTGTAAATCACGTCTAAGTTAATATTGTGAAAACGCTCTTTCAGCAGTTCTAATTGTAACTGCCCCCGTTCGGTAATGCCGCAGTCGGTTATTCCTTGGAAGAAACCGCTGGTATTCCCCTCCGCCTCACAATGGCGGACAATGTATATTTCAGTCACCACTTTTCCACCTTTCCGATTATTTCATCAATATCTTCAATTAATTTCGGTAAAAATTCCACCAACACGTCCCAAACAATGTTATATTGTATTCCCTCATAATCATGTACAATTTTATTACGCATACCTTTCATTTTACGCCACGGTATCTGCGTATATAAATTAATAAATTCCTCATCTAACCTACTGACCAATTCACCGATTTGGCTCAAATTAAACACACATGCGGATATTGTTTTAAAGTCATTTGAAAACTCTGTAAAATCACAATCCCCTTTAAATTCTATTGCTTGCAAAGCATATGTTTTCATTTTTATTAAAATAATCTTCTCATGCTCTTTCATATATAACAATCCCCGTTTCTGCGATTTCCCGTTGAACCTGTCCCCCGTCAATAATCTGCGAGGCTTCAATTAAATCCACTGAAATATCTAATATCTCGGAAATATCTTCAAGGATACCAAAAAAATCAATTCCTCGTATTTTCCCCTTGCTGTCTATGAGAATGTCCACATCACTGGAATTAATCTGGTTGCCCTTTGCGTAAGAACCGAAAAGAACAGCCTTTTCAATCGGCGTTGAGCTGAACACCGGTAACAATTTTTCTTTTATTTCAATAGCTGTATACATAATGTCACCACTTTTCCACCTTTCCGATTACCTCGGTTAAATTCTTCACGTCGTTCATGTTCATATAATGCTCAATCCCACCGATTATTTTAAGCGGTGAATAGGGGTCACTGATTATCACCGTCCCGATTTGGACTGCTTTTGCCCCCGCTAACATCATCTCGACAGCGTCCTCGGCAGTGGAAATCCCCCCCATACCGACTACGTCAATTTTAACGGCATTAGCCACCTGCCACACCATACGAACCGCCACAGGGAACACTGCCGCTCCCGATAATCCGCCCACATTATTTCGTAAAATCGGGCGGCGGGTTTTAATGTCTATCCTCATGCCTAAAAGCGTGTTAATTAAAGAAACGCAGTCTGCCCCCTCGGCTTCAACGGCTTTTGCAATTTCCGTAACATCGGCGACGTTCGGGGTCAGTTTTATCATAATCGGCTTATTCGTGACTGCCCTCACCGACTTTGTAACAAGTGCTGCACCGTTTGCAGTTACTCCCCACGCCATACCGCCCTCCTTAACATTCGGGCAGGAGATATTGACCTCAAGCATATCGACATTCGTGGAATCTAATTTTTGAGCGATTTCAACATAATCCTCAATTGTGTTGCCTGCGATATTCGCAATTATGACATTGCCGTGTTCTTTCATATAGGGCAGGTGATTTTCAATAAAAAAGTCTATTCCGGGGTTTTGCAAGCCTACCGAATTAAGCATACCGGAGGGGGTTTCGGCAATTCTGGGGGGGATATTCCCGTCACGTTTTTCGAGCGTTAAGCCTTTACAGGAAACACCGCCTAAAATATTCATGGGGTACAGTGTCGCATAATTCTCGCCGAACCCGTAAGTCCCCGAGGCGGCGATTACCGGATTGGGGAATTTCACGCCTGCCACGATTACAGATAAGTCACGCTTTTTCACAGCATTACCTCCTTACCGTTGAATACGGGTCCCTCTTTACAAACCCGCCCCATAAATTCCGTGTTGTTTTTTGAAATTCGGCAGGAACAAACGTAACATGCACCTACTCCGCACCCCATTCTCTCCTCTAAAGAAACCTCACACGGGACACCGCTTTTTTCACATTCCGCAATAACCGCTTTCAGCATGGGTTCGGGTCCGCAGGAATAAACCATGTCAACATCACCTTTTTGAAGCTCCTCTGCCAATTTAACCGTGACCGTTCCCTTGAACCCTACGCTTCCGTCGTCGGTGCAGGTAATTACGTGTGAGTCTGCCCGTTTAAAGTCCCCTGCTAATATAATTTTATCGTAGCTTCTGAAACCGAGAATGGCAGTAGCACTTTCTTTCATGACTTTCGCAATTCCGAGTAACGGAGGGACACCTATTCCGCCGCCGACAAGTATAACTCTTCTGTTGGGGTGGATTTCGTCGGGGATTGTGAACCCGTTTCCTAAAGGGGCAATCATGTCAAGGTTGTCGCCGATATTCAAGGAAGTCAGTTTTGCTGTGCCTTGTCCCCGAATTTCAAAGACTATTCGTAATGCACCGTTTTTATGGTCAATCTCGCAGATTGAGATAGGTCGCCGCAAGGTAAACCCGTCAATTTTAATATGCACGAACTGTCCGGGTTTGGCTAATTCCGCAACATCGGGGCAGAGAATTTCATAGGAATAAATCCCCGCCGAAATAGCGGTTTTTTCTATTACAGGATACGCTCCGCATTTGTACATAATGTCAATCCTCTACTATTTCTCGTTTGTTTGTTTTTTTCACGGGTTTAGCCGCTTTTATTCTGTGCCTTGTGAATATTATTATAATTATTATCAGAAATATGTCCGCTATTATTTGAAAGCTGAAAATGCTTTCCGGATTTCTTAAAATATAACTTGCGTGTTTTCCCGTAATTTCGGTGAGCATAAGCAGCACCGGTATTCTAATCAGCAGAACCGCATACACCCACATGTTAAACTGCTTTTGCGAAAACTTAGTTTTGATTTTAAAAATAAGCGGCAGAATTATTGAAGCAAGGTACACGATTATTCCGAGGATTCCCCATGTGATAATAGGGTAGGGTTCGGCATAAGCAACCTCGCCCCCGACTACTTTTACAGATGTTACATTGAACAGGGTAACCGCTATTATGAATTCGATTATGCTCCTGACAAGCAGGTACAATTGTACTGCGGAAAAGCAGTCTAAAAGGAATTGTACAATTTGGTAGTTACGTTTAAGTTTCATTGGTTGTATATAACATCGGGACAAACATCAATACAATTACATGGGTCAAAATCTCCTTTAATGTCCCATGCCAATGTATGATTTAATACAACGCACCTCTCCTTAAAAAACTTAACATCTTCAAGTTGTGCGAATATCCCGCCTTTCTCTATCAAAGGCTTTGCATTAAAAGATTTAACCTTACCATCGTCAAAATATACACTTACAGTAAAATTATCATGGGGTTCTACCATAAAAACACTTGGAAATTCCATAATAACACCCTCCTTTTTATAGCGGATTAATTTTATCATATCCCTCGCCTGACATTAACTTCTCCCAATTCGCCAACAATTCTTCTTTGTGAAGTTCATACCAAGCTAATACAAGCCGTGCTTCTTTGGTCGGGATACTGCCTTTAATGAATGTACCGTCTTTTATGCTGAACAATGCTTTTCTGCCATTATATTCAACATGAAAATGAGGCGGATTGTGGTCATATGAGTTCATTGTAATAATAATACCATAAAAGCGTGATAATTCCGGCATAAAATCCCTCTCCTATATCTTCGTAATGTCAATCATTTCAACATCATCGATTGTTTTATTCATTTCCAAGCACTTCAGCAGTGCCGAGGCGGTGTCTAACGAAGTAAGACACGCCACTCCCCGTTCGGTGGATTTACGGCGGATTTTCACGCTGTCTAACGCAGGCTTACGCCCGGTTTCAGACGTTGATATGACGTATTGGATTTTCCCGCTTTCTATGAGCGAAATGACATTTCTCTCGTGATTGGGTTCTTCATTAATTTTGAAAGCGAAGTTTGCGGCAACCATGTTCCGGTTAAGAACGCCCGCTGTTCCTCCTGTTGCGTACAGCTTAAATCCTAATCTCTCGAACCGTTCGGCGATTTCGATAATCTCGGGCTTGTCGTTATTGCGAACTGTGAACAATACTCCGCCCTCACTAAACATCTTAACGCCTGCCGCCATCAGTCCCTTAAACAAGGCTTCATCAAAGGTTTTCGCTATTCCTAATACTTCACCCGTGGACTTCATTTCCGGGCCTAACTGGGTATCAACGTCATGCAGCTTCTCAAAGCTGAACACCGGGACTTTTACGGCGATGTAGCCGCTTTCGGGGAATACGCCGCTTTCGTAGCCTTGTTCTTTCAGTGAAACGCCGAGCATTGCCTTAACCGCTATGTCAACCATCGGGACACCCGTCACCTTGCTTATGTAAGGCACGGTTCTTGAAGAACGGGGGTTGACCTCTATAACATAGACTTGATTATCATGCACCACATATTGAATATTGACAAGTCCGACCACTTTTAACGCTTTTGCTAACTTTTCTGTGTAATCTACTATGATTTTTTTGATTTTGCTTGAAAGTGTCTGCGTGGGGTAGACCGATATGCTGTCACCGGAATGGACTCCCGCTCTTTCGATATGCTCCATTATTCCGGGAATTAAGAAGTCCGTGCCATCGCAAATTGCGTCAACCTCCACCTCGACGCCCTGCATGTATTTGTCGACTAATACAGGGTTTTCTAACTTTGTGGCAGTGATAATATCCATGTATTCAGAAACATCGTCGTCGCAGTGTGCTATTATCATATTCTGCCCGCCGAGAACGTATGACGGGCGAAGAAGTACCGGATAACCTAATTCCTCGGCAACTGTGAGTGCTTCCTCAGTTGTGAACACTGTGCTTCCCTCGGGTCGGGGAATTCCGCACTGTTCCAAAAGAACATCGAACTTTTCCCTGTCCTCGGCGGCGTCTATGCTTTCGGCAGGTGTGCCTAAAATATTTGCTCCGATTTTTTGCAGGTGCTTAGTCAGCTTAATGGCAGTCTGCCCGCCGAATTGGACTACAACTCCGTCGGGTTTTTCTGTGGCAAGAATGCTGTCTGCGTCCTCCGGGGTCAGCGGGTCAAAGTAGAGCCTGTCACCTGTATCGAAGTCGGTCGAAACCGTTTCGGGGTTGTTGTTGCAGATGATTGCTTCATACCCTAATTCCTTTAACGCCCATACGCAATGAACCGAGCAGTAATCGAATTCTATGCCTTGCCCTATTCTTATGGGTCCGGAACCGAATACTATTATTTTTTTCTTGCCTGTGTTATTTTTCTCGATGAATTCTGCGGCTTCATTCTCGTCGTCGTAGGTTGAATAGAAATACGGTGTGTCGGCGGCGAATTCGGCGGCACAGGTATCAACGGTTTTGTAAACCATGCTTTTGCGATTAATATTATCAAGATTTTGTTTTGATAATTCGATTATGGTTTTATCGAGATAACCGTAATTTTTGGCACGGTTATATAGTTCTTGAGTTAAACCTAAACCGTTTGCCATTTCTTTTTCTATGTCGGACAGGTTTTTAAATTTGCGGATGAACCATTTATCCACCCATGTGATTTCATTGATTTTATCGACGGATACACCACGTTTCAACGCCTCGAATATGCAGAAAAGGCGGTCAACGTCTATATCGGATAACTTTGCGATAATTTCATCGTCACTCAGTTTTGTGAATTCCGGTTTGGTGAGCGTGTCCATGCCTAATTCTGCACCTCTGATTGCTTTCATAATCGCACTTTCAAAGGATGTTCCTATAGACATGACCTCGCCAGTCGCTTTCATCTGTGTGCCGAGGGTTTTCTTAGCGTATACGAACTTGTCGAAAGGAAACTTCGGGAACTTAACCACAAGATAGTCTAAAGCGGGTTCACTGCAGGCGTATGTCGTCCCTGTGACTTGGTTTATGATTTCATCAAGGGTATAACCGATTGCAATTCTTGTGGCGACTTTCGCAATCGGATACCCTGTCGCTTTTGAGGCAAGAGCACTTGAACGGCTTACACGGGGGTTGACCTCGATTACGCCGTAGTCAAAGCTGTTGGGTTCAAGTGCGAATTGTACGTTACAGCCACCCTCCACCCCTAACGCTTGAACGATGTTCAGGGCTGATGTTCTCAGCATATTAAATTCCTTGTTGCCGAGTGTGACACAGGGGGCTACCACTATGCTGTCACCCGTGTGAACGCCTACGGGGTCGATGTTCTCCATTGAGCAGACGGTTATTGCATTACCCTTGCTGTCTCTTATTACCTCGAACTCGATTTCTTTCCAGCCGGAAATGCACTTTTCAACTAAGATTTGCCCGATTGGGGAGCTGCGGATTCCGTTTTCTGCAATTGTTTCTAATTCTTCGGCGGTTTGTGCTATTCCCCCGCCTGTGCCGCCCATTGTGAATGCGGGGCGGACGATTACCGGATATGTAATTACCTTTGCGAAGTCCAAAGCTGCTTCAACCGATTCGACTACCTTTGAGGGAATACAGGGTTCGCCTATGCTTTCTAATGTGTCCTTGAACATCTGCCTGTCTTCGGCTTTGTCAATCGTCTCGGGTTTTGCACCGAGGAGTTTTACGTTGTTCTGAGCCAAGAATCCGTCCTTAGCTAACTGCATTGACAGGGTTAACCCCGTCTGCCCGCCTAAGGTTGACAACAGGCTGTCGGGCTTTTCTATTTTTATAATTTTCTTGACTGCGTCAAGGGTTAGCGGTTCTATGTAGATTTTGTCTGCCATGTTTTTGTCGGTCATAATCGTGGCAGGGTTGGAGTTAATCAGGACTACCTCAAGCCCCTCTTTTTTGAGGGCTCGGCAGGCTTGTGTTCCGGCATAATCAAACTCGGCGGCTTGCCCGATTACTATCGGCCCTGAGCCGATTACAAGTACCTTGTGAATGTCTTTCCTTAACGGCATAATTCAACCTCCGCAGCATTAAATTGCACCGACACGGCGGGTATGTTTTTGTATTTAATCCCCTCGATGGTTCTGTCGTTTACGTTTTCGAGAATTACCTCACCTACGTCTGCGGGGACGGATTTTACCGCATATCCGTGATTTTGCCTTGTGATGTGGATTTTCCCTGTTCTTAAATCAATAACCGGTTGGTTGTTTCCTCGGTGTCCGGTTTTCATCTTGTATATTTCACAGCCCATTGCCGCCGCAAGGAACAGATGTTCTTGTTCTGAGGCGAATATGGTTTCATTTGATTCTGTGCGTTTTTTCATTTGAGCGATTTCATTAGCGTATATCTCGGTGAAATCAATTTTCATCGGTTCATTAATTGTCAATTGTCCATTGTCAATTGTCAATTGTATCGTCCCGGGCATTGAGCCGTGTTCTCTTAAATGGCGGGTCAGTTTTCGGGTGTCAATCCCGCATAAGCCTGTGATACCACGCTGTTTCATGAATTCGCCGAGTGTGCCTTTTTCACGGAAGTTCGAGGGCTCGTCACAGTATTCCCTTACGATAAGTCCTGCGGCGTTCTTTTCGGAAATGCTGTTTTCTTCGTTTATGCCTACGTTTCCGACTGTCGGGAAGGTCTGCACTAAAATCTGCCCTTGACAATTAGGGTCGGTCAGCGATTCTTGGAAGCCGGTCATGTTTGTTGCAAAGACGACTTCGCCTGTTACGTCCCCGTCTGCCCCGAAGGAGTACCCCTCGAATTTAGTGCCGTCTTGCAGTATCAGCCACGCTTTTTTCATATACGTATTTCTCCCACATATTTCATTATATCGTCTCTCATGCGGATTGCCTCACGATATGCCGCTTTTGCGTAATCGTGTTCGTCGCAGTTTTCTTTTTTATATGCGGCGATTATTCCCCTTGAGCTGTTGACAATGCCGCCTAAGCCGTTTTTATCGAATGCTGCCGCCAAGTCTTGTGCTGTTCCGCCTTGTGCCCCGTAGCCCGGAACTAAGAAGAACGTGTTCGGCAGTTTTGCACGAAGCTGTTTAATCTGTTCGGGATAAGTCGCACCCACAACCGCACCTACGCCGTTATACATGTATTTCCCGGGTAAGTCTTCTCCCCATTTCGCAACCATATCCCCCATAATCTCGTAGACTGCTTTGGATTCCGCTTCCGGCGAAGCCGGCATGCCACAGGCGGTTCGCCTGTCTTGTAGTTCACCGGAGGAGGGATTTGATGTTTTTACAAGGACGAAAATGCCTTTGTCATTGGTTTTGCAGGTGTTTATAAAAGGCTTGACCCCGTCCGTCCCTAAGTAGGCGTTTACGGTGAGTGCGTCGGCTTGGAAAGCACTGCCTCCTAAGAAAGCAGTTGCATACGCCTCGGCGGTTGAACCTATGTCACCTCGCTTGGCATCGGCGATTATGAACATTCCCTTGCTTTTTGCATATTCGGTGGTTTTTACGAAGGCTTTGACCCCCTCAACACCTAAGGCTTCATAAAAAGCTAATTGCGGCTTTACTGCGGGGACAATCCCGTAAAGCTCATCAATCAGCCCTTTGTTGAATTTATAAACGGCTTTCGCCATACCCTTGGGGTTTTCCCCGTATTTGTCATATGCCTTTTGTTTAATGAATTCGGGGATTAAGTCTAACGACGGGTCTAACCCTACTACTGACGGGTTCTGTGTTTTTACGATTTTTTCGATAAGTCGGTCGAGTGACATATGCCCTCCTTTGTTCATACAGTGTATATTATGCAGGATTTCAAAAACCCTCGCGTGCGGGTGCGTGCGTTTTATTAATATAAATCTTATTATAATATTTATAATATATAAAGCGAGTGTGAAAAATTAGTCAAATTTGCGGTGCATATTAATGCATAAATGTTGCATAATGCTGTATAATGTTATTTATCTTCATAGACGATTTCGCCGTTTACCAATGTGTATTTTATTCTGCCTTTGACCCTCATTCCTTTAAAGCAGGTGTTTTTTGATTTGGAGTGCAGTTTTTCGGGGTTGACCACCCATTGTTTATTTAAGTCAAACACTGCTATGTCCGCCATGCCACCCGCTTCTAAGCCGCCTGTGCCTATTCCTAAGATTCGGCGGGGGTTTATACAAAGCAGTCTGACGATTTTCATAAGCGGCAGCTTGCCTGTGTGGTAGAGCCGTGTTAATGTGACGGGGAGAAGCGTTTCTAAGCCGATTACACCGTTGGGGGCAGAGTGGAAGTCCGACTTTTCATCGGGGGTGTGGGGGGCGTGGTCGGAGGCAATACAGTCAAACACGTCATTGCATAGGGCTTTTGTGATTTCCATAACGTCCTCAAATTCACGAAGAGGGGGGGACATTCTGTAATCTGCGTCCTGCTTCATCAGCGAGTCCTCGGTTAGGGTGAAATAATGCGGTGTGGTGTCACAGGTTGCCATTATTCCACGCTCGGTGAACGCTTTTATATAAACTGCCGCTTCTTTAGTTGATACGTGGGTTATATGAATAGAAGCCCGTAGGTCGTGGGCAAGGCACATGTCACGCAAGACCATGATATTCTCGCTTGAGCGGCTTACTCCCTCAACTTCTAACTTTTCTGAGATTTTTCCCTCGTTTATTATACCTTTTCCGGTTATATCAAGGTTTTCGCAGTGTGAAATTACTTTTAGCCCTGCCGCACGTGCTTTGACCAACGCTTCTGACATTAAACGGGCGTTTTCCACCGGTCTGCCGTCGTCCGAGACTGCGACTGCTCCCGCTTTCCTCAGCTCCTTGAAGTCGTTGAGTTTTTTGCCCTGCAGCCCTTTTGTGATGGAGGCACATACGTAAATCTTGACCTTTGAGGCTTTGCCCCGCTCGATTATGTCCCGAATTATCTCGGGTGTGTCGATTACAGGAGATGTATTGGGCATACATAAAACAGCGGTTACTCCGCCTGCCGCCGCCGCCTCGCCTCCGGAAATCAAGTCCTCCTTATGGGTTTGACCCGGGTCACGCAGGTGGACGTGCATGTCGCATATTCCGGGGATTACCGTAAGTCCTGTGCAGTCGATTGTTTTGTCTGCAGGGAAATTTATGTCCTTAGCAATGATTGAGATAAGCTTGTCCTCGATTAGAATATCGAAAACGCCCTCTCGGCTCTTGCCGTCAACTATGTAGCCGTTTTTGAGTAATACGGTCATCGTCTGCTCCCCACATCAATCAGTACACAAATCAATTAATTATACAACATTTCAATTAGTTTTGCAAGATAAATTTTTAGTTTTTTATAATTTTTTTATTTTTACCAAGACCACCCCGTCCGCTGACGCGTCCACCCCTCCACGGAGGGGAATTGCAGGGTGCAAGCGTGAAAGTTTTCCTGCTGTTCACGATTGTGATTTGTTCTGCACCGGTACACGGGAAACAGTGTAGATGTTATTATTTACAGCAAATTGCACTATATAATTCGCAGGCGAACGCACGATAGGGCGGCAATAGCCGTCCCGTGGGCGTTCGCAAGCCACTCCGGCGTTTGAGGAGTGTGTTTTTGTTACTTTTTGCACAAGCAAAAAGTTAAAGAGGGCGTGAAGGAAACACCTGTACCGAAGTCACGGGACGCCCGGGTGTGCGTCCCCTACGGGGGCAAATTACATAGATTGTCTTCCTATTTCTGTAAATTTTCAATTTGCTATATGAATTTTTGTGTTTTTATAGTATAATAGATATACGTGTTTGACATTTAAGTGACGGGAGATATGACTATGATTGGTTTTAGGGTTGGTTTCGGGTATGACGTCCACCGGTTCGCTGAGGACAGGCAGTTAGTCCTCGGGGGGGTGGAGGTTCCTCATTCTCACGGGCTGCTCGGACATTCTGACGCTGATGTACTTATTCACGCAGTTATGGACGCTTTATTGGGGGCGGCTGCGTTGGGTGATATTGGGACGCTGTTTCCGCCGTCTGACGAACGCTTTCGGGGGGCAGACAGTGCGGTTTTGTTGGGGGAGGTCGTTGCACTCCTCGCAAAACACGGCTGGGCAGTCGGGAATATTGATACTGTCATAATTGCGGAAGCCCCTAAAATGGTTGGGTATGTTAATAAAATGCGTACCAATATTGCGGGGATTTGCGGTGTTGGTGTGAACTGTGTCAGCGTTAAGGCTACCACCGAGGAGGGGTTGGGGTTAAGCGGTAACGGAATAGGTGCAAATTGCGTTTGCCTATTATATAGAAAATAATTTTTTCTGAGGGGTTAAGAAATTGGTGGGAGCGGACGATAATACTTGTGGAAAGATTTTTTTGGGAAAGAAATTTTTAGTTTGTAGAAGGAGGTGTGCATTATGGAAATAAATAAAATTAACAGAAATGTACTGAACACCTATAAAAATATTTCAAGTGCCAAGCCATCTGAAAAGAAAGACGGCGGTGCTAAGCCGAATGTCGATAAAATAGAAATCGACTTTGAACGTGATTTCGCTAAGTTAGCTAACGCCGCTAAGTCGAATATTGCGGGCAGGCTTGACGCTGAGGCGAATTTGGCGAGAATTCAACAGCTTCAAAAGGATTATGAGGGGGATAACTGCCCTGTTTCCGTTGAAGCAGTCGCTGAGTCAATTAAAGGGGAATAGTGCATTATTTCGGGCGAACAGGAGGTTGATTTATCAAACTCTTATGTTCAGCCCCTACGTTAGTTGGAGGAAATAAAATGAACAATACCCAAGCACTCGAAATAGTGGAGTTCCTCGGGAAGTACAATGAGCATTTCACGGAGCTTTTTGTGTTTTTGGGCGAGAAGCAAAACAAGGTCTTAGCTGATGATATTCTTTGGCTGCATGAATCGCTTACCACCGAGCAGAAGTTAGCGATGATGGGCAATTCGTTAGAGAATAAGCGGCTTGAAATGATGGAGCGGTTAGGGTTCAGCGAGTATACCTCCTCTAAGCTGCTTGAAATATGTCCGGAGGAATTCCGGGGCAGATTGAAATTAGAATGTACTAATATAGAAAATACAATCGGGAAGATTAAACAGTTAAACGCCGATATACTCGAAACAGTCGAGAAGAAAATGGCGGCGGCAGAGGGGTTCTTAAGAGATAAAGGTATTTTAGCAACCGACGTTTATGATGAAGCAGGGGCAAAGCACAGGCTGAATAACCCCGATGATGATATAATAGGCAGTGTTTAAGTTAATTACGATTAAGGAGATTGAATTATGCGTCCGACATTTTTAGGGCTTGAGGTTTCTAAGCGGTCTATTCAAATGGCACAGAAAGCACTCGATATTACAGGGAATAATATGGGTAATGCCGGGGTGAAGGGTTTCACTCGTCAGCGGATTGACACATCCTCCCTGTATATCAGTTCATATACATATTGGCAGACACGGCTGTCTAAGCTTTCATTGGCAGGGCAGGGCGTTACTGCTTTCGGCGTTTCGCAAATCCGTAACGGTTACTTAGACAAACGCTACCGTGATATGGCACCTGAAGCGGCTGAGCATGATACTAAGGTGAAAATCCTTAAGGAAATCGAGACGTCGTTGGACAACATCGATAACTTCGGGCTTTTAGCCGCTTTCGATAAATTAAAATCCACCATGGCACAGGTTTCCCTTGTTTCTCCGGACGCAAAGGACATGTGCAGTCTTGTTCGTAATGAAGCGGTGAACATCTGCTCCATGCTTCGTTCGTATAATACCGACCTTGAAAGATTAATCGAGCATAACTTGGTTGAGCTCAAAAACTCCATAAATAGTGCGAATGTTCTTATTGAGAAAATCGTTGAATATAACAAGACCATTGTTGATGAATATGCTTCCACCGATATTCACCGCATGAGAAGCGGTAAGGGCGTTTCTGAGTATGGGCCTTTGGAATTGTTAGACCAGCGGAACCTCCTCTTAGATGAGCTTGCGAAATACGGAAACATCTACGTTTCTGAAAATGTGGACGGCTCTGTTAAGGTTACTATGGGCGGTACTACCATTATCGACGGTAAGTTCAGCGAGAATATCGTTATGCTGAAATATGAGGATTATAATGCGGCAGTGCTTACTTTCTCAAACGGTGCTGAGTTCAGACCCGCTTCCGGTGAGATTAAAGCATACGTCGATATGTTAAACGGGCAGGGACCATATTCTGTGGGTAGATTCCAGAGTTCGGAATATGGAATTCCTTATTACAGAAATGCACTTAACGCTTTCGCCGAGCAGTTCGCTAATTTAATGAACGATACCAACGGCGTTACCAGAAGATATGATACTTATACACCCGATATGGCTGCATTAGTCGACGGTGAGGAATACAGCATTGATATTACACTCAGCGGTGTTACAAGAAGCATTACGTTTTTGGCAGGGGCTGACGCAGATGAATCAATTATTAATATGCGTGACGCTATCAACGCCGGTTTCGGCTCGAGAATTGCCGTGGATGATACCGGAGCGATTATCGCCAATCCGGATTCTGCCACCATATCTGTGGCTGTTACTGCGGGGCATGTTAATGCGGCGGGATTAAACGTAGTTCGGGATACTGTTACTGCTGTTGATGAAACAAGAAGATTGATTACGGCGATTGATACCACTTACGGAATTACTGCGGCGAATATCCGTGTTTCTGACAATTGGATGGATAATTCGCTTATGATTGGCGAGACCTATAACCAAATTACCGGGCGGTGGCAGGTCAATAACTTAGACGGCACTAACCTGCATAGGTTTGTTCAGGCACTTGAAAATCCTCGTGAGTGGGGGCGGGCAAGGGATTTCACCGGTACTGTGTTCGAGTATTTAATGTTCCTCAGCAACCGGATGGGACAGAGCATAGACTTCATGGAGAACCAGTTTGATGTGGTTATGGACACCATTAATACATTATTAGATAACCGTGATGCGATTTCTGCTGTTTCGGACACCGAGGAAGGCATTAATATGATGACCTATCAAAAATGGTATAACGCTTCTGCGAGAATAATGACTACCTTAGATGAAGCACTTGATGTAGTTATAAATCGTATGGGACGAGTGGGACTGTAGGCAATTAATAATTAATAATTAATAATGAATAATGGTGGTGTCGCCTGCGGCGACGGATTTCAAATAAAAATCTTTGCGGACGCAAATACCATAATTATTAATTATTACTTATTCATTATTAACTAATAAAAACCGGAGGTTTTATTGATATGGCAAGTATGAGAATAACAGGTTCAACCGTTATAAGGCGTTATGTGAATAACCTTGAGCGGAACTTTTACAAAAAGAACCAGTCTGAAAACAGAATTACCAGTGAGCGTAGATATACCAGAGCCAGCCAAAGCCCGCTTGAAGCTGTTAAGGCTTTGAAGGTGCGTAAGGCTATGTCGGAGGTAGAAACCTATCAAAGAAACCTCGAGACGGCTGCCGGTATTTATGATACTGCACAGCACGCTGTTGTTCAGATTTCCGGAATATTGCAGAACGTTCAAGAAAAGCTGATTGCTGCCGCTCACGGAACATATGCTGTTCATCCCGATAAGCAGATATTAGCTACGGAAATTGAGGAAAGTGCCAGTGAAATGGTTCGTTTAATGAACCTGATTGTTGCTGACAGAAGAATATTCGGCGGTGTCAACAACGAAGAACAGGCTTATAAAATAGAGGACGGGATTGTTTTTTATAACAATGTTCCCGTGAACAGACACCAAGACCCCACCGCTTTCCCGTTCAGCACCACCTCGTTCTTAGATGCGGGATTAGGTATGGCGTTCTTAGACCCTTATACCATTGACCCGCAGACCGCTATTCCCGTGACCTTCAACGGTGCGGAAATACTCGGCTCGGGATTAGGCGGCAACCTGTATACCTTAGATTTTTCCGCTTTCGGGAATAGTGTTTCGACGTTCGGGTTCGACAGCTCTTTAGATGTGTTTACCTTTGACGCAGAGGTAAACGGGTTGGCAGGAACTATTATAATCGACAACACCTCCGGTACTCCCGTTGTGGGAGGTTCCTTAGCACCCTTTGTGACAGTTACCGAGGACGCAGGCAGGCTCATCATAAGCTCCACAGATAATGCAAATACACTGAGCGTTACAAATTCTGCAGGGGCACCGGGGTTCGCCGCAACAACCGATACGGTTTCGGATGTTGAGAGAGTTTACAGCTTTGTAGTCACACTCGGAAATAATCGGCAGGAGATTAATATTCAGGTTGAGCCGGGTGACACAGAGGAGATTATTCGTAATAAAATTAACACCGAGTTATTTGCGGCAGGGTATGGCGATACGGTTAGATTAACCGAGAGCGGTATGTTCGTTTCACGAGCAAGTCCTTTGACCGAGTTCACCATTGCCGACAACCCGAATTTACAGCAGAGCCTTATTACTGAACAGCCCAGCGGTTATCCGCTTAATATCATTCAATTGACCTTAGATGCGGCGAAGTCCGCTCGGGCGGGAACAGATGACCAGACTGCTTTATATGCGGATTTGCTGTTCGCTTCGCAGAGCTTCCTCTCGCTTTCGATTGCTAAAATCGGTTCGGAACAGAAGTTCATCGAGTTTAACCAGGAAAGACTTGACAATAACCTGCTCAGTCTTAAAGAACAGCAGAACCTCTTAGAGTTCGTTGACTTAGGTGAAGAAGCGACAAGATGGAAAATGCTCGAAATGATTTACAACGCTACTCTTCAAATGAGTGTCACCACCGTCCCGCAGTCGATATTTAATTTCATGAGATAGTGGGATTATTCATTCATTATTAATTATTCATTATTAATTATTAATTAGAAAAAGGAGGGCTCGCCATGAGTAACCCTAATTTATTAGAAATTAACACCGTTCCGATTAAAATTGAGATTAATGTTACCCGTGCGTCCCTCGAAAGCCCGGGTAAGAAGCTCCCTCGTATGAATGTTCGTACCGAGAAGGGCGGCTTCCGCATGGAGGCAAGACCGGCTAAGCTGAACATTGATACTTATGCGGCACGCTCAAGCATGGGGTATGGAAATTATAACCTTTCCGACTTCTACAAGAACGAAGCCAACAGAGGTATTCGCTTGTCTTATCAAGGGGTTGCGAAAATGGTCGAAAACGGCAACGCTTTGGGGCGGGGTTCGTCTCCTGTGGAAATTGCCGTTCAAAATGAGCGGGCAGGGTATTCCATTCAAACAGTCATGGAGTATATTCCCAAGACCGGCCCTGATTTCTCTTATGAAGAGGGAGTTCTGCACATTGATTATCAAGTAGACGACAGTATGGTTGATTGGGAGAATTTGGAGGCTTCACGCTTGATATTTAATCCGGGGACTGTCGAAATAAGTGTGGCACAGTTACCGCAAATCGAAATAAGATATGTGGGTGAGCCGATTTATGTTCCTCCCAGTGCTAACCCCAACTATGTTTCCAGAGCTTAAGTATTGTTTTGGCATTTTTATAAAGTTTCGTAACGCCCTTGGGGGCGAACCACCCCGCCGGCAAGCCGGCACCCCTCCAAGGAGGGGATGGCAGGCTGCAAGCAAAAAAATGGAGATTTAATGTAAATGATTAAGATAAATACAAGAGATTTTGGTGAGATTGAGGTTAATGAGGACGATATTTTCACGTTTCCGACAGGAGTTTTCGCTTTCGAGGAAACACGGCATTTCGCCTTGTTCAGCCCCCTCGGTGAGGATGTTTACCCTAAGTGGTTGCAATCAACTGACGCGATTACCCCTTGTTTTATCGTGTTTGACCCTACGATTATTGCTGAGGATTATGCCACATCACTTAACCCTGCAGAGGAAACACTTTTGAAAATTAAAGACGGCTCTGAGGTTCGGCTTTTAGTCATTGCTACAGTTCCTGAGGATTATAAAAAAACCACTGTTAATATGAAATCGCCGATTATTATAAACGTCAAGGAAAAATTAGCGGCACAGGTTATATTGCCGAATAATTATGAGTTCAGATTACCCATTTACGTCGAAGCAGGGGAGAAAGCGGGGGCTGACTGATGCTCGTGATTACTCGAAAAACCGATGAGGGGATTATTATTTCCGATAACATCGAGATTACTATTTTAGAGATTACTAAGGACAGAGTTAAAATAGGGGTCAACGCCCCTAAGGATATTAAGATAATACGGCATGAGCTGTTGGCGGCTCAAAACGCAAACATGGAGGCTTCTAAGGCTGTTCCCGAAAATGCATTAAAGGCACTTTTAAATACCAAGAAAGGTAATGGACAAAATGATTAACAGAGCTACTAATTTAAGGATAGGCGGACTACATTCCGGACTCGATACCGATGCAATCGTAAGAGCCATGAGTGCGTCTACAAGACTTAGAATTAACAATAACAAGCGGAAGGTTTTGCGGTTAGAGGCACAGCAGGTGGCTTATCGTGATGTTATTTCTAAAATGCAGAATTTCCAAAGAAAGTATTTTGACCAGTTAAACAGAAATACGTTTTTGAAGTCTGCTACTATTTTTAATCAGCATAAGGCATCTGTGTTTAACTCCGATGGGGAAATGAAGACTCCGAGCGGTGTTACTGTAACTTCGGGGACGAATGCTTCTCCGGGGTCATATGATGTTACGCTTATTCAAAAAGCGACGCAGGCGACCTTGCAGGGGACTGCTTTCGGCAGTGATGTTAAGATGGATTTGGAAAAACTCACTGACAACGGTCACGGTAGTTATGCTTTCTCCATCAGAGTCGGTGATACCGCTAAGAATATTATGGTTGAGTTTGAAGCCGGCGATACCGAGGTCGATGCAGTTAATCGGGCTTTGAAAAAGGCGTTCGGTGAAGACAATCTCGGCGGCGGGTTAGTGTATATCAACGATGAGGGTAATGTTTTTTCTGCTGACAGAAGAGCTATTTCGGTTTCTGATTTTATTCGGGCGGAGAGCTTGGTTGACCTCGGTGAGATTGGCAGTAACCTTAAAGCGGGGAATAACTCTATCAGCATTCAAATTGGTGATGAGCTTCGCTTGTTCCGGTTTGATTCGCAGGAGGCAAGCTATTTCAGCATACTCTTTGAAGCACCTCTGACCAATGACAGGGACGCTAATATTAAAGCTATCGCACAGGACAGATACGACGCTGCATTAGCTTTGGCTCTTGACGAAGCTCAAAATGACCCCGAAATAATGGAGAAAGCACTTGAGAGAGCTTATGCTTTGGCGATAAGAAACAAGTTTATTGACGAGGATGTAACCTTAGAGGAATGGGTTGATGATATTGGCGAGGAAGAAGCCTTTAAATATGGTTATGCAAATAATGTAACCACCAGCCTTTTCTGGGAAACTGAAACTGTGAAAGCCTCCTATGAGCCTGCGTTTGCGGCGTTCGAGAGAGCGGTTTTAACCAGATATAACGATATGGTTCGTCCGGAATTTGAGGAGTGGAAAGAGTCTGTCGATTATGAAACCGAGAAAGATGTTGTTTTTGAAGCGGCGTATCAAAAACGCTTGGCTGAACAGCAGGCGACTACTATTGAACGGTTGTTTAAAGCAAATCCGGATAACGGTTATGATACTTTTGAGGAAGCGTTGGAAGCATTCAGAGATGGTGAGCTTACCGGTAAATTAGCAGAGGAAGCCGCTAAGCTGACTTGGCTTACAAAAACAGCATTCAGGAACGGTGCTTATAACGAATTTGAGGCGTTTAAAGAATTCTCTCACCTTACTAATTCTGAGTTAGATGTAAAGTTCGACGATTTTAGAAGTGATTTCGATACTGCCGAGAAAATAGCCGAGTTATATAATCAGCAGAGTTTGAAAATTGCATTAGAATCTGAAAACTGGAATAACAAAGAAAAGCTGCATGTTTCTTTCGACAGTAACGGAATTGCTTCTGTTACCACCTCCGGCGGGGAAGATTTAGCTATATCGTTCAACAAGGGTTCTGCTAATGAGTTCGGTGTTGTTGAAAAAACTGAGGTTAAAACCGCCTCTGTTTCAAATACCACGACTTTAGCCGCTCTTGACGGTATTGCATTCGACTCGAACGGCAGGGCAAGCATTACTGTTAACGGGACTACGATTAATCTGACTTCAACTATGACTGTGGCTGAAATGGTGAGAGATGTTACTAACTCGGCGGCGGGTGTTGTTATGAGCTTCTCGGCACTCACCAACAGCTTTACCCTTACCTCTAAGGAATACGGTACGGGTGCTAATATTACCGTAACCGGGACTGACGGTGTTGTTGCTACGTTGGGATTGGGCGGAACAGTTGAACGTGGGAAAAACCTTGAAATAGAGATTAATAAAGAGAAGGTTCAAACCACCTCTAACTCTTTTACCATTGACGGGACTACCATTACTTTTGCTAATCATGTGGAGGAAAATGTTAAGTTCACCATTGAAGTGGGCAGTGATAAATCGCAGGCGGCGGCGGCAATCAAGAGCTTCGTCGAGGACTATAACAAGTTAATTGAGGACGTTTTCGGGTATGTTTCCGATAAGCCTAACAAAAGCTATCACTTCCTCACTGATGATGATATTGATGATATGCAGTTGTCTGACAGGCAAATCGAGCAGTGGGAAGCCGCTTCTAAAAAAGGTTTGCTGTATAACGATTCTGCCATTACCGGGATTATGTCTAAGTTAAGAACCGCTATGTATACCAGTGTTAAAGGGATTAACGGGAAGGATTTCGGGATTTATAACATCAGGGGCAACGACGGGACGATTGCTATTAAGGCGACCTCGGACTATAAGAAAAACGGCATGTTAGAGTTCGACGAGAACGCTTTAATCGAGGCATTAGAAAGAAATCCCGACGATATAATCAAACTGTTCACTGACCCGCAAAACGGGCTTATGAAAAAGTTAGAGGACGTTCTCGATTCGGCAGTTAAGACCACCGGTGCAAAGGAAAACCAAGGTATTCTTATTCAGAGAGCCGGAACTGCTACGGGCTTGTCTTCCATGAACAACAGCATTTTTGACCAAATCAAGAACCTTAACAGAATGATTGATACGCTTCAGGTGCGTTATGACAAACAGCAAGACAGGTATTGGAACATCTTCACCGCTATGGAAAAACAGTTCGCTTCTATGAACAGCCAGTCAAGCTATATCACAAATATGTTCGGCGGTATGCAGTAATAATTTTTATTTAACAGGAGAATAATATTATGAATCCTTATGCTTCATATAAGCAGCAATCGGTTATGACAATGACGCCGGTTGAAATAATTGTAAAGCTTTACGACGAATGTGAGATGAACCTGCACCGTGCTGTTCATTTTATCGATGTGAAGGATTATGCGAATGCACATAACGCCTTGGATAAGTCCGGCGAGATTGTTAATGCACTTCGCTCGGCTCTCGATATGAGCGTGGGCGAAATAAGCGAGAACCTCGACAGTCTTTATGATTTTTTCTTTAAACAAATTGTTCACGCAGATATGAAAAAAGATAAGGAAATAATCACACAGCTTATTCCGCAAATCAGTGAGCTGAAGAGTGCTTTTGTTCAAATCTCGAAGCTGCCCAAGGGTTCGTCGGGTTATGAGTTGGAAATTGTGTGACGGTAACTATTTATGATTAATAATATTGAAATTTTTCTGCGTGAAGCAAACGGGCTTCTGTCGGCTTTGACCGATTATCGTGACGCAACCGAGCGGCTTTGTGCCATTAACTTGGACTCAATCAGTGCCGATGCGATTGATAATACTATATTCGCCATTGATGAAATTGAGGCTGTTTTAGGTGAGCGTGAGGTTATTAAACAGCGTGCGGAGAAACATGAAATAGCCATGACCGCTGTTATTAACGGGCAGAGCGAGGAAAGTGCCAAGCTAATCCGCAGTATGTTCTCGGTGCTTGCGAGCGGGGAGGAGGTCGTTATTTTAAGCGGTGATGATAAGCTGGCTAAAATTGCGATTGAAAAGCTGCTCGAAATGCAAAAGGACATTATCGGTAAGGACGGCGATTTTATTGCACGGCTCACAAGCAAGTTTGATGAAATTAAAGAGGCACTTAAGGGGCTTCAGGGAGATAAAAAGAAGATAGATTATTTGCAGAAAACTGCGGTTATCGGACAGGATTTGGGGTTTAAAGCGTAGAATAGTCCCGCACTGTGATAGTGCGGGATTTTTGTTATATTCCGGTGTAAATGACAGAACCGGGGTATTGTGTTAAAAGTTTGTCGGCGGTTAGAAAAACTATTCCCTCTGACATAGCCTGGGCGAGCATAATCCGGTCAAACGGGTCTTTGTGAATAGGTGGGAGAGAAGAAATAAGCAGTGTGTGCCGACCTGTTATGGGCAGTTCTTCATAACCTGCATTGAGGAGTCCGTTATATAGAATAAATGGGTCAATTATAAAATCTTCTCGCCCTTTACTGCGTTTTACAGCAACCTCCCAAATTACTGCAGAGCTGAACAAAAGTAAATTTGACTTATCCTCGATATATCCTATCGATTTTGGTGCTTTTTGTGAAAGCCTATCCGTTGCAAGCCAAACCATTATATGTGTATCAAGTAAGATTTTCATATTTATTCTCGTATTCCCCCTCAAACATTTTAATAATTTCTTCTCTATCTAAATCATCAAAATCGTCCGGAATTGATATTTGCCCTTTCAGGAAACCTATGCGGGGAGGTTGTTCGGGTGCTGTATACGGAATTACTTTAACAAGAGGACGACCGGATTTTGCAATAATAAACGACTCCCCTGCTGCCGCCTTTTCCACGAGCGAGGAAAGATGTGTCTTTGCGGCATGAATATTAATCTGTTGCATAAGCATACCTCCTTAATGTAGTAAACTAAGTATAACAGACTAAGTTCAATTTGTCAAGACTTTTTTACCATTTTAATCATGTCTTTTAGTTTTATTCTGTCGCCATTGTGCAGAATTATATGTTCGTAAACCTTTGCCACGAATATTGCAAATAATACAAGGCATAACGCTAAGAACCCGATTGCTAAAAACGCCTCGCCCCCGCTCATATCGCCGGACAGGATTGCTCCGGGGAGGGCGTAGGGAGAAGAAATCGGCAGGTAATACGACAGCTTTGCGATAAATCCGCCACCACCCTCACCCAATGAGAATAATGGGGTGATGTAGCTTAAATAAAACCCGAATACGCTTACGAGCATGAGCGGTTGTAATGCGGTTTGCAAGTCCTCTATCCGGCTTATGGTTGCTCCGATTAGTCCTGCTATCAGCGAATAAAACAAGAAGCCGAGAATGAATATTACTATTACCGCTATTATTTCAAGTGCACCTATCCCATTGAATGAGTTGCTTAATTCGGCAGATAATTCTTGAATTGCTGCGTCCTCGGTTTCTATTATTCCGAATACCTCGCCGAGTGCACCCATTGGCGAAGTTACAATAAATACTATTACTGTCAGACCGCCTACGGCTATTATTGAGGTTAGGGCGACTAATGCCATTGCTAAGACTTTCCCGATTATTACCGCTAAGGGTTTAACCGAGGTCAACAGCAGCTCCATAACACGGGAGGATTTTTCTGTAGCAATGGCTTGTGCTGTCATTTGGGCGTAGGTGAATATTAGAATGAAGAGTGCTATTGAGGTAATCATGATAATAAATGAACCCACCATTTCCGCAATGATGCCTTTTACCTCCTCGCCGTCCACCATTACCTTAAATAACACAGGTGCGTTAATCAGTGCCAGCTCCTCCTCGGTTATTCCGGTGGAGGTCAGTTTTGTGTGGTATAAAAGTGAGTTGAACACGTTTATGAGTTCCCAGCAGTCATCGCTTTTAATCACTTCAAGGCTTTGAGGGCGGGACATTGTGATTTCGTAGTAGATATTATTCCCCTCGCCGCCTTTTTCGATTACTGCCATTACCTCGGCTTCGGTGCTTTGTGTCACTTTATCGAGAATTACGCTTGTTTGAGATTGGGTAATGTATTCGTGCTCTATGTGCAGCTCTTTCAGGAATTCAAAGTCGAGGTTTAGCTCGGAATTGTCAAGAATATATACCTTGTTAATTTTGAACATGGCGATTTCTTCACCGATTATGTTCCCCTCATCGTCGGTGACTGTTACTGTGTTTTCCGGCTCGGCTAATAATGCGGGGAGGAAATTAGACCCCATTATCATAAGTACGAAAACTACAAGTGTGACAACGCAGCTCGCTATAAACGGTTTCGATTTGATTGTTTGTATGTAGGTGAATTTCATCACCCTTGACCAGCCCTTAGTCTGCATTTTCGTCACCTCCTACCTTTTCTACGAAGATTTCATGTAATGAGGGTTCTCTTAACTCGAATTTTACGAGGGTGATTTGGGATTCTACAATTTTTTTAAGCAGTTCCTGCCCTTGCTGCTCGTTTTGGGTTTTGAAGCAGATTCCGTTGGGGGTATGGGAAATAGGCTCTAACCCACATTCCTTGGCAAGGGGTAGGATATTCGTGTCGGCTTTTACGCTTAGGTTAATCCGCCCGTAGCCTTTTTTAATTTCGTTTAGGTTGCCTTGCAGGACTACATCGCCCCTGTTCATGATTACGATGTTTTCGCAGAATTCCTCCACTGTGGGCATTTGGTGGCTTGACATGATTATAAACTTGTCTTTTTCTATCTGCTCACGGATTATGCTTTTGAACAGGTCTGAATTAACCGGGTCTAACCCTGACAGCGGTTCGTCTAAAATAAGCAAGTCCGGATTTGATATTAGGGCGGCGGCAAGCTGGATTTTCTGCTGGTTGCCTTTCGATAACTGGTCGGCACGTTTTTTGCGGTATTCGTCGATTTTCAGCCGCCCGAACCAATAGTCAATCGACACGCCTGCGTCCTTGCGGTTCATGCCTTTTAATTCGGCGAAATAATACATCTGCTCGATTATGTTGTATTTCGGGTATAAGCCTCGCTCCTCCGCTAAGTAGCCCACTTTTTCATCGGTGACGACAAGCGGTTTGTTGTTCCATGTGACAGCTCCGCTTTCTTTCGCTAACATTCCTAAAATTACGCGGATTGCTGTTGTTTTTCCCGCTCCGTTCGTCCCGAGCAGTGCGAATACGCCGGGTTTGTCAATGTTGAAGCTGAGTTCTTTTACGGCGAAGTAGTCACCGTATTTTTTTCTGACGTTCTCTACACGTAAAGACATGTACCCCTCCTTAGTTATGCAATACTTTTTACAAGTATAGCATAGTTTTCTTGTTTTTGCAATTGTTCTTTATTTAATGAAATATTCATACAATGATTATGGGACAGGCTAACGTCCTATAATATATTAATTAAAACAAAGGAAACACAAAATGATAGAATTTAATGACTTCACCGAGAAAGCCAACAAAGCACTTAATGCCGCCGTGAAAACTGCTGCCGGGTTAGGGCATATCTATATCGGAAGTGAACATATACTCTGCGGGCTGCTGTCTGAGGAAAGCGGTGTCGCCGCCCTCGCTTTGTCTAAACAAGGCATTGTGTTAAATGAGATTACTCGAAAAATCGAGGTGGTTGTCGGGCGGGGAATACCTACCCGTTTGACCGCTAACGATTTTACTCCGAGAAGTAAGCGAATTTTAGAACATGCACTCACTGAGGCACGTTCGCAAAGGCATAATTTTGTGGGGACTGAGCATGTCCTTAAAGCGATTATCCGTGATTCGGAATGTTATGCTGTTCTTATGCTGAAAGAAATGGGGGTTAATCTATCCTCGCTTTATAACGATTGCGGGGGAGGCGATGACAAAAGTAAGAACGTGGCATTAAACGATTCCTCTGACAGTGATTTCGCCACTACCTCCACCGACGGTAAAAAAACGGTTAAGACGGCTTTGGGAAAGTATTGCCGTGACTTAACCGAGTTGGCGAAGCAAAATAAGATTGACCCTGTTGTTGACCGGGATAATGAGATTGAGCGTGTAATACAGGTGCTTATGCGTAGGAGGAAAAATAACCCTTGCCTTATCGGGGAGAGCGGTGTGGGGAAAACCGCCATCGCTGAGGGGCTGGCTCTTAAAATAGCACAGGGGGTTGTTCCCGAGAATATAAAAAATAAGCGGATTATGATGCTCGATTTACCGTCTATGCTTGCGGGGGCGAAATATAGGGGGGACTTCGAGGAGCGGATTAAGAATGCTCTTGACGAAGCTGTCAATGACGGGAATGTGATTTTGTTCATTGATGAAACCCACTCAATTATCGGGGCGGGGGCGGCTGAGGGGGCGATTGACGCCGCTAATATTCTTAAGCCCATTTTGGCACGGGGAGAGATTAGATTAATAGGGGCGACGACGATTGAGGAGTATCGCCGTTATATCGAAAAGGATGCGGCATTGGAACGCAGGTTCCAGCCCATTACTGTGGAGGAGCCTGACGAAAATGCGGCAGTGCGTATTCTAACAGGATTGCGGGACAAATATGAAGCACATCATAAGGTGAAAATCACCGACGATGCGGTAAAGGCTTCGGTGGAGCTGTCGGCACGGTATATCAATGACCGCTTTTTACCGGATAAGGCAATTGATTTAATAGATGAGGCGGCGGCGTTGTTAAGGCTACGCAAATACACCGCTCCCCCCGATATGCAGGAATTGGAAAATAAGCTTAAACGATTGACCGATGACAAGGCGAGTGCGATTAATTCGCAGGATTTTGAGGCGGCGGCGGCATTACGTGACGAGGAGCGGGAAATTACCGAAAAATTAAACAGTTATAAGGTAAGCATGGGGATTGCCTCAAAGAAAGCGGGCTTAAAAAGTAAAGAGGTTTATGGGGAGATAACCTCGGAAAATATCGCCGAGTTGGTTTCTAAGCAGACGGGGATTCCATTAGCAAGGCTGACACTTGACGAATCGGCGAAGTTATCGGATATGGAGGGTGAGCTTCAAGCAAAGGTAATCGGGCAGGACGAGGCGGTTTCGGCGGTTTCCCGTGCTATAAAAAGAAGCAGAGCAGGGTTCAAAAACCCTGCAAGACCAATCGGCAGTTTTATTTTCTTAGGGCCCACCGGTGTGGGGAAAACCGAGTTATGCAAAAGCTTGGCGGAGAACCTTTTCGGGGATAAGTCGGCGTTAATTCGGTTTGACATGTCCGAGTATATGGAAAAGCACACGGTTTCTAAGTTAATCGGGTCGCCGCCCGGATACGTCGGTTATGAGGAGGGAGGGCGGTTAACCGAGAAGGTGCGTCGTAAGCCTTATTCGGTGGTATTATTCGATGAGATAGAAAAGGCTCACCCCGATGTGTATAATATATTTTTGCAAATAATGGAGGACGGCATTCTCACCGCTTCGGACGGGCGGAGGGTGAATTTCAAAAACGCTGTTATTATTATGACATCGAATGTCGGTGCGTCGCTTATTACCGAGAATAAACGGGCGTTGGGGTTCGCTGATAATAGTGATAATGACGATTCGAGCGTAAACAGTAGGGTTATGGAGGAGCTGAAAAAGACGTTTAAGCCCGAGTTCCTTAATCGGGTTGACGATATTATTGTGTTCGGGAAGTTATCAGAGGAGAAAATAAGTGACATTTGTCGGTTATTGCTCGATGAGGTGGTCACACGAGCTATGGCGTTGGGGGTGACTGTTTCATTCACCGATGAAGCGGTAAGTGAGCTTGTTAAATTAGGGTATGACAAGATGTATGGGGCACGTCCGTTAAAGCGGGTCATTACTTCAAAAATAGAGGATATGCTTTCCACGAAGCTACTCGGCGGGGAGATTAAGAAAAACGACGTTATTCAATGCACAATTCACAATGCACAATTCACAATTAATAAATTATAAAGGCGGTGTATTATATGCAGTCAAGGTCAATAGAAGAGGTTTTAGCGGAGTTACGAAAGAAACATGATGTTGAAAAACAAGAAACAGAAACAGTATCTGTGCAGACATCGCAGAGGTTCGCAGAGTCGGTGCGTCGGGGTCGCCGTACTCTGCGGTTCGGGCATGTAGTAATCGTTCAAGCAGTTACTGCTGTGATTATTGTTTTAGTTGTGTTAACGGCAAGGTTTGCAAATCCGGAGTTTTTCGAGATTATTCAGACGTTTTTACGGGAGAATGTCTTTTGATACATTTACATATTAGAAATACGGCAGTTAATTTAGATTTTACGTTTTTTGCCGTGATTGCGTTATTTTTGGCGTTTGACGTTACGGGGTTTGGGATATTAAGCGTATTGGTCTGCCTTATTCATGAGGCGGGGCATTTGTTCGCTATGCTCATTCGGGGGGAGAAGGTAGAGTCGATTGTGTTTCGAGGGGGCGGGATTAAAATAATCCCGGAAATTAAGGGCGGGGATTCGATATTCGTGACAGCGGCAGGCAGTGCGGTAAATATCGGGTTGTTTTTCCTTTTGTATTTCACCTTGCCGAAAACCGACATTTATCCGGTTATGTTCGCTGTTTTGAACCTTGTTATCGGGTTGTTTAATCTGCTGCCTGTCGGGTGCTTGGACGGTAAGCGATTAGTCGAGAATATCCTGCCTTATAAGGTGGCTCGGATTGTGGAAATAATTGCATTAGCTGTGATATTAGTCGGGGTGGCTGCTGCGTTTGTGTTCGGCTCGGTGAATTTTACATTATTAATTGTGATAATTTATATAATGGTTATTGATATTTTTATAAAAGTGTGATATTATTGTTTCAATAACCTTGGGAGATATTATGTGAAAATGAGAGAAAACAATAAACGGGCGGGATTTTTAGATGAGGTGAGAGGCTTTGCTATATTATGCATGGTAGTCTATCACGTGATGTTCTTATTGAAATTCCAGTTTGAGGTAGATGTAAAGATATTCTTTGAAAGCTGGTTTTCTTATATCCAGTCCTTTTTTGCGGGGACGTTTATATTTATTTCGGGGACTGTCTGCCGTTATTCTAAGAATAATATTAAAAGAGGGGCACAGTGTTTTTTACTCGGAATGGTGGTTACATTCGTTGTGGCTTTGTTCGTGCCGCAGTTTCCTATATTGTTCGGGATTTTGCACTTCATGGGGATATGCATGATTTTGTTCGGGCTGGGTGAGAAAATGTGGGATTATATCCCCGCATTTATCGGAATAATCATATGTGTCGCTTTGTTTGTTCTTACCTTTAATGTACGTAACGGTTATTTAGGATTTGGCGAGCTTTCGATTGCTTTACCCGATATGTTATATGAGGCACGGTTGTTGTTCCCGCTGGGGTTCAGATATAAGGGATTCGATTCGGCGGATTATTTCCCCTTGTTCCCGTGGATGTTTTTGTTTTTCGCAGGAGGGTATTTCGGGGTTTATGTCAAGAATAATCAGATGCCCGCTTTCTTTTATAAGACACGTGTGCGGTTTTTAGCGGCGACGGGGCGGTATACCATATGGATTTATTTATTGCATCAGCCCATTGCGTTTTTAATATTATCAATTATTTTCAGAAATTCTGAAGTTTAGTGAAACAAAAAAGTGCTTTCGTTTGTATGTATATACAGAAAGTACTTTTTTATCATTAATTTACGGAGGTTGTACCGTGACAGAGTATACGTTTCGAGAGAAGCTCACACAGTATAAAAACACCGTGTTCCGCCTCGCTGTCGGTTATACCAAGAATATACAGGACGCCGAGGATATAACACAGGATGTGTTTTTGAAATTATACTGTAACGAGAAAGAGTTCGAGTCTGACGAGCACGAAAAGGCGTGGCTTATTCGTGTTACGGTCAACCTATGTAAAAATCATCTTAAGACAAGCTGGATGAGGCTGCGAAGCCCACAGTCTGAATATGACAGCAATACTGCGTTTTATGACGAGAGCAATATAGAAATGATGGAAATGCTTTCTAAGGTTAAACCGGATTATCGTGTACTGTTGTATCTGTTTTACTATGAACAATATAAAACATATGAGATTGCCAAGATACTTAAACGAAATGAGAATACGGTGAGGACACAGCTAAAACGTGCGAGAGAGCAATTGAGATTGCTTATGCTTGAGGAAAGGGGCGAGTTGTATGAATACAAGGTATGACAGCTTTTATAACAGCCTTGCTTTAGATGATAGGAAAACAGAAGAAATCATCAGAAGGGCGGTTAATATGAAACAGAAAAATGAGCGGATTAAAGGATTTGCACCGTTAATGGCGTTCGCCTCAATTGCACTTGTTGTGACATTGGGGTTTGGGATTTATTTTACGGCGTTCAGTGAATTTGGCGTGTTCGGGCAGAGGGACGGGGAGGACGATGACATTCCCGCAATTGTAAGCGACGATGAACCTGATATTGAGGATTTTCTACCCCCTCATTCCGACCCGACAGGCAAGATTATTATAAACATCAACACTTTTTCCGATGAATTGCGTGATAATATTCTCCGGCAGTTCTTGGCGGAAAATCCCGAGTTCTTTGAAAAGTATTATTTGCAATTTAATGTAATCGTTGAGGACAGCAAGTATATCATTGACGTAAACGACAGGTTAAATCAAGGGGCGGCTGATATTTTCTTAATGGATATTAACCATATTCAATCGATTATTAATAATCCGGGAATTGCGGCATTAAGTGACTTGGGTATGAATATAAACGAGGACGATTATTTTAATTATACCCTCGATTTAATGAGGGTGAATGACGAATTAATGGGGCTACCGGTGCATACTTGCCCGGGGACGGTGTTCTATCGTGCGGATTATGCGAGTGAATATCTCGGAATTAATTCACCCGAGGAGATGACTGCTGCAATTAGCACGTGGGACGGGTTAATTGAAACGGCGAAACGGCTTCATGAGAATTCCGGCGGGGAAATCAGCATGGTGTACAGCGTTGATGAGTTTATCCAAAGCATGTTAGCGGCGAGAACCGCTCCGTGGATTAAAGACGGCGAGCTTGTTCCCGAGGAGGAGCTTCTAAGACAATGTTATGACGTGGCAAGGGAGTTATACGATAACGGGTTGATTGCAAGCTATGAGGGGAGATGGTCGGTTTCTTGGTTTGATGAAATGCGTGACGGCGGGGTGTTTATGTATTTCGGGACGACGTGGTTCCACGATTATGTGATTAAACACACAGCATGCGGTGATGACCATCATGTAGTTTATAATGACCCTGAGCATGATTGCACCGGTAACGGTTCCTATGGATTATGGGCGATGGCATTACCTCCCGAGCCGTTCTTCTGGGGTGGGACGTTTGTTGGGGTTTCTAAAACTGCGGTGAATGACCCCGAAAAAAATCAAGCGATAGCACAGCTAATTGAATGGATTAGCAATAATTCGGCAAGTGCAGGGACGGATTTTTTCGCTTTTTCTAATAAATCAGACACTGACAGGGTTAATGAAAGCGAGTTCTTGGGCGGGCAGAACGCTTATACCGTGTTCGCACAAGCGGCGGAGAATATAGAAAATCTTGTTATTTTCGATGAGTATGACAATCGGTTCGTCGAGGTTGTTCTTGAGGCGATTGCGGAGGGGTGGAGCTTTGAGGAGATGATGGAGAGGTTTAATATGATAGTGGAGTATGGTCACGATATATTGTTAACGTAGACAGGGACACCATGTATGGTGTCCCTACGGGTTATGGGGGTTGGGTAGCGGGCGGACAGGGTCGTCCGCCTCTACGTTTTTTATGGTCTTGAAAGGTTAAGATGTTCGATTACAGCAGATTGAATGAACCCCGAAAAATTCATGTTCGATTCTTTCACCGCTTCATCAATCCATGCCGGTAAAGCGATATTGCGGCGAACAGTGCGGTTTTCATGTTTTCGACGGTATTCGTCAAAATCAATGTCAACCCATGTAATTAATTCGTTAGATTTTCTTTTAGGTTCGGTTGTTGACGGTTCGGGTATTGGTTGATTTTTGTCTTGTTTACAAATTCCCCATAATCCGATTGCATCGCGAGCCATAAAAATAGCCTCCGCCATATTTTCGCCTTGTGTGTTTATCTCAAGGTCGGGAACAGAAACAACAAACCCACCCTCTTTTGCCGGAGTTAAAATAACAGGATATACCTTTTTCATTGAAATTCGCCTCCTTTTCTATAATAATGTGAGGTGAGACAGACGATTATTTTAATCTGTGCCTCTTGATAATTGCTTTGGCTAAGCCTTCTTTGATTTCTGTGTGTCTCGGTATCGGTTCTTCATTTACACCGTTGGTGTAGATTGTATGATTACTGCCCTCTCTGTCGAACCACCATCCGTTTTTCTCGAAAAGTTTTATTAAATCACGTCGTTTAATTTTACCCACCTCCTGCATATATTATACACAATAAATACACAATTGTCAACATTTATTTAGTTTTAGTAAAAACGGGTGGGCGGAGTTTGTTTTAAACTCCGTCCGCCCCTACGTTTTCAGAAATTACCGATGAATTCCAGAGCTTTTTCTTCACCTATGAAGAACATGCTGTCTTCACCGATTTTTAGCCAACCGTGGCTGTTTACCGTAAACTCAGTATCATTATCAACTGTAAAGGTGACGGCGATACTATATTCCTCTTGGAAGAACCAGTAGTGATATTCTAACCGTAATGGTGTTTTGTCGGACAGCAGTTTTTCTACTGCGGTATCGAATACTTCGTTTGTGTGTACTGCGAGGTATTCGCCGAGTGTGGTTTTCATTAATGTTAAGGGTTGGTCGATTTCGACTTTGAATATTTTGGGAATTATAACGGGGTATAACTCCTGTACCATACCGTCGTAGTGGACGATTATCTCCTGTCCGGCAAAGTATGAGCCGTCTGCCGAGAGGTGTGCTAATGTTCCGTTGCCGCCGTATAGGTCGTTGGTGAATACTAAGAGGGAGTTATTGTTTGTTGACATTACGGTTGCTCGGAAGGAATGGTGTTCTTGGACTTCGCTCGCTATCGTATATTCTTTTGAATCAATTATTACCGATTGCACTTTTTCTCCGATTAATTCTTCTTTGTGAATAAAATGAATTACAAGTCCGACAATTTCACCGTTTTCAGCAACTACATGCAAAAAATGAATTGAAGTGAAGGAGTTTGAAATCTTAACCTTATCAGTGAATGTGACTTCGTACCTTTCACGGCTACACAAAGCCGAATTAATCTCCTCATTAAATTCGTCAAAGCTATAATAAATCAACACTGAATAATCCGAAAAACTTATTTTTTCTAATGCTACGGGAAAACCTTTTACAATTGTTTCTTCGTTGATGATGGTTTCGTTCTGCTTTGCGGGAATGTAATCAGCGGTGAAAGTTGCGGTGAATATACCCTCCATGACCGGCTCGAAGCGTTCAAAAAACGGGACCTCGGTTTTCGACTCGTATCGGTAAACGCCTATTCTTGTAAATTCGAGCACAAATTCTTCGCCGATAACATCAGTTGTCATAATTTTTATATTGAAATACAGTATGCCGTCTTTAACATAACGGTCTGCGTCTTTGCTTAACGGATTAATGTCGGAGTGTATTAATTCATTTGAATGACTAAGATATGCGGGATAGTAAGTGTCGTATTTAAGATGCTCCAATAATAAATAATTCTCATTTTCATCGAATATATAATCGTTCGTCGGTTTCATCTCAAATAAAACATTGAAATAATGCTCGTCACCGTGTATTTCTAATAGGCGTACATCTAAATCAAGAGTATTTTCATGGATTGTGAAATTAGTCGATTTTTCCGCTTCGGTGCGGGGGTCGATGGCGGGGACGGCTTCTCTGAAGGTAATCCCCCACAGTAACGCTGTTCCTGCAATCAGAGTAAGACATGCCGCCGATAATACTGCGATGTTGGCTTTCCACGGTTTTTTAACGGGGACGCGAGCATTAGCGTTATCGAGCATACGGTATTTCGCCCTTTCGTCGGGTTCGATTACATCAAACGCATTTATAATTTTTTCATTTTTCATAATAATCATCTCCTAATATAGTTTTCAATAGCTTTCTTGCTTCGCTTAGGTAATTGCGGATTGTAGATTCCGGCTTTTTCAGGATTTTTGCGACTTCGGCGGATTTATACCCCTCATAATAATACAGCCAGACTGTCAGCTTATACTTTTCCGGGAGGGAGAGAACCGCCTCTAATACATCACGGTTGTCGCTGTCCGTATGACGTAATATGTTTGAGTAGGTGGAAATGTCCTCGTCACGCCTGTGCCGCTTTTTCAAAAAGTCCTTGCAGACGTTTCCCGCTGTTCTGATTAGCCACGCTTTCTCGTGTTCGGTGTCGTTGAACACGGGAGATTTTTTGATTAAACGGTAAAAGGTTTCGGAAACGCTGTCCTCGGTGTCTGCCGGGTTCTTCATAAAAGTGAAGCAGACACGATAGATTGTATTAACCTGTCGGTTGTATATTTCGGTAATCTCGTTATGCGAGCTCAACATAAGGAATTCACCGCCTTTCATTAGTAACACGATTTATATGGTGAAAATGCCGGATTTTTTTGTAAAAACAGTTTCCATAAAGTTTTCACGCTTTATGTATTGAAAAATTTGATTTTATGTAGTATAATGTTATTTGTTAAATATGTCTTATACCGAAAGGAACAAATACATATGGCTTCTTCAAGAAACTTTCAGTCCATGCCTGCACTGCCTATGCGTGGGTTGGTTATCTTTCCGAAAATGATTTTGCACTTCGATGTGGGGCGGGAGAAATCTGTCGATGCACTTAAAGCGGCGGCGAACGGCTCAAGGAAAATATTCCTTGTGGCTCAAAGGGACGCAACCGTTTCTCACCCGGAAACAAGTGAGATTTATAAAATCGGTGTTATTGCCGAGGTGAGGCAGATTCTTAAAACTCCGGAAAATACCACCCGTGTGCTTGTCGAGGGATTGCAAAGGGCGAAGTTAATCTCCATTGACTCGAATGACCCGTTTATGAAATGCACCGTTTCTCCGATTGCACAAACATCGTCACGCCTTTCTTTAAATGAAGAATGTGCATTAGCCCGTATGCTTTTAGAAGTGTTCAAGCGGTATTGTTCCCTTGCTCCTAAGATGCCCAATGAGCTGTATCAGACTATATTAACCGAGACGAGCTTAGATAAATTATTCGACAGCATTGTGTTTAATATTTACTTAAAACCCGAGGATAAACAGGATTTGCTCGAAATTAACGGGGTGAAAAAACGAATTGAACGCCTGCTTTCTGTTCTTGAGAGTGAAATCGGGATTATGGAACTTGAAATTGATATTCACGAGCAGGTGAGAGATTCCTTGGAACGTAACCAGCGTGAGTATTATATGAGAGAGCAAATGCGGATTTTGTCACGCCAGTTAGGTGACAGAGATGACCCTCAAGAAGAATTTTACGCTTATGTCGATGATATTGAGGCAGTCGGCTTTGATGAGGATACTGAGGAGAAGTTAGTTCGGGAGGCGGAGAAATTATTAAAATTCTCGCCGTCTTCACAGGAGGCGGGGGTTGTTCGTGCGTATTTAGACATGGTTTTGGAAATGCCGTGGAACCATTATACCAAAGAGAAAATAGATATGGCTAAGGCACAAAAGCAGCTTGATAAAGACCATTATGGCTTAAAAGAAGTCAAGGAACGTATTCTTGAATTGTTCGCTGTTCGAGCACTCAAGCCCGATGTTAAGGGGCAGATTATCTGCCTTGCGGGGCCGCCGGGAGTGGGTAAGACCTCGGTGGGTCAGTCAATCGCAAAGGCGTTGGGGCGAAAGTATGCACGGATTTCATTAGGCGGCGTTCGTGATGAGGCAGAAATTCGGGGTCACAGGAAAACCTACATAGGGGCAATGCCGGGCAGAATTGTTAATGCATTAAAGCAGTCAAAATCAATGAACCCCGTTATTTTGCTTGATGAGATTGATAAGATGAGTAACGATTATAAGGGAGACCCTGCCTCGGCTATGCTGGAGGTTTTAGACACCGAGCAGAATATAGCCTTCGTTGACCATTATCTTGAAATTCCATTGGATTTAAGCAGGGTTATGTTCATCACCACTGCGAATAATACAGATGAAATTCCCGCTCCTTTATTAGACCGCATGGAGGTTATTGATTTAAGCAGTTATACAAGGGTTGAAAAGTTTAACATAGCTAAGAAACACCTTATTCCCAAGCAATTGAAAAAACACGGGTTAACCGCTTCACGAATGGGTATATCCACTGATGGTGTGTATACTCTTATAGATTCCTATACAAAGGAAGCGGGGGTTCGTAAGTTAGAACGGAAAATCGCCTCCCTATGCAGGAAAGCGGCTAAGGAGATTGTCGGTAACGGTTTAGAAAACAGTGCGGTGTCGGAAGACGGGCGAACACAGTTCGCCCCTACGAAAGTCGTGTTCAACCCGAGTAACCTCGAAAAGTATCTCGGTGTCAAGAAGTATTTACCCGAGCATCTTCCGGAATCTGACGAGGTGGGTGTGGTTAACGGGTTGGCGTGGACATCGGTGGGCGGTGTGCTTATGCCGCTTGAAGCCGTGATTATGGAGGGGACAGGGAAAATCGAAATTACCGGGTCTTTGGGCGAGGTCATGAAGGAATCGAGTAAGTTAGCGGTCAGCCTTGCACGGACATTGGCAGTTCAATATAATATTGACCCGAATTTTTATAAGGACAAGGACATTCATATTCACGCACCTGAGGGAGCAGTTCCGAAGAACGGCCCGTCGGCAGGGGTGGCAATGATTACTGCGTTAATCTCGGCTTTGTCGGGGATTAAGGTTCGCCGTGATGTTGCTATGACGGGTGAGATTACACTGCACGGGAAAGTCCTCGCTATCGGTGGGCTGAAAGAGAAGACTATGGCGGCTTATAAGGCAGGTGTCAAGACCGTGATTATTCCTAAGGAGAATGAGCCTGATATTCAAGAGCTTGATGAAGCTGTTCGTGGGGCGTTGAATTTTGTGATTGCCGAGAAAATTGAAACTGTTCTTGAAGCTGCGTTAGTCCGTAGTGAGCCGCTAATGAAGTATAAACTTGACAATGTGATTGAGAATATGGGGTTCACCATTGACGAGCAGCCCGCTTCACGTTCACGAAAGGAAATCCCGGGGCGGAGGAAGTAGGTTATTTTACCCATTTCATCGAAATATCGAATGCCTTAACCGAATGAGTTAATGCACCCAAGCTTATTATATCAATACCTGTTTCGGCAACCTCACGTATGTTATTTAACGTGATGTTGCCGCTTGCTTCTAATAAAGGGCGTGGGTTAAGCGGGCGAACACAGTTCGCCCCTACAGTCATTGCTTTATAATCCATATTATCGAGCATGATTATGTCTGCTTTTGCCTGTATGGCTTCATTTAATTCATCGAAATTGCGAACCTCGACCTCTATCATAATAGTGTGACCGGCACGTTCACGAAGGGTTTCAACGGCTTTTGTAATCGAGCCGTATGCGTCGATATGATTGTCTTTTATTAACGCCGCAGAACTCAGATTATACCTGTGGTTACTGCCGCCCCCGCATAACACTGCGTATTTTTGTAATGCTCGTAAACCGGGGAGGGTTTTTCTCGTGTCGGTGATTCTTGCGTTAGTTGAGCTTACCGCTTTGACACATTCATGGGTATATGTCGCAATGCCGCTCATATGCTGTAAGATATTCAATGCTGTTCGCTCGGCTTTGAGCATACTTGCACTACTGCCGCTGATTTTTGCAATTATGTCGCCGTTATTAATTTTTTCGCCGTCTTTAAAAAAAACGGTGGTTTTTGTGTTGTTATCAAGCATTGTAAACACTCGTTGGGCTATTGTTATTCCGGAAAGAATTCCGTTTGATTTTGCGATTAATTCTGCGGTGCCTTGCACGGATTCATCAATTAATAAATCGGTGGTTACGTCAATGTAATTAATGTCCTCCGCTAAGGCGGTTTTGATAATATTATCAATGTAGAAATCGGGTAGTTTAGGCAGGTTCATCTGTACTCCTTTTAATTAATATAATTATTGAAAACGCATTTTTTATTTCAGATTGGATTTCACCCATTTATCATATAACCTATCAAATGCAATATACAATGTAATTGCACTAAGCACGTCTTTAACGAATTCTACATTCTCATCACCCCAATTTATACATATAGCAAATAAAGTAACAATTGCTATAATTAGAAAGTTAAATATATACGTTTCTTTTTTTGATTGCATATAATCATATTCATTGTTATCTGATTTCTCAACGTATTCATCATACGTGATTTTTCCTTTTTTATATTTTCTTTTAACAAAGAATTTCTCACAATAAAAATATATTCGGATAATTGTATATGACGTTAAATAATTAAAATTGAAACTAATAAAAACAGCAATAATGTTCGCCATAAAGAGATTAAATCCTAATAAAAAATAATAAATAATTAAATATAGTATGCAACTGACAATCGGACTAATAATTAAACACAAGGAATATAAGTGAAAGTATTTGATAACATTATGAAACTTTGTTTTATTAATTACAAACATTGATATTGTAACGGGTAACGCCAACACAAATAATACAATCAAGCAGGCAATTCCGCTTCCCCTAAGTATTTGACTTATTATTCTTATATTCTTGTTCTTTTTATTGATTTGGAATAAATTTGAGAATAATATGAATAGAAAACTTGTTAAAAAGAAAAAGGATACATAAAAGCAAAACATTTTATCAAATGCTCTGTTTGTGATGAAAGTTAATAAGAAAAACATAATCGCAAAACTAAGAGTAATGAAAATTACCGGGATTATTCTTTTATTGTTGTTCTCGTCACCATAAAGAGCGTTTAAAAATTCATTAAACTCTTTAATAATTCTTTTTATTGATTTCCTCATCTATTGTTCTCCATCACGTCTTTTAACACTAACCATGCTGTTGTTACTAACGACTTAACCTCGGCGAATTCGGGGGTTGTTGCGAATTTTCCTGTGTCTAACAGGTTCTTCAATTCATTAAGCCTTGTGAAGCCGTTCGCCGCCTCGGTGTAATTCGGGGTGACGAAAAATGATTTCTGCATAATGTCCCGCACTTCTTCCTTTATTCCGTCGGGTAAAGCCTTACCCTTGCTGTCGGGTATCTTTATGGCAAATTGTGCATTGTGCATTGTGTTTTGTGAATTGTTAATATTTTCTGCTGTCAGCCTGCTGAACACCAACGCCTCAAGCAGTGAATTGCTGGCTAACCGATTAACCCCATGAACGCCCGTAAATGCACATTCGCCTGCCGCATATAAGCCGGGTACGTTGGTTTCGCCGTGTGCTGTTACGGTAATCCCGCCCATTAGGTAATGCTGGCAGGGGTAAATCGGTACGGGTTCTTTGGTTAAATCATGCCCTTTTTTAAGCAATCGCTCATATATCATGGGAAACCTTTGTTTTATGAATTCAGGGTCTTTATGTGAAATATCAAGGTAGAAGTCTTTACTGCCTGTTCTCTTTTCCTCTTTCATGATGTTACGGGAAACCACGTCACGTGGGGCAAGCTCGTCGGTGAAGCGTTCCTTGTCGCAGTTGTAAATGTACGCTCCTTCACCCCGCAACGCTTCGGTGAGTAGGAAGCATTCATGATTTTGCCTGTCGGCAAAGGCGGTCGGGTGGAATTGAATAAGGTTCATTTTTTGAATATCCGCCCCTAAGTTGTAGGCGAATTGAATCCCGTCACCCGTGGCAATTGCTGAGTTTGTTGTGAAATTATAAATTCCGCCCACTCCACCTGTTGCAAGAATGGCAACATCTGTGCTATAATAGTTACGTTGGGTTTTTATCATTACCTCTGTTATAAAGCCGTCACCTTGTTTATCAATTCGCAGAACCTGTGCGTTTTCTAAGCAGTCTATATTTTTAAATTGTTTGACTTTTTCGATTAACGCTGTCACTATTTCCCAGCCGGTACTGTCCTTATGGTGTGCAATTCTGTTTTTGGAATGCCCCCCCTCTAAGGCGAGAGAGATTGTTCCGTCGGGGGTTTTGTCAAAGCTTACGCCTAATTCAATCAGCCTTTCGATGTTTTGCCGCCCGTGTTCAACGAGGATTTGCAGGTTTTCTTGATTGTTCTCGCCGCCTCCCGCTGTTAAGGTATCGTTAATGTGGGTGTCAAGACTGTCGTCTTCTTCGTTCATTACTGCGGCGACACCGCCTTGTGCTAATGCTGAATTGCACAAGGTAAGCTCCCGTTTCGATAACAGGAGGATTTTGAGGCGGCTGTCGAGGTTCAAAGCTGCATACAGCCCCGATACCCCTGCCCCGATTATTATAACATCGTAATTCTTAAATTGCATATGTACCTCGAAACATTATTTCATTTACAGGCGGACATTTTATTTTACGGGCGGACAGGGTCGTCCGCCCCTACAGAAAGGATTATTTTTTATGGAACAGACAGCCATTCTCGCAGGGATTGACACCGGTGAATATGATGCCGAGATTTCAATGGAGGAGCTTGGTGAGCTTGCTAAAACAGCGGGGGCTGAGGTCGTTGCACAGGTTATTCAAAAACGCCCGTCCCCGGATACTGCAACGGTTTTAGGTGAGGGGAAGATAGAGGAAATTAAAGAATTGTGCAAGTCTATGGAAGTGGATTTGTTGATTTTCGATGTGGAATTGTCGGCGAGTCAAATTCGCAATATCGAGAAAATTACCGAGGTTCGAGTAATCGACAGGACTATGCTTATTCTTGATATATTTGCGGGGAGGGCAGTTTCAAAGGAGGGTAAGCTGCAGGTTGAGCTTGCACAGCTGAAGTATCGCTTGCCCAGACTTGCGGGTATAGGGACGGCATTGTCACGCCTTGGGGGTGGTATCGGTACACGCGGACCGGGTGAAACTCAGTTAGAAACTGACCGCCGACATATTCGCAGACGGATAGAAAAATTAACCGAGGAGTTAAAGGAATTAGAAATTCGCCGCAGCTTCTCCCGCTCTCGAAGAAAAAAAGACAGTGTGTTAGTCGGGGCGATTGTGGGTTATACCAATGCGGGAAAGTCAACCCTTTTGAACTCCTTGACGGGGGCAGATGTTTTAGCCGAGGATAAGCTGTTCGCAACGCTTGACCCCACCTCCCGAAATATAGAATTACCAGACGGGAGAAGCCTTTTATTAGTTGACACAGTAGGGCTGATTAGGCGACTGCCGCATAAATTAGTAGAAGCGTTTAAGTCTACCTTAGAGGAAGCCGCCTGTGCCGATATAATACTGCATGTGCGTGATGTTTCTGACCCGGAATCCGACGAAAAATCAGTTGTGACTTCTAAAATTTTGGCGGAGCTCGGGGCGGCGGAAATCCCTGTCGTGAATGTGTTAAACAAATGCGATGTTTTAGAAAATAATCCGCCGGAAAACGAGAACACTGTGTTGGTTTCTGCGAAGAACGGGACAGGCTTTGAAAAGTTATTGGAGGTTATCACAGTTAATTTACCGGCTCAGGCTAAGAGAATGAATCTGCTTCTGCCTTTCGATAAAGCGGGATTGGCGGCGAAAATTCGGGTCAACGGGAAGGTGTTTCATGAGGAATACACCGAAACCGGGTTAAAGTTAGATGCACTTGTGGAGGAGAGGTTGGTTAAGGAGATGAGCGGTTATACAATTAATAATTAATAAGTAATAATGAATAATAGTTGTGTCGCCTGTGGCGACGGGTTTTGGAATAAAATCTTTGCGGACGCAAATACCAAAATTATTCATTATACATTATTAATTATACATTACTTCTGTGCCGCCGATGTTCCTAATCCTCACAACATGGCAGGTGTTGGCACCGAATACAGTTTCTATATTCATTTTAAAGACTTTAAGGCTTTCATTAGGTACAAACGCTTGAATAGTCCCCTCAAAGCCGCCTCCGTGGACACGGCACGCACCCGTCCTCGCTAAGGCAACCTCTGCGACGTTTAAGCCGATTCCGAGGGGCTGAACCGTGGGGTTCTGCGGGGAGTAGACGTTTTGCAGGTATTTATACGAGCTGTCGCCCGATTCGTTAATGTAGCTCAAAAATGCGGGGAAGTCCCCAACTCTTAATGCGTGGACTAACTTGTCAACCCTGTTATTCTCTTCAAAAAAGTGGAGCGAACGCAATACCGCCCTGTCGCCGCATTTTTTCCGCAGAATATTAATGTTTAAAATAATGTCCTGCTTGCAGATTTGACGGAGGTTCTCGGTGTCAAAGTGAGCGGCAATCGCTTTCATGTCGCCGGGGACTGCTGCATAATCCTCGGTTAAATCAGCGTGTGAGCCTTTGGTGTCGATTATGCATAAAGTATGCCCGAATTCTTCAAAATTGGCATTGACATTCTCAATTATGGGTGAACCCTTTTCTTTAAAATCAATTGCAACAAATCCGCCGACGGAGGAGGTTAATTGGTCCATAAGCCCCGACGGTTTCCCGAAATAGTTGTTTTCGGCAAATCCGCAGATGTGTGCGATTTTTATTGGTGAGATTTTTCCGTCGTTATAAAGATAAGACAGGATTGTGCCAATCAGCACTTCAAATGCCGCTGACGACGACAGCCCCGAGCCGATTGCCACCTTTGATGTGGTGTAGGCTTTGAAACCGCCGATTTTCATTCCGCCCTTGCTGAAGCCTTTTGCAATTCCCCTAATCATGGCGTTCGGGAGGAGCTTTTCTTCTTCTAAGGGTTCAAGATTATCTAATTCTACTCGGCTTTCCTCAAAACCCTCGGATTTTACCACAATCACATTTTCTTCAATGGGGACAACTGCGGCGATTATATCAAGGTTCACCGCCGCCGAGAGAACCTTTCCGTTGTTGTGGTCAGTGTGGTTGCCGCCGATTTCAGTTCTTCCGGGGGCGGAAAAGTAGCGGAATGGTTGCTCTGTGTCACCGAAGTGTGAGTTGAATGAGGTTTTGAGATTGTCGTATCTTATGCGTTGTTTTTCAAGGAAGAATTCATTCCCCTCGCCGGTTAAATCGTAGAGCTCCTCAACACGGTAAATAGTGGGTTTGTACATATTGTCACCTCATCATCGGCTGAATTTATTATAATAATTAAGTATAACATAAAAATTTACTCTTGACAAGATAATTATTTTATTGTATAATACAGTTTATACTTTGTCGCTTTAAAGCGACAACAAAGAAGATTGGGAGAGATTGACATGTTTATAAAAGTGGCATTACTTTTGTTATTCTTTGGGGTAACAATTTTTATCGGGATTTACTATCGCAAAAGGGCGAAAAATGTGAACGACTTCGTTCTCGGCGGGAGAAACGTAGGTCCGTGGCTTTCGGCGTTTTCGTATGGGGCAACGTATTTCTCGGCGGTGGTGTTCGTGGGGTTTGCGGGGCAGTTCGGCTGGAGGTTCGGGACGGCGGCAGTCTGGATTGGACTGGGCAACGCCTTCATCGGTTCATTAGCGGCGTGGTTGGTTTTAGGACGGCGTACCCGTGTTATGACCAATCACCTCAAAAGTGCCACTATGCCGGAGTTTTTCGGGGCGAGGTTCTTGTCGCCTGCTTTGAAAATCGGGGCGTCGATTATTGTTTTTATATTCCTTATACCGTATACCGCTTCGTTATATAACGGGCTTTCGAGATTGTTCGCTATGGCGTTCGGTGTCCCCTTTGAGTATTGCATTATCGCTATGGGGATTATTACTGCCGTATTCGTGGTTGTCGGCGGGTATTTCGCAACGGTGGTAAATGATTTTATACAAGGCTCGATTACAATAATCGGGATTGTTGCTGTTATTGCCGTGGTTTTGGGGAATAACGGCGGGTTTTTGGCGGCGATTGAATCCCTTGCAAGAGTTGAAGCTGATGTTCCGGGGGTGTATACCTCGTTTTTCGGGCCTGACCTTGTTTCTTTAATAGGCGTGTTTATACTTACCTCGTTCGGTGCGTGGGGGTTGCCGCAAATGGTGGCACGGTTTTATTCCATTAAGTCTGAGAAGATGATTACAAAAGGTGCGATTGTTTCTACCGTTTTTGCAATTCTTGTTGCGGGTGGGTGTTATTTCTTAGGAAGCTTCGGGCGGCTTTATGCACATATGGATATTTATAACGAAAATGGCGGGGTTATATTTGACGCAATTATTCCGGAAATACTCTCTGAGTTGCCGGAAATTATGATTGGGTTGGTAATTGTTCTTGTGTTTGCGGCTTCCATTTCCACCCTGTCTTCCTTGGTTATGGCATCCTCGTCTACATTGACACTTGACTTTTTAAAGGGGCATGTTGTTAAAAATATGAGCGAGAAACAACAATTAATTATCATTCGTGCGTTAATCGTTGTGTTTATTGCAATTTCTTCGGGATTGGCAATCTTCCAGTATAGCGGCGGAATTACATTTATTGCACAGCTTATGGGTATTTCTTGGGGGGCATTAGCCGGGTCATTCCTTGCACCGTTTTTGTATGGGCTGTATTGGAAGCGTGTGAGTAAGATTTCTGTGTGGGTCAACTTCATATTCAGTACATCGGTTATGGTGCTTAATATTATTTTCCGTGATTCGTTTCCGACGTTGCTGCAGTCGCCGATTAATGCAGGGGCGTTCTGTATGTTAGCGGGGCTTGTGATTGTACCGTTAGTGAGCTTGTTTACGAAAGCCCCCGCAAAGGAAAAAGTGGAACACTGCTTCTCTTGTTATGAAGAGAAGGTTACTACTACCAAAAAAGAAGCATTGGGAGAATAATTATGTTTTTTGATAAAACTGCCGAGACTATGCCGAGAAGTGAGCTACAGTCATTGCAGGTTCAGCGGCTACGTAAGAATATCGCACTTTGTTATGAGAAATCCGCATTATACAGGAAGAAGTTCGATGATGCGGGGGTTAATCCCAATCATATTAATTCGCTGTCGCATTTAAAAAATGTGCCTTTCACTTACAAGGACGATTTCCGCTCACAGTATCCCTTTGATATGTTTGTAGTTCCTATGAAGAAGATTCTGCGTCTGCACGCTTCCTCGGGGACGACGGGGAAACCCACTGTAGTCGGGTATACTCGAAATGACCTTGATACTTGGAGCGACTGCGTGGCACGGTTAATCGTAGCAGTCGGTGCTAAGGAAGACGATATTGCACAGGTGGCGTTCGGGTATGGGTTGTTCACGGGGGCGTTGGGGCTTCATTATGCTTTGGAGAAAATCGGGGCGGCAATAATCCCTATGTCCTCCGGAAATACCGAGAAACAGGTCATGCTTATGAAGGATTTCGGGACGACTGTGTTAATCGCAACACCGTCCTACGCTCTTCATATAGGAGAGGTTGCACGTGAGGCGGGAGTAGCCGACGATTTGAAAGTGCGGCTTGGTTTATTCGGCTCGGAGGGGTGCACTGCCGAAATGCGGGTGCAGATTGAAAAATTGCTGAACCTGTTCGCTACCGACAACTATGGAATGAGCGAGGTTATGGGACCGGGGGTTTCGGGGGAATGTGAGTTCAGGTGTGGGTTGCATATTAATGAAGACCACTTTATTCCCGAGATAATTGACCCTGTCACTGAAAAAGTCCTCCCTGAGGGGGAGAAGGGTGAGTTGGTTCTGACTACACTTACAAAAGAGGCACAGCCGGTTCTGCGTTATCGAACCCGTGATATTACTTCGTTGAATTATGAAAAATGTGAGTGCGGCAGGACGTTCGTTCGCATGGCGAAGACAACCGGGCGTACTGATGATATGCTGAAAATCCGCGGAGTGAACGTCTTCCCGTCGCAGATTGAAAGTGTGATTATGACCATTAGTGAGGTTGCACCGTATTATGTGATTATTGCCGAGAGGGAGGGTAATCAAGATACTTTGGAGGTTCGAGTGGAGCTGCTCGACGGGTCACTGTTAGACAGTTATGCACTGTTGGAGCGGCTTCGTGAGAAGATTAAACATGACCTGCGGACGGTTTTGGGGTTAGATGTGAAGGTTATGTTGGTTGAGCCTAAGTCGATTGAACGGTCATTGGGGAAAGCGAAACGAGTATTCGATAACAGACAGAAATAAACCACCCCCCGGCTACGCCGTACCCCTCCACAGAGGGGAATTAATACCGCCTTTACTGTAAAAGTAAAGGCGGGTTTGTGTTATAGTGTAATCCACATCGCCGGACGAATGCCGACATGGGTCATGTGCGTGCTGCCACCCTTGATAACTTCACCGAAATAATTAGCGAAAGCGGCACCGCCTGTATAACCATAATCGGCGGGAGACCTAAGCCACCAAATATCCGACATGTTACCGGAATTCAAAGCGATTCCTGCAGAGTATTTATTAGCTTCATCAACGCTTAACAGGAAAATATAATCTGTTGTATTCACGCCGCCCGGAGTCGGTCCGTTATCTGCATTAATAACCGTTGTCTGCCGAATTCTTGCCCTGTCTGTTGAATTGAAACTGTTGTAAAAATCACCGTTAAGCCATTTACGAATATCGCTGTCTGCCCATGTTATAGCGTCAACTTGTCTATGATAAGCCCTGTTATCTATAACCCTATCGGTCAGTATCAACGCCCTATCACCTTGAACGTCTAACACCCGCCAGTCATACCCGCCTAATTGAATTATATCGCCGACATTTACGGTAATGGGTTGGGGTTCGTCGGGGTCACCGGGTAGCCCGAAATCATCGTCATAAGCATGCATTTCGTAGTCTTCGTAGTCGGGGTGACCGGGTAGTGACCAACCGGAACCATCTTCAAAACTATGCATTCCGTAATAGATTAACTCACCAATTGTTGTGCCGGTTGTTTCGATATTTTCGTTACGTAATAATTTCCATTTATAAGTCTGCCCCGATATATTAACATGAAGAGTGTCGTGTCCCTCAACCCAATATGTGCCTGCTTCATCATAACCGTAAGCATAGTAATCAATGAGTCCATGGTCTTTATAGTCGTCTCTCCATGTAGCGGCGTCGGTATGTATATACGTAACTATGCCGTTTCGGTGGAATGCGTAATGATAAGGAGCCGCTCCGAAAACTAAGAATACAACTTCCTCCTCAACTTCGTACATATATTCCGCATTTTGGACGAACGGCATGGGGTGGGGAGCGGTGGTAGTCGGTGGCGGTGAGGTTGTTTCTTCAGCAGTCGTAACCTCGGTGACTGCTTCGTCTGCCGCTGTTGTTTCGTCGGGTTCGCCGGTAGTGTCACAGGCGGTAAAAGTGAGTATAAGCGACAGTGTAAGTAATAGCGAGAGTAGTTTTTTCATAATAATGCTCCTGTTGAGTTAATCAAGTATTGCTTTATAATATCACTAAAAACCGTGAATGTCAACTCTATACTTTTAAATTAGTTGACATTTAGTTTAATATGTGTTAGTATTATATTAAAGATAAAGTAAATTAAGGGGGTTCGTTATGAGGAAATATATCTGCCCGATTTGCGGTTACATACATGAAGGGGAAAATCCGCCCGTGTTCTGCCCGTTATGCAAGTGCGGCGGGAAGAAGTTCGAGCGTTCGTCAGAGGTGGTTGCACCGAAAATCGCCCCTGTGGCTGTTATTGGGGATGAACCATCGTCTATTCCGGAAACTGAGCCGTTTTTTGAACCTGACCCGGAATTACCCGAACCGGAGCCGGTAATTGAACCGGAAGCGGTATTGTCTGAACCGGAATCGGTGCTGCCTGAACCCGAACCTGTTATTGAACCGGAAGCAGTAAGTGAACCTGAGCCTGTTTTTGAACCGGAAGCAGTAAGTGAACCCGAGCCTGCTCCTGAAATAAAAGAAACGCCGAGTTCATCGGCGACTGCATCTGTTATATCTGATTCTGCTGAAACGGGAATGTTCTTGATTATGTCGAAAGCCGCACATAATGCGGGTTATCCCGAGTTCGCCGAAGCGTTTATGCGGATTGCGATGGATAAGGCGGAGGAGTCTGCCGGTTCTGTCGGATTATTGTTGAAAAAATATATGAAATGATTATTGACATTTGTTTACCAATGTGTTATAATGTCATGGCACTCAGCGTCGGTAGCTCAATTGGATAGAGCGTCTGGCTACGGACCAGAAGGTCTGTTGAATAATTCATGCATAATTTCGAGAAAATATACACACGCGCCGGTAGCTCAATTGGATAGAGCGTTTGGCTACGGACCAAAAGGCTGGGGGTTCAAGTCCTCTCCGGCGTATCTGTGGACTTAGTGTAAACAAAGTCCTACCCGCTATTACATCTAACTTTACGTTGGATGTATTTTTTTGTGCCATTCATTTTTATTTTGTTGTTTTTGAGATTTATGTTTATACAGAAATTGTGTATAAAAATATGTCCGAAATCTCTTTGCTAACATTCTGCTAACATTTGAAAAATACGCAGCCTGTGCGAGCAGTGCAGATGTGCGTTTCTTGCGTGTAAACCAACTATACTTTATATATAAACACGTTTAGGTTTACACTGCATAAACTATAAACTACACCACTCTGTAACAAAATAATCAATGAATATTTTCTGCATATTTCCTTAATTATCCGTTGATTAATGCGGAGAGAAAACGCTGTTGCATTTCGGGGTCTGACTTGATTATAGCGATGAAATTATTCATGTTCTCATCCGGTGAATAAGAAACTGTTGATTCGGAACTGGTGTTGTTGTAGAAATCCTGCTCGACCTGCTTCATCATGGAAATACGGTTTTCATCTCTTGTGTGTGCATACGTATCAATAACCATTTTTGCGGAAGCGTGCCCTGTGTCACCTTGAACAGACTTAATATCACCACCGCTGACCTTAAGCTTATATGTCGTACCTGAATGACGAATTTCGTGGAAAATTAATCCCGACACATTAAGGTGTGTTCTTGACTGCCACTTTTTAAACCACTTTTCACATAACGCCGGCTCAACAGGTGAACCATCATCCTGTGTAAAAACTAAGTCATGGTCAGTGTAATCATCCGCCATAAACTGCTTTTGCCTTTGTACAAAAGACAATCTTTCCAAGAGTTCTTCCTTTAACGGTTCTGTAATGAATATTTCGCGTATACTTTCTTCCGTTTTAGGAGATTTCAAGATAAGCAATGACTTCGATTCCCTTTTGGGCTCAAACGTCTTAATAAGTTGTGTTGGTGGGATTTCCTCCAATGCTTCCTTATCTGCTCGCTGCATGATTTTGTTAATATAGATTTTACCGTTCACAAAATCTACGCACTCCCAAGTTAAGCCGGTGACTTCACCTATCCGTAATGTACATATAAATGCAAGATGTACAGCTAAATGAAGTTGTTTATGCTCTATTTCACCGAGTATCGACTTAACCAACCCTATATCCCAAGCTTTCCGATTTGACTTTAACTTTAGGGGTGCTTTACAGATTACAGGGTTTGAGCGGATTAGTTGCCATTCAACCGCTTTATCAAAGGCTGTTTTAAGAATAAAATAGATATGCCTCGCTGTGGTTGAAGACAAAAGCGGGGTTTCGCTCTCTTCCTTATTGTATGATTTACTTCCTAAAACGCGAGTGTTTTTAAGATTACGCATAAAGATTTCAATCATCAATGGAGTTATATTAGCAAGTTGTGCATCCCCTAATTTGGGTAGAATATGGTTTTCAATCATACACTTATTAGAGGCATAGGTTTTATACTGCCATTTTTCCTTGCCGTAAATGTCGACCCACTGTGCTAAGAACTCCCGAAGAGTTGCGGTTGTAGGGATTATCAAGTTCCCATTTAGTTTTTCATTCTCAACTTGGCTTTTGAAACGCTGAGCTTCTTTCTTGTCAGAACATGATTTCCATTTTTGTTTTCTTTCTCCGTCTTTGTAATAGTCGTAAATAACTGTGTATTTACCATTCCTTTTTTGTATTGTTGCCATAATGACCATCCTTTCAGATTAAATTTCAGTCCGGCAACAAGCAAACCAATTGTCAAAAGACTCCTTATGCACCCTGACGCACCTGCCAATGTGAACAACTTTGAATTCATCTGTTTTATTGCAAAAGTCATATGCTGTTCTTTTGCTTATTTTAAGCATTTCGGCAATTTCCGATACTTTATAAGTCATAGAGCCTTTTTTAGTATGTCTTCTTGAGTTGCATTGTTGTTCATCAGGCTGAATAAGTAGATTTTCAGCAATCATTTAATTAGAACCTCCTTTTCCGCAGAGCAACCCAAAGAAGCCGAGAAGTCATGCTAATCCGAGTTGAGGCGATTTATAGTAGTATATAAAACGGTTACTTTTCAGATTAGCTCGAGAGTATTATGTATAGCTACTTAATATTCCCGATAATTCCATATTATAACCGATTATTTCGTTTGTCAAGTGACGGTTGCTCAAAGAACCGTATTCTGTTTTGATTTCTTATGTCAAATTTGTTAATGTTGCACAATATATAATAATTATAGATGACAGAGTTGAAATATATTTTGTTCAACATTAACGAAATTCAACAAAATATCACCTCTGCGATTCTTTATAGGGAGACCATCCCTTCTGCGGTATAATGTGATATATCTGAGAGTATATTTACATTTGGAGAATGGTCCAATATGATTTTTTTGGCTATTTCAATATTATAGTACATCAACTCAAGTTCATATTCTGAAAACGCACTTCTTCTTTTTTCAACAATGAACACTACATTGAACTCTTCGTCTTTATCAACTTTACCAGCTGTAACATTGAAAATCTCAGAAGTTGTGTGTGTCGAAACACCTAACACCTCAGAAGTTATTTCTTCCTCTAAGTCAAGCCCTAAGAAGTCGAACCACTTTTCCATGTCCATAAGACAGTAAGTTCCGAGTTCATCCACCTCAGTATATAATATATTATTCTCAATGTCAAACTTTGTTTCAATCGGGAGCGACATATTTATCTCATCGAACCACTTGAACACGTTTATTCGCTTAATTCCGACAAATTCCGGGTGGTCGGTGAAAATATCAAGCTCATTTGGGAGGTATTCGTCCATGATTTCAAACTTCAATGTGACGCTTTCGATTATGTAATGTTCGGGATAAATCAATTCCGGCGTCACCCCGAGCATCATATCGTTCTTCATTACATAGGAATAGCCGCTCTGACCTACAATGAGATTGCTCTCAACCCAGCCGGAAGCCTCAATTTCAATCGAAAGTTGGAAATACTCGTTTCCATCGTTTATTCCTGCAAGAACAGGACTGTCGTTAGTTATAACCTGTGTTACAACATGCTCTATATCGGGATAACCGAATGTTTCGGGGTTGTTGGGGTCTAACCCTAATTTAATCTCGTCCCCGTCCCAAACCCCGTCACCGTCTGTATCGGGGTTAAGCGGGTCGGTGAAGTATACGAATATTTCTTCGTAATCGGTAAGACCGTCACCATCGGTATCGGGATTCCACGGGTCGGTTCCGTACAGGTATTCCTCATAGTTGGTAAGCCCGTCTCCATCAAAGTCATATTCACCGTCGGACTTGCCCTCACCGAGAGTATCGTATTTCAATGGGTCTGTACCCAGCACAAACACCTCATACCCATCGGGTAACCCATCACCATCGGTATCGGGGTTAAATGGGTCTGTACCTAAGATTAACTCATATATATCGGGTAATCCGTCTTCATCACTGTCTATGTAAATGAAACCATATGTACCGAATTCATTAAGCTGTAACACTACATCGTTGGAAACGAGGTTTTCTTCGTCTTGCATTACCTTTTCCACAATAAATATATATTCGTCCTTGTATTCAGCTAAGGGGAACGTGAATATATTATCATCGGCAATTTCCGCAAGAAGTGTGTCGGTAGACGTATCAATTGCTAACGGGTGACTATCGCTGCTTTTCTCATACACACGATAAGTACCCTCAATTTCCTTATACCCCCATTCTATGAGAATGGAGTCGGTTTCAGTATCATATGCCGCAAACGCAATAAGGGCATTTAAGTCTTTATACCAGTCACCATGTAACAATCTGATCGTGTTATCAGTGTCATAGCTTAGCCTAACTATGTAAATATAATCAACTGAACCTATTTTTATGGTTTTTGCTGTTTCAAAGGAAGTTATGCTGTTTCCCGGAGGATTTGCACTGAGTTCATTATCCATTGCAAACGCTATATTTGCAAATATGGAGAACGCAAGTATGAAACAAAGCATTAAACTTGATATTTTCAATGCTCTCTTAGACAAGCGGGTTCTGTATTTAACACCCACTATCACACCTGCTGTAATCATAACTACGGGGACTGCCCATAGCAGAAATCTTAAATTTGATGAAGATTTCTCATTATCCGTCTCTGTTGCAGTTAATATCTCATCGGCATTACCTACCACAACGGGCTGTACCCCCGAAGGTTCTTCGGGGATAATCGGGTTTATTACACCTAAACCATCTGCTTCATTTTCTCTTTCAATAGATTCGGCAGGGGTGTTAGGCTCTGTATCTTCAATAGAATTGTTATTTGAAATATCTTGTTGTATATGGTTAGTTTCTGCGGGGATATGTTCGTTACCGCCAACAGGTACAGTATTATGATTATCGAAATCAGCCGCATAACCACCGGGGACATCTATATCATCAACTATGTTATCGGGAGTAATTGCATCTGCGTGAGCCACTGTATTTGGCGGAATAATCGGATTAACAGACACGGGAGGGTTAGCGGGTGGATTGACTAACCCTGCGTTGATTTCGACTACTGCAACGCTTACTTCAACTTTTTCGCCTGCCGCAAAGCTCCTCACCTCTGTTAAATTGCCATTCCCCGACACTCTTAAGCCGTGAGGGATTATATGTTCAATAATAACATTCTCGACAGGGAACGGGTTTGTGTTTTCGATAACAACAGTGATTACGGGCGTTTCGCCTCCCGAGTACGAGGGCTTGTCCGTTGTTATGGTTACACTTAATCCGTCCTTGTTTCCCACGCCCGAATGTACACCGTTACTCGTTAAACCGGAAGGGAAGATGATTATTGTACACATTATTGCTACAAATATGATGAAGTACATGGATGTCTTTATTGGCTTAAGCATTTGTGCCTCCGATTATATATTAATATTTTTATTTCCAAATATGTTTCTAACGGACACGTACCCTATAACTTCCAACTACACTTTCTTTTGGTTTTAATGAGTTATCAAGTTTTTTTATATCTTCTTTACTAAGGGTTACAGGGTAAAAGCTTTCAACATGCTTTTCACCATTAATCCATGTAATGTATTCCGTCAACCCATTACTGTAAGAAAGTGTTATTCCAGAAATATTACTTTCGATTCCACCAATCATTTTACTTACTTCCATTGAAATATTATAAATAGTAATATCTGAAACATTTGTCAGTTCAAAAGTTGTTACAACAGATGTGTCCTCAATTATAAGGTGTTTTATATCTAAATGCAATGCCTGACCGCCCCAAACCTTTAAAGGTGGGTCGGATTTGAATACTATATTCACCTCTTCTCCGAAAGGCATTAAAAATCCACTAAAATGAGCTTCAATATTATACTCGCCAGCTGTATCACCTCTAATTATCCATGATTCTGTAACAGTTTTTCCACCCTTTACGCTTCCTAAATCTCTAATCAGAGCATTATCAAAATCTTCTTTGTAAGTAGAAGCAAGTGATACACCCCTTGGTAATTTGAGTTCAGCAAATGCATTATCAATATTGAATTGTTCGTCCGCATTGTTAACAATAGTTAAACTAACATCAAAAAACTCTTTTAGCCATGATATCTCATTAGTTATTGAAAGAATTGCTATTAATGGAGGTCGGTCATCGCTTGCTTTTGTTGTTGATATTTGAGTTTGTACATTCCGCGTTGATGTGGATTTTGAACTATCTGTATCTATAGTAAACATAACATGTGATGTTTTTGATGGAGCTGGTTTGAATAATTCAGTGTATCTATAAGCATAATCAACATTTATAATTTCTCCAAATTGATTAACAACGACATCAACACGTATCTTTCCTTCATCATCAATTCCGTAATCTAGCACTAATTCATATTGATACACATATTGATTAGCGGGGTCTTCGATGTTAATTTCATATGATAATATATCGCTTAATTCAAGACGCTTTATATTTATATTACCGTCTATAAGCTTTTTTTCCTCTAAATGTACTGTTGTTCTTCCTGTGTTAGGGTCAATTAAAAACGATTTTGATGTTGGTAGATACCCCTCCTTGTAGAAAAAGAATGTATAGAACCCATTTTTGACAGGAATTCTAATAATCCCATTAGAATCAGATTTGAATTCAGTTATATCCAAATCGGGTATTTCGCAATAAATCATGGTATCTTTAATCGGTATTCCTGTTTTAACATCTAAAACTTGTATTTCTGCTTCAAAGAAATTTTTATCCAACACTTTTACTGTTTTTTCTGATGTGCTTGATTTACCATTTTCGTTAGTAACAGTCAATTTTACAGTATAAGTGCCTTCTTCAAGATAAGTATGAGTAGTTACAATAGAATCAGATGTGTTCCCATCACCAAAATCCCAAGTATAACTTACTATCTTATAATCATCGGTTGAGTTAGAGCCATTGAATTCAATCGGCTTACCTTCAATTGCTGCTCTGTTAATACCTACATCTGCAAGAGGAATAGTATCCTTATATCCCGGAATTGCTATAATGTCATCACTTTTAATAGAATTCATGTAAATATCAAACGCTTCAATGATATATGAATATGTTTTACCAGCTTCAACCCTTGTATCAGTATAATTTGTACCTGCGACTCTTGCTATAAGGGTATAGTCGACTGTTCCGGGAGCCTTTCTGTAGATGTTAAACCCTGCAAGATTTTCATCGTTTTCAAGATTCCAGTTTAGTTCTATTAAACCTGCACCGGAAACAGCCTCGACGATTGGTTTTGAAAGCATGCACTCAACATATTTAAAATCGTGATAACGAACAGTTTCATTGTTTGATGAATCTAATAATGTTATTTTAAGGGTGTATTCACCTGATTTTAAATTACTTGTATCGAGATTAAAACTGACAACTCTGTGAGATGTATTTAGGTTTTGGCTATAGACATTCTGCCAGATGTCCAAATTTTTAATAGAACATTCGACCTTTATTGAACCTAATCTGTAGTTATCGTAACAAGCAATGCTTATGTTTTGATTGCGTTGAATGGTTGTACCTTCTAAAGGAAGAACACTTAGCACCTCAGGTGCGATATTGTCAGAATCAATACTACCCGTAACCGCATCTGAAAATGCACCAACATTACCAGCAATATCAACTGCAGCAACTCTATAACTGTAATTCACACCAAGCTCAATACTTAGGTCAATATAATTTAAATGTCTGTAATTGTTTGCAACAATCTGATAATTGCCGCCTTCAATACTGCGGTATACTATAAAATGCGAGATAAATTCGTTGTCGGGGGCTTTCCATTTCACATCAATGTAATTATCACTTGTTGAAACTAATATATCTTTTGGCGAGGCAGGTAGAGTATTAAGAACGTAAATATCTCTTATAAAAGTATTGCTCGTCAAACTAGTGTTTCCACTCATATCTACGGCAATCGCTCTTAAGTAAAGAAATCCGTCTGGGTATCCGATTAAACTGACATTAAAACTAACCGTTTCCGTTGTTCTTCCGGAGCAATACAAAGTTCCTATACTTGTCCATGTTTCTTCATCGGTTGAACCTTGTAGAGTTATATAATTTATTGAAACATTATCTCTGGCAGTAACAGTAACGGCAACATTGCCAGAGCAATACCCGTTTGCAGATGAAGTTATAATTGATGTTATAACGGGCGGGACTGTATCAATCATAGTTGATACAATAAGTTCGTTGCTCTTTTCAGAAATGTTTCCCGCTTCATCGTATGCTAAAACATAATAAATATAACTTGATGAAGCTTGTAATCCTGTGTCGGTATATTGAGGTACAGCAATATCTGCAATCCTTACATCGTTGCGATATAAATAATAACCTCTAATCCCTATGTTATCAATTGCGGTCCATGTTAGTGTTGCGCTCACCAAGGTTGAAGTCACTAACGTCAGCACAGGTGAAGTTGGTGGCATATTATCGTATAATACTATATTACTTGCTCTTGATAAATTATCACAGCAATCAACCGCTCTTATATAATAGGTATAATCGCCGGGAGCCAAGTTCCTATCGGTATACCCGAGTCCTCTGACAGTTGTTATATACTCATCATTCCTGTAAATCATGTAACCCTCGATATTACCAACACCTTTAGAAGAAAGCCACACCAAATCAACACTGTCGGTTGTTTTGTTACTTATTCTAAGATTATCAGGTGCAGAGGGAGCATCAAAATTAACATCTGTTACTGTGGTCAAGAGGTTGCTTCTCCCCGAGTAATTTCTTGCAAGGTCATAGGCAACTATATAATAAATGTATTCGGTATCAGGTTTCAATCCTATATCTATATACTTGTTAGTCATAGAATAACCGATTCTTATACCGTCCCTGTATACATCATAACCATCGACACCGAAATTATCAATACTTTCATTCCACTCAAGAGTTATCGAGTTTGCTGTAGTCCTTACAGATACAAGGTTAGTGGGTGCAGTAGGCGGTTCAATATCCTCTGCGTATTCAATTAATTCTCTCCATAATGGAATTCGGTTGAAATCATAACCGATTTCAAGTAATTTGTTGATTTCAAGTATATTGAAACTTGACTGTAAACTACCAAAAGAAACCCTTTGTAATAAACTACCATTAAGTATTACAGTATGAGTGCCAGTAGCATTAAAACTATTAAAATTCCCGATTTGATAAAAATATCTTTTAACTTCAATTATTCCTGCTGTAAGGTAACCTGTATGGTCTCTGGTTGAATGTGTAAAGAAGCTACCATCAACACGGATATATGAACCAATTGTTGTCATTTGAAGATATGCGTTATTTTGTGAATAAGTTTTAGTTCTGTCTGCTGCTGTACTTTCGGTTTGAACTCTAAAATCACCACTTACAAAGATGCTTCCTCCATTTACATTAAGATTACCGGTAAGAATAATATTTTTACTTACAAACAACCTCATCGCGTTCATATTGAAAGTACCGCCATCTATGTACAGCGACCCACCAATAGTCCAATCCGCAGTTATTGTTTTATTATCATAAAATCTCAAGTCACCGTGCCATATGTTATCAGTAAGTACTGCACTTGAAGCAAGACTAATAATCCCTGTTACAGGGGTGTCTGTTGTTACAAGTGTATTCATAACGAATACATCAGTAATTAAAGCCACACCTCCTGAAGAGGTATTCTTTATTTCAAGAATATTAAAGCAAGAATTAGAAGCCCCCGGATTAGCAAACCGTATTTCTTGATAGTTGCTACCTGTAAATAATGTCTTGTGTGTTCCGGTGGCTCTATAATTCGTCGCATTTGCCGAAGACTGAGTAAAATTCCCTTTTATTTCAAGTGTTCCGGCTGTTAGTAGGGTTGAATGAGATGCGGTTGTGTTAATTAAAAAATCACCGCCAACAATAACTCTATCATTATTATTTGTCATGTCAAAAATGCCATTACTTGCTGTACCCGTAGAAGATTGTAATTTGAAATGTCCCTTAACATCAAACCGACCTCCATTAATATGGAGTGTACCGCCAAATTGTGTAAAATCTCCAATTACGGTTAAGGTATATCCATTTAAATCTAGTGTTCCTCCGCCTAAATTGAGATTACCATTAAATACTTCATCTGCCTCAAGTGTCCACCCATATAATCCTCCATTTTGGAATGTTACATTACAATTATTCCTAATAACCCGGTCTGCCAACATAAAAGTGTTTATTTGAACCCCTTCATCAGAGTAATTTTGTAGTTCAAGTATCGCAAACTTAGAACTCACGCCCGAGAAACTAACTTGCTGTAACTCATTCCCGCTGAGAATCGTCCTGTGATTCCCTGTAGCGAAGA
>WQXO01000011.1 GCA_009784825.1 Oscillospiraceae bacterium
CATATATGAATTCATTATGATAAGCCCTGTTATCTATAATCCTGTCGGTTATAATAAATGCCCTGCCGTCTTGAACGTCTAACACCCGCCAGTCATACCCGCCTAATTGAATTATATCGCCGACATTCACAGTAGCGGGTTCGTCGGGTTGGTTAATGTCGCCATACTCGTCATTCACTCCGCCGGGGCGACCGTGTAACCAAGAACCATCTTCCAAAATATGCATTCCGTAATAGATTAACTCACCGATTGTTGTGCCGGTTGTTTGAATGTTCTCATTACGTAATAATTTCCATTTATAGGTCTGCCCCGATATATTAACATGAAGAGTGTCGTACCCCTCAACCCAATACGTTCCTGCTTCATCATAACCGAAAGGATAATAATAAATGAGACTATACCCATTGTCGTCTCTCCATGTAGCATCATCGTTATGTATATATGTAACTATGCCGTTTCGGTGGAATGCGTAATTGTGAGGAGACGCTATGAAAACTAAAAATATAACCTCATCCTCAACTTCGTACATATATTCCACACGATGGATGAACAGTAATGGGTCGGGTGCAGTAGTAGTCGGCGGTGAGGTTGTTTCTTCTGTAGTAGTCGCTTCCTCCTCGGTGACTGCTTCATCTGCCGCAGTTGTTTCGTCGTCGGGTTCGCCGGTAGTGTCACAGGCTGTAAAAGCTAAGACAATCGACAAAGTAAGTATTAATGATAGCAGTTTTTTCATAGTTTCCTCCATAATTTACAAATACACCACATCGCCCTCGGCTATCCCGTTAAGAATGATTGTGAACCCGTTGACCGATTCTCCAACAGAAACAGGTGTTCTCATTCGCTGACCGTTGCTGTAGATTATACAAAAGTTAGCATTACCGCTTCGTATAACAGCCCAATCGGGGACTGCCAAAACATCACGATAATCCGAAACCGTTACATAAACTGTCGCCCAACCCGCACCCAATGCACCGGGAGTTTCCTCGAAAATGCGGTCAAGCTCCCCCTCGTTCGGTTTAATCACCGTAATATACCGTGCTTGGGGGGAGGCGTGTGCGGGTGCAAGAGAGCTGTCATACGTCACTTTCCCCGTGTATGAGAAGCTGCCGAGTGATATATCAACGTCCATGCCGATTGCGAACAGGCTCAGGCTGTCCGAGGTGTATATAAATATTTCGTCATACCGTGCAATTAAACATAAAATCTCACCCTCATTTACATAGTCGCCGACATTTCGTTCGGTGGTTTGAACGATTACACAATCATAAGGTGCGACAATGGTATACCCGGCAATCCTGCTGTCGATTTTCTTCAATTCCTCAAGCTCGATTAAGTATCTTAACCTGTCTCGCTCCGACCCGCTTGACTGCCATAACGACAGTGCAGAATTAACTGTAGACTGCCTGTTGGCACGTTCTAAATTAAGCTCGGAGGAGTCAATCACGGCAATAATCTCACCCTCACTGAACTCACGGCGGGCAGGGTTGAATTCTATGAGATTGCCGGAGTTTCGGGTTATGATTGATAAGGCGAAAGGGCAGCCGAAATTAGCGGGGATTGCCTTGCGTGAGGTTAAGTCCATGATTTGGGCATTTGCAGTCCTTGATTGGATTACCTCGGCTTCATAAACGGGAATAACAATTTCACCGTCTGCAGTCTTAGAGCCGCAGGCGGTTAAAATTAATAAAGCTGTTAAAAGTAAAATAAGTTTTCTCATATTATTAATTATGCATTGTGAATTGTGCATTGTGAATTGCCTCCAAACACATTCTCCCGTTATGATAGGGGCATTTCCATTCATCAACCGTCGGTTTTTCATAAGGGGTATTGTCCTCGTCTAACTCGGAATACCACTCACCGCCATCACGTTTGTCAACGACATGAGTCTTTATATATTCCCACAACCCCTCAGCACGTTTTAAATAACGCTGCTCACCGTATAACCGATATGCGTCAAGGAAACCCACAAGTGCCTCCGCTTGAGCCCACCAGACCCGCTTTTTATTAATAACGCCGTTGTCACATTCATAATTCATTGCAAAACCGTCGAAAGAAACCTCGTCTATTCTTTCTGCTAAAGCACGGTTCATCTCACGAATATTCCCGCATAATTCGGCGGGGAGTGCTTTTTCGGCAACGTCGATTGCCCGCCCGATTAACCATGCCGCCTCAATATCATGCCCGTAGGAATGGACATTTCCGAGGACGTTCATGCCTTTGTCGAAGAACACTTTCAACTGCTTATTCGGCTTGTCATAGATTTTATCATAAGTAAGATTAAGCATAAATTCGAGGCGTTCAGCAACACACTTATCATTATGTACACGGTAAAGCTCGGTATACGCCTCGATTAAATGCAGAACTGTGTTCATTGTTTTGTCAGCGTATATGCCGTTTTCGGAAAGCTCATCGTTCCTATGCTCCTCCCATTCACGGGTGCATGCCTCACGGTAAGAAACATCGTCGGTGAACTTTTCTTCAACAATGCCGAACATCTTCATCGCCAATTCTAACGCACTATTGTCGCCGCTCGCGTCATAATAACTCGATAAAGCGTAAATGAAAAACGCATGGTTATACCCGTGCTTCATGGTGTTAACGGGATTGCCGTCATAAGACATTAACCAATAAACCCCGCCGAATTCGTTGTCAACGCAGTGCTTTGTTAAAAAATCGAAGCAGTGCTTGGCTAATTCTAAGCAGGCAGGGTCTTTCAGCGTAAGGTAACAGTTCGAGTAAAACCACAGGATTCTCGAATGGAGAATTACACCTTTATCGGCTTTCTTATTAAGGTTAAGGTCATAATCCATATACCCGTAAAACCCGCCGTTTTCATAATCGGCAAGGTTATTCCAGAAGGGGATAATGTGATTAATCAGCTCGTTTTTAATTTCATTGTGAATTGTGAATTGTGAATTGTGCATTATTTAAATATCCTGTTCATGACTAATCCCGTTGTCAGCTTCGGGTAGAAATAGGTGGATTTCTGCGGCATTTTCCCGCCTGTAAGAGCGACGTTGCGAATTTCGGAAACCCGTGTCGGGTTGAGTAGGAAGCAGCAGTTGGCTTTCTTTTCATCAACGGCAGTAACCGCCTCATAAATGCTTCTTGTATAAGTCAAATTAATCTGCTGTGCCATGTTCTCTTTATCAATCCCGAACAAGCGTTCTAAGATTAACGAATGCAGCACGCTTACATCGAGGTTACGCAGACAGTCATGTGCCTCAGGTAAAAGCGACGCCATGACACTGTTGTTCTTTAGGGACAGCACTGCATAGTTTCCATCGCCATTGTATAAAACAAACGCGTTTTTTCCGGTTTTGCATACCGCAAGTGAACCCTTTAAGCTGTTTTCGAGAGTGAGATTATCGGTAATATCAAAATACTCGGCACATCTTGTTATAACCTCGTCATAGTTATAATGTGCCAAATCTCGCACAATTCTGTGGGTGGGCAGAACAGTCAATCCGGGGTTTTCGAGATTAACTAACATCATCGGTACAAAAGCGGCACTGCCCATGTTCGATTTGTTTTCACGAACATATTGCAAATAATTCAATGCAGTTTCATAACGGTGGTGTCCGTCCGCTATAAAGATTTTCTTGTTGGTCATTTTCGCTGATATTCCCGCTATAACCGCATCGTCCCATACACGCCACAGCTTATGGGTAACGCTGTCGCTGTCGGTGAACATACCGTCGGGTTCACCCGTAGTCGCACCGTCGAGCAACGCTTGAACGCTGTTATCCTCATCAGAATACAGCGAGTAAATCTGGCTGAAGTTACAGCCGGTTGCAACCATCAGGTTAAAGCGGTCTGTCTTGGCTTTAGAGAGCGTTTCCTCGTGCGGGAGTATAATCCCTTTATCGAAATCCTCTAACTTCACAAGGGCAATGAACCCCTTAACCGAGCGAGTGGCGTTTTCATATTCAAAAGAAAATTCATAAGCGTAGATATTCTCACCCCTGTCGTCGGCTAAAACACCGTTCATCAGCATTTTATTGAGGCAGGAGCGTGCTTCCTTATAACCCTCCTCGCTTTCAACACCGACCGCCTGAGGAAGCTCAAGCCTTATAATGTTGTTTTCGTTGGTTTCGAGAAGTGCCATACGCTGTTCTTCATTGATAATGTCGTAGGGCGGGCAGCACAATTCTGCCAAATCTCCTGCAAACGCCGAATAACGCAACCCCTTAAACGCTTTAATTTCTGCCATAATATGTCTCCTTTTTATGAGAATTAATTTAATCAAAGTAAATTATAACATAAAAACATTGTCACGTCAATAATTTTATGCTATAATAAGCATTATGAAAAAGGATTATGTTAAATTAGAATTAGATAAGGTCATGAAGCTGTTGTCTGACGAGGCATACAGTGCGGCTTGCCGTGAGAAAATTGCAGAAATTGAACCCTTATACGATGTTCGTAAAATTCGGGAGGGCGTTCAAAAAACCGCTGATGCGTTCCGATTGTCGGCGAAATTGGGGACACCGAGGTTCTCCGATATAAAAGACCCCGGTGAAGCGGCAAGGCGGGCAGAGCAGGGCGGTTCGCTTTCGTTGAGGGAGCTTCTTGATATAGCAAGCGTATTACGGGAAATCAGTATTCTTATAAGCTGGCATAAACAATACGAGGAAGAAAACAGCCTGTCTTATTTATTCAGTCTATTAATCCCGAATAAACCGCTCCTTGAAAGAATCGAAACAGCGATAATCTCGGAAGAAGAGCTTTCCGATAACGCTTCTCCCGAATTATTCAGAATTCGTCGAAGCATTGAACGGCAGGGGGCACAAATTCGAGAACGCCTCGATAAGCTGATTAAAAACAAAGACACGCAGAAATTTCTTCAAGAAAGCCTTGTCACCATGAGGGACGGGCGTTTTGTAATCCCCGTGAAAACCGAGCATAAGAACGAAATTCAAGGCTTAGTCCACGATACCTCCGGGAGCGGTGCAACGCTGTTTATAGAACCGTTAGGTGTGGTTGAAGCGAATAATGAAATAAGGGTTCTCAAATCAAAGGAAAAGGACGAAATTGAACGAATAATCGCAGAATTATCGGCGGATGCAGGTGCATTTTCCGATGAACTGAGAAGCGGGTTTGAGTCGTGTATAAAATTAGAACTTTGCTTCGCTAAAGCTAACTTAGGTGCTAAAATGAAAGGGGTCATTCCCGAAATCACCGAACAACCTATACTTGATTTACGCAATGCCCGCCACCCGCTGATTGCCAAAGACAAGGTAGTCCCGGTGTCGCTGACACTTGGGGAGGCGTTTACAACCCTTGTTGTGACAGGACCTAATACGGGGGGTAAAACCGTCGCAATTAAAACAGCGGGTCTGTTGGCGTTAATGACACGGTGCGGACTAATGCTGCCTGCTTCGGACGGAACAAAAATAGGCATGTTCGGAGAGATTTACGCTGATATAGGTGACGAGCAGAGCATTGAGCAGAGTTTGTCCACTTTTTCGTCACATATGAATAACATCATAGAAATACTGAAAACCGTTTCTAATAATTCATTGGTGTTGCTTGACGAATTGGGTTCGGGAACAGACCCGTCGGAGGGTGGTGCGTTGGCAGTGGCAATCTTGGATTATTTAAAAGAGAAAGGCTGCTTGGTTATTGCGACAACGCATTATCAGGAGGTTAAGATGTTCGCCATAGAAACCGACGGGATTGAAAACGCCTCCTGCGAATTCGATATTAATACCCTCCGCCCGACTTATAAGTTGATTATGGGGGCTCCGGGTAAATCTAACGCACTTGCAATCGCCAAGCGGCTTGGTTTAACCGATGAAGTCATTGATAAAGCACAGAATTTAGTAACCACCGAAAACAAGCGTTTCGACGAGATTATCGAAACATTAGAGGAAGCCCGACGTGAGGTGGACGCTTTAAAAGAGGAAGCCGCTCAAAATGAACGCCGCACTGCCGAATTAAATGAAGAAATCGAAAAAGAAAAACAACGCTTTGAGCATTTCCGTGAGAAAGAAATGGCAACAGCACGGCAGAGAGCGTTGTCGATTATTGAAAGTGTTCGCCATAGTGCAGACGAACTGCTTGATGAATTAGAGGACATGAAGCGGGATAAGGATAAAGCAGACTTCTCTGAAAAAGTGCGTGGTATGCGGTCAAGGGTCAATTCTAATCTAAATCATTTGCACGACGAAGCAAATCCTGTCGAACAATTGACAATTGACAATGGACGATTGACAATTGACAGACCTTTGAAGCAATACGATTCGGTATTGTTAGTTGATATTAATAAAAAAGGCAGTGTTATTTCACCGCCTGATTCTAAGGGTAACTGTATGGTGCAGGTTGGGATTATGAAAACCAAGACGAATGTTGCTAATCTTCGGTTAATTGAAGAAGAACGTGTCACGGTTACTCCCGCAAAAAGTAACGTAACAGTAACGAAAAATTCGTCTTCGAGAAGTGCGATGGAGGTGGATATTCGGGGAATGACCGCCGATGAGGGTGTAAGTGCCGCTGACGCTTTCATTGATAACTGCTTAATGAGCCATTTAACCAGTGTTATGATTATCCACGGGAAAGGCACAGGGGTGTTAAGACAAGCAGTTCACGCTTATTTAAAGGGGCATAAGAGGGTGAAGGGCTTCCGCCTCGGTAAGTTCGGTGAAGGGGAGGACGGGGTCACAGTAGTGGAGTTGAAATGATTTTTATATAACGCTTGACAAAACAAAGAAAATAATATATAATGATAAAAAAGGCATACCGATAGACGGTCGCCCTCAATCCGTTAAGTTACAGAAATAACCGCTCGTTTTGGACTGCGGCGGTTATTTCCTTTTTTTATTGTTATTCTGCGTTATGTTAATTACGTTGCAGACGACAAGTGCTAAAGTAAGAAACTCCAACCAAGTCATATAACTCACCCCCTTTCGAGGGAGGTATCGACCGCCTACCGCATGGTATGCCCAATATAATTATATCATATTGTCAAAATTTGTCAAGGGGTGCATGCTGTTACAGCATGCACCCCCTATTAATTACCTAAAATCATTTTTCATTGCCCTGTCTAATTTTCGTTTCATTTCCCTATCGGCGATACTGTCTCTCTTATCGTGCAGTTTCTTACCCTTGCACAAGCCGATTTGCACCTTAACCCTGCTCCCTTTGAAATACATCGACAACGGTATAAGTGTCAGCCCCTCCCGCTTAACTTGGTCATACAGCTTACGAATTTCACGCTTATGCATAAGCAGTTTCTTGTCACGCATGGGGTCACGGTTGAATATATTACCCTTTTCATAAGGCGAAATGTGGACATGCCGTGCGAACATCTCCCCTTTTTCGACGGCAATCCACGAATCCTTTAAATTAACCCCGCCGGAACGAATGGACTTTACCTCCGTCCCGAACAGCTCAACGCCTGCTTCATGGCTTTCGAGGACATAGTATTCGTGGCGTGCGGCACGGTTTTCTGCGATTTTTTTAATGGTGTCGGGCATAACTAACTCCCTTAATTCTCGGCTTTAGAAATATAGTATAACATATATTTGCAATTAATGCAATTGTATGTTATAATTATTATCTGTGAAAGGAAGTTATAATCATGTTACAATATGACGAATTACGCCTTGAGTTTGAGGGGTTGAAACCACAGCTGAAAGATTTGGCACAGGCACTTAACCTCGATAACCTCAAAAAAGAACTTAATGACCTTGAAACTGCTTCTGCCGCCCCGGAATACTGGAACGACCCGGAAACCGCCCAAAAGTCCCAGCAACGCCTCGGCGAAATCAGGAATACCATAGAAGCGTATGATAAATTAGCCGAGAGCTTCGACGATGTTTTAACCATGCTTGAGCTTGCCTCGGAAGCCGGTGATGAATCTCTGCTTGGGGAAATCCAAGGCTTAGCTTCAAAAGCCCGAGCGAATTTAGAAACGCAGAAGTTAGTGACCCTGTTATCGGGGGAATACGACTCGAAAAACGCCATTTTAACATTTCATGCAGGGGCAGGCGGTACTGAAGCGATGGACTGGGCGTATATGCTTTACAGAATGTATAACCGTTGGGCAGAGCGTCACGATTTTAAGGTGGAATTGCTGGATTATTTAGACGGGGACGAGGCGGGTTTAAAAAGTGCGTCTTTGCTTATTCAAGGGACAAATGCCTACGGATTCCTAAAATCCGAGAACGGCGTTCACCGACTTGTGAGAATTTCACCGTTTGACGCTTCGGGGAGGCGGCATACCAGTTTCGCTTGCCTTGAGGTTATGCCGGAGCTTGACGATGATGTAGAAATCGACATTCGCCCCGACGACTTAGAAACCGAGTTTTACAGGGCAAGTGGGGCAGGAGGTCAAAAAGTTAACAAAACCAGCTCAGCCGTTCGGTTAATCCATAAACCCACGGGAATAGTCTGTTGCTGTCAGACTCAACGAAGCCAGAACCAGAACAGGGATTATGCACTTCGTATGCTTAAGTCAAAGCTGATTGAGATAAAGGAACGTGAGCATTTAGACAAAATCTCCGATATAAAAGGAGAACAGCTACAGATTGCGTGGGGGGCACAGATACGCTCATATGTGTTTATGCCTTATACAATGGCGAAGGACCATCGCACCGGCTTTGAAATCGGGAACATCAACGCAGTTATGGATGGAGATATTGACGGGTTTATTAACGCTTATCTGAAAGCACGCAGTAGGGGGGAGATATAGTATCAGCAGCATTTATGAAAAAGTGAAAACAGCAATGCTTGCAATCCAGCGTTACCCGTGGGAGCAGGGAGTATGTGCCCAAGCTATGTATGAAGCAGGCGAGGTTAATGTATTTGTGGCAATGGCACATGACGCAGTTTTGCGGCAGGAGCAGGACGGCAGACTTGCCACAATCACACGAAATATCGCTGTGACAGACCCTGCCGCCAACGGTGAGGCGGTTTTGCGTGCTTATGAGTGTACGGGAGACAAGTTTTATAAAACTGCCGCTGATAAAATGCTTGGTTATTTAATGGAAAAAGCCCCTCGAACCACCGACGGCTTAATCTGTCATAACGATATATCGTTTGATGATAATTTCTCACCCATGCAAATATGGGTGGATTCATGTTATATGGCACCGCCCTTTTTAGCGGTGATGGAGGAGTTTTCCGAAGCGGAAAAACAGTTGGACGGGTACATAGATTGTTTAAAAGACAATGCTACCGGACTGCTGTTTCACATTTTCGATAAAGGAACCAACCGCTTCGTCCGTAAAAAGCTGTGGGCTACCGGCAACGGGTGGGCGTTAATGGGGATTGCACGTGTTATTTGTGAAGCACGGAATAAATCAAACCGCCGACTTTGTCAAAAATACGAAAAGACAGCGGTTGAGTTATTGGATTCAATATTGAAATATCAACACGAAACCGGTATGTTCCATGATATACTCGACGATGAAACCACGTTTTTGGACGGAACCTCGGCGATGATGACTGCGGCAGTTATTTACAGAGGTGTTTATGAGGGTTGGTTGAACCATGGGTATTTGAAAAATGCAGATTCAGTATATGAATATATACTGCAGAAAATCGATGAATTCGGGATAATCCGCGGTGTTTGCGGTTGCCCCCATTTTATGTCGGAGGGGACGTCAGCAGAAGCACAAGCAGCATATATTATGATGCACGCTTGGAGGAAGAGATTACAATAAAAAACGGGTGGTTTTAGATAAAAACCACCCGTCACTTTTTTATTAACTTGTTTACTCTTGTCAGAAAATAATCTCGGGAGCTAATTCAACTACTTTAAAACTAACCCCGTAAACGAAATTCTCTCTATCATAGTTATAATAGTTACCGGTTATACCCTCCTCAGACAGAACTCTTTCTACAGAATCCTCATCTTTGAAAATATGGAGCAATACTTCGCCGACATAATGCTTTTTCAATAAGGGGTATAGCTCCCTTGCTATATTCTCCACATCCTCGGGGAGAGTCCCCGGCGGGAGTAAAACGGTGACGGTATTGCTGTGGCGTGCTCTCTTACCGCCGATATAAAAATAATCCTCATCTATGAAAAAATGATTATAATCATCTGCCTGCTCGTAGTTTTCCTTTGCGACAAGCGGGTGTATTTTGTCAAGGTGGAGATAAAACGTGTTTACGTGATAATAGGGATAGTTTTCCGCAAAAGCCGCTTTTAAGTCCGCTGTCTGCTTTCTTGCCATCATGAAAGGTTCAAGAGCACACACAAATGATGCTATTCTGTCGTTATAATCCTCATGGTCACGCATACTTAATACGATAGATGTGTCGAAGTCATACCTCTCAGCCCATTTGTCTTCATCAAACCATTCTTTAAGAACAATGTGCATGATATAGCTGCTGTATAAAATCTGACCTTTACTGCCTTCTTGCTCACTAAAGCCCAAACTTGTAATATAGTATTCCTTACCTATAACGCTTTCAACATGTCCGAGCATTATGTTATAATTTTCGAGGGCGATTTGTGTATATGTTTCTTCTCTGCGAACAGTATCCGGGTCTCTACCCGGATAATACATCGCATCCAAATCCTCAAGGGTATACTCTGTCGGAATAATTTCAAACTCAACAGTGTCATCTTGTGAAACTGTTGAGTTATCTAAAACACTTCTGATTATGGACATGCAGCCGGTTAAATTAATGGTGCATATTAAAGCTAATACAAGGAGAATTACGGATTTGTTGCTTTTCATGCGGTAACCAAATCATCCTCTATAATACTCTCTGCCGCCTTTGCCGCTTCCTCCAAAGCATCGTCCACCTTTGTGGCTTTATCGGCGTCTAATGCGGCTAATTTATACTTCTTGATAAGCGGCATAACATTCTCCCACGCTTCAAGCTCTGCAAGCGACACCATTTCCAGTGTTTGCTTAAGCGGGAAGTTATATGCACTTTCAACCTTAGGAATACGCTTTTTCAAATCGGTGAGCGACAGGCTTAACTGGTTCAATTTCTTTTCCAGCTCAAGCTGGTCACGAACCATATCGTTTTTATCGCTGACCAAATCGGTGAGCGGAGTTGATGTTTCGTTCAGCTTAGCCTGTAAGTATCTTGTGAATATCTCGGGATACATGGTCGCAAGAACCGTAGCACGGTCAATAGAGGAATAGCTGTCGTCAAGAAGTGCCTGTAAAACAGGGGCACAGGTTCTCTCGAACGAGGACATGTTGTCTGTTATCCAGTCCTGCAGGTTCTTATAATCCACTTCTTTCTCATATTTGGCAACGGAAGATTTCGCTTCTTCCTTAATTTTATCAACCTGTTCCTTTATCGCTTTTTCAAGAATAGGAATCTCTTTTTCTGCCGCCTTGCGTTCGATTTCGATATGCCGTTGTTTTTCTTCAAGTTCTCTTAATTCCTGCTCGTTTTTCAAAAGTGTTTCTGCAAAGATAAAGAAAGTCCGTAAGTCCATGGTCTACCTCCCGTTATATTATTCAATAAGCTGTTTTATTTATTATAACATTGTGATTATTAATTGTCAAGTAAAAAGTCAATCATTCGTTACCCGCCCAATCTAATCATCTCGTCAATGCATTTTCTCGCCGCAATAATATCATATTCATCCATAACAATCTCATAGCCGGTTGTATTATCCCGAATTGCGTTCAACACACATAAAACATCGTTCAGCGAGGTCATTCGCATATCCGGACAGGAGATTTTTTTCGACAAAGCGTGGAATGTTTTGTCGGGACACTCATACTGTAAATGCTCACGAATTGTCAATTCTGTCCCGATTATGAACTCCGAGGCGGAGGAGTTCTTGGCAAATTCCATAATTCCTGTTGTTGAACCGACATAATCCGCCGCCTCAACAATCGACGGGTCACATTCAGGATGAACCAATACAAGTGCTAACGGGTGCGACGATTTAATCGCCCGCAAATCGTCAAGCGTTACGATATTATGAACGGGACACCCACCCCGCAAAAGCATTACATCTTTATTAACACGCTTTTTAACATAGTCGCCGAGGTTGCTGTCGGGTATGAACAGGATTTTTTGAGCGTCCATTTTTTCGACAATTTTCACCGCAGTGGAGCTTGTTACACAAACATCGCAAAGCTTTTTAAGCTCGGCAGTGGTGTTGATATAAGCTACCACCGCACGTTCGGGTTCTTTCTTTTTAAGCTGGCGAATTTCATCGGGTGAAAACTGCTCCGCCATAGGACAGCCTGCATTCGGATTAGGCAGAAAAACCCGCTTTTGAGGGGACAACAGCTTAGCCGTTTCCGCCATGAACCGCACCCCGCATACAATGATGTTGAGTGCATCGGCACTTTGTACGTCAACGCTTAATTGATATGAATCTCCGGTGAAATCCGCAATCTCGATAATTTCCCGGGACATGTAGCTGTGTGCTAAGATAACAGCGTTTAGTTGTGTTTTTAAAGCGGTTATTTCCATTTGAAGGTCATTTATAGTTTTCATAATTCAAGCCTCATAATTATGGCGTCATCGTCGCCGTAATACCGTTCACGGAATCCCCTTTTAACAAATGAGCATTTCTCGTAAAGCTTAATGGCGGCTGTGTTTGACGAGCGAACCTCAAGATATATTGAACCGGTGTCATCCGTTTCACGGCACTTTTCAATGAACGCCGTCATTAATTTATATGCAACCCCCGCCCTTTGAAATTCGGGAAGCACAGCAATTCTCAATATCTCATAATCCCCCGAAAGGCTTGTCCCGAGCAGGAAACCGACTGTTTCACCCTCAATTTCCTCTGAGAGGAATATTGCATCGGGGTTGCTTGTACCCGCAATAATCGCAGTTAAGCTCCACGGAACATCGAAACAGGCAGCCTCAATCGTGCGAATGGCGTTTATAACATCATTTTTCATTGGTTACGAACCTTTCATAAAAGTGTACAAGTGTATCTCTGCAATTCCGGTATGAACCTATCCCCTTTGAAAAAGGGTCATCTACATTAAGTACTGTGATTTTATCTGCAATGTCAATAGCGTTGTAATACGAGCATAGTGTGATTTTCTGGCGTTGGTTCATAACGTGGATTGCGTCGAATTCCGTAATATCACAGCTGTTTATTGAAACGGGATTATGGGGCAGGCTGTTTATCGATATTTCAGAAAGAACTCTCGCCACATTTTCATCGGGTTGTCCCCCAACTAATGCAATTCCGGCACTTTTAAAGGAATAGTCGGCACCGTTTACCCATGCGGTATAATTAGCGATTTCCATCGCCATAACACTGCGTGTCTTGTTCGCTGTACACACGATTAGAATGTTCTTCATAAACCCTCCCGACTGCCCTTGAATTTAATGCGTTTCATACCATGACTTACCGGTTTTTACATCGACAACAAGCTCAATACCTAATTCCCTACCGGCTTCAATCATTTCTTCTTTTACAATAACTGCGGCTGTTTCAGACACGGCGGAGGGAGCTTCAATGATTAACTCGTCGTGTACTTGTAAAATCAGCTTGGCTTCGGGTAACTCTGCCTGCAATCGATTATATACCCGTATCATTGCAATTTTTATAATATCCGCCGCTGTTCCTTGAATAGGCGTGTTTTTGACAATTCGTTCACCGGCAGCGAGAATAATCTTGTTTGACGATGTGATTTCCGGAACATATCTCACCCGTCCGAGCAGTGTCTTAACATAACCATTACTTTTAGCTTCGGTAACGGTTCTTTCGAGATAATCACGAACCCCGCTGTATTTTTCCAAATATCGGTTTATATAATAGTTCGCCTCGCCTACCGAAACGTCGATTTCTTTCGATAAAGAAAATGCACCCATACCGTATACAATCCCGAAATTGACAGCCTTTGCGGCAGTTCGCATATCACGTGTAACCGTTTTTTCGGACACGCCGAACACCTGTGACGCCGTTATGGTGTGAATGTCGTTGCCGTTACGGAACGCTTCAAGCATTACCTCATCACCGGAGATAAAAGCGAGGACCCTAAGCTCAATCTGGGAGTAGTCAGCATCGACTAACAGATTTCCTTTTTCTGCAATGAAGAACCTCCGCATAACCCGCCCTCGCTCAGTTCTGACGGGGATATTCTGGATATTCGGTTCAATGGAGGAAAGCCGACCTGTTTGCGTTTCGTTCTTAAACGTGGTGTGGACTCTGCCTTTGTCGGAAACGGCTTTAAGCAACCCTTGAACATAGGTTGAGTTTAGCTTAGATAACGCACGGAACTCGGTAATCAGCGGGATAATCTCATGCTTGTCGCTAAGACTTTCCAAAACATCAGAATTGGTGGAATATCCTGTCTTTGTCTTCTTTGAACCGGGCAGACCCAACTTATCGAATAATATTTCCCCAAGCTGCTTAGGTGAGCTTATATTAAAAGTCTCCCCCGCTAATGCATAAATCTGCTTTTCCGCCTCAATAATCCCCGCCTGCAATTCCTCACCATAGTCGGATATGCCGGCTTTGTCTACTTTAATTCCGGTTTTCTCCATATCCCGCAGAATCGGCTCAAGCAATGCCTCAATTTCGATAATTCGAGGGGAATCGGCGATTTGCGGAGTTTCGATTGCAACCGGTTCAACGCCGATTTTCTTCATGAACGAAGCCATTTCAAGCTCTGTAAGCAGCCTCGCTAATTCAACTGGATAACCGTCGGTGATTTTATAATCATCAAGATTTAATGAAACAGGTGCGTCGAGTGCAATTGTGCCGAGCTTGCGGCTTAAAAACGCCATATCCTTATCTTTAATCAGCTTCGCCTTAACAGAGGCAGTAGTATCAATATTATCGAGATTGTTATAAATATATTCAATGCTACCGAATTTTTGAATAAGCGTAAAAGCCGTCTTCTCGCCAATTCCGGTAACACCGGGGATTTCATCGGAGCTGTCCCCCATTAATGCCTTAACCTCAAGCATTTGAACGGGTTCAATCCCGTATACCTCACGGATTTTTTCCGGAGTGTAGGTGATTTCTTCTTTTGTGGAGGCTAATCTCACAGAAACTTGTTCACTGATTAACTGGAAAGCGTCACGGTCACCCGTAGCGATAACACTGCTTGTCAATTGAGAAAGCGTGCCGATTATATCGTCAGCCTCCCACCCCTCAGACTCAACACGGGTTATCCCCATATAATCGAGAATTTCCTTAATATACGGCAACTGTACGGCTAATTCATCGGGCATACCCTTACGTTTGGACTTATAACCGGTGTACATTTCGTGGCGGAATGTTGGGGCACGCATATCGAATGCCACAGCTATATAATCGGGTTGAACCGTGTTACGTAACCGCAAAAGTGCATTGAGAAAGCCTGTCACCGCATTAGTATACACACCGTTTTTGTTGGAAAGCAGGCGAATGGCATAAAACGAGCGGTTTATTAAAGAATTGCCGTCGATTAATAAAAATTTCATGAATACCTTCTTTACAATTGCGGTCACTTTTTAAATATACTCTTGAAAAACCGAATAATTGCCCATTCTTTTTTGATGTTCTCGGGTTCGTTCCGGTCTGACCGAACGCTCATATACGCTCTCTCATAGAAATAAATCTGCGAATCAAGCATAGCATTGTCACCCCGTTTAACAATCGTATACTTCCCGTTGGGGTTTTGAATCCTCGATTTGATATTATCGTTCATCATGGTGTTGAAATCGTCGATTATGTGATTTTTTAAGGCAACGTCCCTTATAGGGGCGGCAACCTCGACACGACGTTCGGTATTGCGTGTCATAAAGTCTGCCGAGGAGATATACACACGAGCTTTTTCACCTTTCCCGAAGATGTAGATTCGGCTGTGTTCCAAAAACCGCCCGACTATGGAATGAACCCGCACGTTATCGGTATAACCCTCCACCCCCGCAATCAGACAGCAGATTCCCCTAATTAACAATTCAACCGTGACACCGTTCCTGCTCGCCTCGACTAACTTTTCGATAATGTCCCTGTCGGTTAAGGAGTTCAGCTTTAAACCGATATACCCGTGATTTCCCCGTGTGATTTCTATATCAATCATCTCTACAACTCGTGATTTTAAGCAACGGGGTGCAACCCATAAAAGATTGGTGGATTCCACGGTTTCCCCCCGTGAAAGGGTGTTAAACACGACAGAAGCATCTGTCCCAATATCCTTGTTAGCGGTCAGCAGTGTTAAGTCGGTGTAAAGCCGGTTGGTCTTTTCGTTATAATTTCCCGTGCCGATTTGGGTGAAATAACAGATTGAGGAATTCTCTGCTGTTCCCGTCCTTTTAGTAATCAACAACAGCTTCGAGTGGACTTTCAAATCCTCCAACCCGTATATTACCTCTGCACCCGCCTCCTCTAACCTCTTCGACCAGTTGATGTTGTTCTCCTCGTCAAAGCGTGCCCGCAGCTCCAACAAAGCTAAAACATACTTGCCGTTTTCTGCGGCACGAATTAATGCGTTGATAATCTTGCTGTCAGAAGCAAGGCGGTAAAGTGTAATTTTTATAGAGTGAACGTCGGGGTCGTCTGCCGCTTCTTCTAATAAGCGAATGAACGGCTTGACACTTTCATAAGGAAATGTAAGCAGAATATCATTTTCGGACACCTGCTGCATAATTGATTTTTTTTCGTTGACAGCGGGTGAATTCTGCGGTGTGAGCGGAGGAAAAAACAATTCAAGCGTTTCATTGGGGAAATGGTTCTTTATCTGTGCCTCAAGCCCGAACACAAACTGCATATCGAGCGGTGCAGACTGGGTATAAATATAGTCCTCGCCTAAATCAAGATTAAGCTGCTTGACAATATTCATGTGATTTTCTTTATCGGATGAATCAAATTCAATCCTCACAGGGGCAGACTTTCTGCGTTTTTTCAGAAGCTCCTCCATTACCCCCCTAAAGTCAAGGTCATGGTCGAAAAGTGCTTCATCAACAGTAATGTCGGCGTTTCGTGTTAAACGGAATATACTGCGGTCGGTTATTTCATAATTTCCGAAAACTGTGTGGATATACCGCATAATCAAGTGTTCGATTAACATAAACCGAACCCTGCCGTCAAGCGGAGGAAGCCACACTATGCGGTTGAACACACCCGGAGTGGTGGCAGGGAGAATGCCGATTGCCTGCTTTTGCGAATCGCCTGATTTTAAACCGGCGGCAACATAAATCTCTCTGTTTCTGAGAAAAGGAACGGGGTGCTTTTTATCAATTACCGATGGAGTGAGCAGGGGGAATACTTCTTTTTTGAAATAGCTTTCGAGATATTTTTCGTCCTGTGCAGAAAGCCGCTCGGTATAATTAACCTTAACCAACCCGAATTGGTTAAGCTGTTTACCTATTTCTTTATACGCTTTATCTCTAATGGGGACAAGTTCCTTCACCGATTTTGAAATAAGCTTAAGCTGTTCGCTTGCAGTCAGGTTAGTTTTGTTATCGGTGGCGTCTTTTTTCAGTTTCCTGCGTTCTCTTAAATACCCCACTCTTATCATAAAGAATTCATCGAGGTTATTGCTGAAAATATATACGAATTTTAGCCGCTCGAATAAAGGAACAGAAAGATTTCCCGCCTCCTCAAGGACACGTTTGTTGAACTTCAGCCATGATAATTCACGATTATCGAGATACGGTTTTTTAAATTCAAGCTCCATATTTTTATCCCGTCAGTTTATTTAATACATAATCGCAGGTTTCTTCCCAGAAAGGCACGCCAAACTCATTTATAATCGGCTGCCATTTTTCTAAATATAATATGGCTGTTTCTTTATATAAATCGTTTTCAATAATACCGTTAATGATTTTTTTAGCGGTGATTAACCTCGGAGGAACAGTTCTTGCCACGTTAAAATCGTATAACGGGGCAGGGCGGACTGCACCTGTTACCGGGTCTTTGAAATAACCCCAGTTAAATTTGTTGTTGTTCCTGTCATAATTGCAGATGATTAAATCAAACACTAATGTTCTGACAACAAAGTCGACTGCTGTTTTTTCATCGAATATCTTTTTATATATTCCCACCATCTCATGCGGATTATGCCCCTTGTCGGGGAACAGCGATTCTTCGCCCAATAATGTATCCGATGTCATAAGCATATTAAACGGGTTAGTCATATTACAGATGTATATTTTTGCTCGGTCAATGCTCATGTCCGGCATGAATTTCTTGGAGTGGACAGTGGCAGCGATTTTAAAAATTAATCCCTCACTGTTTTGTTCCGAATTCTTGATAACATCGGTATACGCGGAGCAAACCGGAATCCCTAACTTATCCGCTAACGACAAGGAAAGCATTTCCACATAAACTTGGTTTTCGGGCATGTATTTCCAAAAACCGGTTTGGTTATATAAGTTTGCCCATTCCTTAGGAACCGAGCCGCCTAAAACACGGTCAGGGGCGGCAGGGACTTCACGCTTATAATCCCAGTTGCTCCCACTTAAAAAATCGTTCTTATAAGGTGTTATATTGTCAAAATTATTGACATAGTCGTTATCGTGTTTAACCCAGTAACAGTCAGACAGGGAAAGTCGCCTGCGGTTGATTCGCTTGTCGATATAATCGGCAAGAAGCACTGTCCCCTCGGCGACACGGTTGGTCTGGATAAAACTGCGGGACTTAAGCCAGCTTTCGATATACTTAGCGTCTAACACAGGCATAAGCGACGCATTGATAATTTGGTGCGATGTTAAATGAAAAACCGGCTGGTTGGCACACATTAAAACTGCCATTACATCAATTCCAATGCTTTTTTAATAAATGCAGAGAACAGCGGGTGCGGGCGATTAGGGCGGGACTTGAATTCAGGGCGGAATTGCACCGCTACAAACCACGGGTGAACACTTTGGGGCAGCTCAATAATTTCGACTAATTTCCCGTCCGGCGAAAGCCCTGCAAGCAACAGCCCCTTTTCGGAAAATGCAGTGCGGTATATGTTGTTAAATTCATAACAATGGCAGTGACGTTCGTATATCAATTCCTCGTCATAAACCGAACGTGAAACGCTGATTTCGTCTAACTTACACGGGAACAACCCCAATCGACGTTTATTATTCTTTTCCTCGTCCGGTATTATATCAACTACGTTTTCGCAGTCTTTTGCCTTAGATTCCGAGGAGACGGCGTTGCTTATCCCTGCAACATTTCTCGCAAATTCAATCACGGCAGTCTGCATACCGAGGCAAATCCCGAAATAAGGGATTTTGTTAACGCGTGCATAACGTGCCGCCTCGATTTTACCGTCAATCTCACTTTCACCCGAACCGTCGGGAACAAGAATAGCAGCACATTTCCCTAAAAGCCGCTCAGACGTTTCGGGCGTAACCTCCTGTGCTTGAATCATTTCAATGTTAATCGCCGCTCCGTTGGCGAAGCCTGCATGACGCAACGCTTCCATAACTGACAGATATGCGTCGGGGAGTGAAATATATTTCCCGACTAAACCGACGGTGAGCATTTTTTCTGTTTTTTCGTGTTTTTTGACCATTTCACGCCATTCGTCCAAATCCGGCTCACGGTTTTCTAATCCTAAGTGCAGGCAGACAGCATCGGCTAATCCCTGCTTTTCGAGTGCAAGCGGAACAGCGTAAAGGCTCGGTGCAGTAAGACAGGTAATGACATCTTCCTTACGGACATTGCAGAAATTTGCGATTTTCTCACGCACATCTGAGGAAAGCTCCTGCTCACTTCTCAAAACGAGAACAGTCGGTTGAATTCCGAGTGACAGGAGAGATTTAACGCTGTGCTGTGTAGGTTTTGTTTTTAACTCGCCACCCGCTGTTATAACAGGCGTAACGTGAATAAACATCACGTTTTCCCGCCCCTTGTCGGCGACAACCTGCCTGATTGCTTCAAGGAACGGTGTAGATTCAATATCACCCACCGTACCGCCGATTTCGGTGATTACTACGTCTGCATCACCCTCTGCACGATTAGCAACACGGTAAATGCGTTCCTTTATTTCGTTGGTGATGTGCGGAATTACCTGAACGGTAGCCCCCATATACACACCGTCACGCTCTTTATTTATAACGCTCCAGTATATTTTTCCGGTGGTTACGGAATTGCTGAGTGACAGGTTCTCGTCGATGAAACGCTCATAATGCCCTAAGTCCAAGTCGGTTTCCGCACCGTCATCCGTCACGAAAACCTCCCCATGCTGGTAAGGGCTGATTGTCCCGGGGTCGACGTTAATGTAAGGGTCCATTTTTTGAATTGTCACCCTGTAGCCCCTGCTTTTCAAAAGCCGCCCGAGTGAAGCGACGGTAATGCCTTTCCCTACTCCGGAAACGACACCGCCGGTTACAAAGATGTATTTCGTAGCCATAATGTTTTCTTTATCCTTTCTCGATTAACTCTATAACATATTCCCACTCAGGAAAATCTCTTTTTATTCTCAATTTGCACTTTTCGCAGAACCGCATAAGCTCATGCGGATTATCCCGCATAATCTGCTTTGCCCCCCATGTATGTGTATAAATGCTTTGGTTATACCGATTGTCGAACTCGAAAAGCGTGTCTGCCTGCCGATTTCTATATTCCGCACACATTGCCAACAACCGCTGTTCCGCATAAACCATATAACACAGGAAATCCTCGCACGACCATGCCGATTTCATAAAATTAATCGCACAATCGGTGTAATACTGCTTGAACTCTTCATCGGGGAGATACAGGAACGCCGTGTTCAATGGCATTGCCGAGTAGTTGTAAGCGGGATTGAATTCGTAGCCGGAACGCATACGGAAATGCTCAATCGGCGGATAGGTTGCGGGATTAAGCGATTCCCTGTGGGCGGCGACTATGTTATTGCCTAATGGAGGTAAATCCCACGCTATAAAATCGGTATCTAACATTAAAAGAGGTGCAGGTGTTTCTCGCAATGCAAAAAGCTTACCTGCCGCCCAGAACATCCTCGGGTTGATGTTTTCAAAATCGTCGGGTATGGTTAAACGTATTTCGTTCCACAAGCCTGCCAAACCGATTCGCTCAAAGAACTCTGCTCCCCGTGTATCGCAGTGCATAATTGTATAATCACCGTCATGCCTGCGGGTCAATGAACTGATTGCCGCCGTGTATAACTCAAACTTATCTAATTTGAAGGTGTCGCTTCTTTTCGAGAAATGCGGCAGTGTCGACAAAGAATAGATTACATTCATATCAATTCAATCCCGTAACCGAATATGTTAAGCGGCTCATTCTTAAAAGGAGGCGGAAGCAAAGGACAGACAACAGCTTCATTAAACGAACCGTATTCAAATGACCCGTATTCAAACGAACCATACTGAAATGACTCGAAGCTGAACGAGCTTATATCAAACGAGCCAAAATTAAACGAACTAATATCGAATGACCCGAAGCTGAACGAGCTTATATCAAACGAGCCATACTGAAATGACCCGAAGCTGAACGAACTCGGATTATATGAGCCTAAAGTAAATGAACTTATACTAAATTGGCTTTTATACCACAATTCAATATAATTCCGCCAATAATTGTCCAAGGGTTTCCCCACCTCCTTTTACTTAATTAATAAGTGATGACATTTTTTTATACCTTGCGGCTTCGTTTTCGTTGCCGTCTGCCCGAAAAATCGCACAATTAAACAAAAACAACAGCTTTAATAAATCTGCCGGATATGCTTCAAATAAATCGGCGACCTCATTAAATTCCGCATTAACTATTTCTGTGTGGTTTTCTATGATATAACAGGCTTCCTTTATGTCGGCTTTGTCACAGCCCAAGCGTGTCATAATCCGCTCGGTATAAATGCGGGAACGCTCGATAAACCCGTGATAATGTGCAATTTCATCAGCGTCCTTTGAATAACAGTCCGGCTTGCCGAATTTATGGAAAAACAATGCATATCTCAAAACTAAAATCGGCGATGAATTATTTATACTTTTGAAAGTATGTGCCGATAACGCTTCATCGAATTTGAGCATATTAAGCTCGGGTATTGCGGCTGTTATGACCGTTTCATATTCCCCGAGAACCGTACCTGCTTTTTTTCCCATGAGAATTCGCTCAAAATCCTCCCTAAGCAATTCCGGCGGAATGGTGCGAACTGTGTCACAACGGTTCAGTATAGCTTCTTTAGCGGTTTCGTGCATTTCATATTCCCCCTCAGAATACCAACCGAGAGCGGGTAGAATATCATGCGGGTTAATGTTGTCCGTGTCAATGAATTTTATTAGATTTTCCTCGATATGCTTCATTCCGCTGAACGGGTCAATGAAGCCTTTTTCGGGATTATATGCAACCGAATCAAAGGTAAACGCACAGTTTTTCAATTCGGCGGGAATGTCCTTGTTTGATTTCACGGTGACAGCAACACCGAGAACACGAATGAGGAGCTGGTTTTTGTCTAAGTTATCCTCGTTCACGGTATACCCCTCAAAAATTGAACGAATTCTGCTCATTTCAGCAGACACAACCACATCAAAATCAAGTAGAGTCTGCCCTTTTATGAGAAGTCTTACACATTCACCGTAAATGTACGCTGTGTAACCGTATTCACCGAGCTTTTCGGTAACTTCGAGAACTTGTTTAGGTAATTCAATCATGTTTAAAACTCCAACCGTCAACATTACTTTTACGCAGTGCGGTGAATATTCTGTGCTTGAAGCCTTTATCCTCACGTTCCTTTTGCATTAGAAATTCCTTGATTTCCTGCCTGTATGTCGACTTATCGACAGGGCAGGGCGACGGGACGATTTCAAACCCGTTGCGTTTGACACAGCTAATAACGGCACTTTCCGGTGCGAACACGAGCGGACGGATTAACGTGAGGTCTTTGCGTGACAGATAACTCTTCGGGGAAAAACAGCCCACTCTCCCCTCCTTAAACAGGTTCATCATAAATGTTTCAATGACATCGTCATAACTGTGGGCTAAAGCGATTTTGTTGCAGTTCGCCGCTAACGCCGCATCATGCAACGCACCTCTCCTGATTTTAGAACACAGCGAGCACGGGTTCTTCTCCCTGCGTATATCGAAAACTATCTCATATATATCGGTTCGTATAAGCGTAAAAGGTACGTCTAAACTATTACAGAACCGCTCAACGCTTGAAAAATCGCCGTCCTTATTAAAAAACCGAGGGTCAAGAGTTATTGCGTGCAGGTCATAATTAAATTCGGAAAATCTACGCATATTCGCTAAGGCGGCAAGCATAACAAGGCTGTCCTTGCCTCCGGAAACCCCGACAGCTATTTTATCACCATTTTCTATTAAATCGAACTCCTGAACCGCCCGCCTTACATAACCTAATATTTTCTGCAATTAATCTTCTCCCAATTTCAAAGCTTTATTAATGCTGGTTTTTCTGATAATTGAACCGATTATCGCAAATCCTGCACCCAGCATAATCGCAATAATTACATACAGTTTTACATAATCCGCCCTTGCCGCCGCCACATAAAACGGCGGAATCTGCTCATTAACAGCGTACATATTCTGGAATAACGGCACGAACAGCTCACTCGCCGCTCCGCCGATTAAAAACGCCGCCGCAATTGATATTCCCGACACAAGTAATTGCTCATAACCGAGCGTGGCAATTATTTCACGAAAAGACATTCCCATCGCCCTAAGCACGCCGAATTGCAAAGTCCGCCCTTTTATCGACAGTATCCAGTAAATCAAAAACCCGATAACCGTCATAATCATAATTACAGTGAACCCGAGAGTCAACGCACCGTTCACACTTTGTAAGCGTGGGTCGGTCTTTTCTGCAATCAGCATTTGTGATGAATCGTTTATATCCCGTATAGGAAGTCGATTTGCTTTAATATCATCGTATAACTCACGAGAGGACGCCCCCGGTTGAGTTTTCAGCCATATTTCATAAGGCTCAAGCTCGGTTTGTGCCCGCACAAAGTTATAGTTCATGATTGCGAAATGCTTTAAACTGCCGCTTCGGTCGGTTTCTAATGGGGAAATCCCGGGCCACCAGTCAACCACTGCGATTACCGTTGCAGAAATTGCATTATCCTTGCCCCATTTTAAGAATAACGAATCACCTAATTCCAACCCCATATTTTCACTCATGGAACGTGATATGATTATCCCCGAGCGGAAATCCACCAATGCATTACAATAGTTGTACCAGTGAACCGGCAGTAAATCATCTCTGAACCACGCTGTCTGTGCGAATTTATCGGGTTCAACCGCCATAAGCGTAATTGTGTTGCCCCGTGCAGTTTCGTTAATGCTCGCCCGAACTGTTTCGTTGCGGAGAACCTTCGTAGCCGTTTGAACCCCTGCAAGGTTCTCGTACCGTGAAAAATCGGTCTCCTGATAGGTCAGCGAAGCCTCGTTACTGCTTTCAAGCCAGTATTCCCTTAATGTAACGTCTGCACCATTGCTGTAATAGAGCATGTCACGCTTGTTATTATTAATAGTACGGGCAGTGTTCGCCGAGAATATTCCGAGAGAAAACGTAATCACCAGGAACAACATGAGAAAGCGTTCGCCGCCGTTTCTTTTAACAGAGGTCATCGCTATATACTGTGACGGGTTCCAAAACCGCCGCCCCAATCGGTAAACCACCGATAATGCCAAGGGGTATAACCTCAAGAACAACAACCCTGCCCCCATTATGAAACACGACGAGAACACAAACAGCAGAGGGTCAATTTCCCCTGTGGGCGTAAAACGATTTTCCTCAATGGATTTTTCTATAAGATATACGTAGACGTATATAAACGCTATCCCTGCCGCTATTAAAATAAAATCGACCGCCGTCTTTTCCCATAACGGAATTTTCACAGCCTTAGAGCGGCTTTGCTTATACTGGACGATTGACAGCCGTGCCGCAGGAATTACGGGAAGCATTGTCGCCATAAAGAATATAACCACCGCAACAGCCGCATACGCTAATGAAACAGGCGTAATTTTCGCAGAAAGTCCGTGCCGGTTAACGAATTCCAAAAAACCGTCGGACACGCCTAAAAAGCGGCATAACGCCAATCCGACAAGCGGGGCACAAATGAACGAAATCCCCCCTAATATTCCCGCTTGTCCCGCATATATTGCGAAAACCTGCCTGCTTGACGCACCTCGACTTTTCAAAAGTGCGATTTCGTTGCGTTCCCGCTCGACGTTCAAGCGTGACACCATAAACAGGTAGAACCCTAACATAATCATTACCGGAATTTGCAACGCCCACAGAATACGGGTGAGGCTCTCCGCACGCTCAACATAGTCAAGCAGAATACGGTTGGCGTTCATACTGAACTTGAACCCCATTTCGGGAAAATAGCGTGAATCCTCGGTAATCGAATTAGTAACTGCACTTATGCGGTTCATATCAAGCTTTTGATAGTCCAATCCGTAATGCACATATATCTCTGATACGCACACGGTACTGTCTGTCATAAGGTTTAAGAACAGGTTGTAATCTATAACAAGGGCATTTATATAAGTATCCAATTTTTCTGCCCAATAGATTGAATTGGGGTCATTGGGTTCAAAAACCCCGGTTATGCGGACTTTGAAAGGACGTCTGAACGTATCGGACGGGCTTATGTCATAAACCTCGCCTATACTAATCCCGAGTGTCTTAAGTGCCGTATCGGTGACTACCGCTTCGATTATCCCGTCCTCACCTATTTTATTAGAATACATTTGCCCGTCAGCGATGTTGATGTTCTTTTGAAAATCGGTCATACCCGTCAGCTTTATTCTGTCAACCGAACCGCTGCTCCCTGCCACAACCGAACCTTTCAGAATAAACAGCATACTGTCCCGAATTACAGTCTTCTGCGAATTAACGGGAATTCCGACCCTCCTGACCCGTTCGTTTGCTAAGGCGGGTAGCTCCTCGGCTAATGATAACGCCGTTTCGGGTGATGTGCCTGTTCTCAGCTCGGTCCACACGTTATATTCACCGGGGAAGTTACCGGTATTAAGCTGATACTCCTGCATGTCCTTAACTAACATTCGCTGTAAGGAGGCGTCCATATATATAGGAACAGCACTCATCATACCCGCCGCCATAATAAATCCGGCTAACAGGCATAATACCATCCATTTAGTGCTGATAATTTTCCTCAACAGAACAATAAACATTATCTTTTACTCATTATTCATTATTAATTGTTAATTATTAATTACTTTACGACTACCTGCTGACCTTCTTCTAATCCGCTTATAATCTCTATTTCCGTAGCGTTGGAAATGCCGGTAACCACATCGACATCAACCTTAACCCCGTTATCGTATATTTGGACATACGTTCTGTCGCCCAAGGTTTTCACAAGGTTTTTGGGAATAATCACGGCGTTTTCGCTCCTCCCGCGGATTAGAATAATGTCGGCATGCTTACCCATTTCGGCAAACCCCGGAACATCAGCGGTGAAATCCGCCCACAAAGCATTAACATCGTCTGCTCCCTCTGCCCGTGCAACCTGCGGAGTTCGGGTGATGACGCCCGCATAAGTCACGCTGTTTACTAATATGTCCACTATATCGCCGTGTGTATAAGAAATAGTGTCGGTGGCTTCGGCAGTTATCCGCAAGTCATCAGGGTCGATAATCCTCACTAAAACCCGATGAGGATTAATTTCCTCCCCCGGGCTTAATCGTTCCACAAATGCAACTTGCCCCGTCATAGGGGCATAAATGCGTGAACCGTCCATTCTCGCCTGTAACTGCTCATAGGTGTTTTGTGCAAGCTCCATATTAAGCCTCGCCTCCTGTGTGCCGGAGGTGTTATAGGTAAGCCGCATAAGCTCAGCGGTGAGGCGGGCGGTTTCTAAATCGAATTCTAATTCACCTACATCTAACTCGGCAATCAGCTGACCCTCTTGAACAAAATCACCCGGAAACACATAAATGGCCTTTAAGTTTCCGGTATAATCGGTGAAAAAGCAGTCGGCGAAGGTTTTCGAGGTGACATAACCGGTTGTGACAACACGGCTGATGATTTCCCCTCTGCGAGCGGTATACGTGACATATGTAACCTCGTCCTGCTTAATTACGGGAGGGTCGAGAAGCGGTTCCTCTTCAGGGAAGAAGAAACACGAGGTCATCAAAAGTGTGAATATCATTGATAAAATAAGGATTGTTTTTTTCATATAACAGATTATATCACTTTTTTACATTATTTTCAATAGATTTATATAAATTTTATAATATACGGAAAATATTTTGAAATTCCGCTAAAGTTTCCTTATTTATTGCCGATATAATGTTCGTAAGGGTCAAGAGACCTTTGAAGTTTGGCCAAAACTTCCAAAAGGTGTAAGGAATTACCCCTTACGCCAAAAAATTTAAACACTTTCGGGAAGGAATCCGAAAGTCAAAGAAATTCAAGGAGGATATTATCATGGCAGGTATGATTATTCAACACAACCTTAATGCGATTAACGCCAACAATAAGTTGAACGCTAACGTATTAGGCACACGGAAATCGACTGAAAAGTTAGCATCCGGCTTCCGCATTAACCGTGCGGCTGACGACGCAGCAGGTCTTGCAATTTCCGAGAAAATGCGTGCACAAATCCGTGGCTTAAGCCAGGCAATCCGCAACGCAAACGACGGCATCAGCCTTATCCAAACAGCAGAAGGTGCTTTGGATGAAACCCACGCAATGCTTAAGAGATTAAAAGAACTCGCAGTTCAAGCAGGTAACGACACTTATTCAGACGAAGAGCGTGCTTACATGCAGATGGAAATCGAAGACATCAAAGAAGAAATCGACAGAATTGCAAAAGCAACAGACTTCAACGGCATCAAGTTACTTGACGGTTCTCTCGGCGGCGGCGGCTCAATCAACCAGTTCGGTGCACGTTATGGTATCATCGAAACTAATACCGGTATTCTTTACGGTTCATCCGTAACATCTAACAAAGCCGGCATCACAGTTTCCTTTAACGCAGGTGCTTCCGGTAAAGGCGGCGAATTCGCAAAATGGAACGCTGACGGTACAGAATTGACCATCTCGCTTTTCGCTAACACACCTTACACCCAGTCACAAATCGATGCGTTGATTAAAGACGCTTCCTACGCTAAAGAAGATTTCCAAGACAATGCTCCGGCAACAGTTTCGGTAAAATTAGCTTCCGGCGTTCTGATGATGGATGACACAGGTGAATCATTCCGTCCCACTGAAGCAGGCTACAGAGCAGACTCCGGCTGGACAGATTTAGATGCTTTGTTGCTCAGAGGCAATGACCCCGCAGAATTCTTCGCTAACACAATTAAGTTCACATCCAACAGCTACGGTGCAGACACTCGTACATTCGAAATCCTGACCTCTGTAGGTCCGGGTAAAGAATGGGTAGCAGTAGGCACAGCAGACACCGACCCGTACACCAAAGACGGTACTTTTATACTCCACCTTTCAACAGGTAAAGACTATACCGCACAGGACATCCAGAATATCCTTCGTGAGTATGGCTATGACTACACTGTTGAACTGCAAGACCCCGGTCAGCAAGGTCCGAACGGCGACATCAAAATGAGACTGTTCGTTGCTGAAACTGTTGCAGGTAATGGCGTTAGCATCAATATCGGTGCAGGCGTATCCGGTGAAGGTCTTGGTAAAGAATTCGTTGCTGGCGGCGGTCAAGGTTTAACCTTCCAAATCGGTGCTAACAACGCAGTTGAGCAGAGAGTTACACTTAACATCAACGCTATGGACTCCGGCTCAATCGGTATCTCCAACTTTGACGTAAGCTCTGTTGAAAATGCTCGTATGGCTCTCGATGCAGTAAACGGTGCAATCACAGCAGTATCTTCTCAAAGAGCGGCACTCGGTGCTATGCAGAACAGACTTGAGCACACAGTAAACAGCTTGACAGTTACAACTGAAAACATCAACGCTGCTGAAGCTCAAATCCGTGACACCGATATGGCAACCGAAATGGTTGAATACACCAAGTACAGCATTCTCCAGCAAGCAGCTCAGGCTATGCTCGCACAAGCGAACCAAGCTCCTCAAGCTATTCTGCAATTACTCAGATAGTCTGTATAGGTTTTCTAACCAAATCGCAATACTAATAAGAATTCTCCCCCTTGTTAAAAGGGGGAGTTTTTGTGGGGGAAAAGGGTTGACAAAGTGAAAAGAGTGTGATATAATGGGAAATAGAAAAGGCAGACCAAGTGACGGTCGCCCTCAGGTTCGCAACAAAATATAGCCGCTAACTTTGGACGGTTGGGCGGCTATTTATGTTTTATAGAGTCTATCATGGACAACAGTAGTTGCAGGTTTTCACATAACATATAAAATAATCAGAATTGTTTCCGATATTTCCATAGACATCACCTCCTTTACAGGAGGAACGACCGCCACCGTATTATGTCTGTCTTGCAGATATTATAGCATGTTTTGTGTTAATATGTCAAGTGAGATGGTTTTGTGGGGAATGTAGGGGCGAACTGTGTTCGCCCGTCGGTAACGGCGGTGGGTTTGTCGGGCGAACGCAGTTCGCCCCTACGATGGGTGCTACCATAAAAAAAGTGGGCTACCTCGAGGTAGCCCCTTAATTATTTACTCATTTAACCCGAAACTCACCGACAAAGCGTTGTCCACCTTACTCATGGAAGCTAAGTCAAGCTCACCCATACGTTCCTTTAACCGCTTTTTATCAAGGGTGCGAACCTGTTCGAGCAGCACCACAGAATCCTTCGCAAGTCCGCAGTTTAGTGCGGTCAGCGAAATGTGGGTGGGCAGGCGTGACTTTTCCTTTTGACTGGTAATGGCAGCGGCAATTACAGTAGGGCTGTGCTTGTTTCCTATATCGTTTTGAACTATTAAAACGGGTCGCATACCGCCTTGCTCCGAGCCAATGACGGGGCTTAAATCCGCATAATAGATTTCACCGCGTTTGATGTACATATTAATTTTCCTTTCTTTGAATATTTTGGAACTCTTTCCGATAATTATTCTTAACACAATCACCGGAAATATTCAAATAAATGAAATGCGTTTAATACATTTTATTATCTTTGTTGACAAATGTTACGAATTGTTATAAAATTAATTATATTGTAGGAGGTAAGAATGCCTAAAAAGAAGAAAAAACAACCGCCCGATGTCGTTCTCGAGGCGGGAAAAAAAGCAGGGAGAAAGGCGTGGAACGTGTTCGGTGAGTTCAAGGAGTTCATCTCACGGGGTAACGTCACGGATATGGCGGTCGGTATTATCGTAGGAACGGCGTTCACAGCGATTGTAACATCGTTAGTGGCAGACGTAATCACCCCATTAATCGGAATAATCATGGGCGGGATTGACTTTACCGAGCTGAGTGTCACATTCAAGAGCTTCATTTTCCCCGAACATAACGTGGTGCTGAATTACGGGAACTTTATTCAATCAATTGTGAGGTTCTTCATAATAGCGGTGTGCGTGTTCTTCATGGTTAAAGCGATGAACGCATTCCGCAGGAAACGCCCTGCCGAAGAACCGAAAGAACCGAAAATCGACGAAAAAATCGCCCTCTTAACCGAAATCCGTGATTTATTAAAGGAACGCAACGGTGATGAGGTTATTCCGCACTCCGACCCGTCAGAAAATAAATCGAGCGATTAACCGAGCTACGGACATGCTCCATGTCGGCGTCACGAAGCTTACCGGCGTTGCGATAGTCGAAGCTGTCGCAGAACTCGTCCACGTCGGAGTTGAGCTGCCGTGCATAATTGCCCACAAGCTCATCGAGTGCGGCGACGAACAAGGCTTTATCGGCTTTGTTTAAACTTTCCGCTTTCCCTCGAAGCCACGCATAATGCGGCATACATATGAATTCCTGCGTCTTAAAAATCGTCTGAAACCGCTTATCATCGCGGAACATTACAAAAAAAGTCTTTGTCATGTGGTTCATGCCCCATTCGGTTTTAGAGCAAACGAAGCAGGTTTCGCCGGCTTTTTCCGCCTTTTCGGTTTTCTTGTCCTTAACGAATATCGCTTTCTTCCCGAAGACATCTCCCCTCATTCTCTCAAGGTAGGAATTGAGCATCAGTCCTAAGGAAAGGCGGTTGTTCTGCTTTAATAATTGCAGAAAGTGCGTGTGGCAGAACCCCAGCAAATTAGTTTCTATGCGGACGTCGGGTTCCATCATTGCCGCCCCCATTATGTATTCGCAGATGTGTTCTTCAACGGTATCTCTCATTCGGCAGAAAGGGCAACCCTCTCTCGGCTCGAATACTTCGTTTACGGGTATGGTTAATAAGCTTTCTCTCATTTTGCACCTCCATAGTATAGTATTATTCTAATACATTTTTAAAAAATAATCAAGAGGAAATATGGAATACTTTATAAAGCTCGAAAACATCGACCTCGAAACCACGTTTAACTGCGGGCAATGCTTTCGCCGTCCCTTTAACGTCAGTCAGGCGGAAAACGGCATAATCCTGCATAATATTAAGAAAGCCGACATTCCTTACTGGGAGAATTATTTTTGTACAGACGAGGATTATACCGAGTTAATCAAGCGATTTTCACAGGACAAAATTATGAAAGTCGCCTGCGAGTATGCCCCGGGAATACGGGTTCTCAGGCAAGACCCATTTGAAGCATTAATCAGCTTTATCATATCGCAGAACAACAATATCAAGCGAATTTCGGGAATAATAGCGAAAATGTGTGAATGCTTCGGGGAGAATAACGCATTTCCGACAGCGGAGGTTTTGGCAGAGGCAGACCTGTCGCTGTTAAAAACCGGCTACAGGACACGTTATATCACGGATGCGGCAAGGAAAGTCCACACAGGAGAAATAAAACTTGACGAAATCCATAATATGCCTTATAATGAAGCAAGACATGAATTAATGAAAATCGTCGGCGTTGGGGAAAAAGTCGCAGACTGTGTGCTTTTGTTCGGGTTCCACAAAACAGAAGCGTTCCCTCGTGACGTATGGATAAAACGTGTAATGTCGGAATACTATCCCAACGGATTACCCGATTGCATAAAAGGTTATGAGGGGATTGCTCAGCAGTTTTTGTTCCATTATATAAGAAATAACAACAATTAGGGAGAACTAACTATATGTATTGTACTGCCTGCGGGTATTTTATTAAATGCGGCTGTAAATTCTGCGGAAACTGCGGCGAAATCGTGCGGGAAAGCCCATTATCGGAAAACCCCGATGTATTAGACGATGTTCTTATCGAAACTCAAACACCCGAATTACCCGAACCGTCGGAATTGCCTGAATTGCCCGAATTACCCATGCCTGTCGAACCACCCCCTTTACTGCCGCCACCCCCGCCTCCTCCGGTATTGCATGCCCCCCTACCCCCTCCTATGCCTCCGATGTATTTCGCACCGCCGCCTCCCCCGATGAGGTTCAACCCGCCTAAAAAAGAAAAGGTGGTTTTCGGGAAAGGTGCGTTTGCGTTCTGCTTGTCGATTATTGCGGTATTATCCATTATCGGCGGAGTATTTATTGGCTTGTATGTCAACGAACGCAGTAAAAACAATTCAAGAATAACAGACGAAAGAGGAACGGTGAGTTATTATAGTCAAAATAGGTAATGAGTGGGACGAGCTTCTTAAGGAAGAATGGGAGATGCCGTACTATAAACAACTGAGGCAGTTTTTAAAACAGGAATACAACAGTTATACAGTTTATCCCGACATGAACGATATATTCAACGCTTTAAAATATACCTCTTTTTCCGATGTCAAGGCAGTTATTTTAGGACAAGACCCATACCACGAACCCGGGCAGGCACACGGACTGTGTTTCTCGGTTAAAAAAGGGGTTCAACCCCCTCCGTCATTGCTTAATATATTCAAGGAGCTGTACAATGATTTAGGGATAGAACCGCCAAATCACGGAGAGCTTACCCAATGGGCACAGCAGGGCGTGCTTTTGCTGAACACATCGCTTACGGTAAGGCGAGGTGTTGCCAACAGCCACAGGAACGTCGGGTGGGAGGTTTTGACCGATAAGGTTATCAGCCTGCTTAACGAGCGAGAGAAGCCGTTAGTATTTATCCTCTGGGGCGGGAACGCCAAGGCAAAAACCCCGTTACTTACTAATCGAAATAATCTTGTGCTGACGAGTACGCACCCCAGCCCGCTTTCCGCAAACAGAGGCGGTTATTTCGGGAATCGGCATTTTTCTAAAACAAACATGTTCCTTAGGGAACACGGAATAAATGAAATAGACTGGAGACTGTTATGAGCGAAAAATTTGAAAAGGTATTCGGCGAGTTAAAGGAAAAGACCAAAAACTTCGATGCGAGCAGTTACGGCGACTTTCTTGCTGTTCAAATCACATTAAAAGACCTCAATGAGGTATTCTTCATCGAGGTTAAGGAAGGTAAGCTGACGATTGAACCCCACGAGTATAACGACAGGCAGGCGAATATAATAATCTCTGCCGACAATTTCGTGAAGATGATGAATGGCAAGCTCAATTCGGTTATTGCGTTCACCACAGGGAAACTCAAAATCGAGGGCGAGGTTAAAAAAGCACAGGAATTATCGAAGATTTTCGGGAGATAAATAATTAAGGGGCGATGACCACATCGCCCCTTTCACATTTACCTAAAAGAAGTTAAACAAACTAAAATCAGTCGGCATCGGAATTGTTGCCATATAAATCGTTGCGATTAACCATGCCACCCCGGAAATTATCACAACTGCCATTTTATAGTTCGGCTTTTTGAACGTGCCTATTATACCGAGCATAAACAGCACTACAGAATAAATAACCGTTACAAGCCCGAATGCGTCCGAGTGTGAACCCTCTTCAGAGCCTATTTCCAATAACTCGTCTGCTTCGTTGAGGATTTCCCTTGCAACTTCAAAATAAGTGTTCTCGAATTCCTCGTTGTCGAACGGCGAAACAGCGTATCCGAGAGCGGCACTTTCATCAAAAGCCCAGAAGATTGCGTCTACCAAATCTTCGTGAAGCAGGTCTAACAGCTCATCTATTTTCCAGTTAATTTTGTCGATTTCGTCTGTGTCGCCCTTGCTTTCAGCGAACGCCAAGTCAATGTATAATGCGTTAATCTGGTTAAACATCATAAAATCCTGCATTTTTAACTGTGAGGCTTCGTTCCATTCAGAATTACCCTCAGCGGTTAAGTTATTGCTTTTTGTGAAGTTTGAGGTTTGATTACCCGCATGTAATGAGCCAATCCATGTTGCCCATGCAATCAAAATAGCAGTTACACCGAGAAGAATTACAGTAATCAACTCTAAACATACCTCACGGCTCATTTTTGTTTTTTTGTCAGACATAATTAAATGCTCCTTAGTTTGTGTGTTAATTTTGATAATTATATAATGTTTAACGGGATTTGTCAATGTATTTTGGGTATCAGTATCACAGATGTAAAATATTTATTAGAAAACCTCGAAAATGACTTGAAATGTTATATATATTTGTGATATAATACAAACAACAGGTTAAATCTCACTCAGTAAGGAGCGGTAACTATGGAAAATGATAACACAAATGCAGGTGCAAACCCGTTTAATTCTGCCGAAGCCGCACAAGAACCGATAGACGGAGTTGTACAGGCACAAATATCAGAGGACTTGATGTCGGCGTATGTGGCTATATCACGTCCGCTTAACGGCGGAATTGAAGTCACCGTGCAAGATATTCTGTCAGAGCTTGAACTGCTCGGTGTCAAGGTGGAGCTTAATCGTGAAGCCATTGACTCACTTGTCAATCTCCATCAATATAACGAACGTGTCTGTGTTGCACGGGGGAAAGCCCCCATAAACGGCACAGACGGTGATATTTTTTATAAATACGCTCAAACCAGTGCCTTGCAGCCCAAGGAAAACGAAAAAGGCGTCATGGACTATAAAGACCTCGGTTTGGTGCAGAATATTCTTGCGGGGACTTTGATTGCCGAGCTTGTAGATGAAACCGAGGGGGAGGACGGGTTTGACGTTCTTGGTATTTTACATAAGCCTATGCCGGGTAAGCCTGCAAAGTATCTCGTGGGAAAAGGAACAGTGTTAAGCGAGGATAAGCTGCGAATAACCGCTGAAATTGATGGGAATTTGCGGTGGCACAGAGACCATTTTACCGTGGAATCAACATTAGTCATTGCGGAGGACGTTGGTGCAACTACGGGAAATATCGACTTTATCGGTGATGTTCTTGTAAAAGGCATGGTTCAAGAGAACTTTTCGGTGGTTTCTAAAAAGAATATTCTTATTAACGGCAGTGCCACTAATGCGAAAATCGTGGCAGAGGGTAATATCGAAATTAAAATGGGCAGCATTAACTCCGAGGTTTCCGCACAAGGTGATGTGAAAATCGGGTTCTGCGAAAGCTCAAAGATTGATTGTGTCGGCGATTTATCATCGAGCAGCTTTGTTGCTTGCGATGTTTTCTGTCAGGGTGTAGCCTCCGCAACCTCGGGAAAAGGAATAATAGTAGGCGGGAAAATGACCTGCCTTAAAGGTATAATCGTAAATACCGCCGGTTCAGAATCCTATACCAAAACAAAGATGATTCTCGGTAACGGTGCAATTCTGTCCGAGGAAAAGTTAGCACTCGAGAAGGAAGAGGCAGACTTAACCGAGCAAATCGGGAAATTAGTCCAACTATCCGATATGCTCAAGGACCACAAGAAAAAAACAGGCTCGCTCCCTCCCGACCGTGAGGATATGCTGTCTAAGGCAATTCGAACCAAGTTTAAGTATTCCAACGACATTAAGCTGATTCAAAAAAGGATAGAGGAGATTGATGTCAGCCTGTTAAGTGCATATAACCTGCAAATCGAGGTTCGTAAATCGGTTTGGCCCGGTGTGGCAGTCAAAATTGGTACAACTCAAATAAAAATCGAACACCGCAGTGACCGTTGCCGGATTTACGTGAACGACGCAGGTGACATTGATGTTAAACCGATTACAGGCCCAACCGGCTAATGAACACACCTATACATAGTTTTTTAAGTGAATATGCCTCTTCGGAATTTGAACGCTGTCATATGCCCGGTCACGCCGGATTGCATAACCCGTTCGACATTACCGAGATAGAGGGTGCAGTTGATATAATTAGTGAAAGCGAACGTAACGCCGCCGAATTATTCGGGGCGAAGCGGACGCTTTTCTCGTGTTCGGGAAGTACGCTTGCCATATTCGCAATGCTCACGCCGTTTGCGAATAAAAGAATTATTGCAATGAGATATTCCCACCGAAGTCTTATAGACGTTGCAATTCTGCTGAATATCGAAATTGACTGGGTCTATCCCGATGAAGAAATAAGTGACAGAATATTTCCCGAAACAGCCGGAGTATTCGTAACAAGTATAGATTATTACGGGAGAACCTGCGATATTCCAAAAATCGCAGAAATGTGTAAAAAATATAATGTACCGCTGTTAGTCGATAACGCTCACGGGGCTTATTTGGTGTTCACCGACAATCACCCCATAAAACTCGGTGCGGCGATGACCGCCGATTCTGCCCATAAGACACTGCCGGCACTCACATCAGCGGCTTATTTACATATCGCAGATGAGTCTTATATTGAGCAAGCAAAATCGGGACTTGCCCTGTTTTCGACAAGCAGTCCCTCGTATCTTATTCTGAACAGCCTTGATTTATGTAACGCTCATATATTAAATGAAAAAAAACGTGCTTTAACTGCGTTTGAAGCGGTTAGGCAGTTGAAATCACGATTAAGCGGCGATTTTTCTGTGGCGGACAGTGATATGCTACGGGTTACTGTTGACGTAAACGCTTACGGATACAGCGGTTATGACTTTTCGACTGAGCTTCGTAAACGGGGTGTTATTTGCGAAATGAGCGACAGCCAATATGTTATCCTGTTGTTTTCTACAATTACCGAGTATAAAAACACCGAACGGGTTCTCATGGCTATGAATGATATTCCTCGGAGAACGCCCATTATCCCCTCACCGCAGGTCGTGGTAAAACCTCGTGTTGTCATGTCACCGAGACAAGCGTATTTCTCACCGACGGATACAGTCACTATAAATGGCGAAACCCTGCAAATATGCAGGGAGGTTAATGTTTCGATACCGCCGTGTGTCCCGACAATTGTCCCCGGCGAAACGACGAACAATGTACAATGTACAATTGACAATTGACAATTACAGTTGGTTTATTAGTGTTGATATAATATCGGATTTGCTTTTGTCCATCGTTAATGCGGTTTTGAGGTTTTTCACATATCCGGATGAATCGTTGTCACCCAAGCACTTTTGTGCCTCATACATAAAATAACCGAAACGGTGTGACTGCGGCAAAACCCGAATATCGTCCTCATTAAGCAACGCAGGGTTATAAATGTTCGACACGTATATTATTAAGAGTGTGATATAATTGTGATAAAGTGTTGTTTTTTCTTTATCGTTTAACTGCTTTGCGTGAGGCAGAGCGGCTTCCAATGCAGATGTTGCCCAAAAAAGCTCTTTTATGCTTTCTGTGAAGCGTTCAGGGTCAATAAAACCGAGCATGGCTTTGGCATAATCGGGATTTTCGGTTGAAAGATGCCACATCTGTGCCGTGATTTCCTCAAAGTTCATTTTATTAATATATTCTGAAACATCACCGTTATTTTTAACGGCTTGATAGACCAATGCGTTCAGTTCATTGAGATTAACTTGTTCTTTCATAATTAATTATCCTCGTAAAGTAAGGGGCGATGTCTTCATCGCCCCCCACACATCTTTTTTCTGATTAAACGATGAACGGTGCGAGGTCGTTGATTAAATCTCCGCAGTCGTTTGAATGTACTTTCAAAACCAAGTCATTAGTCAAGTCCAAACTGAACAAGCCCATGATAGATTTTGCGTCAACCGCATATCTTCCCGAAATAAGGTCAACATCATATTCATACATCATAACGGTGCTCACAAACGCTTTTACATCGTTAATTGTTGCGATTTTTACTTTTTTTTCTGTCATAATTATCGCCTCCTTTTCATGATTAAATAATAACACAGAATAAAAAAATGTCAAGAGTGTGTTGCAAAATTCTCAATATTAAAGTATAATGTTTATGTAATTTCTTTATATTTGGTCAATATATACAAAAATGTAGGTTGCGATTTATGAATTACGCTATAACTACTTTCGGATGCAAGGTTAATCAATATGAAAGCTCGGGTTTGTCGGAGCTTATGAACCGGCGGGGCTTTTTCGTCACGGACAAGCCGGAGGAGACGGATATTCATATTATCAACTCCTGCACTGTTACCGGGAACAGCGACAGAAAGGTTCGACAGCTTGTTTCCCGAATTAGAAAAAACAATCCCCATACACTAATAATCTTATGCGGGTGTTTCCCAAAAGCGTTCCCCGAAAAAGCGGAATTAATTGGGGCAGACGTGGTTTTCCCCGGGATATGGAAGGGTGAGGATTTGCCTTTCTCACCCCAATTGAACCGTACAAGGGCTTTCCTAAAAATCGAGGACGGCTGCAACCATAGCTGTGCTTACTGCATTATCCCCAAAGCACGTGGTCGTGTAAGAAGTCGCCCCCTCCCCGAAATAATCGCAGAGGCGGAGCAGTTGGTTCGTCACGGGCATAAAGAAATCGTGATAACCGGAATTAACTTAGCGGCATACGGCACAGACACGGGTTCATCATTAGTTCAAGCGGTGGAGGCTGTTTGTAATATTCCCGATATACAACGGGTACGCCTGTCCTCGTTAGAACCGGATTTGATTACTGAACCCGACATTCTGCGATTATCGAAGCTGTCGAAGCTGTGTCCGCATTTCCACTTATCATTGCAAAGCGGGAGCGACACGGTTCTTAAACGAATGAACAGGAACTATAACACTGAGTATTACAGAAATATAGTAAAACTATTCCGTGAACATTTCCCGAATTGTGCGATTACTACCGATATAATCGTCGGTTTTCCCGGAGAAACTGAACAAGAATTCGCCGAAACTCTGGCGTTCGCCGAGGAAATGCAGTTTGCAAAAATCCACAGCTTCGCCTTTTCTAAAAGAGAGGGGACAGCGGCGGCAGAAATGCCTGAACAAGTTTCTAACACAATCAAACGTGAGCGGGTGGCAAGACTGTGCGGGTTAGCCGAACGATTGCGAAGTCGGCATTTCACGGGATTAGTCGGAACGGTTCAAGAGGTTCTTCTCGAAAGTGAAAACACAGGGCATACACGGGATTACACTCCTGTGAAAATCAGCGGAAAATTTAATAAAAACGACATTATAAAAGTAAAAATAGTTAAAGCAACAAAAGAATATTGTAAAGGAGAAATTTAACATGGCTGTTTATCGCATTTTTTCAGAGAAAAAACAAGAGTTAAATTCAGAAACTAAGGTCTTGCAAGAGGAATTATTAACGGCACTCGGTATATACGCAACTCAAATCCGCATTATTAATCGCTTTGACGTTGAGGGGATAACCGAAGAGCAGTTCAAAAAAGCAATCCCCGTTATATTTTCCGACAAAAATTCGGACGAGGTGTATGACCAATTACCCGAATTTGATACAGCTCATGTATGTGCGATTGAGTTTTTACCGGGGCAATACGATGTACGCACCGACAACGCTTCACAAGGGTTAAACACACTTTTCGGGATTGATATGCCTGTTGTAAAATACGCTAAGATATATACATTCAGCGGCATAACCGATGAGGAATTCACCCGAATTAAAAAATACATGATTAACCCCATAGAAACCCGTGAGTGTTCTCTTATCGGCGGTGACACCTCTGCCGCCCCGAATAATCCCGAAAAAATCACCCCGTTAAACGGGTTTAATGAATTATCTGATTCGGGATTGTCTGCTTTTCTGAAAGAACACGGATTAGCGATGGACATTGATGATATTACGTTCTGTCAGAACTATTTCAAAACAGAGAACCGTCAACCCACAATCACCGAAATCCGCATAATTGACACCTATTGGTCTGACCACTGCCGCCACACCACATTCGGCACGGTGATTGACTCTGCGGACATTCAAGCAGATTACATACAAGAAACGTATAACGACTACTTAAAAGACAAGGCGGCTTTGGGGCGTTCGGAGAAACCGATTACGCTTATGGACATTGCGACTACGCCTATGCGTAGGGGGAAAAGTGACGGAACACTCATAAACCTTGACGAAAGCGATGAAATAAACGCCTGCACGGTTAAGGTTAAAGTCGATGTAAATAATCAAGAGCAGGACTGGTTGTTACTGTTCAAGAACGAAACCCACAACCACCCCACCGAAATTGAACCGTTCGGGGGAGCGGCAACCTGCTTAGGCGGTGGAATTCGTGACCCGCTGTCAGGGCGTTCGTGGGTGTATCAAGCAATGCGGATTACGGGGGCGAGTGACCCGCTTCTCCCTGTAGAAAAGACCATAAAAGGCAAGCTGCCTCCTCGGAAAATCACAAAAACAGCGGCGGCGGGTTATTCTTCTTACGGTAATCAGGTAGGCTTAGCTTCGGGTTTATTATGTGAATTATACCACCCCGGCTACATGGCTAAAAGAATGGAGTTGGGTGCATTAGTCGGTGCGGTAAAAGCGGAGAATGTTGTTCGTATTACCCCTACCCCCGGTGATGCGGTAATCCTCTTAGGCGGACGGACAGGGAGGGACGGTTGCGGAGGAGCGACAGGCTCATCTCGTGAACAGGACGCCGACAGCTTAGCGACATTAGGTGCAGAGGTTCAAAAAGGCACACCGATGATTGGGCGAAAGCTGCAACGCTTGTTCCGCAATCCCGAAGTGTCAAGGTTAATTAAAAAATGCAACGACTTCGGGGCGGGAGGGGTTTCTGTTGCCATAGGTGAGCTTGCCGACGGGTTAGACATAGATTTAAACGCAGTTCCTGTTAAATATGCGGGTTTAAGCGGAACGGAAATAGCAGTTTCAGAATCGCAGGAACGCATGGCAGTCGTAATCGACAAAAGCGATGTTGAAAGGTTTATTTCATTAGCAGACAGGGAAAATCTCGAAGCGAGTGTAGTTGCTCATGTCACCGAGGAAAAACGCATGAAGATGACCTTCAACGACGAGGTAATCTGCGATTTATCAAGGGAATTTCTTAATTCAAACGGTGCAGTAAAGCACACTACCGTGTCTGTGCCTGTCCCCGAGGTCAGCTATGAGCAGGATTTCAACACCTTAGAAAACATGGCAGGTGACTTAAACATCTGCTCACAGAAAGGTATTTCCTCCCGATTTGATTCAACAGTAGGTGCTAATACGGTTCTAATGCCGTTCAGCGGGAAAACGCAATCCACACCGGTTCAAGCTATGGCGGCGAAATTCCCTGTACTTGACGGCGAAACTAACACAGCCTCAATTATGTCGTGGGGGGGCAATCCGTATATTATGTGTCAGTCACCCTATCACGGAGCGGCACTGTCAGTTTTAGAATCAGTCGCAAGGGTAGTGGCGTCTGGCGGGAGTTATAAGGACTGTTACCTCTCATTCCAAGAATACTTCGAGGCGACGAAAAACAATCCCGCTCGCTGGGGGAAACCGTTTTCGGCGTTATTAGGTGCGTATAAGGCACAAATCGGATTAGGTTTAGCGTCAATCGGAGGAAAGGATTCAATGTCTGGCAGTTACGAGGATATTGACGTTCCCCCCGCATTATTCTCATTTGCGGTGACAACTCAAAAAGCCGACAGAATTATCTCGGCAGAGTTCAAAAAATCCGGTAGACTTTTGCAATATATCGCCCCGAATTATGATAAAAACAATATGCCGATATGGCAGAGCGTTAAGCGGGTGTTCGAGATTATCGAGCGTGAAATCGCCTCCGGTAATGCCGCTTCTGTATGGGCTTTAGGAACAGGCGGAATAGGCGAAGCGGTGTTTAAGATGTCACTCGGTAATCAAGTAGGTGCGGAGTTGGTCAGCGTCCACCCGAACGAGCTGTATACGCAGTGTTACGGTGCGTTTGTGATTGAAGCTGTTACTGAAATTCCGGAAGCACGCAAAATCGGTAAAACCATTGAAGAATTCGTAATCGACTACCGCCCTGACGGCTGGCCGTGGAAAAAGTTCGACTTAACCGAATTAAAAAAGGTTTCCGATGAAAAATTAGAACCGATATTCAAGAACACATTCCCGATTAACGACGTGCCAATTATTGAATACAACTCCCAAAAAACAACTGTCAACTATCAACTATCAACTGTCAATTGTCTAATCCCCGCATTTCCGGGGTCAAACGGGGAGTATGACATGGCACAAGCGTTCAACCGTGCAGGAGGTAAGACGAACATATTCGTGGTGCGGAATCTTACAGGCACGGCAGTGCGTGAGTCGGTTGCAGAATTCGTGAAGCAGGTTAATCAATCGCAAATTATCGCATTACCCGGCGGTTTTTCTTCAGAGGACAATCCCGGCGGTTCGGGGAATTACACTACAGCGTTTTTAAGCAACCCCGAAATTATGCAGGCGATTAACGAATTATTAAAGCGGGATGGGTTAATCCTCGGAATAGGTAATGGGTTCAGTGCGTTACAAAAATTAGGATTGCTTGCGGGAACACTGACATTCAACGAAATCGGGCGGCAGGTGTCACAAATGGCGAACGTCCGAGTCTGCTCGGTTAAGTCTCCGTGGCTGAACAAGTGTAAAGTCGGTGAGGTTTATAATATCCCTGTTTCAAGTGCTGAGGGCAGGTTCACCGCCGATGAAACGGTTATTCAAGGATTAATCGAAAACGGGCAAGTCGCAGGGCAGTTCACCGAATGTAACCCCTTCGGCTCGGCATACGCAATCGAGAGTATTTCCTCGCAAGACGGTAGAATTCTCGGAATGATGGGCCACCCCGAGAGGTATTCACCCGGTTGTTTCAAAAATGTGGACGGGAATAAAGATATGCCGCTGTTTGAAGCCGGCGTGGAATGGTTTAAATAAATAAAAAATCGAGGGTTCGTAAAAATACGAACCCTCGTCGTTTTTTTATTCGTTTTCTATCTGATACACGCCTTTAAATCATCAACCTTGTCTGTTTTCTCCCAAGTGACCCCCAAATCCTCACGCCCCATATGCCCGTAAGCCGCTAACTGACGATAAATCGGTTTACGCAAATCAAGCATTTCAATAATTGCGGCAGGGCGTAAGTCGAACACCTTTTCCACTGCCAATCCGATTGTTACATCGGGGACTGTTCCCGTCCCGAAAGTGTCTATAAGCACCGACACGGGCTGTGCAACTCCGATAGCATAGGCAATCTGAACCTCGCACTTTTTCGCTAAACCGGCTGCTACGATGTTTTTCGCAACGTATCTCGCCGCATAAGCCGCACTTCTGTCAACCTTAGTGGGGTCTTTCCCCGAGAACGCACCGCCCCCGTGTCTGGAATACCCGCCATAGGTATCTACAATAATTTTCCGTCCGGTCAATCCGGAATCGCCCTGCGGCCCGCCTATGACGAACCTGCCCGTCGGATTGACGTAATACTTGGTGTTTTTATCAATTAATTCCGCAGGAATAGTGGTTTTGATAATCTTTTCAATTACCTCCTCACGGATTTGCTCAAGAGTAGCCTCCTGTTTATGCTGGGAGGAGATTACCACTGCGTCAACACGTGCGGGTTTGCCGTCGATATATTCAACAGTGACCTGCGATTTACCGTCGGGTAACAAGAAAGGCAGTTCACCGCTTTTGCGTGATTCGGTGAGGCGTTTCGCCAATTTATGTGCTAATGAAATAGGCATAGGCATAAGCTCGGGCGTTTCGTCACAAGCGAACCCGAACATCATTCCTTGGTCACCTGCACCGGTATCACGAGAGTTCTGCTCCCTACCCTCTAACGCATTATTAACCCCCATAGCAATATCGGGGGACTGCTCGTCAATCGAGGTTAATACTGCACAGGTGTTGCAATCGAACCCGTAAACAGCGTTGTCATAGCCTATATCCTTTATGACATCTCTCACTAAATGGGGAATATCAACATAATGCCCTGTCGTGATTTCTCCCATAACAAGAACCATTCCTGTTGTGGTGCAGGTTTCACACGCAACCCGTGCAGTTGGCTCTTCCTTGAGAAGTGCGTCTAATACCGCATCGGAAATCTGGTCACAAATCTTGTCGGGATGCCCCTCTGTAACGCTTTCGGAGGTAAATAATACTTTTGCCATTTTTATGTAATCCTTTCTTGTTTTCAATATACAAGTATTGTAACATATATTGCATTATTAGTCAAGTAAGCTCTTGTAAAATTAAATTTATATAATTATCTTGACAATTGTAAACAGGCGTTATATAATAATATAATAGATTAATTCAGAGAAAGGACTTTTTGGCATGGCAGTAAAACGGCGAGTGAAGATTATAACTGACTCAGGGTGCGATTTACCTGAGGGTTGGGAGAAGACATACGGCATTGACATTATGAGCTTTGAAATCGACCTTGACGATATTACTTATCGGGAACGCATAGACGTCACATCTAAGGAGTTCTATGCATTAATGAACAATTCCTCATCTATTCCTACCACCAATCAGATTTTGGTTGAGCGGTTTGAGGCAAAGTTCCGCCAGTGCTTGTCCGACGGCGAGCGTGAGGTTCTGATGATTTTAATTAACTCAAAGGGTTCGCAGACATACTCAAACGCACTTGCGGCAAGGAAAAATCTCGAAGACAACGGCGAATTGGGTAGTATGAAGGTTCATATCATCGACAGCAGGACTTATTCGGTAGGGTATGGGTTTGCAATAGTGGAAGCTGTAAAAAAGTTAGACGCAGGTCAAAGTATGGATTTGGTTCTTGATTATCTTGATGACTGGTTCTCCTGTGCAGAGGTGTATATATTACCGTTGAGTCTGAGACATATGAAAAAATCGGGCAGAATTACAGCCGCCGCCGCATTTTTAGGGGAGCTGATGGGTTTAAAACCTGTTATCTCGCTTATTGACGGGGTCAGCGAGGTTCTAAAGAAAGTGCGGGGAGAAAATGCATTATTGGACGAGGCGACTAAAATTATCAAAGCTTCGGCAACTCCGGAAACTCCGTGGTTAGCAGTATGTGCGGACGAACCTGAATTTTATGAAAGATTTGTTAAGCGTATGACGAAAGAGCTGGGTCGCCCTCCCGCAATTGAAGCATATATAGGCGGCGTTGTAGGCTGTAACACAGGTCCCAAGGTGGCGGCAGTGGTTATTAAAGGCAAACACCGCGGACAGATGAAGGTTGATAATTGATAGTTTACAGTTAAATAAAACAGAAAAAGGAGACTTTGAAAATGGCATTACACAAAAAGAACGTGGAGAATTTACAGGTCAGCGGCAAAAGAGTATTGGTTCGGTGCGACTTTAACGTACCCATGAAAGACGGCAGTATCACTAACGATAACAGAATTGTTGCCGCATTGCCGACGATTAAGAAACTAATCGAAAACAGAGCAAAGGTAATCCTCTGCTCACATTTAGGAAAAGTAAAAACCGAGGAAGATAAAGCAAGGCTCACTTTAGCGGCAGTAGCGGTAAGGCTTTCCGAACTGCTCGGCAAAGATGTTGCATTTGCTAAGGACGCAGAGGTTGTCGGTGCGAATGCCCGTTCAGCAGTTGAAAAAATGAACAACGGCGATGTAATTCTGCTTGAGAATACCCGCTTCCGCCCCGAGGAAACCAAAAACGGTGAAGCGTTCAGCAGGGACTTAGCGTCAATCGCCGACGTTTTCGTGAACGACGCATTCGGCTCGGCACACAGGGCTCACTGTTCTACCGTAGGCGTTACCGAGTTTATAGGTGGCGAAACCGCTGTGGGTTATCTCATGAATAAAGAAATCGAATTCTTAGGCAACGCTGTGGAAAGTCCCGAACGTCCGTTCGTGGCTATTCTCGGCGGTGCTAAGGTTGCGGATAAGCTTAATGTAATCGCTAATCTTTTAGAAAAATGTGACACGCTTATTATCGGCGGCGGAATGGCATATACCTTTGCAAAAGCACAGGGGCATGAAGTAGGTAAGTCACTTGTAGACAACGAAAAGCTTGACTATTGCCGTGAAATGATTGCAAAAGCAGAAAAGTTAAATAAAAAGCTGCTTCTTCCCGTGGACACAGCGGTATACGGTTCATTCCCCGACCCGATTGACGCTGAAATAGCTGTTAATTACGTTGACATGGACAAAATACCCGCTGACGTTCTCGGACTCGATATAGGCAAGAAAACCTGTGAAATATTCGCAGAGGCGGTTAAAACCGCAAAAACCGTTGTTTGGAACGGGCCAATGGGCGTGTTTGAGAACCCGGTTCTCGCACAAGGTACAATTGCAGTTGCCAAGGCACTCGCAGAAGCTGATGCAACCACAGTTATCGGCGGCGGTGACTCTGCGGCGGCAGTGGTGCAGTTAGGGTTCGCCGATAAGATGTCGCACATTTCCACAGGCGGCGGTGCATCGTTAGAGTATCTCGAGGGCAAGGGTTTACCCGGCATAGAAGCAATTCAAGAGACTTAACTTGTATTTTTACTGCCATACTGCGTCAAAAATGCTCGGAATACACGCGGTATTCCTGTGCTTTTTTCCTTGTCTTGCAATAAAAATCCTGCGTTAAATTTACTATATAACATGGAGAATACAATGAATAAACAACTTAGAAAAGTAGTAATCGCCGGGAACTGGAAAATGAACAAAACCCGCCCCGAAGCGATTGAATTAATTAACCAAATCAAACCTCTCGCTGATAATGTTTCATGTGAAATTGTTGTCTGCGTGCCTTATACCGCCTTGGAAACAGCAATACAAGCGGTTAAGGGGACTAATATCAAGGTCGGTGCCCAGAACGTGCATTTCGAGAAATCGGGAGCGTTCACAGGGGAAATTTCCGCAGATATGCTCAAAGAATTAGGCGTTGATTATGTAATCATCGGTCACAGCGAACGCCGCCAGTATTTCGGGGAAACCGACACAACAGTGAACAAACGTACCAAAGCGGCGTTACAAGCAGGGTTAATCCCGATTATGTGCGTGGGTGAGTTACTTGAGGAGCGTGAGGCAGATATAACCGAAGAAGTTGTTTCCCGCCAGATTAAATTGGATATGGCAGGATTTACAGCAGATGAGGTTAAAAAGACAGTAATCGCTTACGAGCCGGTATGGGCTATAGGCACAGGTAAAACCGCCACTAACGAACAAGCGGGCGAGGCATGCGGACTTATTCGTAATGTTATCGCAAAGCTGCACGGGAAAGACGTGGCAGACGCTGTAACAATCCAGTATGGCGGTTCGATGAACGCACAAAACGCCGCAGACTTGCTTAAACAGGAGGATGTGGACGGCGGGTTAATCGGCGGTGCATCGCTCAAAGCGGAAGACTTCGGAATAATCATAAAGGCGGCGAATACATGAAACCTATCTTATTAATCGTAATGGACGGTATCGGTTACAGTACAACCGGAGTAGGCGATGCGGTTACGCTCGCAAACACACCTACACTTGATAAATTAATGAAAGAGTGTCCGACAACTCGCTTAAAAGCACACGGCACAGCGGTGGGACTGCCATCCGACGATGACATGGGTAATTCCGAGGTAGGGCATAACGCATTAGGGTGCGGGCAGGTGTATTCGCAAGGTGCGAAGTTAGTCAATGAAGCTATTGAAAGCGGGAAAATGTTCGAGGGTGAGGTCTGGAAAGAAGTAATCAACAATGTCAAGACCAATGATAGTGTACTGCACTTTTTAGGATTACTCTCAGACGGTAACGTCCACTCTAACATAGCACACTTGTTCGACATGCTCAAGCGTGCTAAGGCAGACGGTGCAAAACAAGCAAGGGTTCATATATTATTAGACGGGCGTGATGTTCCGGCGACAAGTGCATTGGAATATGTCGAACAACTCGAAAACGTCCTCGCCGATTTAAATGATGATACCTTCGACGGGAAAATCGCTTCCGGCGGCGGCAGAATGAAGATAACTATGGACAGATACCAAGCCGATTGGGCAATGGTAGAGCGTGGCTGGTTGACCCATGTAAGGGGTGAGGGCAGGACTTTCGGTTCAGCGAAAGAGGCGATTGAGGTTCTGCGTAGCGAGAATGACGGAATTATCGACCAAGACCTACCGCCTTTCGTAATTGATAACACAGGAATTGTTGACAACGACAGTGTAATCCTGTTTAATTTCAGAGGTGACAGGGCTATCGAAATCTCTATGGCTTTTGATAATGAGCGGTTTATGTACTTCGACAGAGGTATGAAACCCGATGTGGTATACGCCGGTATGTTACAGTACGACGGTGACTTAGCTTTACCGAAGCGTTACTTAGTCAACCCGCCCGAAATCACGAATACCTTGTCAGAATTATTAGTCAAGAATAATATTAGGCAATACGCTGTTTCCGAAACACAAAAATTCGGACACGTAACATATTTCTGGAACGGGAACAAAAGCGGTAAATTCTCCGATGAATTGGAAACCTATAAAGAAATCCCATCAGACAAGGTCAGCTTTGACGAACGCCCGTGGATGAAGTCTGCCGATATTACCGATGATTTAATCGAGGTTCTGCGAAGCGGGAAATATGATTTTATCCGCTGTAACTTCCCGAACGGCGACATGGTAGGGCATACAGGAAGCCTCGAAGCGACTATCGTAGGGGTTGAGGCGGTGGACTTAGCATTAACAAGGCTTATAAAAGTCTGCGATGAATGTGATGTTACGCTTATTGTAACCGCAGACCACGGTAACGCCGATGAAATGCTCGAGAAAGACAAGAAAGGCAACTTGGCACTGAGAACCGCACATTCATTGAACCCCGTGCCTTTTATAATCAAAGATACCCAAAAGAGTTACGAGTTGAAACAAGGCGATAATTTCGGACTTGCCAATGTCGCACCCACAATTGCAGAGCTATTCGGGATTGATAAACCCGACTGCTGGGAAGAAAGCTTGTTAAAATAAACATTATATCTTTCAGGAGGAATAAAAGAATATGAACGATTTAAAATGGATTACCTGTCAAGGGCTGAACATGAACCCGTATAACCTGTCAGTTCCCGAAAGGGTGCAGAGCTTCGGGTATGCTTTGGTGTTTGATGAATTCGGCGGAGGTAAGACAGCAAAGGCACAGCTGTGTATTCACGACGTTATAACCGCTGAAAGTAAGCCGAATATCCTGATTATTTGTCCGGAATCGCTTACCCAAAGCTGGTATTCCACCTTGCTTTCAGAACTCGGTGTAGATTTTAAGCTGATTTCCGGCTTAGGTAACACCGTATCGTTCTATTCTGAGGATATATCTAATTTATACATTATTAATGAAGAGCAGTTGGATTCTGCGGGAGCAGGCGGCATAATCGGCGATAAGAAGTTCGTGTGGGATTTAATGATTATCGACGCCAGCCTTTCGGTAGCGGGTGCAGATTGGGAGCTGTATTCCAAAAACTGCGAGAACAAGGCAAAAGGTTTATTAGTTTTTGCTTCGTCACCGTTCCCCTATGATAAAGACCAAACCGACGAGGTCAGAAAAATGGTTAAGGGGTTCTTATACAATGACGCACAAAAAGAGCTTGTTGATGATTTAGTAATCGACGAGAGCATTATCATGTTTAACAAGAATGTGCCGGTTATGCGGTATTACAACACCGTTCGGGGCAAGCGGAATGTCGTTATGCTGGAATACGATATTGACAAGAAAATCGCAACCCCGGGTAACAGAATTGTTGATATTCAAGCGGGCGTGCCGATTTACACCTACGGCGGCAACTTCTTTGAGGAATATAACCATAAGTTAAAAAGCACATATTTAAGACCTTATTATAATGAGGATGACATAAACGCATTAAGAGATGTGGACACTAAATTGGGTGTATTCCTCGATAAATTAAGCGAGGTTCTTAAGAAAACCGGCAATAACATAGTTATTTACTTTACCTGCCAGAACACGCTGAACTATATATCAAAGGTAATTACATCAGTTTATCCGGACATTCCCGTAAGAACACAAACAGGAAGTGCGGTAGACGGTGAGTTCCTTAATCGCTTCTTCAGCGGTGAGGACAGTTCTGACGCCCGTGTAATCCTCGCTACCGACGCAATCGGCGAACGCTATCACGCACTCAAAAAAGCGACACATATTATAAATTATGAATACCCCGGAAACCCCGCAGAATTAGAACGCCGTTTCTTCCGAAGCGGAATGGAAAGCTCCACCCCCGAGGAATTCATCATGTTCAGCGATTATAACGCCATGTTTGACGGCAGAATTCTTGTAAAGGTCATGATGGCAGGGCTGTACAAGTGCTTCAAAAAGCAGATTCCTACACAGAATGTGTTGTTCTGGGTTCCCGAAGCAGAGAAATATCTCGCAGAGGTGTTGACCGACTTGAAGTTCTATTCCGAAAACGCAAAAGGTGCGGCGGCAGACTTCGCCCCGAAGTTCCGTGCGGAATATAACATTCACGATGCGGCACAAGCCAAAACCCCGGAAAAAGCCGCCTCCTGTGCAAAGTATATGTTAGGGCGACTTGTCGGACTGTTTGACATAAACGACATTATGGACTCTGACGACGTTAAGAAACCGGCATTGTTAAAGGCGACTAAGCAGTGTGTAGAATCAATTCGTGACGGGTACATTTATTATGATGACGAAATGAAAACACGCTTAATCAAAAACGAGAACAACCTTGACGCAATCGCACGGGAATACGAGAACAATAAGTTTATAGCAGGGCTGAAATCCTCAGAGGAAGCATTAACAGCCATGACTAAGGAAGAAAAATATCCGTTTATCAGAAACGAAATCGAGCAGCTCCCCGACAGTATGAAAACTCCCGTGCTGTATAACATATGGAAGTATTACAGGTTCAAAAAGGGGATAAAGAAACCGCTCAGAGAGTTCATGGATATGTATAACAAGGGGGTGATTTAATTGGCAAAATTAGTGGAAAAACCGGTAAAAGAACTTATAGGTGACTTTTATCAAGCCCATGCCAATGGCGATACCGAGGGTATGAAGTCCCCTCTCGGCAAATTGCAGAACATGATATTCACGGGTGAGCTTAACAGTGAACCGTTCATCGAGTATTATAATGAGATGTACAGCGGCAGAACTGCCTATAACGCCTTAATCAGCGTGACGGATTATCCGTTCGAGAGTATATTCCGTGAGCTTTTACAGAACGCTTTCGACTGTTATTACGCCACTAAGGACGTTAAGATAATGGTGAATTTCCGTGACAACGACGAAATATCGCTGTCATATAACGAAATCGGCTTCACCATGGAGCAATTCCTGTATTATTTGGCGTTCGGGCGGAACTCGGGCGACAGGAGCAAGGAGGGTCGCTTCGGTGTCGGTGCTAAGAGTGTGTTCATGAACGTGGAATGGCTTTCCATGCGTTCCAACAACTTTAGCTTTAAAATCCAAAACCAAGGCGGCACACTTAATATTCTTGAGCTTAACCTGTTAGGGTCATTGTTCAAAGGCACAGAAATCATTGTAAAGGTTTCAAGCGAGCAATATGCGAGAATCAAGAACAACTTTATGACCTTAGCAGACCAAAAAGGGCAGTTTATTAACCTTGTGGAGCTTTGCTTCGCTTTCAACCGCAAGAAAGTTATGAACCTCCCTGAAGCTAATATTGAAGAACCCGAACGGACATTCAATATCGCAATCATGGAAAAAGGTAAGATTATCACCTTATACAAGATTATTAATAATCAAAAAGAAGATTCCGAAATGCGGACAATCCGGTTCATGCAGAACAACAAAAGCGTGGTTGACTTTATCGCACACGAGCAGGACGGGTTCAGCTATCTTATTCCTTTTGCAGTGGCAAATGCCAAGCGTGCGAGTATCGTAAAGGTATTCTTACAAAAGTATAACTTCTTTTCAACCTATGAGCTTACCGGTTTGATGAAAGCCGATTCAAAGGAAAAGTTCATTGACGAAAAGCTGTCAGCGTTCTTCATAAGCGTGTCAAACGATTATATCACATCGTTCAGAACGGGTATTAAAGCCGATTCAGAACATGTGGTAATCCAGAAAGTTGAAAAAGGCTTAAAAACGCTTATATCGGTATACAGGGAATACTTTGTTCTTGATATGCACCCACTGCCGGAAATCGAGAACAGGTGGCTTCTCCGCCCGAAATCCTACGCTTTTGAGTTTATCAAAAACTTTATCCTAACCTCCCGCATTACCGAAAATCTAAAGAACAGCTTTCAGGAAAGCATATCCATTCAATTCCCGAACGAGCCTGCACCTGTCAGCTATCCTGATTTAAAAGCCTCTGCGTTTTCCGTCACCAAAGGCGGCGTTTCCGAGGAGGAACACGGCAAGGGTGTCGCCTATAAGCAGTATATCTTAGGTGAACGGGATAAGACGTTAGAGCAGCTCACACAATACCCCGAAAAAACGCTTTACCTCGCTTACGAGTGGGAGAATAAAGACGGTGCGGCAGGCAGAGAATTCTATTACGAATTCACTCGCAACAGCGGGAATTATATAATCGAATCAAGGGTCAAACCCGGATTAGCCGATTATAACCTGCATGTCCACTTTAAGAGTGTGGTTGGTCTGCTGTTAGATAAGTTTGTGGGTAAGGACAATCTCATTGAAAATGAGGATGCGTTAGAGGGTGCGTTGTCGTTCTTTGATGAGGCGTTCAACGAGGATTATAAAATCCACATGCGTTACTATCAGTTGTATATTTCCCACCACGATGAACAGCACACCATTGATATTTCCAAGATGAAAGTCGTGAATATCAAAAATGCAATGGAAACACTTATGAGCCGCCGTCACAGGTTCGACACCAACCAAGCGTATAACGAAACCGTGAAAATGGCACTCAACGTGTTTACACAGGGTAAAGACACTATTGCTTTCCTTAAAGAATTGAAAGCACAGGGCGGTCAAGTAACTCTCGCATTAGACATTAATAAAAAGTATCGTTTCTCTGCATACGGAAGCCAGTTCCTAATCCCGGGGAAAACCACCAACGCCCAAATGCTCGAAATCATCGGCGACGTTGGAATGTTAATCGGGGCAGGCATGCTTAACGGGCGTAAGTTCGACTTCCCGTATTCGCCTGTACGGTATTCCTTCGACAAAGAAAAGGTTTATAATGTTCTGAAAAGCGAAACAGTCACGCTTGAGGTTGTCGGCGAAACCTTGTCTAAGCTGTTTATGTGCGACTTAAAAATCGACAGAATTGCACTAATCGGCGAAGATGAGAAAATCTTAGACATCATCGACCCGTGTTCCGCAGTCCCCGATAAATACAAAAAAGAAGTCGATAAGTTGGTTATCCTCAAAGAGGACTATTCCAAGGCAGAGGTTGCCGATATTGTGGAATACCTCATTACCGGCAAAAACGAGGGCAGCTTGGCGAAATCGTTCGTGCGTAATATCGTCCCGAACATCGTTCTTCCCGACCAAATGCCTTATTATAACCGTGCATTGCCGAGCATTAACCAACAGGAATTCGGGTATCTGCGTGCCGAGTGCAAGAAGTTAGTGGAAATCCACGACCAAAAAGCGTATAAGAACTACTTCGCTAAGGACGTTGACTCGAAATTATTCGGTTACGGCGGTTGTTGTCCCGTATGCGGTGTAGAGGCTCAAACGCTTGACAGCTTCACGGTTAAGGAATTCGAGAACGAGATTATCTCACACGATAACAAGGAACAGATATTCAAGTTCACGCTTTATATGTGTGCTAATGACTTTCATGCGGCAGGCGGCTGGGTCATTGAAGACATCAGCATCGGCGGTATGAACCCGTTCTTGTGGTTAGAGGAGATTATCAACGCTGAGGTGATTGCGTCAGAATTCCTGCATTGCAGTATCCGCATGACCTCGCAGGTTTCTTATGACATTCCTGCTAACGATAATGCGATTGTGCGTGATAAGGTGGTTACTACGCCGCCGAGGATTATCGATTTCGTATTAACTCCGCTTATGGCGGCTAAGTGGGTGGAGGATAATATCGCAGAGAAAGCCCCCGATGAAAATAAATCTGTCGAAACAGCAAAAGAAGCACAAAATGAAGAAAAAGTGAATTCTAAGTAAACACACTATGTAGTGGTTGAGAGATTTTAAATTACAATATAGTGAATTCCCCCTAAATAGGGGGAATTTTTTGTGAAACTTGCACAAAAACCAGTCACTTTTTTTTACTATTAAAAGGCTTGTATTTTTTCAAATAGTATAATATAATAGTGGTTACAAAGTGGTAACAAAGTGGTAGGCATGTGGAAAACTATGTTGAAAATGTTTAAATGAGGTTGTTATGACGTATAAGTCAACTCTCGACGACAAAGGTCGCATGAACATTCCCGCAAAGCTCCGTGAGGAGTTCGGCGAGAGCTTTCGTGTTGCCAAAACAATCGGACAACCTTGTTTAACCCTGTATACCGATAACAAATGGAATACTATTATTGAAAAAATAGACAAGCTGTCTTTCATAAAAGCGGCGAAATTTGAGCGTTTCTTAGTCGGCAGCTCAGACGTGATTGAACCGGACAAGCAGGGCAGGGCGTTAATTCCCGCCTCGTTAAGGGAATATGCCGGATTAAAAACAGAAATAGTTATCGTGGGCATGACCGGTCAAGCGGAAATATGGAGCAAGAAAGACTATGACGACCATGAGAAGAAAGACAATATGTCCGAGCTTGAAGCCATTTCCGAGGAGTTCTAACCGAGAACCTCGGTACATATGCCGGCTACGCCGGAGGTTGGAGCAATAATGGACTTCTTACATAAATCTGTACTACTTGAGGAAACAATCGCTTCTCTTAATATAACCCCGGGCGGGTTATATATAGACTGTACCGTTGGAGGCGGCGGGCATAGCTTAAGAATAGCACAGCTCGGCGGCAGATTAATCTGCTTCGACAGGGACAAACAAGCGATTGAAACGGCACAGACTAAATTGCAAGACTACCCTGTGACATTTATAAACGATAATTTCAGTAACATGGGCGACTATGATATAAATGAAGTCGATGGGATTTTAATGGACTTAGGCGTATCATCGTATCAGCTTGACAATGCCGAACGAGGGTTCTCGTTCCACGAAGATGCACCATTAGACATGCGTATGGGCGATGAAGGTATTTCCGCCTACGATATAGTGAATGATACTCCCGAAGACGAGCTGATTGATATATTATTCAAATACGGTGACGAGAAATACGCATTCGGAATAGTCCGAGGAATTGTTAAAGCACGGGAGCTTATGCCAATCAGAACAACAGGTCAGCTTGCCGAAATAATCAGATGTAATGTACCTTTGTCGGTTCGCAATGCCAAGAACCCCTGCAGAAAAACCTTTCAAGCAATCCGAATTGCAGTAAACGATGAACTGGGTTCATTAACAAAAGGGTTGACCGCTGCAACAGAAATCCTTAAATCTGGCGGCAGATTGTCAGTAATCACGTTTCATTCAATTGAAGACAGATTGGTCAAGCAGTATTTCCATAAATTAGCAGAGGGGTGCATCTGCCCCAAGCATTTACCGATATGTGTCTGTAAAAGAGTGTCTGAGGTGATGCACATTACTCGAAAGCCGATTATTCCGTCAGAGAGCGAGTTGGATGAAAACCGAAGAGCGAGAAGTGCAAAACTGCGTGTAATAGAAAAGAGGTAAAAATGTATATTTACGGCAACACCACCAGCATGGCATATGACCTTTCCACATTCGATATGGAGGAAATCGCCGAAAAGAAGAAATCACGCCCCCAATTAAGGGTGGTTCCCCTTTCTAATGCAAGGCACGGAAGCTGGTTCATGCTGTTGATTATGCTCGCTTGCATAGTAGCGACGGCGGCTGTCGTAATATTCGGTAAAGTTCAATTAAATGAAATAAACGCCGCAAATAGTGTGGCTACCGTTCAATTAGAGGAAGCCAACAAAGAAAACGCACGCCTGCAAGCCAAGTTGGACAGCATGGTCACTCCTGCAAAAATCGAGGAATATGCACAAAATGAATTGGGTTTAAGCAGGGTTCAGCGTTCGCAGGAGTATCATTTAAGTGCGAATACCGAAAGAATTATCGAAGTGGCACAGGTTGAAGAGACCGATATGTTCTCAACGATTAACAGTTGGTTTAACGGTATTTTGGAATATTTAGGCTTTGTATAAAATATATTTAAAGGGACAAGAATGAACATGTTATAGCGTGAAGGTTGATGTATGAAACAAATATCACAAGCTCCCGGGAGGGTGATGAAAGTAAAACTATATGCGGTAGTATTCACCGCATTTGTTGTGTTTACGGCATATATCGGTTCAAATTTATTTGAAACAGCCGTGTTAAAATCGGAATACTATCGTGCTAAAGCCAACAATCAACAATTAGACAGCTTTGAAATCAACGCCAACAGAGGTACTATATACGACAGAAACGGCAAAATCTTAGCCAAAAGCACAACCGTGTGGACGGTTATTCTCTCACCCTATGATATAGCAGACAACGAGGACGATGCTGAGGAAATCTGCAAAATGCTTTCAGAAATCCTCGAAGTTGATTATGACAGGCTGATTAAAATATGTGAAAACCCCCACAACCGTTACGAGATTATTAAAAAGCGGGTTGACAAGGAAACCCACGACGAAATCAACCGAATTAAAGCAGAAAAAGGCATAGGCTATCACTCGGTATACTTAGTGGAAGACACCATGCGGACTTATCCCAACAACAGCCTTGCTTCTAACTTAATCGGCTTCACCAGCTATGACCATGTCGGGATTTATGGTGTAGAAGCATATTATGATGACTATCTCCAAGGCAGAAACGGCAGATTAGTCATGCTGACAGACGGCAGAGGCAGGAGCATGGCACGGGGCTATGAGGAGCGTTATAACGCAGTTGACGGCAACAACGTCTACATGACGATTGACACGGTTTTACAGCATTATCTTGAGAAAAACCTTGAAACCATTATCACCCAGCACAATGTCGCAAACAGGGCAACGGGAATTATGATGGACCCCAACACAGGAGCAATCCTTGCAATGGCGACAACAATGGGTTATGACCTTAACTACCCCGCACGTTTGAGTCCGCAGGATATGCTCATGTTAGAACTCACACGCCAAAACCTAATCGCCGATAATATATTGTCAGAAGCGGATATTGAAAAGGAAATCGACAAGTTAGAGGCTGTGTTATGGGAAATCCAGTGGAGGAACAAAGCCATCTCCGAGTTATATTTCCCCGGCTCGGTGTTTAAGGTAATCACCTTAGCCGCCGCCCTTGAGGAAAAGAAAGCCGATTATAACAGCCACTTTTACTGCTCGGGCGGAGTAACCATAGCAGACACCGACATTAACTGCTGGCAAAGCGGCGGACACGGCTCACTTAACTTAATCCAAGCAATAACAAAATCCTGCAACCCCGCATTCATTGACATAGGCAACAGATTAGGAGCGGCACGGTTCAGCGATTATTTTGAAGCGTTCGGCTTCACCCAAAGAACAGGCATAGACCTCCCCGGTGAAACCTACCCGATATACATGGACAGGAACAAGATGGGCCCCGTAGAATTGGCTACATCATCGTTCGGACAGACCAACAAAATCACGGCACTGCAGATGATTACTGCGTATGCGGCATGTGTCAACGGCGGATACCTTGTGACACCGCACGTAGTCGGCAAAATAGTGGACAATGAGGGGAACGTCGTAATGACCAATGAAACACAGGTCAAACGGCAGGTTCTCAGTAATGAAACCTCTCAGCAAATGAAATATATTCTTGAAGAGGTGGTTAAGGCGAACGGCGGTTCAAATGCATACATTTCCGGTTATAAAATCGGCGGAAAAAGCGGAACCAGCCAAAAAATCGACGACTATTCCGATGAGGAAATGCGTTATGTAGCGTCGTTTTGTGCGTTCGCACCGGCGGATAATCCGCAGGTAATCATGTTAGTTATAGTAGACGAGCCAAATCCCGGCGGCGAGCCGTATTACGGTAGTCTTGTAGCTGCTCCGGTAGTTTCTGCGGTGTTTAAGGAATGCTTCAGCTACTTAGAAATCTACCCGCAGTATACCGCAGAGGAACAGGCGGCAATGGACAGAATAGTCCCGTATATCATAGGAATGTCGCCCATAGACGCTACAACAAGGCTTAATACAGAGGGGCTGGAAACACATTTTATCGGCAACGGCACAAAGGTGTTGAAAACAGTTCCGGCGGCAGGACAGACCATTGCAAGAGGCGGAACGGTAACGGTTTATCTTGAGGAACAGGAAAGCATAACCGCACAAGTCCCGAATGTATACGGGTTGACGGTTCAGGAGGCTAATCAAAGGATTGTAGATGCGGGGCTTAATATAAGGCTTTCCGGCGGTGCAGTGAATAATGAAAATGCAGTAGCCTCACTCATGAGTATACAGCCCGGTACAGAGGTAGCAATAGGAACAGTCATAGAAGTGACATTCACGGTAAACGATGAAGTGACAGAGTAACTTATGAAATTATACGATTATGAAGTAACCGGCGTAACCGACGACACCCGCAATGTACAAGAGGGGTGGGCGTTCGTGGCAATAAAGGGCGAAAGCTTTGACGGGCATAACGCCGCACGGGATATGCTTTCAAAGGGTGCGGCAATGGTAATAACTGAGCGGGATTTGGGGCTCGAACGGCAGGTAATCGTTGAAAATACCCGCCTTGCATACGCACAAGCCATGTCTGCTTTTTACAATTACCCTACTTCTAAGCTAAAGCTAATCGCAGTCACAGGAACAAACGGAAAAAGCACAGTTGCCTCACTTATAAAAAGTATATTAGACAGCTTAGGGCATAAAACCGGCTTCATAGGGACGATTAACTACGACACCTGCGGGAAGGTATATAATTCGGTATTGTCCACTCCAAGGCAGAATGAGCTGTATTCACTGTTTGCAGAAATGGTTCAAAACAACGCAGAATACTGTGTAATGGAGGCGTCGTCGCAGGCATTAGCACAGTACAGAATAGCGGGTGAACGGTTCGAGGTGGGTGTATTCACTAACCTAACGCAAGACCACCTCGATTATCACAAAACAATGGAAGCCTACTACCAAGCGAAAAAGTCACTGTTTGATATGTGTGAGAATGCATTAATCTGCATTGACAATAAATACGGTAAAAGACTTGCAAATGAACTCATAATCACCCCGCAAAACAATAACGTATTCACCTACAGCATAAACGAATTAGCCGGCTTTTACGGCGTTAATATAAAGACCGGTGGCGGCGGTGTTTCATACCGGTTAATGGACACATTAACCGAACAATCGTTTCCGATGAACTTCAAAATGCCGGGAATGTTTAATGTTGCGAATTCAATTGCCTCCGTCGCCGTGTGCAGTTTACTTGGCTTTGACACAGGAGAATGTGTCCGTGCATTAGAAAAGTGCGGGGGTGTTCGGGGAAGAAGCGAGGTTATATATAACGGCAAATTCACGGTAATATGCGACTATGCCCACACAGAGGACGCACTTGTAAAAATTTTAACAAGTGCAAGAGAATACGCCGAAAACAGAATAATCTGCCTTTTCGGAGCGGCGGGAGAACGTGATAGTGAAAAACGCCCGATAATGGGTGCGTCAGCGGCAAGATTAGCAGATTATCTGATAATCACATCAGACAATCCGAGATTTGAAGACCCTGCCGCCATAATATCACAGGTGGAGGAAGGCTGTAAAAAGCTGATGACCCCGTATAAGACATTTGTGGACAGGAAAGAGGCGATTGAGTTCGCCTTGTCTGAAGCACAAGAGGGTGACATAGTCTTACTGTGCGGAAAAGGACATGAGGTGTGTCAGGTAATCGGTGACGAAGAGCAACCGTTCGATGAACGTGAAATCGTAAAACAATTAATAATTAATAATTAAAAATTAATAATTATGGTATTTGCGTCCGCAAAGATTTTATCTATAATCAGTCGCCGCAGGCGACACAACCATTATTCATTATTAACTATTTCATTATTAATTACAATCGGAGGTACGACGATTGAACATTTGGACATACGCAGTGACTGCGGCAATCGCCCTAATCATAACAGCCGCAATGGGTTTCCCGTTTATCCCGATACTACGCCGCTTAAAATTCGGGCAGACGATTTTAGATATAGGTCCCGCATGGCATAAGGAAAAAAAGCAGGGAACACCGACAATGGGCGGAATAATGTTCATCATCGGAATAACCGTTGCGTTTATTATAGGCATGTTTATGCTGTGGAAAAATGATAGTATTAACCTTGAACAAAGCGGTTACATGAACTTCTTTAATGCTGTCTCCGGCTTTGTAATGGCACTATGCTTCGCACTCATGGGTTTCCTTGACGATTGGATAAAAGTCCGCAAAAAACGCAATGAGGGACTTTCGGTTAATCAAAAGCTGTTAATGCAGGCGTTGATTGTAGCGGCGTTTTTCACCTCCCGCGTAATTGCGGGTGACACAAGAACAGTTATAAACTTCCCGCTAATCGGTCAATTGGATTTCTGGTACTTCTATTATATAATAATGGGTTTAGGCATAATCTACATTGTCAACGCCGTGAACATTACCGACGGAGTAGACGGCTTGTGCAGCTCGGTAACATTGATTTACTGTGCGACGTTTATGTTCATATGTAACTTTTTAAAACTCAACGAATTGGGATTAATCGCAGTGGCAACGGCAGGGGGCTGTATCGGCTTCCTCATATGGAACTTCCACCCTGCAAAGGTGTTCATGGGGGACACGGGGTCACTTTTCTTGGGCGGAATTGTCTGTGCTGTGGGAATAGGCTCGGGATACGAGGTCGTCATGGTTATAGCGGCGGCAGTGTTCATTTGGGAGGCATTGACAGTTCTGATACAAACAACATATTTCAAAGCAACGGGAGGTAAACGGCTGTTTAAAATGACTCCCATACACCACAGCTTTGAAATGAAAGGCTGGAATGAAATAAAGATAGTGCTTGTCTTTTCATTAATAGCCGCCGTGTTCGGCACGGCGGCAACCCTCCTCATAATCGCCGACTTAGGCTTTAGAATAATATAGGTGAAAAATGGATAATGTAAGGCGAATACCCAATCGTAGGGGTGAATTACGTTCCCCCGCTAAAAAACCAATACAAAAACCCGCTACCCCTGCCGTCCCTAAAACAAAGGAACGGCTGGCTAAGTTTGATATTCCCTTTTTCACAATCACCGCTGTATTGCTTGCGTTCGGGGTAATAATGATGTATTCCGCAAGCTATGCATTTGCATTCCGTGAACATGGTGACGGTAACTTCTTTTTCAGACGGCAGTTACTGTGGATTGCCATAGGTCTGGGTGCAATGATATTCATGTCGTTTGTTGACTATCGAATTCTGCTTAATAAAAAAATCGTGTCCCTCATTGCAATAGTATCACTCGGCTTAATGGTTGCAGTTCGTTTAATGGGAACAACACAGGGCGGTGCGGAACGCTGGCTGAGCTTGTTTGGGATTACGTTCCAGCCCTCAGAAATTCTGAAATTCGCAGTAATTGTGGTGTTCGCCTACTTCGCACATAAACGAGCCGATGTAATTACACAATTCTTCAAGGGATTTATGCCGTTTGCAGTGTTCCTCGGTGTTGCCTGCGGACTGACGGTGCTTCAACCGCACTTATCCGGAACTATTATTATTTTCGGAATAGGACTCACGATGATGATAGTGAGTGGTTGCCGTTTCTGGCATGTATTACTGATGTTTGCGATGGTCATTGTGTCTGCAGTGGTGGTTCTTAATATAATGGAGGCACAGGGGTATACATATTTCGACGACCGTATACTAAGCTGGCGAGACCCCGAAGCCGATGTACAAAACAAAACCTTCCAAACCTATCAGTCGCTTGTCACCATAGGCTCGGGAGGGTGGTTCGGCTCCGGATTAGGTAACTCCATTCAAAAATCCGGCTACCTCCCCGCAACACAAAACGACTTCATTTTCTCGATAGTCTGTGAGGAATTGGGGTTCGTCGGTGCAACACTTGTAATTCTTCTATTCTTGATTTTCGTATTCAGAGGCTTCTATATATCAAGCAACGCTCGTGACCGTTTCGGAATGATGCTCGGTGTCGGAATAACCGTTCAAATCGGTATACAGGCATTATTGAATATCGCCGTTGCCACAAACAGCGTCCCGAACACGGGAATACTTCTGCCGTTTTTCAGCTACGGCGGAACAGCACTGACAATGCAGTTGGCACAAATCGGAATATTATTGAACATATCACGAAAGGCGGCGATAAAATAATTAATAATTAACAATGAATAATTAATAATGAGAATATTTAAATCCGTTGCGAAGCAACACAACCATTATTAATTATTAATTATTAACTATTCATTAATAAAAGCCGGAGGTTTTTTATGAGAGTTCTTCTTGCGGCAGGCGGAACTGCGGGACACATCAACCCCGCATTGGCAATCGCCGATAAAATAATTGAGGTTTTCCCCGAAAGCGACGTTCTCTTCACGGGAACGCCCACAGGCTTGGAGGCGAAGTTGGTCACCCGTGCAGGATATGCGTTTGCCCCGATTAAAACAGCAGGGTTTCAAAGGAAAATCACCCCTAAGAACATCGGCAGAAACGCTAAGGCGGCATACTATTTTGTAACAGCTTCAAAGGCGGCGAAAAAACTGATTGAGGGCTTTAGACCCGACATAGTCATAGGAACAGGCGGTTATGTAACTGCACCGGTTCTCAGAACTGCCGCAAAAATGGGAATAAAAACAGTCACTCACGAAAGCAACTCCCTCCCCGGAATAGCCACCAAAATGCTGTCTAAAACCGCTGACAGGGTGTTTTTAGGAAGTGAGGACGCACTCAAACACCTGTCCTGCCCCGATAAGTGTTTGGTCACGGGTAATCCGCTGAGGAGCATGTTAAATGCCCAAAAGCCCGCTACAAAGCAAGAAGCCCGAGAGGCTTTGAATTTACCGGACGGGATGACAATTCTGTCATTCGGTGGGAGCTTGGGTGCAAATAAAATTACCGAGGCGGTAATAGGACTGTTAAAATGGGAGAATGAGAATGGTAACATTAATCATATTCACGCTTACGGCGGCAACGGTAAGGCTGTTTTTGAAAAACTACTCGCTCAAAACGAAGTAGAGTGTAACCTGAAAAGGACTATATTCACCGAGTACATTCACAATATGTATACCTGTATGGTTGCGGCAGATTTAGTAATATCACGCTCAGGTTCGATGACCCAAACCGAGTTAAAAGCGTTCGGACGGGCTTCAATCCAAATCCCGTGGTCGGGAGCGGCAGAAAACCACCAATACTTTAACGCACTGACAATGAAAGAGGCGGGTGCGGCACTTATAATACAAGACAGCGACATCAACGCCGAAACACTTACTCAAACAGTGGAAAAGCTGTATAACGACAGGATTCGTTTAGCGACAATGGAAACCAACGCCGCAAAGTTAGCCTCACCGAATGCGGCAGGAATAATTTTAAGCGAAATCATTGATTTATTGAAATAACCGCCATTATCACAAAACGCACCAAAAGCATATCATAAAGAATAATTGTTTATTTATGAGGTGCGTGTATGGCGGAACAAAAACTAATTATAGAAGGCGGCAGACGGTTAGAGGGAGAAATAGCCGTTCAAGGGGCGAAAAACTCGGTGCTTCCCCTGCTTGCCGCTGCTGTTTTATGCAAGGGTACTGCAGTTTTACATAATTGTCCGAGGTTAAGCGATGCAGACGCTGCATTAAGAATACTAAACTGCCTTGACTGTAAGTGCTCTCGTGAAATGTCCACAGTCACAGTCAATGCCGAACGCATGACCAGTAACGAGGTCTCCACCCAATTAATGCGGGAAATGCGTTCATCAATATTCTTCCTCGGAGCAATATTAGGCAGAACAGGCTACTGTAAATGGTCAATGCCCGGCGGCTGTGAATTAGGGCCTCGCCCCATTGATTTGCACTTGGGTGCATTAATGAAAATGGGCGTTGATATTAAAGAGGAACACGGTTTCATGCACTGTACAACTCCCAAAGGAATACATGGTGCGAAAATCTCATTAGCGTTCCCGTCCGTCGGAGCAACCGAGAATATCATTCTTGCGGCAGTAACAGCGAAAGGCGAAACCGAAATACATAATGCGGCGAGAGAGCCGGAAATAGTTGACCTGTCGAACTTCCTTAATAAATGCGGTGCAAGGATAAAAGGTGCAGGGAGCGGTGCAATCGTCATCGAGGGTGTGAAAGAACTTACAGGGGCAGAACACAGCGTAATCCCGGACAGAATAGTCACAGCGACATACATGTGCTGTGCGGGTATAACGAGAGGTGAGTTAGTTCTTTCAAAAACGAGCTATCGTGATATGTCAGCGGTGTTCCCGATTTTTGAACAAATGGGCTGCAGCGTGTATACATACGGGGAGGACTGCATCTACATAAACGCCCGCAAGAGCATGAAAGCCCCCGGAAAAATAATTACCCACGTCCACCCCGGCTTCCCGACAGACGCACAGCCGCTGTTTATGGCAATGACAGCCACTCTCCCCGGAACAACGGTATTCGTTGAAAACATATTCGAGAACCGTTTCAGACACGCAAGTGAGCTTAATCGCTTAGGTGCGAGAATAGGTGCAGAGGGCAGAGTAGCGTTCGTTGAAGGAGTAGGACACCTTTCCGGTGCAGAGGTGGAGGCGACCGATTTACGAGGCGGAGCGGCACTTGTCACAGCGGGATTAGCCGCTGAGGGAGTGACAAGAATAGGAAAAATATTCCATATAGACAGAGGTTATGAAAACATAGAGGACGTTCTCAGAAGCGTCGGTGCAAGCATTAAACGCAATTAATAATGAACAATTAATAATTAATAATGGTTGTGTCGCTTTGCGACGAATTTAAATAAAGCTTTGCGTATGCAAACATTAAACGCAATTAATAATGAACAATTAATAA
>WQXO01000012.1 GCA_009784825.1 Oscillospiraceae bacterium
ATGCGTGTCTGACAATTGAAATTCGACACCTGCAATCGTTCCGCCCATTTCGCTTTCTTTAACAAATGTTAAGGTTGTATTTATTTTAATGGGGGCGTTATTAACTATTACCGGTGTGTTGGTGTTATATGTTGTGGAAAGAGAAACCGGTATCGGGTCGGGGTGGGGCGTGTATCCGTCCGGAGAAGATGTTTGAATAAGGTAATAACCGGTACTCAACACGTTTGGTGCGGAGTTAATGGTATATGGAGAAGTCTGTGTCATTGGTAGATTATTAAATGTGAGCGTTCCGCCTGTAGACGTTCCGCTATCTATCATGTTATCGTTTTCGTCATATAATTCAAAGTTCCCGACAAGCAGAATTGCGTTACGGTCACCGTCACGCAGGGTCACGGTGATTGACGCACTGTGGGGGTAGTTAGTCCATGCTACGTTAGGAAGGTTTGTTGCACTGTTGATTTTCGAGATTGTGTGTGTTCCCGATTGATAGTAAGTTGCAATTGTATTAATTTCACGAATTTCATAGCTGTGTCCGCCTAATAATCCATTGAAAATGACACTGCCGTTGCCGGTGCGTGTTTGTGTGGCGACTTGAACAGCGGGACTGTTTGTTGTGTCCCATAATTGGAATGTCACTGTGTCACTTGCACCAAGTCCTGTTTTATTAACCGTTATGCTCGGGCGGAAGAAGACATTATTGGCATAATACGGTGTTGCGGGCATTGTTACGGTTCCGTCTCGATTGACAATAACAGTAAAGCTTGTCGGTTGAGTGTGAGAATTCACCCCGTTTGTCTGTAGGGTATTGTTTTGGGTTATAGTGTATGTGCCGTGCGGTAAATCTGCAAAAGTTACCACTCCGCTTGCGTTTGTGGGTAGGTTAGTGAGGATTACACTGCTAACAGTCGAAGAGGTTGTAGCCGCTCCGTTCACGTGTGTGAGTCTTGCGGTGAAATTCGCTTGATTTTCACCTAAGGGAAGAAAAATACCGGAGGGGGATGCAATATTAATAACCTCATCGCTTCTTGCGGTGAAGCTGAAGCTTGCCGTTGCAGGTGCGTTTGTTACTGTAATAGTAGTCGGATTATTAGCATCACTCGCTCTTGCTGTAACTCTGATTGTCATTTCACTGTCGGTTGGAGTGGTGGCATTATTAGGTGTAACGGTTACTGCACCACTGCCGTTGTTATGACTGTGGTATCTTAATGAATCGGCGACATAACCGTCCGGATAACTGACTTGTTTCAAGGTGTAATCTGCATTCGGACTCAAGGGATAAAGCGTGACTTGACCGTTTGTACCGGTTTTCACCGTCATTTCGAGGATTTCGACTCCGGCAATGTTACGCCACACCTCAAATTCAACATTGCTTAGTTTTACGTCGGGACGCATACTGTCTTGAAGTGTTAAGGTTATTGTAGCAAGTCTGTTGCTGCTTCCGCCGCCGCCACTCCCGATTACAAGAGTGTCACTGTTGTCATCAACCTCAATATCTTCCCATGCGAAATTGATTTTGTTTTTGAGGGGGACGGTAATTCCGGGGGCAACAACACAGGTATAGGTTAAGATGTAACGGTCACGGGCGTTATCGGACGGGAGGTTGACCTTGAAGTTTGCGGGGTAGTCCGAAAAGTCGAAGATTTTCATTTCCTTTTGGTCTGTACAATCCTCGTCATCCTCATCACATCCGGCACAGTCACCGCAATCATACAAATACCATATATCGTCGAATTTCCATATATTAGCATCCCCGGAAATTGGTGAAAGTGTTCCGTTGGCATTAACAGTCGCCCGAACGAGTTGAACACTCTCAATATCAAGCCTTAAGCCGGGTGGCGATTCGTCGATAAGGACATCACGGTCGGCGGGAAGAACTCCCGTTGGGTTGAGAATAACTCCGTTGACGTTAACATCAACTCTATAGTTATACTCGCCAACCGGTGACGGAGTTATACGGGTCTTGTTCAATCGAGGATTGGCTACTTTTTGAGTGGCAGCTGCTGTCGGTGATACTGTAGAAAAATCACCGCCGAGAACAAGAGTTGCAGAGTTTGTTATATCAATGTTGTTTGTTGTTTTGAAAGCATTAGCCAATTCAAGGTTGGTAGGGTCAATGGCTGTTCGATAGGTAATGGTGTGGGTCTCGGTACCGTTAGGGAGGGTGATTGTTAGAGTTTGACCTGATGCTGACGCAGTTACACCTCCTCCGGTTATTGAACCGGGAACATATGTTAGTCCGAGCGGAAGTACGTCTACAATTGTTGCACCCGTCAAGTTCATTTTATTTTGATTGACGACGATAGTCCATGTAATTTCGGGGTTTTGGGTAGTGGTGTTATAAGTAACTGTCGTACCGATTTTGGTCATCATTTGGCTTGTTGTGGTCAGCCACGCCGAGGCTGTCGTGGTGGGAATAAGAATAGGTGATTCAGGTGTTCCGCCGGCTAAGACCCCGCTGAACGAAACAACATTATCAAATCGCCTATTTATCGGGGTGTTTCTCGCATGGTCTGCCACTCCGACATAGGTGTCAAATTCAAACCAAAGTGTGTCTGTCCCGATTGCACCGACAGTTACTGTTAATGTACTCGCACCATTGGCTGTTGTTGTAGATATTCGTGTGTCACCACCTTGAACTGTAAAACCGCCCGCATAAGTCTGCTTATTATTGTTCGGGTTATGTTCAATTGTCAATGCGGCGAAATTATCGGTAATAGTTCCCGAGGCAATATTAATTTTGTGAGGGTTAACTGTTACACGCCATGTTATTTTTCCGGTGGCACGGTCATATCCCATTGCGTTTTTCTGAATTACATTAGTGACAGCACCGCTTGGTTTGCTAATTGAGGGGCGTGTGAATGTTATTGGGCTACCGGGTCCGGGCCCGTAAGTCCAGTATCTCCAGTCGAAGTCAATCCATGCGTTATTGCTACTGTCAAAACCTCCGACAGTCGGATTATCAAAGTAAGTATCAGCTATTTTTGTCCTGTATGTAACAGTGTATACAGAGGCATATACAGGGGAGGTGGGTTCACCCCTCGGTGGGAATATAACACGGAACGAGTAATCATTGGGAAAGGTTCCTCCGGGGGTTTCGTTAATTGCAAAGCCTGTGCCGACAGGAGTAGGAGATACTGTTATGCTACCCGAAACAAGTGTCATGCCTGGCGGGAGCTTATCGTAAAGAACAAGGTTGGTGAGGTAGCGGTCATTTGTGTTAATTGTGATTGTCCATTCCATTTCACGCCCGATTTGTTTGCCGACTTTCCCCATCCACTGCCTGTGTGCAGCACCGACGGTTACTGAAGCGGTTTCGGTGCGAAGTGCGGTGGGGTTATCCTTTTCAAACACCTTGACCTCATTAGTCGCCGTTATGTTTTCTGTTGCTGTTGCTGTGTTCAGTTTATCGTCGGATATGCGGGTTTCATATCCCCAATTATCGGGACTGTCTGTGGTGTATGTTATAGTTGTAGCGGTTGCGGTTGTATTAACCACTACTCCTGCGTGTTCGTATATAATTCCTGTTTCCATGTCATTAAAGCCGCTTGAATTAAAATGCGGCAGTGATTCGAGAATAAGAGTATGAACCCTTGGGTCAAAGGTGTCTGTGAAAGTAACAGGAAGCTCGGGGTCGCGACTGTTGGGTCCTGTTGCTTCGATTTTTCCTGTAACATAAGTAATGTTCCATTCAAATCGATTGTCTTTATAATTTCCGGTTTTCCCTAAAAACATGGTTGAGGGCTTGTGTTGGTCGAAATAGAGGTTTAAAACTTTGTCCGGTGTCAGTGTTATTTGGTATGCGTATTTTTCTCCGATTGCAGTTGCGTCAAATTGGACATTAACCTCAATCCAGCCGTTTTCAATCTCGTCACCGTCATAATAACCATATGCAGCATTAGTCCAGTAAGACAAGGTGTCGTCAAAAATAACCTGCAGGTTGCTCCCCGAAGCATTAAGCTTTGCAAATTCTAAGTATACCCCGTCGAAAGAACCGCCGATGTTACGAGGCAGGTTTGTGCCCCAGGACAAGCCGGCAGGGAGAGCTATCTCATATGTTTTATTTGGCGAATCATGGATTGCCGTTAATTTGTCCGGAGGTATTACAAAATCAATCAGTAACGACATATTGCTCGCCATGAGGTCGGGAGGTATAGCGTCTCCGTTTTTAATTTCTGAGCCGCCGCTATACACCGAAATATTAACTATATTAACTGCACTGATAAAGCTCCCCGTAACGGCAGCTTGTGCACTGAAATCCAACGGCACACCCACAAATAGTTGCAAAGTCAATGTTAATATCAAAGCCAAAGATAACGCTAATTTAAAATTGGTTTTAATAGTTTTCATGTTTACCCCCAAAAAATGTCTTTGTAATACGCATACTTAATTATCATTATAGCAGATGCACCGTACCATTACAGCACTAAAAACAAATAAAACAGGGTAAAAACTTAAAATGTTTTGAGATGTTTATCGTGTTTTAAATAATTATAATTAAATAATTGCTTGATTATTGATTTTTTTGCTGTGTTATGCTATTATAAGAGAATTAGGAGGGAGTATGTTAAACAAATTATGGCGTTATATTTTTAAAGGGACTAAATATGAAATGGTGCTTGCCCTCAGTGTTATCGGGGCGGTCGCCGGCTCATTAAAGATAATCTTCGCTTTCAGCTTCCTTGATATTGCGATAGTTTTTTCATGCGTTGTTATAGCCGTTGTCGCCTTTCGCATGCAAAAGGAATTTGAGAAAAAAGAGGAAGACGCTGAATTTATTAAGGTTGAGGTTGAACCAGAGAAAGACGATTATGTACCTAAAGAGTGGGACGGGCGTGAAATTAACCTTGAGGAAGCTGCCTCACGCTATGACGATGTTCACTTAAAAATAACCAAAACCCAGTTGACCATTCAGGAAATTGAGGAGGGTAGGGAATTAGAACTCCTTGATGAACCGGTTGACGAAGTTATTGATACTCTTGAGAAGTATATATATGAGAAAACCGCTCGTGAAAGGCGAGCAGAATTCATTAAAAAACCGTTCGCTGTTTTTGAGGATTCACCTTTCATTTTCCGTACAATAATAATACTGTCCGCCTTGTTTTTCTTAAATATGCGGACACTCCCGTTAGACCACGTGCATTACAAAATACCCGCAGAGGTATTTAAGCAAATAATAATCAGTCTTTTACCAATGGGCGGTGCTATTAATAATGATTATCACTCAATCGAAAACGGAATGTTAATGATTGTTTTTATGGTGCTTTTCATTATTTGTTTATTCATAACGTATTTATCGATGAAATTGGGATTGCAAGTACATGTTCCCGTAATCGGGGTTGGTGCGTATGCTAAGTCGATTATCTTCGGGCAGTTCCCCGAAATTATTATTTTTACCCTTGCTGTAATAATACTTTTGGTAATATTCTGGGTGAGGTATGTCAGAACCCCTCCTCCCGAAGATGAGGCGACCTTTACCGAAATGACCGCATATGACAAGGAATACGCCGACAACCTTGTTATAACGCCGGACTATCGCTTCAAGAAGGAATATGACCATTTGATGGACAGGTCAAACGCAATTGATAATGCAGTTGAAGCAAAAATAGATGAACTGCTTGAAAATCGCAATATGGGGAATAAATCCGATGAATAATGATAAATACAATTTGGTTGAGATTTTTCCGAAAATGTGCATTTCTGTTGACAAAGTCGCAGAGCTTTTCCGAGGGAGGTTTCTCGAAAAGGTCATGAGCGTTTCTATGGCTATGGTGGCTATGTCGCTGATTAATCCTATTCCGCCTTTTGTTGTTGCATTGGCTTCAAACGATTTGGCGGAGGGTGCATTGCGGTTAGTTTTCTTCCTGTCAATAATCGTTATAGTAATATTGTCGCTGTTTGTGTTTGAAAATGCGATTTTTATTCCGTTTTTAGTGTACATAGGCGTGGTTAAGGGCTTCTTTTTCTTAGAGGGGTACGCCGATGCGATTATGGCGTTAATATTCGCCATAAGTTTTTTTATCGCTTTCATCATGTATAGAATAATTAAACCGGAAAAAGAGGAGTTCCCCGACGAGGACGAGTTCGACAATGTAACAATCGAGGATATTCAAAAAGCAGAAGCACCCGAAATCACCGACCGCTTGGAATTCCTCGAACACATCAACGATAACGAACCCGAAACGGTAGTCGTTCAAGAGGAAGCGGGTACGCTTGAGGAACGATTTAAGTTTTTAGAGGACATGAACGACGATGAAATGGATTTTTCTATTGAACTGGAAAAACTGCGTGAGGAGCAGGGTAAAACGAAACAGTATCCGCAGATTTTCATGACCTTTAGTCGATTTATCGAGTTCTATGAAGAAACCACGGCAATGAAGCGGATAATTCTAACTCTGTCAATTCTGTATATCGCAAATCCTCGGGGAGGGGATATAACAACACTTATATTTTTTGGTGGTTTCGCCGCTATTGCGATTGTGTTGTCACTTGCCTTAAGAAAGAACCTTTTTGTTTCTGCGTTTTATGTTTTGGGGACTATTAAGTCAGTTTTATATGGGCAGCTTATCGAAATGTTGATATGTATTGTACTGGTGACTGTAACACTGATGTTTTTCCTTATCAGAAAAGCAGCTCAAGAAAAAAGTGATGCCTCCGACAAAGGCTTCACTGAATTAACTGAGGAAGAGTTACAGCGTGTTTCTTCCCCGAAACCCACTGACCCCGGTTCACGCTTTGATGACTATCATTACGGAGATTAAAAAAGTGATTAAGAAAAACGATGTTATTGAAATAACTATTACCGATATAAGTAATGACGGCAACGGTGTCGGCAGGTTTGACGGGGTTGTTGTGTTCGTGCCTTATTCGGCAATCGGTGATGTGCTTGAGGTTCGGGTGCTGAAAATCGCAAAAACAGTTATGTATGGAAAGATTGAGCGGATTATAAACGCTTCTGCCGACAGAATAAAAATCGACTGTGATGTGTTTGCCCCCGCCGTAGGCGGCAAAACAGGCAGTGCCTGTGGTGGGTGTGATTTTCGGCACATTACTTATAATGCCGAGCTATTTTCTAAGGACAGGTTTATCCGTGACGCTTTCACCCGAATAGGTAAGCTGAATCCGGAATTTCAACCCATTATCGCAAGCGATAACACAGAGCATTACAGGAATAAAGCACAGTATCCTGTTGACGGGGAGGTTACGGGGTTCTATGCGGCGAGAAGTCACCGAATTGTACCCCACGAGGAGTGTAAGCTGCAACCGAAAATATTCGGTGAAATTGTTGATTTTATTATGCTTTATAATCTTTCGTTAAGGCATATTTGTATTCGCAAAGGGCATTACAGCGGCGAGATTAATGTAACTTTAGTGTCTTATGAAAAAAACGACGAGTTTTATAAAATTGCGAAGCTAATCATGGAGAACTTCAAGGAGGTTCGGGGTGTTGTTTTGAATATTAACAAAGGCAGTAACAATGTCATTCTCGGTGATGAGGAAATTGTATTATCCGGCGAAGGTGATATTTTTGATACCATGTGCGGTGTTAAACTTAGGATTTCGCCTAAATCTTTTTATCAGGTGAATACACCGACTGCTGAAAAGTTGTATGAGGTTATTCATGAATTCACAGAACCCGACGGGAAAACAATCCTTGATTTATACTGTGGGATAGGCTCAATCGGACTTTCGATGGCATGTAAAGCTAAAGAGGTTGTCGGCGTTGACAGGGTGAAAAGTGCTATCGAAAACGCACGTTTAAACGGGTTCGAGAATACAAGATTTATCTGCGGCGATGTTGGCGATATATTCAACCAACTGTCTACTGTCAACTGTCCACTGTCAATTATATTAGACCCTGCGAGGAAAGGCTGTGAATCAGCTGTCCTTGAAAATGTTGCAAAACTATCACCTGAGCGGATTGTTATGGTGTCGTGTGACCCTGCTACCGCCGCCCGTGACTGTGCGAGATTAGGCGAACACGGCTATAAAACAAAAAGAGTCCGCGGGGTGGATATGTTCCCGCGAACTCGTCATGTTGAGTGTGTTGCGTTGCTGGTGAAAGAATAAGCTACGTTACCATGTCACGCTGTTTGTAACCGAAAAATCCGATAGTTGTCAGTGCCAGTGCAATTATTGTAAGAATAATTATGGGGACCCAGTTCATCTCCTCTAACGGAATCTGCGGAATATGCTTCATCGGTGATAAGCTGGTGAGCCATTTAGGGAGCAGGTCGGGCATTGAACCAAGGAACATTACAAAACAGACAAAGCCGTAATACCCCCACAAAACCCCTGTTGCTTTCGGGAATATCCCGATTAGCAGAACCGCAAATCCGAGCATGACCCATATCGCAGGCAGATAAGACATATATGCTATAATCAGCCCGTCAATTGTGAACGGGTTTTTTTCTGCTGTTGCGGCAACCGCATATAACCCCACAGCAGTAAAAAGCTGTGTAAATACACTTAAAACATACGCAATTGTGATATATCCGCAGAAGTATTTCCCTCTTGAAACAGCACGGGAAATTACGTGTTCTACCCGCCCGTCTCTCTCCTCGGAGCGTAATCTTAATACAACCAATAATACAGGGATTAATGAAATTAACGTCATCATTCCGGTTATGAACACACCGAAATATTCCGTTATCATGTCGGCGTATTCCTCTGCAATTTCCTCCATTTGTTCGTCGGATAAGGCTTCAATCACTTCAGGAGGTAAACCCACCATTTCAAGATATGCGGGCATGTTAGAAACATAGCTGCCTATGTCGCCTATAACTGTTCCATAAGATGCTCCTGCACAGAACATTGTAATCAACCAGATAATCAACATTTTGCGAAGTAAGCGAAACGACAGACCGAACGGCGACAGCATTGATTTTGCCGCCTCCTTTTTACCGGGCTTTGCAGGAATGAAGCCTTGCCCCAAATCCCGCATAGAATTGAGTTTATAGGCTAATGCGGATATAATCACTACCTCAAGAAGCAGAATTAATACAGGGAGCCAGCTTTCATCAGCGGTGAAAATCTTGGTTCGCAGGGGCAATCCTAACGGGCTGATTAGTGATAGGAATTCTACACTTTTATCAATGTCACCCATTGCTCTTAGCATATATGCACCGCCAACAGTCAGGAACGATAACCCAACCGCTCCTCCCGAGCTTTGCGAAAGTTGGCAGAACACTGCAGTTATCGCCGCAAAAACTAATCCCGTTGCACCGGAGGTAATCCCGTAGAGCATACACCCTGCGAAGCCCATAGTTTCCACCTGCGTAACTGCCATTCCGAGTCCTGTGGCAATCGCTAAAATTGTGTTAATAATCAACGCTGTAATCATCACCGCATTAATGTTCGCTAATTTTCCTACAGGGAGTGAACGCACTACCTCTGTTCGTCCATGCTCTTCATCAGCACGGGTGTGGCGGACTACAAGAAATATATTCATAATTGCAACAGCAAGCATATACCATAACAACATCATCGCACTGTACATTGCACCTGTTGTATTCCCGTAAACGGGACCCATCATGGAAACCATAATTGGGTTATCATATATTGCTATTACTTGGTCTCGAGCGGCTTGGTCAATGAACATTTCTTCCATTCCCGGGGCAAGTGCAACCGAAAAAAGCACGAGGATTATTATCCAAATGGTGGCGATTACACGTTCCCGCCGAAGCATAAACCGAACCAACCTCCCGGTATTGTCAAAGTTACCCCTCATTACGACACCTCACTTTCCTTGTAGTATCGCATAAACAGCTCCTCCATTGTGCCGGGTACAGTGCCTGTACCTGCTGCTACACCTTGTTTTAGCTCCTCTAATGTACCGGTCTTGATTAACTTGCCTTTCATAATGACGCCGACACGGTCGCAAAGGCGTTCAACCTCGGACAAAATATGGCTCGACAGTAATACACTTTTCCCGCTGTTTTTGATATTAAGCACCTGCTCAACGAACATTTCCCCCATTAACGGGTCTAAGCCACTGGTCGGTTCATCTAATATAAATAAGTCTGCGTCGGAGGCAAAGGCAGCTATTAATGCGACTTTCTGGCGGTTGCCCTTTGAATAGGTTCTGCATTTTTTCGACGGGTCAAGGTCGAATATGTTTAATAGTTTATCACGCTTTTCTTTATCCTGTTTTCCTCGAAGACTTACGAACAGGTCAATAACCTCGCCTCCCGTGAGGTTCCCCCACAGATTAACATCACCGGGGACGTAGGCAATTCTTTTATGAATTTCCACTGCGTTCTTCCATGCGTCCTTCCCGAAAAGCTTCGCTTCCCCCGAGGTGGCTTGCAGAATTCCCAGAAGTGTGCGGATTGTGGTGGTTTTTCCTGCACCGTTAGGTCCGATGTACCCGAACACCTCCCCCTCGCTTACCTTGAAGTTGATGTCGTCTAATGCGGTGAATTTACCGAATTTTTTGGTGAGATTGTTGGTTTCGATGAATTGGTTCATTTTATATATTCCTCCTTGTAAAATATTTTTCTGAAAATGTTGAAGTATTCCTCCATTTCGGACAGATAACGCTCATATTCGCTTTTATAGCTTGATATGGACTTGGTTCTGTCCACTTGTGCGTTGGCGTAACCCATAAGCGTCCACCAAATGATATTAATAATTTTCTGCGGCTCAATATCATCTTTGAAAATAGATGTGTCGATGTTCTTAAAAGCGTTCATGGCTACGCTTGCTTGGATTTCCTTATACATCTCATTGAATTTACCGCCGGGGTTTTCTTGTTCATTCATATAAGCGGCGGCGGCGAAATCGAACAAAAGCGGATATTTCTGTGACAAGTCCATCTTTAGCAGGGACATCTGCCATATTCGGTCAAGAATATCTGTTAATTCAAAATTGATTAAATCGAAATAATTGTTTTTCATAATATCAATCGTATCTAACAGAATGAACTCATACAGCTTTTCTTTGCTCCCGAAATAGTGAAAAAGCAGACCCTTCGAGATTCCCGCCTCTTTTACGATTTCGTCGGTTGAAGCATGCTTGAACCCTTTGCTGAATTCTTTCATGGCGGCGTTGATTACCCTGTTTCGCTTTTCTTCGTCCATGTCCATGATTTTGTGGGATTCGACTTCGAGCATTTCATCACTCTCCTGTCAATTAAAAAGTTGACTGACTGAGTCGGTCAATATTAGTATAACACGATTGACCGCTTAAGTCAATGCAAATTATGTTAAAAATATTACCGAAAATTCACTTGAAAATATATGCAGAGTTTACAAAAGAAAACAAGGGGTGAATTACCCCTTGTTATTTACAGTTGCAGGCGGATTATTTTCGCCTTTAAATAATTTTGTGAAAATTTGCGGTGTTTCTGATTTAAACTGCATTTCTTCGCCTGAGGTCGGTTGCTTTACGGTTAATACCGACGCATGAAGCCCTAATCGGTTAAGCGGGTTAGCAGTTGCACCGTATTTTTTATCGCCGACTACCGAATGTCCTATGTCTTTCATATGAACACGGATTTGGTTTTTTCTGCCTGTTTCGAGCGACAATTCAAGCAGTGAGTATTTCCCCGAAACTCGCAAGACTTTATAATTCGTTATCGCTAATTTCCCGTCGCCCTCACGATTGCCGGAATATACCTGAAGCGATTTAGTCTGCTTCAACCATGAGGTGATTCTGCGTTCGGGAATTGTAACACGCCCCTCAACAATTGCGATGTACCCCCGCTTAATCGCTGTATTATCCCAATTGTCCTGCAACTTCAGCTTGACCTTTTCGCTTTTCGCAAACAACATGACACCCGACGTTTCACGGTCAAGACGGTGGACGATAAATACTCGCCCCCGCTTACTCCTCATATAATCATTAACAAAGCGGTAAGCGGTGTTTTCTTCTCGTTTGTCGGTGGAAATCGATAACATTCCCGCAGGTTTGTCTATCACGATTATATCCCTGTCCTCGTAGATTATATCGAATTTTCGGTTCTTTTTCATTAGCTCCTACCCCTCACTATTCGGGAAAATATATCTGCACTTTCCCATGTGTACTCTGCCGTCCGGGAGGAATTCAACCCCCTCGGATTTTAACATAGCCTCCTGCTTGCCTTTTCCGCCGAATACATATGCCTCAGCTAATCTTCCGTCGTTATGAACGACACGATGGCAGGGGGCGTTTTCCGGTGAGATATTAGAGTGCAGAGCGCTCCCAACAGCACGGCAGGCACGGGGACTTCCTGCCTCAACTGCCGCCTGTGAGTAGGATATGACTGTTCCGGAGGGGATTTTCCTCACTGTGTCAAAGACTTTCTCCTTGAAGCTCATATGCTTATTATGTCCCCTTCTCCCCCTGTGAGGCACTTTCCACCAGATTTTGTGACGACATAAGTGTCCTCCACGCCGACTAAACCCACGCCGTCAATGCCTTTCTTCGGTTCAATGGCAATAGTCATATTCTCTTTCAGAGGGGTATCGAAACCGTTAGAGATTATCGGGTATTCGTCAATATATAACCCAACGCCATGCCCTAAAAATCGTACATTTCTGTTGGCAAAACCGATATTATTATATATTTCTGACGGGATAGCACCGGGTTTTAACGCCGAGGCGAGTTCTTTTTGAACCTGCATACATTCTCTGTGAGCCGCCAAAACTTCAGCGGACGGTACTGCCCCGAACATATAAATCTGTGTGCGGTCAGTGTGGTAGCCGTTATAACCGTAACCCACGTCAACGAAGACCAAGTCACCTTCTCTTAAAACACGTTCCCTGTCGCCGATAATCGGCACAGCGGGACACATACCTTTCATGCCGCCCGGACCGTTAAAGTTAGTCGGATACAGCGAATTCTCGCCGAAGCCAAGTTGCCCGATAACACATTCAATTTGAAACATCGAGAACCGTGAAACTCCGTGGTAGCCTAACTTTATCATTTCCTTATACATTTCGGCGGTGAGGTCAATTTCACGCATACCCTCTTTTAATAAGGTCGGTATTATTAATTCAAATAAGGTTTTATGTTGTCGCCCCGATTCCTCCATGCAGGATAATTCGTAGGGGCTTTTGACCGCTCGGATGTTCAGAATATGGCGGTCAAGCGGTTTAATTTCATCAATTTTGAAGTATTTTTTCAACCGCTCAAGCATAGCTAATGGCATTACCTCGGCTTCGATTAATGTTGTACCTGCATTATCGCCGACTATTTCGGCGGCGTTTTTATAGCTTGTCATTGGATAAATATTTTCAAGCGGCGACTCGGCTTTTGCCCGCTCGAAACTGTTGCGGACACAATAAGCGTAATCACCGTTACGCTTCAGAATGAATACACCGTCTTGAATTGTGCCTGTAAAGTAATATTGGTTGACTTTATCGACGATGAATGCAGTTTCCCATTCGACGCAGGTATTGAGGGTGTTGTGGAGGTTTTCGATTCTTTTGAGGATTTCCTGTTTTTCTAATTTGTGCATTATTTTAACTCCTCCATTACCGATTTCATAACCTCGCCGATTGCCTCATTTATTGTCAACTTCGCATGGTTGTCACGGCTTGTTGAGCCTTTATTAATCAGCACAAGGTCGTTACCGGTGAAATAGTCAATCAACCCTGCCGCCGGATAAACTGCAAGTGAAGTTCCGCCGATAATTAACAAATCCGCTCGTGCAATTGCTGTTATTGCCGCAGTAACAACCTTGTTGTTCAACTGTTCTTCATACAGCACCACATCGGGGCGGACAATTCCGCCGCATTTTTCACAAATTGGGATTGCATTAAAACTAAGAGTGTATTCAAGTGTGTATTCTGTTCGGCATTTCATGCAGTAATGGCGGTGGTTTGTGCCGTGAAGCTCAAGCACGTTCTTGCTTCCCGCCGCTTGGTGAAGTCCGTCGATGTTTTGTGTAATAACCGCAGTGAGTTTCCCCTGCGATTCTAATTCTGAAAGTGAAAAATGTGCAGGGTTCGGTTTTGCGTCAGTGACGAGATTTTCTTTGTAATATCGAAAAAACAACTCCGGCTGTTCCAGAAATAACGAGTAGGAGAGCAGTTTTTCAGGAGGGTAGCCATACGCCTCTTGTGCGGCATACAGCCCTTTTTCCGAGCGGAAGTCCGGGATTCCGCTTTCTGTGGAAACGCCTGCACCGCCAAAGAATACGGCGTTACGGCTTTGTTTTATTAAATCGGCTAATTGTTGAATTTTTGTGTTCATCATTATTTGCAATCCTCTGTTTTAAATGGGTGTAAACCGATTTACTTGACACCCGTCATGTTCGATTTCTTCATGCCACATTTCTGCCGGACGAACCCACGTTTTACCGGGATTGTTTAAATCACGGTAAACCACCATTTCCTCTAATGTTTCGCTATGCAGGGCAGTTGTAATAACTTCATATTCGTTGCCCTTAAAATGTCTGTATTTCCCCGGTTTTACACTCATTTCGTATTCTCCCCAATCCAGTTTAAATATTCCGAAAATCCGTCAGTAATCGGGATTTGTATAATCTCCGGCACTTCATAAGTGTGTGCTTCCTTAATAGCAGATGCAATTTCTCTGAATAAGTCTGCTTTTGATTTTATAAGGAGCATTACCTCTTCTTCGTTGCAGATTTCACCCTGCCACGAATACACACTTTCAATCGGCATTAACTGAACACAGGCGGCAAGCCGCTTTTCCACAAGAAGCATTGCCGCTGACTTCGCCGATTTTTTATCAGGAAATGTAGAAATAATCATCGAATAATCAATCATATTTACCCCCCTTACTTTTTCACTCCCGCCATGACAATTAACGCTAAATCATCATTAACATCATCAGCTAAAAAGTCGGTGTCCTTTACGTTGAAATCCATATTTTCATCTGACCACACCGCCCACGGCATCCATATTTCCTTAGGTTTTTCTATGTTGTAGCAGGCGGTTATTTTTGCAATCTCGGTTTTTTCCCATAGGTGACGCCACCAGTCCTTGCTGTGAAATGAGAATAACTCGCCGATTTCCTCAGGATATTGTGCTGATGGTTCGGCAATCCAGTATTTCTTCATTGCTTCGGGATAACCGTTTTCATATTCACGCACAAGCCCCGGGACTACAATTCCCAGTTGTCCGCCCGACTTCACCAATCTCGAGAAAGTGCAGGGGAAATACATCTCATCCGCACCGTAATAGTGGTAGCTGTCGATTGAAATAACTGCATCGAAAAAACCGTTCGCATAGGGCAGGGCGTGTGCCTCAGCGTTAATCGGAAAAACCTTGTCGGCGACTTGAGACTGCTCAAAACGCTGTAGATTCTCGGTTGCGGGAATCCATAGGTCATTAGCGAACACAGTTACCCCGAATTCCTTAGCGAGGAATATCGAAGTCAACCCTTTGCCGCACCCCATGTCTAAGACTTTCATGCCGGGTTTTAAATCAAGATGTTCGCAGAGTTCTTCTAATAAGTATAGCGGGTTTGGTCCCATCCAATTTTGACAAATCCAGTCTTCATCGTATTTTGCGGTTCTTGTGTATTTTTTCATGTTAAATCCTCCTCCAACGCCATTCCAGCCGCTTTTCCGTATGCCCTGATGAGTCCGCCTTTTCCGAGCAAAACTCCACCGAAATACCGCACAACAACTACCACAACATTCTGCAGGTTGCGGCGGGTGATTACGTTGAATATTGGCAGTCCCGCTGTTCCTTTCGGCTCGCCGTCGTCATTAGTTTTTGCGGTATTCGGCAGGACATAAGCAAACGCAATGTGCCGTGCTTTCGGGTGTTGTGCGGTGATTTTCGCAATAAACGCCTTGGCTTCGTCTTCACTGTTTACCCTTGCGGCGTAACCGATAAAACGTGATTTTTTTATTTCATAATTCATAGTTTACTCCATTTTATCAGTGAATAAAACCCCGTCTAAGTGGTCAATTTCGTGGCATAACGTCGCCGCAAGAAAGTCTGTTCCGCTTACGATAATCGGTTCGCCGTTTCGGTCAAGTCCCGATACTGTCACGCTTTTTGGACGTGTTACCGTGCCTTGCGGTGAATCGGGAGCAATCGAACCCTCTTTAACTCTTTGCGTTTGTACACTTTCTTCAGTGATTATGGGATTAATAAGCTCTATAACACCGCTTTTGTCGAGAATAACAATTACACGCCGCAGAATTCCGATATGAACCGCCGCACAACCATACCCGTTGACGTGTTTAAGAGTGTCACACATATCGTCAAGCAGAACCCATAACCGCTCGTCAAAGCTTTCAACCTCACGGCTCCTTTTGCGGAAAATCGGGTCATTCCAATTTGTTACTCTTCGCAGTGCCATTATTCCTCCGCTTTTTAACCTTAGGTTTAATTAAATCATAACTGTGCTGTATCATACGCTGTAATTCATCGAAAGGTATGTCGCCGCCTATAAAAACCGTGTTCCAGTGGGTTTTGTTCATGTGCCAGCCCGGCTGGACGTCTGCGAACGCTTTACGTAGAAAATCCGCTTCAAGCGGGTCGCATTTTAAGTTAATATAGAGCCTGTCCTCTTTGTTGTGGGCAATCAGTGCGAACATCTTCTTGTTACCGCTGTGACGCATAACTGCGGCAACTTCGTCAAACGGGTAGTCCTCGTAAACGAGTGGTTGTGTTAAGCAAAGGTTGATTAGTTCTCGTTTTGTCATGTCTACTCTCTCAAACAAAATGGCAGATTACCGCTTTCACGGTGTTTAATCACGCACGAGCAACACTTGCTGTGATTTGGACAGTCAGTTTTCGGACAGGGACAGACCGGGACGTTCGGGCATTTGGGGTTTTGAGCAGTCAGTAAATAATCACGACATTCAAATGTTTCTTTGCCGTCAAGGCTTGAATACTCACCGTCGCCTTGATAAACGAACCCTAATTTCTCAATTACTTTGCCGGAGCCGATATTTTCTTTTGCGTGTCTGACGTAAAGCGTAGTCTGCTTTAATTCGTTGAAAGCAAAGTCAACCATTGCTTTGCCTGCTTCGGTTGTCAGCCCTAACCCCCAACACTTTTTCATAATGCAGAATCCGATTTCAAACAGATTAACCTCATCATTAAAGAAAACGCTGCCCGAGCCGAAAGCCTCGCCTGTTTCCTTTAATACGAAAACCCACCCGAAATAGTTGTCTTTCGGAATATTTTCAACTTCATAAGTAAGCCATTCCACAGTAGTATCAATCGTTTCATGAGTGTTCCACCGCACGAATTTGGCAACATCGGGGTCGCTTGTCCAGTTATTAAACGCTGTTAATGCGTCGTCAACTGATGGCGGACGCAATATAATCCTGTTTGTTTCAAGTGTAGGTGTAGTCATGTTATTTCTCCTTTAGCTATGCAAAAAATCCCCCTGCCGAGTATTACTTTACATTGTAACACTTAACAGGGGGAATGTCAATTTATTCTATAATATTATGCAAATCAGTCCGCCGCAACCGTCATTGATTATTCGTTGAATGGTTTCCTGCAGTTTCAACCTTGCGTCACTCGGCATACGGTACAGCTTATTGTGCAGTCCCTCATTGACTAATTCGTGCAGGGATTTCCCGAAAATGTTGCTTTCCCAGATTTTTGTGGGGTTTTCCTCGAATTCTTTGAGCAGGTACATGATGAGTTCCTCGGATTGGCGTTCTGAGCCGACTACGGGACTTACCTCGGTGGTTATATTAGCGGCAAGCATGTGTATACTCGGTGCAGCAGCCTTCAGTCTGACTCCATATTTCCCGCCCTGCTTAACAATTTCGGGTTCCTCTAATGTAAGCTCATCAATGCTCGGCATAACAATTCCGTAACCCGTCGCACTCACCTCGTCAAGAGCTGCTTTGACTTTTAGATACTTCTTCCTGATGTTGGCGAGTTCAATCATGCACGGCATTAAATCGCCCTCGTCCTTGAGTTCTAACCCGGTCATCTCGCCTAAAATCCGGTAGAATAATTCGTTTTTGAGCGTTACCGAAATGAACCCTGCACCCTTGCCTAAGTCAATGCTCTCTACTTCGCAATTTGTCACATGCTCACACTCGTTAACCTTGCAGGAAACATTCTTAACCTGGTCGATACTGACGATGTTTGCCGCAGATTCTTTAAGTGCATTCCAGACCTCGGTTTTAAGCCAGTGACCTTTTTCTAAAACTGTCAGCCATTTCGGAATTTTGATGTTGATTTCTTTAACAGGGAACTGTAAAAGGATTTCGGTCATAATCCCTTTTATCGTTTCCTCGTTTAAATCGAGGCAGTTAATCGGGATAACCGGCTTACCGTACTTCTCCCACAACGTCTTAGCCATCTCCACCGAGTTTTCAGACGTGGGGTCTTTACAGTTAAGGACAACGATGTAGGGCTTCTTAATCGCCTCTAACTCATTAATAACACGTTCTTCCGCTTCCTCATATTCCTCACGGGGAATATCGGTTATGCTCCCGTCGGTGGTAATCACCAGCCCGATTGTGGAATGTTCGTTAATGACCTTCTGTGTGCCTACTTCTGCCGCCATATTAAAAGGAATTTCGGTGTCGAACCACGGTGTCACCACCATTCTCGGCATTTCGTTTTCAATATAACCGATTGAGCTTGGCACGATATACCCGACACAGTCTATTAACCGCACATTCATCATAGCATTGTCTTCTAATTCTATGGTGATTGCTTCCTCGGGGATAAACTTAGGCTCGGTGGTCATAATCGTTTTTCCTGCCGCCGATTGCGGAAGTTCATCAACTGCACGCTCCTTGCGGAACTCGCTGTCTATATTCGGAATAACGATATTGTGCATGAACTTACTTATAAAAGTAGATTTTCCGCTACGCACGGGGCCAACTACGCCGATGTATATATTCCCGTCGGTTCTCCTTGCAATGTCTTGATAGATTGAACTGTTCATTTACTCTCTCCCCCCTAAACTATCGGAATTAATAACATACACGGCTCTGTTATTTTTTCATTCTCAAGGTCGTTCTCGGTGATAATCGCTTCCGCTCCCGTGTTATAACGCTTTGCAATGCTCCACACATCTTCGTTTTCCTCGGCGTAATACAGTTTTAAAGCATAATCTGTATCCTTTGTCTTGGGAGCGTCTTCGTTTACGGTGATTTCTTTTATTACCTCTATGGAATTTAACTGATAAAGGCAACCGTTCAATCTGAGTAAAACCCGTAAATCAACTCTGTTATCGGAGGAAATGCTGTAGGTTACATTCGTCACCTGTAAATTCGGTTCAATGCTGTGGTTCTCCAATCCGTCAGAATTGAGGGAGGACCCTGTCGCTTCCGTGACTAATTCAAACGGTTCGGATTTTTCCACATAAACAGGAGTGTTATTATCTAATCTGCCGATGATTTGCATATTTGCTTGCCCGGTAATAACCAGCTCGTTCTCACCCTTAGCACGACATACGATATTACTGATGTCGCAACGCCCGTCATATACCGCTTCGAGATTGCCCTCGTTACACTCAACCGTGCCTTTGAGGTTCAACTGCCGTTCGATAATCTGCGGCATAGTTTCGGTTTTGATAATCGTTTTTGAGAAATTACTCTCGAAATCGGTGGAATACATATCCACGAGCGGCATAACCTCTTTTTCAAGGTGTGCCATCACTGTACAATTAACTGTTAAATCGCACGCAAACACTTGATTGGTGCCTGTGTCGCCGCTTGACTTAACCTCCAAATCGCAATCCATAACCGATAAATCAATGAAGCAAATGTGTCTGTCGGTTATTCCGTTAATGTCGATAATCTGGCTAATCGGGACTACTGCTTCCATGATTTCGGCTTCTTCGGCATAAGCTTTGTTTTCGGTATTTTCTTCAAAGCTGTTGTCCTCTTCTCGTTTCATAAGATACAGAGCCTTGACTTGTGCTTCACCCTTAACCACTATTTTATTAGCGATGATTTTATAATCGGTAACAACCACGCTTGCGTCGTGGTGGAGAATGCTGCTTATTCCACCTCTGCCTGCACCTGTTTCAATATCTTCACGAGTTACGAATTGGCGGCTGGTTATCAGTTTTTCACCGCAATAGCTTAACGCTGTTTTGCGTGTTTGTGCCCCCATACCGGAAACACCGGTAATCATCTCGGTTTCTCTTGCACAGCTAACCTTAACCTTGCAGCTTACTGCTCCCCGAATATCTATTCTTCTGCCGGAAACAGCACGGCAATTGCAATAGTCTGTTTTCGGTGAGATATACACTACGGCGTTCTCCGCAGGTTTAACAAGGTCAATTGTCTTTGAATAGGTATACCGCTGTTCTATACAGTTAACTCGGTTGTCATCACGGCTAAGGTAGAGAACTTTTATGTAAACTACACCGTCACAATAAAGCTGATTCCCCGAAATGCTGTATGAAATTACACATGGGGTCAGAGTACATTTGAGAACCTTGAAGATGTCGGGATAATAATCCGGCAGCACATAATCGAATTCTACCCCCTGTTCGATTTGCCCGTCATGAACGACTTCGTTGATGAAAACAGGCTCCTTAGATATTTCCAATCGCTGATTGTTTAAGTCCATACCATACCCTCCGTTTTAGAATTCCGGCGTTGCCGGCTTGCCACCGTGTTAGGAGTTTGCTGAAGCAACCTCCCTTCACCGGTTGTCTACAGAAATAATATGTTCGGGTTGTACAGAATATGCTATTACAATAAAAAAACGGGACACACTTTTGAAAAGTGCGTCCCGCATTATGTTAATTTATCTCAGTTTTTCCATTAATACCCCTGCGATGTTTTGCAATGGTGCTTGTTTCACAACTCCGCCTAATCTGAATGCCACTTCCGGCATACCGTAAACCACGCAGGTTTCCTTATCTTGCCCGATTGTGAATGCTCCGCTGTTTTTCATGTTGAGCATACCCTTAGCACCGTCACCGCCCATGCCTGTCAGAATAACACCGAGGGCGTTTGATTTAGCAACATCTGCTACACTGTCAAACAGTACATCAACAGAAGGGCAATGCCCCGTGACTTTCTCGCCCCGCTGACTTGACACGTAATAACCCCGTGTGTCTTTCCTTAGCCGAAGATGGAATTCGCCTGCACCAAGGAGGATTAAACCTTGTGTGAGTCTGTCACCGTCCTGTGCTTCCCGAACCTCCATCTTGCATATTTTATTAAGACGGTCGGCATACATTTTAGTAAACCCTGCCGGCATATGCTGAACAATTACTGTTCCGGGAGTGTTTGCGGGCAGATTTTGCACCACCACTTGAATAGCCTCAGTTCCGCCTGTTGAAGCCCCGATGGCGATAACTTTATTGGTGTTTTTTCCCGGGTTGAGAATACTCATAACCTGCTGAGGTGCACTTGCTGCAGACGATGAGGGGGTAACAACCGCTCTTCCCGCACCCACACGAGCGGTAGAAGCCACTCTCACCGCTTTACGCAACTCATGTGCGAACGCATCCATTTCTCTTGCTGACGGTTTTTTTATGTAATCAACTGCACCTGCCGATATAGCCTCGAAAGCTTCTACAGCAGAAGAAGTGACCACAATTGCCGCAACTTTTTGAATGGGGAGCATTTTTTTGAGGAATTCAATCCCGTTCATTTTAGGCATCTCGACATCAAGAGTGATAACATCGGGCTTCAATTGAAGGATTTTATCCTTTGCGTCCATAGGGTCAATTGCAGTTCCGATAACCTCAATATCACTTGCTTGATTCAATGCGGTTGAAATAACATTTCTGAATATAGCAGAATCGTCTACTACAAGAGTACGAATTTTTTTGTTAAGCAATGTATATCGCCCCCAGTCTATTCTTCTTTGCGGTAAATTGCCGGTTTAACATATTTGAACTTGGTTTGGTCTCTCGGAACACTCTCCGCATGTCCCACGAACAGATAACCACCCGGTGCAAGAACTTCATATAATCTGTTCACTAAATCAATTTTTGTCTGCATTTCAAAGTAAATCATTACGTTGCGGCAGAAAATTATATCAAACGGATATGTTTTGAACGGAATTCTGTCCATGAGGTTAAATGTCTTAAACTCGACACGCTTAGTAACCTCGGGAGAAATCTTGAAACAGTCATTGGGTTGGGGAATAAAGTATTTCTTCTTCCATGTTTCGGGGAGCTTTGACATTGATTCCTTATGATAAACCGCTTCCTTGCCGATGTTCAGCACTCTTTGAGAAATATCGGTCGCAAGTGTGGAAACGTTCCACATTGATGTTTTATGCCCGAAATACTCCATAAGCTGCATTATATTGGTATAAGGCTCTTCCCCGCTTGAGCTCGCCGCACTCCATAAATAAACCCGGCGGTCTTTTTTAACTTTCTCGAAATAGGGTAGGGCAACCTCACGCATAAACTGATAGTGTTCTTCTTCCCTCATAAAATAAGTATGGTTGGTGGTCAGCTTATTAAGAAGGTTAATCATTTCTGTGCCGCTTCTGTCTGCGAACACCATGTTCAAAAATGATGTAAAGTCGCTAAACCCTCTTTGTGTAATCATGTTGGAAAGCCTTCCCTCAATCAAAACACGCTTTTGCTTGAGGTTAATCCCGTATTTGTTTTCCATCATTTCATAAAGCCGTTTAAAATCGGCATCGGAAATTTGCATTGAAGCCATTGTATCTCTCCTTTTAAAATTAATGCTTTTTAATTAAAACGCCAAATCATGGTCAAAAATCAACTTCTGGACATCTAACACAAGTTTAATCCCGTCATTCATCTCTAATATATAGTCGATAAATTTATTATTATTCACTTGGTTTAAGTCAGGTGTTTCTGCGACATGCTTCTCGGAAACCGAAGAAACGTCAATAACCTCATCAACGATTAACCCGACGGAAACCCCCTCATGCGATACTATAATAGTACAAGCTCGTTCGTCATACTCAATTTCCTCTTTCCCGAAGCAGGCACGTACATTAACCACGGGAACTACCTTACTGCGAACATTGATAATCCCTTTGATAAAGTCGGGGATTTCCATGCACGGAACTCGTGTTATCATGGGAACGCCGATAATTTCAATGATATACGGAATTTCAATTCCATAGACCTGTTCGCCGATAAGAAAAGTCAATACCTTGGTAATCTCGGCTTCTTTTTCTGTATGAGATAAACCCTTTTTGCCGGAGCTGGCTATATTCCCTTGTCTTGCCGCCATCATTTCTTTCACTTCGCTCATGATATATCCTCCTAATTTTCGATAAGGTTGGCTACGTCAATAATCAACGCTATGCTTCCGTCACCCATAATCGTACAGCCGGAAAGCCCGCCGCCTTTAATGTTGTATCTGCTGAAATATGCAGGGAAGGGCTTGACAACCACCTGCTGTTCACCGAGCAGCTTATCCGAGAACAGACATACGCTTTTATTCTCAGTTTCGACAAGAAGCAGAATACCATCCTCGAAATTCGTAACATCGGTATAAATTCCGAAACGCTCATGCAAACGCATAATCGGGTAGCAGACCCCTCTAATCATAATCATTTCGCCGCGTTGAGTATCACGGATAATTTGGTCTTCCGTGATTTTGAAGCTTTGTTTTATCATGGAAATCGGAATGGTGAATATAGTTCCGCCTACCTCAATTTCCATGCCCTCTATAATTGCGAGGGTCAACGGGATTTTAATAATAAAATTGGTGCCCACGCCTAATTTACTCTCCACCATAATCGTGCCGCCGCATTTTTCGATGTTTTGTTTAACCACGTCCATGCCGACGCCACGCCCGGAATACTCGGTTACTGCCTCATTAGTCGAGAAGCCGGGTAAAAGAATAAGGTTGTGTGCTTCTCTCTCGGTGTAATCGGAACGAGATTTCATAAGCAAGCCGTTGCGTTCCGCTTTATCGAGAACTTTTTCTGCATTGATGCCGCCGCCGTCATCACTTACGGTGATAATGACTTCTCCCGAAGCGTTGACCGCCGATAATTTGATGTGGGCTTTAGCCGACTTGCCGTTTTTGATTCTGTCCTCGACATTCTTCTCTATGCCGTGGTCCATGCAGTTACGGACAAGGTGCATGAGCGGGTCGTTAAGGTTATCAACAATCGACTTGTCAACCTCGGTGGTTTCACCCTCTATAATGAGGTCAACGTCTTTCCCGAGAGCTTTTTTCATGTCACGGACGATACGGTTCATCTTCGAGAACGGACCTGACAGCGGAACCATACGAATGGACATGACAGTGTCTTGAAGCTCATCGGTCAACTTCCTAAGTTCACGTGCCGCTTTATGGAAGCTCTCAAGCTGTAATCCCTCAAGCTCGGGATTGGATATAACCATTGACTCGGTGGTTATAATTTCACCGACTATATCATGCAATTGGTCTAATTTTGCAAGGTTTACACTGATTATACTCTGTTTTCCGCCGTGTGCCGCATTGACTTTTTCGTTTACGGCGGCAACATTGTTGGGTGCGGGAGCGGATTCCACAGGAGCGGGTTTAGGTGCGATTTCAATAACCGCCTCCGGCTCAACAGGAGCAGATTCAATAATTTCTTCTTCTACTGTGCTGTCATCGCTGTCGTCACTTTCAATGAATTCATAAGACTCGATGTTTAAAGCACTTTCGATAGTTTTGAGGACATTGTCCTTGTCATCTGCTTTAAATGTAATTGTGAACCCGTGTTCCGCAATGTAATGAGCGGTTTCGGGGTCTTTCTCCACGTCGGCGGGGAAAAAATCGGCAACATCGGTTTCTTCCCTTATTTTATTAAGCAACAAGAAAGCACGCAGGTTTTCCATTTCAATCCCGTGCTCAAATAGTATTCTAATGGTAGCTTGGTCGGAGCCTGCTTTTTTCCCGCCTGCCGGCTTTGCGGGAGCTGATGCTTTAGCGGGCTGACTTGCCGCCGCAGGAGCTTTTCCGGAAAGCATATCCGCACCATGCTCAAGCTCGGTCAGTATCTCTGAAAAATCTGTGGGTATGTACTCGTCATCAGATTGGATTAAGACAATTTCCGCCTTAAACAAGTCAGACATACGGAAAACGAGGTCATACACAAATGCGGTGTCGGGCAGGTTTGTATTCTCCCTGATTAAGAAGAACATATCCTCGCCTTTATGTGAAAGTTTTTGCAAACTTTCAAAGCCCATCATAGCTGATGAACCTTTGACCGTGTGCATTATGCGGAAAATCTCATTAATATCTTCGTCTGTGAAAACCCCCGCCGCTTCTGTCCTCAGTAGAATTTCATCAAGCTGTTCAAGCAGAGTCTCGCTCTCAAACAAATATGCATCAAGCATTGCCTCCATACCGGGTTCAACTTTTGACATTCTTACCACCTGTCCTTTCGTTTAATAACTAACTAATGACCTATTATAACATAAATTTTATAAAAATGCTACAATTTTATAAAAAATATTTATTTTTTTTATATATAATTGCTTATTTGGTATTTTTATGATAAAATATACTTAAATATCTAAACATTATGAAATGAGTGGGGTACTTATAAATGGCAGGTGTACCGCAAATCACTAACCCGCTACAGGGGAAGGGATATTCTTCCACCACGTTGAATAACCAACAGCGTCCCGGCGGAGAGCAGTTCGAGATAATTCAATTGACCAAGCCGCAAGCCCCTAAGGAATCGACGGACAGGGAATCGGGTAATCGAGGTTTGATGACCGACCGCAAGGACTTGTTGCCTATGACGGTCAAAACGCCTAAAGACCCGACTATGGCGGTGGAAACGCTCAAACAGCTTATAAATTCGGAGCTTCTTGCCACGGCTAAGGCAAACGGCTATACCGAGTTATACGGTGAATTAGAAAAGCTTTCTAAATCAATATACCTTTCGGTGGACGAATTAGTTAAGGAACTGCTCAATCAGGAGAAGCAGACAACCATGTTCTCGAATCACCAATTGTTCGCCATGCTTCGGGAGTTGGCGGGCAGAGCGGTTGCTTCCGACAACCTTGAACTGCAAAACGCAATCGGCAATTTCCTTAAAGCTGTTAATTTTTCAATGAACCGTGACGAAATCTTAAACGCCCTTTCGGCAAATCTAAGGTTTCTTTCCGGATATTTCTCGCCGTCACAATCGTTAGCGGAAAAGCTCTCCTCCTTAGCTGATGCATGGGGAGGGGGGAATGCAAGTGGCAATTTTGAGATTTTAAAGGGTGAAACACTGAGTTTGCTGCATAATGTTTCTGAAAGCCTCTTAAATAATGAGAAAACGCAAATCCTGATTCCGCTTATTATTCATAATCTGTCAAGGTATAATACTAATGATTATATGCTGAAGGATTACTTTTCTGCACTATTGGTTCATATTCCGTCAAATGTAAGAAATGGATTTGTTTCTGCCTTTGATGCGTTTTTTGCAAGTTTGGGGCTTGATAAAGGAGGCTCACCCAATAATAATACTACAAATTCCGAAATAAATCAAGCCCTTTTTTATAAGTTCCCCTCACTTTTCGGTGAAAAATTAAACCAATCGGGGAATACAGCACTCTCGGGAATGACACAAAATGACCTGTCTACAGGATTAATGAGCTTTCTGCTCGGGAAATCGAGCGGAATGGAGGCAATCACAACCATTTTGTCAAACCTGTTTAATAGCGGAGATACAGCGATGCAATCAGCCCTTCGCTCGGATTTGGCACAAGCGAACAGCATAAGCACCTTGGTGGATTATCTCAATAATATATTATCTCTTCTTCCGGACGTGCCGGAGAGGCAAACACTTTTTGAAATGCTTTCCGAAACCATAGCAGGTATGGCGGAGAAGGGCGAACTCCCTCCCGAGGCGGCGGCACAGAACAAGTCGTCTTTAGAAGAACTCACGGCTTTTATAGAAAAGAATATCAATCACGCCGCCTTAAAAACCTTAAATAGCTTCAACGCCTCAAACCTCTTGCAAAGTTTGATTAATGCACCGGGGGTATTTACACCGTTAGCACACTATATTATACCGTTGCAATTCGGCGGTACCCGTGCATTCGGGGAGCTGTGGGTGGATAATGATGAGAAAAACGCCGCAGCAGGTGCAGACGGCAAGAAAAATATCCACCTGTTCTTAACTTTTGAGGTGGAAACCGTCGGCAGGTTTGAAACCGACTTATACGCTTCGGGGGCAGAGATTAACCTTGCCGTTTTGTATCCGGAGGGGTTTGAGGGTGAGATGAAGGCAATAAAAGAGAAAATTAATCGGATAATCGCAGACACCGGCTATCACGTTAAGGAATTCCGCACAGGCGTATTAAGAGAGCCGCACGATTTAACTCAAATATTCCCCCGGATTTTAGAAAAACGAGAAGGATTAGATGTAGTGGTGTAGGAGGAAATTATGTCAGATTCAAAAAAAGCCAACTTCGGACAAAAGGCGGCGGTTGCCTTAAAATACAATCCCGACTTAAACTATGCACCTGTTGTGGTTGCCTCGGGGTTAGGACACCTTGCACAGAAAATCGTCAACATCGCCGACGAAAACGGCGTACCGATATACCGTGACGACTCCACAGCGGCACTTCTTGTTATGCTTAATTCGGGTGAATCTGTCCCTCCGTCCCTGTATGCGGTAATCGCCGCAATATATGCAGAGGTTGTTATGACGGTGGAGAATGGAAAAAAAGATTCGACATAATTCGACAAAATCATACCTACCGATAGTTTAAATGAAAACCGCATTACTACATTTTGATAAACAGTTGAAATAATCCGTCGCATAAACTATGAATTATGGCTTTGCCGTCGAATAAAACCGCTTAATGTAAAACACTTAAAATATCTTTGTCATTTTTGAAAATTACTATTGACTAATTGGAAAATTCTGTGCTATTATAGGTTTAGAAAATTTTCGAAAAAATAATATACAGGAGGTCAAAAAATGACAAAGCAAGTACGCGTCTTAATAGGAGATGACAGTGTAGAATCGGGGGTTACATGGGCGAGGACCTTAATGTCTAAAGGTATGTATGTAATAACAAGACAGAAAAACGGGCGTGTTATTCTCGATACAATCAAAGCCGACAAGGAGAAGTTCGATGTAATAATTATGGAAGCGAAAATGCCCGAGTTGGATGCAGTATCGCTTATTGCCGAAATAAACGACATGTCCGGCTATACTCCTTTGGTTATCGTAATATCGAATTATGATTCGCCTCAAACTGAAAATGAGGTTATGGAGGCGGGAGCGAAGTATTACATGGTTAAGCCGTTTATGTCAACTGTTTTAGCCGACAGAATAGAAAAACTGCTTGACAACACTCCCGAGCGGATTAACCTCAAAAACGTGTCCTATAACATACACGAATCAGTTCCCGATAATATTGAATACGTTGTCACCGATATTATTCACCAAATCGGAATTCCCGCACATATAAAAGGTTATCATTACTTAAGGACTGCCATTCTTCTCTCGGTTGAGGATGCCGAAATGATTAACTGCGTTACTAAATTGCTGTATCCTACTGTTGCTAAGCAGTATTCCACCACTTCTTCAAGGGTGGAGCGTGCAATCCGTCATGCAATTGAAATTGCGTGGGACAGGGGTGATGTCGAAACGCTTAACAGCTATTTTGGTTACACCATTCACACGGCAAAAGGTAAACCGACTAATTCTGAGTTTATTGCATTAATCGCAGATAAACTGAAGCTTAAATTCAAAAGCACACTGTCTTATACAAAATAAAATAAAAGGCAGAGATTTGCAATAATGCAATCTCTGCCTTTTTTATATTTCATTTAAAACATTTAATATTTTTTCTGAACATCTGTTAATAAAATCGGTTAATATACCATTGGTGAAATAGTTTATTTGCCCGGTTGGTTTTGTATTGGTTTCAAAATAACGCAGTGTGTTATCCCGCCATGTTTTTATTTCATATTCAGTCAGCGAACCGAAGTCAAACGCTGTGCTTTTTTCCAAATACCCCCAAACATCGGATTTTATATCGAACTTTTCAAAAAAATCAAACTCAAAAAGTGCTGCATCGCTGTTGTAAACCTCTCTGCGGGTATCCCACGTCATGCCTTCTTCCGAATATGCTTGTTCAAATGCCGAGTATACCATTTCTTTAAAATATATGTCTGTTAGAATATGCACACCGTAGCCTAAGTAAAAATCGCTGTATTCATCTTCTTTATGCTCGATTATAAAGTCTTTTGCCGTGTTTTCCCAAATCGTGAAATCCCGGTTTGTGAAGTGGGCTTTCAGGTGTTCTTCGTGTTTGTCGGTTTCAATATACGGCAAAAGGTGCATGGAATCAGGCGAAATTGTGCCTAAGTAAAAGTTCGCCTTATCGTTAACGTCAAAAGCGGTTAGAATCTTTTTCGCCACACAAAAGTGAATAATCGGCATTGCCATAAATGTACCTCGGTTTTTCTGTTAATACAAATCGCTGTGACTGCCTGTTCGAGTCAAGGAAAGCACAAGGACTTTCTTTTCAACACGATAAATAAGAATCCAATCGGGTTCAATATGGCAACCGCGATGTCCCGAATAATTACCGACTAACGCATGGTCACGGTTATGCTCGGGTAGCTCAATACCTTTTGCCAGCTTAACAATAACATCGTCAATCAGCGACATATCCAAGTTTCGCTTTTCCATTGATTTATAGTCTTTTTTGAAGCGTGATGTAGGTTTAACTGTATATTTTACGTCATTCATGATTTCAAATCCTTGAATAATAAATCAAGATTATCATAACCTTTCACATTAGGGTCAACAGCAATTCTCTCAGCCTCTAACATTGCCGCAAGAGTTTCTCTGTTGGGTGTGCGTGAAATTTCAAAAGGAATTCCTTGATTACGAACAGCTTGACGAAGAAACATTGTCATAGCCACAGTCATGTTCAGCCCTAAATCCGAGAATAAATCCTCTGCTTGTCGTTTTAAATCGGCGTCCATTCTAATGCTTACGTTTGTGGTGTTAGTCATTAATAATCGCTCCTTTCACTGCATTGTATATATATTATACTGCATGATGCAGGCGTTGTCAATACATTATTTGAAAAACAACGAGGTTTTTTACCCTCGCCCTCTTTCGATTTTCTCTTTACGTTCTCTGCCGTCCTTAAGCAGTTGTTTCAACCGAACGGCATCATTAGCTTTAACCGCATCACGGTATTCAATCAAATTCTCGATTAATGAATCGATTTCATCGGCTAATTTGTCGGCGTTATCAAGGAAAAGCTCGCACCACATATCTTCATTTAACTTGGCTACACGGGAAATGTCCTTATAACTCCCCGCTGAAAACCCCTTATGCTCTGCCGCCGCAGGGCTTTTTATATACGCACTTGAGATAGCGTGCGGCAATTGAGAGGTGTAGGCGATAATGCGGTCATGCTCCTCCGGTGAGGTGAACACCACTTCGCCGAACCCTAATGCGGTGAACAGCTTTTTTGTTTTGTCTAAATCGGTTATATTTGCGTTATCGGGTGGGGTTAAAATCATTGAGGCGTTCTTGAATAATGAGCTTCTTGAATATCTAAATCCCCAGAATTGTGTTCCTGCCATGGGGTGTCCGCCGATGAACACAAATCCGTTCTTGTCGGCAATCGGTTTAATGTCGGAGCATATGCCACGCTTAACACCACAGCAATCTATAACAATTGCTCCTTTTTTGAACAGTTTGGCATGTTTTTTAATATAATCAATCGCCGCTGACGGATAAACCGCAACAATCACAAAGTCGCACTCGTTTATGTTATCTTGTGACAGCTTCTTGTCAACAGCATTAAGCAGTTTCGCCTCTAAGAACGAGCTTTCATTAATATCGTAAGCGTATACCTTATGTGAGGTTGTTTCCTTTATGACCTTAGCTAATGACCCGCCGATTAATCCAAGACCGACTATCCCTATATTCATTTACTTCAATGCCTCCAGAACAGCGTTGGTTTTCGTCACAACCTCGGCAAATTCGTCCGGAGTGAGCGATTGTGCCCCGTCACATAACGCTGCAGACGGATTATTATGCACCTCTATCATAACGCCGTGTGCTCCCGCCGCCGCCGCTGTGTAGGTTAAGGGGGCGACATATCTCGCAATCCCCGAAGCGTGAGACGGGTCAACAATTACAGGGAGGTGAGTGAACTCTTTCAAAGCGGGCACTGCACTTATATCAAGGGTATTCCGTGTTGCAGTCTCAAACGTTCTGATACCTCTTTCGCACAAGATAACATTCCCGTTTCCTCCCGCCATAATGTATTCTGCACTCATAAGCAGTTCTTTCAGCGTACTTGATAAACCTCTTTTCAAAAGAACCGGTTTTTTCGTCCTGCCTAATGCTTTAAGCAGCTCCATATTCTGCATATTCCTCGCTCCGACTTGAACCACGTCAACATCGTTGAACAGTTCAAGCTGGGACAAGTCCATGATTTCGGTGACTATAGGTAGTCCTGTCAGCTTCTTCGCTTCGAGAAGCAGTTCTATCCCGTCTCCCCGAAGTCCTTGGAAGTCATAGGGTGAGGTTCTCGGTTTAAACGCCCCGCCCCGTAACATGGTTGCCCCTGCTTGCTTAACTGCGATTGCTATTTCACAAATCTGCTCTTTCGATTCCACGGAACACGGTCCCGCAATAATCGCAAAGTCCTTCCCGCCGACCGTAGCGTTCTCTACCTCAACAATCGTGTCGTCCGGGTGGAACTTTCGATTTGCATTTTTATAAGGCTCGGAAATCCGCATAACATTTTCAACAACGCTCAACCCCCGAACAAGGTCAATATCAATGCTTGACACGTCCCCGATTAACCCGAGGACAGTCTGCTCCTGCCCGACACTTACATTAACGCTTAAGCCCTGACTTTTCACCCAGTCGATAAGATTATCAACCTGTGCTTTATCTGTATTGTTTTTAATTACGATTATCATCAAAATGGAACTCCGTTTCTGTTTGTTTTTAACATGATATAATATTTATCTTGATTTGTCAAGGAATATATGATAAAATAGTTGCATGAAACAACCTGAAAACTATATTACCACCTATAAAAAGCACCGTTTTTCTCCCTTGAACCCCTCGCCCGACAACATCGACATTGAGGATATTGCACACGCCTTGTCGCTTATGTGCCGTGCAAATGGGCATTTTACGGGTTTTTTTTCAATTGCCCGTCACTGTATAAACTGCTGTAAAGAGGGACAAGCCTGCGGGTTGTCGCCGCAAGCTTGTTTAATGCTTCTGCTTCATGACGCTTCGGAAGCCTATATTTCCGACCTCACCCGACCTGTGAAAATGGGGTTGCCCGATTATGTAAAAATCGAAGAACACCTTCAAAATGTTATATGGGGGAAGTTTGGGACAACTCCGACGGCTTCTGATTTAAAGATTATCGGGGAAATCGACGATATGATGCTGAAATTGGAATTTGAGCATTTCGCCGACGAGGTTATCGAGATTGATACTATATCACCGAAAATCCCGCCCGACTTTGAGTTTGTTTCGTTTGAACAAGACGAACGGGATTATTTGGGGTTGTTTAATGGGTTGTGGTGAATTTATTGACATTTTAATTGGAATGTTATAAAATAAGCTGTATAGTCGCTATTTCTGATAAAAGGAGTTATTATTATGAAAAAAACATTTCCATTACTACTCACAGCAGTAACATTTATTATAACCGCCTGTCATTCGTCAATTCCGGAAAGCTGGAATGAAACCGAAAGCTCAACAACTATCGAAGCAATGAGTGTTGATTCAACGACAACAGAAACAACAAAGACTACCGAACCCACACCGGTTGAATGGGTTGAGATAGATTTATCCGGTCAAGGCATAACCGATGAAATGCTCGCTCAATATGTGGCAGACGGTACAATCCCACAAAATGTTACGCATTTGAGTTTGTGGGGTAACCAAATCACCGATATTTCCACATTAAGCGGGTTGACGAATTTAATGTGGTTGCGTTTGTGGGGTAACCCGGTGACTCAAGGGCGGATAGATGAATTACAGGCGGCATTGCCGAATTGTTTTATATCGTATTAAAAAGAGCGTAAATAACAGAATAAAAACCGCCGAGTTTGCACTCGGCGGATTTTACTTTATTCGCTGCACGAGGAGTTATTCACCTTTATTCGTGAGTTTTTTCACGCTGTTATCCTGCGACAAAACACGCATTTGTGAAATAGCGATTTTATTTAGCTTTTTAAGCCGTTCGGATTGCGGTATACCGTCATTAATTAACTCGGCATTAAGGCTTTCCATGTTTGATAAACAGACAAGCTGTGAAATGTTTGCATAATCCCGAATGTTGCCTTTCTTTCCGGGACTGCTGTCACGCCACTGCTTTGCGGTCATGCCGAATAAAGCCATATTCAAAACATCCGCTTCGGTTGCGTAGATGTGGTTTATTTGCCCTGCGTTCAGCTTCGGCGGTATAAGGTTTTCCTTGATTGCGTCCGTATGTATACGATAGTTTATTTTAGCAAGATTGCGTTTAATATCCCAGCCAAGCTGTCGCATTTCTTCGTCTTTCATGCGTTGAAATTCTCGGATTATTCGGCGTTAATCCACATACCAAACTCAAAAGCGATGTCCTTGTGAGCATAAGTGCCGCCGTAACGTCCGGCGGTTGCTTTAATTCCGATTGCGTTTGTTGCCTGCACCCATTCTTTAACGCTTACTTTATAACTATTCAGACCTGCTTGACTTTTAATTATGGCGAATTCGCCATAATTAAAATCGGGGTTGTAGATACTTTCCCAAATCCCCAAAAATTCAATAGTGTTCCTGTTTCTAAGCCAATCAGATATGAAAAAATCACCGTCTTTGGCTTTTATCATGTCGGTCAGCGATATATAATCGTTGTCATTAATAGTCAAAACGGTTATTTCTTGCCCCTGCACAACTAATTTGCCCATGTTTTCCCCCCGTAAAATCCTATTCCATAATCCCCTCAATATAACCAATCATACTCCCTGTATTCGCCGCAAATATATTATTAGCGAACAGAATATCCGTAACACCGTGTTCGGTTAAATAATCCACCGCCTTATACGGGAAATACCGAATATCAATAACAATTATCTCCTCAAATGAACCGGTGAAAAACGGCACAAGTGCGTTACCGAAGCTGTCCTTGAATATTGCGAGCCGCCGTCCGTTGTTGACGTCGGTTTTTATATGGGTGATTTTATTATCCCCGCCCATGAATATGCAATAAGACATGCCCACACTCTGACCGATGAACAGCGATGAATTAATCGCAACCGTAGGGTTGTCGTAATTATAATAGGTCGTGGTATAGCTGTTGGGCGGCTTGTAATATATGAAATCCTCGGGATTGTTCTTCAAGCTTATATCGCCGGAATATCCGTACATCGTGCCCACATACCCCGGAATAACCACGGTTTCATACTCTGACAAGGGTATAAACGGCACACCCGCAGTTTTAGCGAATTCCTCCGCCGCATAATACGCTCCGAGTGCCGCCCAGTGGTGGTCGGTTCTGAGGTAAATGTCCTCATTAACACGGGCGGAAAGTGCCGAATATATATTAACAGGTGTTACGTTATGCAGGAATGAATTGATATTATTGGTATTCGCACGCTGGTCACTGCTTAAATGGCGGTAATTCCTCGGACAGTAGAACTCTATCGGTGTAGGAATGACCATGCTGTACACGTTCATGTCTAATCTGTCGGCATAAGCGTTCATCGCCCTTGCATACCGCTCACCCATTGCATAGCTCCCGCCGAACAGCATAAGCCCTCTGTTTTGATAAACAAGAATACCATTGTTACCTATATCTGCCACACCGTCGGGAACGTCGTTGGTGTTTTCACCGATTACACCATCCCATGCGGGGTCGTCCGTCGGTATATCGGAAATATCAATGTTATCAGGATTATCGAGATTGACGGAATTAGTGGTGCTGGTGGGATTATTGGGGGTGACAGGATTATCTTGAATATACGGATTATTCGGGAGAACGGGGTTTTCGGGATTGTCCGGATTGTCGGCGATTACTACGTTATGGAGTGTCACCCCGTCAAAGCTGATTCCCGCCTTGTCTTTTAAATAAGCCGAGGTATCGGTTATGTTATCCCGCATAGGAACAGTGTCGGAGAAATATGTGCTTAAATCCCGTGTAAAATCTCCCGAAAACAAAGCGGCAAACGAGAATTCCGGGAACGGTTCAAGCTCCCTCCGCTCGGTTTCGGAGGTTTCGGGGCGTGGTGCAAACAGCAATAACGGACTGACAACCGCTAAAACAAGAATGAACAACGCAATATTCAAAGCATTTGTTTTTTTCATAATACCTCCAAAAAACTATTTTCCGGCGAAGCCGGCATACGAGCCGAGGTTCTCGGTTAGAATCTATAATACAGGAATGGGTTGTTGGTTTCCCCCACTAACATAATCGCACATAGTATTATTAATGCCGCATTAGCAAAAGGAATAGCCCAGCCCAGCTTAATTTTTTTAATCCCTTTTTCGATATACCGATAAACAGGGGCACAGAATATAACAGCGAATATTACAATAAACAGCCTGTCATACAGTAAATTCAGTGAAACAATATCGTAGAACCCGTTCCCGTTTAATCCGATAAGACTTGCGATAAACGTCCGCATAACCTCAAAATCCGTGAAATAAAACAGCGACCACCCGAATGTTACTAAAATAAACGTCACAGGGATTTTTACTGCTGCGGGTACTTTCTCGGCAATTTTCAATAAGAATGCTTTCTCTAACATTATCAGCACCCCGAAATACATTCCCCAGAGTGCGAAGTTCCAGCTTGCACCGTGCCACAACCCTGTCAAAAACCACACCACCGCTAAGTTAAACCATACTCTTTTGCGGTTTCCGCCCAAGGGAATATACACATAATCTCGGAAGAAGCCGCCGAGTGTCATGTGCCACCTCCGCCAGAACTCGCTGATTGACTGCGATATATACGGATAATTGAAGTTTTCCGGAAACTTAAACCCGAATATTCGTCCGAGTCCGATTGCCATATCGGAATATCCGGAAAAATCATAATAAATCTGTAAGGCGAAGAACAGTATCCCCAGCCACGCCCCCATTACGGGAAGTGCGGAAACATTCCCCCCTAAGATGGTGTCACCTGCCGCCCCGATTTGATTGGCGATTAACACTTTTTTCGCCAACCCGATAACAAAGCGTGTAATCCCCTCACTGACGTTCTCCGGTTTAATCTTGCGGTTGTCTATATCGTGCTGAATATGCTCATAACGAACAATCGGACCCGCAATTAACTGCGGGTATAATGAAACATACATCAAGAATTTCATGCGGCTTTTCTGTGCGGGAATTTTCCCTTTATACAAATCGACCAAATATGAAATAATCTGGAACGAATAAAAGCTGATTCCTATCGGAAGTGACGGGCGGAACGGCAAAGCGAACAACCCCGAATACTTAAACACGGCTAACGACGTTAAGGTAATCGCAATCGCCGCCGCAGTGTACATTTTTGCACGGAATCCGGCTTTAGCGGATTTGAGGCGGTCATTTTCTGCGTTTCGTATATTAAGTTGTTTTTCTATGAATAATGCGAATATACGATTTATCTCTGTCGTTGCCAACAAAAGGAGAATCATCACAGGTTCTCCCCAAGCATAAAACAACAGTGAAAAACCTACAAGAACAACATTCCTGTACATAGTGTTTTTGAATATGAAATAAAGCAACAGGTTAAGCGGCAGAAACGCAAAAAGAAACAGCAGGTCAGCAAATATCATTTGGTCTTCCTTGTCATAAAAAATCAGTTATTGTCATTATCTCTTTTTTTAACGACTTTGTCAAGCGATTACACAATATTTTATGTAAATTTCTCCATATTACTCTTGACAAGCTCTAAATAATTATGTACCATTGAGAATATTTCAGCATTATTATAAGGAGCGTATCACATGAAAAAATTGTCGGCATTGCTTTTGACAAGTATACTTTTCGTTTCACTGACTGCCTGTGATATAAAACCGAGCGGCAACGACACCGATGTTAAGAAATTGAAAATAGTTACTACGATTTTTCCGGTTTATGATTTTACTCGTGCTGTAATCGGTGATGTTGATTCTATTGACTTATCCATGTTGATTAAACCGGGAGCGTCGGTTCATTCGTATGACCCATCGATTTCCGATATTCGCAGAATTAATGAGAGTGATGTTTTCATATGTATAGGCGGTGAGATGGAGGAGTGGGCTGAAAGACTTCTAACAGCGGGAGATTTAGAGGGGAAAACCGTTATTCGTCTTATAGAATATGTTGATATTTTGAAAGAGGCGGGTATTACTGAAAGTGATAGCTGCGGTCACGACCACAGCGAAAGCAATGCACATATTTACGACGGGCATATCTGGACCTCCCCCGCTAACGCAATTATAATGGTTGAGGTGATTGCAAAAGCATTAGCGATGGTGGATTCTATTGATGATACGGAATTATACGAAAGAAACGCCGCCGAGTATATTAATAATATTGAATTAATTATAGCAGAAATACACGATATAATTGTCACCGCCGGGCGTAACAAGATAATTATTGCTGACCGCAACCCGTTTTTGTATTTTTTAAATGAGTTTGCGTTTGAATATGAGGCGGCGTTCGGTGCGTGCAGTGACCAGAGTGATGCGTCAATCGCTACAATAATAAGGTTGACAGAGATTGTAAAAAATGATAGAATACCTTATGTGTATTACGTTGAGTTAAGCTCGGGGAACGTCGCTGAGGTAATTGCGGAGGAAACCGGCTGCGGAACACTTCTGTTACACTCTTGCCAAAACGTCACCGATATTGAGTTTAGGAGCGGGGCGACATATCTGTCATTGATGAAGCAGAACGCCGAAAACTTAAGGCGGGGACTGAGTTGATGATTGTCCCGATATTTGAAATAATAATTGACCTCTTCCAGCATTCTTTTGTGAGGAAGGCGATAATAGTCGGGGTTCTTGTATCGTTGTGTGCCGCATTATTGGGGGTAAGCCTTGTCCTTAAGCGGTATTCCATGATTGGTGACGGACTCTCGCACGTGAGCTTCGGGACGCTCGGAATCGCTTTCGCACTGGGTATATCCTCGCCGTTATATGTATCTGTCCCGTTAGTAATAGTTGCGGCATTTGCGTTGCTGAGAATTACTGAAAACAGCAGAATAAAAGGAGATGCGGCAATCGCACTTGTGTCGAGCAGCTCATTAGCAATCGGTGTAATCATTATCGCTGAAACAAAAGGTATGAACGCCGATGTTTATAATTATATGTTTGGGACAATTGCGGCAATTAAAAACTCGGATTTTTATATAAGTGTCATAATCTCGATAATAGTTTTGGTTTTATATATTTTCTTTTACAGCCGAATTTTCACTGTTACATTTGATGAACCGTTCGCACGGGCAACCGGCGTTAAAGCGAAAATGTACAACACCCTTTTAGCGGCACTGACCGCAATAATAATAGTAATCGGTATGAGGATAATGGGAGCAATGCTCATTTCAAGTCTGATTATTTTCCCTGCATTGACCGCTATGCGGATTTTCAAGAGTTTCAAGAGTGTTGTAGTCTGCTCGGGAGTGTTATCGGTTTTCTGCTTTTTCACCGGAATAATTCTGTCGGTGGTTTTTGATACCTCGGCGGGAGCGGTTGTGGTGGTTACGAATTTAGCGATGTTTTTGATATTCTCTTTGTTGGGATTAGTATTAAATAGAATAAGAGGTGTTATATGAAACGGTTATTATGCGTTTTATTAATAGCGGTTGTTTTTCTGACCGCCTGTGACCCCGATAAAAAAATGCCTGTTGAGGAAACCGAGGAAACAGAAAAAGTCCTCGCAGAGTATAAAAAAATCACTGCCGATGAAGCTAAGGAGTTAATCGACAGCAATGGCAGTGTGGTTATTCTCGATGTTCGTGAGCTTTTTGAATATGAACAGAGTCATTTAATCGACGCAATACTCATTCCCGTTGATGAGCTTTCTGAACGTGTTGAAACCGAGTTACTTGACAAAAATGAGATTATTCTTGTATACTGCCGCTCCGGAGGGAGAAGTGCCCGTGCCGCACAATTAATCGCCGATATGGGATATACAAATGTTTATGACTTCGGCGGAATCCTCGATTGGAAATACGAAACGGCAAAGGTTGAATAAATCTGTGCTTTATTGGTAATAATACCCTTATATTTACATTTGGGGAGGGTATTATGCAGTCAGTTGTTATCACAGAGGAGAATTTCGACACCGAGGTGAAAAAATCCCGCTTACCCGTATTAGTGAGCTTTTGGTTAACCGGTGAGCACCCGTTAGACAGTGTGAGTGAGCGGTTCGGCGGGAAACTCAAACTCGGGAAAATCAATGTAAACGATGAACCGAACTTGGTTTATAAGTACAGGGTCAGGAATTTTCCGACACTTCTGCTGTTCCGTGAGGGGAAGGTCGCTGATACCATTGTAGGGGTTACACGGGTTGACCAGTTAATGAGGATATTGTCATAGTTGCAATATCCTTTTTTTTATGTTATAATGAAATCATCAACAATTTGGAGGGCTGTTTCAATGAACGAAATTCGTGACATAAACCTGTGGGAGAGCGGTAAACGCAAAATCGACTGGGTGGAGAGCAACATGCCGCTTCTTCGGGGGATAAAAGCAGAATTCGAGAGAACAAAGCCGTTTACAGGCTTAAAAGTAGCGTTATCGGTCCACTTGGAGGCTAAGACTGCATATTTATGTAAAGTATTTGCGGCGGGCGGTGCCGAGATGTACATAACAGGGAGCAACCCGCTTTCCACGCAGGACGATGTGGCAGCGGCGTTAGCGTATGAAAACCTGAACGTCTTCGCATGGTATAACGTCACTGAGGAGGAATACAAGCGGCATATTTCAAGGGTTATCGAAGCCGCTCCCAATATTATAATAGACGATGGCGGCGACTTGGTGAACCTCATTCATACCGAGTATCCTCATTTGTTGGACAATGTTATAGGCGGCTGTGAGGAAACTACAACGGGAATTATCCGCCTTATTTCCATGAATAAAGCGGGGAAGCTCAAATTCCCCATGGTGTTAGTTAATGATGCCGACTGCAAGCATTTATTCGACAATCGTTACGGAACAGGTCAGTCGGTGTGGGACGGGATTAACCGTACCACTAACTTGATAGTCGCCGGAAAAAACGTAGTAGTCGCCGGTTATGGGTGGTGCGGCAAGGGCGTTGCAATGCGGGCTAAGGGGTTGGGGGCTTCTGTAATTATCACCGAAATTGACCCCATTAAAGCAATGGAAGCGGTTATGGACGGGTTCAAGGTCATGCCGATGAACGAAGCCGCAAAACTCGGCGATTTCTTTGTGACCGTAACAGGGTGCAAGGACGTTATAACCGAGGCTGATTACCTTGTTATGAAAAATGGTGCAATCTGCTGTAATGCAGGGCATTTCGACTGTGAGGTAGATGTCGCTGGATTAAAGAAAATCGCAGTTGAAGAAAAATTGGCACGGAATAATATACAAGGGTATAAACTGAAAAACGGCGTGTGGGTCTATGTAATTGCAGAGGGTCGTTTAGTGAACTTGGCGGCGGGAGACGGTCATCCTGCCGAAATCATGGATATGTCGTTCGCCATTCAAGCGTTGAGTGCGTTGCATTTGGTAAAAAATAAAGGGAAGTTAACCGAGAATATCATACACGTCCCTCGTGAAGTCGATATGGAGGTCGCAAGGAGGCAGTTAGGCTTCTGGAGTGTTAAAATCGATACGCTTACCGAGGAGCAGGAGAAATATCTCAACAGCTGGGAAGCTCATTAATGCAAATGCAACCATAAGTTGCGAAAATGCAAACCTTGGTTGGTAGAACGCAACCAAGGTTTTCTGTATAATGGAGAAAAAACAGGAGGAAAGCAAAATGAACTTTTCAGAAAATCTAAGAAACATAAGAAAGGAACGCAACCTTTCACAAGAACAATTGGCGGAGCTGCTTAGTGTATCAAGGCAGGCAGTTTCAAAATGGGAGCAGGGTGACGGCTACCCCGAAACCGAGAAATTGGTATCAATTGCACAAAAGTTAGACGTTTCGTTGGACGCATTATTACTTAATAAGCAACCCGAGCCTGAAATCGCAGACGTCCCCCAAAGTAATACCGTTTTTTCTTCAAACAGGAAAATTTTTGTTCAGTCATTTGACGGGAAAACAATGGCGGCGTATTATAAGTTCTCGGTACAGGATAACTTACTTAGCAAAAAAATAAAGGACGAACCCAAATGCTGCCTTGCGGGAACAGATACAACCAGCTTTTGGGGAGATAATCTTGTAACACTCGGCTGGTATGCCACTCATGAAGATGCAACACGGGAATTAAACGACATTTATACCGCCATACAAAACGGAGAAACGACCTATCAGCTTAAATATAACGCAAAAGTAAAGGTTAAGGCGTTCGGGATAAAATTATTATGAACATAGAAAAACACGATAAATTATCAAGTGATTTAAAACAAAAATCCGCAGAGATTTCCACCCTTGCCGGTGAAATATGGCGTGAACACTACACGGCGATTATCGGTGCAGGGCAGGTGGAGTATATGCTTGAGAGGTTTCAAACAGCTCAGCAAATATATATTGATATAAAAGAGAACAATTATGTCTATTTTTCTGCGAATTGCCCGAAAACTAAGACAATGACAGGGTATTGTGCGGTTCAACCTCGGGACGGGCATTTGTTTTTAAGTAAGATTTATGTTCGCAAAAGTGAGCGAGGGAAAGGGATTGCACACAGTTTTTTGGAAAAAGTGCGGGAGTTTGATTATAATATAATCCGCTTGACGGTTAATAAACATAACAGTGGTGCAATCGCAGTTTATAAAAAAGAGGGCTTTGAAATTATTGATGAGGTTAATGTGAATATAGGCGGCGGTTATTTCATGGACGATTATGTTATGGAGATTAGATAAGGAGGCTGTCAAGCCTCCTTTTTTCAACTTTGGTCTTGTTTTAGCGAGATAGCCATAACACCTGAAATAACCCACATCATTTGACTTGCAATCGGTGTGCTGATGTTAAACAACGCCTGTATACCGTATCCGGTAAATGCCGCAAGAGAAGCCATGAGTATCGGATTTGTGAAAGATTTCTTAATGGATTTGATAAATAATGTTCCTAAAAAGGTTAAATAGAACAAAAGTCCGAAGATACCTTGGCAAATCAGTATTTGCAAATACTCGTTATGGGCTTTGTCATAGGTTTCACCATAGAACCTCTGTGCCTCCTCAGGGAAAGCGAAATAGAAAGTGTCCGGCCCGCTCCCTATAAGCAGATAATCGGGAACTACGGATAGTGCGTGTCGCCATATATATACCCTCATTGTGCCGAATTCGTCTTCAAGATTTCCGTGCAGAATTTCACGGGCTTGATAAAACAGTTCACCGAATCCGGTTGAGTTTTCGTCTGCTTGTCTGCCTATAACCTCGACACTTGCTATGCCCAATATAATGACACTTGCCAATAATATAGCCCCGTGTTTCCATTTTATGGGTGTTTTTACCGAAACGTCGGAATCCTGTTCTTTAGACGCCGCTTTTTTCTTCCAAAATACCGTTAATAATAATCCGACGGCTAACAGCGTGATAGTGACTACAGCGTAAAATACTATTCTTCCGGCAGAATCCGCTTTCAGAATAATACAGTTATAAAAAAGACGTTGAAGTGTGAATGCCGCCGCCCAAGATGAGACGAGTATTAAAAATCTGCCTATGTATTCACGGCTTTCTACAATAAACGGTATAGCCAAGACCACCGCTCCTAAAGCTCCCACCATACCCGATTCTGCACCCGCTGAAATTAACATCCAAAAGCTTAATGCACTGCCTGCGATTAAAACCGGACTCCATTTCGATTTTGACCGCACAAACAAAAAACCACACAGCAAAACTGTAATACAAACAAAAGTGGATAAAGCCATTATATTGCCGAGAGTTGAACGGAATTGAAGAACATAGTGCCCATGTCTGAATATTTCTTCGAGTTCACCGAAATACATATTAAAAACATTAACACCGTAAAACTGAAGAAGCCCCATTATAGAAATAGCTGAGGCGGCTATGGAGAAAATACCGAAATCACGCATACGAGGCTTGTACCAGTTAGCGATGATTAAAAAAATCGCAACATAAAGAAACTGCGTTAAAGCTCCGTCATGGCGTTCATAAAACCCGCCCCATACATCTGCATCAGCCTCCCCCGCAAAAGGCGAAGCCAATGCCGAGATAAACGTTATTAATGCATATCCTAACGCTGCCCATTCTGCAACCGTCGGCAGTTTTTTCGGGAGAAATCTGTGTCCGAGAATCAATTTAATCATGTAAACGCCCATTACCATACACAGAATAGAACTCACACAAATAAGAAAAAACCAGTATTTATGTCCGGTTAAGTAATAATATCGTGCGTGGTTGAAATACATCGGTTGAACACACATCATCAATATAAACAGTATTTCGGCAATCCAGCTTTTCCCGATTTCAATATATTTAAGCGATTCCGCTTCTTTACGGAGCCGTTCCGCCTCTAACTTCTTTTTACTTGGCATGTGTTTGAGTCTCCTTATCTGTTATTGTTGTGACAGTTTTGTTATCATCTTCGTTTTCTTGTTTTTTCTCTGTCACGCCTTGTGTGCTTGAAGGGAGAAAAAGAACCTTAACTGTTTGCATAATCAACTTAATATCCTGCCAAATTGAAAACTGCTCAATATACATAATGTCTAATAATAGTTTTTCGTCCGGTGATATACTGTAATCACCGAAAACTTGAGCAAGCCCTGTTAAACCCGCCTTTACCTTCAGCCGAAATGAGAAATTCGGATATTTCAATTTATATTGTTCGATAATCTCGGGGCGTTCCGGACGCGGTCCGACTAAGGACATATCGCCGTTTAATATATTAAAAAGCTGCGGCAGCTCGTCAATTCTGACCCGGCGAATAAACCTTCCTATCGGTGTCACCCTGTCATCGTTTTTTGACATTAGGCGTGCCACACCGTCTTTCTCTGCATCAACACGCATGCTCCGGAATTTATACAGTGTAAATTCCTCGGCGTTTTTTGTAACTCTCGTTTGTTTATATATAGCCGGACCTCGGTCGGATAAGCGAATGGCAAGCCAAGTTATCGCCATTAACCCGCTGAGCAGAATTATGGCGAGCAGTGAAACAACGACATCCATGCATCTTTTTATGAAACGGGCTTCTATACTCATTTGCGAATTGCCGGGAAGAAACATCGGTGTCCGTGAAATCCACGAGACCTGTGAGGTGTGCAGCAACACACCGGAAAATGTCGGGAGAATGTACATGTGTTTACTGCGAGCGAAACAATAATCGAACAAGTATTCCTTGTTTTTTTCTTCAATGTTTAAAAAAAACACTGATTCCGCTTCATCTATATTACGAAGCAGAATTTCCTGCGGTTCGTCTTGTGACAGAGAATTAATGACAATAAACTTTTTTTTGTGGTTTTGAAGACGCAGACAATAATCGTCAGCTTTTTCTTTGTTTGAATATATAATTATCGCTTTGTGTGCCGGTTTTACAGTGTAATACAGCTTGTTCACCAAGAATACCGCAGGAATAATAAACACAATTTGTGCTGCGATTATTAATAAAAAACCTGTAACCGGAAGAAGTCTGAGAGCTTGTAAGCATAGTTGGAAATATTCAAACGCATTTACGGTTATAATGCATAAAATCCACGATACTACAAGTTCGGGAGAATCGACATGACCGAAATTTAAGCTGTTGTATATCTTGCAGGCGAAATATAGAATTCCGATGTACAGCATTACGATAATGTAGTTACCCCAGTAATACAGAACGGTTTCTTTATAAAAGATGTTTTGCCCCGCCCAGAAAATACCCAGAATGGCGGCGAACAGCAATATATTTGATACAGACAGCAGGGCTGTACTCATTTTTCGTGTCACTTTTTCACTTCACTTTCAACTTGGTATTTTAAGATAATATACAATTATATCATGTTTTATATGAAAATGCAAATTCTTATGATTATCGGAATTGCTCGGATTATGCGGTAATAAAACAATTGACATAACTTTTGATAAGTGTTACAATGAAAGTAATACTTGACGGGGTTATGCAAGTATACATACGCAGGAACGAGGACAATGATGAAAGAAAACGCTTTCGGCACATCAACGGCTGACATATTTTTGTTGATTATCCCAATTGAATTAGTTTTATTCATGTTTATTACACCGATGTTTTTGTTTTATGACAATTCCGGAGGAAGATATGAATTGACAGGATATAACACTATTAAGGGCGAGTATTATAGTGGTGAAAAAGTAACAATCGAGGAGGAAACAGGGTTTTCTGATAATGTGGTTATTTTTAATTGGGTGGCGTTGTTGTTTCCCGTGATTCTCGGAGGCACGGCAGTTGTGTTCGTGTCTGCGAGTGTTTCTGATGTAATAAAAAAGAAAGCGTTCAGGTTGTTGTTTCTGCTTGGCATAGCGGGGGTAATTATATTTACGGTTTATGTGTTTGCGTATTTAAACTTGTCCGCTCTCGGTAAATTCTTCAGCTTGGACGGACATGAGGGTTACATACTTCCGGCTGTAGGGTGTTATATATCGGGTGCATTGTATATTTTGTTTTGTATAATTGTCGGAATACGGCTAAGTAAAATTAAAGCATCTCTTTCTTCACAATCGGAGCAAGCCTCTTAATAAGAACGGCACACATCACGGTTTTAACGGCATCGCCCGGCAGAAACGGCAGCATACTCATTGTGAGTGCGGGTATAAATTCAGACTTGGTCACATACATAAACCATGGTACACCGATTAAATAAGTTGCAGCCCATCCCGCTGTCATCGCTATAAATAATACGGGATACGATAACCCGAATTTCTCGATAATCAATCCTGTCACAAATGCACAAGCGATATAGCTGATTATAAAACCGCCCGTTGCTCCGGGTAGTCCGCTTGGTGCGAATATCGGGACGCCTGCCAAGCCGATTAGTACAAATACAGTTTGGCTGATTGCCGCTTTTTTCCACCCGAGCAAGCCTGCCGAAAGGAATATCGAAATATGCACCAGCCCCACAGGGATAGGGCCTATCGGGATTTTCACCGGGGACAGTGCAATGCTTAATCCGGCGAATAATGCACACAGCATAATGGTTAGGGTTTTTGACTTGTTTTCCGATTTCATAGTGTAACACTTACCTCCCCCGATGATAACACATCACGTGTTCCGTCGGGTTTTTCTGTAATAAGATTGCCGAATTCGTTTATGTCGACGGCGATTGCGGTGGTTTCACCGTATTTCACTTGCTTGCCGAGTATAAAGCAACGCTTTTTGTATTCGGGAATTACATTTTCAAGCCAAGTATCCGAGGTAATTGAATTGATAATGCCTGCGATTAATCTATTATGGGTGTTTTCGGGAATGTCCGAGTTGAATATCCCGGCGTATTCTTCGTTGGCTGTTACGTTTATTCCTATTCCGAGTATTACAGCACCGGAAACAGCTTCTGTTAAAATTCCGCAGATTTTTTTATTGTTCAGGAATATATCGTTGACCCATTTAATTTTACAAGAATTCCCTGTAACTGTTTCAATGACATTGCAAACAGTTACAGCGGCGGCAGGGGTAGTCAGTTGACGATTAACGGTTGACAGTTGGCAATTATTCAATACCAAACTCATGTATATTCCGCCGGACGGGGAGTGAAAGCTTTTACCGTGCCTGCCCCTGCCCGAGGTTTGTGACAGTGCAATGATAATGCTGCCTTGCTCAAGCTTTCGTGCTTCTTCATTAGTAGAGTTGAGTGTTTCATAAATATGAATGTTTTGAGATAAAACGGGATTCGCTAAGTAGGCACGAATCCCGTTAATTGTAATAATGTGCATTTTTGTATTAATACTCCCAGCCCTTGATTGTACTGTCTAATTTAATCTTGGAAATCTGCTCTTGCAGGAGATTGGCTTGACCGGAGAGTTCCTCAGACGCCGCCGCACTTTCTTGAGCTGTTGCGGAGTTGGTTTGAACAACCTGTGAAATCTGGTCAACACCTGTGTTAATCTGGCGAATCCCCTCGGATTGTTCGTTGGAGGCAAGTGCAATTTCATTGACCAACCGCTGAACCAACTTGGTTTTTTCGGCAACCGCTTCAAGCGATTTGGCGGTTTCTTGTGCTATGCTTGCACCCTTCTCCACGCTGGTGATACTGCCCTCGATAAGGGAGGTGGTCTGTTTCGCCGCATCTGCTGATTTTGAAGCAAGGTTTCTCACTTCCTCCGCAACAACCGCAAAGCCTTTACCTGCACTTCCTGCTCTTGCCGCTTCGACTGCCGCATTCAACGCAAGAATATTAGTCTGGAACGCTATATCATCGATAACTCTGATAATTTTGCTGATTTCGTTAGATGAATTGTTGATTTCGCCCATTGCGGCAAGCATATCTGACATATGAGCATTACCGCGTTGAACCTCGTTATTAGTGTCATTGACAAGGTCATTGGCTTTAGTGGCGTTTTCGGAGTTGTCTCTTACTTGCTCGGAGATTTCTTGAATAGAAGCAGACAATTCTTCAATTGCACTCGCTTGTTCGGTAGCCCCCTGTGAAAGAGCCTGTGCCGCCCCCGAAACCTGTGAACCGCCGCTGTTAACCTGTTCTGAGGCGGTATTAATTTCTGCAAACATTTCGTTAAGCTGTTTTAATGTCTGCACCAACGCTTTACCCATCATGTCTTTATCGGAGCGAATCTGTGCCTTAACGGTAAGATTGCCGTTTGCGATTTCTTGAACAACCCTTGCTTGTTCCTTGACACCTTTTATCATTTCCTCAAAGGCAGAGGCGAGCTTGCCGGTTTCATCCTTGCTGTCAGATGTGATAGCCACATCGGTGTTTCCGAGGGAAATTTGATGAGCGGCTTCTGCCATTTTAACTACAGGTTTAGCAATAAGTCCTGAAATATATGTCGCTAAAATAACACCGAGTAAAACTGCAAATGCCAATGCAAGAATAACGACGATGAGCAAGGTTAAAAATAATTTGTCCGAAGCATCATCGGCTAACTTAGCGGCGTGAGTCTTTTGCTCCATGCTCGTGTCAAAAAGCTCTGCCATCTTGTTTGTATCGGGTGTGAACGTCCTTAAAGTTACATATAACTCGGCTGCATCTATACCTGCTTTAGCACCGGCATACATGGTTCTTTCGCATTCCATAAATGCACCGTCGTATATTTTACATGCTTCATCAAATGTTTTCAGCATTTCCTCATTATTTTCAATGGTTTTGCGATAAATGTCCTTGTTTTTATACATGGTTTCCTGATAAGTGAGGAAACGATTATGTGCGTCCTCCACTAATTCTGTATCGCCGGTTGCAGCAGCAATAATGTATTCACGCATACATGCACGCTGACGTTGAACCATTTCAACAATTTTTGCCATTGCCGGAAGCGGTTCGGTTTGCTCTGTGTACATTGTGGACATGGAATTACTAAGCTGTGCAATCCCGACAATGCCGAGTATACCTACGAATAATGATAGGACAATCATAATTGCAAAGCCCATAGTCAGCTTTGCGGAAATTTTCATGTTTTTCATGGAATATTCTCCTTCAAGTAAAGTTTCCCCTACTTTTTCGCAGAGAATGCGAAAAACATAGGGCTATTATATCACGGTTTTTTTGTGTTGTCAAGGGAATTTATACGCACATGCAAGGGCTTTTATGATTATTTTTTGGAAATCCATTGACAAAGTTAATTCATTGTGGTATATTAGTTAATATTCATTATATGCTTGTGTAGCTCAGTTGGTAGAGCAGCTGATTTGTAATCAGCAGGTCGGGGGTTCGAATCCGTCCACAAGCTGTCTTCTAAAGTCCCTTGAACAGTAGGTTTGAAGGGATTTTCTTATTTTTCAAAAAAAACGTGATTTACGGTTTGGTGAACTTTTGGTGAACTCGCAGAAAAAGTACCACCTCTATTTATAGTAATGGTGTGAATGTTTTAGCCGCCGCACCCCATTGGGAGGGCAGAAACTGTCTGTATACGTTCAAGGTAGTAAATACTCAAAGGAGAAGAAAAATGAAAATTGAAATGGGCGAATCTATATTCTATTCATGGCTTAGACACGTCAAAGAATGTCAAATAGTACAGACAAACTGGAAAGCTTCCCTCTCGTGGCAATTACAAAACGAGGATAAGCTGAATCACTTGATGAGCGTTACGGACGATTTTTTCAAAAACAAGTACAATTATGAAATTTTCAAAAACAATTCACTTTCTCAACTTCTCAAACAAGCTGAATTGGACGCAATCGGCACTTATATTTCTGAAAGTGGCATTGAAATTCATGTTGTTGACGTAGCTTTTCACGAAGGGGGTCTTTTGTACGGTGGCAAGGAAGAAACAGCTATGCGTGTTACAAAGAAACTAATAAGAGCGGCTTTGTGTCTTATAGGATACTTCAATATTTTTGAGGGTGATATTATTTTCGCCTCGCCAAAAATAAACAACTCTGCTATGGAGGTTTTAGAGCCATGCATTAGTGATTTGAATAAATTACTGCACGATAATGGTTACGATTTCAAGGGGCGTGTAATAGCAAACGAAGATTTCAAAGAGCTTGTTTTAACGCCTATATTGATTGCAAGTGACGGTGTTTCCGATACATCGGAGTTGTTTATGCGTGGGTATCAGCTTGTAAAAATGTTCGGTGATGACCGCCCAACAAGAAAGCGAACAGTCAAAACGACAGATAATAATGCAGTTTCCAACGATTCTCTTTCCGAATTGAAAATAGGTAAAATCGCACAGACTTTATTACGAGAAACATTGGAAAGCGGCAAAGTCAGCGAAGATGAAATCCATTTAATGCAGACCAAAGAATACTCTAAAAAAGTTTTTGATATTCAATATCCGTTATTATATAAACCGGATTCTGTAAATGAGGTAAGTCCGGCGAGATACTATTCAATACCGTTGAGAATAAAAGGGGTTGTTTATTATCTTTGCCGTGAATGGTTTGAAGTGCCAGCTAATAACGACAGACCATTTTTGTTGAAATGGCTTGAATTGCACGGAGCAATTTAGCATTCTGATAAAGAATAACAAAATTCAAAATAGTCAACTGAATAATTTAACTATGGTTATCAAAATTCACGAATATCGTTCCATATGGGAGCAGTATGCGGAACTCCGTTCCGCTGTACAACATCTATAACACCAGTTTATGCGGAACTCCGTTCCGGTGTTCAATTATGAAATAACAAAAACCCGCTTTTCAGTGGGTTTTATTTATGTTGTAAAGATATATCTACTTCTTTTAACTTGGCTTAAACACTGCGACTCTAAATTATATCTATTGTTCCTAACCCAAGATAAATATTTTGCAATAAGTTATTGATACTTTCTTCATAATGTGATAAAATATCAGAAGAAAGGACAAGCATTTCATAATAAAAACTTGATTTTCTTCGGTTAGGAGTATAAACAATGGGCTATTTAGAGTGGTTTCAGGTAGTTGGCGGCTTAGGATTGCTTTTATTCGGCATGAAAATGATGTCAACGGGACTTCAGGCAGTAGCAGGGGACAGTCTGCACACAATACTTAAACGAGCTACATCTAACAGATTTTTAGCGATTATAGCCGGAATTGTAGCTACTATATGTATTAACAGCTCTACTGCTGTGACGATTATTACCGTTGGATTCGTTAATTCCAAGCTGTTGAGCTTGACCCAAGCAATCGGCATAATCATGGGGGCGAACGTAGGAACTACATTTTCGGCTCAGTTGATTGCCTTCAAGATAGATGCCGTTGCACCGCTGATTATCTTTATCGGCGTGGTAATGCACCTGTTTTTCAAAAAAAGGAACATCAAAAACATCGGATATATTATATTAGGGTTCGGTATTTTGCTATTCAGCATAACAACTATGGGGGCACCGCTGAAGGAATTCGCGAATCAACCGTCCTTTAACGCAATGCTGACCTCGTTTAAAAATCCGATTGCGGCATTATTCGCCGGATTTATCTTTACTGCGGTAATCCAAAGTTCCTCGGCGACTATGGGACTGCTTGTTACCATGCACCTGTCGGGAGTTCCCATTCCGTTTGAAACATCGGCATTTATAATATTGGGAACTAATATAGGTACGAGCACAACAACGGTGATTGCTTCAATCCCGGCAAGCCGTGAGAGTAAGCGGGCGGCATTGTTCCATATAACCTATGATATTATCGGGAGCATAGTATTCGGTACGTTAATCTTTGTATTTCCGTCTATATTGGGCTGGTTTGAGTCTACATGGTCAGAAACAGCCCGTCAAGTCGCTATGTTCCACACCTTGTACAATGTAGCCACGCTTTGCTTGCTTTTGCCGTTTATTAAACAGCTTTCGTGGCTCTTACAAAAAGTCATTCCGCTTAAACCCGAAGAGATTAACAAAAAGACCCACGAGAAAAAATTGATGTATCTTGATTTTAAACTTGGACAGAAAACACCGGCACTTGCGGTTGTTAATGCCCATCTTGAAGTGTGCCGCATGGGCGAAATAGTCAATGAAAACTTAAATTTAGCGTTAAAAGCGTTTTTTGAAAGTGATACCGAAAAAGCAAAAAAAGTAATGAAAAACGAGGAAACTGTAGACTATCTCAATCAACATATTGCCGCTAAATTAGTCGAGTTAAACAGTATTGAACTCTCTGTAAATTCTGCCGAAAGAATAGGCAGTATGTTTGGATTGTTGATTGACATTGAAAGAATCGGTGACCATGCAGAGAATATCGCTGAATATGTTATAATCATGAAAGATGAAGGCATAACGCTCTCTGATGTTGCCATGGAAGAATTAAAAGTTTTAAATGATTTGGTTATAAAAATTGCGGATAAATCCATTTCTACATACAAAGATGAGGATTGTGAGAGTTTGTCTGCTATACAAGTGCTTGAAGACAAAATTGATGATTTGTCGGAAACGTTTGTTAATAATCACATAAAACGTTTGAAAGGGGAACTTTGCAATCCCAAAGGCGGGATGATATTTACTGATTTAATCGGTGACTTGGAGAGAATCGCCGACCACGCATATAATGTTGCTTTTTCAATAATAACGAAAGAAGAAAAGAAATCAAGAGAAAAAGTAAAGATTAACGTATAAACATGTATCTCCCCCCTTTTTGATACATTGTAATTCATTTTTCGATAAAACAAGCGGGTTTCCTTTATGTTGTAAAGAAAACCCGCTTGTTTAATTTGGCTCAAACACTGCTACTACTCCGCTAATCATCGAGTTTTCCGGTGAATCCTCGGTTAAAGCGTTCGGTTCATATGACTCGTTTGTTCCCTCAAAGAAAAACTCCTTCTCGGCTGTGACAGAAACAGGCTCGTTCCCGATTTCGATAACCCCGGAATATATAACATAATTTTTCCACCGCAGAGTTCCCTCTACAAAGAATACATACTCTCCTTGTTTAACGGGAGTGCCGCTAAAATCGGTCAAGTCCCATGAATATGAAAGATTGCCTGCTTTGGGTGTCGCTCCCGATATAGCGTCAACCTCGGATTTTTCCATTTCGGAAAGCCCCGAGCTTGAAACCCATACTTTAATAGAATCGGGTCTTGTTTTATACCCGCCGTCAGCAGTCCAGCGAGTTGCATAAAGCGTGTTGATGTAGTTACCGTCAGTATCCTCAATCCAAACTGCGAATTGGTTGCTCGCCCAGCCGGAGATTTTCTCATAATTAAAAGATACGGTGAGTTGTCCTGTTGTGTGTGTGGATATTTCGTCTATAGTGGGAAGAGTTGTTGTGGTTGCCTCGGTTGTTTCAATTGGAGTGTCAGTGCTTTTACAAGCGGTAAGTGCAACGAGCAGTATCAATGTTATAATTGTTATGATATGTTTCATGGCTGTTCTCCTGATTTGTTAGTGAATTTCGTTTAATTATACCACACAGACGGCGGATTTCCAAGCCTTTTTAAAAAGAAAATACTTTTTAAAGTGTAACATTATTTAATTAATGGGCATAAAATATTTCTAAATAATTATATCGAAAGGGAACGAATTATGTCATATTATGTAAACAGCATGGAAAAACTTAAATCAGCATTGGAAAGCCATGATTTAAACATCAACATCATCATAACAGGCTCATTTGAACTAACAGGGTACGCATACATCAGCGGAGGGAAAACAGTCACTATTATTTCAGATGGTTTAGCCGAGCATGTGATTTCTATGAATTCGGCACATAATTTCCAAGTGCGTGACGGCGGCAATCTTATATTGGGCGATGGTTCACCGTTAATGCTTTCGGGTGAGGTTGTCGGGATTATTAATGTTGTTGAAAACGGTTCAATCGTTGTCAACGATGGTGTTTCAATAATAAATGAAACGGACGTTACATCAAGATATGCACTGCATTTAAGCGGCTCAAACGTAACCGGTGTAATAAACGGCGGGTATTTCAGCGGTTATGTTGCGTTAGATGTGAGAAACGGTGCAAAGGTTACGGAAATTCGTAAGGGTGAGTTTGTGGGAGAAACAAACGCTGTCGTTGTCAGCGGCGATACTTCAAAGGTTTTCAAGATTTCAGGCGGGGTTTTCTGGGGCAAGAATAGTGTTGCAATTAAAACAGAAACAAGTATATTACTTGAGCCGGGATTAAATGACAGCAAGGGGATTACTCGGTTCAGCGGAAAGGACGGCGTAATTTTCAACAATGACAGCTTGATAGTCTTCCCGAACGGTTATGTAATGAGTTCTCAAACCGAACCCGTCAACAATATTGCGGGAACAGAGTTTAAGTATCTTGAGCGGTTTATTGATGGGGAAGGTGAGAAGAATGTAGATTTCCCCTGTATTAATATTTCCGAACCGGGTGTGTACTATTATACAATCGGCGAAACAAGCGTTTCCGGGAACGGCTGGACTACAGACACGAAGAAATACCCGGTTGTCGTGACTGTTACCGATGACGGGAACGGTAAATTATCGTCGCATGTGAATTATCCCGAAGGATACCCGAAGTTCGTCAACAAGTATGAACACTCGTCAATCTGTATTGAATTGGGTGCTGTAAAAATTGCGGTAGGGGCTCCGCTTGAAGATGGTCAGTTTACTTTCGCTGTGTTTGATGCAGATGGAAATCCGGTTGCTACCGCCACAAATCGCGAATCAGGTCAGGTCAATCCTTAATGGTATAAATCAAAACCATAAAAAACGGTTACTTCTTTATATAAGGAGTAACCGTTTTGTGCAATGTGTACAAAAAAAAAAAAAAAAAAAATGCAAAAAGTAAAAAGAAAAAAAAAACCGCATGAAAAAAAAAAAAAACATAAAGAAAAAAAAAAAATAAAAA
>WQXO01000013.1 GCA_009784825.1 Oscillospiraceae bacterium
CGTTGTTATTGCGATTATCGGCGTTCTCGCAGCTATCCTTATCCCGACGATGTTAGGCTACATCACCAGCTCACGTATCTCCTCCGCTAACTCTGATGCGTCCAACATTCAGACCGCAGTTACTAACTGGGTGTCACAAATGGACTCTAAAGACTTTGCAATTAACAGAGCTACTTCCTTTAGCATTACCGTCGTTGCTTCCAACAACTCGTGGACATCAGCAGCAACAGAAACAGACCCGATTTTCATTCCGCGTCCTGCTGCTCCTACTGTCCCGAGTGCCTCCGGAACCATTAAACAGCTCACCGATGGCACTAACGACAGCTGGTTAGCTGAAAACCTTCCCAATATCGGTACCGGTACTGCTATTTTATTCTTCAATTCCGGTGCTTGTGTAGCGGTTGCATGGTTTAAAAATATTACAGTTGATGCTGCTGTCCAATATAGCCCTACCGGTGGTGCAAACGCAAACCATAACGGTTGGGCAGGTATGGGTGGTAACAACGGTAAGAGAGATGGTCAAGCGGCTTCGAGCAACAATATCGTTGGCACATATCCTCCGCACAAAGTAACCTAATAATTAGGCTGAGAGTGCTTGTGTGAACATTCTGTTCACTTACAAAACAAAAACCCTGTTTCGGCAGGGTTTTTTGTGTGAAAAAGAGTTGACATAAGATAGATTATATGGTATGATGAGAAATGAAAAGGCGAACCGATGACGGTCGCTCCTCAGTATTGGTAATCAAAATGATAACCGCCTCATGTTGGAAGCAGGGCGGTTATCTCTTTTTTTTATAGTCATGTACTAATCGTAATACATTGCATACAACTAATGCGAGTGTCAGAAATTCCAACCACTCCATAACATCACCTCCTTTCGGAGGAGAAACGACCGCCACCGTTTTGGTTCGCCTTAGACATATCCATGTCTGTAAGCATTATACCATTATCCGGCGAATTTTGTCAAGAGCAATACCGCCGGCATTATTGTAGGCATATATCTCACATACGGGGGGGTTGGTTTATTGACAAAACAAATTTATTATGGTATGATACAAGGGAGAATAAAAGGGGGTGTTATTATGTCAAATAAAGATTTATGTATTGAGATTATAAATAATTTTGAAGAAGAGCAATTAAAGAATATTGCCGTAATGTTACAAGGTGTTAAAAATATGGTCGCCCAAGCTTCGGATGAGGCTTATTGTTTAAAACTAATTGAAGATTATGAAAATGATAAGAGTGCGGACAAAAGCGAGTTGATGTCTTTAAAAGATTTTTCAAAAGAAATAGGTATTGATTTAAGATGAATTATAATATTTTGTTAACAAAAAACGCTCGAAAGTTTATATTATCACAGCCAAAAAACAGACAAGTGCAATTGTTAAACGCTATAAATAAACTACCGAGTTTTGGCGACATCAACACTGTAAAAGGTAAAAACGCCACTTTTCGCCTGCGTGTCGGAGATTACAGGGTGATTTATACTTTGCACGAAAATGTGATTACGGTAACGGTTATTGGAAATAGAGGTCAAGTATATAACGAATTATAATTCCTGTATACCAAAAGAATAAAAGGGGGTATTATTATGATTAAGATAATTCAACGATTAAAATCCCGAAAAGGGTTTACCCTTGTCGAGTTAATTGTCGTGATTGCAATTATCGGAATTCTTGCGGCAATTCTTATACCCACCATGATAGGGTACATAGCCAGCTCAAACGTCGCCTCGGCGAATTCCGATGCCTCTCATATAAAAACAGCAGTTTCAAATTATATAGCCGCCATGGATGTGAAAGGCGTCGGCATTAACAGGGGATATAACACGACTGCTACTACACCTGTTATTATCAGAGTCGCCAACAACACTTGGAGCGACGGGCAGAACATTCTTCCGCTTTTCCATAATGTCGCCCCCCCGGTTTTGCTTACTACTGTTGACGGGTGGTTGCCCGATAACCTACCCAACATGGGAACAGGAACAGTATATATATGGTTCAATAACGGTTCGATTGAAGCATTAGCTTTCGCAAAAGGCGGTGGTGCGACCCCGAGAACCACCATTGCCCGATATGGCGGATTGACGGCATTCCCGAATACCGGTGGCTGGGATAACATGCACGCAAAAAGAGAAGGATTTGACACAAACGGTGTAATAGTCGGTACGTTCCCTCAACACAAAAACACTTAACAATCAAAATAAAATTAACCCCCGATTTATTATAGGGGTGTGCCATAAGACAACTTAATAGAAAGACCGATTCGCTGTCAGCGTTTCGGTCTTTTTTTATCACCTTGTTAGTTCCCCAGAGGTGGGAAACCTTTTACTTCCCACCACATAAGCCCGTGGTTTTCGTGCTATAATTTTGGCGGTGACGGGGGAGCTGCTACGCTTCATCACCCCGCAAGCCCCCGTCGGCAAGCCGACACAAGCACGAAAATTTTCGGCAGTCAAGGAAAGCGGTGGAGATTTCCGAGCCGAATACAAGCGAGGAAATACTACCGCCCTTGACGGATGAAAAAGCGGGCGATAAAAGGAGCAGTTCTGCTCTGTGAAGCCGAGTAGCCGCAGGCTACGATTGAGGGGTTTGGGGAGAATCCCCAACAAGCAAAACGGCACGTTTTGGACGAGTGTGTATACACTTGTCATGCTTGATATTCAGATAATGCTTATTAGGCGAAGTTTATATTATATCATGCTTGCAATATCAAGTGCAATATTTAAGTATTTTTCTCTTGAATCCATTGTCACAACCCGATTTCTTGATTCCCACTCCAAACAGTCAAGATTATCTTCTGCGTATAGAAATTGATAAACCTCAATATTTCTAAATTGCCCCACCGCCATAATTGAAGCACATTCCATTTCAACGGTCAAGCACCCCTCGCTTTTACGTTTGAGCATATTAATTTTCGTTTCACGGAAAATAGCGTCAGTTGTCCATGTTTTAGCTTTTATGTGCGGTAAACTTAATTCCTGCATAATCTGTGACAATCTATCTGCTGTTTTAATTTCGACATAATCACTTGCTTCTAAATAATGATAACTTGTGCCCTCATCCCTGTAAGCAGCAGTCGGGATTATAAAATTACCTGACGAAATATCTTTATCAAGTGAACCGCACGTACCGAAGAACAAGATTTTTTTCGCTCCTTTTACAATCATCATTTCAAGCAATGCAGCAGAAGCAGACCCGCCCATTAAATTTTCATATACTGCTAATGTTTTATTCTTATGTTCAATTCTATATATTTTTCTCGGTTGAGTGTTAGACAAATAGCTGATTATTTCTGTGTCTTTACGGTTTTTAACTAACTCTATAATTTTATCGTCAAAAATTGCAACTGTTGTTCCGGGAAAGCTTTCAATTCTTGATACAAGGTGTTGCGGATTTAATATTGCTTCTGATTCTAAATCAAATGCGTTTATTATACTCATTATCAACCTCCTATTATATAAATACACTTTACTTCATTATATCAAAAAAATGCAATAAGTCAACAAAAAACCGTGTAACCTCTTGATTACACGGTTTTCAAAAGTTGTCTTACGACACCGCCCCTTAATAATCGGGGGTGTTTTTATGTTTTACATTGCCATCGACAAGAACCGCTTATATTCCTTAGAATCCTGACACCTTGTCATACCTGTCTGCTCGGTTATGAAGCCCTGCCGTGTCAATCTCGCTAAGTCTTGGTCTAACGAGAACATTCCCTTTGATTTACCGGTTGTAATCACCGACGGAATCTGGAATATCTTATTTTCACGAATCATCGAACCGATAGCGTCGGTACACGACATAATTTCAAGAGCCGCAACACGCCCACGTCCGTCAGCGGTGGGAACAAGCGTCTGCGAGATAACCCCGACAAGTGAGTTCGCCAACTGTGAACGGCACTGCCCCTGCGAGTGAGGGGGGTAAACGTCGATAACACGGTCAAGGGTTTCCGCCGCACCGGTGGTTTGCAGGGTTGACATAACCAAGTGACCCGTTTCCGCCGCTGTAACCGCCGCATTAATAGTTTCATAGTCACGCATCTCACCGACCAGGATAACGTCCGGGTCTTCACGAAGTGCGGCACGCAAAGCAACTGCAAAGTTGTCTACGTCAACCTTAATTTCACGCTGGTTAATCATCGACTGTTTATGAGTATGCAAATACTCAATCGGGTCTTCAATGGTGATGATATGCGAGTTTTTAGAGCGGTTAATATGGTCAACCATTGCCGCAAGCGTAGTCGATTTACCCGAACCGGTAGGCCCGGTTACGAGAACCAATCCACGTGGGCGAAGTGCAAATTCACCAAGGAGAGGAGGCAGTGACAAATCCTTCAACGTCGGAATGTCATTACGAAGCAAACGAAACGCAATCGCATGATACCCACGCTGGCGATATACGTTGACCCTGTGCCTGTGCCCTGCAACAGACACGAACGAGAAGTCGGCGTCCTCACCCTTTTGAATAATCTGCTTATGCTTGATTGATGTAATCTGGTTGATGATATTAATAATCATCGGCTCGTTAAAATCCGGATACCCCGAAAGTTTCTTAATACTGCCGTGCAGTCGAACTATAGGGGGTAAACCCGCTGTAAAGTGTACGTCGGAAGCCTCTAATTTACGTGCCTCATCAAGAATGTCATTAATGTCAATGTTTTTCATGTGCCGCTCTCCTTAGTTTTAATATTATAAAATTAAACAGTATACGTAGCCTTTACTAACTCGTCCATCGTTGTTTTTCCTTCAAGAACCATCTCGGTTACGTTGTCACGGAGCAGCTTTGTACCGTTCTTCTTAGCAAGCTCACCGATTTCCTCAGCCGTGCCGTTCTTGGAAATACATTCTTTAATAGCGTTACCCGGGATAATAATTTCATGAATAGCGGTTCTCCCTTTATACCCCGTTTCACGGCAAGCCTTGCAACCCTTAGGTTTAGCCGCCTTTATCTTAACAGGCTCGGTCTTGTTCACCAATCTTAAATCGGCAGGGTCAGAAAGAGTTACCTCCTCCGCACACTGCGAACAAAGCACCTTAACAAGACGCTGAGCAATAACACCGACCAAAGAGGACGCAACCATGTACGGGGCGACACCCATATCAACAAGACGGAGAATTGTTCCCGCCGCATCATTAGTATGCAGGGTTGACAGAACCAAGTGACCGGTAATCGCCGCACGAATTGCAATGTCGGCGGTCTCACCGTCACGAATCTCACCCACCATTACAATGTCCGGGTCCTGACGAAGAATAGCCCTTAACGCAAGAGCGAATGTATACCCGGCTTTCACGTTCATCTGGCACTGGTTAACACCGTCGATTTTCTTCTCCACCGGGTCTTCACAGGTAACGACGTTTACGTTAGGCTTAGAAAGCTCACCGAGCGTCGCATAAAGAGTGGTGGATTTACCCGAACCGGTAGGACCGGTAACAAGCATAACCCCGTGCGGACAACGGATAATTTGTTTAAACATTTCATAGTTATGCTCGGTCATTCCGAGTTCCTTAACACCTCTCGTCTTTTCATCGGCAGTAGATAAAAGACGCATAACCACTTTCTCGCCGTAAACCGAGGGGACGGTAGACACACGCAGGTCAAGGTTTATACCCTCAATCTGAACACCGAAACGCCCGTCAAGGGGAATACGCTTTTCGGCGATGTTCATGCCGCCTAAGATTTTAACACGGGTCACGAGCGAGCTGTGTACTGTCGGTTTAACCTGCATTTTCTCAATACACTCGCCGTCTATTCTGAAACGAATTCGTGTTCTGTCCTTGAACGGTTCGATATGTATATCCGAAGCGTTTGAGCGGAACGCCGATTCAACAAGGGTGTTGACCAGCTTAACAACAGGAGCATTATCGACAGCTTCTCCGCCGGTAGCCTCCTCCTGTGCCGCCGCAAGAGCCGCATTAGCGTCATATTCCTTGTTAATGTCGTCCATAACCTCGCTTTCCGTGCTTGCGGAATAGGCTTTTTCAATAGCCTCGGTAATGGACGATTTAGTAGCAAGCATGGGGTGAATTTCCATACCTGTTTTAAGCTTCAAATCTTCAAAAACATAGAAGTTTACGGGGTCATTTGTCGCAACATAAAGCCGCCCGCCCGACTGCTTATAAGCAATCAAGCTCTTTTCCTTTGCGACAGCTTCAGGAATTTTCTTAACCGCATCAACGTCAATCTTCGAGGTGGAAAGGTCAACGAAAGCGACCTTCAATCTCGTCGAAAGTGCGTGAACAAGCTGAGTTTCAGAAACATAACCGAGTGAAAGCAGCGTGTCACCGATTTTCATCCCGGGAGTTTCTTTTTGCTTAACTAATGCCTTATCGAGCTGCGACGGTGTGATAAATCCGCTTTCTACAAGCAGTTGACCGATTGGTACATTTTGCATTTGCAATTTCCTTCTTTCTATGTTTATAGAAATCTTCTTGCGTAAAAATTGAATTTATGTTATTATAATGGTATCAATTTAATAATAGGGGACTTTTATATGGAATTCTTCATAATCGTTGTGTTATTTGTGTTTGGGACTGCCATAGGCAGCTTTCTGAACGTCGTCATTCTCAGAACCCCATTAAAACAGCAGTTCACGAAAGGGCGTTCCCACTGTATGTCCTGCGACCACGTTTTAGGGTGGTATGACCTGTTCCCGGTGCTAAGCTGGGTATCCTTACGAGGGAAGTGCCGCTACTGTAAGGCGAAAATTTCACCACGCTACGCCTTGGTGGAAATGCTGACGGGACTGTCATTCGCAGGTGCATTTTTCGTGTTAGACATAACACCCGAATTGGCGTTTTCCCTAATCCTGTTCCCCGTGCTGATTTGTTTAAGCTTCTTTGATTTAGACACCGGTGAAATCGAATACTGGTGTCCGATTACCATTGCTTCCCTCGGAATAATCGCCCTTGTCCTGTCATTCACAGACATTCTCCCCACGGTATGGTACCACCACCTCATAGGGGCTGTAATCGTTTCCATACCCTTCGCCGTGCTTGCCATCCTCGGAATGATGGGAGGGGGGGACGTTCAATTAATGGCAGGAGCGGGACTGCTCTTAGGCTTCAACATAATCCCCGCCGCATTAATCGGAATAGTTTTAGGTGCAATTTTCGGCGTAATCATGAAACTCAGAACCAAACCCACAATTTCCGAAATCGTTTACGACGATGACCCGACACTGTCGGATTTGCCGACTTCGCCGCCGACACTGTCGGATTTGCCGACTTCGTCGGACGCTGACCCCACCGACTCCGATGAGCCAACTCCGCCCGAGGACGGGACGTCCTCAATGGGTACTGTTATAAGGTTCGGGCCGTTCTTAGCAATCGGAATTGCAATCGCCTATTTATTCGGAGATATAATAATTAACTGGTATCTCTCGTTCCTGTCATAAACAACAATTCTTGCTTTAACACGCCGCCCATAATCGGGCGGCGATGTTATTATGCAGCTTCATCAGGGCGGTGGTTCTGCGGTTAAGACATTATACAATATAATATAATCGCCCTGCCACCCGTCATAATCATCTCCACCGCTTAATCTAATCGTATTAAACGGAACACTGGAATTAGTAAGGTTCGTGAAGGTGTTAAGCCCGTGCATTTCAGTAATTATCTCATAATGCTTGACAGGGTCAGTAGGGTTGACCTTAGGCTTCTCCCTCCCGATATTCACAAGAGTTGTAAGGCTCTCCTTGCGTGCTTTTGTGGCATAATCCGGTAAACCTGTTACCGGGTTAATACGAGCGGTATCAATCGTAACTAACATATGCGTTTTCACATTTGAACCCGCACCGGAGGTTGCCGTTCTGATAGAAAGCTCAAGCACAAGATTACTGTAAAACGACGGGTTGAAAACCCGATATTCCTCCAAGAGGACGGGGTCATTTATAATACTTGAAATCGAGGCGGCAGAAAGCCCCTTCAGCCGAATGTTATAGATATAAACCATACTGCTCGGACTGGCGGCTTTTTTAATAATTAAAGCCTGCGGGTTATCCAATGCACCCATGTGGAAAGAACCAAAGCTGGCTAACCCATTCGCCGTAGGTATCGAAGTAGGCGTAGCACTTGCGGTTTCCCTATAATTGAGTGAACCCCAGCTTGCCGCCGACATCCAGAAAATCTTAATATCGGTAGCCGTCATCATCTGCCTCGCCATATAAGATTCCACAGAGGTTGCCACACCCATAGCCTCGGCATCACCCTTAATGCTTGCTCTAATCCGGTTAACAGGCTCGAGCATCATAACAATAGCGGCGGTCAGCAATGTGAATATGGCAATCGCACAGATTAACTCCACAAGGGTGAACCCCTTTTTCGCCCTTAACCTATATAAATGCTTCATAGCTAAACTCCTTTTTTGTGTACAGGCTTAAAGCAACGCTAACACAGCGGACAAGTGGGATTACTGCTCCCTTGGTGAACAAAAACAAACGAATTAGGGCGAGCGGTTTGACCTGTTGCAGCCAAATGTGCTACAAGTAGGGTTCTGGCATCGTCTAAGTCTTTATTACCTGTACTCCCCCCTATAGCTATAACCTCAGCCTCAGAATGATAGCGTGAGTCGTTACCGGTACCGGCATCGTTCTGCGTCAGCCAACCCTTCCATATATCGGATGTACTGTATTTGCCGTTAATCCAAATACTGATACCATAAGTAGTGTTTATACCGGTACCGCCGGATAAATCTATCACTATTTCGGGAACTCCGTAAGAACCGGAAGGCTTGAATTCCACAACGTCCGGTCTATCGGTGGTTATCCCTAATATAGCGGCACTTTCGGGTAAACCAAAGAATCTGAGTATAACCTCACCGGTATGCTGATTGCCGCCGGTACGTTCATCCTGAACGACTATCTGCATGTTAATTATTTTACCTGTATCGTAAAGGCCTTGGTCGCCCGGAATTACCGTTCCGGCAGGGCTGTCGAGATACAAATCATCTTTGCCGTTGTTACTCGGCTTAACATACCCCGGAGTACACTGGAGGTTATTTAAATTATCATTCACCCGATTGACAATTATCCTTCTCAATCCGGGAGGTCCTTGGAGCAACGGTCCGTCACCTCCACCACCTGTCGGCCCACTAAATCTAACGTCCCCGTGGTGTCCATCCATATTAGAAATCTCGAGGTGGTTGGTATGGTCAGCGTCCTCGTCAGAAACTATTTTGTCAATCACAAAAATCGCTTCCTCCCCGTCACTGAACGTCAGCGTAATCGAACCTCCGGAAGACAGCGAGGTTTGCGAACCCGTGCCCAAACGCTCCCTCTGCGTAATCATACTGCGTGAGGTTTCCTTGTTCTGCTCGTTATAATTAATCGAAGCCATCAACAAAGTTGCAACGATTAACGCCATAATGGAAAAAACCAAAATCGCAATAACACACTCGACAAGGGTGAACCCCTTCTTATTCCTCATTTTTATCAAAAATTTCATAACAAATGCCCTCCTGTTGATGCATAAAACCGATTTATTTACTTAACTTAATTTACTATTTATAACTACCTGCCAGTACTCTTGATTATCCATTCCCACTCGGAGTTTGAGACAGGGGGATAACAATCTGTACAAAGCGGATGTCCACAACTCGGCGAGTTTCCGCAGGGCGTTGGCGGTGGAGTAATATTGCCGCCAATATCACACGCCGGTCCCGGAGGAACAGGGTGAACGTGACAGTTACCCATGTTTGCTGTGAGTATTCTGAGGAATTCATCGTTATTCGGTTGCACACCCATGTAATAGAACTTACTTTTCGCCACAAAGCTCGACACAATCATCCCCCCGTATAAAGCGACACCCTGGGCCTCGTTACTGTCAAATACATACTTTGAATACGGAGCATAGATGAACCCGGACATAAACGCACCCTCACCAATGGTTATGCTGTTTAATTTCCCCATGGTGACAAAGAAGATGTTGTTATTTATTCCTCCCGGTCTTATCGCCATTCCCGCACCGTTCCCCGTGCCTATTGTAATATTTTCAAACTGGCTTGCACCAAACAAGTTTTGTATGTCACTACTGGTACAAACATTTGATTTTGTTGTTGGTGTAGCATCTGCCTGCCAAGAACCCAAATCCGTCCGCAGGTTCATAAATCCGTCACATTTGCCGTCCTTCTGTGCGTGAAAGGAAGCACAGCTCACCGCACCGGCTCTGCATTGGAAACCTGTGATAGCGTTCAAAAACCGTGTCATTCCGGTGTTCTGGAAGTTTGTTTCAATCCAACTCGCTCCTCTATTACTGTTGGAATTATCCCAACAATTCTGCCCCGGAGCAAGTGCCATGTTATACGGCATTACAGCATCTCTTGTTTTATCCGACGTACCAAGGGGTCCACCCATAACATAATTTATATTATCGGGAATATCAAAAATAACATTTCCGTCACCTACAGTCAAAACCCATATCTTGAATCTGTTCTCGGTCATATTGCTGGCACGCCACCTGAAATTAAGCGAAGAAACTCCCGGAGTACCAAGGGTGACATATATATCCTTTTTATTGGCACCGAAACCCGTATCAATAATCACGGTGAAAATTCCGTTGTTGCCATCCGGCAGTGTTCCGAAACATTCAACCGCTGTAATGTTACAGCTTTCGTTAATATAAAACACATAGGGTCTTCCCGCAGCAGTAATGGTATCCCCGTTAGAAAGGTTAAAACTTGATGCGTTATTGCTGTCGTCATTTGCTCTTGTATTTGACCAGTCTAACACTTTTTGTCTGTTAGTGCCCACACGTGTGGAAGTCAAATCCCAGTCACGATAACACGGTGACATTGCCGCTTCCCAAAGCAACTTATACTGAACACAGCACATATTGCTGCAGCCTTGACCATTAAACACCTTGTCATTTAAGTCCGCCCTGCTATTCACACATGCGTTCATGGGACGAACGATAGTGGAAAGAGTCGCTTCTGATAATGAGCTTATTACGTTACCCATAACGTAATAAGTGGCATTTCTGGTTGAACCGTCGTTATAAATTAAATCACCGAAAACATATACAACAATGTTATTGCCGAACGGTGTACCGGAACCCTGACCGATTGTCAAATTCCCTCCAACCCTTATTATTCCGGGGTCAGTAGAAGAAACTCCGTTATCAACAACATAATGCTTGGATTCTGCATCGTCATAAGCTAACAACAAATTATGCCACACATTTATTTGCTTTGCACCTGATGCCGGAGTAGTGTAGTGCTTTGTACCTAACAATGTAAGACACTTTGCCGAAGAAACATTACCATACATTTTCACATCTGTATGGAATGCCCTTATTGTAGGTCGGTTGGTACTGCACGTTGAGGGTGCTGTGGGGTCACCGTGGTTACAATCTTTATAGTCAAAGTGAATATCGGCAGCCGCACCCGGTACCTGTGCATTTGTATGACCGCCGTTATACCCCGTAGACGCGATTACTTTTGAGAAACCTACGAACGGTGCAGGAGGTGCCTCTCTCCCTCTAACGCCGAGTGTTCTCGTTAAGGAAACAGTCTTACCGCCATAATTAACAGTAACTCTTATGACAACGTCGTGCATGTCATCGCCTTTGTCAATTGAATAAATATCTACAATTACCTCATCACCGAAGCCGCCGGGCAAAGTCCCTCCCAGCTCCTCCGAACGCAGAACAGCCTGAACGGGACTGCCCCCGTTAAGCATGCCTTGAATAGATTTTTCATAAAAATCATTGAAAGAAGAGCCTGTGCCGTCGTCCACAAACAATACGGTATTCGTAATCATATCAAGCATATTCAATGCAGTTTCATAGGCTTGAATTTCGGTATATTCCGTGACAACGACTGCCCTTTTACTTGTGGTGAAGTAAAACAACGCCGACGCAAGAATAATCATCACAGACATCAATATCAAAACAACGAAAAGCACACTGCCTTTCTTTGACATCAGCCTTTCTACAGGGTTCACTTTTTTCATAATGTCACACTCCATATACAATAATAACAAGCCTATTTTCTAAAATCGATTATTTTAGTTTAAACAAGGGGGTTCTGCCATACGCTCAACACAGTAGAAATCAATCGTAATTTCATACATCTTTTGCGGATTATATTTCGCCGGAACAACAAATGAAACTGCGTCCATTTCAGGGTCGGGATGGTCAACGGTCATGGTTTCCTCCTCGGGAGCACCGTCCGGTGCCATTTCAGCAAACGCCATGGTTTTTATTTTCATTGCCATTTCCTGCTCGAATATATACACAGAAAGTGCATCGAATTCCTCCGGAGTGAGCCAAAGCGAAAACGAAACCGATTGAACTGCCACAGTTTCACCGAACCCGGCAAGGGCCTCTCTCATCGCATGGCGTAATTCCGGGCTGATGTTATTCGCAGTTTCAGCGGTATAATATTCAAACCAACCCTCTACCGACATTCCCCGCATAGTGGCTACCATTTCATCAACAGACGAAGGAGCGGGAGCGTCGTTTTGTTCTCTGCCATCACAGAAAACAGAGGTATCAACAAAGGTTTTATCCTTTATGTCATACATTACTCCCTGCGGAGTATACATCAGCGTAGCTAATGAGGTTGTGCCGATTCCCGTAATTGTAAAACTGTCGAGATTTAACTTAAACGCTCCGGGGTTGTCACCGTAATAATCATTAACCTTGCTGAGCAGCTCCCGAATATACCTGTCTGCTTCAATTTCTGTCATTTCCTCATGGAAAACCTCAGAAAGCTTATCACCCGAATTGTAGGCGTCTAATATCTTTCTGTCCAAGTCTCTCTCGTTTTCATCGTTGAGCTCCGCTTGAAGTGATGCAAGCTCAGCCCTCTTAGTTTCCAAAAGTGCTTGGTTGGGTTCAATATCTCTGTATTGAGGAAGAATGAAGAAGAAGAAACCTGCCACCCCAATAACCACAACTATAATTATAAATATTGCTATTCGTTCTTTTTTGCTTAAAGTCATTACTTTAAACTCCTCTCAAAGTGATTGCCTGTATAAAAATTTCAATAATTTGTTTAAGTGTGCTTACTCAACCTCGACAGCCGTTCTGCCATTGATATTCTGTCCGATAACCGGTGCCTCGGGATTATAAACATACGCAGAGCCGCTTTCATAAGCGTGACCGCTCTTGAGCTTAATAGTCATCGTGACATATAAAACCGAACCGTCCTCAAAGTCGTTTAACACCCGCCACTCATATCTCGGCGAATTGGGGTTGTTACGTTGAGTATTCTCACGGTTCATTTCATCACGGTTAACCGGCTCAACCCAAACCAACGGAATTGTATTCCTGTTGAAATCATACATTCTTGCGACCATCATCGGGTCAAAGTCCTTTGTTAATGTTTTAGTATGACCTCTGTAAACCACCGCTTCAAAGAAGCCTTGCTCTTCTAATGCCTGTGCAAAATCAGCCGGAAAGTCCATGCTGTTTGTGTAGAATGAAAGAGATATGTCATAATCGGTTGTGGTAAAATTTTCAAAATAAACGAACATTGTACCCGTTGAGCCTCTGTTATCAGGTTGTGTATAAGAAGCTTTGTCGTTATAAACTCTTTCCCACGGATAAAAGTATACATATGTATCCTCCCACGGTAAAACAGATTCCACCGCTTCGTGCAATTTTTCTCTTATTTGAGGGAGATACACAGGGGAATAATCGAAAAAGTTCTTCGCCGCCATGACCGAGTATTTATAACTTTCAAATTTCGTAAGAACAGTTCTCTTCTCGTTCATTCTTGTGCGTCTGACCTCCCATTGCTGGTCGGCTAATTGTGCTTCTATAGCCATGCGTTCACTTATTAAGTTGTTGTTGATGTTTAAGAACCACCAACGCAAGCCGAACACAGCACCCGCAGAAACAGCCGCCACTAACAATATCTGAGGCAGGAACATGCTTGCACCTTTTTTAGATTTAACCGCTTTTGATTGCAAAAGGTTGATGTGTTCGTACAGCGGGTCAGCTTTATAGAACGCACCGATTGCGTTGGCATAGCGTGAAAAGTCCAGCTCACAGAACTTAACTATATTATTCGGCATCGCAAGAACGTGTGCAGGCAGATTAAAGGACAATATGGCGTTGGAAAGTGCAACGAAGTCCTTAATTATTCCATAGAACATGATTTGCTTTAACGGCTTTGCCCCCGGTCTTTGCCCGATAAACTGAATCATGCGGAACAGGTTATCGAAAACTGCAATATTTATGTAGTCAGGATTATTTTCATAATCCGACGGGTCTATTTTCACATAACGTGAAAGTGCAACCTGACCATTCTCATAAAGGTTAATGTTGATGAAGTCCACGTCAACCTGAATACACAGGAACGGCATAGCCTCCTTCAATTTCGGTGAGTTGAGGATAAGTCGGGTGATACAGTTATTACTGATGTTGATTTGCTTAAGCTTCATTCCCAGCTGATTGAACAACCCGGTATACCCGTCAACCATTCTTTGCGGACATGCAGTCGCCATCAGCTTAATAATGGGTCTTTTGTCAATGTCAACACCCTCACCCACTATGGAGTAAGAAATGTTATAGTCGTTTGCGATACCCATCTGTGCAATAATCATTGCCTCAATTGCTGCAGTGTTTTTCAGCGACTTGGGCTTGGGAACTTCCATTTCTTTATACAAAATTGCACTCGAGTTAATACAAACCACGATTTCTTTCTCGGAAATCTTCTTCGACTCGAACATGTCGGTCATTTCACCGGCAACAAGCGGAATATTGGTGATATAACCATTGACTATGCTCCCCTCGGGAACGTCACGAGTCTCAACGTCTGTTACACGGATTTTACTGCCTGAGAGCGAACCTCTGACTAATTTTAGTTGTTTGTCTGTAATATCAATAGATAACATAGAGCACCTCTGTCCTTCGTTTTATTTATAATAGATTATTTATTAATTACTCGTTGCCCAAACTGCCGATTGTGCCGTAGATTAACGGGAATATACCTGCTAAAACCAACCCGACCGCTCCACCGAGACATATAATCATAATCGGCTCAAGCATACTTACAAGGGAGGAAATCGCAGAGTCGGCTTCCTCATCATAATAGTCCGCCGTCTTCGACAGAATATTATCAAGGCTTCCCGATTCCTCACCGATAACAACCATTGCCGTAAATATGGGGTGGAAAATATCAATCTTGATTAACGCCGCAGAAAGCGGTTCGCCTCGTTTTACGTTTTCCACAACCTCTTTAAAGCGTTCACTAACGTAAATATTACCGAGGGTTTGTGCCGATTTTTCAATACACTCAACCATCTGCAAGCCCGAAGCAAAAAGGTTCGACATGGTTCTTGCGAAACGAGCGGTGTAAATCGTGCAGATTAAATCTCCTGCTTTGGGGAGGTTTAAAATGCCTTGGTCAAACTTGAATCTCACGCTTGGCGTCTTTAACAAAACTCTTCCGACAATCGCAAGAACTGCTGCACCAATCAAGAGTATATACCAATAAGTCGTCATGAAGTTACTGATGTTCATCAGCACTATCGAAAGCATGGGTATATCACTGGTATCATCGCCAATCATGTCCATGAACATGGGGAATATAAAAGTAAACAAGCCCAAAACAACCGCAACCATCAAAACCGCAAGAATAATCGGGTATATCATGGCACTGCGGATTTTGTTGTTGGTTTTGTTTTCTTTTGCATAGTGGTCAGCAACCCTAACCATAATCATGTCAAGGTTACCGGAAGCCTCACCTGCCGCAACCATGCTGAGGAACAGGTTAGGGAAGCTCCCCGGCTTTGAGGCGAGTGCCTCTGACAGCGACCGCCCTGTTTGAACCTGCTCATAGATTTCGGTAAGCAAAGCCTTAGCTTTTTTGTTAGTCTCCTGTGATACCATTATATGTAGTGCACGAACAATGCTGATACCCGCTACCAGCATGGAGCTTAACTGACGGCACAAAAAAGCAAGTTGTTTCGTTTTATATTTGAAAGTAACGTCACGTGCTTTCTCGCTCATCTCCTTATAGGAGGTTAAGAAAAGCTGCTTGGTCTTCAGCTTTTCAATTAGAGCGTAGTGGTCATCAGCAATCTCTTTCCCTCTGGAAATATTTCCGTTTACGTCGGTGGCAACATACGAATATTGTGGCACAAGCACATCCTCCGTTTCATTCCTGAATAATCGGTAATAATTGTGTGATTTTCGTCAACAAATCATTTGTACTATTATTATATCATATAAGTGTTGCCATTTACAACACAAAATTTTATAAATTTTTGGGTGTGTTTTTTGTGCATTATGCCTAATACACAATGCCGAATTGTTTCACGTCGGGTAACTCATCGAAACAAACCGTCAATTCATGGTTATAAAAACGGTCAAGAGCAGACAGCGTTTTCTCAAGCGGCTTCCCATATTCATCCATAACAAAATTCCCCCGATAAAGCCCCCAGAACAGCCACCACGAATTATCTCGGGCAATTGCGTCGGGAACAGGAACACCGCCGCTTTCAGACACTGCTGCCGGTTTTCTCGATTGCGATGAACCGCTATAACCCCCCGCATATCCGAACCGAACAACCTCAGAATTTATTATATCGTTCTTGTAAACAGTTTCACCGATAACATCAACAAAACCGTCCCCCGGATAATACTTATAACCGCCGCCGCTCCAAACCCATATAACATTGTTTAACCCGTGGTAATAGGTTATTCTCTCAAACACTAACTTCCAAAGCCATATATAATCCTCACCACTGCCCGACCACCAATATAACCCACTGCCCCCGTCGGGAATGGGGTTGAACAAAACCGGAATATCTTTTTCGGAAAGCCGCTTCAACTGCACGGCAATTTCATCAATATCATCGATTAACAAAACACAGGCAATCGGTATTTGCCCCTGCTCAGCCATTTCCACCAACTGTATTTTATCCATTCGGTGAACCGCTTTATCAGTAACAGCATAACTTAATGAAAGTGCCGTATCCGGAATAATCCACCTCCACGAAAAACCGACAATACCCCCGCAATTGCTCCATTCCATAGCTAACTCAATTTCCCTGTTTTCGTCCTTGTCCCCTTTATAGCCGTGTGTATACCGTGCCAAATCCCCGAAACGGATTGCGGGATAACGTCCCGTCGCCTCTCGAACCGCCTCTAATTCCGCATTGGTGTTCACCGTGCAATATTGCCCGGTTAATATCTTACTGCCGTATATCGTATTAAGATAATCGAAGGTACACTGTGCAGAAATCGACGGAGACGGGGTGGTTAACTTAGGAGTGGTTTTATACCGCTCACTTGACACCGAAAACGAGTCCTCGATTAAAACCCCCTCTATTTCCGCCTCACCCTTAAGAACCATGAAAATCAGCTCATTCCTCCCAAAAGGCAGATAAATGTTATCAATATAATAATCTACATAATCCTCATCATCGCTTACATAAAATGCACCAAACGTCTCCGAACCTGCCGAAAACGCAATAACAGCGTCCCCCCTCGCCCTGACCCATATGCGATAATGCTGGGCAGAGGTTATATCCGCATTAACAAAAAAGCCGCCGCCAATTTCAAGAAAATAAGGCTCCTCCGGTTGATATTCCCAGCGGAACGTGCGAATGCTTAAGTCGTACTTTCGGGTGCGATATTTATTCGGTATATTTTCCTTAGGGAATGCACAATCGTCCTCGCCTCCCTCCGAACCCGTCACAGCGGGAGCAGCCGATAAAGGATACTTAATATCCGAACACGCCGTCAAAAATATCAATGTCACGATTAATAATGACAATACTTTTTTCATTCAATAACCGCCTTTACATTTAATAATTAATATGGTACAATATGTAAAAATAAATAAACGGAGAGAATTATGGCTAATCTAAATCAAAACTTCCTAAATCTTAAAGAAAGCTACCTTTTTATTGAAATCAGCAAACGTATCAAAGAGTTCATGAACAACAACCCCGACGTTTCACTAATCCGAATGGGTATAGGCGACGTCACTCAACCGTTAGCACCCGCAGTTGTTGAAGCGGGATATAAGGCATTCGCAGAAATGGGGGTCAAAGCCACATTCCGAGGTTATGAGGATTCGGGAAGAGGGTATGAATTTCTCAGAGAAGCCGTCGCAGGCTACTATAAATCATTCGGCGTGCAAGTCCCTGTTGATGAAGTATACATCGGTGACGGTGCAAAATCCGACTGCGGAAATATCGGCGATATATTCTCCGCCGATAATATTGTTCTCGTAACCGACCCGGTTTATCCCGTTTATGTTGACGCAAACGTCATGAGCGGCAAGAAAGTCCTGTTTACCGACTTCGTCGGTTCTTCACTTCCGGAAAAAGTTGACATAATTCACCTCTGCTCCCCGAACAATCCCACAGGTGCGGCATACACATACGAACAGCTTAAAAAATGGGTGGACTACGCATTATCGAATAAAGCAGTGATTATTTACGATGCCGCTTACGAGGCGTTTATCACAGAGCCCGACAAACCGAGGAGTATATTCTCAGTTGAGGGGGCGAGGAGTTGTGCTATAGAAATCTGCTCATTCTCTAAAACCGCAGGCTTCACCGGAACACGTTGCGGCTACACAATAATCCCGAAAGACTTAATGCTATACACAACCGACAACACCGAAATGCCTTTGTATAAATTATGGGAACGCAGACAGGGCAGTAAATTCAACGGCGTGTCCTACCCCGTCCAACGGGCGGCTGAGGCGGTGTTCACCCCGCAAGGGATTCAGCAAACACAGGAAACCATCAGTTATTACCGAGGAAATGCCGCAATTATGATGAAGACCTTGTCCGAGCTTAAAATCACATTTACAGGCGGCATAAACTCACCCTATGTATGGTTCAAATGCCCGAACAACATGGACAGCTGGGAATTTTTTGATTACATGCTAAAGGAAATTAATGTAGTCGGCACACCCGGTGCAGGCTTCGGTGAGAACGGTGCAGGCTGGTTCAGGCTGACAGCGTTCAACACAAAGGAAAACACGATTGAAGCAATGGAAAGGTTGACGAAATTATTAAGCTGATAAAAAATAAATATGTATGGCGGGTGTTAATAATAATCGCAGTTTTATTTTCGTTAGGCGTGGGCTGGGCAGTGTTTTTGACAGTGAACATGTTGATTGTTATTAACACACCCCTGCCCCCGAATGAAAAGGACTATACCGTAATTGTTTTAGGCTGCAAGGTTCTGAAAAGCGGCAGACCGTCGGACATGCTTACCCAAAGGTTAATCGGAGCGTTAAACCTGCTTAACGAAAACGAGAACTACGTTTGCGTGGTGACAGGCGGACAAGGACACGACGAACCCCGCCCGGAAGCCCACGTAATGCGTGATTGGTTAATCGAAAAGGGTATTTCCCCGGAAAGGATTTTCATTGAGGACTTGTCCGTTAACACTCATGAAAACCTCAACCTCGCATATGAAGTAATCACCGAAAACAACCTGCCCGAGGACGTTATAATCGTTTCCGACGGGTTTCACCTGTGGCGTGCTAAGATGACAGCCAACAGACTATTTAATGAAGTGCATACGTTCGCTTCATACACCTACAAACGAATGATAATCCCCTATTGGATTAGAGAATGGGCAGCCCTCACCCGTGATATATTGTTGTATTAATTGTCAACCGCCTCATACCCGCAGTTTTCCTTAGCACAATAGATTTTCTTGTCCTTACCTGTTTTCTTAAACAGTGTAGAGTCACATTTAGGGCATTTGTCGGGAACAGGTGTATCCCACGTCATAAACCCACATTCAGAATAATTTTCACACCCGAAGAAAGGTTTACCTTTCTTCGATTTTTTTGCAAGCATTTTCTTCCCACAGACAGGGCAGCTCCCGCCCGCCTCACTGACAATTTTTTTAGTACCCTTACATTCGGGGAAAGCCGAGCAACCGAGGAACTTCCCGTAAGGCCCGATTTTTATAACCATGTTCTTCCCGCATAACTCGCAGGGAATATCGGTAGGCTCATCGGGGACCTTGACCCGCTTGCCCTCCATTTCAGTCTCGGCTTTGGTGAGAGTTTTCTCGAAATCCCCGTAGAAATCCCGTAATACCTCAACCCACACCTCGTCGCCTATTTCTATTTTATCTAAATTGGTCTCCATTTGTGCGGTGAACTTGGTGTCAACTATATTATTAAAATGCTCTTTCAACAAATCGGTAATCACATTCCCCAAAACAGTGGGTTTTAACTGCTTTTGCTGACGCTCGACATACTGTCGGTCAAGAATAGTTGAAATTGTCGGTGCATAGGTAGACGGTCGCCCAATCCCATTCTCCTCTAACGCCTTGATTAAGCTTGCCTCGGTATATCGGGGCGGCGGCTGGGTGAAGTGCTGATTCCCGGATAAATCAATCACATTTAACTTTTCATTAGCGATTAACGCAGGTAACGCCCCTCCCTCGTCCTTTTCAGCGTCAGCGGCGATATACAGCTTTGTGAACCCGTCGAACGCCACAGTGTACCCGTTGGCCTTGAACAAATACTCACCGGAAACAATATCCGCACTAACCGTGTTTAATAAAGCATTAGCCATCTGGGAAGCCATGAACCGCTCCCAGATTAATTTATATAATTTATACTGGTCAGCAGACAGGGAGGACTTTACCTCCTCGGGAGTAATCTCGATTATCGAGGGGCGGATTGCCTCGTGTGCGTCCTGCGAATTCCCCTTAGACTTATACGCCCTCGGTTTATCGGGCAGATATTCCTTCCCATAAAGCTTATTAATTAAATCAGCCGCCGCCGTCTGTGCATCGGCAGAAACCCGCAAACTGTCGGTACGAATGTAGGTGATTAGCCCCACCGCTCCGTGCTTCGCAAGTTCAACCCCCTCGTATAACTCTTGTGCCGCTTTCATGGTTCTCTTAGAATTAAACGACAGCTTACCCGAAGCCTCCTGCTGAAGAGTAGACGTGGTGAACGGAGGAGCGGGCTGTTTTTTCCGAGTGGACTTCTTCACACCCTTTACAATAAACTGAGCGTCCTTTAAATCGTCTAAAACCTTATCAGTGACCTTTTTATCAGAAAGCTCAATTTTTTTCCCGCTAATTTCCGTTAGCTTTGCATTGAACGGTTTTTTATTGTTATCGGTGGTGAACTGTGCATCAACACTCCAGTATTCCTTTGCCACGAACGCTTCAATTTCCTTTTCGCGGTCAACAATCAACCGAACCGTCACCGATTGAACCCTACCCGCCGACAACCCCCTGCGGACTTTTTTCCACAAAAACGGCGATAGCTTATACCCCAATATCCTGTCAAGGATTCGCCTTGCCTGCTGTGCATTGACTAAATCCATATCAAGGCTTCTCGGATTGGTCATCCCCGTATTAATGCCGCTTTTTGTAATTTCGGAAAACGTCACCCGAATAGGCTCGGCAGTGTCCAACCCCAATATATTCGCTAAATGCCACGATATAGCCTCGCCCTCACGGTCAGGGTCGGTTGCGAGATAAACCGTGTCCGAGCTTTTCGCATTGGTTTTCAATTCCTTAATGAGGCTTGCCTTTTCTTTTTTATTCTCGTATAAAGGCGTAAAATCCCGTTCAACGTCCACCCCAAGCTTAGACTTAGGTAAATCACGGATATGCCCGACAGAAGCGATTACCTTATAATCCTTGCCGAGATATTTCCCTATTGTTTTCGCCTTTGCCGGCGATTCTACTATAACTAACTTTGACAAAGCTTCTCTCCCGGTTCATAACAAATTATCCCTGCCGCAACAGCCGCATTGAGCGACTCTGCCCCCTTTATGGGAATATATATTTTCTTATCACATAACGATATAACTTCTTTTGAAATGCCTCTGCCCTCATTCCCGATAACAACTGCACTCTTTTCAGCGAACACGGTTTTATTAAGCGGCTGTGCCTCCTCGTCCAAAACCGTCGCATAAATGGTAAAACCGGCTTCTTTTAAATCGGACACAGCGTCACCATTATAAACCGGCACCCTGAACACAGAACCCGCCGAAGCCCGTATAACCTTACCGGAAAACACGTCAACGCCGCTCCCGAATAATATCACACAATCCCACCCGAACGCCTCACATGAGCGAAGTATCGCTCCCACATTCCCGGGGTCTTGCACATTATCAAGTACAATTACCCTTCGCAGGGGGTGAAACCCGTATTGCTGTGCTTTCCTGCGGAACAAAACGTGAATACCCTGCGGTGTCTTTGTATCGGAAATATATTCGCTCAACTCGTCGGTTATTACAACCCCCGATAATTTACCGATGTTTTTCTGAGTTACCAAAACACGAACCGGCTCAAATCCCGCCTCAATTGCTTCATTGACTAATTTCTCACCCTCTACAACGAAGCAGTCACGGTCACAAGAGCGGAATTGTTTAATAATCGGGTTTTGTCTTGACGTTATAATCATATTATGTTATCATTATCCTATGAAATATTCTGAATTATCTAAACTCGACGGGGACTTCGGATTGGTATATAATCCCGAAACCCTCACACTTACAGGTCAAATCAACGGTTACAGCGTGGTTATTATTGACGATAAAAACACAAGCGAGTTTGTCCTTGCTGTTTTTGCAGACGGTGATACCCACTCCCTTGATTTCCTGCCCAAAAACGCAATACAGCATTACAAGGCAGACGGGCGACTGATACTTTTTCGGTTTTCCTCGTATCCTATGTCACAGGAAAACCTGCCGTTATTAATCGACACAATAAACGCTGTACACGGTGAGGCGACCCCCACAGATATGTCGTTGATTACATTCGGCGAAAAACCCCCGAAAAAGCCCGCAGACGCTGTTAAAATTTTGAAGATAACCATCACCGTTTGTGTGTTTGCGGCGGCGGCAATCGTGATTTTCTTCGCACCCACGACAGTGCTTCAAAAATCCTTGATAGCTTTAGCGGCAGGTATAATGGTGTATATTTTCTATTTTCGGAAAAAGCCCTAAAAAGCTGTATAGTTACATAACTATACAGCTTAATTATTTATACTGCGGTTTTGGCTTTTTCGCAAAGTGCTGTGAAACCGGCTTCATCGTTAATCGCTATTTCCGAAAGCATTTTGCGGTTCAGGGAAATATCGGCTTTCTTTAACCCGTTGATGAACGTCGAATAATTCATACCGTTCATTTTACACGCTGCAGAAATTCTCGTAATCCACAATCTGCGGAAGTCACGCTTTTTTAATCTCCTGCTGATATAGGCATACTGCCCGGATTTATATACCGCTTCTTTTGCGGTTTTAAAGAGCTTGCTTTTCCCGCCCCAATAGCCCTTTGCGAGCTTCAGAACCTTGTTCCTTCTTTTACGGGTTGCAAGTGCACCTTTTACTCTTGCCATGATTTTTTATCCTCCTTTATTGTTAACGTACACGTTTATTTGTATGGTATTAATGCTTTTACGTTTGGTGCATCGGCTTTGTCGATATATCCGGCAACCCTGTTGATTCTTTTGCGTTTGGTGTCCTTTTGTGTAAGCCTGTGGCGGCGATTAACTCTCGAGTACTTTACCTTACCCGTTTTGGTGAGCTTGAAACGCTTTTTCGCTCCGCTATGGGTCTTAATCTTGTTTTTCATCGGTTGAACCCTCCTCCTTTTTTTTCACTTTCTCTTTTTCTTTATTGGCTTTAGCGGGCTTATCCGCTTTCGGGTGAATAACAGTGGTATAGAACCTACCCTCTAATTTTGACGGTTTCTCGTCAGAAACACCCACCTCACTGCACGCCTCTTTGAACTTCTCCATCAGCTTACGCCCCAAATCAATGTGCGTAACCTCTCTTCCCTTGAACCTAATCGTCACTTTAACCTTGTCGCCTGCTTTAAGGAACTTAACCGCATGCCCGACCTTCGTGTTGAAGTCGTGGGTGTCGATATTGAGCGACAGCCTAACCTCTTTCAAAAGCGTCTGCTGTTGGTTTTTACGCTGGTCCTTCTCACGCTTTCCCTGTTCAAAGCGATACTTCCCGTAATCCATAATACGGCAGACAGGCGGAACGCCTTGAGGTGCTATCATAACAAGGTCAAGGTTTGCCTTGTCCGCAAGTGCTTGTGCGTCCTTCGTGGACATAATGCCGAGAGCCTCACCGTCTTCGCCGACAACACGGACTTCCGGTGCTTGAATGTCATCATTAAGAGATAAATTCTTTGTGCTGATAAAAGTACCCTCCGTTCAAAATAAAAAACACAGGGAATACTCCTGTGCTTAATAAAATCTAATAAGACTTCATAAACAGCCTTTCAGCATAAATAAGCCGATAAGGCACGGGAGCTTCCGTTTTCGTTTACATAACGCTTTATATTATAATTGATATTTTCCGCTTTGTCAATAGTTTTTAAAAATATTTCTTGACAAATTAAAAAAAACATGATATACTGCCAAAAAAGAGGGAGTCACTATAGCTTGTGGCTGAGAGGAAACGGATTGACGTTTCGACCTATAACCTGATGCGGATAATGCCGCCGTAGGGAAATAGACTTTTGCGTATGTACACAATTACGCCCCTTTTAATAACATAAAGGGGATTTTTTATATGAAAAACACAAAAGTATTAACACTTGTCGAATGTGCGATAATGCTCGGACTTGCTGTAGCATTAAGTATGATAAAGGTGTTTGAAATGCCAATGGGCGGCTCGGTGACGTTATTGTCAATGCTGCCGATTGTATTAATCTCAATCAAATACGGTGTAAAAATCGGATTACCGGTGGCTTTCTTATTCTCAGCGATTAAATTTGCCACAGGCTTCTGGGTCAGCGTAGTCCCGTGGATTAAAGAACCCTACGCCCTTGTTACCTCTGCGGCTCTCGATTACTTTATACCTTTTACATTATTGGGGTTAGCAGGGCTGTTCCGATACAAAACAACAACCGGTTGGTGTGCAGGTATAGCATTAGTAATCTTTGCCCGTTTTTTATGTCACTTAGTATCGGGAATAGTAATATGGGGTCAATGGGCAGAGGATATGACCCCATTTATGTATTCCCTCGGGTACAACGCATGGTACATGCTTCCCGAGTTAATCCTCACAATGACAGGGGCTGTTGTGTTATTGAAAGCACCCCATGTGAGAAAAATCTTCACTCCGGTACAAACATAGTGCCTAACATCTTTTTAAAATCCCTCAAGGCGACAAGGTCATCCTCGATTTTTTGGCTTGTTTCGTCCTCGTGCGGAAAAAGCGACATCTTTTCCAACACATAAATGAAATATGTGACACTGTTAAACACGTCCGCACGTGCCCTTCTTTGTTCGTCTGCCAACACTTTATAATCCATAAAATCCACCCTTGAAAACGTATTTTTATCCGCTTTTTGGATAAATATAAATATATCCGATTTTTATTGGTACAATAAACAGTATCAGAATTACAGATATATTTTTAGGTGGTTTCAGATGGTATACAGGCACATTCGTGACTTGAGAGAAGATAACGACATAAAACAGATAACAATAGCAAAGCACTTGGGGGTTGCACAAAACACCTATTCTCAGTATGAGAACGGGAGCATTGACATTTCCCCCGAGGTGCTGATAAAGCTTGCGAATTTTTACAATACCAGCGTGGATTATTTATTAGATTTAACCGATGAAAAGAAGCCATATCCCAAAAAAACGAGAGGAGTTATGTAAAACTCCTCTCGTTTTTTCACGCAGTTCTCACACTAACTTCATCTGCACATCAAAAAACCACCTTATACCACATTTTTCTTATATATCTTCTAAATGCTGTCTCATATCCCGAGAACCGTGTAGAATTCGATATATTTCAATCTTTCGATTTTCTTCATCAACGGTATAAAAAGTCAAATAGTCGCCAACGTTTAATTTGCGATACTCAGGATTCGGGATATACTTTGCACCGATATAAGGTTGTTCTTTCAAAAGCAGCAATTTCTTATCAAGTTTTTCAAAAAAAATCGCCGCTGTGCTTGGATAAAACTGACTTAAATAATCATCAATTTCTATTAAATCACGGTCTGCACCGGGCAAAAACTTTACGTCATACCCCATAACCGTATTTTCTCCTAAACTTCCCGAACACTTCCTCATGGGTAAGTCTTTCATTTGTTCTTTCGGCTTCAGCTTCGGCAAGCTTAAGCTCTTTTAACACATATTGTGTATGCAGAAAATCACGGCAGAGATTATAATCATCAATGCTCATTAAGACGGTTTCGCTTTTACCGTTGTTTGTAACGATAATGTGTTGATGCTCTTTTACCATCCTTGCGAGTTCTGAATAATTGTTCCGCAAATCCCTGACAGGTCGGGCATGAATATCATACATAATAAAACTCCTCCCGTTTTTCTTTATTGTATCGCAATTTGGGAACGATGTCAACCCCTCTTTCACACCAACTTCATCTGCACATTCCCCATTACCCCTGCCACGGGAACGGTTTTGGTAACATACTTCTCCTTATCCCGAATAATCCCCTCGGTATAAACCCGTGCAGACTCTAACTCAGTCTTGGTCAGCCTCATGACCTGAACCCCCTGCGTATCCCGAGTAGACTTAGGTAAAACCAACGCAGACGAAAAAATCATAACCTTACCGGCGGCGGATTTGAGAACAAATTCGCCGTCTTGATTTATCTTAAACATCGCAACCAGCGGAGAATCCACGTTTAATGAATTGGCTAACTTTTTCCGCTTTGTCTTAGTTTCAAAGGAACTCAAGGGAACCTTGGCACATTTCCCGTTTTTGAAAAAGCTTATAATCGTCTCACTATAATCGCTTGTCACAACCATAGCGATTAGCCTTTCATTCTCCTCGAAATCTAATTTCGACGGGATATAATCCCCCATTAAAGAAGCCTTGGTATCATCAAAATCATTCACCCTCGACTTATACGCCACACCTAACGACGTGAAGAACAACAGCTCATCACGGTTATTCACCTCGAAATGTGCCGCAATGCCGTCCCCCTCTTTTAACTTCTGCTCCCCACCCATACGAAGCGACAGGGGCGTGATTTTCTTGAAATACCCCTCCTTAGTCAGGAATATGTTCACCATATAATCGGGAACAGCCTGTTCAATTTCAGCCTTGGCTTCCTCAGCTTGCTCCTCTAAGTAAATCAGCTCACTGCGGCGTTCCTTACCGAACTTCTTAGCAATATCTTTTAAATCGGCAATAATTATCGCCTTAATTTTTCGGTTGCTCGAAAGAATATCCTCCGCCTCAGCAATGGCGGCTTTTAACTCGTCAATCTCATTAGTGCGTTTCAGAATATACTCACGGTTAATATGCCTAAGCTTAATCTCCGCCACATAATCCGCCTGCACCTCGTCAATCCCGAACCCCACCATAAGGTTCGGAACAACCTCGCTCTCCTCGTCGGTTTCACGAATTATTTTAATCGCCCTGTCTATGTCCATTAAAATCTTGCGTAACCCGTTAAGTAAGTGCAGCTTATCTTTCTTGCGGCTCATCTCGAAATATACCCGCCGCTTAACACATTCAGTGCGGAACGCCACCCACTCGCTTAAAATCTCACTGACCCCCATAACACGAGGGTTCCCCGCAATCAGTATGTTGAAATTACACGAGAACGTGTCCTGTAACGGTGTAAAGCGAAACAGCTTCCGCATAAGCTCATCAGGGTCAACCCCTCTTTTAAGGTCAATAGTCAGCTTTAACCCGGATAAGTCAGTCTCGTCACGGGTATCATTAATTTCCTTAATCTTGCCCGCCTTAACCTGCTCGACTATTTTATCGATAATTGCTTCCACAGTCGTAGTCGGCGGAATTTCAGTAACCTCTATGCAGTTCTCGTTTTTGTCATACACCCACTTAGAACGCACTCTCACCGCACCCCGTCCGGTTTCATAAATCTTGCGTAACTCATTTTCATCGTGAATAATCAGCCCACCCCCGGGGAAATCAGGTGCATTAAGTGTGGTAATCGGGTCATGCTCAGGGTCTTTCATAAGCGATATAGTCGTCTCGCATATTTCCGCTAAATTAAACGGACAAATATTACTCGCCATAGAAACAGCAATCCCTATATTAGAGTTGACTAAAATCGACGGGAACTTCACCGGTAACAGAACCGGCTCACTCATGGTACTGTCATAGTTCGGGACAAAGTCCACGGTATCACGGTCGATTTCACCGAATACCTCCGCACATAACGGTTCTAACTTCGCCTCGGTATAACGTGAAGCGGCATAAGCCATATCACGGGAATACGCCTTGCCGAAGTTTCCCTTGCTGTCGATATAAGCGTGCAGGAGCGACTCATTCCCCCTTGCCAAACGAACCATCGTTTCATAAATCGCAGAATCCCCGTGCGGATTAAGTCGCATAGTCTGCCCGACAATATTTGCAGACTTGGTACGTGTCCCCGAAAGCAACCCCATTTTATACATGGTATAAAGCAGTTTCCTATGAGATGGTTTAAACCCGTCAATCTCGGGTAACGCACGGGAAACAATCACGCTCATTGCATAAGGGAGATAATTCTCCTCAAGCGTTTCTACAATATTCTTTTCATTAACCTCGCCCGCACCCTCGATATAGGCTTTGTTTTGAACTTCTTTCTTTTTCATATATCATTCTCCGTGTTTTACTGCTCCCGTCGGACATATTTCAAAACATTTCGTGCAATCCCCGCAATCGCCATATTCATCGTATAACTGTACCTTCGTGTCAAACCCACGATTAATAAATCCCCGCAAGTGCTTGTCACATACTTTCACGCACAATCCGCATAATATACACTTGTTTGGGTTGCTCTCCCCGACATACTTACCCGGCTGAACATTGTATTCGTTTGCATATTTTATTAACTTACAATCATTATAAGCCTTGCACCCGCATTCTAAACACCTGCCCGCTTCTTCCCGAAAATCCGCACAGCGGGGCTTTTTTTCATAATCGGCGAAATCATCACAACTCTTCTCGGATTTTACAAGATACGGCGAATTGTTTATCGGGGTGATGAGGGCATCGCCCCCTACAAGATATTCATTAACAATTTCCGCACATTTCCGCCCGTCACCGATTGCCTTAACGGCAATCCCCGTCCCTAACATATCCCCGATTGCGAACACGTTATTAATATTCGTACTATAGTCGCCGTTTACAACAAGCCCATCAAACCCCTGTAAATCCGCCTTCTGTCCGATTGCGGTAATGACCACATCAGCTAAACCGTCGGGGATTTCATGAGGTTGGGTTTCAAACATAAAGACCACACCCTCTTTTTCAGCGTCACTAACCTCATGTGCGGCGGCAGGCATAACCTCCCGTGTACGGCGATAAACACAATACACTTTTTCAGCCCCCTGCCGAACAGCAACCCGACAAGCGTCCATGGCGGTATTCCCGCCCCCGATTACACAAACTTTTTTACCCACAATATCAGGTAATTCTCTTAAATATTCAATCCCGCCTATTTCACCCTCTATGCCTAATTTAATAGACTTCCACGCACCGACTGCCACAATAACAGCATCATACTTATCACGAACATCATCAAGCTTAACCCGTGTATTATTCTTGAATACCACCCCGGATTTTTCTATAACATCGATTTCTTTTTGAAGTGTTTCTTTCGGCAGGCGAAACTCGGGAATTCCGTAACGCAGCATACCGCCCATCTCCGGCATAGCCTCATAAATCGTGACAGCATGTCCCTTCAGCCTAAGATAATACGCCGCCGACAATCCCCCAACCCCACCACCAACGACAGCGATTGTTTTCCCCGAATAATTGTGAATTGTGAATTGTGAATTGTGAATTGCCAAGTCCCCGATATATTGTTTCAAAGCCGCAATTGATATAGGCTCATCGACTAATTTTCTGCGGCAATCCTTCTCGCAAGGTCGAGGGCAAATTCGCCCGATTGAAGCGGGGAACGGCACTTTCTCTCTTACTAAATTCCACGCCCCCGTATAATCGCCGTCAGCGATTAACTTAACATACCCCATACAATCACTCTCAGCGGGACAAGCGAGGGAGCAAGGCGGCTTACAGTCACCGCAATGGTCGCTTAAAAGCAGTTCCAGTGTGGTTTTACGGTTTTTGCGAACCCAATCGCTATCTGTATTAATAACCATGCCGTCTGTTACAAAAGTCGCACAAGCCCGAAATAATTTCGGACTGCCCACGATTTCTACAATACAAATCCCGCACGCCCCGAACGGCTCCGCTTTTTCATAATAACAAAATGCGGGAATTTCAATGCCGTTCTCCCGTGCAGCTTCAAGAATGGTCTTGCCCGGTTCGGTAATTATTTCTATATTATTAATTGTTATTCTCATTGAAAAATCACCGCCCAATTTCCCATTAACTCCGTATTATCTCCATAAATCGTTTGTTTCTCTCTAAACCAAACTTAAACAAAGGCACACCAATAATTGTAATTACCACCAACTGACCTATACCGACGAAAATCATATTCAGCCACAGCGGAAACGGAACACCCACAAAATATGTAAGCATTATGCCTACAAGAACAGCATTGGTGACCACAGGCAACAGTGAGGCGAGCCAAATATTTTTAATTCTGCTCATTGGGAACACAGCCAAAGCTGTCCCCGCTGTTCCTAAAACAACATCAACCCACCCAAAAGGGCTGGCTATAAAATTCGCAATCAAACACCCGATAATCATAGGGACACAGAACACAGGGTTGTAAAAGCAGAACAGCACGAGTATTTCCGAAAAGCGGAACTGGACTTCACCGAACGCCAACGGGTTAATTAGGGTAAGTGCGACATAAGCCGCCGCCAAAACTGCTCCGAACGCAATTTCTTTGACTGTGATTTTCTTGGTTTTTTCCATGATTTTTATCGGACGTCACGTAAGGGACGTCCCCTCCTTGTTTTTTTACGGTGGTTATCAAGGTGCGGTCGCTTGCGAACGCATGAACACCGTTTATTTATATAAACATCAATGCTTATATTTCTTATTCATTTGTATACCTGTATTTCATAAAACCACCCATATAAATTGCAGCCTACATTCCCCTCCTTGGAGGGGTGGACGCGAAGCGGACGGGGTGGTTTCCCGTAGGGGGCGATGCCCACATCGCCCCGTATCATAAACACCAACACAGAAACAACCCCTAACTAATATCCGCCACCTCTAAATACTGACTGCCGTACTCACTAATATAATCCTTCCTCCCCTGCAAATTATCCCCCAGCAATAAATCAAACATCTCCTTAGTGCGTTCCATACAAGTCGGCGTAACCTTAATCAGCCGCCGTGTATCGGGGTTCATGGTAGTCAGGCTCATCATATCAGGCTCATTCTCACCCAACCCCTTCGACCGTTGAATGGTATATTTCTTCCCGTCCAATTTTTTCATAATCTTGGCTTTTTCCGCCTCGGTATATGCGAAATAAGTATTGTCTTTCGTGTTAATCTCATACAAGGGCGACTCGGCAATATAAACCAGCCCCTCTTGAATAAGTGTCGGCGTAAGGCAATACAGCATGGTCAGAATAAGCGTGCGGATTTGATACCCGTCCACATCTGCGTCAGTGCAAATGACTACCTTGCTCCAGCGAAGATTATCAAGGTTAAAAGTCGACAAATCCTTGTTAGACTTTGCACTAACCTCCACCCCGCACCCCAAAACCTTGATTATATCGGTGATAATCTCGTTTTTGAATATCTTGTCATACCCTGCTTTAAGGCAGTTGAGGATTTTCCCCCGAACGGGAATAACCGCTTGAAACTCAGCGTCCCGTGCCAACTTCACCGCCCCTAACGCCGAATCACCCTCCACAATATAAAGCTCACGCTTCGACAAGTCCTTACTGCGGCAATCAACAAACTTTTGAACACGATTAGCAAGGTCAATGTTCCCCGCTAACTTCTTCTTGAGATTTAACCGGGTACGCTCCGCATTTTCACGACTTCGCTTATTTACGAGGATTTGCTCACAAATCCTCAAAGCCTCGTCCTTGTTTTCCAAGAAATACACTTCTAAATTATGCTTGAGCCATTCAGTCATAGCCTCATAGATAAACCGGTTATTGACAGCTTTCTTGGTCTGGTTTTCATAACTCGTCTGTGTCGAAAAGTTCGAGGATATAAACACAAGGCAATCCTCTATATCAACAAAGTTAATCTTATTTTCACCCTTGTTATACTTATTATTCTGCTTCATATAAGCGTCGATTTGGCTGACGAACGCCTGCCGCAACGCCTTATCGGGACTACCCCCGTATTCCAACCACGAGGAATTGTGATAATGCTCTATAAGGCGTGCATTATTACAAAAAGTGAACACCGCTTTCAGCTTTACTTTATACTCCGCCTTATCCTCACGGTCTTTACCTCTACGCTCCGCCTCCCACGACTGCGGAGTGGTGAACGTATTCCCACCCGTCACTTCCTTTAAATAATCGTCAATGCCGTTCTTGTAACAGTAGGTTTTTTCATTAAACTCACCGTTCTCGTTTTCGTTTTCACTTCGATACAGGAAAGTCAACCCACCATTGACGATTGACTGCCGTCTCAGAACATCATCGAAATACTCGTCGGTGACAGCGATTTCGGTAAACACCTCGGTATCGGGCTTCCATTTAATCCTCGTACCGGACTTGCCACCCGACTTAGACTTTATGAACCCCCGCTCGTCCTTTTCAAGAGTGACATTGAACCCCTTCTCGAAATTCAGCTTATACACCCAAGTGCCGTTGTCACTCTCAACCTCCATAAACTCCGAGGCATACTGTGTCGAGCATAACCCAAGCCCGTTCAAACCGAGTGCAAATGTATAATTCTCCCCCGAATTATTATCAAACTTACCGCCGGCGTATAAGGTACAAAACGCCAAATGCCAGTTATACTTGTCCTCGTTTTTGTTGAAGTCAATGGGAATTCCCCGCCCGTTGTCGGATATTTCAATAGAACAGTCGGCATAACGGGTAATGGTGATTAGCTTCCCATACCCCTCCCGTGCTTCATCTATAGAGTTCGATAAAATCTCGAAAATCGAATGCTGACACCCCTCCAGCCCGTCCGAGCCGAATATAACACCCGGGCGTTTACGGACACGGTCAGGGCCTTTTAAGGCTTGCAGCGAATGGTCGCCATAGTCTTTCTTTGACATAATGTCTCCTTTTTCAAAACGAATACGCCCATAAGTTTAACATAAATACAATATATTGTCAACAAATTGTAATCGAATTGTAATTGCTTTTTGAAAAAACTGTGTTATAATAATATAAAACAACACATCAAGGAAACATTACAACATGAAGAAAAAACTACTTACAATTACTCTTGCGGTGGTTATGTTTATCGGCATAGTCGCCTGCAATCAATCCATTCCCGAAAACTGGCAGAACGACGGCGAACCCGGGAACCCCTACGAAACATATGAAACCCGTGATTTCGTAATCCCCGATACCACGCCCGCTATGACAACTCAAGCTCCTGAACCTGAGCCGATTGAGCTAATAAACGAGGAAGCCGAAGAGCTGTTCAATATAATAATCGCAAACAAACACATATGGATGACCCCGGACACAACAGCAGCGTCCCTAATCGACCTTGACTTTGACGGAATTCCCGAATTTATAGCGTATAATGTATTAAGAGATACATACCCAAACCCTGTTGAAATAGTTATTTACCGCTTTGATAATGACACATTGACCGAATTCGCAACGCTGATGAGCAATGTGCACACAGGGGTAGAAACAGCATACCGTCACATCTCCCTTTATACAGACGATTTCGGGAACAAAAGCTGGGCACTGCCTTATGAAATTGAACACGGCGATATGAAGGAATTCCGTTTCGGTTTATTCGATTTTACAGACGGCACAGTAACCGAATTTGTTAAATTCTCCGCAACCTATCCTGCCGATTCAAATTACTGGGGTGATTACACCGGTTTTTACATCGATGAAAAAGAGCTGTTCTTAACCGCAGAGGAAACCCGTGCCTCGCAGGAAGCGTATGCCCGCTATGAAAAAGAGCTTGAATGGTATGAGCGGGATAGCGATGATTACATGGAAAATTCCGCCAAGGAATTCCTTACCTACGGTTTAGACACAGAGGGATATATTTGGTTTCCGAGCGGCTACAACCCCTCGAACGAAGAATATTTTTCTTACGACGATACCTTTCCCCCCGATTTTGTATTTTATCGGCTTCAACCAAAATGGTACGGGCTTAAACGGCGGTTTGAGGTGGATTTAATCCCGACTTCATATAAGCTTAACGCAACGGAATACTATGTAACCGAACCGCGTTACAGACACTTCACGTTTTCGGTAAGCTCCGAGGGAGAAATCAATAATATGCTCACAACCCTTGTAAACGCCTATGTAACTAACGATACCGACTATTTTATTGACCCGGCGGCTTATTCCTTAGGAGCAAGAGCGAAACCCGTCATCTACCTCTACCCCGAGGAAGTCACCGACATAAATGTGAAAATGCTCTTCCCCAACGGTTACTTCACCTGCACCTACCCTGACTACGGCGATGATTTCGGCAACGGGTGGACTGTCACCGCTTATCCCGACGGCACATTAATAAACCATGCCGACGGGCACGAATACTCGTATCTCTACTGGGAGGGGGAGGGTGATACCGAATGGGACTTCTCGGAGGGCTTCGTAGTCAGAGGTAAGGACACTGCAAAATTCCTGCAAGAAAAACTATCCTACCTCGGAATGATTCCAAGGGAATATAACGAGTTCATTGTATACTGGTTGCCCCTCATGCAGAATAATGAATACAACCTAATTACTTTCCAGACCGATTTATACGAGAACAGTGCATTAATGTTCGTAACACCCACCCCCGACAGTATGTTACGAGTGTTCATGGCGTACAAACCGCTGGATAACTACATCGACATTCCCGAGCAAGAATTAGAACCGTTCGAGAGGCACGGCTTCGCAGTAATCGAATGGGGCGGCACCGAGGTCAATTGACAATGTACAATGTACAATTGACAATTCCTGCTCCGAAAAACCGTTTCTTACTTAATGCCTGCAATTCCCCTCCGTGTGAGGGTAGGGGGCGATGCCCACATCGCCCCGTGCCCGTAGGGCGGGGTGGTTTTGGTACAGGCAGTGTTACGCAATTGTTTTCGTTTTAACCCTCTGTAGGGGCGAACTGTGTTCGCCCGCCACCCATACACCCGGGCGTCCCGTGTCCCCGTAGGGGCGGACGACCCTGTCCGCCCGATACCACAACCCTGTCCGCCCGACACAATTGACAATTATTTTAAGGAGAAACCGACATGAAAAAGAAACTACTTACAATTACTTTAGCGGTGGTTATGTTCATCGGCATAGTCGCCTGCAATCAATCTATTCCCGAAAATTGGCAAAACGACGACAATTCCGAACAGGATAATCCTTATGCCACATATGAAACCCGTGATTTCGTAGTCCCTGATACCACGCCCGCTGCGACAACTCCGCCTGAACCCCTTGAATTTATGAATGAACAAGCCGAGGAACTGTATGATATAATAATGGCGAACAAGCACGTATGGGAGAGGAGGGAAATGGTCAGCGGAACACTGATTGACCTCGATTTCTGCGGAACACCGGAGTTTATTTTAACACATAACGGTTATCAAGACAGCATGAGCGTGTTTAAAATCGACGGAGAAACCATGAGAGAAATAAAAACCTTTGAGCATCTCTATTATTCCGAAGAAGCATTTATTGAAACAAGGTCAATCATTCCTTACACAGACCAAAGCTGGCTTATCCCGTATTTGTATGACGGGGATTATCGTTTAAGTGCGTTTGACTTTACGAGTGACGAAATAAAAGAAACCGTTATGTTCAACAGTATCATTCACCCGAACTACGGCTTTGAGTTAGAGAATTACTACGGTTATCCTTTTCTGTATGCCGAATTTTATATAAACGGAGAGTTATACGAGGCTTCCCCCGAAAAAACCAAGCAGTTCTATGACGAGCTTTACGAACACTTAGTAGAGGGGGAAAAGCAAGCGGCTGAAAGTGAAATCTATGATGATATGGGTTGGTATTTACCGTGGGGCTGTGCAGGGTATTACCCCAATGCCACTCAGACAGAATGGGAAGAGTTAAAATCCGATTTCATGAACACCCTGTTAGCTGTCGAACCTGCATATAACCTGTTCCCAAATTTCGGTGAACTGTTTGTTTGGATATTTAACGATGAATTTTCGTGGAATAACCCAAAAAACATTTCACCATCATTGAACGAGTTGGTAAACGCTTACTACAGTGGTGACGACGATTATTTCAAAACCTATGATTTGTTTTACGATAACGGCGGTGCGGCATGTAAACCGGTTATATATCTGTATCCCGAAGATGTTACCGATATAAAGGTTCTTATATCGTTCCCGAACGGCGGGCACTTCACCGCAACATACCCCGACTACGGTAACGGCTGGAACGTCACTGCATACCCCGATGGCACATTAATTAACCACGCCGACGGTCACGAATACTCGTATCTTTACTGGGCAGGCAAAGGTTATCCCATGTGGGAATTTAATGAGGGCTTCGTAGTCAAAGGTAAAGACACCGCAAAATTCCTGCAAGAAAAACTATCCTACCTCGGAATGATTCCAAAGGAATACAACGAATTCATTGTATACTGGTTGCCCCTCATGCAGAATAATGAATACAACCTAATCACATTCCAGACCGATTTGTATGAGGAAAGTGCGTTAATGTTAGTGTCACCCACCCCCGACAGCATGTTACGAGTGTTCATGGCATATAAACCGCTTGATAACTACATCGACATTCCCGAACAAGAATTAGAACCCTTTGAACGTCACGGCTTCGCAGTAATCGAATGGGGCGGCACGACGGTCAATTGACAATGTACAATGTACAATTGACAATTAATCGCATATACATACATTATGCAGCTTTTATACATCATAATGTACCGTAAAAAGCGGTAATTTCACAAGAATTACCCACCCCCTTTAAATATAATTAATAAATCGCACGCGCGCGAAAATCAGCAATATGAATAAATGCATAAAATTATTAAGGAGTAAAAAAACATGAAAAAGAAACTACTTGCGATTATTTTGGCAATGGTTATGCTAATCGGCGTAGCCGCCTGCACTGCGACAATCCCAAACAACGATGACGACGATGAAACAAAGCGTCCCAAAACATCTGAAGAGGCGGACGGTGCAGACCCTCTTGACCTTGATGAAGCTTTTCAATCATTAGATTTGAACGAGATTATCATGTCAAACAAATCCGCATGGGAGCGAGATTTCACACTCGGCGGAACACTTCTCGACCTTGACTTCTGCGGAACTCCCGAATTCTTGGTGTTATACGGTGACGGCGACCGTGACTGGGTTCAGGGTCAATCGGTAGGCATCTACAAAATCGAAAACAGCGGGTTAAATTTCTTAGCCGAAATAACAGCAAATGTCTTTACCGGTGCAGACACCCCCAACCGCCACATCTCGCTTTACACAGACGGTTCAGGCAAGAAAAGCTGGGCAATCCCGTATCAGATTGTCAGCGGCAACACAACGGAATTCCGCTTCGGACTGTTTGACTTCACAGGAGGAAGTGTCACCGAAACCGTGAAGTTCTCTTCGATAATGGTTGATGAAGAATGGGACAGCACAAAGTATTATGAAAACGGTCAGGAGTTCGCCCTAACCGATGAGGACATTCGTCTTTACGCTGAAGCCTATGCAAGATACGAGATAGAGTTAGAGTGGTACGAGCGTGACCCCGATGACTATCTCGCTAATTCCGCACAAGAGTTCTACAGCCCTTACGACGGTATGTTCGAGTCACAGGGGGTGAACCTTCCTCAAACTGCATGGATTTTCGACCCACATAATCCCCTCCACTCAAACGCCACAGAAAAATGGCATATCCAAAAATACCTTTTCGAGTTATCCTTAATCCCGACCTCGTATAAGCTCGACCCGAACAGATACTGGGATTACGACTGGGAAAACGATATTGATAACGCCGGTCTGTATTGGTTCGAGATGAGTGCGGATGATGTTGACCTTTCTATAGCAATATTAATCGGGGCTTACACAACCAAAAACACCGATTACCTTATGGACGAACACGCCTATTCCTTAGGAGCAATGGCGAAACCGGTAATATACCTTTACCCCGAGGAAGTCACCGATGTTAATGTACGGGTATACTTCCCCCATGGAGGGTTCTTCACCTGTACTTATCCGGAATACGGTTCGGCATTCGGTGACGGCTGGAACGTCACAGCCTACCCCAACGGCACGTTAATCAACCACGCCGACAATCACGAATATTCGTATCTGTATTGGGAGGGTGAGGACAGAACCGAGTGGGACTTCTCTGAGGGTTTTGTAGTCAAAGGTAAAGACACCGCAAAATTCCTGCAAGAAAAACTTGCATATCTCGGAATGATTCCCCGTGAATATAACGAGTTCATAGTCTACTGGTTACCCCTCATGCAGAATAACGAATACAACCTAATCACATTCCAGACCGATTTATACGAGGACAGTGCGTGGTTATTCATATCACCCGAACCCGACAGCATGCTGCGTGTGTTCATGGCGTATAAACCGCTTGACGGGTATATCGACATTCCCGAACAGCAGTTACAGTCGTTCGAGAGAACCGGCTTCGCAGTAATCGAATGGGGCGGGGTGGAGGTCAATTGACAATTGACAATGTACAATTGACAATTGTGCTAAGGAGAAAAAGCCATGAAAAAAATAACAGCATTATTACTAATAACAATGTTTCTGCTTACATCATGTACTCAATCAATCCCCCAAAACTGGCAGGGCGACGATACAAGTGTAGGGGCGGACACCACTGTCCGCCCGACAACCCAAACCGAACCTGCTACCGAGCCTCCAAGCCAAGAGGAATGGTATGATTCATGGTTGCAACCGCTTGCCACAGACATAGCTCAAGCGTTTATAGAAAAAAATACTGAGTTTTTAAGCCAACGCTTTTGTGATGACAGCAAAAACGCATTCAATTTTATAAATGAGCTTGATTTTATTGAATTTGAGCAATTCGGGAAAGAGTACACCTACGGCACTTATATCATCAACGGGGAAGAGGAGATTCATTTTGACGGAATTGCCTACTACTTCTATATAACCGTTGAAAACGGCACTGACGATATGTTTACTCTCGGCGGGCGTGAGTGGGAGCTGAGGCTTTTTGACGGGGAACATTCAAGAATTCAACAATTCTCCCCTAAAGGAAAAGAGATAAACAGATTGAATTCTGATTATGCAAGCATGTGTTATTCATTTTCAAACGACCTATATCTTTTTGAGAGTATGAGCGACTTTAATCTGTTAAAGGAAAAAACCATCGAATTGCTGACCCCTGTATATTCAGGGAACATGTCCTTCGGCTCACAGGGTAATGTAGAATATGTGTATTATTACTGTCTTCTTTTCTGTATGGAACGCTTCAGACGACTGCAGGAAGACGACCAAGGCTTCAGAGGGTTCACCGTCGAGGAATTCATGGAATACGCCGAGTATACCTTCGGCATAACAAACATTGATGGCGATTTAATCCGCAGTATTATGCCGGGAGAAGAATTTTTTGTTATGGGGCATGGTTGGTGGTGGCATTATTCCGAATTGGTTTCGGAGGAAATCACTCAAACAGGTGCAGCAATCATAATAAATTATTACGGTGATGCAGGATATTTATTCGTGGCAAAAACCATGAAATATAACTTAGAGTTCGGTGACAAAGGCGTAAAGCTCATCTCTGTAGAGTGTCTTTATTCAAATGACGACTTAGTTTTATCAAGAGGTGCAATTTAAATTATATAAAGGATATATGAAAATGAAAAAACTGCTTGTCTTATTTCTGACAATAATACTTCTGCTTAATTTAACCGCCTGCACCGACATATCAAACCCTCCCCCCGAGCCGGTTGTTTCCGTATCGGAGGAAACCGTAGGGGCGGACGACCCTGTCCGCCCGACAACAGACCCCGAACCCATTCATATACCCGTGTTTCTGCCGTTGCCGCATAACGCACCTCCCCCGAGTGAACTGCTTCACAGCGGCGGAGTATACATGTATAACGTCGAGGAGGACATGGCAGTATTCACGCTTAACGAGTTTAACGGTCTGCCGCCTGCGTCAATCGGGAAAATCCTCACCATGTTAGTGGTTTTGGAAAATGTACCCGACCTCAACGAAAGCGTTCGTGTCACCTATGACGCTTTTGCCGCTTTTGACAGTGATGACCCGAATATGGAGGGGGCGGCAATCGCATACATCGAGGTCAACCAAACTAATCTGACTTATCTCGACTGCCTGTACGCACTTATGCTCGCCTCGGGGTGTGAGGCGGGGAACATATTAGCCTATAACGCAGGTGGTGGGGATATGGACGCTTTCGTGGACATGATGAATGCATTCGCCGCTGATATAGGCTGTGTGAATACCAACTTCAAAAACGCCAGCGGACTGTATGAGGTAGGGTTCTACACCTGTGCTTATGACATGTTCCTGATTACGAAATATGCAATTGACAATTACCCCATTTTTATGGAAATCGCCATTGCCCCGGAATACGAAATGCCGCCGAATAAAAAATTCCCCGACGGTTACATTATCCAAAATACCAGCAGGGGGTTTAAGGACGGGCTTGCAACAGGAATAAAAACAGGAAGCATAAACGAATACTTCGACCTTGAGGGAACGCATTATGACGGGTTTATAACCTTAGTGTCAACAGCAACAGACCCGCAAACCGGCTTAACCTACATCATCGTGACAATGGACGCAGATTTCTATAACGAGGAAAGGGAGAGGAGCGGGTATCACTTCACCGACCACCGAATGTTGTATGAATGGGCTTTCTCCACATTCTCATACCAATAATAAAATAATGCCTGTTTTTAACCCGAACGGATTGTTCGGATTAGGACAGGCATTAATTCTAATCATTATTAATTATTAATTATTAATTGTTAATTGTTAATTAACTTACCCAGCCGCGTAATTTCACCGCATGAGCCACACGTTCAATCGCAATCATATAAGCCGCATCACGCATATACACGTTCTTCTCCTGTGCAAGGTTATACACGCCTTGGAACGCTTCTGTCATCTTACGCTCTAACTTTTCGAGAACCTCACTCTTATCCCAGAAATAGTTAATGTTGCACTGCACCTGCTCGAAATATGAACAAGTCACCCCTCCCGCATTACACAAGAAATCGGGGAGTACAACAATCCCTCTTTCCTTAATCAGCGGGTCACAGTCGGGAGTGGTAGGGCCGTTAGCACCCTCGCAGATGATTTTGACCTTCTGCGAAATGTTCCCGAAAACAGCGGGAGTAATCTGATTTTCCAAAGCACAGGGGGCGAGAATGTCCACGTCCTGTTTAAGCCATTCATCACCGGGCAGAACCTCATACCCGAGTCCTTTCGCTTTTTCTTTGTCAATGCTGCCGAACTTGTCCTTAATGCTTACTAATTCGGGAATGTTACAGCCGTTTACGTTTCTGAAGGTATAGGCTGTCTTATCGGTATTATCCCAGCAGGAAACAGCGATTACCTTACCGCCCAAGTCGGTATACATTCTTGCTGCATATTCCGCAACATTGCCGAACCCCTGAAAGCTTGCAGTGGTATCACCCACAGGGATTTTCATAACCCGCAACAATTCTTTTAATGTATACATAACACCGTACCCCGTTGCTTCGGTTCTGCCTAATGAACCGCCCATGCCAACGGGTTTTCCTGTTATCATACCCGGGAAACGTGCGTTCCCGACAAGAGTTTCATATTCGTCAAGCATCCACAGCATATGCTGATTATTGGTCATAACGTCGGGGGCAGGCACATCAGAGAACGGACCTATATTCGGGTATAACGCACGAATGTACCCTCTGCAAAGGCGTTCCTGCTCGCCTAATGACATTTCACGGGGGTCACAGATTATGCCGCCCTTGCCGCCGCCTAAGGGAATATCGGCAACCGCACATTTCCATGTCATCCACATAGAAAGGGCACGTACTGTGTCAGCAGTTTCCTCGGGGTGGAAACGAATTCCGCCTTTACCCGGGCCTCGTGCGTCATTGTGGCGGATTCTGAAGCCCTTGAACGTCTTAGTTGTGCCGTCGTCCATCTTCACGGGGATAGAAACGTGATATTCTTTCATCGGCTGTCTTAAAAAATCTCGCATACCTTGGTCTAATCCGATTGTTTCAGCGACACCGTCGAATTGTGCCTGTGCATTCTCAAATGGGTTATAGCCTGTGTTTGCCATAAGTGTTGTCCCCCTTTATAATTTTATGGTATAAATTGTAACATAAAATCGGGTGGTTTGTCAATATTGAGCAAAATAAATTTTTCTGTTGACATTGCAAAAGTTTTAACGTATAATTATATGGTAATATTTTGTATAAAACTATATAAGGAGGCAAAGAAAAATGAGGGTTTACAATTTCAGTGCAGGCCCGGCGGTTCTTCCGGAGGAAGTGCTTAAAAAAGCAGCAAGCGAAATGACGGAATACGGCGGCTCCGGTCAATCGGTGATGGAAATGTCACACCGTTCAAAGGAGTATGAGGCGGTTCATGACAACTGTGCGGCGTTGCTTCGTGAGGTTATGGGAATTCCCGACAATTACAAGGTTCTGTTTATTCAAGGCGGGGCACATATGCAGTTTGAGATGGTTCCGCTTAACCTGATGGTCAAAGGCAAGGCAGACTTCGTAGTGACCGGTCAATGGGCAGGGAAAGCCCACAGCGAAGCCAAGAAATACGGTACTGCCAATTTAATCGCTTCTTCAAAGGACAAGACCTTCTCCTACATTCCCGAATTAGACAGTGCATCTTTCGACAAAGACGCTGACTTCTTCCACATTTGTGAAAACAACACAATTTTCGGAACAAAATTCAAGAGCTTACCCGAAACAGGTAATGTTCCGTTAGTTTCTGATATGTCGTCCTGTATTTTATCCGAGCCCGTCGATGTGTCGAAATACGGTTTGATTTACGCTTGTGCCCAGAAGAACATGGGACCCTCCGGCGTAACTATTGTAATTATCCGTGAAGACCTTATCCGGGATTTAAGCGACACCAAGTTCCCGACAATGCTGCAATACAAGGTTTATGACGATAACAATTCACTCTATAACACACCACCCACCTATTCGATTTATATGTGCGGATTAGTTTTGGAGTGGGTTAAAAATAACGGCGGCTTAGCGGCGATGAAGGTCAAAAACGAGAAAAAAGCCGCTATTTTATACGATGCGATTGACAATTCAAAAATGTTCAGCAATCCCGTGAACAAGCCCGACCGCTCACTCATGAACGTGACATTTGTTACAGGTAACGAAGACTTAGACAAGAAGTTCATAGCGGGTGCAAAGGCAGCAGGTTTGGTGAACTTAGGGGGACACCGCTCGGTAGGCGGAATGAGAGCATCGATATACAATGCAATGCCGGTAGAGGGCGTTCAAGCATTGGTTGACTTTATGAAAAAATTCGAGGAGGAAAACGCATAAATGTACAATATTTTAACTTTTAACAAAATCGCCGCTTGCGGAACAGATTTATTAGACAAGGGTAAATACAGCTTCGGGGAAGAGGTTAGTAACCCCGACGCAGTTTTAGTCAGAAGTGCGTCCATGCACGACTATGACCTTAACCCGGAATTATTGGCAATCGCAAGGGCAGGGGCAGGCACTAATAATATTCCTGTTGACAAATGCAGTGAAAAAGGAATAGTTGTGTTCAACACCCCGGGTGCTAATGCTAACGGCGTAAAGGAGCTTACTATAGCGGGATTGTTACTGTCAAGCAGAAAAGTCGTTGACGCTATTGAGGAGTGTAAGACTCTTAAAGGCAAAGGCGACGAAGTCCCTAAGTTAGTCGAAAAGATTAAGGGTGCATTCGGCGGGCAGGAAATCAAGGGCAAGAAATTAGGTGTAATCGGTCTTGGTGCAATCGGAGCAATGGTTGCTAATGCGGCGATTGATTTAGGAATGGACGTTTACGGGTGTGACCCGTTCCTGTCGGTTGATGCGGCGTTGAACCTTTCGAGGAAAATCACCTACGTCAAAACCCTCAGAGAAATATACGAAAACTGCGACTATATTTCATTAAACGCACCCGCAACCGCTCAGACAAAGGGCATGATTAATGCAGAGGCAATCGGGTATATGAAGAAGAACGTCCGTCTGATTAACTTCGCACGCTCTGAATTAGTTGATGACGGGGCTGTAATCGCAGCGTTACAGAATGGCGGAATGGCATGTTATGTCACCGACTTCCCCACCGATGCAATAATCGGCGTACCCGGCGTTATCGCAATCCCGCACTTAGGTGCTTCAACAGAGGAAAGTGAAGACAACTGTGCGGTTATGGCAGTTCGACAGGTTGCAGACTTCATCGAAAACGGCAACATCACAAACTCGGTCAACCTCCCGAATTTGTCAATGGCGTTGACAGGCGACTTTAAAGTTTGCGTAATCCATAAAAATGTAGACGGCGTTCTGACCAAGCTGACACAGGTTGCCGCCGAAACCAAACACAACATCGAAAACATGGAAAGCAAATCTAAAAAAGACTACGCATATACAGTGCTTGACATAACCGGTTCCCCCGACGGAATGGCAGAAAAGTTCAAGGGAGTTGACAATGTTATTTCGGTGAGAATTATTAAATAATTAAAGAAATCAAGAAAAATCTGCCTTGTTTATGAAAAAACAGGGCAGATTTGTTATTTTGTAATCGTTTTGTAATTGACATTACGCCTTTACAGTGGTATATTATATTATAAGGGAAATTTTACAACACGAAATTTAAATTATGGAGGATTTTATGAAGAGAGTAATTTCACTTATTCTAATCGCACTGATGGTGTTAAGTGTTGCCGCTTGCGAAACCGACGGCAGGCAGGCGTTCACCACCTTAGACACCACACGAGCCAATGAACAGCACGCAGGTGTTCAGGATGCTGTTGCGAAAATCGCAGACCACCCGTCGTTACCCGATGTTGAAGTCACCAAGAAAATCAAGTTTCTTTCGTGGCCCGGCTCGGGAGGAAACCACATCGACGAAACCTCACCCGCCGCAGAAATGTTCAGAGCGAAATACGGTGTTCCCGACCAGCAGGACGAGGACGACAGGAACATTATCGAATTCTGGAACTGCGGACAGTATCAAAACCGTTATGTTGAGCTTGCTAAAAGAATATCGTCAGACGATGCACCCGACATATTCCCCTTTGAAGCGAGATACTACCCCTACGGCATATACGCCAATCTGTTCCAAAGCATTGACGGTGTTATTGACATTGACTCACCCGAATGGGCAGATTCCCGCGAGGTTATCAGACGCTTTGAGTGGGGCGGCAAGAACTATTGTGCAGTGACCGAGCTTGTTCCGAGTTATGTAATATGGTACAGACGAAGCATAATGGAAGAGGCAGGGTTAGATGACCCGTATACATTATATAAACAAGGCAAGTGGGACTGGAACGTGTTCATGGAGCATTGCGAAAGATTTTCCGACCCGTTAAATGACAAGTACTCCGTCAGCGGCTGGGACCCCGACGAATCGCTGTTATGCACAACCGGTGTAGGGCTGATTTCGATTGAGGGCGGAAAATTAGTCAGCAATATGTATGACGCAAGAATTGAACGTGCTATGGAAATGGTATACATTCTCAGCACAAGAAACTATCGTTATCCTCAGCATGAGCTGAATAACTGGAGTATGAACTATAACGAGTTCCGTGCCGGAAATATTCTTTTCTGGGATAACGGGCAGTGGTATTATGAAGAGCTTCTCCATAATTACCGTGACAGGGACGGTTGGCCCGACGATGAAATATGCCTTGTTCCTTATCCCCGTGACCCGTATGCCAATGAGTATTATCAGCAGGGGCGGCAGGAATCCTATATGTTCGTAGCCGGCTCAAAGAATAAAGAGGGCTTTCAGGCGTGGACACAATGCGTGGTTCTTACAGTCAGAGACCCCGAAGTCCTTGCACAAGCCCGTGACAAGAAGAAAGTCGACTATGGCTGGACAGATGCACAGCTTGACATATTCGATGAAATTCTGCGTGATTTAACCCCCGTGTTTGACTTTAAGAATGGCTTAGGCGAGGAAGTCGGCAGTAAGGACGTTTACGAGAACGCAGTGGAAATGGTCACAAAGTATGTGCTTATTCACGGAGAGTCGTATACCATGATGCGGGAGGAACGACGAGCCGAAATTGACATGCAGATTGCTAAATTAAACGCCTCAGTCGGACATTAGAGTGAAAGCAAAATTCATTTTTGCACCGATTATTGCCATTGTTTTTATCAGCGGTGCAATTACAGCGTATACAGTATTTTTTACAGGGGCGGGAGCGGTTAATACCTCCCGCCTGCTTTCCCAAGGGGAGAAATGCCTTTCCGAAGAAAACTTCGACGAGGCTTTAGAGCTGTTCCTTTCGGTAATCGAAAATGACCCCGACAATGTCAACGCTTATATCGGGGCGGCTGATTCATACGTCGGGAAAGGGCGTTTAGACAGGGCAATCGCTATTCTTGAAAAAGGATATGACATTACCCGCAGTGCGAGAATATTAATTAAAATTGACAATGTGGAATCCCTCCGTCCCCCTGAAATCGGCGATATAATTTATTTCGGCGGGTATGACTGGAGGGTTCTTGATATACAGGACGGTAAGGCATTAATTATCACCGAAAGGGTGTTGGTGAATACAAGAGGCAGCTTCTATACCAAGTTTATCACGTGGGAAGATAGTGACCTGCGAGAGTATCTTAATGGAGAGTTCTATGACAGCTTCAGCGAACATGATAAAGCGTTTATTGAAGAAACATACGTCGTAAATGATGATTATAACCCCGACCTTTTTGTATTCGGCGGAAATGATACATATGACTATGTCTTTTTATTAAGCGTTGAGGAGGTTCGTTTATACTTCGCCGATAATGAATCGACAATTGCTCTTAATACCGGAAACCGCACCGCATCGTGGTATTTACGGACTCCGGGTTACTACACCACCAATGTTGCACGTGTAAGATATGACGGCGTTATCGATATGCAAAGCGGATATGGCTCTTCAACCTATGTTCGTCCGGCTATGTGGATTTATATATAAAGGAGACATATTATGAAAAAACTACTTGCTGTATTACTGAGCGTGTGCCTGTTATTAGGTGTGACTGCCTGTGCCGAAAATACGGTTGGGGAGAACGATACAGAAGAAATATCGACATATGATAACCATAACTATATGTTAGACTTGGAAAGCAGAGTGCAAATCGACATCTATACATTCACCGAGGAAACCATACAAATTCTTAACTTTGTATTAGATAGAGAATACCCCGATTTCTTTGACAGGTTTTATATAAACTATGTTTTAGAGGGCGAGGATTATGTATACATCGATAAGGTTGAAAACGCTCTCGACAGCAGATTCAAACCGCATATTTATATTGCAGATGCTCGTTATGCGAAAAGATTTGCGGCTAATGCTCAAACCGCCTCCCTCAGTGAATTAGGTATACATTATACTGCAAATGAGCTTTATCAATATACTATTGACCTTATGACGATTAACGGGGAGGTTAAAGGGATAACTCACCAAGCAACCCCCGGTGCGGTATTCTACAGGAGTGACATTGCACAACACATCGGGTATAATGACTATCATGCAGTCCAAGCCAAGCTGAACACATGGGACGGGTTTGTGGACATGGCGAGAGACCTCAAGGCGGAGGGCGTATATATGGTATACGGTCTTGATGAAATTGCACGCCCTTTTCTTAATTCGAGGAGCTTCGGCTGGGTGAACGAATATAATGAGCTTACCATTGACGAAGCAATGATTAAGGAGTTTTTAAACGTCAGCACAAGGCTTTATGAAATAGGTGCTTATGCTTCTTACAACAGCTCAGGGCAGTGGAGTGATTATTGGTGGGTAGGTATGCGAGGGGGAGAAATTTATAACTACAATATCGGAGTATTTCAATACGCAGATGTTTTCGCATATTTCGGCTGTACATGGTTTTTGCATTATGTCTTGAAACCCAGCACTTTTATAGGCGGTCATGACGAATACGAAAGATTAATCAGCGAAGGCAAAACAGATGCTGACCTTGTGGGCGATGGTACATTTGGTAATTGGGGAGTGGTTGCACCTCCCGACGGCTACGGCTACCACTGGGGTCACACCTACTGGTTCGCTTCAAAGGCGGCGGCTGAAGATAAGGAAGTCAGCGAGGGTGTGCGAATGATTTTTGATACACTTATTAACAACAGCGAGGTTATGAAAGCGTATTGCTCTGCAACGGATAACAACTACTATTACCTTACAAATCCCGAATTCTCTAATATAAAATCTGTTAACGAAGAACTCAGTAAGGACAGCAGATTCAATGACCCGTTCTTGGGCGGGCAGAACCATTATGAAATATTCACAAAGGCGGCAAATACAATTGACAGCACAAACGCAACCATCTATGATTATGACTTTGAGCGGTTCTTTAATGACGCAATCTATACGTATTTTTTAGCCATTGATTTAGGTGCATCTCCAGACCAAGCGTATGACACAGCTATGGCTATGTTTGTCGAACGAACAAAAACAAATATTCCTTTTGTTATTATCCCTGCCGAGTATAGCAAATTTGCATTAGGTGCGATTGAGATTTCCGACGATGATTACTATAATTATTATTTATAAAAGGAGACATATTATGAAAAAACTACTTGCGGTATTACTGAGCGTGTGCCTGTTATTATGTGTGACTGCCTGCTTCGAGGCAACAGGCAATGTCAGCAAAATGTTAGCACAAGCGGAAAACCTCTTAGACGACAAGGACTGGGATGACGCTTTAGAATTGTTCCTCGAAATCATCGAAAGAGACCCC
>WQXO01000014.1 GCA_009784825.1 Oscillospiraceae bacterium
CTTCATAAATCCCGTTGAGAACCCCCCGCAACCCGCAAACAAGTCGATTGCTTTCACTTTTTTAAGCCCCCAAACTTTCTCGGTATTTTTTCTCGAAATTTTTAATGTACTCAACTTCTCGTGATGTCAGTTTATAATAAGTCGCAATGCAATCGTCAATTCTATCAATGACATCTCTGCACAAGCGGTGCTTGTACTCAAAATTTGCTTGTTTCGTGTTGATAGCAACCTTCGTGCGTTCTAACTCGGTTTCGAGAAGTTGGCTTAATTCCGCTAACTCGGTAGATTCGAAAATTTTCATAGGTACGAAAAATCCGTTTAATTCTTTTCGAGTGATATGCCAACAATCTGAAACGACAACCCAATACCACCAAAACAGCGAAGAGTTAAGCAGGGCGAGTATATGCCACTTTTTGTCCTCATCAAAACTAAAACCTTTATACTCTTTTGACTCAAATGCAAAAGAGAAGGCTTTAATCCAAAAACAAGCTCTCATGTTTAGAAATATATTTGACTCTCCCTGTTGTTCTAATGCTAAAATCCCTTTATTTTCATCGGTGTGAATTTTCTTGAAAAGCCGAACTTCAATGGCATTGTTCAACTTGGGATAATAAGCATTATTTACGAACGGATTTTCTATGAGAGCCGCTTTGCTGAACAAAGCTCCTCGTTCCTCTTTGTACCAGTAATTATAGCCCGATGTGTATACCGCATGGTCTTCGCCGCCCTTCTCTGCGATTAGAATTGTGAGCTTTTGATGCACTCCTAAAAAGAGGCACGATGGACGGTCGGCAAAATTAAGAACTTTCTGAAGTGAAGTGTTTTGCTCGATATGCTCACGAACTTTACTCATTCGCTGTGTGGAAACATACGAAATCGGGATTATAAAACTCATCTTGCCATTGTCGTTAAGTAAGTCAACGCTATTTTGCAAGACATTAGCATAGACATTACCATACTTGACTTTCGGCACGATTTTCGATTTTTTGTCCTCCACATAAGGCGGGTTGCCGAGAATAAAATCAAACTTCTTTTCATAGGCTTTCGTGTTAAGATTAACGAAATCACAATTCGTCAGATTGCGATTAAGCAGAGCAACTGCCTCTTTGTAGCTTTCACGACTAATATATTTTACAGCCTCAAAGAAAAGCCGCACTTTACATATTTCAATCGCCAAAATATCAATGTCGTTTCCGTGCAACGTTGAAAGCACATCTAAGTACATCTTGTCCGTTGTTTCTTCAAACGTCCGCAGATGATTTACTTTGACTTGGAAAGCCCTTATTAAAAACTCGCCCGAGCCAACAGTCGGGTCGAATACGCTACTTTCAAGAAACTCATCTAAGGCGGCGATATCATCGAGCAATTTCGTGCTACGGTAAACCGAATCCGCTTTTTTTGAAATGCAATTAGCTATAATGAAGTCAACAACATCGTTTGGAGTGTTATAAATGCCGTTCGCTTTTTGCTCGGGAGTTTTTTCGTTAAGCGAATGAAGTATGCGGTGAAATTCTTCTTCCTCTATGCCGCAGTCCATTAACCCCTTGATTGCTTCGGTGTCGAACTGATACTTTTCAAAGTTATCATTCAACAACACGCACAAGGACTCGAACATATCTTTTATGAAGACGGCTTTTCTGTTCGTGGCTTCTAAAGACGACAAATGCCTGTATACTATAAGGGGGATTACATCGGTAATTTGGCTGTAAGCCGTGCTTGACTGCATATGCTAAACTCCCTTTTTAAGGTGGCGATATACTATATATAGATAATTATACCACGAATAAATCAATAAGTCAACTATTATTTCAAAAAAATCAAAAAACCTCCTTACTCCCATGAATAGGACAACCCCTCTACAGAATATTACGTATGTACAAGCTGAAACTCATATCAGCCCGCATAAATATTCAAGAGAGGAAATGTCATGGCAGAACTCAATCTAACACACATACCGCAAGATCTAATCGCCCTCCCCCAGTGGGTCTGTTGGCGGTTTGAACTCATCAGCAATCGGGAAAGCAAAGTCCCGTATGACCCAAAGACAGGACGGCGAGCCTCCTCCAAGAATCCCGCAACATGGGCAAGTTTTGAGGAGGCGGTGCAAGCCGCTCGGAATCCAAAATGCAACTACAGCGGAATCGGGATTATGTTCGACTGTGACAAGTCCGACCTTGTGGGAATCGACATCGACAAGTGTATCTCGAATGGTGTTCTGAATGAAATCGCTACAGAAATTCTCGGCATAATAAATCCCACATATATAGAAGTTTCACCGAGCGGAACTGGCTTGCATATATTCCTCAAAGGGAAAATGCCTCTCAAGGGAAACCGCAACAGCAAGTCGGGAGTTGAAATGTACTTCAAAGACCGATATTTCACGGTGACAGGAATACCATACAACTGTGCCAAATATGCCGACAGCATTTCCGAGGATGGCGGTGCGTTAGAGAAGATTCACACAAAGTACATAAAACCTCGCAGTCCCAAGAAAAAAGAATCCTTCAAAATTGGGTTCACAGGGCTTGCAGATAACAAAGTGTTGGAATTAGCACGAAACTCGCAATTTGCCGCAGAGTTCAACGAATTATGGCGGGGGAATTGGCAGGGCAAGTTTAAGTCGCAGTCTGAGGCGGATTACGATTTTTGCAAGAAACTCGCCTACTTGACTGGAAAAAATAAAGAGCAAATCGACAGGCTGTTTCGGCAGTCGGGGCTGATGAGAGCAAAGTGGGACGAAGTCCGTGCAAGCGGCGGCAGAACCTACGGCGAAAGGACAATTCAAGTTGCTTGCGAAAAGCAAAATTCCATATACACACCGCCGAAACCACAGCATATATTCGAGATGTTTGACGGCTATTGGCGGCAAAAAGGCGAAAAAACCTACCCGATTACGAACTTCAAAATCAAGCCAAGAGCGGCTGTTCAAGGGGAAAAAAGGCACAATTAACCTGTGATTTCGTCTCTTGCGTAAACGGAAAAACATTCACGCAGTCGTTCCAAACTGAGGATATGAGCAGTTTAGCGCGATTTCGCAGAGTTCTAACCGAGCAGACAATCTGCTTAAATTTTTACGGCACTGACAGCGATTTAGAGTATTTCAAGGATTACGTGGGGTTCTTGGATTGGAAAGAAAAAGTCGGGGTGAAAAGCACAGGCATTCATGAGCATAATGGGAGATTGCTTTATGTCGATAACGAAACGGCAGTAGCCGCCGACGGGACTGTCGATGATACCATAGTTCAGCTTGAAAGATACGTCGAAATTGAAAGCGATATTCTAAAAAAATCACCGATTACCGATATGAACGATTTAGCCTTTATCGGTTCACATATTCTTGGCTACAACGAGTATATAAAAACTGTGCCGATTCTTGCGTGGATTGCCGCCTTGTTTTTACAACAGGGCGGTTTATTTTTAACAAATGAAACATTTTCACCCTCTCAGTTGTTTACATATAAAGGAGGATTTATTATGAAAAAAATTATTTCTTTATTAATAACAGCCTCGTTGATTTTTTCTTTGACCTCTTGTGTCAATAAGAAAAGCGTTGATATAAATTTCGTGATTTCCTTTGATGACGTTTTTGATTATTCTTTGCAGGAGGCTGTTGCGTTTACTGTAGATAATGAGGATATTTATGTTGCATTCAGAAATCAACCCGAGATTAAAAAATATGATAAGCATGGCAAAGAAACGGGAAGTTATGATTTAGGAGAGGGGTATCATGCGAATTTATGCGTATACAACGATAAACTATATACCTCCACCTACACAGACCAAGGTCTTATTTTTACAGAATATAGTTTCTCTGAAAAAGAGTATTCTGTATACAGTATAGACTATGAAATCACAGGCGTATTGGGTATGGTTATTATGAATAATACGATTTTTATGGTTGGCTGGGAAGATACAGATGCTATCCATTCATGCAACGACAAAAGTCATGAACACGGCATTTCAGACAATGTGCATAATCATGACTCAATATTCTACGATGATTATATAAACATGGGCGAAGTGGCATTATCAATAGAACTCGACACATTTAAAATAAACAAAATTGATATTGAGAATATTGTAAATTTGGGGAAGTATATGAATGATAAAATCCTTTATTATGCTTACGACATTTCAAATGGGTATTATTTCACGGTATATGACCCGGTTAAACAAGAATTCTCCGAGAAAACATATAACAATTTAGGTTATCTCTTTTCATATGCTTATGCAGATGTTAATGACAGTATAATTTTCTATGACCATAAAAACGGCAAATTAACCTCGGCAAGCAAGAATGATTCTGCTGTGCGGGTTGATTTATTAAGTCATACAGTAACCGCCTCCGGAAATGATATAGTATACAGTAATAATTTCTATTATATTTTAGACGGAAAAAACGGTAATATATATAGAACAGAATATAAACAAGCTGTAAATATTAAGGAAATAGAAATCATTTATTCAACCGAATACATGAATGACCCTTTCGGCTGCGGTTATGCAATTAATACATCTGTGCTTGATTATCAAGAATTCGTACTGCGTATTTTAGCGAGAGACAGCGATTATGATATTTGCATGATGAACTCAAAGCAGATAATATCTCGGAACATAAGAGATAAAGGCTCGTTTTATCCTTTGAATGACCTTCCCATGGTGCAGGAATATCTTGATACCTGCTTCCCTTATTTAAAAGAAGCAGCAACAAACGATAACGGTGATATTTGGATGCTCCCGATTGAAGTAAATATCCCGCATATAATCTATAATCCGAGTAACTGTCTTGAAAAAGGAGTCGATTTCAACAAAGATTATTCATTGGAGGAATTGTTTGAAATAGCGAACCGTCTGTATTCCGAGCCGGATTTGCATGATAAATATCAATTAAATGCTTATCAAGTACAAGCGTATATTATAAATCAGTATAATAGCCAATTTGCACCTCAAAACGGGAAATATTCATATGACACCGTGCTATTCAGAAAAATATGTGAAATGTTAAAACGGGCAACCGCTTCTGACAGCCTGTTTACTTGGATAAAACCTCCCGGTGCTGCTTTTGATTTAGATGATTATTATAGCGATTATTTATTTACACTTGAGCCGTATCAGTTTAATGCTTTTGATTTATCAGCTTATAATAATCTTCGGGCTTCTGCACTCCCCGTAATTAACAATGAAACCGTTCCATCCCCTGCCGATGTCGTGTTTTTATGTGTAAACCCATATTCCAAAAATTTAAATGACACGTTAAATTTTATTAATTCATACTGTGCGTACATGATGATGAGAAATGATATATTCATGTTTGATAATAAAGAAATATACCCATTCAGTGATACGCAATTAGCAAATGATTTATATAACATATATTCAAATGCTGAGGTTTGCTTCGAACTTTCGCCGGATATATTTTGGAACGATTATTTGGATTATAAAAACGATAAAATTGATATTGAACGGTTAATCACTGAAATAACAAGAAAAACAAATATGGCGGTGGGCGAGTAAAAGGAGTAAATTACGATGAAAAAAATAATAATTACACTGCTGTTTTTTGTATTATTTCTTAACGCTTGCAAAAGCACAAATGACGGCGAACTCCTTAAGAATGACACTAAAGAAAAAGCAGTTACAGCTTTAGAAAAAACAATGGATTCCGTTGACAAAAACGTCATTTTCAACTTAAATAACGGTGGATGGGTATGTGAATACAACAGCGGTATTCTTTACAGCAACCTGTCTGACGGGAGGATTATTCTCTATGACGGTATAACCGAGGAAACCGTCATAGAGAATGTGTTCGCTCATAATTTGCAAGTGTTTGACAGCAAATTATATTTTACAAATGAACAAAACAGAATCTGCTCCATAAATTTTGACGGCTCGGACTATGCCGAGCATTTCACAGAATATAGCGTGTCTTTTCTATTAATAATGAACGGCTTTTGGGTATTCAGCGACTTAAACAATTATATATACGCTATTAATAAAACTGAAAGTGTGCCCGAGCTTATAAGTGACCAAACGGCGATTTGGGTCAACAATTATGGTGAATGGCTGATATTTACCGAGCTTAAACAAGATTGTCGCTTAATGGCGTATAATCCCACAACTCAAGAGCGTGTTCAATTATCGGACTATGCCTTTTTTCCGTCAATAAACGGTGATTATATTTTTTATCAAGAAAACTTAAACGGTTATGTTCAACGCCTCAATATCTCGGATAACACAGTGGAAATCGTCTTGAGGGAATGGGTACAGAATTTCGGGTTTGTTGAAAATCATATGTTTTATTTCAACAGTCTCGGATTGAGTATGTTGAACATGGAGAATATGCACGTAACAGAAATCCACCAAGTTGATTATGGCGACGGAAGCGAGGATGTTATCATAGTCGAAATTGAGAATTATTTCATATGTAACAACAAGCTGTATTACGTTGAGATTATCAGGAAAGAAAACACAAGAACTCTATACGAATACGATTATATAAATAACAGCAAAACTCAAATATATTCATGGGGGTAAAAATGAAAAAAACATCTTCACTATTATTAATAACCGTGATTATACTAACTCTGTCGTCCTGCACATTAAAGACTAATCAAGACGACAATGACAGCCTGCCGAATTATAACACATCGGGCACTGTAAGTGAGTATAGTCACGAAAACAACCATAACCATGAAAATATTTCTTTTGAAATAAACATAGATGGGTTTATTGGTTTAGGGGCGGCTTCAGGTTCAAAATCAATATATAACATTGACAATATATTTAATACTGCGGGGGTGTTTGAGAGTGTCGGGGGTATTATATATTACACGGATTTCTATAGTGGCAAAAAGTTATATAAATACGAAAACGGGGGTAAAACAATTCTGCTTGATGAAAGAGCATTGCATTTAGTGTTTTATGAAAATGAACTTTATTATCTGAAAAAGACTGCAGACGACATTTTTAAAGACAGTGCATTGTTCTTGGGAGATATTTATGCCTTAAACCCTGACACAATGGAGCAAAGGTTGGTTTTAAGCGGAAATATACGCCACTTTGTTATTACTGATTTCGGATTGTTCTATTCGTCCCTTGACGGGCTTGTTTGGGCGGATATGAATGGCGAAACAATTAAGCAATTCACGAATTCTTTGCAAGGTGTCTGGATTTATAAAGATAATCTATTGATTTATGACAACGAAAACGAGGAATGGTTTTTTATAAACATATATACCGAGGAAACAGTTCATTTCGGGAGCATGAACGGAGTTTTCTATATATGGAATGACACCATGTTTTTATCAGGCGATGATTACCGTCTGGAAACAAACTTGCTGGAAATAGACTTGACAACAGGTGAAATGCATATATATCCTCAAAAGAGAATGATTTATATGACCTGTGTCGGTGATGAAATATATGTCAGCGATATGATTAATTTATATAAGCTTGACAGAGAAAATTATGAATATATCCCAATTGAAATTGATAATGGCGAAGAAGAATATTTTCTTTTTTTTCTCGCAGGGTTGTATACCGACGAAGAAACACTGTATTCTCTTATTCATTATAGCTTGGAACAAGATATTAAAATCATCGAAAAACTTGTGAGAATTGTAATAGATAACAACAATAACAAAGCGGAGGTGGTTTTCCTTGATTAAGAAATCTTTTATTAAAACAATCGGACTATTATTGGTATTTACATTTATACCGTCTTGTACCGATTTAAAAAACAGCAAGGCTTTACCGGACGATAATTACTTAGGCGATTACGCCGAATATTTCGTGTATCAAGAGGATAATATAGCCTTTTTTGATGTGGACAATAACGGTGTTGTTTACATTGTGAAACAAAGGGAGTCGGGCGTAGTCGATAATATGGTGTATGCTTATGATTTAAACGGAGAGCTTATAAATTCATATACGCTGTTTCCGGAAGAAAATTATGATTTATTATCGGGCGGATACTCAAGCTTTCGTTCCCCGATTAATTCTATACTCGCATCTGATGAAGAAATATATTTCACTGAAAATGCAACCGGAACAAATATTTTAAAATCCCTGTCGCTTGAAACCGGAACGTCAAGCACCATATCCGAATTACCGGAGGGTTTTGAAGCGTTCGACATGACTGTAATCGGCGATAAAGCATTCATTATCGGAATAGACGAGGAAAGCTCGAAAAAATCCTCCCCCTCACTTGAAGAAATAGGTGAGGAGGGGTATTTAGGTGAGATGATTTACAGCGTACACATCACCACCTCAAGTATAGCGGTGTTGGATATTGAATTCCCCGTCCTTATGTCACCCACATTAAATAATTCGTTACTAATTTATGCAATGAGCGGTGAGGGTTATTATTTCACCGAATATGACCCTGTTAAAAATAATTACGGTGAAAAATACTACAACGATTTAAGAAAACTCGAATGCTTCAGAGTAATTAACAAAAACAATGATTTCGCATTCTCATCACCGGTCATTTCTTTGTTAAAGCTTGCGGTGGGTTCTGTCAGCGAGGAGGGGGGTGTGGCAGAAATCATGCCCAATGCGTATATTTGGGGAAAGAGTGACATTAATTACAGCGGAGGGTATACATTTTATAAAAACAGCCTCATAAGCTCGGAAAACCACGGGAAAATTGAACGTATTAAAAACTCATCGTATATAAAAGACGTGAGAAAAATTAATATGGTATCCGTAGGTTTTTTTGACGATGACCCGTTCGGCTGCGGTTATACGATTAAACGAGAATCACTCACAGATGATGTTTTTGCATTAAATGTTCTGTCACGGGATATTGAACATGATATTTATTTGATGAACTCCAATCAACCCTTTTCGCTTAATATAAAAAACAAGGGCTCATTTTATCCCTTGAACGACATAAGGGGTGTCTCAGAATATATAGACGCCTGTTTCCCGTATATTAAAGACATAGCAACAACTGAGGACGGGGATATATGGATGCTGCCAATCGGGATTGAAATACCTTGTATTTTATACAATGAGAAAAATATTGATATAACGAACCTTTCAAACGATGATTTAATCGAAGCGGGTGGGTCAATGTTTATTAACTACCTGATTATGCAATATATGAATACGTATACAACCTTCGACACCGCTGAATTCAGAGAATTAGCCGAGTTTTCAAAAGCGGCTTTGAATTCATCAAATAATGATATTTACTTTAAAAACTTGAACAGCATATACACTCCCGGCGGTCTTGAAAAGTGTACCTTTTCAGTATTGTACTATAGGTCGGAGCAGCGTAATTTCACGCCGTATACCAATATAAACGCCCTTGCTTTACCGAATGAATACTCTGAAAAAAACACAGCCTCGTTAATTTTCCTTTGCGTTAATCCGTCATCGAAAAACTTAGACGCCGCACTCGATTATATTTCGAGCCTGGCACGATATTTATACGGGACTCCCGATTCAATGATGTTTGCGGACACAGCGTTATATACCGACACTGCTTATGCACGGGATTTATACGATATTTATAAGAACGGGGATATTCTGTTCAGACTGCCCAACGATGTTTTTTCTAAAGATTTTTATTCCTATATACATGGTGAAACCGACATAGAGTTTATGATAAGGGAAATCGAACGAAAGGTAAACACATTCCTGAATGAATAGGAGGAGGGGATGAAATTGAGAATAAAATGGAACGTAAAATGCTTCCTCTGCCTTGTGCCGAGCCTCATCGGTACGCTTATATTTTTTATAATCCCCTATGTACGGGTGCTGTATTATTCATTTATTGATAATCAGTTTCGTCGTAGCTTCGTGGGATTAGACAATTACGTTAAAACCCTCAGCAATGAATATTTTCAGTTAGCTTTAAAAAACAGCCTGCTGATTATAATTATTGCTGTTCCTATTCTGATTATTTCAGCGTTAATTATATCATTAGCCCTGTCGTTCGGGATAAAAAAACTGAGGGCGTTGAGAACCGTGTTTGTGCTTCCAATGGTAATCCCCACAGCAAGTGCGGCATTAATATGGGTTGGGTTCTTTTCGGGAGTTGACAGTGCTTTCCCTGTTTATCTTTTGTTTATCTGGAAAAACATAGGGATTTGCATAATCCTTATGACGGCGGCTTTCACAAATATAGATAACTCGATTTTCGAGGCGGCACGCTTAGACGGGGCGAACAGGTTTATACTTCACACAAAAATAACCGTGCCTATGATTATGCCTACTATTATTTTTACTGTGCTTTTGTCAATCGTAAACAGCTTTCGCATTTTCAAAGAAAGCTATCTTTATTATGGCGGCACAAACTATCCGCCCAACCACAGCTACACACTTCAATACTATATGAACAACAACTTTTTAAAGTTAGATTATCAAAGCCTTGCCGCAAGTGCGGTGCTAACCTCAATCCTCGTGCTTGTTATCGTAATCGGCGGTTTAATTGTACAAAGGAGGTACCGCCAATGAAAAAGGTGCTTCTTATATTATTAGCAATGGTGTTTGTCATGCCGCTTGTAATGACGGTGGTTTTGTCGTTTCGTGGGGAGAATAACACAATAACCTTGCAGAATTATTCCGATTTGCTGTTTAATTGTTTCATTTTTTACCCAATGTTCTGGAATTCCGTATTATATGCTATTGTAATTACGCTAATTCAATTTTTGGTAATTATCCCGTGTGCATTCGGGTTTATAAACGCAAGGTTTAAAGGAAAAAATATCCTGTTCGTTTTTTATATAATTCTGATGATGATGCCCCTGCAGGTAACAATTCTCCCGAATTATATTGGGCTTCGGGATATAGGATTGATTAACACACATTGGAGCATTATACTCCCTGCGATATTCTCGCCGTTCGGTGTGGTTATAATGAATCAATATATGCAAGGGACGGACAATTCCGTAATTGAAGCAATGCGGCTTGAAACAAGCTCAATTATTAGAATAATAATACACGCCGTAATCCCGCAAATAAGAATCTGCATTTTCGCAACGGGCTTGTTTGTTTTTGCGGACTGCTGGAACATGCTTGAGCAGCCTATGCTGTTCCTGCGGGAGGATAGCTTGAAAACGCTTTCCGTGTTTATTGCAAACGCCGACAAATATGCCGGAAACATAATGCTTCCGGCGGCAGTGATATTTATGATTCCTGTTTTACTGCTGTACAGGTTTTTTAACCAACACTTAGAGAAAGGTTTGACGTTTGGTGAGCTGTCATGAAGAAGGTTATAAATATAGCATTAACCGTGGTATTTTTCGTCACAATGTTTGTTCTTACAGTTAGTGCAAGGACAATCCACAACTCGCAAATCCCGAATGTTACTGCAACAAGATTAACCCGTGAGGATTTTATAATTGAGTTTGAGTATGATGGCGGAACTTTCAAAACTACTCAAAAAAGACTTGCCATTAAGAAAAGCATTTATGACAGCGGTGAGGTTTATGCAGTTATTACAATTATTATAAACGGTGAAGAGAGGGACGGGGTTCATCGGGTTTATCCCGAAATCGGTGCAGAAAACGAAGAATATTATGAAATAATAAGCGGGGTTTGGGGGAATGAGCTTGTTGTTGTAAGCAGTGACAGGGAGTTGACAGATGGGGGAGAGGTGTGTGTGGTAGAGGATTTATTATGAAAAAACAACGACCTTGTTATTTTTCCTGAATTTCACTACTCAAACTCTATCGTCCCGGGTGGCTTCCCCGTAACGTCATACACCACCCTACTCACATCATCGACTTCTTCGATAATCCTCGCAGATACTTTTTCCAAAACCTCCCAAGGCACTCGCACAATTTCCGCATTCATGAAATCGGTGGTCTTGACTGCCCTTAACGCCGCAACATACCCATAAGTCCGCTTACCGTTCTTAACGCCGACTGCCCGCATATCGGTGAGTGCAGCAAAGAATTGCGACGGCGATATATCAGCGACTTTCCCGATTTCCTCACGGAAAATTGCGTCGGCGTCCCTTAAAATATCTAACTTTTCTTTAGTAACCTCACCAATGCACCGAACAGCCAACCCCGGCCCCGGGAACGGCTGGCGGTCTACTAAATAATCCGGCAACCCCAAAACCCTGCCCAATTCCCTCACTTCATCCTTATATAATTCACGAACAGGCTCAACTATGCCTTTGAAATCCACATTCTCGGGCAATCCCCCAACATTGTGGTGGCTTTTTACTCCGGCAGATTCAATGACATCGGGATAAATCGTCCCCTGTGCAAGGAAAAACTCCTGCGATTTATCAGAGTGCGAAAACAAATCAATCTGCGATTGCTCAAACACACGAATGAACTCCTCACCGATGATTTTCCGTTTTTTCTCCGGTTCAACAACTCCGCTTAACTTCGCTAAAAATCGTTCCTCAGCGTCCACCATAACTAAATTAAAATTGAAATCGGCGAATGCTTTTTTCACTTCGTCGGCTTCGTTTTTCCGCATAAGACCGTGGTCAACGAAAATGCAGGTTAACTGTTTACCGATTGCCTTAGATAAAACAGCGGCACAAACCGAGCTGTCCACCCCTCCCGATAAACCGAGAATGACCTGCCCGTCACCGACTTCCCTGCGAACACTCTCAATTATTTTTTCTGCATATTCCTGAACGGAAATTATAGGTACTCTTAAAATCATAGCCGCCTCTCCTTACGCTTTTATAGTATTCTAACATATTTCTGCAAAATTCGCAACCGCAGGGGGTTGAAAAATCAAAAAAACTTTTGTATAATATATTCATGAGCATATTTAAGAATAATGCGTTTGAGGCACTCACGGAACTCGGGATTGACCCATACGACACGGCATTCATTAAAGCCAAGCCCCTGTCTGTTTATTTTAGAACGCGTATCAAAAAATCGAACACGGCTGATGATTTATTGTCGGCACTGTTACATAAAAATGCCAAGCTGTTTATATGTCCGCTGACATTTCATAACGGCTTATACGCATTTGCCCCACCCGAAGCGATTTATGCCGAGGGGTACACTCCTAAAAAAACGCATATTCCGCCCCGCCGCTTAAAGAAAAAAATCGCAGTTTTAAATAAAAAGCTCCTTTGTGTAAATAACGAGTTTATGCGAAAGGTCATGGCAGGGGCAAAGAAAAATGCAGAATTCGTCGAACGCTTCAACAGCGAGTTGTTTTACAAGAATATAACCTTAAACAACGAGCGAATTTCTCCCGAGGAAATGTTCAAGCTGCTCTCCACCGAACCGTATTACAGGAGGATTAACCTATCCTCCGACAAGGACAAAAACCCGTTCATTTCTATGTATGCGATTGCGTTTAAGGAATGCCAGCCGCACGAGTTATTCACCATTGAGGGGATTTTCTCCATGCAGACCGACAGGCACATCGACAATTCAAAAAAGCAGGCGGCGAATGAGGTTTTCAACCTTATTTTAATGGACGACAAGGAAGAAACCGACAGCGTTATTTTAAAAATGGGGAAAGCAATTGAGGAAATTGAGCCGCTTAAAATCAATCTTGACGATGTGAATATGCTCGCCAAGAATTACACAATGTTTATCGGTTTATCGGAGCTTGGCAGGGTCATGGCAGAGGTGTTTTTTTATAACGGTAATCGTGAGCTTGATGGGGCATTACGCAAAGCGGAGGAATTGAAAAATTACGCAAAAACAGCCGCACTCTGCGAAAGATTAATGCGGCTGACCGATTGTGAGGATTATCGCCAATTACCGCAGTATAAACAAGCGGAAAACCCGGATAATATAGGACTGTCACCTTATGTTAAATTAAGGAATTCTTAATCGCATATCAGCCCTGCCGCTTGTTTATCCATAATCACCGTAACATTCGGGTGCAGATTTAACAAACTCGCCGGAACAGTCGCAGTTACTGTTCCGTCGAATATTTTTTTGGTTATTTCCGCTTTGCCCTCCCCATTGATTAATAAAAGGATATGCTTGGAGTTAAAAATCCCGCCCATTCCCATGGTAATCGCTTGTGCGGGAACGTCGCTTATATTATCGAAAAATCTCGAATTCGCTTCAATAGTATCGGGGGCTAACTTAACCAAATTCGTCATTAACTCAAGCTTCTCATTAGGTTCGTTGAACCCGATATGTCCGTTATTGCCAATTCCCAGAATTTGCAAATCCGTCCCGCCTGCCGCCATAAGCTTAGCGTCATAATCCGCACATTCCATTTCCGGGTCAACGGCACTGCCGTCGGGAATGTTGATTTGCGGCGGTTTAATATCCACATGACGGAACAAATTCTCCCACATGAAATAATAATAGCTTTGCGGATTATCCCGTTTAATCGGGTAATATTCGTCAAGGTTAAACGCCGTAATTGCAGAAAAACTCACGAACTTGCTCGCATATAATTCCCGCAGTTTTTTATAAGTCCCTAAGGGTGTCGACCCCGTCGCAAACCCGATAACAGAATCCGCCTTAACCTGCACCTGCACAGCAATGGTGAACGCCGCAACCGCACTCATCTCTTCATAGGTTTCGCATATTATTTTCTTCATATAATTTCCTCCAAATTATGCGGGGTGGTTACGGGTTTTTGTAATACGGGCGGGTTTCCTGTCCATAAGTTGCCCAATAGGAGCTGTCATGGGAGGAGGCGTTACATAAAGCGGGAATATTCGATTTTCGATAATACCCCACACTCGACGACGGACAGCTTCCCGGAATGGCGATTAACCCCGTATACGTGCAATAATTCTGCACAATAACACTCGGCTCGGGGGTGAAGGTTCTCGGTTCATCTAAAGGGATTACCTGTATCATGGTGTCGTGCCATATTCTCGCAAGGCTTCGCCAGCGGTCAACGCTGATACCTTTAATGGCACGGTCATCGTCAAACCCGATACGGACTACAGCCACATAATCCGGTGTAAGCCCGCAATACAAAAGGTTCGCCATGTCATTAGCAGTACCGGTTTTCCCGATAACCTCAATCCCGGGGATTTTAGAATAGTTTGCCGTTCCTCCTGTGTATTCAACAACCCGCAGCATCATGCGGTTCATAATCCACGCACTGTCTTTCTCGATTGCTTGAATTCCCACAGTCGATTGTTCAAGAACGGTTTTTCCGAGGTTATCCACCACCTTTGAATATAAGCTCGGTTTATAATAGACACCGCCGTTCCCGAAAATCTGATACGATGCCGCTAATTCGTGCAGCTTTATTTCCACCGCTCCGGTTGAAATGGAGGAATAGGTCAAATGGTGCGAACGCAAAAGTGTGGTTATGCCTAATTTATCCTGCATGAAATTAAAAGCGTTTTGAATTCCGTTTAAATAAAGCGTGCGTGCAGAAATGGTGTTCTTCGAGTGAATAAGAGCGTCAACCGCCGTCATATACGTGCCCGTCCCATAATCCAATTCAAAGTTTTGCGGCCAGCAACGCCTGTGGTCAATCGAGTGACCGGTACAAACAACACACCTTCTGTCACCCAATTCAAAATCATCAATTTCCCCCGCCCTGTCTAACAGCATGGTGGAATAGGTGATTCTGTTTGCGTCAATGGCAGGTGCATATATTGCGAACGGTTTAATGGTTGAACCCACGTTTCTATTCGCCATAGTCGCACGGTTGAAGCAGTCGTTACCCGGCTTATCACCTGCTCCCCCCACTAATGCTACAACGCTCCCGTAATAGTCAATAATAACAAAAGCACCCTGAAGCGTATCCTCAGCGGGAGTACCCGGAGGATAGGGGAAGTCGGGGTTTCGGATAATATATTGATTTTTCCAAACCGCCTCCAATTTATCTTGCAATTCAACGTCAACATTAAGGTAAATGCTATACCCACCTCTTTTTAAAAGTGCGGTTGCCGCCTCACGCGTGATACCTCTCATATCGGCTAAATCATTAACAACATCTTTTAAAGCGGCATCGGTATACCAGTTCACAGTAACCTCATAACCGGTCCAGCGATACGGGTCTGCAATCATATCTGCCCAAGACACGTTCTCGAAATACAGGTCTTCCTCTTCATCCTCCACGTCTTGAATTCCGTAATACTCGTTGTATCTTTCGTCGATATACCCGAAATAATCACCTGCACAGCGAGGTTGATTTTCCGGACAGCGGCACTGCGGACTTATGGGAAGTCTAAACTGGATTTTCTCGTTGCGAGCCGCTTCATATTGTGAGTGGGTAATATACCCTTGGTCATACATATTCCAAATGGCATTGACCTGCCACTTGCGTGCTTCATAAGGATTGGTGTAGGGATTCCACGAAACAGGCGAACGGATTAACCCGATTAAAATGCAGGATTCCGCAACAGTAAGCTCACTGACCTCCTTGTCGAAATAATGCCGTGCCGCCGAACCGATACCGTAGGTGGTGTTCCCGAAGGCAATCCGATTGAGATAGCTTTCTAAAATATCATGCTTGGAATACTTTTGTTCAAGGCTGATTGCCCTGAATATCTCACGCAATTTTCTTCCTATGTTTACATCATCGTCTTTAGTAATATCACGAATAAGCTGCTGGGAAATGGTAGAACCACCCTGCATTTTATCGTTGAAAAATGTTTCTATGGTTGCACCGACGGTTCTCGACCAGTCAACACCGCCATGCTCATAATACCGTTTGTCCTCCGTCGCAACAAGTGCGTCAAGTGTGTGCTGGGGAATTTCCTCAAGGTCAACCCAAATTCGGTTTTCATCGGCACTGATTTGGTGAATGGGAACAAACTCGCCTAATTCCTTATCCATGGCATAAACAAAGCTTGAATAACTCAGCTCAACGTCTTTTAAGTCCACGTCATACATCGAATCAGCGAACTGTGTAATATACACCGAAAGTGCCACCGCAACAATACAGCAGGTAATGACAATTATCAAAAACAACGTGAGAAACGTCGTGCCGATAACCGACATAACATGCTTAATAATCTGCCACGGAGTTAAGCCCTTTTTCTTCTTGGTTTTAGGCTTATCGCTTTTTTCCGTAACTTTATCATGGTCAGGTATTCTGATATACTTTTGACTGCTCGCCATAACTTCCTCCTTTTAAGGGGTGAACGGGATTATATTAAGACGTATGTGCGTATTATAATTCTCACCGCTTAGTAGCAATAGTTTATTATTACCAAGAAATTGTACAATTGCCGGTCCTTGAAGGGAATAATCTTTTAGATTATACGTTTTTTCTACTGCACCGTTCGATATATTAACAATATAAAGCTTTCTGTCTTCATCTGATAATGCGAGATACTGTTTATTTGGTGACATTGCAACAGTTGTCAAATACCCTGATTTCGAATAATTATCTGCCTTTATAACACAATTTATTTCAAAAGTATCAATGCTTGTTGTATAAACTTCAGTGATATAACCGCCGCTATGGTTGCTTGAATATATAAAGAAATTATCTATATCTATATAATGAAAACCAAATGTATTAGGAATGTCAATGGACTGACCTGTTGTAAAATCATATATGCCTAACCCCATTGGTGCTGTTTTTTCCAACGATTCAAAAGTGTAAAGAAATCTGCTTTCATCTATCTTCTTGATAAACGTATAATTAACAGCATTTGGCAATCTATTCCACATCAACTCTCCGCGGGTTGGGTGGATATAATACTCTCTCAAATCTTCCGGTACAGGCGGTAATAACTCAATTAATTCACCACCCTTATCTTCAAATATACCACCGTCTATTTCTCTGAGAATTCGACCGCTCATTTCAATTCGATAAAAGTCAAATTCACATTCTTCTGTAACCGCTCTGTCAGTATAAAAATATGTTTTATAAGCGAAATTATAATAATCGTATATATCATATCCGTCACCATTATAACCTGACGTAAGAGAGTAAACATATATTTTCCCTGTTTCATCCGTTTTGAAATCGGTATTATAGGAAACACCTTCTAAGGGGTCTGTATATACAATGCAAAGTTCCTGTGTATCTAACAAGCTATACGAGTAATTACTCCCGTTATAATGGGAAATAACAATATACCTGTCATCCATTGGCATTATTAAAGGTTTCATTACGTGCATCGCAAAAGCATTAACTAATTTAACCATTCTTATTTCTATAGTTCCATCTTCAAAAATATAGAACGGGGATTCCTCAATCTCTTCCCATAAACCAAATTCTGTTATACTTGTAAATTGTGTTTCTGTTATTACAATCTCTGTTGTCACTATAACATTATCGCTCACTTCGGTTAATTCAACAGGTTCTGTTTCGTCGGTATCACGAGGGTTCATCTGACACCCGAACAGGCTTAACAGCATCACACCTGTCAAAATAACCAAAATAACTATTTTCATAGCAACCCCTCATTTTATAAGTTCATTATATTCATCGACAGAAATTTTTGCTTGTTTCAGAATACCGCACAACAGCGGTCTTTTTAATTCCTTCGCCGAATGAAAAGGAATCGACGTTGTTCTGCCATCGGGGTGCTGATAAGAAACGTGACTGCCTTTTTGCCGTTTCTTGACAAACCCTAATTCAAACAACAATTTTTCCAACTCTTTAGCGTTGAGCAAAGTCAATTTACTCATACAGCGGCTTCAACCTGCGAAAGAGCCACAAAATCCGGAATATACTTTTTATCCTCTTCGTCCATATCCACAACACATAACTCAATAACCTCTTTGAGATGTATGTGCAATTCTTCAATTGTATCAGCCTGCGTATGGGCACCCGGCACACCCGGTACAAATCCGACATACCCGCCGCTTTCATTATCTCTTTCAATAACCACTGTAAAATTGCGTTTCATAACAACCCCTCCTAATATCTAATTTCCACAGCACTTTTTAAACTTCTTCCCGCTTCCGCAGTGGCACGGGTCATTCGCCCCGATTTTCTCATTCGCCTTTCTCACAACGGTAACAATCTTCGCCCCCGCATTTGCCGCCTCCGGACGCATAACCTGCACCCTTTGAATGGGGTTCTCTTTTTGCAACCGAATGGTCAGCACCGCCCGCATAGTATCCTCACGAATAGAGGCAATCATCGCATCATACATGGCGAACCCCTCATGACGATACTCGACAACGGGGTCTTTCCCGCCGCCCATAACCCGAAGATAAATCCCCTGTTTCAAGTCTGCCATAGCGTCGATGTGGTCCATCCACTTAGTATCAACGTGCTTGAGCAGAATAACCCGCTCAACCTCACGCATGGTTTCCGCACCGAACTCGGTTTCCTTCTCGGCATATTTCGTAAACGCCCGTTCGAGTAATTCATTAATAATATCGTCTTTTTCGACCTCGTTTAACTGTTCAATTTTATAGCGGAAATCGTCAGAGGTTGTCAAAACCCCCGCAAAGCTCTCCCGCAGTCCCGTAAGGTTCCAGTCGTCGGCAATATCCCCTTGGCAGAAGGTGTCAACAGTGTCCCGAATAGTTTCTTCAATCATCTGTTTAATGCTTTCGCCGACGTCCTCCCCGTTAAGAACCTTACCACGTTGTTTGTAAATCGTCATTCTCTGCTGAGACATAACATCGTCAAAATCAAGGACGTTTTTCCGGATTGAAAAGTTCCTGCCCTCCACTTTTTTCTGGGAATTCTCAATCGTTTTCGACAGCACCCGATTTTGAATGGGCATATCCTCTTCTAATTTAAGCGTCTCCATCATATTTTGAATTCGCTCCCCACCGAACAACCGCATTAAATCGTCCTCGAGCGAAATGAAGAAACGGCTCTCCCCCGGGTCTCCCTGCCTGCCGGCACGCCCACGAAGCTGATTGTCAATTCGCCTTGACTCGTGCCGCTCTGTACCGAGAATAAACAGCCCGCCCGCCTGCTTAACCTCATTAGCCTCGGGGACGATTTCCTGCTTATATTTCTCGAAAAGCTCCTTAAACATCTTGCGTGCGTTAATGACCTGTTCATCGTCGGTTTCCGCAAATCCGGTTGCCTCCCCGATTAAGTTTTCAATAACATCCTCGTCCAAGCCGGACTTTTTTAAGTCCTTACGCATTTGTGCCCGTGCGAGGAACTCGGCGTTCCCGCCTAACATAATATCAGTACCACGCCCCGCCATGTTTGTGGCAATAGTGACAGCGTTTTTCTTACCCGCCTGTGCCACAATTTCCGCCTCACGAGCGTGGTTCTTTGCGTTAAGAACCTCGTGTTTAATCCCTTTTTTCTTGAGCAGCTTTGAAAGCAGCTCCGACTTTTCAATGGATATAGTACCCACAAGAACCGGCTGTCCCCTTTCGTGACACTCGACAATCTGCCGAATAGCAGCGGTATACTTGCCGTTCTCATTCTTATAAATCTGGTCATTGTGGTCTTCACGAACACATGGCATATTCGTCGGAATTTCCACCACGTCTAAGCGGTATATTCCACGGAATTCCTCTTCCTCGGTCATAGCCGTACCGGTCATTCCCGACAGCTTATCGTATAATCGGAAGAAATTCTGGAAGGTAATCGTCGCTAATGTCTTAGACTCGTTTTTGACTTTAACGCCCTCTTTCGCCTCAATAGCTTGGTGCAACCCCTCATTGAACCGCCGCCCGAGCATTAACCGCCCGGTGAACTCATCAACGATGATTATTTCCCCCTCTTTAACCACATAATCAACGTCTAACTTCATAATGCCCCGTGCCTTAATCGACTGGTTTACGTGGTGCAGGGTAGTAATGTTGTCTGCGTCCATTAGGTTTTCAATCCCGAAGAACGCCTCGGCTTTACGAACCCCCGACGGCAGAAGCGTAGCGGTACGTGCCTTTTCGTCCACGATATAGTCCCCGTCATAATAATCGTGTTCTTCCTTACTGTCAAGCTCAACTACCTTAACCATACGCAACGTCTTAGCTAATCTGTCCGCTTTTTCATATAAATCGGTGGACTTGTCACCCCTGCCGGAAATAATCAAGGGTGTACGTGCCTCGTCAATTAAAATCGAGTCAACCTCGTCAATGATTACAAAGTTATGCTCCCTTTGAACCTTGTCGGCTTTGTTAATGCACATGTTATCTCTGAGATAATCGAACCCGAACTCGTTATTCGTCCCATAGGTTATATCGGAGTTATACGCCTCACGCCTGTCATTGTTGTCTTTCTCATGGACGATTAGTCCCACAGACATTCCTAAAAACCTAAACACCCTCCCGATTAACTCCGAACCGTACTTAGCCAAATAATCGTTGACGGTTACAATATGCACACCGTTACCGGTGAGTGCGTTCAGGTATGCGGGCAATGCCGCCACGAAGGTTTTACCCTCACCGGTTTTCATCTCGGAAATCCGCCCCTGATGGAGAACAATTCCGCCGATTATCTGAACAGGATAAGGCTTAATCCCGATAACTCTCCACATCGCCTCACGGCAGACGGCGAACGCATCAGGCAAAATATCATTAAGGGTTTCCCCTTTGTCCAAGCGTGATTTTAAAATATCGGTCTGTGCTTTCAAATCCTTGTCAGACATAGCTTTATACTTTGGCTCAAGGTCAAGTGCCTTTTGTTTAATCGGCTCTATCCGCTTTAATTCTTTCTCAGAATAGCTTTTAAAAAGTTTCATTTGTCACGTTCCTTAAAATTTTGATAATATATATTATACACCTATAAAGAGTATTTGTCAATATTTCTTGACGTAACCGCCAAATTATGTTATAATTCAAACATTATGGAGGAATTATGATAGACAAACTTAAACTTGCGGAACAGCGTTACACCGAGCTTGAAACGCTTTTAGCTGATGCTGGGGTTATTGCCGACCAGAAGAAATACCGTGACTGTATGCGGGAATACAAGGGTATGACCCCATTAATCGAAAAATACAGGGAATATGTCAAAGCCGAGGAAAACCACGCCGAAGCAAGGGAGCTTCTCGGTGAATCCGGCTTAGACACCGATTTTCGGGAAATGGCACAGCTTCAATTCGATGAAGCTCGTGAAAACATGGAAAAATTCGCCGACGAACTGAAAGTGCTTTTACTACCCCGTGACCCCGACGACGACCGCAACGTAATAATCGAAATCCGTGGCGGTGCAGGCGGGGAGGAGGCGGCATTATTCGTCAACACGCTCTACAGAATGTATTCCATGTATGCCGCCCTGAAGAACTGGAAAATTGAGGTAGTCAACTCCAACCCCACGGAATTAGGCGGATACAAGGAAATCAGCTTTTCTGTTGAGGGTGAGGGGGCTTATGCCAAGTTGAAATATGAAAGCGGGGGTCACAGAGTTCAGCGTGTTCCCGAAACCGAGTCACAAGGGAGAATTCACACATCATTGGTCACAGTAGCAGTATTGCCCGAAGTTGAGGAAGTAGACGTGGAAATCAACCCCGCCGACTTAGAAATTCAAACCTTCCGTGCTTCTGGAGCGGGCGGTCAGCATATTAACAAGACAGAATCTGCTATTCGTGTAATCCATAAACCGTCAGGCGTAATTGTGGAATGTCAGGAGGAACGCTCACAGCACAAGAACAAGGACAAAGCCATGAAAATGCTCTACAGTAAGTTATATGAAGCGAAAATGACCGAACAAACCGACAAAATCGCCGCCGAGCGGAAAATTCAGGTAGGCTCGGGCGACCGTTCGGAGAAAATCAGAACTTATAACTTCCCGCAAAGCCGTGTTTCCGACCACAGAATAAAGCTGACACTGCATAAGTTAGAGGCAGTTTTAAACGGCGACTGTGACGAAATATTTGAAGCATTGGCAGTCGCAGACAATGCAGCGAAGCTAATTAACAGTTGATGATGAAAACAATCATTAATAAACCATCTCCCCCCATAATACTCGAAGCCGTTGACCTGCTCAAATCCGGTGACATAGTCGCACTCCCCACTGAAACCGTCTACGGACTTGCGGGGAATGCGTTGAACCCGTCAGCAATCGAAAAAATCTTCACCGCCAAGAACCGCCCGCAGGACAACCCCCTAATCGTCCACGTCACAGGGATGGACATGGTTCAAGGATTGGGTTTAGAAATCCCCGAAATCGCTCACAGGCTCGCCGAAAAATTCTGGGTGCCGAGCCGGCACGGGCAAGCCGCCTGCGGCGGACCGCTGTCAATGATATTGCGTAAAACTAATAACACCGTCCCCCCCGAAGTAAGCTGCGGACTTGACTCTGTCGCCGTGCGTGTCCCCGACAGTCCGATTATGCTCGAAATTATCGAAAAATGCGGGTTTCCCCTTGCCGCTCCCTCAGCGAACTTATCAGGCTCACCCAGCCCCACAACAGCACAACACGTCTTCGCCGATTTAGGTGGAAAAATCCCGTTAATCGTCGACGGCGGCGAATGTCGCATAGGTTTAGAGAGTACAGTTATAATTTTTGAGCAGAATATGGGTTTAGAAAATGTAGGGGGTGATGCCCACATCACCCCGCAAAATAACCAAACCAAAATAAAAATCCTACGTCCCGGTGCAATCACCGCAGAAATGTTACAAGAATTCGCTCCTGTAATAATTGATGATGTCGTCGTAGGGGCGAACTGTGTTCGCCCGCCAATCTCGCCGGGTGTTTCACACCGCCACTATTCCCCGAAAGCTGAGGTAATTGCCGTAATCGGTGAATTACCAATTGCAGAACACACTATCGAAACCCCCGAAGCCCATACCCTCTACGCACAATTGCGGAAATTCGACGAATTAGGTGCAGAAAAAATCTACATCAAGCTCCCCGAAAAAGCAGGCATAGGCTTGGCGTTATACAACCGCATAATCCGTGCGGCGAATTTTAATATAATCGGTAACACAAATGAATAATTTCAATCAAAAAAATATAATAGGCTTAACCGGAATGTCGGGAGCAGGGAAAACTCAAGCCTCCCGAATTTTCGCCGAACGCGGATTTTTTGTAATCAACTGCGACAAACAAGCCAAAATCACCTTAGAAAAACCCCAATGCACCAACGGAATAAAAGCCATGTTCCCGAATGTGAACAACAAAACCGAATTGACATACACGGTTTTTTCAGACAAAGAAAAACTGAAGAAATACGAAAATTTCGTGTTTCCGTATATAATTTTCGATATTATTAACTTAATAATCACCTGTGAAAAAACCGATATATTGTTAGACGCACCGACACTTTTCCAAAGCGGAGCGGATGATTTATGCCGCAAAATTGTCGCAATAATCGCCGAGAAAGAAACCGTCATAACCCGCATAACAAAACGTGACAATGTGCCGGAGGAATTGGCGTTACTCAGATTAAATTCACAACCGAATGCGGATTTTTTCAGAAAAAATGCAGATTATATAATTGAGAATAATATGAGTATAAAAAAATTAGAAAAACACACTAATGAAGTAATAGACGGGCTGATTTAAAAACATGACAGACAAAAAATTCAAAATCACAAGAACAATATTAATTCTGCTGATAATCGCCGTAACAAGCCTGTTATTGGTGAATATCGGGTTATATCTTCATCATGAATACCTGCTCAAAACTCACCCCCTTGAATACAGTGACTTAGTCGAAAAATACGCCCAAGAGCACAATCTCGACAAATATCTCATATACGCTGTCATAAAAACCGAAAGCAGCTTCAACCCAGAAGCCGAATCCCATATGGGAGCGAGGGGGCTAATGCAGATTATGCCCGACACGTTTGACTGGCTGAAGGACTATCGAAAGTTAGACGGTGAAACCTTCGACGATATGTTCATTCCCGAGGTGAATATTCAACACGGGAGTTACCTAATCGCATACCACATGGGCAGGTATAATAATATTAATAACTCACTCGCCGCCTACCATGCGGGAAACGGAAATGTCAACGAATGGTTGCAAAATCCCGAATACTCGGCGGACGGCATAAGCTTAGATAAAATTCCCGCAGCCGACACCGCACATTACGTCAATAAAGTAAACAAAGCATACGAAACATATAAAGAATTATACAGGGGGAACTAACCATGGCTGAAAACAAAAAAATCAAGGATTTAAAATCGAAACTGCTCTATGAAAAACAGAACGTCCACAAAACCTTAACCAATGAGGAAATCACAGCCGCCGACAATTTTTGTGAGGGGTATAAGGCATTTCTCGACAACGGGAAAACCGAAAGGCTCGCTTGTAATGCGGCAATCACAATTGCCGAAAAAGCAGGGTTCAAGGAATTCGTGCAAGGAAAGAAATATAAAGCAGGCTCAAAAATCTATGTCAATAACAGGGGCAAATCGCTTATCCTTGCAATAATCGGTAAAGAAAGCGTAGCTAATGGTGTTAATATAATCGCCTCACATATAGACTCGCCGAGGTTAGACTTAAAGCAAAACCCGCTTTATGAAGACGGGGGAATGGCTTATTTCAAAACCCACTACTACGGCGGAATAAAGAAATACCAGTGGACAGCAGTGCCGCTCGCCTTACACGGAGTAATTCTGAAAGCCGACGGAACAGCGGTAACAATATGCATAGGTGAGGACGATAATGACCCCGTATTCTGCGTAACAGATTTACTGCCCCACTTAGCGGATGCACAATACAAACGCCCCGCAAAGGACTTAATAAAAGGCGAGGAGCTTAATATCCTAATCGGCTCACGCCCGTTCAAGGACAATAAAGAAACCGACACGATTAAACTCGGTATAATGAAACTGCTTAACGAAAAATACGGCATAACCGAGCGGGACTTCGTATCAGCGGAATTAGAAGCCGTGCCCGCCTCAAAAGCCCGTGACATAGGGTTTGACAAATCATTGGTGGGGGCTTACGGGCAGGACGACCGTGTCTGTGCATACACTTCATTAATGGCGGCAATAGAAACAAAATCCCCGAACAAGACATTAGTGTGTGTCTTAGCCGACAAGGAAGAAATCGGGAGCTACGGCAACACAGGATTAGGCTCATTAGCGTTGGAATACTTCATAACCGATTTAGCCGATATGGAGAATATCCCCGTCCGCCGTGTATTATCGAAATCGAAGTGCCTTTCCGCCGATGTAAGTGCAGGGTTCGACCCGACATTCCCCGACGTTTCCGAAAAAAATAACGCCGCTTTTATAAACTGCGGCGTGGTAATATCGAAATTCTTCGGAGCAAGGGGAAAAGCAGGGACAAATGATGCAAGTGCGGAATATATCGGGGAAATTCGACAGCTTTTCGACAAGAACAATATAATCTGGCAAACAGCAGAAATGGGTAAGGTTGACGCAGGTGGTGCAGGAACAGTCGCAATGCTGATTGCCAAAATGGACGTAGACACGGTTGATATAGGTGTCCCCGTTTTATCAATGCACTCGCCAATGGAGGTCACCGCAAAATCAGACATATATATGGCATATAAATCGTTCAAGGCGTTTTATGACAATTGACAATATACAATTAATGTAGGGGCGAACTGTGTTCGCCCGCTTTCATTTTTAACCCTTCTTCCTCTCCGCTAACTTCCTCTTGACATATTCCCTCACGCTTAATATCCCGATTCGTTTACTTTGCAAATACACATTTGCCTGAGCCCCGAGGAACAGAATATACATGCAGAAATACAACCACAGCATAAGAATAACAGCGGCGGCTAAGCTCCCGTAAACCGCACCGAAATCCGAAAACCTGTCGATATACATTGAGAACAACGCAGAAAACCCCAACCACCCGACAGCACTTAATATCGCACCCGGCATTTCCGATAAAAAGCGGGTTTTACGCTCAGGAACCACAGTATACACGAACATAAAAAACAGGATTAAGACTAACAAAAACACAGCCCACCGCAGGTTCAGCATAACCTCGCTCAACCCCGGAATATCAAGCCACGAAACCAACCAATCGTTAATTCGCCTACCGAAGACTAATATGCCTAATGAAACAATCACAATTATCTGCAGCACAAAAACATAAACCACCGCAGTCAATCTCAAAAGGAGGGGGCTGCGTTTTTCTTCGGTTCCGTAAACCTGATTAAGCCCTTGAATTATCGCAAACAAACACCGTGAAGCCGCCCATATTGCCGAAACACCCGCCGCACTCAAAAACGCACCGGAGGCGGATTTCCCCGCAAGCTCCTTCAAAATATCGTTGATGAAATCGGTAATCACCGAGCTCAGCGGATTATCGTTTAATTCCTGTTGAATATTAATTTCAAAAGGGAAAAACCGCACTAATGTAACCAACAACAGCATAAAAGGAAAAAACGAAGTTATGACAAAGAAAGCCGCTTGTGCCGAATGGGCATTAACGGAATCCCGTCTTAACTTCGTTGAAATTTCTTTAATTTCTGTCCGTAGCTTTTTTAAAAATGCCATTTACTCGTCCCGGTTAATTTTATTCCAATCCCGTGCGGCATAATCCTGCGTCGCCGATTCACGTGCAGTCTTTCCGCAGGTTCTGCAAGAGGCGTAATACATTCCCGAAAACGGGTCTAACTTAACCTCCGCTCTACCATCACAGCTCTTACATTTAAGCAGGTCGTCCATAATTAAATCCTCCCCCTTACAATTTACAACAGTTTGCTTAACTTTTGAGAATTCTCACGCCGAAAACTCTCGAATTCATTATTTTCAATCGCCGTTCTTATTTTTTCCATAAGCGTATTATAAAAATGCAGATTATGCTGTGAAGCCAACCGCCCCGCCAACATTTCCCCCGCCTTGAACAAGTGCCGTATATATGCCCTCGAAAAGCTTCTACAAGTCGGGCAATCGCATTTTTCATCTAACGGCTTATCGTCCCTTATATACCGCTCATTGGTGATATGTGTAATCCCCTCGCTCGTGAACAGCGTGCCATGCCGTGCATTGCGAGTCGGCATAACACAATCGAACATATCAATCCCCCGATAAACCGCCTCAATTAAGTCGGAGGGTGTCCCCACTCCCATGAGGTATCTCGGTTTATGAACCGGCATATGAGGCTCGACGTTTTCGATAACCTCAAACATATCCTCTTTTTTCTCGCCGACTGCCAACCCACCGATTGCGTATCCTACTAAATCCAACTCGGCAATCTCACGCATATGCCGTATCCGAATATCGTTATATATCCCGCCTTGATTTATCCCAAATAACAATTGTGCATTGTGCATTGTGCATTGTGCATTTATGCACCGAACTAACCACCTCGTAGTCCTGTCAACCGATTTCTCGACATAATCCCGTTCAGCACCACCCGGAATACACTCGTCGAACGCCATAACTATATCTGCCCCGAGATTGTGTTGGATTTGCATACTCTCCTCAGGCCCCATGAAGATTTTCCGCCCGTCCACATGAGAGGAGAAATACACGCCCTCTTCCTTGATTTTATTAAGCGAAGACAGCGAAAACACTTGAAACCCGCCGCTATCGGTAAGAGTAGGTGCATCCCAGCTCATGAACCCCTGAAGTCCGCCCATCTCCCGAACAATCTCGTCACCGGGACGAATGTGCAGATGATAGGTATTGCACAGGACTACTTGACAACCAAGCTCTTTTAATTCGGGAGCGGTCACTCCCCCCTTAATTGCAGCAGCGGTTGCAACATTCATAAAAAACGGCGTTTGAATAATGCCATGCGGGGTAGAAAGCCTGCCCCGCCGTGCCTTATTTTCTGTTTTTAATAACTCGAACATTCTTTAATATTATCCCGCCGCTTCCCGTTTCTGGAAGCAATGCACCTCGCCGAGCACCCGCATAATATCACCCTCAACGATAATACAGCCCTCCTCACCGATTGCATAAACAGGCAGACCCTTTTCAGAAACCACACGTTTAACAATATAATTCTGGCGGTCACTTCCCGTATAATTGGTTTCCACATTAAACCCGTCAGCAAAACGAAAACCGAGGCTGTAGCACATTTTCCCCTCACCCTTGTTAATGTGATAATTGGCTAATTGAACCTGTGCCCCCGCACCGAACCCGATAATAACACCCCTGTGGTTTTCAATGGTGTGATAAAGGTCAAACCTAATCACCCTCAGCATAAAGTTTTCAGCCGCACCACCGGGGAAGAATATAATATCAGCGTTTTCTAATTTACTTTTTGCAGCAGCAGGGCTGTCGGTGAAATAGTTTATATATTCTATGCAATCCTCGTCAATCGAGTAATGCTTGAACGCTTTGTTAATCGCAGAACTCAAAACCCCGTCAAGCCCATAAAACTTGTCCCATTCCTCCTTACAGGATATTTCAGAATCACGGAAAGAGAACGCAAGAACAGCAACCCTGCTCCCCTTACGTATATACTTTTTCAACTCGTCAAAGCACCATCTCTTACTAATATCATACCTGCTAAGTAAAATATTAACCATCTTGTCCTCCATTTACAAATAATATGGAATACATTATACCATATGTTGTAAAAAAAGGCAAGTATTTTTTATATATTGTTTAATTTTTGTTTAAGAACTTCATAAGCAACCTCGGGAACATCAATCCCGATGACTGCTTCCTCCATAGGACACTGTCCATCGTTCATGCGATTGCTAATATATGAAACTTTTTTGTCATATGAATAAGGCAGGTTAAACTTATCGAAAACCTCACAAGCCCCCTCGCTGATTACAACAGCATGGACTTCTTTAACACCGCCGTATAACATCAGAAAAGCCGCCGCCCTCCCGACAACCTTATCGACAATGCTCCCCCCACGCATAATATCCCGCTCGATAAACTCCATAAGCGGTATAATGCCTTTTTTATCGGAAGCATAATTAAAATCGCCGTTGACTAAAGCAAGTGCATGATTACAGAGAATTACCTTAGCCTTTTCTATGTTTGAGGTGCTTTTCAACGAACCCGCTCCTCTCCAACGAATAAATCACAAAAGGAACATACGCCAGCTGAATAATAATTCCGTAAATCCCCGTAACAGTCGCAGTCCAAGCGAACCCGACATGGAGCGGAGGAGCTAACCCAAACAAACCGGAGGCGGCTAACAACGCCAATGCGAATACTAATCTGCCGAAGAGCATAGTCGCCGCTAACGTAATAATAATCCCGAATTTCTTCCCCTGCATATACTTGTACAAGAACCCGCTCATAAAGCCATACGCACCTAATTCAAGAATCATAAACGGCAGACGGAACGATGGCGGCATACCCGTGACAAGGTGGCTGATAATCGGCGAAATTAACCCGATTGCCAACCCGAACACAGGACCTAACGTAAATCCCCCGATAATGACGGGAATGTGCATGGGCAGGAACAGCTCACCGGGGGTTGACACTCCCGGAATGTGGAAAGCCTGCGGAACTAACACAGCCGCCGCAATAATAATAAGCCCGAACGTGATTTTCTTGGTCATGGTTTTAGCAGTCACAGTCATAACGCCTCCAAAATTTATGTAATAATTTATTAATAAAATAATTATAACTTAAAAAAAGCAAATAGTCAAGAAAAATCTTGACATTTTATCCCAACATAGGTTATAATAATATATTATAATTATTATGGGGTACTATTGTGTCAAACGTATCAAACAAGTCAAAACAAATTACAGCTGCTCGTGCATTGGTCAACTGCCTCGCACTTGAAAAGGTTTCTACCGTTTTCGGATACCCGGGAGCGGCAATCTGCCCGTTTTATGATGAATTATCAAAATCGAATATTGAGCATATTCTCGTAAGGCATGAGGCTAATGCAGGTCACGCCGCCTCGGGTTATGCGAGAATAACCGGCAAAGCGGCAGTATGTATTGCCACCTCAGGGCCGGGTGCGACTAATCTCATAACAGCCATTGCCACAGCGTATATGGACAGTATCCCTATGATATGTATCACAGGGCAGGTTAATACCGACCAAATCGGGAAAGACGTGTTTCAGGAAGCCGACATAACCGGAGCGGTAGAGTCATTCGTAAAACATTCGTTCCTGATAAAGGACGCACAAGACCTCCCCGAAACCGTAAGAAAGGCTTTCTATATCGCCTCAACAGGCAGACCCGGACCCGTCTTGCTTGACATTCCGATAGACGTTTTGCGAACCGATATAGACTTCGATAATGTCAAATATATGGAGCAGGTGGACATAAGGGGGTACAAGCCCAATTTCCACGGGAACAAGCTGCAAATCAAAAGAGTTATCGAGGCCATTGAAACAGCGGACAAGCCGTTAATTTGTGCGGGTGGCGGTTTATTCAATCGTGAGGCGTATAAACTAATGCGTCAATTCGCAGAACACGCCGACATTCCCGTAATCAGCACAATGATGGGAATTTCAGCCCTGCCCACCGAACACCCCTTATACTACGGAATGATTGGTATGCACGGCAAAGGAATTGCCAACCGTGCGATTAATAACTGCGATTTGTTAATTTTGCTCGGTGCAAGGGTGAACGACAGGGCAGTTCTTGCCTTGAAAAACAACGACAGCTTAAAAGTAATCCACATAGACATTGACCCCGCAGAAATCGGGAAAAACCTACCCGCCTCAATTCCGGTAGTCGGCGACCTGCGTGCCGTGTTAGAACAATTGCTTGAACAGCTCCCTAAGAAGAAACACGAAAACTGGAAAAAACTTCTCAAAACCGATACAGGGAGTGATACCCTCGACATGCCGAGCAAAACCGACAAAATCAACCCGAAACAATTCATAAATATTCTCAACCGCCTCCTACCGGAAGAATCGGTAATCGTCGCCGACGTCGGGCAAAATCAGATATGGACTGCAAACAACATTTCATTGAGTGAGCATGGCAGGTTTATCACCTCAGGCGGAATGGGTACAATGGGATATTCCGTACCGGCGGCAATCGGTGCGAAAAAAGCTGCCCCCGAGAAAGAGGTAATCGCAATCTGCGGTGACGGGAGCTTTCAAATGCAGATGATGGAGCTTGCAACTGCCATTCAGCATAATATCAATATCAAGATTATCATCATGAAAAATAATCGCTTAGGCATGGTTAGGGAGCTACAGCAGAACCTGTATAACAACAACTGTACAGCGGTTAATCTTGACGGCAGCCCCGACTTTGTGAAAATAGCGGCGGCTTACGGTATAAACGGGGATTATGTTACCGATATTAAACAAGCGGACAAAGCCCTGATAACCCTGCTTGCTTCCAAAAAACCATATTTACTTCAAATAAACATTGACGAAAACGAAAAAACCATGTAGGGGGTGATGCCCACATCACCCCGTATTACAACGCAAAAGGAATATTTTATGAAACACACAATCTCAATTCTCGTTGAAAACCACGCAGGCGTATTATCCCGAATATCCGGTTTATTTGCCCGCAGGGGGTTTAATATCCACAGCCTTGCCGTAGGTGTCACCGAAAACGAAAAGGTCTCACGTATAACCATAGTCGCCGAGGGTGATGACTATACTCTTGAACAAATCGAAAAACAGCTTAATAAGCTGATTGACATAATAAAAGTCCGCTCGGTCAAAGGCAGTGAATTATTATCAAGGGAGCTAATGCTGATTAAGGTCACCTGCACAGCGGTTCAACGCCCGGAACTAATCGCAATCGCCGAATTATGCGGTGCGAAAATCTCCGACGTGTCAAAAGAAACAGTAACCCTTGAACTGTCCGACAACGAAGCGAGGATTACCACATTTGAGGAACTGCTCAAACCCTACGGAATAAGGGAAATCGCCCGAACGGGATTTATCGCCTTACAAAAAGGCTCGGGGTCAATAAGCTCATAAACGCAATATACACACATTATGCAACATTTATACACCATTATTAACCGCATTTTTTACAATATTGTAATACCGCTTTATAAATATATATATTATAATTATAATATGCACACGCACGCGAGAAACCCCAAACCTGCATAAATGAATAAAAAGGAGAAACTGTTATGAAATGTATAGTTAAACTGTTGTGGGACAATGGTTTTTGGCACTCTGTTGTTGTAACCGACAAAAATGAAAATGTCGGATTAACATTGGAATCGGGTTCTTTCGATGCACTTATTGAAAGAGTGAAAATAGCACTTCCTGAAATGTTAGAATTGAACTTCGGATACATTGGTGATGTAAGTTTGATTTTTGAAGTTGAACGAAGTGATGACATTAAAAAGGAAGCGTCATAATGGCGGATTATACAAGACAATTGAAGAAAGTTCTTCATAAGAATAAGTGCAAATTTGTCAGATACGGTAAAGGCGACCACGAGGTGTGGTATAGCCCGATTACAGGTATGAATTTTACCGTTGACGGTAGTATCAAAAAGCGTTCCAGTGCTAACGGAACTTTGAAGAACGCAGGTATCAAAGAAAAACTGTAAAAGGACTTTGATTTCTCTTTTGGGGGCGGCGAAATCGGCGGCAGAGCACGTGGTGATGTTAAATTTCACTGGGATGTTTTTCACTGTGAATTATGTAAAATGGAATTTTCGATTGACGAAATAAGGTTAATTAAACGAAGTAAAAAGCAATTGAAAAATAAAAAAGAAAAATTATAAGGAGAAACTGTAACATGGCAAAAATCTACTATCAAAAAGACTGTAACCTCGCATTACTCAAAGGCAAGACCGTCGCAATTATCGGCTACGGCAGCCAGGGACACGCCCACGCCCTCAACCTTAAGGACAGCGGTGTAAGCGTAATCGTCGGGTTATACAAGGGCAGTAAATCATGGGAAACCGCAAAGAAAGCCGGCTTCGAGGTTATGACGGCATCGGATGCGGCGAAAAAATCTGACATAATCATGATTTTAATCCCCGACGAAAAACAAGCCGACATGTATCATTCAGACATAGAGCCGTATCTTGAGGAGGGGAATACCCTTATGTTCGGACACGGGTTTAATATCCACTACGGGCAGATTGACCCGCCGCTCGGAATTAATGTAATCATGGTTGCCCCAAAAGGTCCCGGTCACACGGTACGCTACGAATACGAAGCCGGTAAAGGCGTTCCCTGCCTTGCCGCAATCCACCAAGACGCTACGGGCGAAGCACTTGACATTGCATTAGCATATGCGGCGGGAATAGGCGGAGCAAGAGCGGGTGTATTATTAACCTCGTTCCGTCAGGAAACCGAAACCGATTTATTCGGCGAACAAGCGGTATTATGCGGAGGGGTGACAGCGTTGATGAAAGCGGGCTTTGAAACCTTAGTAGAAGCAGGCTACGACCCCGAAAATGCCTACTTTGAATGTATTCACGAAATGAAGCTAATCGTCGATATGATATACCGAGGTGGGTTCAACCTAATGCGTTACTCGGTTTCTGACACCGCAGAATTCGGCGACTATGAAACAGGTAAGAGAATTATCACAGACGATACTAAAAAAGAGATGAAGAAAATCCTGTCAGAAATCCAAGACGGTACGTTTGCGAGAAACTGGATAATGGAAAACAAATGCGGACGGGCTCATTTTAATGCCAAACGTCGAATAGAATCCGAACACGAATTAGAAAAAGTCGGCGAGGAACTGCGTAAAATGTACAAATGGGAGAATTAGATTTCACAATCAGCCGAACGGTAGGGGCAAGCCACATCACACCCAACGGGCAAATGCGATATTCCGCAATGATTGATATGTTACAAGATTGTGAGGGGTTTCAGTTAGACTCGTTAACCCTGTTGCAAGACTATCTGAGAGAAAACAACATCGGAATATTCCTAACCTCACGCCAGCTTGACATTAAGAAAATGCCGACCTACGCTCAAGAACTGAACGTGTATACTGCGGTTTACGAAAACAGGGCGTTTTACGGCGAACGTAATACCAACATAACAAGCAGTAAGGGTGAAATGCTGATATGCAGTTATGCCTCGGGTGCGTTTGTGAAGTTAGATACTCTCCGTCCGCACAGAATGCCCGACGAAATTATGAGCAATTTCACAATGCGGGAAAAATTCGACATGGAGTATTTACCGAGGAAAATCGACGTTTCTTCTTGTGAATTTCACAAGCTCGGCGAAATAAAAACACCCCGCTATTTCTTAGATGTTTACAACCACGTCAACAACGCCCGTTATGTGGATATAGCCTGTGAATTCCTCCCCGGCGAATTATCATTTTCCCGAATAAGAATAGAGTTTAAAACCCCTGCCGTTTACGGTGATGTTATAGAGGTATTTACCTGTGAACAAAACGGCAAAACAATAGCAGACTTACGAAGCGGCAGCAAAAATTATGCAACAGTAGAATTTACAATATGAAAAAAATCCTCCACCATGTTTTTAAATACATTAAACGGCTTGACATTATCCTGCTGTTGCTTTGCTTAACCGCAAGTGCGTTCTGTGTATACCTGCTGTACACGATTAGTCTGAACGGGATTAACCCGTCGGTTGTCACTCCCCGAACATGGAGAACACAGCTATACGCTACGATTGCAGGATTGGCGTGTTCCCTCATTATTGCGGCAATCAACTATAATATCCTGTCGAAGATTTGGTTCACCTATGCGGGAGTGGCGTTAATACTGTCGTTGCTGTTGTTCACACCGCTCGGAATGAGTACCCCCGGTTCAACCGAGGTAAACTGGCTTGACTTAGGGTTCATGCAGATTCAACCGTCAGAATTCCTCACGGTGGCATTCATCATGACAATGGCGACACACCTGCATAAAGTCGGTGACAAGATGAACCGTCTACCCCATATGGCGTTGCTGTGCCTGCATGTGCTTGTCCCCGTTATAATGCTGGTTCTGCAAGACAACACAGGGGCTCCGCTTTTGATAATTCTGATATTCATACTAATGCTGTTCGTGGCAGGTCTGTCGTGGAAATACATGGTTGCGGGAGCAGTTGCAATCCCTTTAGCGGCAATGGCTTTCTGGAATTTCTACGCAAAGGATTATCACAAAATGCGAATTTTGGTGGTTCTTGACAAAGAGCTGCAGCAAACCGAATTACAGGGTGCGTTCCACCAGCAAAACCGCAGTCTGATTGCACTTGGCTCAGGCGGCTTAACGGGGCAGGGATTGTCGGGCGGGGAGTATATCTCAATATTCGGAATTCACAATGACTTTATGTTTGCGTATATCGGAATGACCTTAGGCTTCGTCGGCTGTATATTAACCCTGCTGTTAGTCATGTCGATATGTATAAAACTATTATCAACAGCGAGTTTAGCTAAGGATTTATTAGGCAGGTTAATTTGTGCGGGGGCGTTCGCAACGGTATTCTTCCACGCTGTAATCAATGTGGGAATGGTGGTTGCAGTAACCCCGGTAGTCGGTGTCCCCCTGCCTTTCGTAAGTGCGGGAGGAAGCTCAACCTTAGCACTTTATATCGCAATCGGCTTGGTATTAAGTGTGCGAGCCCACCGAGAAAAGAAGTATCATATGTTCTACACAGAAAAAGAATAACTATATTTTAATTAATAGTTAATAATTAATAATTAATAATTTTGGTATTTGCATCCGCAAAGTTTTTATTTAAAATCCGTCGCCGCAGGCGACACAACCATTATTCATTATTAATTATTCATTATTCATTAATTATCAACCGGAGGAAAAATGGCACAGATTTTAAAATTCAAAGGCGACTATAACGGGCTTGACACCGAAAAAGCAGAAAACTATCTGCAATATTACGGGTACAACACCGATGTTAAGCAGGAAAAGAAACCCAAGATTAATTTATACGGTGTGTTCAAATCAATAAAACCGTATCTCATGTTAGGGGCGGCATTCCTGTATTTCTTGGGGGGAAAACCCGTATCGGGGGGATTGCTTATCCTGTTGACTTTGTTATACTGTACTGTCGAAATCATGAAGGGTAGGTTCGCCGACGAAAAATTAAAAAATCTGACACGTGCAACCGACATAACGGTGAGGGTGGTTCGTGACGGCGGAATAGTTCTCATAAAACGTGAGAATATCGCACAGGACGATTTAATAATATTACAGGGTGGAGAAAACGTACCCGCCGACGCATTTGTCCTTGAGGTGCATGACGCTTATGTCGATGAAAGTGCGTTCACAAAGGTAAACACCCCGATTAAAAAAATCCCCGGCACCGACGATAAAAACGAGTTAAAAAGGTGCTGTATTTACAAAGGCACAAAAGTGACCTCAGGTATATTAATTGCGAGGGTTTTCGCAACAGGGCAAGACACGAAAATCCGCCCGAAAATCCGCTCGGCAAAAGAGTTATACACCACCGGATTTGAAGCGGCGATTAACAAGTTCAGCCACTATTCTACATATGTTGCATTAGTTTTATTAATAATTGCATTGGCTTTCAAATTTATATCGGCGTCGGGATTATCGGCAGACGATGTCGCATCGGAGTCACTGCTTGTATATTTCACCATGACTATATTACCGGCGGTTTCCTTTGCGATATGTATTCTCCCGGCAGAGGCGGCATCGTTGGTTCGGATATATTACACATGGGGTGCGATTGAGTTGTCGAAAAGATATGGTGAAATCAAACACCTCAAAGCCATTGAAACCCTTAACAGTGTAACAGCGGTTTGCGTCGGGAAAGAATCGGTCAGCTCCAACGACAGCACACCCGTAGTAGGGGAATATTCGGGGAACAAAAGCATGCTCACGAGAATAGCGGCTCTCTCATGTAAACCCACCCCTGCCGACGCTTATGAAAAAGCGATTTTCGTGAGTGCGGCGTTTAAGCACATTGATACCAAGGAGCTGCATGAAAGCGAATTAATCAAAAGCTATACCGCAGATGAAGAAGCCAACTATCACAAAATGAACGGCTGTCTGTGGGACGTGAACGGTGCAAAGCTGCTGTGCGTAAAAGGCGAGCCGGAGGTAGTATTGTCATTTTGTAAGCCGCCGTCGGAGCAATTATTCGCTATTCAAAAAAAGCGGCAGGAATATTCTAAAGAGGGGTATCAGGTTTTCGCAATTGCGTTTGCCCAAATTGACGAGGACGAAAACGGAAAAGTCGCCGTCCCGAAAACATTGTTTGAACCGGAATATACCTTTCTCGGACTAATCGCATTCTCCGGAAACATCAAAGAAAGTATACCAAACGCCGTCCGCAATTGTTATCGTGCGGGGGTCAAGGTAATTCTTATAACTCACGATTCTAAGGAAACCGCACTTGCCGTCGCCGAGAAAATCGGATTGAAGTCCGGCGGAATTATCACAGGGGAGGAGCTTGAGCGTGTGCGGTTCGACGGGGACAAGATGGACGTTTCCGGTGTGAATGTTTTTGCGGGAATTGCACAAGGGCAAAAAGGCGATATTATTCGATTGCTTCGAGAAGCGGGTGAAATCGTCGCCGCCTTCGGGAGTGACAGCACCGACACTGAAGCGTTAGAGCTTGCAGACGTTGGGATTGCTTTATCGAAGTATACCACCGAGCGGGAGTGGGACATGAACATCGACACCCTCTCACAATCGACCACCGGCTCCGCTTGTGAAGCCTGCGATTTCATAATGGAGGGTGACGGTTTCGTAAAAGCCGCCGACACTTTTAGAGAAGCACGGCAGATGCACCGTAATATAAAGCGATGTATTTCTGCCGCTGTATCCGCATTAGCGGTAATTGCACCGTTTGCGATTATCAATCTTTTAATCGGCAAAGCATTTGTGCCGGAGGCGGCATTAGTTTCACTTTTAACAGTGGTGGTCATTCCGTTAATCATGGTGATGTTCAGGGAAAATAAAGCTGACTTAAAAACCGCACTGCGACCCTCGGGCTTCCTCGGAAAGGGTGTGGTGAACAGAAACTTCTTCATTGGTGCGGGAATACAGGGCGGTGCGTTATTGCTGGTTCAGATATTAATGTTTTTTATAATGCCGTATGAGGTGATTGAACAACAGCGTGCTGTATTTACGGCGATTTTCTTCTCGGGAATTATTTCGATGGCATGGGTGGGATTGTCGTTTGAAAAGCCGTTCTACCGGTTTTTCAACGCCCGCAATAAATTCGTAATATACATCAGTGGAGGGTTATTATTATTCCTCCCGCTAATCGTCTACATACCCGGTATGAACACGGCGTTCGGCTTGGCGGCGATTAACCCGTTAATACTTATTCTGTGTTTGATTATAGGAGCGGCGTCACAGCTTTGGTACGATTTTGTTAAAAAGAGGTTCAGCCATTGATAAAGTTAATTCTCGGTTTATTTTACGGTTTGGTTTACGGAATAGCACACGTCATTCCCGGATTAAGCGGGGGGACGTTTCTTGTAATCTTCGGGTGCTACGACACGGTTTGTGAAGCCTTCGCCCTTAATTTTAAGGAAATCAAAAAACATTTCTTTTTCCTGTTAATGATAGGGATAGGAACGATAGGCGGCTTAGTCGGCTTTGTGTATGCCATATCATTTTTGTTCGATAATTTCGGCGTGCAGACAAGCTTATTTTTCATGGGATTAATTTTCGGGGGACTGCCGCTTATATTTAATATCGCAACCTCCGAGCAGAGGTTCAAGCCCATATGTGCGATACCTTTTATTTTGGGATTAGCCTTGGTGGTCGGGTTATTTTTAATCGAAAAATCCGGTGCATTTGAAAACGATATTACCCAAACTGTTGACTTAGGGTTTGCATTAAGAATTGTTATATATATGTTCATCGCCGCAATTGCAATGGTTATGCCGGGGATTTCCGGTGCGTTAGTGTTAGTGGCGTTCGGGGTTTACGGTACATTGATAGAGGCGGTTAAAACGATTGATTTAACTGTGTTAGCTCCGGCGACAATCGGAGCGATAATCGGCATAGTCGTCGGTGCAAGGTTAGTACTGTTTTTGCTCAAGCGGTTTAAGCTGATGGTGTACAGTGCTATTATCGGAATGGTTATAGGCTCTGCGGCACCGGTATTCCCGCAGGGTGCAGGGTTGAATGCTGCGACACTAATCGGGGTGTTCTGCTTTGCGGCGGGGTTCATGGCGGCGTTCCTCCTCGGGAAGAATGAAATGAAAAAGAAAAAGGAATGAAATTCAAATCTATTGACATTTTGATAGCTTCAACGTATAATATATTTTAGTGAGGGTATTAGAATGAGGATTGAGTATTCAAAGCAAGCTGTCAAGGCATTAGGACGTATAGACAGCACCACAAAGCAAAGAATAAAGACAGCCATTGAAAAGCTGCCTGTAGGTGATATTAAGAGTCTAAAAGGCTATATTTCCTCTTATCGCTTACGTGTCGGTGACTGGCGTGTGCTGTTTGAAATGTCGATAGAAGAAATAAAAATAGACGCTATTCTTCCTCGTGGGGAAGCGTACAAGAAATAGGAGGATTATTTTATGAGTACAAGTCGACAACAATTACAAGCATTAGTTAATTTGGTGGACGAATCTGACATTGAAACATTGTACAATGTATTTGTGCGTTTCATACCGGAGGACGTAGCCACACCGGAAGAAGAAGAAGCAATCAAGCAAGCACGTCTTGAATTTGCACGTGGCGAAACAGTTAATCACAACGATATTGACTGGAACTAATTTGATTATGAAGAAAATGAATAAGAAACAATGCCTGCACGAGTAAAAACCGTACAGGCATTAATTTTATTAACTGTCAACTGTAAACTATCAATACATTCCGCCCATGCCGCCCATTCCTCCGCCGGGCATTGCGGGAGCTGCATTTTCTTCCGGTTTGTCTGCTACAAGGCTTTCGGTGGTGATGACCATTCCCGCAATGCTTGCCGCATTCTGTAACGCTGAGCGTGTCACCTTAGTCGGGTCAACTATGCCGGCTTTAACCATGTCGCCGTAGCTTTCGGCGGCAACGTCATAGCCGTAGCCGTTTTTGCCGGAACGCTTAATGGTGTCAACGATTACACTACCCTCTGCACCTGCATTTTCAGCGATTTGGCGAATGGGTTCTTCCAATGCACGCAGAACGATTTCTGCACCGGTTTTCTCGTCGCCGACTAACTTTGCGATAACTGCTTCAACCGCTTTCGCAGTGTTGATTAACGCAACGCCACCGCCCGCAACAATACCTTCTTCAACTGCCGCTTTGGTTGCCGCAAGTGCGTCCTCTATGCGGAGTTTTTTCTCTTTCATCTCGACTTCGGTTGCTGCACCGACTTTAATCACAGCCACACCGCCGGATAATTTTGCGAGGCGTTCCTGCAGCTTCTCTTTATCGAAATCACTGGTGGTTTCTTCAATCGCACCGCGGATTTGTTTAATGCGGTCTTTAATGTCGGAGGATTTGCCTGCACCGTCAACAATAATTGTGTTTTCCTTGCTGACCTTGACCTGCTTAGCTCTGCCTAATTGAGCGATACTTGTTTCTTTAAGGTCTAAGCCTAACTCTTCGGTTATGACTTGTCCGCCTGTTAAAATTGCGATGTCCTGTAGCATTTCCTTGCGTCTGTCACCGAATCCGGGAGCTTTGACTGCCACACAATTAAACGTACCTCTGAGCTTGTTTAAAATCAGCGTGGTGAGTGCTTCACCCTCAATATCCTCAGCGATGATTAACAGCTTTTTACCGGTTTGTACGATTTGTTCTAATAAAGGCAGAATGTCTTGAATTGCTGATAATTTTTTGTCGGTGATTAGGATATACGCATCGTCTAATTCTGCAATCATTTTTTCGCCGTCTGTTGAGAAGTAAGGTGAAACGTAACCACGGTCAAACTGCATACCCTCTACTACATCGGAATAGGTTTCTGCGGTTTTGCTTTCCTCAATCGTAATCACACCGTCAGCAGTTACCTTGTCCATAGCATCTGCGATTAATTTGCCGATTTCCTCGTCGCCGGAGGAAACTGTCGCAATTCTCGCAATGTCCTCACTGCCTTTAACCTTTTGTGATTGTTTTGCTAATTTTTCGACACTTGCGTCAACCGCTTTGGCAATGCCTCGTTTAACTGCCATTGGGTTTGCACCTGCCGCTATGTTTTTCATGCCCTCACGAACGATTGCTTGTGCAAGTAATGTTGCAGTAGTCGTACCGTCACCCGCAATGTCGTTTGTTTTGGTGGCAACCTCTTTTACTAATTGTGCCCCCATGTTTTCATAAGCATCATCAAGCTCGATTTCTTTTGCGATTGTGACACCGTCATTCGTAATCAACGGAGCACCGAATTTCTTGTCTAAAACTACGTTTCTGCCTTTAGGCCCTAAAGTAATCTTAACTGTGTCTGCGAGTTGGTCTATACCGGATTGTAACGCTTTACGAGCGTCCTCCCCGTAAATAATTTGTTTAGCCATGTTTTATAAATCCTCCGTTTTTATTTTTAATCTTCCGCCAAAGGCGGCTTGCCACCGGCGGCTCGCCGGCTATTTCTTTCCTTTCTTTTTATCATCTACTATTGCCAAAATGTCTGACTGGCGTAAAATCATATACTCAATCCCGTCTAATTTTACTTCTGTTCCGGCGTATTTCTGAATCATAACCTTGTCACCGACTTTTACTTCCATCTTGACTTCCTTGCCGTCAACCACGCCCCCCGGCCCTACTGCCATGATTTCAGCAACCTGCGGTTTTTCCTTCGCTGAACCCGCTAAGATAATTCCGCTCTTTGTGGTTTCCTCTGCCTCTAACATTTTAATGACAACTCTGTCTGCCAATGGTTTAATGTTCATTTGTCGTTCCTCCTCTTTTGTTATCAGTTGTTAGCACTCTAATAATTCGAGTGCTAACAAACACTATTACTTATTTTATCCATTTCACGAAAAAAATCAAGTGTTTTGAATATATTTTTTTAATTTTGTAAATATTGTATAAATAATTACCATTAATTTTATACAAAATGATATATAATAATAATTGTCTTATTATAAAAATCATGATATAATATATCTATCTGTAATTATGTATGTATGGGGAGATAATATGAAAAAAGTAAAAGCTAAGGCGAAAATTTTAATAGTTGACGACGTTGAGATTAACCGTGTGGTTTTGGAGGAAATTCTTCAGGATACATATGAGATTGACATTGCTGAGAGCGGTAAGGAAGCCATTGCAAAACTATACGCCTATGAAAAGCCGCCGCAGTTGGTTCTGCTCGATGTTCTTATGCCGGAGATGGACGGGTATGAGCTCAACCGCATTATGAAGGCTGACCCCAACTTGAAGAAAGTTCCTGTTATATTCTGCACGGCTACCACTGACGAGCGAGCAGGGTTGGTTGCGGGAGCTGTTGACTTTATCACTAAACCGTTTAATGATGCGGAAATTGTGAGACTGCGTGTTGCGAACCATATTGAGCTTGCACTTTATCGTGAATCTCTTGAGGATTTGGTTAATGAGAAAAGCAAGCAAATCCTCGAAGCTAAGGAGCATTTCCTGCATACGATGGCAGACCTTATCGAGTATCGCAGCCTTGAATCGGGGCTGCACGTTACGAGGACTAAGGAGCTGTCACGTTTGCTTATTAATCGGTTACTTAAGGTTGGTAAATATGCTGACCAGCTAATCACCGAGGGTTATGAGAGCATGATTAAGGCAGTTCCTTTACATGACGTAGGTAAGGTTGCTATTCCCGACAGTATTCTGTTGAAGCCGGGTAGACTCACACCTGAGGAGTTCAAGGTTATTGAAACGCACTCGACAGTGGGTGGGCAGGTCATTAAAGCACTTATGCAAAAGGACACCGACGAATATCTTAAGCATTGTTATGACATTTGTATGCACCACCACGAGCGTTGGGACGGTACCGGATACCCAAGCAAGTTAGCGGGGGAGGATATTCCGCTTTCGGCAAGGATTGTTGCGGTGGTTGATGTTTATGACGCATTAGTAAGTAAGCGGTGTTATAAACAGAAAATGCCCCACGAGGAGGCAGCGAAGATTATATGTGAGTCGGCAGGAACGCACTTTGACCCTGTTCTTGCGGAAGTGTTTAATGAAATAGAGAACGATTTCTTCAAGCTGGCGATGAGCCTGCAAGGGGACGAAGAATGACGGACAATTGACAATGTACAGTTGACAATTGAAAATTAAATGAGTTACAGCCTTTGCCGTTTTTATGGTGGGGCTGTTTTTTGTAACAAGTTACATTATTTGTATGTGAAATATACATAAAAATCACGGAAATAATTTGTTAATTGTGCAGAATGGAGAAAAATTGGCTTTTACCCGTTTTTTGCCAAAGTGTAACCGAAATGTAACCGACGGCATTATAATGAGGGTATAAGCTTTTATACAAAAAACCGAAATTATGGAGGATTGGTTATTATGAGAAATAAAAAATTGATGAAAATGGGTTTGTCTGCTGTTACTGTTGTTGCTTTCTTAATCGCACAAATAGCTGTTTTTTCAGTGGCTGCAAACAGAATTGTACTTAATGAAGACAATGTTTATTTAGTGGGACCCATCGATGACGGACATTTAGCAGTGGTTGATACGTTTGGTGTGTTTGTGAAGAATGACTTTATTATCACGGGCAGTGACAGTGAGGGCAGAGTCGCTGTGGGCGGGACATTTAATTCGCCTAATATGAGCGGTTATGCGATGAACGATTATGGTTTGTTCCCTCAGTATGCTTCTGCGGTTATCGGTGAAAACTTAATGGGCGGCAGAATTAACGTAAAAGGAAACCCCACCATTATAGAAGGACAAAACAGCGATGTGTTCTGCTTTGACGAATATTTCGATGTTCTTGAACAGGTTAGTCAAGCTTTCTCGGAGCAGGATTTAGGCGAGGTCGGTCCGGGCGGATGGTGCTTGTTATTTACGGGCGACAACGAATACATAAACTTTTTCAATGTTTCGGTGGATTTATGGAATGTGTGGTCAAACAAAAGTGTAGTTGTTCCGAATAATTCAAAGGTTGTTATAAATATTATCGGTGACGGAGTTCCTCAGTTAAGAGGTGGCATTGAATTGGGTGGGACTTCGACAGACGGAAGAGATAAAACACATTTAGCTGAGAGAATCCTCCTTAATGTGGTTGATGCTGAAAATGCTTTAATTACCAGCTCGGTGGGTGCGTCAATTTTTGCACCGAAATCGAAAATCATCGGCTCAAACGGGCATATTTTCGGGCAGACAATATGCAAAGAATTTGTCGGTGCGGGTACTTGGAATTGCACCGAGTTCGGAGCAGAAATATTCGGATTGGATGAAGCGACTAAGTTAATCGGGTTTGAACCGGAAGTTCCCGACGAAGACGACGACGATACTACCAACGGCGGCGACGACGATACTACCAACGGTGGTGATGATGATACTACTAACGGTGGCGACGACGATACTACTAACGGCGGCGGCGACGATACTACCAATGGCGGCGACGACGATACTACCAATGGCGGCGACGACGATACTACCAACGGTGGCGACGACGATACTACTAACGGTGGCGACGACGATACTACTAACGGTGGCGACGACGATACTACCAATGGCGGC
>WQXO01000015.1 GCA_009784825.1 Oscillospiraceae bacterium
CATATATGAATTCATTATGATAAGCCCTGTTATCTATAATCCTGTCGGTTATAATAAATGCCCTGCCGTCTTGAACGTCTAACACCCGCCAGTCATACCCGCCTAATTGAATTATATCGCCGATGTTCACCGGTTCGGGTTCGGGTTCGTCGGGGACTGTTGTTTCTTCGGGAGTTTCTTCTAAATCAAAATCATCGTAGGCGGTGTCAGACAAACTCAACCACAACGCCGGACGAATCCCGCCGTTACTGCTGTGCCAGCGATTACCCGGACGAATAGAGTAGAAAGGTTGACCGCTGGGACATAAAAGTCCTCCTTCGACTGTTGCTGCGCCATAAACATCAAAACCCGGCGACCTCAACCACCACCAACAACCATCCCCAAAAAAATTATTCTCATCCTTGCCGTTGCACCACCCCGTCGGACATTCGTATAAGCAGTATGTGTTCCGTGCATCATTGTATTGGTCATCGACATTATATAACTGATTTTTTGCTCTGATAAGCTCCTCATATAAACCGCTGTCACCAAAATATTTTAAAACCTCTTCAATACTGAGCAGGAAAATATAATCTATTGTGTCCGGTCCACCGGGAACTTCAAATTCGCCCGGTATTTCAAATAGTCTGTTTCTCTCGGTAGAAACCTTTGTTTTGAAGATTCTTTGCCTGTCTGCCTGATTGAAGCTGTTATAAAAATCGTCGTTAAGCCATTTACGAATGTCGCTTTTTGCCCAGTCACTTCTTATCAGTTCAATTTTTTCATCTGTGGTAAGATTGTTTTCATCCCAAAGGCTTTCATGGTAGTATGGATAAAAGAAAAAGTTTCTGTTTGCTATAATTTTGTCGGTAATTATCAATATCCGGTCGTTTTGTACTTCAAGAATACGCCAGTCGTACCCGCCGAATTGGATAATCCCACCTACCTGTATCGGGTCAGGTTTAGGGGTTAAGTCGGTGGTTGCAGGTTTCGCAGTAGTTGCGGAAGTAGTGGTTTCTGTGACTGTTTCGTCTGCCGCAGTTGTTTCGTCGTCGGGTTCGTCGGTAGTGTCACAGGCGGTAAAAGCGAGTATAAGCGACAGTGTAAGTAATAGCGAGAGTAGTTTTTTCATAATAATGCTCCTTATATTGTAATCCACATAGCCGGACGAATACCGACATGGGTCATGCTTGTTCCGCCGCCCTTGACAACTTCACCGAAATAATCAGCGAAAGCGGCACCGCCTGTATAACCATAATCGGCGGGAGACCGAAGCCACCAAATATCCGCCATGCTGCCGGAATTCAAAGCGATTCCTGCAGAGTATTTATTAGCTTCATCAACGCTTAACAGGAAAATATAATCTGTTGTATTCACGCCACCCGGTGTTGTTCCGTTGTCTGCATTAATAACCGTTGTTTGCCGAATTCTTGCCCTGTCCGTCGAATTGAAACTGTTGTAAAAATCACCGTTAAGCCATTTACGAATATCGCTGTCTGCCCATGTTATAGCGTCAACTTGTCTATGATAAGCTCTGTTATCTATAATCCTGTCGGTTATAACAAACGCCCTGTCGTCTTGAACGTCCAGCACCCGCCAGTCATACCCGCCTAATTGAATTATATCGCCGACATTCACAGTAGCGGGTTCGTCGGGGACTGTCGTTATATTAGGAACTTCTTCCCCGTCAGGCAGATGAAAAGGGAAAGGGAAGTCTTTACCGAAACTGACCCACTTATAATAGTTTAACTCACCAATTGTTGTGCCGGTTGTTTCGATGTTGTCATTAGGCAGCAGCTTCCATTTATAAGTCTGCCCCGATATATTAACATAAAGAGTATCATGCCCCTCAACCCAATATGTTCCCTCGGCATCATAAAAATAAGGAAAGCAATGTGAAAAACGGTGGTAATGCTCACTTGTGTCTGAATTATAAAAATAAAGATATATATGTTCTCCGTGTTCATCGTAGCCAATTACTCCAAAATATTCATAGACATATTCTTCATCTTCAGCGTGGACAATGCTCCCGTCAATAATGACTACACGTGAAAAAAGTGGGTCGCTAATATCGCTGTGTATATAAGTAACTCTGCCGTTTCGGTGGAATGCATAATGATGAGGGGGTGTACTGAAAAGTAAAAATATTTCCTCGTTACCATGAAATACAAATTCATCTTTAATACCGTCACGAGGGTCAACGCCGCCCGGCTGAGGACCGCGTTCGAGATATTCCATCATCACGACGAACGTCATGGGTTCGGGAGGAAGATTTGGCAGTGGCGAGGTTGTTTCTTCTGTAGTTGCTTCTTCCTCGGTGACTGCTTCGTCTGCCGCAGTTGTTTCGTCGTCGGGTTCGTCGGTAGTGTCACAAGCGGTAAAAGTGAGTATAAGCGACAGTGTAAGTAATAGCGAGAGTAGTTTTTTCATAATTACATTCCCTTTCAAGACGTGTGTTACTGTTCTATAATATCACTAAAGCGTATATATGTCAATAAATTCATAAAAGGATTGACTTTCTGCGTAAATATATGGTAAGATATATGGGAAGATAATTATTACCCAATAGAAAGAGGCGGATTTAATTGAAAAAACTCAGAATTAAAGCTAAAATTGCATTGACGATGCTTGGAGCTGCTTTCATAAGCGTTTCTTTTGCGACGGCAATAATAATTCAAGCACTCGCCTTAGAGGGTGAGGGTGCCGGCGGAATTGTCATAACAGCAATAATTCTTGCGGCGGTTTTGCCGGTATACTGTGTGATAGTAGGGGTTTTGTTGTCGGGTAACATATCCAAGCCGCTTCATTTTTTGGCAGAGTGCATTTCCTCAATTGCAGACACAGGGAACATATTTTTAGATGATTACGCCTACAAACAGACTAAGGTGCTGAACACAAGAGGCGACGATATAGGGAACATTTCACGCTCGGTCGGCGACATGCTGGCGATGTTCCGTGAAAAAATCAGGTGGCTTAATTCTGTGAAAGACGGGGACTTAACCGTAAACATGGTTGGGCGTTCCCCGAAAGATACCGTGGGAATGGCGATGATTTCGATGGTAGACAGCTTGAATAGTATGTTTAGGGACATTCAATCGGCATCTAACTTAGTGACAGAGGGTTCTTTCCGAATGGACGGAGGGGCAAAGCTGCTTGCAGAGTATTCCGGGGAGCAGGCAGATTCCCTTGACCGAATAGAAACAACTATCCGTGATGTTGCTCTTCATGCCGAGCAAAAAGCGGGAATGGCATCACAAGCCGCACTTCTTTCAAAGAATGTGAAAGCATTAGCTGAAAAAGGCGGAAGCCAAATGACCGAGATGATGAATGCGGTTAATCAGATTAACGCTTCAAGCACCGCAATCGGCAAGGTCATAAAAGTAATTGAAGAAATAGCGTTTCAAACCAACATATTAGCACTTAATGCAGGTGTGGAGGCGGCAAGAGCGGGTCAGAACGGTAAAGGCTTTGCGGTGGTGGCTTCGGAAATTCGTGCATTAGCGGCAAAATCCTCCTCAGCGGCACACGAAACCGGTGATTTAATTAACGATTCAATGGAAAAGGCAAAGCTTGGCTCAAGAATAGCGGAAGAAACCGCTGTGTCGCTTATGGAGATTGTGAAAAGCATTACCGAAAGTGCAGATTTAGCTAATCAAATATCTGCTCTTTCCGATGAACAGGCATCTGTTATTTCCGATATAAACCACAATATTACTCGGATTAACGAGGCAGTACACCAAAGCAGTCGAACGGCAGACGATTCAGCGGCAGACAGCAGGGAGGTCAGCGAACAATCGGCACTGTTGCGTGAGTTTATAGAAAAGTTTAAAATTCGTTCATAATAAATTATAAGGAGTGACAATATGGTAAAAATTATTTCTGACAGCACCTGTGACTTATCACCGGAAATTATTAAGGAACTCGATATTACACTTACTCCGCTTTACATTATCAGCGGTGACGAGCAATTCCGTGATGGAGTGGATATTCAGCCTGTCGATGTTTTCCGCATGGTTGATAAGGAGAAAAAATCGCTTTCAACGGCGGCAGTCAACATATTTGAATATGAAACTGTGTTTGAACAGTATTCCGCCTCACATGATGAGGTTGTTCACATTAACATAAGCCAAGGTTTTTCAGCTTGTTATCAAAATGCAATAATTGCTGCGGAGGAGTTCCCGAATGTTCATGTGGTAGACTCACGCAATCTTTCCACGGGGAGCGGTTATTTGGTGCATGATGCGGCGATTATGGCTAAAGAGGGTAAAACCGCTAAGGAGATATGCGATTATCTTGAAGAAGCAAAAACAAGAATGAACGCCAGCTTCGTTATTGACAGGCTCGACTATCTTCATAAGGGAGGGCGTTGCTCTCTCGCAAAGCTGATTGCTACGAGGGTGCTGAACATCAAGCCTTGCATTGAAGTGGCAGACGGTAAAATGCGGGTTGGTGCGAAGTTTAAGGGTAAGTTCGACAACTGCCTTGACGAATATGTGAAAGCACGCTTATCGAATATCGACAACATAGATTTAAAGCGGGTGTATATCACTCATACAACCTGTACCACCGAAACGGTGGAGAGGATTAGGGGAGCCTTGGCGGAAAAAGGCTTCAAGGATATTATTGAAACTAATGCAGGGTGTACGGTTTCTAACCATTGCGGACCGTTCACATTAGGGGTGCTGTTCATGCAAAAGACCCCGCTTGTTTAAACCAACGGGGTGCATAACACAATAACTGTCCACTGTCAACTATCCACTTTCAACTGTTCATCGTATACCTGAACCTCTCTTAAACTTCTGTTAATTGCCCTCGTCCTTGTACCGACGAGGGTTTCTATTTCGTTGCCCGCTTGTGTAATCCGTGATTGTGCCTTTACTAATGCCGCCTCAAAGGTGTCGAATTCTTTCTTAACCATGCCGAGCGTTTTCTCGATTTCTGCCGCACCTTTTTGGATTTGCAACGTCTTGAACCCCACTTGAAGCGAGTTGAGCATGGCGGCTAATGTCGTAGGTCCTGTTATAACAATTCCGCCCCGCCGAAGCTCCTCAAAGAATACGGGGTCACGCACGATTTCTGAATACAACCCCTCTGTCGGCAGGAATATAACTGCGAAATTAGTGGTGTCGGGTGGTGAAACATACTTTTGCTTAACGTCCTTGGCGAACGCCTTAATTCTCGTGTATAATGCCTTTCTCGAAGCCTCGATTAACGCAGAATCCCCCGCCTCGTACCCATCACAAAGCCGCAGATAATCCTCCATAGGGAACTTCGAGTCGATGGGTAAAAAGACGTGTTCCGTTCCTATACCGGGCAGCTTAACAGCGTAGTCCGCCCGCTCCCGTGAATCCTTTACCGTGGCGACTTCCTTTTCATAAAGGTGTGGGGGGAGCATGTCCTCGATAATCTGCCCGAGCTGAAGCTCACCCATAATTCCGCGGGTTTTTACGTTGGTGAGAACCTTGTTCAACGACCCGACGGAATCGGCGACTGTTCGCATCTCGCCCAATCCCTTGTTGACGTTTTCTAATTGGGCACAAACACTCTCAAATGACTTCTGCAGGCGTGTTTCAAGAGTTTTTTCTAACTTTTCGTTGACAGTCAGCCGCATTTCCTCTAAGTTTTTTGCATTCGAGGCGGTAAGCGTTTCAATGCTCTTACTGAGCTCTGCCCGCATAGCGTTGAGGTTATCGGACATTTCCTTTCGGGAGGCACGGTTCTCGTTCAATGTTTGAACAAGTGTGATTGCGGAGATGATTACAACCGCAATAAGTAAAGATAAAATTATGTATTCCATAACTAATATTATAACACAAATTTCTGCGGTGTCAATATTTCATTATTCGACATAGAATATAACATCTCGGCAAAGTTCGGGAAAACATATTACAAAGGAGAACTGCCATGTGTTGTTTCGGTAATTCCGGTGGAGCGGGACGTAGGTGCGGATGTTGTGTCTGTTGCTGTCGTTGTCGCAGACGCCGCAGATGTTGTTAAAAAATCCGTAACAGTTCGACATTATCCGACATATATTGTAATATCTCAATAACATGAGAGTTACTATATACCTAAGGAGGACGGTTATGAACTGTTCAGAAATTCTCGGCAACGGTGCGGATAGAGGGCGTTGCAAGGAATGTGAAAAATGCATGTGTGAATGTCGCAAGCGTGAGGCGGCTCTCGACAAGCGGGAGCGTGAACTCGATAAACGGGAAGCAGCTCTTATCAGACGGGAAATCGAACTCGATAAACGGGAACGTGAACTTGACAAACGGAAAAGGGAATTAGACAAACGGGAACGTGAGTTAGATGAACTCAAACGTAAGCTTAAACGGTTTATGTGCATGTGTTGTAAATGCCTTGAGGACGACGACGACCAAGATGACGACTGTGACAATGATTGTGATGATGATTGCGATGACGATTGTGACAACGATTGCGACGACGACGACGATGATGATGATGACGACCAAGGCGAAGATGAAGATTGCTAAAAGAAAAAAGGGGGAGAAATCCCCCTTTACATATTTAGTGAATAAGACCACCCCGTCAGACTGCGTCTGCCACCCCTCCAAGGAGGGGATGGTAGGCTACAAATAGAAAACCCGCTTTCAAACTCGAAGCGGGCAATTCCCCTCCTTGGAGGGGTACGGCGTAGCCGGGGGGTGGTTTCGGTAAAGGCAAAAAATTAATCCCCCCTCCACTGAAACACCGTTACACAAACCACATGTACAATTTACCATTTATAAACATGTTTTTTTGGTTGTTTTGCTAACTTGTTTTTCTTTGTGAAATATTGTATAATGTCTTTATATGTAATCGTTTTCTCGAAAGCGTATGAGAATATTATAAACTTTTTGGAGGATTTTATGAGATTGAAGAAACTTTTATGCGTGATAGTTACCATGGCAATGGTGCTGTCGATTGTGCCGACGATGACGTTGACGGCAACGGCGAGCCAAATAACAAACCCTAACGATGGAGATAACTATAAAGTTAACGTTAAAGCAGACCGCCCTTCCGATTTTGAAAATGTTGCCGGTATCAGATTTTTTGTTACTCACCCCGGCGGTACTTGGGCAGGCTTTAATGGACAATTTGTTTACAATGGTGAGGGTATCGGACATAACGCTATGACATGGGGCGGTACCGGCGACCCTAAGGATATTACTGCCGAAGTCGGTAACCTCTCGATTGCATGGTATAGTAGTACTCCTATATTCTCTACTACTGATGGTTGGGCGGAATTCGTCCTCACAGGTTGGGGCGGAGGAATTACAGTAGACAGTTATGAATTTCTCGACATTCATGGTAATGTATATCCGTCTGCCAGTGAATGTATCGCTGTACCCGTGGCTTCTTTATCCGGTAACAATGCAACTATAGCAAACGTCAGCAATGTTGCAAGAGTTGTAACCACAGCAGGTCATGATTATTCGAGTGTTAATTTCTCTGCCACTATAGATGGAAGATTAGACGATTATGACCGTCTCTCTCTACAATGGCGTGGCGTAGCGGGAGACCATACATTCAAAAATCTGAGGCTTTTAGTAGGCACTTCTGCCTTTACCACTAACCCTATTCCTAATGGCGGAGGTTCACCAACTGCCACAGGAAGCGTTTTAGGGATTGCGGCTGTAAACAGTGCCACAGCAACCGCGACATCAGTTAGTTTTGCAAATGCAACTCATGATGCACTTACAGGTACTGTCCACTTTGCTTTTGCTATTCATGCTGCCCAGGGAACGAGATTTAACCTTTCCAACATTATTATTCACGCAGAAGGTTGTGCTGATAATAACTGTAAAGGTCCCGCTCCGGCTGACACTGCTACATACAATGAATGTTGTGAAGCATGGGGTGATTGCACTTGCCCTACCGCTTGTTTACGTTGCGGTGAAGAGCCTTGTGAATGTGTTCCCGTAAACACAGACTGCATTAACATCACCACAATTACAGGTGTTGGTGCAACTATCGCTGCCGGTGGTGCGGTTACAACCACAGCAGGCTATGACAATGCGTATGCTACGTTTTCAACCCCGCTCGCAACAAATGCGGGTTTGAGTGACTACTCACGTGTAACTTTAAAATACACTCCGATAGCCGGTGACGCAGGTGCGGAAGCAGGTGCCGATAACTGGAAACGTATTCATTTGCATGTAGGTTCTGCGGCATTTTCGGGAGCTTTGAATAATGCCAATACCGCACTCCCCACAAACACCTTGATAGGTAATGCCCCTCAGTTTAATTTCAGACCTTACGGAGATGAGTTTAGTGTTAATATTCCCATTACTAATTTACTGCATTTAGAAGGTACTGTTCATTTTGCATTAAGTATTCACGCAAATACAGGAGCACAATATAGTCTTACCGACATTGTATTACACGGAACGGATTGTAATGGCATATCCTGCCAACTTGGTGCTGTGTGTGACCCGGGTCCTTGTACTTATACTGCGGGAGCAGATGCCGCAACAGCACATCTTTGTACAGAATGTGGTCACCCCAACGCAACATTAACACATACTTTCAATGCTTCTACCGGTGTATGTACCATATGTGCTTATGCACCTCATGCAACCTCGGCGGCATGTGAATCATTTATTCGTGTTGACGCAACAAATCACAGGTGTGTTATTTGTTGGAGAACATCCGCTCACACATATGACACGAACGGAGATTGTACAGCAAGCGGTTGTACCGCACAAGAAGGCGGTGGTGTATCCAACCCTTGTGCAAGTGGATGTGACTATGGCTCTAACTCCGGTGCACACTGGTGTACTCGTAACCAAACCAACCCTGCTTGCCCGATGTACAGAGGTCCTAACCTTGAAGGTCCTCCCACATACCATGCAGGTCACGCAAGTCACTCCCTTGTTAACGGTGTTTGCTCGGTATGCGGTTATGCCACTTCACCCTGTCCGGGTTGCGGAGGAGCAGGCTGGACTTGGGGCGGCAATGAAACAACTCACTGGGCAGATAACTGTTCTTGTACTTGGAACGAAGCACATAACTTTAACTCTTCCGGCGTTTGTACTGTTTGTGGTTATGTAAGAGTTAACGCTTGTGCCGGCGGTCACTTATGGGTTTCTATTAATGATGACGTACACGGTTGTTCCAGAGACAGCTGTACCGAATGGGCACCCCACAGCTTCGGTGCTGACGGCAAGTGCGTATGCGGAGCGACAGGAACTCCCGGCACAACCACAGGAGCACAAGAAATCGAATACGACGAAGCAGACTTCATTGACGAAGAAACTTTCTTAGAAATGTTAGACGACGGAATTATCTATATTGCTGAGTTGTTGAAAGAGGGTGGAACGGTTGTTTCGGCTGAGCTGTTACAAGTTATTAAAGAAAACGGCGAAGATATAACAGTAGTGCTCGAAAACGGCATGACATTCACGATTATTGCAGACTCGATAACCGCTGATGCAAAAGCGTTTGACCTTAACATTGAGATTGAGCTGTTAAGTAAAGCGGAAGAAGTTCAAGGTGTTAAGCTTCCTGCAAACTCAATGGTAATTTCTCCGAACTTTGTAGGTGCATTCGGGTTTGAAATTGAGTTCAAGTTTACAGCGGCACAGCTTGCGGCGGCAGGCGTGAAAGGCAACAACCTCAAGCTGTGGTACGTTGACTATTTCGGACAGGTAACAGACTCCGGTAAGCTGAAAATAAACAGCGACGGCTCGGTTGAATTCAAAATTAACTCTGCGTCCTACTATGTTCTCTCGGAAGAAGCACCCATAAGCAGAGTATTAGTAGTTGAAGAAAACCCGGGTACCGGTATTTCGATTGCGGTTGCGTCATTCATTCTCGTAGGCGGCACGGCGGCAATATTCCGCAAGAGAAGAGTATACAATTGCGAAATAAAACGATAAGCGAATAAACAAACAGGGCGGGGGTTCATTTTGAACCTCCGCCCGTTTTTTATGCTTTTTTATTCGTCTAACAAGCTTGAAATAATGTCTGCTGTGAACCGCCAATCGTTTATATTCTTCCGCAACAGTTTAATCCCTTTATTAGTAATCCTGTAATACTTTCGCCGCCCTCCCCGTGACTCATCACCCCAATAGGACAGGATTGCCCCGTCGCTTTCCAACCGCTTGAACGAGGCATACAGTGTTGCTTCCTTTAAGTCGAACTGCTCGCCTGTTTTCTCGGCAATCGCCTTACGAATTTCATACCCGTAGCAGTCCTTTTTTGACAGCAGGTTAAGTATTATTGTATCGGTATGCCCCCGCAGTAAGTCGGAGGAAATTCTGCCGTTTTCCATGTATATCACCTATCTGTAATTATTACAACCAACGTACCATTCTTAACCTTAATAAAACTTTCCACCCCGAGAAATTCATTGCTCAGCCCGACAGTCGTGCCACATTTTATAACAGCGTCACAAAGCGGATATTTCAACCCCGTTAGAGTGACTCCCCTTGCCTCATCACCTGCAGGAAAAACCGAAACAACTCCTGTTTTTTCTTTCCCGAAAGTCAACCTGCTATTTGTAACAGCGGTAATCTCACAACCACCCCCGATTAAATAAGCGAGGTATCCTCTTTTTGAAATATTAACAAGCACAGCAATATTCGCCAAAGTATGGTCGAGGCGTTTCCCTAAAGCCCCGTAAATGTAAAAATAACCATAACCTCGCCTAATCGCTTCCTCAACGGCAAGCTCCATGTCAGATGCGGATTTTTCTATGGGGAAGCGTATGGTTTCTATATCAGCGGGAATATTATTAATCGAATCCAAGTCACCGATTATTAAATCCGGTTTTATCCCGAATTGTTTGAGATTATCGTAACCCCCGTCTGCGGCGATTATATAATAATAATCGGTATGCCTTATTCCGGATAATCCGGTGAATTCGCCTGCACCGACAATCACACACGGTTTCATAACAGCTCCTCTATTGCGGATTTCTCATCGTCGGTGAATTCGGTTTTATACGCCGCCTCGATATTCTCGATAATTTGACCCGCACTGCTTGCCCCGATAATCACCGAAGTCACCGCAGGGTTACTCAAAACCCACGATAACGCCATTTGCGACAGACTCTGTTCTCTTTTTCCGGCTATATCGTTTAACTTGTTCAGCCTAATAATCATGGCTTCGTTTAACTCGTCGGCAATCCACGTTCTGCCTTTCCCAATACGTGAGTCCTCAGGTACGCCATTCAAATAACGGCTGGTCAAAAACCCCTGATAAAGCGGCGAGAATACAGCCAACCCGAACCCCTCATCTATTGCCAATTTATCTAAGCCGTCACCCTCAAGCCACCTGTTCAACATGGAATAGGATGGCTGATTTATAATAAAAGGCACTTTCAATTCCCGCAAAATCGGTAAAATCGCCTGCATTTGCTCGGTTTTATAATTCGACAGCCCGACATACAACGCTTTCCCCATACGTACTATCTGGTCTAAGGCGAGGGCGGTTTCCTCAATAGGGGTGTCGGGGTCAGGGCGATGATGGTAGAATATATCGGCATATTCTAATTTCATTCGCTTAAGGCTCTGGTCGAGGGAGGCTATGAGATACTTTCGTAAACCCCAGTCACCATACGGTCCCTCCCACATTCCGTAACCGGCTTTAGTGGAAATAATCAGCTCGTCACGGTATAACCGCAGTCCCCTGTCCAAGATTTTCCCGAAATTCTCCTCTGCAGAACCACCGTAAGGGCTCCCGTAATTGTTCGCTAAGTCGAAGTGGGTTATACCGTTGTCAAATGATACACGGCACATTTCCTCCATATTGGCGAAATTGTCCGTATAACCGAAGTTATGCCATAATCCCAGCGAAATCAATGGTAGCTTCAATCCGCTTTTCCCGCAATACTTATAAACCATTTTTTCATAACGCTTTTCGTTCGCTGTAAACATATTATAACACCGCCAATCTTTCAGATAATTTTTCCGCAAGCACCCGTATTTGAGATATATCGTCCTTATCAACCATACAAGATGGCGTATGCAGATAACGGCATGGTACAGATAACGATATTGTCCTCACCCCGCCGAACGCCTTATGAATGGTGCTTGAATCGTTCGCCCCGACAATCTTAGTCTTAGTCTGGCATTTCAGCTTATTATCACGGGCCGTTTCAAAAGCGATATTGTACAATTCCTTATCATAAATTGCCCCCTTGTCCATGAACGCAACAACAGCCCCTTTACCTAACTCGCAGACCTTGTCGCTGTCTTTTACTTCGGCAATGTCACAGGCAGTGGTTGCTTCAAGAACTATGCAAATATCCGGTTCAAGGTTATAAACTGCCGCACCTGCACCCCTGCACCCAATTTCCTCTTGAACCGTAAAAGCGAATGAGCAGTTGTAGCTTAGGTCACTCTTAAGCAGCTCTAACATAATCGCACACCCGAGGCGGTCATCGATTGCCTTTGAACGGATTTTTCCGTTTCCGAATTCTTCATATTCGCCGATGAAATAACAAAAGTCACCACGTTTAATCTTGTTTTTCGCAAAGGGTGCTTCCTCGCAAGCGTCGGCTTTGTCCAAAGCCCCAATGTCGATATATAAATCATCAATTTTCGGTTGCTTATCCTTTTCTTTTTCGTCGCACAAATGAACCGGTTTCCCCCCAATAACCCCGACAACGCCGTTTTTGAATATCACTTTCCGCCCGAACACAGCGGAATCGGCAATCCCGCCCACCGGTGCGAACTTCAAAAACCCCTCATCGGTAACGTCGGTAATAATAAACCCTACCTCGTCCATATGTGCCGCAAACATGACACTTTTACTCGGAGCAGCCTTACCTTTCTTGAACACGACAACATTGCCCATTATATCCCTTTGAGCGACTACATTATCTGTTGAGCAGTTCTCCTCAATGAACTTGATTATATAATCGGAAACATCTTTTTCGTCCCCGCTTGTCCCGTTGACGGCACATAACTCTTTTAAAATATCAAACATAAAAACCCCTTTATATTAATGAATAATTAATAGTTAATAATTAATAATGATGGAATTTGTGTCCGCAAAGATTTTTATTTTAAACATTATTAATTGTTACTTATTCATTATTAATTGTCTTATATCCCTCTATAAATGCGGCGATTAAATGACCGACAGCTTCAATATCCTTTAACGAACAGGTTTCAACAGGCATGTGCATATACCTGAGAGGAATTGACACAAGTGCGGTTCGTACCCCACCTTTAATAAGGCTTATTTCATCTGCATTTGTGCCGCCTGTGTCACGGTTCATTATTTCAAGCTGATAGTCTATTTCCCACTCGTTGGCGAATTTTTTCAGTTCGTCACCCATTTCCCGATTAAGTGTGGGGGCAATCCCAATCATAGGTCCCCCGCCTAATTTTCCGGATTTATGTTTCGGCACACCCGGCGAATTTGAGTAACTCACGTCTACCACTATAGAATATTCTGCGTCCGAATTATATGCGGAAATCCTTGCCCCTCTGCACCCGACCTCCTCTTGCGTGGAGAACGCCACTACTATGTTGAACGCTATCTCGCTGTTTTTTAAAAGTGATAGGGCGTATAAAACCGCAGTAACTCCTGCACGATTATCCAAAGCCCGCCCGCAGACGTTATCGTTGAAAAGCCTTGTTAATTCGCTGTTTATGGTAATTCTGTCACCGAGAGAAACATGTCGAAGCAGTTCATCCTTACTAAAGCCGGTATCAATCCAAATATCGTCGGCTTTCAACGCAAGCTCACTTTCTTTTTTAACATGCAGGGGCAGGGAGCATACTACAGCTTTTACGGGAGATTTCCCGTGAACCGTAACAGCCTGTGCGGGGAGAACTCTCCTGTCCATGCCGCCGCAGGGTTCTGCTTTTATGAAGCCTTTATCGTCGATATAAGTGACGATTAGTCCGATTTCGTCGATATGTGCATCAAGCAGAATGGTTGGTCTGCCGTCGTTATACTCGCCGATAAACCCTGTAACCGAGCCGTGGTTGTCCACTCCGGCGAAAGGGTCATATTCCTTGAGGAATTCTAAGGCGATTTTGGCGGCACTGTTTTCATCACCTGCAACGCCGTTAGCCTCCGAAAGGCGTTTTAATGTTTCAAAAATGTTCATGTTATTTTCCTATATAATAATTGATTTCCCTAATAATACCATAATTTAATAAATATTTCAATAACTTTTACGAATTTATGTGACAAACCACCTTGTTATGTTGTATTATTAACAGAAAGGCTTTCTGAATCACACACAAGGGAGGTGCATTTTATGGAACACGACAATCACGACAATTTCGCCGAAAGCGTAGCCATGTTCCGACCGACCGTTTACCGTGTCGCCAAGAACTACCTACGAAACACCCACGACGCCGACGACATAACGCAGAATGTGTTCTTGAAACTGTACAACCGAAAGGACGGCTTTGCTTCGTCGGAAATTGAAAAAGCGTGGCTTATTCGGGTAACGGTCAACGAGTGCAAGAACCTCCTTAAATCTGCATGGAAACGCAACCGTGCAGAATTAGATGAAAACATTCCTGCCCCTCAAACTCACAATAACGACCTGCGTGAATATGTCGACAGCCTCAAACCGAAATACCGTGTCATAATTTATCTGTATTATTATGAAAGATACTCCACAAACGAAATAGCGGATATTTTGAAAATCAGGCAGACGGCGGTAACAACGCAGCTTAACAGGGCGAGGAATCAATTAAAAGACATGCTCGAAAAGGAGGAGAGCCATTATGGAAAACAACTACAGGGAAATATTTGAAGCTGATGTTCCCATAGGGAGCGACAGGGACTTCATACAAAAGATAATCGGTAAATCTCAACACGCTCGGCAAAAACAAAATATAAGACCGATATACGCTTTATCGGCGGCACTGATTGCGATAACTGTTTTATCCGCAGGTGTATTTGCGATACTCAACGGGAACATCGAACTCACCCCGAGAAACCTCGGTGTCGTTGAAACCGTCGACCCGAACGAACACGGCAACCTCGCCGGAAACATCAATAACGGCGGTTATGCCGCTTATAAGGACGGCTGGATTTATTACGTAAACTCCGAGGATAATTACTATCTGTATAAAACTAACGACGACAATACAGTTAATGAACGGCTCAACAGTGTTCCGTCAAAGTATATTAACGTGGTGGGCAACTGGGTTTATTATACTGTTTCATGGGAAATGACGCCGCATTATACACCCGAGCCGGGGATTTACAAAACGCGAACCGACGGGACAGAGCAAACCCGTTTAAGCAATGACGGTGCAAACTTTGTAACAGTCGTTGGTGAATGGATTTATTACGTTGGCGATGACGAAAATTGCAAACGCATGTATAAAATGCGAACTGACGGCAAAAAACAACAGCTCATTGCTGAAACCGAGGGTTTGTTTATAATGAACATCAATGTGTCGGACGGCTGGATTTACTGGGCTGAAGCATTCAGTAGCGACGGATTTAATGACCCCATAAAGCATTATAAAATGCGAACCGACGGCACGGAAAAAACGCAGATTGTTATTGATGAAGTTCATTTTACAATTGTTGATGATGACTGGATTTATTATACGAAATTCGGCAAAGAGGGACTTTATAAAATCCGCACCGACGGTACCGAGCAAACGCTTGTTGCGAATATATCAGCCTCATATATAACAATAGACGGGGATTGGATATATTTCTCTCGCTGGGGTGACAAAATGAACGGTCAACTGTATAAAATCCGCACTGACGGAACGGAATTAACCTTGTTAGTTGATACTGAAATGAGTGTAGGTGCTAATGTAGCAGGCGACTGGGTTTATTACAGAAACAGGATAGATTTGAATAAAATCCGAATTGATTGAATAAAATAACACAAAACCACCGGAATTCTTACATTTCCGGTGGTTGTATTTTCAATAATTGAATTATTACTTTTTTCGCAAAATATCTAATACCCACTCTGTTTCGGGAATGGGGCAATCACTGTTTAACGCAATTCTTTCTGCAATTCCCTGAATAGCACACCAAAAAGTAACAGACAATGCGTGGGGGTCGCCCGAACGTATTTCGCCGAGCTGCTGCCCCTTTTCAATCAAAGGAATGCTCTGCCGAACAATATCATGCCGTGCGAACATTTCGCCTGCTTTTGGCGAGATTTGTTTAGCATTATGAACCGCATCTCCCATAAAAACGAACATTTTTGCAGAATATGGGTTTTCCTCAAGCATATGAAAAACATCTGCGATTATACTCTTAAAAATCATAATCGGGGTATCGGTTTCATCATAATCAAACACCATTCCCTCGCACCCAAGCTCGACTAACGCTTCATAGACCGCTTGCTTAGAATCGAAATAGTGAAACATCAATCCCGAACTTACTCCTGCGATTCTGCTGATTTCACGAGTGGATACCCCGTAATACCCTTTGGCGATAAACTCATCAAGAGCGATTTGTAGAATTTGTATTCGGCGTTGCTGACTGTGTTCTTCACGTTTATTCATGAAACCTCCTTGCTTTAAAACAAGTAACTGCTCAATATTAAGCATATGCTTAATATATCATGTTTTTTTGTTTTTGTCAAGTCTTGTTCGGTATACTTTCCCCTTTTTTACAATATACTGAGTAATCGGTATTGACATTTCAAAAAGTGTATGATATAATCATTGAGTGGCATTAATAAACGGCGTCATAGCCAAGTGGTAAGGCATGGGTCTGCAACACCCTGAGCCCCGGTTCAAATCCGGGTGACGCCTCGGTAGAATAATCCCTTGAAACTGTGGTTTTAAGGGAGTTTTTTGTTGTGAGCGGGGATGACCTGTTTTTGCAATTATGCCATTAGTATGCTAATCCATCCTTTCGTTTTAGACTGACTTTTTTACAAATAAAAAGTCGCACCTCTCCCATATGGGATTAGTGCAGCTCATGCGAACTGTTTGGTTTTTGTTAATTTAGAATGACATTGTTTGTCATTCCCACCGCCACGTCTATAACAGAATAGTACCTGTTATAGCAACATGAACGTTAATAGATAGACCGCCCTAATGAGGTTATACCTCGTGAACGTTAAAAGTAATCAATAACGGTATTATACCATAAAAAGGCGGTTTTGTCAAGGGGGGTGGTAATATTTTACCATTGTAAAAATCAATAGTGTGCAAAAAGCACACTATTGACATACAACACCTATGTATGATAATATTAAATTTAGATTATCCTTGAAAGGAGAGCGAGACAATGTCTGTTGAGAGAATCCCCACCGACACTCTATTACAAAAACTTTTAAAAACAACCTCGCTAAACCGTTTCTTTCAACGTTATAGTGAGGATACAAACAGTGTCATTGAATTCTGCGAATATATAAACAAACTTTGTACAGAAAGGGAAACCCTGCCGGAACGGGTTATTAAAAAATCCGATATAGAGCGTACATACGGGCATCAGCTATTTAACGGGAGGAGAAGTCCTTCACGTGATAAGGTTATTCAACTTGCTTTCGGTTTTGAAATGAACTATGATGAAACACAAAAGCTGCTCACCTGTGCAAGGAAAAGTACGCTTCACCCGAGAATTAAACGTGACGCTGTTATCATTTTTGCCTTAGAAAATGGATTAGATATTGAGGCTGTTCAAGATACACTCTTTGAATTTTCCATTTCACTTTTAGGAGAGAAAAAATGAATAAATCCTATGCAAAAGAGTTCTTGAAAGCACAAGAAAAAACTGCAGCTTATGAAGAATTTGAATTACCGCAGGAAATACTAAACCGCTTCCAAATCATTGAACAGGTAAACCGCAATGATTATAGGGAGACGCTTTTATTGCAGGATAGAGTCAGTGATGAATTATTTATACTTAAACGCTATCATGATTCAATGCATATGGGAAATCATAGTAATGAAACAGAGCTTCTGCGTGGGCTTGAGCATAAGGGTTTGCCTCGGTTTGAGGCTTCAATAAAAGACGATAATGCTCAATTGATTATTCATAAATACGTTGATGGAATTCCTTTAGATGAGTTTTTGGCAGAAAGAGGGCTTATCAATCCGGAGAAAACAATCGAGATTATATCAGCAATCTGCGATGTTTTGATTTTCCTGCATTCACAGCCCGAGCCGATTATTCACAGGGACATAAAACCCTCCAATATTATTATTAACCCGGATAATAATGCTGTTACGCTTATTGACTTTGGGATTTCGAGAAAATATTCCGAGAATGCAGAAAACGATACTTTACACCTCGGAACACAGAAATTCGCTCCACCCGAGCAATATGGCTTTGCACAGACCGACTGCCGTACCGATATTTATGCTTTAGGTGTGGTAATGCGTTATTGCTTAACCGGCACAACCGACAGAAGCTCACGCATTAAAGATATTTCCTTAGAACGCATTGCGATGAAATGCACCGCACTTGCACCCGAATCACGTTTTCAAAGTGCCTCAGCATTGAAAAGAGCGTTAAATAATTACAAAAACCGTGTGCTGCGAAGAATAATCGGTTGCACAGCTTCTTTACTTGTGCTTTGTTCGGCGATTACACTTGCATTAGCTGTAAGAGAATACATCGGCACTTCTGATGTGCCACTTGTTGAACCTCCTCCTACTGTATCTTCATCTGCCGAATCAAGCGAAATAGTTAACCCACCCCCTGCAACATCCACTGAGCCTGTTATATCCAAAGCCTTTTCTGTTGAACCCGAACCCCAGTCGGTTGAAACCGATTCTGCCGAAACTCTCCCCGCAGAACCGACACCAACTGAACCTCCGCCCGTTCAACCACTGCCAGACCAACCACCGCTTCCCTCTCAACCGCCACAAACCGAACCGTCAATTGTTGAAGTAATAAGGGAATTCAAAACTCCGGACGGATATGATGAGCATGACTATCAGAGTATAATATCGTTTTTTACTCAAAATGATAATCTGAAAATCTTAGAAAACTTAGGCTGGGACTTAAATAACCCCAATACATGGAGTACAAACGGACAAGACCCGTTCACATTCAGGTACGGGAATATTCAATGGAGTAACTCTACCCCAAGAAAAATAACCGAAATTACACTATATGTCTTCCATTTACAGGGTGAGCTTGATTTATCCGGCTTCACCGAGTTGGACTATCTTTGGATAAGCAACAACAATTTCACAAATATCAATCTTTCCGGATGTACAAAACTGAGGGTTCTGTTAGCAAGTGAGTGTAACCTATCAAATATAAACCTTTCACATAACCCGAACCTCGAGCATATAAGCCTTTGGGGGAACAATATCTCCTCTATTGATTTATCGAAAAATATTAAACTTAAACAAATCGAATTCGGTTGTAACCGATTAACCGGCATTTCTTCATTTGATAATCTTCCGGAATTATGCTATGTCGATGTATGGGGAAACAATCTCGATTTGAACAGCACGGCGGTAAAAACCTCAATAGAAGTGATTACAGCGACAGTCGAGCGAAATAAGCAGAACGGGTTGGTTATTGACACTAACAGCTGTGTTTTCCCCCATGAGTTCAGATACTGAGAATAAATAAATTTTTCTAAAAGGTGTGCAGGCTGCACACCTTTTCGGCGTTTTTTTAGTGTATAATGAATGTAAATTTACATTTTTTGGAGGGATTATATGAAAAAACGAGTTTTATCAGTTTTTATTGCAATAGTAATAACGGTGTCGGCAATGCCGCAATTAACAATTCCCGCAGAGGCAACAACGAAAATCCAATTCGCATGGCCAATACTTGAAGCCAATGTTGAACAAGTAGGAAGACATGGCTGTGGGTATGGCAAGCACACATGTGGAGCTTCCTCTCACAATAATTGGGATGGTTATTTTAATGGTCATAGAGGTATTGATATTAATAGTAGCAATGGTGGCGGTACACGTGGTCGTACTGTTATTGCTGTAGAAAGCGGACAGGTTACTGTTAATAGAAGTGGGGTAAAACCCGGTACTGGCACTTCATATGGAAATTATATAACAATTCATCATCATGGTGTAGAAAATAATCTTTATACCCGTTATGCACACCTTGAAACTGTTCTTGTTAAAGATGGTGAATATGTAGAAAAGGGTACACCTATAGGAACAGTTGGTGACACAGGGACACCAGGTCAATTCCATCTCCATTTTGAAGTTAGACGTTATGGGATTAATGACCGCCATTGCGTTAACCCCATGGTAGGATTTGAGTATAGGAAAATGTGTACAACTCACACATATGATGCCTATGGTGTATGTAACACATGTAAAACGAAATTCGATATAAACAGCACCTATAAACAACTTACCAAACCGACAGTTTATTATACTACAAATGATAGTGTACCGGTTCGTAATGAACCGTATTCACCTGTTACAACAAACATTACACTAAAGAATAATACGCCCGTAATGGTGGTGGGTTATGCATACAATGCCCCCGGAAGCACATTACCGAATGCCGGAAGAGGTGACAGCGGAAACCTTTGGTATAAATTAAGTAATAACGAATGGATTTTCAGCGGAAACTTGACAACAACACAACCATCAACAGTAAATCATACAAAAATCAACTTTTATAACAGCCCGGCAACACTGGCATTGGTAGGTCCACCATATGCCACCAGATATGTAACATATGGCACTACTTTTGAAGCCACTAATATTAGCTTCCCCCAAAATCCAACCCGAAACGGAGAAGCATTTTATGGCTGGCATACAGAATCAAGCAGTGAAAGTATAGTAAATGCCTCAACTGTAATTGGTTCAAAAAACCTTAATAAATCATATCCCAATAGTTTAACGCTTTATGCAAAATATGGACCTAACTCTCTCACAATTCCCATAGGTTTAATCGCAACGAGAGAAAGCAGTTCAACCATAAGAGTGTCGTGGAACGCTGTTCAAGGAGCGACTTCTTATGAGGTTGAATGGAAAAATACAAGCACAGGCGTTTGGCAAAAGTCTTCGGATTACACAAATAACACAGCTACATCTTATCTTTCCACAGGGGTTTCTCAAACCAATGCACAATCATATCGTGTTCGTGCAGTAAATTCAACAGTTAAATCTCCGTGGGTTGAAATTAAACTTGCTGCAAACACAACCTCTGTGAGTACGGCAGTTCCGGCAGCTCCCACGGGTTTAACCGCAACGAGGGAAAGCAGTTCCACCATAAAAGTATCATGGAACGCTGTACCGGGGGCAACTTATATTGTTCAATGGAGAAAAGTCGGTACAGTAAACTGGAGTACATCAGACGATTATAGAAAGCATTCTCCATCAGGAACAGCAACTTCATATATATCAACCGGAGTTCCTCAAGCCGATGCTTATGAATATCAAGTCCGCTCGGTGATTTCTTCAATTGAATCACCGTGGAGCAACAAATATACAGTTCCTGCAGGAGGAATTCCACCTGTTACCCCGCCTGTTACCCCACCTGTTACTCCGCCCGTAACCCCACCTGTAACTACAACCCCAAGCGGGTACAATGAAAACGATTATCAAAAATTAGTGTCGTTTTTCACACAGAACAATAATAACAAAGCCATTATTGCGGAACATGGCTGGGATTTAAATAACCCTGAAACATGGAACACAGGTCCGCAAGACCCTGTAACACTATTATTAGGTAATATTCGTTGGAATGACGACAGCCCTAAACGTGTGGAGGCGATTACTCTTTATGTGATGGGATTTGAAGGAATATTTGATTTTTCCGGTTTCAGTAAATTAGATTGGTTATGGATAAGTGACAATGGAATTACAAGCATCAATCTATCTAATTGCTCGGAATTAAGAGTTTTCTTGGCAAGCGATTGCGGACTTACAAGTGTTGATTTATCCGGTTGTGTCAAGCTTGAGCATATAAGTGTTTGGGGGAATCAGCTTACAACACTTGACTTGTCAGAAAATGTCAACTTAATGCAAGTGGAGGCTTCCGATAATAAACTGACAAGTATATCTTCGTTTGATAATTTACCTAATCTTTGTTGGGTTGGCGTTTTGGGTAATAATCTTGATTTAAGCAATTTAGGAATTTTATCATCAATTGCTGCAATCCAATCTACTGTTGATACAAATGAAGCGATTAGTTTAAAAGTACAAAAAGGTTATAACAGCTTTGATTTGGGATACGGTTTTCATTATACTATACAAAACAGTGCTTATTCTTATGTTTTAGGTGCGATGGAAGAACAGTTATCCGAAAACGAAGACAAGAGAGAAGACAGATTACGTATCGTTTTTGACGAGGAATCGGGAAGTTTTATATCAGAGAGCATTTTGCATTTTGTTAAAGATATTGATATAGTTTTAGAAGTTGAAATCGAAAGCGGCTGGGTTATATCTATCGACCCTGAAATGATTACCGACGCTGCACAGACAATCAACCTCAACATGGACATTGTTTTCGTACACGGCGGTTATCAACTAAAAGAGGACAACGATATTATAAGCGTGGTTGTCAGCACAAACAGTGTAGCAATTACTCCCGCAATGCACGGTGAATTCGGAATAGAGCTTGCATTTACAATACCTGCCGAGCAGTTTATTGATTACGGAATAAACACCGATAAAGTGAAGCTGTATTACGTCGATGAAAACGGGTTTGTTACAGAACAAGGCTCTTACATGGTTAATAGTGACGGTTCGGTAACTGTGTATATTTCACGTGCTTCGTATTATGTTTTATCGGAGGAAGAACCCATACACATAAATGCATTAAGTGCGTTTGGTCCGGACATAATAGATGATTTTGACGGTGAAATCTATTATGAACCCGACGAACCTAACCCAAACACAATGGTGACATTTAGTATCATTCCCGCATTATTAACAGGCGGTGTGCTGTTTACCGCCGGAAGGAGAAAACGCTACAGCATAGTAAAGAATTAAAAAACGCAGAACACCCGTCGATTTAATATCGGCGGGTTTTCAATACCTCTCAAATAAATCAGCTTAATCACAAGGTTATAACTTTTTCAAAATCTCTTGACATTGTATCAAAAATGCTGTACAATGTAATTATTAACACTAAGGAGGATTTATTATGGCACAGACAAGTGTTTCAATCAGAATAGACGAAGATACTAAACGAGAGGCTGAACTGCTGTTCTCTAAACTTGGCTTGACTTTATCGGCGGCAACGAACGTCTTTTACCGCCAAGCTGTCAGAACGCAGGGAATTCCCTTTCCGCTTACGATGGTTGAAAACCCTGCTACGAGAGAAACGATTTTATCGAGAGGATTACAAGCAATGAAAGATGCTCAAGAGCAAGCCGTCATTAACGGCACATCCGAAATGACCCTTGATGAAATAAACGCAATAATTAAGGAATGTAGGGAATCACAATGAAAGCAGTTATTGACACCTGCCGGTTTTTTACAAACTATAGAAAAAAATAAGGCGACTGTCCCCGATTAAAGAGAACAGTCGCTTTTTTATTTTTGTAACACATTTCTTGTTTAATTATGCCAATCATTATGCCATTCGTATTATTTTGTTTGATTTTACATGAGTTTAAATTGGCTTAAACGCTGACAAAACCGCATTTCATAAGTGTTTATGACAACCTGCAACACCCTGAGCCCCGGTTCAAATCCGGGTGACGCCTCGTAATAATAATCCCTTGAAACTGTGGTTTTAAGGGATTTTTTATATAGTTAATTTCCCTTGCAATCCGTCCTTTACTGTGCTATAATATCTATTGTACAATAACAGCATAATAAGGAGCAACTCCATCATGAGAATACTCGCCATAGACGACAGTGAACAGGCGTTAAAGCTACTAACCGACACAATAGCCGAGGTAATACCCTCAGCAGAAATCTTCTCGTTCAACAAACCCTCGGAACTGCTTATATTCGCAAAGAACAATCCCTGTGACATTGTTTTTTTAGACATAAAGATGTGGGGAATGAACGGAATTGCAGTCGCCAAGGAGTTAAAGGACTATAATGCGAAAATCAACATAATTTTTGTAACAGCATATACTGAATACGCAATGGAAGCACTCGGACTTCATCCCAGCGGATATATTCTAAAAGCGGTTACAAAAGAGGCTGTGGAGCGTGAAATCGAGAATTTGCGTTACCCTGTTGACTTGAGAAATAATGCACGGGTGTACGCACAGACTTTTGGCAATTTTGAAATATACTCACACGGCACTCCGATTAAATTCACTTACAGCAAAACTAAAGAATTAGTTGCGTATTTAATCGACAGAAACGGTGCTTCAGTAAATACAGGTGAGCTTTGTGCCGTATTGTGGGAAGACAAGCAGGATACAGAAAATATAAAGTCTTATCTGCGGAAACTATTCAGTGACTTAACAAAAGCGTTGAAAGAGAATGGTGTTGATGATATTATTCTGAAACGGCGTAACAGCTTTGCCATTATTCCTGAAAAAATCGTGTGTGACAGTTATGAATTTATAAAGGGCAACACTAAGTATGTAAATGCTTATGCCGGGCAATATATGGCACAGTATAGCTGGGCGGAAATGACAATCGGAAAATTAAGGAAAGCGGAGTAAAACAGCATGAACGTGTGGGAATATATAAACATATCCATAAATACTGTCGGCGTTATTATTTGCCTTTTAATTCTTTTTTTTGTAATGTCAAGTGAATACGGAAAATTAAAACGCAGTCGTATATTTTGTTGTATTATTATCGTGCATATTGTGGGCGTGCTTGCAACTGTCGCTGATAGTTCATTAAATATTAATATCGTCCCTGAAGCCGACAATATAAAAAAGATTTTGATTATATTGATTACTCTTGGCGGCCCGATTATATTAGTGTTTTTTATTGATTTAGTTTTAACTATACTCAAGGAGCGAACAACAATTTCTAAAGCTACCAAACATACAGCGTATATTGCAAAGGCATTGTGTTTTATTGATATTACAGTTACCGTCATTTTCCTGTCTGTCACTATGTACCGTATGACAAATCCCAGTCACTATTTAATTTCAAGCGAACATAATAATTGGTTTATGCTCAGTCAGGTGCTTTCACTCGGCTGTATGGCGATTGCCGTAGGGTTGCTGACTACTTACAGGAAGTTCATCAGTAAAAAGGAACGGTTGACACTTCTGTCATATGTGGGGCTTCCAACTGCAGCTATTTTGATTGAGTTGTTTTTCTTGGAATTGACACTAATCACCTTTTCCATAACGCTTGTTATTTTTATCTATTATGCAAGCATACAAAGCGAATTATCACAAAAAATCAAACAAAAAGAATTGGAGCTGACACAAAACCAAATCGCAATTATGCTCACACAAATACAACCTCACTTCCTTCACAATGCACTTTCTGCAATTGCCAATCTCTGCACTGAAAATCCTGAAAAAGCAAAAAAAGCCGCATTAGACTTCTCGGCATATCTGAGGAGCAACATGGAATCGTTGAATAATAGAGGTTTAATCGACATCGAAAAAGAATTAAACCACGTCAAAGGTTATCTTGATTTAGAAAAAGCAATTTATGGGAACGCATTAAATGTACTTTACCGAATTGAAACCGGCGGATTTGAATTACCGCCGCTCACTATACAACCAATTGTTGAAAATGCCGTCATGCACGGCATAGGTGAGAGGGAGGGTGGGGGAACAATCACAATTTCCGTAACAGAAACTGACGATGAATATCTTGCAATCGTATCTGACGACGGTATGGGGTATGACACGAATAGTCTGCAACAAGGCAGCTGCGAGCATATAGGAATTAAAAACGTGAGACAAAGGATAAAAGAACAGTGCGGTGGAACGCTCGAAATTACAAGCGAAATAAACAAAGGGACAACCGCTGTAATAAAAATACCGAGAATATAATTCTTAATAATCCAAAAACATGATAAAACTCCAAAAATATTCTCGGTTTACTGTATTTTGTTTGTTTTTGGTGCTGTAATGGTGCGGTTAATATGTTATTGTAATAAGGTGTATTCATTTTTTTCGATTTATAATTTAGGGAGGGAATTGGAAAAGTGCCAAACACTTTGAAAGGAAGACAAGCAATGGATAAAAAGAACATAGAAAACACCACAGCAGAAGAATTGCGTACACAGGAGTTTATATCGAAATTCTCCGTGCCGTTTACACAACCCTATGATTTTGATGAATTGATAGATAATGCACTGTATGAACTGCGGGATTTCACAAAAACAGACAGGGCGATTATTTTAGAATTTCAAGCGGACGGTTCCTTGTTTTGTACCCATGAGAGTGTTATAGATAAAGATACGCCGAATGTTTTCGGTCGCTCACTGCCTTATGAAACAATGAAGCCGGTTCTTGATGAGGCAGATAATACCGGCTGTTTCTACGAAAAATCAGCATCACAGTATTTTAAAAAGCACCCCTCCGCAAATTTAGATGAAAAGAGTTTTTGTTATATCCCCTTAACGAGCGGCGGCAACAAGGCGGGTTATCTTGTGTTCTTTACAATGTTTGAACAGGCAAACTGGGACGAGGGTGAATTCCGATTAGCAACAATGGCAGGCTCAATCATTGCCGGTACATATTCCCGCAAAAGGAGTGAGGATATTCTAATTGCGGCAAACGAAGCGGAGCTTAGGACACAAGAGTTTATTTCCGAATTTTCCATGCCGTTTACACGTCCCTATGATTTCGATGATTTAATCAGCAACGCGTTGTATGAATTGCGTGATTTTACCAAAACAGACAGAGCGATTATTTTAGAATTTCAACCGGATAACTCTCTGCTGTGTACCTATGAGAATGTTATTTGCAATGAAACACCCAGAGTGATGGGGCGTTCATTGGAATATAGAAAAATGAAGCCAATCCTTGATAAAGCGGATAGAACAGGTTGTTTTTACGAAAAATCGGCGTTACGTTATTTCCAAAGATACCAAGATACCGATTTGGGTGAAAAGAGTTTTTGCTACATACCGTTGACCATCGGCGGTAACAAAGCGGGTTATCTCGTATTCTTTACTATGTTTGAACAAGCAAACTGGGACGAGGGTGAATTCCGATTAGCTACAATGGCGGGGTCAATCATCGCAAGTGCGTATTCCCGTAAAAAAAGCGAAGATGTTCTGCTTGAAGCAAACGAAGACGAGCTTCGCACACAAAAGTTTATATCAGAGTTTTCTGTTCCGTTCACACAATCGTATGATTTTGACGGATTAATTAATGATGCATTGTATGAACTGCGTGAATTCACCAATACAGACAGGGCAATCATATTGGAATTTTTGCCGAACGGTTCACTTCTTTGCAGTCATGAGGACATTATTGATAAAGAAACACCGACTGTACACGGGCGTTTGTTAGAATACCAAGCGATGAAGACAATATTAGATAAAGCAGACAGAACGGGTTGCTTTTATGAAAAAGCTGCGGCACGTTATTTTCAGAGATACCCGGAAGCCGATTTAGGCGAAAAGAGCTTTTGCTACATACCATTGACCATAGGCGGCAACAAAGCGGGTTATCTCGTGTTCTTTACTATGTTTGAACAAGCGAATTGGGACGAGGGTGAGTTCCGATTGGCTACTATGGCAGGTTCTATTATAGCGGGAGCTTATGCCAGAAAAAGAAGTGAAGATGTTTTATTTGCCGCAAAAGAGGCGGAGCTTCACACACAGGAGTTTATGTCGAAGTTTTCCGTGCCTTTCACGCAGTCTTACGATTTTGAAAAATTAATCAGCAATTCTTTGTATGAGCTACGCAATTTCACTAATACAGACAGAGCAATCATTTTGGAATTTCAAGCGGATAAATCGTTGTTATGCACATATGAAAATGTTATTAACGAGGAAACACCGAAGGTGCATGGGCGTTCGCTTTCCTATGAAATCATGAAGCCGATACTTGATGAAGCGGATAAAACCGGCTGTTATTATGAAAAAGCGGCGGTTCAAGTTTTTATAAGGAATCCCGGCACATCTCTTGATGAAAAAAGCTTCTGTTATATACCGTTGACTATCGGCGGTATAAGAGCAGGTTATCTCGTGTTTTTTACTATGTTTGAACAAGCAAACTGGGACGAGGGTGAGTTTAGATTAGCTACAATGGCAGGCTCGATTATTGCGGGGGCATACTCTCGCAGAAACAGTGAGGAAATTCTGCTTGCGGCGAGTGAAACGGAACTCAGAACACAGGAATTCATTTCTAAGTTCTCCGTGCCGTTCACTCAACCATATAATTTTGACGAACTGATTAGCAATGCACTGCACGAACTACGCAGCTTCACAAAAACAGACAGAGCAATAATTTTAGAGTTCTTACCGGACGGCTCGCTTGAATGTACCCATGAAAATACTGTCAACGAAAAAACACCGAGTGTTTTGAGGCGTTCACTACCTTATGAAACGATGAAGCCTATTCTTGATGAAGCCGATAAAACCGGTTGTTATTATGAAAAAGCGGCAGTGGAGGTGTTCCGAGCATACCCCGGCACCTCTCTTGAAGAAAAGAGCTTTTGTTATATCCCTCTAATGGTGGAGGGGACACGTGCAGGTTATCTCGTTTTTGCAACAACATTTGAGCAGGCGAATTGGTCACAGGGGGAATTTAGGCTTTCTACAATGGCAGGTTCAATTATTGCGGGGGCATTCTCAAAACGTAAAGGCGAAAACGAGCTTCGGGAAGCTATTTTAGACGCACAGCAAGCCAATGAAGCAAAAAGCGGTTTCTTAGCTAATATGAGCCACGAAATACGCACTCCGTTAAATGCGATAATCGGCTTATCAGATTTAATATTAGATACAGACGGGACTTTAGGTGAAGAAAGCCGTTACCGGCTTACCCAAATAAATAATGCAGGTGCGACCCTGCTCAGTACAGTTAACGATATTCTCGATATTTCCAAAATCGAAGCGGGGAAACTCGAACTTGTACCGGTTAAATACGATATTCCGAGTTTGATAAATGATGCAGTAACACAAAGCATAATGCACAAGGGCGAAAAACCAATTGAATTTATAATGAATGTGTGCGAAAATCTGCCGACGTACATTTTTGGTGACGAACTGAGAATACGACAAATCCTCAACAATCTTTTATCAAACGCTTTTAAGTATACAAGCGAGGGAGTTGTAGAGCTGACCGTTAATTGTGCTCGTGAAGATGAAAAAATTTGGCTGACTTTTATTATCCGTGATACAGGCATTGGAATTCGTCAGGGAGATATGGACAATTTGTTCAATGATTATGTTCAAGCGGATATGTCGGCTAACCGGAAAATTATCGGAACCGGGTTAGGGTTGTCTATTGCAAAGAAGTTGGTTGACTTAATGAGCGGGCATATAGAGGTTCAGAGCGAACACGGCAAAGGAAGCACATTTAATGTGAAGCTTTTGCAAAAGCACATTACTGATGATGTAATCGGACCGGAAGTTATCGAAAGCCTTAAAAACTTAAACTATACGGAGAAAAAACGCCGCCATTACGGAAACATGTCACGGCTTAATATGTCTTATGCACGGGTGCTGATAGTAGATGATGTGGTAACTAATCTTGATGTAGCGAGAGGGTTGATGAAACCCTACAACATGAAAATTGATTGTGTTACCGGCGGCAGGGAGGCTATTGAAGCCATTCTCGATGAACGGGTTCGCTATAATGCAATTTTTATGGACCACATGATGCCCGGTATGGACGGCATTGAGACTACACAGCGTATTCGGCAGATTGACAGTGATTATGCGAGGAATATACCCATTATCGCTCTTACTGCGAACGCCATTGTGGGGAATGAGGAACTGTTCTTGCAAAAAGGGTTTCAAGCGTTCATTTCTAAACCGATAGAAATATCCCATTTAGACAGCGTTATCCGTGAATGGGTCAGGGATAAGGAGCAAGAGAAATTGTATCAGCGTACAGACGAACACAGACAGCCCGTTCATATAGATGATAAGAATTGGAGTGCATTAGAAAAAGGCGTTCCGGGCGTTAATATTGAAAAAGGAATGCTACGTTTTTACAACAATAAAAGCACATACATTAACATACTTCGCTCTTATGCAGGCAGCACACGGACACTTCTCGAGGTAACTCAAAAAGTAAACAAAGACAACTTGGCAGAGTATACCACAGCGGTTCACGGCATTAAAGGTTCAAGCGGGAGCATTGGTTCGGAAGAAATCGCAGTTATGGCGGCAGAATTAGAAAAAGCGGCAATTGCAAGGGATTATGACTATGTTAAGGCTAATAATGATAACCTCACAGTAGCGGTGGAAAAACTAATTTTAGGCATTAGTTCCATGCTTCAAGAATTTGATGCTGACAATCGGAAACCCCAAAAACTAAAGCCGGATACAGTTACGTTGAATCAATTGCGAATAGCTTGTGAAAACTTTGATATGAACAGCGTTGATGAGGCATTGGAAGAGTTGGAATCACACGATTATGATTCTAATGGCGAACTTGTTAATTTCCTGCGGGAAAACGCAGAAAAGATGAACTTTGAAGAAATCATAAATAAACTCGAAGATTATATCAAAAATGGAGGTTCATAAGGTTGAAAAACACACGAAAAAAAATATTTATTGTTGACGATGTTCCGGCTAATCTGTCCATAGGCAGAAATCTGTTGAAAGAGTTTTACGATGTTTATCCGGCTCCCTCTGCCGCAAAACTCTTTGAAATATTGGAAAAAGTCATTCCTGATTTAGTTTTGCTGGATATTGATATGCCGGAAATGGACGGTTATCAAGCCATAAAAATTATGAAAGCGGACACGCGTTTCAGAGATATACCCGTTATTTTTCTTACCGCTAAAGACGATGAAGCCAGCGAAATGGAGGGCTTTGATTTAGGTGCGTTGGATTACATAACAAAGCCGTTCTCCGGGCCTTTACTTTTGAGGAGAATATCCAACCTCCTGCTGATAGAGCAGCAAAAGCACGATTTGAAAGATTATGCGGACAATTTAGAAGTCAAAGTGAAAGAAAAAACGGACGAGATTTACAACCTTCAAAACGCCATTCTTGCCACTGTAACCGATTTGGTGGAATTCCGTGATAAGTCAACCGGCGGACATATAATCCGCACTCAGCGTTACTTAAAAGTATTAGTCGATGAGCTTTTCAATTGGGAGGAATACAAGGAGGAAATCGAAAAATGGAACATGGATTTCTTTGTAACCTCTGCACAGCTTCACGATGTAGGAAAGATAGCCATAACTGACTTGATTTTAAACAAACCCGGAAAACTTGACCCGGAGGAATTTGAAATTATGAAAACCCATACAACGGTAGGTGTGGAAGCGACAGAAAGAATCATGAATGAAACAAAGGAACACAGCTTTTTGCTTCATGCTTTGCTGATTGCGGGAACACACCATGAAAAATGGGACGGAAGCGGTTATCCGGGAGGACTCAGCGGAAAGAACATTCCGTTAGAGGGGCGTCTTATGGCTATTGTTGATGTGTATGATGCATTAGTTTCGGAACGCCCGTATAAAAAAGCATTCGACCATGAAAAGGCGTGCGGAATCATTGAGGAAAATGCAGGAAGCCATTTTGACCCGACATTAGTAGAGGTTTTCAAAAAAGTTAAGGACATGTTTGAAAAAATAAAGAATGATTTTTAACTGAAGCTTAGAAAGGGGGCCGTTCGGGTATGGAAAAAATGCAAAAGAAGATAATTGTCGTCGATGACAGTATTGTGTACTTAACCGCATTAAGAAATCTGTTGAAGTCCTTTTACGAGGTTTATCCGGCAGATTCGGCTGAGGTGATGTTTTCAACAATGGAGAAATTTATACCCGATTTAGTTTTGTTAGATGTCGAGATGCCGAAGATGAATGGCTTTGAAGCCATTACATATATGAAAGAAAGTCCTCGCTATAAGGACATTCCCGTTGTTTTTCTCACCTCGAGAAACGATGAGGACAGTGCCTCAAAAGGGTTAGAATTAGGTGCGGCAGACTATATAACCAAACCTTTTTTCGGTTCGTTGCTGCTTAGGCGTGTCAAGAATATTCTGTTGATTGAACAGCAAAAAAGGGATTTACAAATAAGCCAATCAACAATACGTGATTTGCGTGAGCAGCTTGAAAATCAAGGCGTTAAATAAACAAAGAGACAACTGTTATAATCGTATTACCCCAAACTTAAATCTTGATTATCTCTAAGTATGATAAAAAACCGAAATCATTTTCGGTTTTTTGTGTTTCACACGCTTTTTTGGTGCTGTAATGGTACGGCTTGTGTGTTATCATTATTTAGCTTTAATATCAAATTATAAAAGTTGGGAGAACACCTAAAATGATAGATATTGATTTTGTTCCGATTGAACTTAAGGAGCTTCCCATAAATGTACATTTGGACAGCAAGCTTTATTCTAAGATTGCTCAAACAGATACACAAGTAGCTGAAGAGGAAAGCGATTATTCCCTGCTGTGTGCAGGCATAAATATAACTGAGCGATTAGTTACTCGACTGATAAAGACGATTTTTCCCGAAACAGTTGTATGGATTAAAAGAGATGATTTGGTTGAAGAATTTTTCAATAAGGGTCATTCTGTCGGATATACTGAAAAAGAAATCGATTCTATCCAAAAAGGCGGAAAGCCTTGGTGCAGTAAAAGTGTCGAGAATGAAGCCAAACTAAATTCAGGCTATATAGGTGTCGGAACAGTTAAGCCGGATATGGGGTTTGCACCGATGGACGCTTCGCCGGATGAACGAATGAGAGAGGCGTTCTTTATGGACGCTGCACCAATTACACGAAAAAGAGAGGCGTTCCCTATGGACGCTTCAATGGGTGAACGAAAAAGAGAGGCGTTCCCTATGGACGCTTCAATGGGTGAACGAAAAAGAGAGGCGCTCCCTATGGACGCTTCAATGGGTGAACGAAAAAGAGAGGCGCTCCCCACGGACGCTACACCGATTACACGAAAAAGAGAAGCCCTACCCACAGACGCTACACCGATTATACGGAAAAAAGAAGCACCACCTACAAAAGTTGAATCGGTCAGTCATAAGAGAACGGTGTATTCTCCGTCTGCGAATAATACTGCGACTGTTAAACGAAAAAAAGAAGCAACTACTATGCGAGTGCCGAATGTTTTAGTGGTTGATGATTCGCTTCTAATGCGTACTATAATTAAAAAAATACTGGTTGACAACGGCTTTAATGTAGTTGGTGAGGCTGTAAACGGGCGATTAGGCGTTGAAAAATACATCGAGCTTAAACCGGATATAGTTACACTTGACATAACATTAGACGAGATGGACGGCATTGAAACCTTAAAAGCAATCAAGAAAATCAATCCGGATTCAAAAGTTGTTATGGTTAGTGCTATTGCAAGCCAAACCTTAATAGCCGAGGAACTTAATCATGCAGGGGCAAACGCTTGCATAACAAAGCCTTTTAAAGAAGATGAGCTTCTAAAGGTTTTACTTAAAGTATCAAGCAGTTAACGCAAATCTATAAAGGACTTATAGAAACATGAAATTCATTCAAAAAAGGACAATTGCGGCATTTTTGCTGTCGTTGATGTTGTTTTCCGTCATTGTGTTTATATCCGCTCAAAACAAAATAGTCGCAGAAGAAGCACATATAGAGCGGTTGATTCACGAAAGCGGTTTTAGAATCAACGAAACGATTTCAAAACAATTATATCAAACTCAGGCACTTGCGGCATTGGTGATTCAAGGTGACGGGGTAGTGTATAATTTTGAGAAAACCGCCGAAATACTTGCCGTGGACATACCTGCTCTTGCCAACTTCTTGTTGGCTCCAAACGGTGTTGTTACTGATGTTTTTCCGTTAGATGGGAATGAAGCGGTTTTGGGCTTGGATTTCTTCAACGAAGCTGACCACGCAGGCAATAAGGAAGCAATCATCGCAAGAGATACAGGCGAATTAGTTATGGCGGGGCCTTTTGTTCTGCGACAGGGGGGAATGGGATTAGTCGGCAGATACCCTGTTTATGTCGGCGACGAATTCTGGGGGCTTGTATCAGTATCGCTTAAATTCCCGCAAGCGATTGATAATGCGGGGCTTTCGAGATTGGCGGACGAGGGGTATTCTTACGAGCTATGGCGAACCAACCCCGACACAAATGAAAGGCAGGTTATAGCGACCAATGCTGACGATTTATCGAGCAATACTGCCTGCATTGAAAGAGCGATTACTATTCACAATGCCGAGTGGAATTTAAAGGTTTTTCCTGTTCGTGCTTGGTATAAATATCCCGATATATGGCTGTTGATTTTTGCGGGCGTAAGTATCAGTGTTTTAATTGCCTTTTTTATTCACAGCACGATTATTTTAAAAGAACGCAACGAGTTAAAACAACAACTCGAAATCAATCAAAAGCTAAGCGAAAACCTTGTTATTACTAAAGAAACCGCAGAACATTCAAACAAAGCAAAAAGTGAATTTATATCACGCATGAGCCATGAAATGAAAACCCCGCTTAACATAATAATGGGAATGTTACAGGTTGTGCGTAAGCAGCCGGAATTAGCGGCAATGTATTTCGACGGAATAGACGAGGCTTCTAATGACTTGCTCAGTTTGATTGACGATGTGCTTGATGCTTCAAGCATGGAATATGGTGCGTTTAAGCTAAATGAAGCGGAATTTAATGCAGTTACCATGCTTAACGAATGTGTTAAAACAGTGAGAACACAAGCGACACAGAAAAGTCAAACACTGACAGTTAATATAGATTCCGCAATTCCGACATCTGTTATCGGTGATGAACGGCGGTTAAAACAAGTGATTTTATGTATTCTCGCTAATGCAGTTAAGTTCACTCCCGAAAACGGCGAAGTCGGATTTTCCGTAACAGTTGCAAATACAACGGATAAATCAACGATGCTACAATTTGAAATCTCAGATAACGGAATAGGAATTTCCATAGAACAACAAGCCAAGATTTTCGAGTGGTTTGAACAAGCGGACGGTGGTCTTACCAGACAGCACATGGGTATCGGAATCGGTTTGCCTTTAAGTAAGCGAATAATCGAAATGATGGACGGTAATATATGGGTAGTATCAAAAACAGGCACAGGAACAGTGTTTAAGTTTTCCTGCAAGGTTAAAACTCCATAGCACCATTATTGTTGCACAGGGAGACTATTGATTGCCTTCAATCGGCTATTATATTGAACAGTAGAAACTTTATACGCTTTTGCACAAAAAACTGTTGATAAAATTAAACTTTTATGTTATAATTAAGGTGTTTTTATTTTTCAGAAACTTTTTGGAGCGTGTTAGAAAATGAATATACGAAAAAAAATCTTTATTTCCATGATTGCGTTGACGGTTGCCTGCGGTGTAGCCGTGCTTGCTTCTTCTATGTTTATTTTCGGCAGAGAGTTAGACAATGCAAAACATGATAAAATTGAAGCCGCTGTAACCGTTTTGGAAAACGAAATCCGTGAAATGCAGATACGGGCACAGGTTGCGGCACTCGGAATGGCTAATAATCCCCAATTAATAGAAGCACTCGTTAATGATGACCGTGATGAGATTATTTATTTGGCAAACACATTGAAAACAATGACACAGATTGATTTTTGCAATATTGTTGACAATCAGGGCTATGTCATAACAAGGACACATTCCGATATTTTCGGTGACGATATTTCAAATCAACCGCATGTGCAAATGGCATTGGATGGTCAAAGCAAATCAGTTATTACGCAGGGAGCTGTAATATTGCTCGGCGTGTATGCGGGTACACCGATTTACGACAGTGACGATAATCTGATTGGCGTTATATCGTTAGGCTTCAGGTTAGATATACAGGAATTCTCACATAAAATAAAAGAGCTTACCGGCTGTGAAATCAGTGCGTTTTTGCAAGATATGCGTATTTCCACAACTCTTTATGATGAGGAGGGGACATACGAATTAGGCGGCACTGCCCCGGAAGATGTCAGTGAGGTAGTATTAGCGGGGGAAACATACACAGGGAATTATAATATTCTCGGTAAAAACCTGCTTGCCCAAGTCGTACCCTTGTTTGGCGTGGATAAACAAGTTATGGGAATGGTTTTCGTTGGTTATGACACAGCGGAAGATGACAGGAAGATTCTGCAGTTCTTTGGAATCGGAATGATAATCACGCTATTTATCCTCAGTGTTTGCATCATAATAGCGATGTATCTTTCCAAAGTAGTTGAACGCCAGTTGGAAAAATCACAAGCGGAGCTTGCACTCTCTTATAAACAGAACGAACTGCAGCTTACAAAACTTAAACTGATGGTTAAAGCTACTCGCATTGGCTTGTGGGACGTTGAAGTAATAAAAGATGACTCGGTTAATCCTATGAATATTTTTAGATGGTCAGATGAGTTCAGACATTTGTTAGGCTATGAAAATGAAAATGATTTTCCGAACGTACTCGGCAGCTTGAGAGATAAAATACACCCCGATGATGTAGAAAAAGCAGATATAGTTTTTATCGAACACGTGTTCGACACAAGCGGAAAAACCCCATTTGATGTAGAATACCGATTGTTGAAGAAAGATGGCGTGTATTCATATTTCCGTGCATGCGGTGAGGCTATACGTGATGATGACGGTAATGCCGTTTATGTTGCGGGCTCATTGATTGATATAACCGAAAGAAAAACCGAACAAGAACGCTTAATGCTAATGCTCGATACCTCCCCAATATCCACTAATATATGGGACAGAGAGTTCAATTTAATTGACTGTAACGAATCGGGGGTTAAGCTGTACAAGTTTAATGACAAACAAGAGTATAAGACACGATTTTTTGAGTGTTGGCCCGAAACACAGCCCGATGGCAGTAATTCTGCTCAAAAAGCAAGAGAATGGTTGAACCAAGCATTTGAGGAAGGCTATTGTATTTTTGAGTGGATGCATAAAATGCCTGATGAAGACACGTTAATTCCAACGGAAATCACGCTTGTTCGGGTTAAATACAGCGACAATGACGTTATAATTGCATATACACGTGATTTACGCGAGCATAAAGCATATCTCGCAGAAATAGAAAAAGCCCGTGATATTGCTGAAAATGCCAACAAAAGTAAATCTGTATTTCTGGCAAATATGAGCCATGAAATCAGAACCCCCATGAACAGTATTATCGGGTTTTCTGAGCTTGCACAGGACGATGATATTTCTGAAAAAACCGGTCAATATCTGAAAAATATTGAAGATAATGCAAAATGGCTCTTAAATATCATAAATGATATATTAGACAGTGCAAAAATAGAAGCGGGAAAAATAGTCCTTGAACACATCCCCTTTGACTTGCAAGACGTGGTTGAACAATGCAAGCTGGCAATTTTACCAAAGGCAGAGGAAAAGGGAATCTCACTTTACAGCTATGTCGAACCGTTCATCGGTAAACGATTAATGGGCGACCCCGTAAGATTGCGTCAAATTTTCACAAATCTTCTGTCAAATGCGGTGAAATTTACGAATGAAGGAATTATTAAACTCTTTATTTCTGTAATAGTATCCGACGACAGACATGCAACAATCAAGTTTGAAATAAAAGATAGTGGCATAGGCATGACCCCTGAACAATTAGCAAATATATTCACTCCGTTTATGCAAGCGGACGACAGTGTTACACGGCGTTTCGGCGGCACAGGGTTAGGGTTGGCTATTACAAAGAATATTATTGAATTGATGGGCGGCGTTCTTTTCGTAAACAGCACACCGGGGATTGGCAGCAGTTTCAGTTTTGAACTGACGTTTGATTTGATTGATGTTGTCGCAGAAATCCCTAAACAAAAAGATACCTTGAGCGGCATCGAAAAACCTAATTTTAACGGTGAAATCTTGATTTGTGAGGATAACAACCTAAATCAACAGGTCATTCGTGAACACTTAGAACGTATCGGAATAAAAACAGTTGTAGCAAATGACGGTAAAGAGGGTTTTGATATTATCACTGAACGTTTAGACAGCGGCAGTGAACCTTTTGATTTGATTTTTATGGATATTCATATGCCGGTTATGGATGGAATGGAAGCCACCTCTAAAATTACCGAGCTTGGAGTTAAAACACCTATAGTGGCTTTAACCGCTAATATAATGTCCCATGATTTGAAACTTTATAAAGACATCGGTATGGTGGACTATCTCGGTAAGCCGTTCACATCGCAAGAATTGTGGCAATGCTTGGTTAAATATTTTGATGTGGTGAGCGTTACCGATATAAATGAAAATCAACAGGCTCAAGAGGAACAAAAGCTATTAAGGAAGGTTAAGCTTAATTTCGTAAAAAACAATCAAGATACATACGATAAAATAATGCAGGCTCTCGATAACAACGATGTTAAAGCCGCTTATATAATCGTACATACCTTGAAAAGCAATGCAGGGCAAATCGGGGAAGCGGGTTTGCAAAAAGTGTCAGCTGAAATAGAACATGCACTTTCAAACGGTGAAAACTTGGCTTCAAAACAACAGTTAAACAAGCTTAATTCTAAGTTGAAATTGGTGCTTGAAGGGCTTGCTCCGCTATTAGACGAGTTTAACTCAAAGGAAACAGTAAAAATAACTGACAAAGTAAAAATGCAGGAAATTCTCGGAAGATTAGAACCTATGTTAGCCGCCAGAAATCCCGCATGTGAAGAGATGATTGATGAAATCCGAACCATTCCCGACAGCGAAGAATTAGCAGAGTTTATTGATAATTTCAATTTTAAGAAGGCATATGTACAATTGTTAAATCTAAAAGAAAAGCTGGAGTTATAGTTAAATAATTTTTAATCCCGCCTCTTTTTTAACGAAAGCGTATATATTATCCCCTGCCGTTCCCAAACTATCGTTAGCACTATTGTCTTGAGTTCCGGCTGTGCGGCTTAAACTGTTTAACATATCCTCGAGCGGGAACACTGCACTTTCATATGTTTTTTCAGTGACATTCTCAATCAGAATATCATTTTCCAATAACTTCTTAATACTGACAGAACAGGTATTTGAAATAGTCGGTTGCTGCTCGTTTTTTTCATTTGTTTTCGGGTCATATTCGATGAAACGTGAACTCTTGCCTGTCATGGCATATATTCTATCGTTATTGATTTCAACCCCCAAGAAAGGTTTTAAATCTCCGTCGTACCCGCATTCATCGTCGAATACATCGTTAATTGTTGTTTCGCCGGTTTCAACATTTATTTTTAACGCATTACCTTTTTTGTGCGGAAACATGAAAATGTACCCGTCATAATAACGAACAGGATAATAAAACAACACATTATTTTTTTCGTCATATCCGGAATCGGCTTGCTTTAAATTTGTAACAGTTTCATCTTTCGATTCCATTTTGCGTTTGATAATGCTGCCGTCTGCGTATGTGAAATAATAGTTGCCGCCATCACAGCAAACACCGTAATACTTATGCTTGGGTACACTTTCAGATGTGTCCCAAACATCAGATGTCATTGTATCAATGTCAAAAATTATTATTACATCAGCACAAGCACACGGTATTATCAGTTTTCTGTCATTAATTTCATAATCAGCAAAATAACTCACATTATCTTTTGTGCGTTTTTTTTCTGTTTTATCGACCCAATCATGATGGTATGATAAAGACTGTGTAATTGTATTATAGCAAACAATTCCCGGATAAAAGCGAGGTATAAAAAACACATGATTGCCAATTACCGCAACCTTAAGAAGCTTTTCGGAATCATATAAATGGCGAACTTTTTTAACAGGCGGAGCTAATGGGATTTTTTTGAACACTCCTGTATTCAAATCATATTCCGCTATTTCATTGGCTGACAAGGGTGCAAAATATAGTTTGCCGTTACACTCGTCAACAGATGAATATAATCTTTCAGCATAGATTTTTTCATTGGGGAATGAACCGACATACTCCGCTGCACGGGTTTGCTTGTCCATTTTAAAAAGTGCATTATAATGAAACGCCGAAAACCAATAATACTGTCCGTCGTCATAAAAACTCTCGAATTGCAACATTGACTCGCTTGATTCATGAATATAATGAATATTCTGTAACAATATCGGTTTTCCGGTAACCTTATACATCGCCACTAATGAACTCAGGTCACCGTAATACGCATCGCTCCATGCGATAGCCCTGTTTAAATCCGCTGAATCGTCATATATTCCGAACCCCGCTTCTTTATACATTGCAACAATCCGTTTATACTCCGTTGCCAGCTGAGGTCTCAGTGATTCATAAGTGGATAAGCTTAACGGGTGCGGACGCCACCACACAACAACATCATCACGCTTACGGAATGCTTCGACCACTGTCCGTAATTTTTCCAAATACTGTTCGTCGTGCTTCAAAATCGTTCCGACACCGGTATTATACAGAATAATTTTTTTGTTTCCGATTAACTCAATCCACTCCTCGGGTAGTTTAAAATCATTTCTTTTTTTATTCATAACCGCATCAAACTTAGGGCTGCCGAGTGCAAGGATTTTACTCTCCGGTTTATCGAATTTACCGGCATTAGTATTCTTTTCAAATTGTTTAATATGTTGAATATAATCCTGTCGCACACCTTCAGATTGAACTATCACTTTATGAGCATGCAGTGTTCCCGGTACAACACAAAAATTTTCTGAAATGGTATCCAAGCTTGCCACAAAATACGGTATATATACAAGTAAATCCGTATATTTTTTAAGTCGCTCAGCGTAAAAATCAGGATGTACACTTGTAACATAGTTGCCGTTATCATAAGGATTATGGATGAAAATAACATCAGGGCGGCGGGTTTCAACATCATATTGCTGTCGGTCTGTCACTTGTACATAATCGGGGTATAAATCACGTTCATAATTCATCTTACCGAATGAGCCATCGGACAGCTTGTCATAATATGGCACGGGAACAACATAAACATCACATTGCGGGTCAGCCTCAGCCGCCCTCCAGATACTTTCAAAAGTGTCCCACATGCTCGCTTTATACGGGAAAAACGCAACTTCAATTCGATTTTCTTCTATATCATTTTTAATGCTGTTTGTTATTACAGCATTATGTTTTTTAAACTGTTTAATTAAATCATAGCAATCGTCGGGACGATTGCTTATTTCATTTAATATATTACTGCTTTCTTTTAAAACCCCGATTGTTTTAACATTTTCGCCGTCAAGCCGAGTAATAAAATCGCTTATTTGCACAATTATTTCCTGACAATCTGCAATAAGCACGGCTAATTTTTGAGTGTCCTTGTTAAAGAAAGCTCCTTGGATTTCTGCACCTGCTTCGTTTAAATTAACAGCAATATCCAAAATCAGTTTTTTGTGTAGTTTACGCATAAAATAATCCTTAAACAGTGTAATTTACATGTATTGTACCATAAACAAAAATGAAATGCAATATTCAGCAGAAAAATATTTTATATAAAATATTTGTCAAATAATAGATTATCATTGACAAAAACAAATGTTTATGCTATAATTTCAATTAATTACGTGTTTTGATTTAGTATAATAACTGCATAGAATATATAGAAAGGGGTGATTTGGTTTTGCCTACATATAGTTACTTAGCAATTGATAAAGAGGGTAAGGAAAAGAAAGGCACGGTTAATTCATCGTCTAAAGACGAAGCGACCGAATGGCTTAAACAGAGCGGACTTGTAACAGTTTCGTTGGTGGACTCTCTCGCAATATCAAAAGAAATCAACCTGAAGTTCTTTGAAAAAAAGCCGAAACCTCGGGAGATGGCAGTGTTTTGTCGGCAGTTCGTCAGTATTCTGTCAGCAGGGGTGAACATAATTGCAACGCTTGAAATGCTTGGCGAACAAACCGAAAACAAGTGCTTGAGCCGAGTTATATGGGAAACACGGGCAGAGGTTGAAAAAGGCGAATCGCTTGCCGGTGCCATGTGGGTTAACAGGAACATATACACCGACATATTCATAACAATGGTTGAGGCGGGCGAAGCCTCAGGTAGCTTAGACGTGTCGTTCACCCGAATGGCAGAGCAGTTTGAAAAAGATGCGGCACTCAGAGCCAATATGAAAAAGGCGACGATTTACCCTGCCTCGATTGCATTTGTGGCAGTCGCCGTTATTGCATTGCTGTTGGTGTTTGTAATCCCCACCTTTGATGAAATGTTTGCCGATTTGGAAACAGACATTCCCGCATTAACCGTAGCAGTTATTGCCGCAAGTAATTTCCTCTTGTCGTATTGGTATATTGTGTTAATCGCAATTGCACTGTTAATCATTGTTATCGTAAATGCTTCAAAAAGCAAATCGGGTAAATATTTCCTCGGAAAAATCACTATTCGGCTACCGCTGTTCGGTAATCTCACGGTGAAAACCGCCTGTGCGAGAATGGCACGTACATTAAGCACATTAATAGCGGCAGGTATTCCCATGATTGAGGCGATTGATATAACTGCGGCAACCATGACAAACGTGTATTTCAGAGATGCGTTGTTAGCCGCTAAGGAAGAAGTGGCGATGGGTAACAACCTATCCGAACCCATTCAACGCTCGTCCTTGTTCCCGCCCTTAGTTCACCATATGTTGAAAATCGGCGAGAACACAGGCGGAATTGAGGGAATGTTGACTAAATTAGCCGACTATTACGATGATGAGGTCAAGAACGCCACCCAAGCGTTGATGGCGGCTATGGAACCGATAATCATTATAGCAATGGCGGGTATAGTAGGAACATTGGTAATATCGGTGTTGCTCCCGATGGCAGAAATGTATAACGCACTCGACGCAATGTAATAACAATTCACAATTCACAATGCACAATTCATAATTAATTCGAGGACAGAAGATGGATAAAGATAATATTATAGTCAATAAAAGTAAGAAATTCGCTGTTCGCATTGTGAAACTGTCACGTTATTTACAAGAAGAAAAACGGGAATTCGTTCTTTCAAAACAATTATTGAGAAGCGGAACAAGCATTGGAGCAAATGTAAAAGAAGCTATTCGAGGTCAAAGCAGGGCAGATTTTAATGCAAAAATGAATATCGCCTTGAAAGAATCATCGGAAACAGAGTATTGGCTCGAAATATTACATGAAACTAATTATTTGACCGATAGTGAATTTGAAAGCATTTACTCCGACAGCAAGGAGATTATCCGTATACTTATGAGCATTGTGAAAAATTCAAGAGTTAGATAAATTGTGCATTGTGCATTATGAATTGTGCATTGAAAAAGGTTTATTTTTCGGTGATAGCTGCCGATAAATATATAAGAAAAATAATTTTTAGGAGAAATTAATCATGAAAAAAATTCAACAACTTAAAAGCAAAAAAGGCTTCTCTCTCGTGGAACTGCTGATTGTTATCGCAATCTTAGCCGTTCTCGTAGGTATCATTGCACCGCAATACGTCAGATATGTTGAGCGTTCACGCCAATCCGCAGACATTCAAGTGGTCAACTCTATTGCAAATGCGATTACGACTACGGCAATGGACCCCATGTATGAAGACCTTATCCCGGCATCCGGCAGTAGTATAATCGTTCAATGGAGCAATACATCAGGTTTAATAACTGTTACTATTAATAATTTAAACGATGCAGCCGCCGACGATTTAGCGAAATCAATCACTGACATCGTGGGTACACAAGTCACACAAAGGTCAAACTTAGCTAAAACACTCCCCACCTATGTCGCATACCGCGTTTCTGATACCGGCGGAACTATCACATATGCAGGTCATGCTGTTCCTCCCTCTGCCACTCCCAGTACCGTTCGTGAATCATGGGATTACGCTTGCAGAAGTATCAGAGGTTAGTTTATCTGAATAAGTGGAATTACATGACATTAACAAATTGCCAAAACGCAAAGCGAATCGGCTTATTGGATATGATTATTCACAGGCGGGGTGTTATTATATAACAATATGTGTCATTAATAGACATGAATTGTTATGGAATCCACCTGTAGGGGCTGAACATAAGAGTTTGATGAATCAACCTCCCGTTCGCCCGCAACCTCCCGTTTGCCCGCAACCTCCCGTTTGCCCGCAACCTCCCGTTTGCCCGCCACCTAACGTTTGCTCGCAAGATACCGTATGCCCGCAAGATCCCGTTTTCATGCAACCACC
>WQXO01000016.1 GCA_009784825.1 Oscillospiraceae bacterium
CATGTGCTGTTGGGGCAATCGCTGTTGCAGTCTAAGTCGCATGAGCAATCACATTCACATTCGTTTCCGCAAGAGGGTTCACATGTGCTGTTGGGGCAATCGCTGTTGCAGTCTAAGTCGCATGAGCAGTCACATTCACATTCGTTTCCGCAAGTGGGTTCACATGTGCTGTTGGGGCAATCGCTGTTGCACTCTAAGTCGCATAAGCAAGCACAGTCACAAAGGTCACCGCATTCGGGAGTACAGCCCGGGTTAGACGGGCAATTGTTACCGCAGTCTAAGTCACATACACATACACAGTCACAAGGCTCACCGCAAACGGGAGTACAACCATCGTTAGATGTGCAGACGTTTTTACAATCAAGGTCGCATTCACAAACGTAGCAATCGCAGGGTTCACAATTTAAGCAGCTTCCGCAACCGCCGGGACAATCATTATCACATTCCCAGATTGCAACAAGAGTTACATTTCCGTATAATCTGAAGAAAGGAGAACCTGCAAATTCATAACCGCCGAAATGGGGGCTACCCGGTGTAGGACCGCTGTAATTGTCATAGAACTTATCCCATCCTTTGAATTTGTATCCGGAGCTTGCAACAAGATTAAACGCAGACGGGTCTAAAACTGTAATAGTTTCATCTTCCTCATAGAAGAACGAACCCAAAACTCTGCCGTTATCCATATAGGTTACTCTGTAATTCAACGCTTGATACGCACCATATTTAACGCGGCTCAAATTTTGACCATTGAAATTATAGGTTCCTGTTCCGTTGATATTAACTTCAAACCTTGTATAGGTGTTGCCATGTAAGCCGATTAATACGATTGTACCTCTTAAATTCGGATTATTGGACACAAGCGAGTATCCGTTACCGCTGTTAGTTAAAACAAGGTCATTAGGGTTGCCTAATGCACTCAACAGCCGAGCTGTTCCGGATTGAAGCACAGCACCCTGAAGTGCATTATACTCAGCCTCAGTAGAAGCTCTGTGTGTTCCGGTAACAGCAGCAGATGATGTCAATGTAAATGTGCTTGCAAACGATGCCACCATTGACACAGCAACTATAACTGCTAATACTTTCTTAAAAACTTTCTTCATAATTCTAAAATACCTCCATAAAAGATTTCTGTCTTTACGCCTCTTTTTTGGGAGTTGGGGTTCTCCATTGTTGGTTAGATTTCTTTATCTGTGTTCTTATTATATGTTCTATGGGTTACATCTTGGTTACAGATAGCGAAAATTAGGGATAATTTTTATAATTCTACTTTTTATACATAATAGCCTGTCGAATATCGCTTTTTTTGTATAATTTAACTAAGCATTGACAACCCTTGATTTATACTTTATAATTAACATGTAATAATTCACCGGGAGGAACAACCAATGAGAGCAATAATTACCGTCACCGGGAGGGACACCGTCGGGATTTTAGCGAAAGTTACCGCAATTTGTGCCGAGGCGAATGTTAATGTCGCCGATGTAAGCCAAACGATTATGCAGGACATATTCGTTATGGTCATGTTAGCGGACATTTCAAAAAGCAACATCGAATTTACCGAGCTGTCAGACAGATTAAAAATCTGCGGACGGGAGATGGCGTTAGAAATTCACGTAATGCACGAGGACATTTTCAACTCCATGCACAGAATCTAACGAAAGGTGTGAGGTACTCGGTATGATTAACACACAGGACATTCTTGAAACAATAAAAATGATACGGCAGGAGAACCTCGACATTCGTACTGTTACGATGGGGATTTCTCTCTTAGACTGCATTGACAGTGACATTGACAAGGCATGCAACAAAGTCTATGACAAGATTACCCGACTTGCCGAAAACCATGTTAAAGTAAGCGAAAACATCGAAAAACGCTACGGAATACCTATAATAAACAAACGCATTTCCGTGACACCGATTGCGTTTCTTGCGGGTGCAACCTCGTCAAACCCGGTGAAACTTGCATTAGCGTTAGAACGTGCGGCTGACACCACGGGAGTGAACTTTATCGGCGGGTACGGTGCTTTAGTCCATAAGGGGTTTTCGGTTGGTGACAAGGCGTTAATCGAGTCAATCCCGGAAGCGTTGTCAATAACATCAAAGGTATGCAGCTCGGTGAATATCGGGTCAACTCACGCCGGAATTAATATGGACGCTGTCCGACTAATGGGGGAAATCATTATCAAGGCGGCAGAGGCGACCGCCGATAACTCTTGCTTCGGTGCGGCGAAAATCGTTGTGTTCTGTAATGCGGTGGAGGACAATCCGTTTATGGCGGGAGCATTTCACGGAACAGGCGAGCCCGATTGCGTGATTAACGTAGGGGTGAGCGGCCCCGGAGTGGTACGCAGTGCGGTTCAAAAGCTGCCGAACGCAGATATAGGCGAAATTGCCGAATGCATAAAACGCACTGCGTTTAAGATTACACGAATGGGGCAGTTAGTCGGCACAGAGGCGGCGAAAGCGTTGGGAATACCTTTCGGAATAGTAGACTTATCCCTTGCCCCCACCCCCGCAGTGGGGGACAGTGTGGCATATATACTCGAAGAAATCGGGTTAGAGAAATGCGGTGCATACGGCACTACTGCGGCATTAGCGTTACTCAACGACGCCGTCAAAAAAGGCGGGGTAATGGCTTCGTCACAAGTAGGCGGCTTGTCGGGAGCGTTTATTCCCGTTTCCGAGGATGCGGGAATGATTGAGGCGGTTAAGGCGGGTGCGTTGTCATTAGAAAAGTTAGAGGCAATGACAGCGGTATGCTCGGTAGGGTTAGACATGGTGGTAGTCCCCGGGGACACGCCTGCCGATATAATCTCGGCAATCATAGCAGACGAAGCGGCAATCGGCATGGTTAATAATAAAACAACCGCCGTTCGTGTTATCCCCGCAATCGGCATGAAAGAGGGGGATATTCTCGAATTCGGCGGGTTATTCGGGAGCGGGCCTGTAATGAGCGTGAACCGGTTTTCTCCTAAGAAGTTCATAGAAAGAGGCGGGAGAATTCCCGCCCCACTGCAAAGCTTGAAGAATTAACAATCAATCCAACGCTTTAAAGCATTTCAATAATTCATCCATATCACTCTTTGTATCATCAGAATATGTCACGATAAAACAAACCATTTTTCTCCCGATTTTCTTTACGATATAATCCTGCCGAATTTCAATTCCTTGAACATTTGCCGTTGACGACATTTTCACATAGCTTTCCCCTGCAATGGTTACATTCGTCGTATCACTTTTAATCGTATACTTCATAGCAGTTTCTTGCTCTAAATTTGTTTTAAGTACTTCAAGGTATTGTTCTTCCGATAACAGTCCCGTAATCATCGACAGCTTTTCCACCACCAAATACACACTGTTATAATTATCAGGGTTTTCTGCCCCCATTTCATAAACCGTCACATCGTCCATCAAATCCTCAAGGTTTTTATCGGGAATCATTTCGTAACCGTCCGGCAGTGTGAATTTAATGTTTATGAATTCGCTTTCAAACCCTTTTGAGGTTTTCGTTCCTTGTTGATAATTGTCATCCCCACACCCTGTAAGTGCCAGAACAACACAGATAACAACCGATACAGCAATGAGTTTTTTCATATCATTCTCCTTAATATTACATTTTTAGCAAAGTATACTACAAATTTAATCCTCTGTCAAGGGTTTAGCAGATAACTCGATAATTAATTCGCCGTTGTCATCGTCAGCGGCGATGTTCTTTTTCTTAGTCCCGCACTTCTCACATTTATATACAATCTGCCTGCCTTTTTTATTAAGCTCCAACCCGATTGGACGCAGAACACCCCTGCATTCGTTTTGCCTGTCGCCGGGGTTGTTGTCCACGTGAATTGAGCATAAGCAAGCGTTACAGTGGTCACGGGAGGTGTAACCCAGCACAGGTACTTCAGCAAAGCAGACCGAACAGGTGAAGCCCTCGTCTACAACAGTGAATTTTTTAGTCATGGTGATTTCTCCGATTACATAAAATGTGACTATTTAAGGGTATGACAGCTTTTTAGTTTTCCGAGCGTTGTTTTCGCTTGTTCAATGGTGCTTTCAACTATTTCTATAAACTTATCAGAATCGAAAAGCTTAAAATAATTATCGTTATAATGCTTAAAGTCTATTTTATTATTGTCAAAATAAATATAATCCCAAGCTGTCCACCACGAATTCTGACCCTTTTTAACACCTTCAAACAATGACAAAACCTCATCGCTGTTAATAATATTGCTATTATTTACTCGTTCTCCGTTTTTTGCCAGTCCAAACCCCACGAAAAGATTGTTGTCAATTTCAAATCTAAAAATAATATCCATGTCCTGAAAACGCCCGACAATGTAATTAAACCCGGGATATTTAAAATCATTTACAAACCTTTCATTTGCGATGTAATCATGACTAACTGCGGATTCTCTCTCTAACCCAATATCATTTTTAATTCCCTCTTCAATTGCATTGAAAAAATCTTTAATTATTTTCGCTCTGCAAGCCTCGAAAACACCGTGAACGGCTTTTGCATTACGCATATTCTGTTGCGATTCAGATAACAATTCGAGCATTTCCATTTTCGGCTTGTCCTCCAATTGATTTGTATGTTTTTTTATTGTTTGGGAAAACTGTATAAGTATTTCACGAACCGGTGCTTTATTTTCAGTTTCGGGCAACGCTATGCATTTTTCAAGCCAGTTCAAAACATCAACGGCAAATGAAATCGGTAAAATGTCGTTCTCCGAGAGTTCCTTCGCACTATACTCTGACGGAAAGTGACCGTTTAATGTCAAATACACTACTTTCGCCTTTGCGTCACGGCTTTTAGCGAATTGGAAATAATCATAGCACTGAACATCGCCCTCCCTCGCATATATCTTAACTTCAATGGGAATAAATCGGCCGCCAACTTCTATCACAATATCAATTTTTCGTCCTTTGTCCGTGCTATACTCTCGATACACTTGTGCTTTATTTATCTCATCAGTGTCAAGATTGATTTTCAAGCAATCATGCAGAAACAATTCAAGATACGCACCCTTTCGACCGTGACGACCTGCGGGAGAAAGCAAGTCTGCTAAGATACGGCATACCGTGGTTTCTTTGTCATCAATATCGGCAATCTCAAAAATATTGTAATTCGCTCCGGTTTCATTAACGAATGTTTCATGGTTTTTAATAATACTTCCTGTTTTATCTAACAGCTCACGAACGACGTCTTCATTTAACCCTTGCATCATTAACCTCCTTATAATAACGAACCTACAACAACTCCCCTATAACCCTATTCGCCATCAAGAAGCCTTTCGGTGTCAGCGAAAGTCGTCCATTATCCACACATAAACACTCGGCAGGGATTAACTTCACCTGTTCACTTAATTCCTCGGTCAGCTCGACCCCTTTAGTTAATCTAAGCTGCAGCATGGTTTTCTCCTCAAGAGTACCCGGGCATTCCTCGGTGACATACGTTTCCTGTAGCGGTGAATTAATAAACCTTTCAGCATCACTTTCGACGGCGAAGCGTTTCCCTCTGTAATAGGAATGTGCCGCCGAGCCTATTCCGATATACTCCAGACAGTTCCAGTATTTGAGATTGTGCTGACACTCGTAACCGGGCTTTGCGAAATTGCTGATTTCGTATTGTTTAAACCCGTTTTGTTCCAATAATTCAACTGTACTTAAATACAACTCTGCCGTTTCATCTTCGGATAATACGTGTGAATATTCGAGAATATATGCAGAAATATGCTGAATAGGTAAATCACATAAATTGTGCATTGTGCATTGTGAATTGTGAATTGCAGGAATTCCCAGCATTATATCAACCGATATGTTATTAAACCCCGCTTGATGTGCCAATTCAACCGCTTTAACAGCTTCAGCAGAATCGTGTCGCCTTTTCAGAAAACGCAGTTCCCGGGCATTAAGCGATTGCACACCGATTGAAATTCGGTTGACACCGGCGTTTAAAAGTGCTTCGAGCATTTCGGAGTTAATATCACAAGGATTGGCTTCTACGGTAATCTCAGCGTTATCAGACAAGGGCAGTTCTGCTATAACTTCACTGATTTCCCGATACAGAAGCGACGGCGTCCCCCCACCGAAGTATACAGTGTCAAATTCAACATGTTCATGTTTTTTATATTCGTGTACATTGCGAATAACAGCAGATTTATACGATTCTGCTGTTATTTTGTTATACTTTATGGAATAAAACGAACAATATATACATTTTGTAACACAAAACGGAATATGGACATACAAGCCGATATTTTTCATAATAATCCTCTTGACAAGTTTTAAAAAAGGTGTTATACTGAATACGACAAGGGCAGACCTTTGCGGTCAGCCTAAAAAGATTTGGTTAAAAAACCGCAGTCTTATCAGGAGGGCGGTTTTTTATTTATGGAATTATTCAACCGGTGCAATTCAATAAGTATCGCAACGAGCAATAGTTTAATTAAAAACATATCCATAAGCCTCACCCCCTTTTCAAGAGGATTGGCTGACCGCCACAACCGTTATAGTTATAGGTCTACCCTTGTACAGCTTAATTATAACACATTATGACAAATACTGTCAAGCTACTCCTTCAGCACCGCCATAAACGCTTCCGGCGGAACCTCCACACTTCCGAATTTCCGCATACGTTTCTTACCCTCTTTTTGCTTTTCCAAGAGCTTCTTCTTCCTCGTAATATCGCCGCCGTAACACTTGGCAAGCACGTCCTTACGAACCGCTTTAACCGTTTCACGGGCGATTATTTTTCCGCCGATTGCCGCTTGAACAGGAACCTCAAACATCTGGCGGGGAATATTCTCCTTCAGCTTTTCAGTAATTCTTCTGCCGTGTGCGTATGCCTTGTCGACGTGGACAATAAACGACAATGCGTCCACAATTTCACCGTTCAGCAGAATATCTAATTTAACTAATTTCGACTTGGCGAATTCAATCAATTCATAGTCATAACTCGCATAACCCTTGGTGCGTGACTTGAGTGCATCAAAAAAGTCATAGACTATTTCGTTCAACGGCAATTCATAATGCAGGTCAACACGTTCGGCATCGATATATTTCATGTCTTTATAGGTTCCCCGGCGGTCTTGACATAATTCCATAATCACACCGGTATACTGTGACGGTGTAAATATATTCACCCTAACCATAGGCTCATAAGCCTCGGCAATCAAGGACGGGTCGGGATAATTCGAGGGATTGTCAATGGTGATTTCCGTCCCGTCGGTTTTGGTAATTTTATAAACAACGCTCGGTGCAGTGGTGATTAAATCAAGGTTATACTCACGCTCCACACGCTCTTGTATAATCTCCATATGCAGCAACCCTAAAAATCCGCAACGGAATCCGAACCCCAACGCAATTGACGTTTCCGGCTCGAAGGTCAAGCTGGCGTCATTAAGGCGAAGCTTCTCTAATGCCTCACGTAAATCGGCATATTTTGAACCGTCGGCGGGGTATATTCCGCTGAACACCATAGGATTGACATTTCTGTAGCCCGGTAACGGTTCGGGAGCGGGGTTGTCCCCACCCGTGATAGTGTCGCCTACCTTTGTATCACCGATTGACTTAATTGAAGCGGCGATGTACCCTACCTCCCCCGCAGAAAGGCTTTCTGCGTTTATTAACCCGTTAGCCCCCATATAACCTAATTCAACCACTTGGAACTCCGCACCCGTAGCCATCATTTTAATCTTGTCACCGATACATACAGCACCGTCCTTAATGCGGACATAAACGATTACACCTTTATATGTGTCATAATAACTGTCAAAAATCAACGCACGCAGAGCGTTATCGCTGTCCCCTACAGGCGGAGGAATTTTTGCCGCAATCTGTTCGAGGACTTCCTCTATATTCACGCCGTTTTTCGCAGAAATTAGAGGTGCGTCATGTGCCGGAATTCCTATGACATTTTCGATTTCCTCCTTAGCTAAATCGGGCTGTGCGGAGGCTAAGTCGATTTTATTAATCACGGGCATAATTTCCAAATCCTGTTCAATCGCAAGATAAGTATTCGCAAGGGTTTGTGCCTCTATACCTTGGGTTGCATCGACTATAAGTATTGCACCCTCACAGGCGTTGAGCGACCTCGAAACCTCATAGGTGAAGTCAACGTGTCCGGGGGTGTCGATTAGATTGAAAATATATTCCTCGCCGTTTTTAGCCTTATAATTAAGCCGAACTGCACGAGCTTTTATAGTAATCCCTCTCTCCCGCTCGATGTCCATGTTATCTAAAAGCTGTTCCTCCATATCCCGAAGTGCAACTGCTTGTGTCTTTTCGAGAATACGGTCAGCGAGAGTGGATTTCCCGTGGTCTATATGAGCGATTATGCAAAAATTGCGGAGATTTTTCATTGATATAATATTCCTTTATTAACTATTTATTAACTGCACCCGTGACCCTCACCACAGCACTCGTGGTCATCTCCCGTATAGTCACTTATAAACAGTGACGGGTCAACGCCGTTTCTCTTGTAATAATCGGCAATGGCGGCTTTAACCGCCTGCTCTGCCAAAACAGAACAATGCACCTTTGCAGGGGGTAGTCCATCTAACGCCTCAACCACCGCTTTATTTGAAAAAGCTAATGCCTCCTCAAGGGTTTTACCTTTAATCATTTGAGTAGCTATGGACGAAGTGGCAATCGCCGCACCACACCCAAACGTCTTAAACCGAACGTCCTCGATAACATTCCCGGTGACCTTGATATACATTTTCATGATGTCACCGCATTTCGCGTTCCCCACCTCACCTATGCCGTTTGCGTCAGGGAGGTCGCCCACATTTAACGGATTTGCGAAATGCTCCATTACTTTATCTGAATATATCATTGTGCTTCCTCTCTTTTTATATTTTCCCAAACAGGCGACAACGCCCGCAATTTTTCTATAATCGGCGGTAACTGCTGTAAAAAATAATCGATTTCATTATCAGTAGTATACTTCGACAGGGTAATCCGTAATGAGCCGTGTGCGATTTCGTGCGGTAAGCCTAATGCCAACAACACATGCGACGGGTCAAGTGAACCCGACGTACAGGCAGAACCGCTCGAAGCTGAAATGCCTTTTAAATCAAGCTGCAACAACAACGCCTCTCCCTCAATCCCCTCAAACGAAAAGTTGAGATTATTCGCCAACCGCCGTTGTAACTCACCGTTTAAGCGAACCCGTTCAATTTTCATAACCTCGTTATATATCCGCTCACGCTTTTTTAATAATTCTGCGTTTTTTTGCTCCATATCAGCGACTGCCTCTTCAATCGCAATACCCAGTCCGACAATTCCTGCAACATTTTCTGTACCCGCTCGCCGATTATTCTCCTGTGCCCCACCCAAAATAAGCGGAGGCAAACGCAGTCTCGAATTCACATATAACGCTCCCACACCTTTCATAGCGTGGATTTTATGCCCGGAAAGTGACAGCATATCTATGTTCATGCTTTTCACATCAATCGGAATATTCCCGACAGCCTGTACAGCATCTGTATGGAACAGCACATTATACTTCTTACAAATTTCGCCGATTTCAGATATGGGCTGAACCGTCCCGATTTCGTTATTAGCGAACATAATGGTCACTAATTTAACATACGGGTTTTCAGACAACGCTTTTTCCAAATCCTCGGGGCTGACTAAACCATTGTCATATACCGGAAGCAATATTGTATTATTCCCCAAAACGTGCAACACCGCATGATGTTCAAACTCGGAAGTAATAACTGTCCCCTGTCCACTGTCAACTGTACACTGTCTTATCGCCCAGTTGTTGCTTTCGCTCCCGCTCCCCGTGAAATATATTTCCTGTGGCAGACAGTTTAAGGCGGCAGCGACCCTCTCCCGTGCCTTTGTAATTGCACGCTCAGCGTCACGCCCTAATGCGTAAAGCGACGACGGATTACCGTAGCTTTCTTTAAGGTATACTGACATTCCCTCAAGAACGGTGTCGCTTATGCGGGTGGTGGCGGCATTATCTAAATATACTGATGTGTTCATTAAAATTCCTCTGTGAAAATAATATGCTTATGTAGTATATACTATTTTCATTAAAAAATCAAGGGGGAAATCAAAATTCCCCCTTGATTATTTGTAGGATTACAATAGAAGTGTTACAGTTCGTAAAAAAAGAGTAGCGGAAAAAGGAAATTTGTGTTACAGTATAAGTTACCCCGGTCAGCGGGTTTAGATTGACATAAAGTTTGTTCCTGCCGCCAACACTTCCCCCTCGTCAATTGTATGATTAATGAAAGGAGGCGAAACAAGTGGTAGAATCATTGTTGCGTACGGACAGTGAGATTGCAGAAATTTACAAGCGAAATGTCAACGTCGTTTACTGGGTTTGCTTTAATTACATGAAAAATCGACCGGACACGGATGATGCGGTATCCGACACTTTTGTGAAAATGATAACAGCTTCACCGATTTTTGAAAACGAAGAGCATGAGAAAGCTTGGCTAATCCGAACAGCGACCAATATTTGTAAAAACAATTTGAAGCATTGGAGAAGAAAACTTGAAAACCTTGAAGACTACACTGACAGTCTGACAAGCAAAAGTGGTTTTGAAATTGATGAAACCCTTGACATCGTCTGCCGTCTGCCCGAAAAATACAAGACACCGGTTTACCTGTATTATTATGAGGGATATACAAGTATACAAATTGCGAAAATGCTCCAAAAACCGCAGTCTACCATACGCTATTACTTGCATGAAGCAAGGAAAATCCTTAAAAAAGAGCTCGGAGGTAATTTCGATGAAAAATAATAAAATCGCAGAATCGATTAAAAAAATCATGCCGGACGAAATAGAACAAGACCGGATACTTGAGCAAATCCTCGTCCGTAAAAACAATTTAACAATCAGAAAGGAAAATCAAGATATGAACATCAAAAAACCGCATTCCGTTAAAAAACTCGCAACAGTAATTATAGCTGCTGCTTTTGCACTGTCCCTGCTTACAATTGTCGCTTTTGCGTACAGTGAACAAATCATTCAAATGCTCGGAGGAGGTCAGATTGAAATTGGGGAAGATTATGTCTCTATTTCTCATATTGAAATAACCCCTGTAGAAATCAGGGACGGGCAGGTATACTTTATATTAGACGGCAACAATACGGACATTACAAGCTATTGCACCGAATCAACCTACTATGAGTATGAGGTGATTGCCGAAAACAGTATCCGCCATGTATTTATAGTCGGCGGAACACCGGATAAACTTGGCTGGGCAGAGTATATCTGGGATAATAACGGGGTTTGGAGCGGGAGTACCTGCACATTCTTTGCGGATATAAACGACGAAAAGCCGGAATGGCTGAAACTCGCAGACGAAGCATTTTTACCCCGATAACAGACCGCATAACTAAAACAACCGCCGGATAATCCCGGCGGTTGTTTTAGTTTATTTACTTGCTTTCACCCAGTCAACAATGTCCTGCAAAACCTGTTCGTCTACCTTCCCTCTATACTTATATTCGTCCATAATCTCCGTAATATCATACCCTCTCGACGGCAAAAATAAGTGGTTCAACCCCGGATACAGCTTAAACGTCACATTATCTCTGCCCGCTAATATTTTCTGAAACTCGACATAGTCAATCTCAGCTAACACCTGAACATCGTCCTCGGGCTGTAATACTAAGAAAGGTATATGAATTCTCTCAATATATTCCTCGGCAGAGGTGACAAATGCGTCCTTGAAATAATAGGCTGTTATCCCCCACCCGGGAATCTCCGTAATTTTAGCGACATCGTCAGGCAGATTTATGAACTCACCGTAAAACTCGTCCCACATTTCCATTTCTAATAACATCGCTTCTTTTTCGTCACCGTCGTCCATCGCATAAATAACATCATAGTTTTGCTGTTTTACAATATCAATTAAAGGACGTGACGACCCCGCAAACATAATTATCCCCGCATAATCGCCCCCCTCCTCGTTAATTCTCGGAGCTAATAATCCACCCAAGCTATGCCCTAAAATGTAGACTTTACTTTCATCAATTCTTTCATCGGCTTTAAGCATTTCAGTGGCGAGAATGGCATCCTCTATTTTCTCATCCCACAGCATAGCGTCATGTGGCATTTTGTTCATATGGGTTAATTGCCGCATATTATAACGAATAACCGCAATACCGTTAGTTGACAAGTATTCAGCAATATCACGGAACGGTTTATTCCCGAATATCGTCTCGTCCATGTCATGCACACCGCTCCCGTGGACTAACACCACAGCGGGGACTTTGTTGTCCTTGCTTGCATTTTTCGGAAGCGTCAGCACCCCGTGTAACTCCCACTCACCCCCCTCACCGATGATAATTTTCTCGGTAATGACGTGTTGGCTCAGCTTAATTTTTGCGGGTGCTTCCTCCCCAAAGAATATCGTCACAGCCATGCCGACAGCCACAAACCCCGCAACGATTGAAACGGCTTTTACGTTCTTCTTCTTATTAAAGGATATAATCGCCGCCGAGGTCAGTGCAATTATCGCAATCCCCGTAATCGCTAACGACGGGTAAAACCTGCTCACTGCTGCATCATTAGAAAGCAATGACACTCCCCCGCTCGTAAGCGTATCGGGGTTATATAAAACAACATAAGGGATAAGGTTCATAATGTTTAACACTACTGCCAAAGCCCCTACGATTATCATACAAACGTAGTTTCTTTTAGTAACAGTAGCGGCGAACGCCGTAACAGCAAGCAAAAACACCCCATAAAACCACATACAGAACATCGCAAAAGCCAAATTATGGATTTTCCCGTCAGGGAACAGATAAATCGTGTATCCCCATGAGGTAAGGAACGCCAATAAAAAGCTGCCCGTCCAGATTACAACCGAACTTGTCAATTTCGCTAAAATCACAGTAGTGCGTGACAGTCCCTTAGTGAGTATAATCGTGAGTGTACCTTTCGATATTTCGGAGGACAGCATACCCGAGAACACGATTATTAAAGCGACAAACCCCATCAATCCCACATTCCCGTAGAACTGCACCCACGAATCCCACGCAACAGGCTCGCTCAGTAATGCACCCAAATCCATTCCCGCCATTGACGGGTCTGTTTCCATCGCCCATTTAATGATTTCCGGAGTGAACTTCGCAGTCAAGGGACCCATTAATCCGAGAATAAGGAACGCCGCACCCATTACTAATAATTTATAAGTTTTAAACGCCTCAATAAACTCTTTCTTCAAAAAGATTACATAATTTCTCATTTTTTTATCACCTCCAAGAACAAGCTCTCAAGGCAAGCCTCACCCGTTTCCACTCGTGACGGGGTGATATTATTATCACTTAATACCCGCAAAAACTCATCAGAATCTATTTCTTCATCAAACTCAATGGTAATGGATTTCGACTTATGCTTCAGTTTCAAATCGGATAATGCCCCGTCAAGAACCACTTTCCCCCCATGAAGAAATACCACTCTGTCGCATATGCGTTCCACGTCCGATAAAATATGCGTGGAGAATATAACCGTCGTCTGCCCTTTCAATGAAGCGAGAATATCCAATATTTCCTTTCTGCCCTTCGGGTCAAGGGCGGAGGTGGGCTCATCACATATTAACAGCTTAGGCTCGTTTAACAAAGCCTGTGCTATTCCTAAACGCTGTTTCATTCCCCTCGAAAAACCGCCGATTTTCCGATTAACCTTCGACAAACCGACTAATTTTAACAATTCCTTACTGCGTGCTTTAATCTTATCTTTCGACATTCCCGAAATTTCCCCGCATAACATCAGATATTCCCGAGGTGTCATATATGTGTAATACTCAGGGACGTCCGGTAAATACCCCACACACTTAACGGTTTTGCCGTATTCGACTTTTTCCCCGCATACGAATATTTCACCCTCGCCGATTTCGAGCAAGCCTAATGCCATATTCATGGTGGTGGTTTTCCCCGCACCGTTGACCCCGACGAACCCGAATATGCAGTTCTCCGGCACAACAAAGTCCAACCCCTGAATGACTTTTACCTCCCCGAAATTCTTCATCAGCCCTTTTATTTCAAGAACATTAGTCATCGTCGTATTCATCTCCCTCGTCCTTAGATTCACCCCTGCCTATTATAAAATACAGGATAGGCCCGATTATATCCACCAACAGAACAATCAAAAGCCAGATAACCATATTACCGACTTTATAGTTCTGGTTACGGACAATGTGAACTATTGCAAATATCATCAACCCTGTCTGTATGATAATCAGGGGAATCAATAACGGCAGCCAGTCTATCATTACCTGTAATTCGTCCATAATTTCTTGTCCCATAATAAATCCTCCTTAAAAACATAACTGTTATACATATAATATAACAGTTATAACTATTTGTCAATAGACTTTATAAAATTTTATTAATATAAATTAATACTCGCTTGCATGGATAGTTGACTAAGCGAGCTAATAGAAAGGATTTAATCAACATACTCGCCTATGGTGTATACGTTATCATTGTCGTCTTTTATAACCAACTTATTTATTCCGATTATACTATCATTGTCGCTAATAATATAACATTGAAAAAACAATTCATATGTTTTTCCGGAATCAGTCTCAATGTTTTTTATAAGCGGAATAACATTTAATGAAACAACGCGTCCATCTCTTATGGATTTTGTTCCACCCACTCCAAGTGATATATTATAAGATTCTACATTGCCTTCAAAAAACTCCCAAAAACTATTTACTTGTTCATCAAAATCACTTAAATTAATAGTAGTATTACTAAACATATTTTTAAACCCCTCGTCATCTCTGGTACTCAAATTCATCATTAATTCTTCTGTCACAGCATTCCCACTATCGTCAGAATTCTCACAACGGGTAAAACCTGTTATAAAGGATAATAAGCAAACAATTGCCAAACATAAAACCGCTCTTTTCATCTCACACCCCTCTCCCTCTAATACTCGAAGCTGCTCCCCCCGACAAACTCCCTCACTAATGAATGACCCGGGATATGCTCCTCATCGACATTTTCCAACTCTGCTAAAAAGCGAAAAATCTCCTCGGCGTCCGAAAACCCGGCAACCCCGCCGAGTTCTTCTGTCAAGAACCGCTTATACACCTGTGTTTCATAAGCAATAAGAGTATCAATATGATGCTCGGCACGCCCCTTATAAGGCAGAATAAACTTCTTCTCGCCACGCTGAACATTCGCAAAAAACTCCAACGTCTGCTCTGCTTTTCTCGCACGGAACAGCTTATCCCGAACCAATCTTCTCATTAACCGAATTTTCGACGGGTGCAAAAGCTTCCCGTTTTTACTTTTCAAGCGTGTGCGAACACTCACATAAACACCCGAAGCGTGCTGTTCAACCCGACCCGTCACCTCCGGATTTAAAGCGTGAATTCCCTCAATAATAACCAGTTCATTTTCTTTTCTTTGAAAGCGTTTCCCGAGCAGACTTTTCTGATTGGCAAAATCGAACACCGGCAATGTAAATTCCGTACCGCAGAAAAGCATTTCCAAATGCTCCGAAAGTAAATCCTTGTCTAATCTTTTCGGCGACTCGAAGTCGATTTTCCCGTCCTCCTCACGCTCGTTACGGGGGTCATCTATTGTGAGGAAATAGTTATCCATTGAAAGAGCATAGGTCTTAAACCCAAGCTCACACAGCTTGTCCCGAATTCTGAACGCCGTGGTTGTTTTTCCCGAACCCGACGGGCCCGACAATAGTATAATCGGTTTATCGGTGGCAGAATTTGCGATAACCTGTGCAGTTTTTTCAATCTGCCTGAGGTAATGCCCCTCAGAATTGCTGACGTATTCGCTGATGTTGTTTTGAACACAGCGGTTCATTGTTTCTATTGATAAAACTCTCATGATAATAAACTCCTTTGTTAATGTATTAACCACCCCGCCCTACGGGCACCCCTCCACGGGAGGGGATGGCAGGTTGCGAATGAATAGGTTATATTGATTTTTGTAACGCAGGGTGTTCCCTAAGCATTTTCATAACCTTGAGTAAATCGTTATGTACATCTTGTGCCTGTATGTGGATAACCGTCAATCCTAAACTTTGCAGAAAGCTGTTACGTTCACTGTCATAAACGTCTTTATTATCGTGAGAGCTACCGTCTATTTCAATTACAACGGCACAGTCGATACAATAAAAATCAACAATGTAATTCCCTATAATCTTTTGACGGTCGAAATCATAACCCTTAAACTTTTTATTGCGAAATTTCTTCCACATAATAATCTCGCTTAAATTATCCGCTTTTCTTAATTCTTTGGCTCGTTCACGCAGTTTTGGATTATACGGAAGATTATAATAATTGTCTGTGTTTCGCATAAAACAACCTCTTATTTCGTAGCCTGCCATCCCCTCCCTTGGAGGGGTGCCCGTAGGGCGGGGTGGTTGCCCCCACACATAAAATACTCACCGTTGCTTATGAGGATTCACTAAATAATAATCACCGATAATAAACTCTCTGCCATCTTCATCTCTAATAAAGATTTCGGAAACACCTATACGGTTTTTATAGTCGGAATTAATAACATAAGAGTAGTATCCGATTTCATATATCCTACCGGCATTAGTTTCTATATTTTTCAAATACGGCGAAATATCAAATCTTGTTATTTCCCTATTTTCTCTTACTAAACGATTACTTCCTCCGCCTTTTAAACCCCAGATTGAATCATAAGAAATAATCTCACCTTCAAAAAAGTCTAAAGCACCTTGTATTTGTTCATCTATATCGTCTAAGGATAGTATAATTGGGCAAAACATACTTTTTAGTCCATCAGCGTCTTTATCACTAAGAAAACCTAAAAGCTTTTCAGAGGTTTCTCTGCCTACAATACCTGTCTCAATATAATAATCTTCACATCCGCTCAATGTGCAACCATTTAACATTAATGTAAAAACTAATATGAGAATAAAGAGTTTCCTCATAACCCCTCCTAATTTCTATTAACCATTTCGTTTCAATCAGGATAACCACCGATATTACAACTTGTGCCATCATCGAAATCTACACGCAAACCTGTAAGTCCTACCCTATCTTCATTTTTAGCATTTGCAAGTTGACCTGCATAATATATACGATATATTTTACCCTCAACGGTTTCTATATTACTAATCCTTGGTTGAATTGTGTGGAGTGTAGCTTTTCCTCCGTCGGTTTGTTTGTGCATGTTATGGGCAGTAGGTATTCTATATGATATTATCTCGCCATCAATAAAATCAAAAGCGTTTTGAATTTGCTCATCAATATCATCATGCATAGTTAAAATCGCCGGGGAAAACATATTTTTTAATGTTTCAACATCTTTGTTTATAAAACATTGCATAATTTCTTCCGACATCGCCCTTACTTTGGCACTATCGGTTTCTACACACCCTGTAACGGTTATCATTGAAATCACAAGAATTATTGATAATATTATTTTCCTCATAACCCCCCCATTTCCTAATTAACATCTGATTTATTGAGCTTTTCTTTTTCAAGAATATTTTCACAAAACCGATGTAATTCAGGTATTTCAGAATTCAAGGTTTCCCATATGGTTTCTTTGTCGACTTTTGTATATTCATGGGCAAATAAATTTCTCACATTCCTCATTGCCGACCATGGTATTTCATTTTGTGTAGTTTCTTTAAACACCTCTGTTAACCCATTGCTTAATTCACCAATTTGCATAATTGACATAGAAATTGATTTATAGTAATCCTTATCGCCGATAAATACAGAATAATCTACACCAAACCTCTCAACTGTTTCATTAATCTCCTCGCAATACTCTTTTATCCGTTGAATACGCAGTATATCCTTATCAATCATAAATTGCAATCCTCTCTTGCATTACCCTTTCTCTGAACAAGGGTTCTTTTCCATTTTCGTTATCTTGTGAAAGTGCATAAGTTGTAATTAAATCAACCTCTTTCTTAAAAATTTCACACAGCTCATTATGAAGTCTGCTCATATCAAATAAACTCTTAACTTTTGAGCCGTTTTTATCAATAAGAATATCTAAGTCGCTGTCATCTGTCGCTTCATTGCGGGCATATGAACCGAAAACATATACAACAGGCAAATTATACTTAACCGCTATCGGTTTAATTTTTTGCCTTAGCTCATTTATTGTGTATAACATAACCCCTCCCATTTCCCTATAACCTCACTAAACCGTGCCACATACTCATACGGGTACTTGAAGTTATAGTGTTTCACCCCGCCGACTAACGATGCACCATTGCACCCCGCCGCTATAACATCATTGCTCCTGTCCATAACCTGCACGTTATACAACCCTATATGCTCTTTCTCCCGTGAATAACCTATGTTATCCCCCACACACTCTCTCAGCCTATATAAATAATACGGGAAATATCCCGCTTTTTTCAGTATATTATAAGCCTCTGCGGTTAAGTCATCTTCACAAGCCTGTACTGTCATTCCCGCACCGCGTTTCTTCGCTAAACTATGAACTGTTATGTTTTCGGGGTTCATTTTTATAACCCGCTCAAGACTGTCCCCAATATCATCATTCGGCAACCCCGAAATCAAATCCATGTTAATGCAAAAGCCATACCGCCCTGCCGCTTCATAAGCGTTCATAACATCATGTACAGTATGCCCCCGCCCGATTAATCTCAACGTATCATCGTTCATTGACTGCGGATTAATCGAAATTCGTGTCGCACCTGCTTGTTTAATCACACTCAATACTTCATCAGAAAGCGTTTCGGGTCGCCCCGCCTCAACGGTATATTCCATAACCCCGCTTAAATCAAAACACTCCCGAATTGTTTCATAAATGCGTTGTTGTTCTTTTATTGGGATTGCAGTAGGCGTTCCCCCTCCTATATATATAGTATAAGGCTTGCTGCGGGATTTACTTATCAAACGAAGCTCCTGCAGCAAACAATCGATATATTCCGACACAAGCCTATGCGACTTACTCACAGCCTCCGAAACAAAACTGCAATACTTACATCTCGACGGACAGAAAGGTATTCCGATATATAAGTTAAACATATTATCGGGAATTTCTAATTCTTGAACAGCGATGATTTCCTCTGTTAAAGCCAACTTGTCCTCATGAATTCTATACTCACTTATAATGCCACGGTTCTCCCGAATAAACTTCACAGGGCGAACACCTGTGAACATTCCCCACGGCAATTCTTTTCCCGTAATCCTCACAAGCTCATTATACAACAAATCGTATGACTTTGTTTTAAATTGAAAGTCACTTGGGTGTATACCGAAGCTTCGAATAATTCTCTCAGCGGTATATGAATTATATAATGCCATGTATTAAAAACAGGTTACTGGTCTGCTCACGTTTAAGCGTTGTTTCGCTTTCGTGTCCTGGAAGAATTTTAAAGTCACCCTCCATTTTTTTAATCCGTGCTAATGACCGTGCCTGCTCCTGCGAATCACCCGACCAGCCGTCGGTTCTCCCCACCGAATTCTCAAACAGGGTATCCCCCGAGAATATGGTATCCCCGCATATGAACATCACGCTCCCCGCAGAATGTCCGGGCGTGTGCATAACGGTGAATTTCATATCCCCGACCTCAATAACATCACCCTCTTTTATGAAGTTCTTGGTATCGAACAGTTTATACGACTCATTAATAAACGTCGCAAAGGATTTTTCCGGGTCAGACAGCATAGGTGCGTCACCCTCATGAATATAAATCTCAGCCCCCGTAGCCGACCTTAAATCCCTCGCCGCCGCAGTATGGTCATAATGCCCGTGCGTCAGCAGAATTTTTTTAAGCGTGCACCCTTTTTCAAGGAGCTTAAAACTAATTTTGTCTGAGCTTGCGGCAGGGTCAATAACCACTGCGTCCTTGCCTGAATAGACAATATAGGTGTTGGTTTGAAATGCACCTAAGATTAATCGGATTACGTTCATATTTATTTACCTGTCCTTTCAACGGAGATAACCCCGTCTATATTTTCCATTTTCGTAATGATGCTGCAAAGCTGTTCCGAGCCTGTGATTTCCACCGTCATATGGACATTTGCATTGCCGTTTTTGAGTATCCTCGCATTAAACCCGCTTATAGAAACCTTGTTTCCCGACACCATTGAGGTTATGTCAGCGATTAAACCCGTGCGTTCCTGAGCGGTAACATCTAATGTTGCGTTGAACATTTCGGTTACATTATCTGCCCATGCAACCGTGAGGAGTCGCCCATACTCTTCGGGGCTTCCCACTCTCTTAAGGGCGTTTTCACATTCCTTTTTATGAATCGACACCCCATACCCCCGTGTCACGAACCCGATAATATCATCTCCCGGCAACGGGTTACAGCAGTGCGAATACTTTATAAGGCAATCCTCAATCCCTTCAACAATAACCGAACGGGGGTGTCTCTTTTCCTTACCGTGGGCAGACTGCTCGGGAATTTCGGGCTTGAAGAATTCTTTAATCCAGTAAGACATCTTCGGTTTTTCCACCCCACCCGTCCCGATTGCCGCATATAAATCATCAAGGGACTTGAAACGGTGCTTCTCGGCTAAGTCCCACAGCACACCCTCTTCATGTAAAACAATCCGCTGTGCTTTAAGCTCACTTTTAACAAGCTTCTGCCCTTCCTCTATACTTTCCTCACGTTTTTCCTTTTTCAGCCAGCTTCGGATTTTCCCTTTAGCCTCGGTAGTTTTCACATATTCCAACCAAGAAATATTAGGTCCGTAGCTTTCAGAATTAGTGGTCTTTATTTCTACAATATCGCCGGTTTTCAATCTATGGTCAAAGCTGACCATTCGCCCGTCGACCTTAACCCCTGTCATCTTGTGACCCACCTGCGTATGAATGGCATAAGCGAAGTCTAACGCTGTAGAACCCGCCGGCAGATTAATAACGTCCCCCCTCGGCGTGAACATATACACCTCATCGGGTGCTAACCCAATTTTAATCGCCTCAGCGAACTGCTCAACATCGTCCGCCTCCTGCTGCTGCTCAAGCAGCTGTCTAATCCAGTCGAAGCGTTCGCCTGCCGTCGTCCTAATGTTTAATCCGGACTTATATTTCCAGTGTGCAGCAACACCGAGCTGTGCGGTATTGTGCATATCCTCGGTGCGGATTTGCACCTCAAAAGGCACACCCTCTCTCCCTAAAACCGTGGTATGCAGGGACTGATAGCGGTTCGCCTTAGGCGTCGCTATATAATCCTTAAACCGATAGGGAATGGGCGTAAACATATCATGGATTACCCCAAGCACGTTATAACAATCAATATCCGACTGCACGATAATCCGAACAGCGTATAAATCATAAATCTCATCAAAGCTTTTCCCGTCGACAAACTCTTTTTTATAAAGGCTGTAAATCCCTTTAACACGCCCCTCAATCACAGGAGGGGGTTCCATATCTGACACACGGGCAATAATTCTTTCCTTTATTCTCTCGATAAACTCATCTCTCGCCTCCTTATGGAGTGCTAACTTATTAACAATTTCCCGAAATGCATACGGGTCAAGATACCTTAACGAGGTATCCTCCAATTCTTCCTTAATGCGTGCCATTCCGAGTCGGTGTGCAATCGGCGAATAGAAGCTCATGGTTTCCAACGCAAAAATCTTCTGTTTCTCGGGAGCGTTGTGTTCCAGAGTTCGTATATTGTGAATTCGGTCAGCTAATTTGATAACGATTACACGAATATCATTCGACATCGCTATCAAAACCTTGCGAATGTTTTCCGCTTCCTCTTCTTCCTTAGATGTGTTAAGGGTTACATTGCTGATTTTCGTAACCCCGTCTACTAATGTTGCGACATCTTCACCGAATTTTTTACGAATAATATCAAGCTTAATATCAGTATCCTCAACCACATCATGCAACAACGCCGCCATAATTGTTTCGGTATCCATGCACATTTCAAGAAGGATTAACGCCACCTCAAACGGGTGCGAAATATACGCCTCACCGGAATTGCGTTTCTGCCCCTCATGGGCAGCGTCCGCCATTTCGTAGGCTGAGGTGATTCTGCTGATGTCATAGTTTTTTTCGCTTTGTGCCACTTTTTCCAAAAAACCATCAAGAGTATAGTTCATAAAAACACCTAAATCTTCTTTTTCAGTTCTTCCAAAATTGCCGATTCAGACAAGTCGATTTTCTTTATATTCTCGCTTAATTTCACATCACCGCTAACAGGGTTAAACTCAACCAACCCCATTTCACTGAACACATCAATGATTATTCTCATCATACAGTAATTAATACCGAAAACCATGCCCTTTTGAATAATTTCGTCAAGGCAGAACGATTTCTTAATAATGTCATACGCTTTTTTCATAACCACATCATCGGGAATAATTCGTGTGAGTAAGGCTTTGTCAATTTCCTCGTTTCGTTTAATCCGCTCATAAGCGTCCCGTGCGGCGAAATAACGCTCCTGATTAATCTTAGACAGCCTCATATCCAACATTTTCAGACTAACCTCGGTAACACCATTATACTCGCTGACCCCGAACGTCACAATTAAATCGACATAATCACCCACACTATACCAAAAATCAACGTAAGGTCTGGGCGAAAAATCAAGTATTTTAAATTCCATACCCTTGTAATCAACCCGAAACGCCGTATACCTACCCTCTTTTAACGGACGTTTGTGCTTTATCACACAATCGGGCAAATAATACACAAGGGCGGGGTTCCCCTCACCGAACGGTTGAAACGCTTCGGTTTCTTCGATTTTCTCAATAGTTATATCACAGGGTAATGGCGGTTCCTCTGCGACAATTTCAATCACCGGCATAACATCATGGTTTATTTCAGCAAATTTATAAATCCGCTGTTTTAATTCATTGATGTTCTCGTTTAATACCGACAACCCCCCCGCACCCGCATGACCGCCGAAACGGGTCAATAAATCCCCGCAAAACTTAAGCATTTCATGCACCGAAAAACCTTTAACGCTCCTGCAGCTGCCTTTCGCCGCAATACTGTCATCACTGCTGTATGAAATAACAACACAGGGCTTCCCGAAACGGTTCATCATTTTTGAAGCGATAATCCCGATAATCCCGTGGTGCCAGTTCTCCCCGCATAACACCAGCACCCGCTGATTTAATAACTCCCGCTCGTTTAATAATAAGGCTTCTATCTCGGCGATTATTTTCGCCTCTTCCTCCGAGCGTTGTGAATTCAGCACATTTAACTCGGTTGCCTTAGACAAAGCTACCTCGGTGTTCTCACATAATAATAACTCTGCCGCCTTTTTCGGGTGTGAAAACCTGCCCGCCGCATTAATCCTCGGACAGATTATATACGCCACAGTAGTCGAATCAATCGACTTCCCCTCTTTTTCAATCAACCCCGCCTGCTTCATAAGGCAGTACAGTCCGAGGTTTTCAGAACATTCCATACCCTCCAACCCTGCGGAAACTATGAGGCGGTTCTCATCGACAAGCGGAACAATATCACCGATTGTACCGATTGCGGCTAAATCGCCATACTGTTCAATCACACTTTGAATATCGCTGTTTTCCAAAGCACAGATTAACTTCAAAACCACTCCGCACCCGGCTAATTCCCTGAACGGATAATCACAGTCACCTTGCTTGGGGTTAATAATCGCATATGCTTCGGGTAATTCATCAAGCGGCGTATGGTGGTCAGTGATTATTAAATCAATGCCTTTTTCTTTGATTAACAACGCTTCTTTAACAGCGGTGACACCGTTATCGACAGTGATGATTAACTCTGTACCGTTACGGGCGAGCAGCTCTATAACCTCGGGGTTCAGCCCATACCCCTCTTCTCGTGACGGAATGTACCAGTCTGCCTCCCCGCCGGAAGCGATGAGGTATTCATAAAGCATAACCGTTGCGGTTATTCCGTCACAGTCATAATCTCCGTAAACAGTGATTTTCCCGCCCCGTGTCAGCGTTTGCCGAATAAGCTCAACCGCTTTATCCATATCCTTCAACAAGAACGGGTCATAAAATGCACAATCATTCAGGAAACTGCGGTCGGTTTTTTTAACAATCCATTTTTTCATCTTCACTCACCGTTTTTTCCTGATTGCTTCTTTAAAATCTCTTCGGGGGATTTTCGACAGCCTTTTCATCATAACAACGAATATAATAATAAGCATAACATCGGCTAAGAACCACGCAATGGGGTTAGCAAAGGCGATTGCATCAAACCCGAACCTCGGGACAAACACCCAAGCAATAACCGCTCTTGCGATTAACTCGCTCACCCCGGCGAGAACCGTTACCAAGCTATACCCCAACCCCTGCACCGAATTCCTCAGAATAAACAACACGCCCAAAACACAGTATAACGAGCCGTTTACTAACAAGAACCGGTTTAAATATACAAGTGCTTCATCTAAATTCGGAGCGTCAGAACCAACAAACGCAATCGCAATATATCTGCCCAAGAATATCACGACTAATCCGGCAATCACGCTATACCCCGACACCATCAGCAGCCCCGACTTAATCCCCGACTTTATTCGATGGAGCTTACCCGCCCCCAGGTTCTGGGCACAGAACGTCGCCATGGTTATTCCGAGTGCCTCCATAGGCTGCATCATAAGGACTTGTATGCGTGAGGACATTCCCACAGCAGAAACAGCCACAACTCCGAGCATATTTACCGCTCTTTGCAGAATTATACTGCCGACTGCCGTTATCGAAAACTGCAACGCCATAGGCACACCGTTGATTAATAATTTCCCGCAGCGTTCCTTTGAAAAAGCGGTTTCACCTTTTTTAAATCTCAAAACAGGATAATTAATTCTGATATACACAGCACATAAAGCCGCCGACACTGTCTGTGCAATAACCGTTGCAAAGCCCACACCCATTGTCCCCATTTCGAGAACGATAATAAACACCAAATCAAGAATTATATTAAGCACACAGGAAATAATGAGAAAATACAATGGGGTCTTGCTGTCCCCCAAAGCTCTCAGAAGTCCCGCAAAAATATTATACAGAATAATAACGGTTATTCCGCCGAAAAGCACAATTATGTAGTCGAAGGCGTGGTCGAAGGTTTCCGTCGGCGTTTCCATAAGCTTAAGGAGCGGTCGGGTGAACACCATTGTAAGCGTGGTCAAAACCACTGCAAACATCGCACAAAGGTAAAAAGCGTTGGCGACTCGTTTCCGCATTTCCGAAACATCACCCGCCCCGAACGCCTGTGCAATCGGGATACTGAACCCCGCAGTCAACCCCAGCACAAAGCCGATGACAAGAAAGTTAATCGCACCCGTCGAGAAAATCGCACCCATCTCGTCCATGCCGATGAACCTGCCGACAATAATGGCGTCAGTTATGTTATATACCTGCTGAAACAGGCTTCCGAGGAGGACAGGCACACAAAACCGAATAATAATCGGAACAGGCTTGCCCTTTGTCATATCTTTAACCAATTAATCACCTTTTTCGTCTGCTTGACTTTATGAATAATCAATTATAACATATTATGATATAAATATCAATGGAAAAAGGCTGTTTTTAAATATATATTTTTATAAAAGAGAAAGACGCTTATAAAAGCGTCTCCTCGGTTACCTAACAGCATATTAGATTTAAAGATTTATCCACATAGCGGGGCGAACGCCGCCACCGTCGTCGACAATACTACCACCCACATTGACGCCACCGCTGTAGTTGACAAAAGCGGCAAAGAAACCGGAGTCGCCGGGCGACCGAAGCCACCACCAACGAGCTGCAAAATATGCGTTTTTGGCGATTCTCGCAGAATCGTCTGTGAAGTAATTGTTTGCTTCGTCAATACTGAGCAAGAAAATATTATCGTTTGTATTGCTTCCGCCCACCGTGTCGTATTCGGGATTATTGTTGTTGACTATGTTTGTGCTTATAATTCTGTTTTGGTCTTCCGAAGAAAAGCTATTATAAAACTCACCGTTTAAGTATTGGCGTATGGCACTGTGTTCCCATGTGATTTCTTCCAAAGTTAAATGGTACTCTCGTTCTTCTATGATTTCAAGGCTTAAAACTAATGCTGCACTGTCGCTTTTTTCAAGAACCAACCAACTATACCCGCCGAATTGAATGATTTCATATGTTCCTGTTATTTCTGACGGCGGTTCTGTCACAGTCGGTGATGTTGTTGACTGTTCGGCGGCAGTTGCCGATTGTGTTCCTGTTATTTCAAACAACGGTTCTGTCACAGCCGGTGAAGCAGTTGTCAGTTCGGGGATTTCAGTTTTGCCGCAAGCTGTAAGCAATACTGCAACCGCAATTAATAGAATTGTTTTTTTCATGTTTATTTCTCCTTTTTAATGAAACATCTGCATTTCCGTATCAAAAACATATTGATAATAATCATCCGAAATAACCCATATTTTTATTTTATTCTCCGGCGTAATAAAAGGAGCGGGGTGCGGGGTCACATTCCTGTCAATAAACTCGAACATCGTGCCGTATTCATCAATATAACTGCATTTTACGGTATATGTACTTGTTAAATCCCCGTCCGAATCAATATGCTGTTCAAGCGAGATAACATCTGCCATTATGAAATGCCCCTCGTTAAAAATGCGTTCTCTTAATTCTGCCCGCTTTTTACCTTGTTTTTGCATATACACAGCCAATAAAATAAGCAGCACACCGAATATCGTACCTATCGGAAAAGCTAACATTATTAAACCTGCGAATATATATAATACAATAACTGCGATATTCGTTGCTTTTTTCGGATTTGAAGCCTGTATTATTTTTTTATTATCAAAAGCCGGAATTTCATTAAAAACATTATGAATAACAGAATGACCGTTAAACTCACTTCTCGGATTTTCCGGAAAGCTGTCAAAATCTATATAATACTTGGTGAAGTCCTTCCTGTCCACCCAAACCTTGATTTTGTTATCCGTCGTTATGTATAACTCAGCATTAGGGGCTTTTTTGCTCACAAATTCATAAGTTCGATACCCCTCTTTGTAGGTACATCTGAGAGCAAATATAGCTATACCGTTTACTCTTATATTCCGATTTCTCAATTCAACAACATCAGCCATTATATAAAAACCTGCCGACACAAGGCGTTTTCTGAGCCTTGTAGTCCTCACATGATTAACAGTACTGATAACTCCCCCCGTGAACATGGCAATCCCTACCCCGCCGCAAACAATCACCGCAAACGCTATCGCTCCCCTGTCATTTTGAATGTACGGGACATCAGGGTTATCGGGGCTGAACAGCCCGTCCTCGGTTTCAATTGCAGTTTCCATAAACTGCCGCTCCTGATAGAGTGCGACAACAGGTGCGACTATTCCGACAGCCATAAAAATAATACCGGTAATAATCAAGGCAGATGCCGCCGATGAATTCCTCCGTCTCACAGAATCCCCCCTCTATAGTAACATTTATTCAAAACAATTATATCACATTAATATTTTCCATACAAGAAATCTGTGTAATATCCATGTAAAATTACTCTATCAACCCCAAATACATCGCCACCCCTTGAATTAACTGGCTTCTCCTCCTATAAAACTCCCTCCTTGAGAAATCGTCAATCCCCAGCACCTCATAAGGGTATTCCTTATTATTCTCGATATTCAGTATAACCGCAGTGCGTAACCTCTCTCGTGAATCACGGGGGAGGTCACTCCCCAAAACCGCTAACGATTGCTCCACCGCCCGAACAAACCGAACGTTCATGCTGTTTTCCAATTTTTCTAACCGCTCTGCCTTTGCCTGCGTCGGAGCAGAAATATTATTATTCGGGCTGAACTCGACATTATTCCCCGAAACAGTATATATAATATCCAACCGCTTTTGCTCATAATCCTCTCTACGCCGCTCATAACCCCGTATAACCTCTTCACAAATCCGCTGAACGTCGGGTGGTAATTTAATCTTCATATGTATTCTCCTCTTCTTTAATATACTCTTTTAAGGGATAGTCACCGCAATAAGGGCAGTAATAAAACGGGTCATAAATCGCAAAAGGGTCGTTGGTGAGCAGGTTCATGCTTAACTGCGGGGCACGGGTGATGTGGTTATTCGGACAAATGTACTTCATATAAATTATTCCTTTCCGGCATATTCCGTATAGGAATATTATCACAGTGCGTGATATTTGTCAATATGAAATATCACAAATCGTGATAATCAATAAAATTTATTATTCCATATTGACATATTCCACAAAACGTGATAAAATAAAAAAAACGTGAAAGGAAGATTTATTTATGTTGGCACAAAGGCTAAAGCAATTAAGGGCAGAAAAAGGCATAAACCAAATCGAACTGGCACAAAAAATGGGGGTCACACAGGGAACAGTCGGAAAGTGGGAAACCGAGAAGCGTGTTCCCGATGTCGAAATGCTTCATAAATTGGCAGCATATTTTTCAGTTCCGATTGATTTTCTGCTCGGTCCCGACACAGGATTAATTCTGTTAGCACGAAACCTTTCGGGAATTCCCGAAAAAGAAAGAGACGAATTAATAAATGTGTTTAACAGCACAATGGAAAACTACTTGAAAAACAAAGGGATAAAGAATGACTAAATGTGAAAACAAAGCACGGGAACTGCTGATTAAGCAGAACATTACCGGCTTTGCGATTGACGTAACAAAGCTACAATTTAATAAAACGGTTATCTTTGACACTTTCGAGGGTTATGCACAAGCGGCAGGTATTCCCGATTTATTCTCGGAAAAGTTTAAGGACGGGTGTACACTCATAAAAGGCGATATTCATATAATCCTCACCCATGAGCCTCACCCGCAATCGTTTCACCGCCACAGCCCGAAAAACCGTTCCTGTGCTAATCGCCTTAACTGGACATTAGCACACGAAGCGGGGCATGTTGTATTAGGGCACAGGTGGGATGGCGAGCGGGAGGAGCGGGAGGCACATTGCTTTGCCGCAGAACTGCTCATGCCCGAATTAATACTGCTTGAATTATCCAACCGCCTCAAACGAAAGCTTGACATTTATGAGGTCAGCCGACTGTTTAATGTTTCCGAAAGTGCCTCGGCGGCTCGTTTAGCACAATTCGAGCGGAAAAACCTCTACTCAGCATATTTAAGAAAAGAATTATTGAAAAAATACAAGGATTTAATTGAAAATTATGAGCAACATTGTCGCAATCGTCGGACGCCCGAACGTGGGCAAATCAACCCTTTTTAATAAAATAACGGGGACTCGTTCAGCAATTGTTGACGATACCCCCGGAGTCACCCGTGACCGTCTTTACGGGGAAGCCGACTGGAACGGGCGTGAATTCAAGTTAGTGGACACAGGCGGACTTGAACCCCGCTCAAAGGATATAATCCTGTCGAAAATGCGGGAACAGGCACAGGTTGCCATTGACAGTGCAAGTGTAATAATTCTTGTCACGGACATTCGTTCCGGCTTAACCGCAAATGACGAGGAAGTGGCAGACATTTTATTAAAAAGCGGGAAACCGGTAATCCTGTGTGTTAACAAATGCGACAGCACCGGCAATAATTCCCCCGACTTCTACGAATTCTATAACTTAGGTCTGGGTGAACCCTACGCCGTATCAGCCATACACGGTCACGGAACAGGCGACTTACTTGATAAAGTGGTGGAATTACTTCCCGAAATATCCGACAATGATTTGCAACAGGAAGATGATATAATAAAAGTCGCAATAATCGGCAAGCCCAATTCCGGGAAATCATCATTAGTTAATAAAATCGCAGGGTATGAACGTGTGATTGTCTCCGACATAGCGGGAACTACACGGGACGCTATTGACACCCTAATTGAGAGGGACGGTGAAAAATTCCTGTTAATCGACACAGCAGGGCTAAGGCGTAAATCGAAAATCAACGAAGGCATCGAGCGTTACAGTGTCCTCAGGGCGTTGAACGCCGTTGACCGTGCTGATGTCAGCATAATTATGATTGACGCAAACGAGGGTGCTACCGAGCAGGATTCTAAAATAGCGGGTTATGCCCACGAAAAGGGCAAAGCGTCAGTCATAGCAGTGAACAAGTGGGACACAATCGAAAAAACCGACAAAACCATGAACGAATATATCGCACAGCTTTCGACAGAATTATCGTTCATGTCATACGCCCCGAACGTATTTATATCGGCGTTGACAGGTCAAAGAATTGACAAGCTGTTCGAGTTAATCAAGCAAACCCGTGAGCAGAACACCACCAGAATAGGCACAGGCAGGCTGAACGATTTATTGGCATACGCCACTGCAAGGGTTCAACCCCCATCAGACAGGGGCAAACGCCTCAAGCTGTATTACATGACACAAGCGTCCTCCTCCCCCCCGACATTTGTGGTTTTTTGCAACAGGATTGATTTATTCCATTTTTCCTATCAAAGATATATCGAAAACCAAATCCGAGAATCGTTCGGACTGACCATGACCCCAATCAGAATAGTACCCAGAGAACGCGGCGAATAACTGTATGGCACGCCGCAATCCAAAATAAGGAGAATAACATATGTTTTACATCTGTCTTGCCATAGCAATAATAATCCCATATCTCATCTGCGGGATTAACCCTGCGATAATCGCCACAAAACTAAAAACAGGGAAAGACATTCGGGAGTTCGGCTCAGGCAACCCCGGACTGACTAATACCCTGCGTACCCAAGGAAAAGCGGTTGCGATTGCAGTTTTATTGGGTGACGTGCTGAAAGGCATAATAACAATCCTTTTTATAAAACTGCTTTTCCCTTTTTTAATCGAGGGTGATTTAACGCTGTTCGTGTGGGTTGCCGCATTATGCGGAGTAATCGGGCATATGTTCCCGATATACCACAAATTCAAGGGCGGGAAAGCCATTCTCGTAACAGTTTCGGTTTTATTTATGATTGACTGGCTCTCAGCAATAATTCTGCTGTCCCTTTTTATACTTCTCGTAATCATCACTAAATACGTTTCAATCGGCTCAATAATTGCGGCAACCTGTTACCCCATCTGCGTATATGTAATAGGCAGCCTGGTTCATAATAAGTCTAACATTATTATCGACACTGCTTTTGCAACGGCAATCGCATTATTATTAGTATATATGCACCGCTCGAATATTCGGCGGTTATTCAAAGGAACCGAGAAAAAAATCACCGACCGAGCAAAATTCATGGAAAAGGACGAATGACGGACAATTGACAATTGACAGTTGACAATTGACAATTATTGGAGGAGCTATGGCGAATATCGTTATTTTAGGGTGCGGGTTTGGGACGGCGTTGAGCGTATTATGGCACAACGCAGGTCACAATGTAACAGCGTATACCAAATTCCCGGAGGAAGTCGAAGCGATAAAGCGTGACGGCGAGCATAAAAAACTGCTCCCGGGCGTACAAGTCCCCGCAGGAATTAACTTCACCACCGACATAACCTGTGTGCGAGGAGCGGATATAGTTGTGTTCGCAATCCCGTCGAAATTCGTATACGAAGTGACCTGTGAAGCCGCCGAACACATTCAAAAAGACACAGTAATCGTAAACGTCGGCAAAGGCTTCGAGGAAAGCACCGGCAAACGCCTTTCCGAGGTCATACAAGCGAATTTACCAGATAATTCGGTAGTCGTCCTGACAGGCCCCTGCCACGCAGAAGAGGTGGGTAGGGGCGTTCCCACAACCGTGGTGAGTGCTTCGTTAAATCGTGCTTCAGCGGAATATATCCAAAACACACTTCAAACCAAGCGTTTCAGAATATACGCAAACGACGATATAATCGGCAGCGAATTAGGCGGAGCATTAAAAAACCCCATCGCCCTCTGCTGCGGAATAGCATTGGGAATGGGATTAGGCGACAACACCGTTGCCGCACTGATGACAAGGGGTTTAACGGAGATTAAGCGGCTCGGAACAGAGTTAGGTGCAAAGTGGCAGACCTTCACAGGATTAGCGGGCGTAGGCGATTTAATCGTCACCTGCACATCAAAGCTCTCACGAAACCACCGAGCAGGGTTATTAATCGGACAAGGAATCCCCGCCCAAGAAGCGATTGCACAAGTCGGAACGGTAGAGGGGTATGACTGTGTGCGGATTGCACTTCGGCTCGCTAAAGAAAAAAACGTAGATTTACCGATTTTTGAACAGTTATACAAGGTTTGCTATGAGGGGTTAGAGCCGAAAGAGGCACTCACCTCCCTAATGGAACGTCCCCAACGTGAAGAACGGGAATACTACTGGGACAATTAATTCCGATTAAACCGTCTTGAGAAAAACTCATAAATAGCGAATTTAATTTTCGGTGTATCATTTTCGGAATTATCTGCGAAATATATTGTTTCCACTTCTTCGTCGTTCGCAGTAACAGCGGGCAGGCATAACGGCGGGAACATCACGCACCACCAATTCTCACCCCCGCCCGAACCGACGGTAATCCGCAACGCCGCATAATTCCCCGCAGGCATGGTAACACTTTCATAAACCCGTGTAACGAAATACATGTCAATTACATCGACGACAATCTCACGGTCATAATTTCGAGACTGTGCGAACCCATTCGCCTCCGCCCGAATTTCATGAACAAGCTCAACACTTCTCGCACGGGCAGCCTCAACCGAATTGCAATCGGCTAATTGCGGCGAAAATGTTTCTAAGATATAGTCCCTCAGCTCATACTTGAACTGCTGGTCTTCAACAGAATCAGATTCGGCAATAATATGCAGTCTTAATACATTATCGGAAATCTGCTCACACTCCTCGGCGAAACCTGCAAATGCAGAAACAGACACAGCGACTAACGCCCCGATAATCATGGCTAAATCAATAGTAAGTAATTTTTTCATAATAATTTCCTCCGTGATATGATTATTGGAAAAAATTACCGATTTAAACTTGTGCAATATGCACAAAATTATAGTAAACAATTTTTTTACAAGTTTTGAAACTTTTTCCCCCTTTCCCCGTACTACTTAAACGAAGGAGGCGTATATGGACTCGACAACAGGTCAAAGCACAAGCAAATATGAATTAGATAATTATTTCAACCGTATATACGCCGAAACCAGCACCAACATTTCCAGATTTGTAGTAAACAAGTGCGGGAATATATTAGATGTTGAGGACATTCTGCAGAACATATACACGAGGTTTTTCCGCAGAATAGTCAAAAAAGGTCACAAGGATATAGAAAACCCGGAAGCATTCCTTATAAATATAGCCAAGTTCGAGTGCAAGAACTATTTCGGCGGGCTGAAAAAGCGTTCAGGTGTTTCCTCATTCTCGGAATACTCCGACGAACAAATGTCGATTATCGAATCGGAAATGTCGAAAAACTCAAAAAGGCTTGAGGATGTATTGTGCAACGAGTTATTGGCACGGCAGATTTTTGAGGACATTGCCTCACAGGATGCGGCGACAGGCAAAATTTTTTACCTGCATTTCGCCTGTGACAAGAAATTAGATGAAATCGCACAAGAATTAAACATGAGTCTATCCTCGGTAAAGAACAAGCTCTACCGAACCATAGAACGCCAGAAGAAAAAATTCAATATTTAAAATCCGTCGCCGCAGGCGACACAAAAATTATTCATTATTCACTATTCATTATTAATTATCATGAAAGGAGGTAACGTTATGGACAGACGAGAATTTTACAAACAGCTTATGGAAGAGTATACGTTCGATAATGACAAGGTGCGTCGTGTGTCGAAGCGTTCCTCTTTACATTCTGTCAACACCCGAAAATTTGTGAGGTATATTCCGACTGCCGCCGTTGCCGCACTCGCATTAACGGTAGGATTATTTGCGTATTTATTAGGGAGCAACAACGGTTCACACGGCGTTATCGCAGACCCCGATTCAACAGTGGTGACTACTCAGCAGCGTGTCCAAAACGCACAGGACGCATTGTTGCTGTCCAACCACAGCATCGGGAACAAGCCGATGTATCTCTCATTCGGCAGCGAGATGACGTTTTATGAACTGCAAAGCACATTGGAATACGTTTCGGACACCGGAAACATCGTAGTCGAAGCGTTGTATATCCTCGACTATAAGGACGAGGTCATCTGCATAACCGACCCCGCACAAATCAACGAAATCAAGAATGATGAAACCGTCCGCATTGTCGGTGCAAAAATATCCGCTCCCGTCACATTGATTGAGGAGATTAACCGGCAAGAGGAAATTCTGCTTGTTGAATTAGACACAGAAGATATAAACACAGAGGATTTTGTCCCGTTAACGTATGACGATATTGTGGAATTCATGACCACTGAACCCGTCGTAACCGACGAACCCGACGCAACTGACGAACCCGACGCAACCGACGAGCCCGACGCAACTGACGAGCCCGCTGTAACTGACGAACCCACCTCAGATAACACACCTGTTGTTGTCCCGCATGACCGGTTCATTCAATTGAATATTGACGGTGTTTTAGAAGCCGACTTCATCAATGATTACAGTTTTATCGCAATAACAAAAGGCGAAATCGCACTTTACACAATCGAACCGCAGGACGGCGACTATGTTCTCAGGCAGGACGCTGTATTCGGTATCCGCAACTACAGGAAGCGTTATTCCTTAAGCGGCGACTCGCTGTTAATCAGCGGGTGCGACGAGAATAACCGACGCAGGCTGTTATTCCTCGCCGACGGTGAAGCAGGCACGCTTGAGCAGATTGATATAAGCGGTATAATCGGCAGAGGCGGCGAATTAATGTTTGCGTTCTACGATGATGTAAATGAAAAAATTATCATAAGGCTGAGAGGGAGAGACTCTAACACGATTTATATTATAGACAGAGCTGCTTCAACAACAACGCAGATTGCGAACAATAAAGAGGATATGGCAATCCTCGCAATGTCCAAAACCGCTGTGTACTACTCGGTTGCTTTAAGCGACAAAAACGAAACCGCTGTATACCGTTATGATATAGATAGCGGACTGACCGAACAGTTATACACCTTTGAAAAGCCTGTCAGCTTTGAAAGAAGCGATGATTTGTCCGATTTCGTAATAAACGCAGAAGAGAGTTATGTGTTCAATATCACAACAGAACAACTCTCACCGCTCACAGAGGATTATGCGTTATACCGAATGGCTTCTAAAAATATATCGAAAATCTTCTCAATTAACGAAATCAACTCAGAAAGAGTAAAAATCCAAATAAAAAATTAGTTCTCAGAACTTTTCCGTAATAGACAAATCCTCCATCAGACTACCTGATGGAGGATTTGTTTTATTAAAAGGGGTTGACAATATAGGAAATATACTATATAATAGAACTAAGATATAAGTGAGGAACACATGAAAGAATTTGAATTTAAAGCTATTTTTTATGATAAACCGGACGGTTCAATACCCACTAAAGACTTTTTAAAGGATTTAGACCCGAAGATGAGAGCTAAAATGGCATGGACAATTTCCTTATTGGAAGCCGGCGGAAACAACCTCAGAGAACCGTATTCAAAGCATTTAGATGATGGAATTTTCGAGTTAAGAGCAAAGGTCAGCACTGATATATCTCGCGTTTTATATTTCTTTATTGTCGGGAAAAAAGCGATACTGACACATGGATTTATAAAGAAAACAGATAAAACCCCACCCGAAGAAATAAACAAGGCAAAACAATATCGTGATGAATACTTAAACAGAGAGGAGAGTAGCAAATGAACGAGTTTAAAGATTTTCTTACAGAACAATTGAAAGACCCCGAGTTTAAAGCCGAATGGGATGCACTTGAGCCTGAATTTACCATTATTCAAGCAATGATAGACGCACGAAAAAGCTCCGGAATTACACAAAAACAACTTTCAGAAAAAACAGGAATAGCACAGGGGGACATCAGCAAAATCGAAAAAGGCGAAGCTAACCCATCACTAAAAACGCTTAAACGTCTTGCGTCGGGAATGGATATGCAGTTAAAAATAGAATTTCTGCCTATTGCTGACAATCGGTAATTAATCATAGACAAATCCTCCATCAGTCTACCTGATGGAGGATTTGTTTTATCTTGTTTTACACCACCAATAAATCACGTAACAAGAGCGTTGCCAGCGAGAAATACACAATCAGTGATAATGCGTCAACAATAGTGGTAATCAGCGGAGCCGCCATAACAGCGGGGTCAATTTTAATTTTCTTTGCAACAATCGGGAGAAATCCGCCGACAACATTCGCAACAACAACCGTAAACAATAGGGTCAAACTTACTGTAGCCGCTATTCTGAAAATCTCCGTACCATATTCCTCATTATTCATATAAGTCAGCCATATCCGAACAAAGTTTATAACCGAAAGAATAGACCCCACTAATAATCCTGTCCGCATTTCTTTCCAGATGACCTTGAAAAAATCACTCGGAGTTATTTCCCCCAACGCCATACCGCGTATGACCATTGTCGCACTTTGACTGCCCGAGTTACCGCCCGTATCCATAAGCAAGGGAATAAAGAACATCAATATAGAAACCTGTGCCAATGTCGATTCAAAGAATTCAAGGATTCCGCCTGTCACCATTGCCGCCACCATCAGAACAAACAACCAAACTATTCTGTTTCTCCCCAGCCTCGGAACGCTCGTTTTCAGATAAGGCTTGTCTGAGGGGAGCATAGCTGCCATTTTTTCAAAGTCCTCCGTTGCCTCTTCTTGAACAACGTCGATAATATCGTCAACGGTAATAATCCCGACTAACCTATCCTCGGAATCCATAACGGGAATACTCAAAAGGTCATACTTCTCGAAGGTTCGCACAACCTCTTCTCTATCGGAATCGGTGTGGGAGAAAATGAGGTTGGTGTCCATTATATCATTAATCACCTGCTCCGGCTCGGACAAAAGCAGACTCCTCACCGAAACAACGCCTTTTAAAACCCGTGCAGAATCAGTGACATAACAAGTATATATGGTTTCCTTGTCCAATCCCGTTTTGCGAATTCGGTCGAACGCCTGTGTAACTGTCATTCGCCGCTTCAAATCGACATACTCGACGGTCATAATACTACCCGCCGAATTTTCCGGATATTTCAAAATCTGATTAATCTGCTCCCTTGTTTCGGGTGCAGCATGTGCTAATACCTTTTTTGCGATAGCGGCGGGCATTTCCTCAATAAAATCAACCGCATCGTCTAAGAACAGCTCTTCTATGACGTTGTGGATTTCCTTAGCGGAAAGCCGTTCTATTAAAGCTTGCTGAACCTCGGAATACAGCTCGGCAAAAACCTCCGCCGCCATATCCTTAGGCAAAATTCTGAAGAGCAAGACCCCTTTTTCAATGGGCAGCTCTTCTAACATAACCGCCATGTCGGCAGGGTTAATCTCGCTCAACCCGTCACGCAAGAGGTTGAACTGCTTCTCATCTATTAATTTTTCGAGTTCTGAGTAATCCTTAGTCATTACACTGCACTCCTCTCGACAGAAATTCACAATATTTTATAATTCTATCATATTATAAACAGTTTGTCCAGTGTTCTTGAGTAAATTTTGTGTGAAACTAAAAATCAACCCCGTGTTATTAAGGTTGATTAAATGGGATTTATTAAAAACTATTTATCACTGTAATGACCCCTACAACTGAATATTTCTATTCGCTTATCATCGTGTATCATATAAGTCAATCGGTTTTTATCATCAATTGTTCTGCTCCATTGCCCCGACAAATCATGTTTAAGGGGTTCGGGGTGTCCTATACCCTCGTGTCCGTTTCTGATTATATCATTAATTAATTTATTAATTTTATTCAATGTTTTCCTGTCCTGTGTCTGCCAATATATATAATCCTCTAATCCCGCAACAGTAAAAATAATATTTTCAATTTGGGGCATTATTATTATCTCCCTTGTGTTTATTCAAGAAATCCAAGGCACGTTGCGGTATTTCGCCCGTTTCCATTGCTTCAAGCTCCGACATAGTAAAGGAAATAGTTTCCCCTCGATTAGACTGTGCCATGCTGCGTTTCAACTTTTTAAGATTTTCACCGGTGTAATAATCATCATACGGTTTTAATTCAAAAGGTATAGCCTGCTCACGGATAGCTTGACGGAAAAACACATTAATAGCAGAAGACATATTAAGCCCAATATTATTAAAAAGTGTTTCAGCTTCTTGTTTGATTCCCTCATCAATGCGGATAGTTAAATTAGTTTGTGCCATAAATAACACACCTGCTTTCATTTTTACTTTTCTTGGTTGCACTAACATTATAACATATATTATGTGCATTGTCAATGCATTTAAGAAAATTGTTTTTGATTTGACAAAACCAATTTGATGTAGTATTATTATATGGCAAAGCTATAAATTAAGGGAGAATACATAAAACATGCTCGAACTCAAAAACATCAAAAAAACCTATAAAGTCGGCGAATTCTACACCAAAGCATTAAGGGGCATAAGCGTAGCGTTCCGTGAAAAGGAATTCGTGGCAATCCTCGGAGCGAGTGGCTCGGGGAAAACCACCTGCCTTAACATAATCGGCGGGTTAGACCGTTACGACGAGGGTGAAATGGTCATAAAAGGCAAAAACACCATTAATTTCAAAGACAAGGACTGGGACGCTTACCGCAATAACTCGGTAGGCTTCGTATTCCAAAGCTACAACCTTATAACTCACTTAAGCATAGTCGCAAACGTCGAACTCGGAATGACGCTCTCCGGCGTAAACAAAACCGAAAAACGCAGACGTGCCATTGATGTTTTGAAACAAGTCGGCTTAGAGGAACACCTGCATAAAAAGCCAAACCAGCTTTCCGGCGGGCAAATGCAGCGTGTCGCTATCGCCCGCTCCCTTGCGAATGACCCGGAAATCCTCCTGTGTGACGAACCCACGGGAGCGCTTGACAGTGTCACCAGCCGCCAAATCATGGACTTAATTCGTGAACTTTCAAAAGACCGCTTAGTCATCATGGTCACGCATAATGCGAGTATAGCCGAAGCCTATGCCGACCGAACAATTAGATTCGAGGACGGGCTGATTGCCGCAGACTCAAACCCCCACGTCGAAAGCGACAAACCCGACATGTTCAGCTTAAAGAAAACTGCCATGTCATTCTTAACAGCGTTGAACCTCTCCGGTAATAACATTCTCACCAAAAAAGGCAGGACGTTTTTGACAGCGTTTGCCTCGAGTATCGGTATAATCGGTATAGCAGTAATTCTGAGCCTTTCTAACGGCTTCCAAATGCAGATTGACAAATTCCAAGAAAACGCCCTGTCGGAATTCCCGATAATCATTCCCTATGAGATTACCGACTTCAACCACGAGGAAATGGAGGCTAACCAAGCCCAACGAGGCGAGAACAGGCGTGACAGGGACGGGACACCTCCCACCGAAATCCGTGTTTTCGACCCCTCAAGATACTACACCCACCACAAGAACGACTTCACCGCAGAATACATTCAATACATCGAAAGCATCGACCCGAATATATGCTCGTCAATCGGCTACCAACGCATGGTTGCCATGAATGTGCTGAGGAGGGACGGTGACACAGTCGCCCCGATTATATTCCCGACATTGGTATCCATGATGATGGGTGGAGGAGGAGAATTAGGCGGCGACAGCATGATGGGCATGGGCAGTATGGGGCTTTCCTCTTACCCCATGACCTTAGGCGGAGGACCGGGTTATCTCGAACGTAATTATGAACTGCTGTATGGCGAATACCCGAGTCAACCCACCGACATCGTTCTTATAATCGGCAGAAGCGGCAGACTTAATAAAAGCGTGCTTGATTCATTAGGTTTCGACACCGACCGTGAAATAATCTCATTTGAGGAAATTATAAACACTGAATTAAAGCTAATCCACAATAATGATTATTATACTGAATTCGGCGGCTTTGATATTCCCGAAGGCTTCGACATTCCCGAAGGCTTTGAAATCCCCGAAGGCTTCGACATCCCCGAAGGCTTCGACATTCCCGAAGGCTTCGATATTCCCGAAGGCTTCGATATTCCCGAGGGTTTCGACATTCCCGAAGGTTTCGAAATCCCCGAAGGCTTCGACATTCCCGAGGGCTTTGACATTCCCGAAGGCTTTGACATCCCCGAAGGCTTTGACATTCCCGAAGGCTTCGATATTCCCGAAGGCTTCGACATTCCCGAAGGTTTCGACATTCCGGAGGGTTATGAGGTCCTCGGCGTATCGACTGACGGCGGCTTGACGTATTACGTTCCCTCCTCCGACTATGACGCAATGTGGAACAGCCAAGAGAGTGTTACATTAAGAATAGTGGGAATTCTCCGTTCAACAGACGAATCGGGAATAAGCCTGCTCTCCAACGGAATAGTCTACTCTGACGAATTATGTGAATATGTTGTAAACCTCGCACAAAGCTCCGACATAGTCAAAGCACAGTTAGAGCGTGAGGAGAGCGTGTTCCCTCCCACCGCAGGAATGAGGATTGCGAAAGACGTAATGCTGTTAATCTTAGGCAGTAACGCTGTTCCGGCGGCGATAACACTATACCCCGGCAGCTTCGATAAAAAAGATGCACTTGAGGACTATCTCCTTGAATGGAACGTCGACAAACCCAAGGACGAGCAGATTCATCATATCGACTTAGCGGGCGGTTTATTAGACTTCATGTCAGAAATCACCAATGCCATTACAATTGTCTTGATTGCGTTCGCCTCAATTTCACTAATCGTGAGTTTGATTATGATTGCAATCATCACCTATGTATCTGTTTTAGAACGCACAAAGGAAATCGGAATACTTCGTGCCTTAGGTGCGAGGAAGAAAGACATAACCCGTGTATTTGACGCAGAAACTTTTATAATCGGCATATGCTCGGGACTGTTAGGGGTGGTCATTGCATATTTACTGACGTTCCCTGCCAATATAATCATCGAGGACATGACCAACCTGCCCGATGTTGCACAATTGAACATTCTCCACGTAATCGGGCTGTTAATACTCTCAACCACACTAACAGTATTAGGCGGGCATTTACCGGCGAGAATGGCATCGAAAAGAGACGCAGTAGAAGCGTTAAGGAGTGATTAACACAATGGGTTTTCAATCCGCTCTTTCTTGACTTTATGCGTATTTTATAATATACTTAGATAAACAATAGGGAGTATAAAGGCTTAATGATTATTGAAAACTATAAAACACTTGCTTCAGCTAACAAGATTTTCTGGACAGAACACGTTGCTTTGCGGCTTAGAGGGCGTAAAATAAAACGCATTGACGTGATTGCTTGCATACAAAACGGCGAAATAATAGAACAATACCCTGATGACACCCCTTTTCCGAGTTGCTTAATATACGGAAAATCGACAACAGGAAAACCATTACACATAGTATGCGGGATTAACGAAAATACTAACATATACGTTATAACCGCTTATTATCCGAGTTTGAATAAATGGGAAGATGATTATAAAACAAGAAAGGCAGGAAAATAATATGACTTGTTTCTATTGCAAAGGTGATACCGAGCAAAGGTTAAAAACCCACGCTGTCACGCTTGATAACTGCGTTATCATCATTAAAAACGTCCCCTCTCTCGTATGCACCCAATGTGACGAGGTGTATTTTGCCGATGATATAATGCAGAGCTTAGAGGCGATTATTGACCGTTTCGAGAATGTGATTAAGGAAGTTGCTATTATTGACTATGCGGACAATGTAGCATAACAAAAAAGTACGGTATAACATCATGATGAAAAAACAAAACAAACAAGACCTCGGACTAATCAAAACAGTCGCAGGAATTTTATTAATCCTGTCATTCATAATGTCATTCTCGGCAATCAACAGCGTATCCGCCGACACAATAGCCCTGCGTTCTAATGAGGCGGATTACCTCACCGGAATAACCGGCTTACTCGGGCTGGGGGGAGGCTTTGCGGAAACAGTTTCGCTGAGCATCGACCCGACAATCACCCTTTCTGTTTTGTCGATTACAGGCTACTTGGCGAATGCAGAGGTCATCGACTTAGGCAACTCGTTCCTTTCGAGAAGGCTGACAGATTTACCCATTGCCAATTTACCGGCGGCGATATTCCTCACGCTCATTGCCTTAACTAAGCTGTTCCTCAGCTCAACCCTAAGCACACAGATTGCCTCAGACGCATTTATTGCAAAAGCAGAACACGTTGTAGGAGCGGTTTCGGTCTGCGGGATTAGCTTCCTCAGTTTATTTTCAATGACCTCATTCGCCGCAGAAACCGCAGTAATCCTCACCCCCGATAACTCAGTGGCAACAGCGTTGCTGACGGGCATTTCATTCATAACATCATTTTTCAGCTTTATCACTTTCTTTGTAATCCGTGTAATGATAAAAGGGGCAGAGGCGGCAATTGCCATATCCTCGCTATTCCCGGGATTATTCCAGTTTTTACAATTCGGAAAAAACGGATTAGTCATCACCTATGGCGTATTAAGCGTAACCGAACCTATGGTTTCCTCGGTTATCGGAGGAGTAATCGTCGTATCGGCGTTCCTGCTTTACAGAGTTACCCGCCGTTTAGAACGCTACTTCCGCAGAATATATGTCGCACCATTTATAAATTCGGTGTTTATGTTTATTCTAAAACAGGACGTGCCGTTAGTCATAAAGAAAACCCCGTCATACATAAAAGAGAACTTCCCCGACCTATGGCTGTGTCAGGAGGCGTTTGTATTAGGCGGAGTGAACGGCGTCGCCAAGAGGGACATGGTTTACCTTGTTTGCAGCGGGCATAAGACTTACTTATGCCGACGACGAACCATTCCGTGGAAGTGGCACATATGGGATTACCCGATGGAACACCTTTACGGAGAAAAGCAATTCAGATTTCTAATGTTATATTCCGGTGAAGCGGGTCACAAGAAAGCCTACATAAAAATCGTCATGCGTAGGGAGCTTAATAAACAATATGACACGCTTATGCAGATGTGCAGATTTATGGAATCCCCGAGGGACATTGAAAAAAGAGAGAAAAAAGAATTAAAGCGTGAAGCAAAAGAAAAAAAGAAAGAAGCGAAACGCTTGCAAAAACTCGGTAAATAAAATAACGGTGTCACTTTTTAAGGGTGACACCGCTTTTTATACTTATAGAACTTATTATTTCCTTTTTTTAACCGCACAACTGATTAATGTTGCTGCTGCTGCGATTGCAAAAGAACCTGTGAACGCTATAACGCCGGTAGCGGGGTTGTTCTCGTCCGGGAAGAAAAGGTTAGCGAAAGGTGTGGGAGTATTTTCTATTTCAAGTGACGGGTCATTTGAAATAACCGGAGTGGACAGAGTATCTTCATAGAACAATTCGGGAACTTCTGTCGAATTCTCACTCACAAGTGAATCCGGTGTTCCGGTGGGATTACCTGTGGGTGTTCCGGTATTTGCGGGTGTATTTGTATCTGTGTTTGCTGTATTATCATCGCCGTCTGTAGTGTTATCACCGTCATCGCCGTTAGTAGTATCGTCGTCGCCGCCGTTAGTAGTATCGTCGTCGCTACCGTTGGTAGTATCGTCGTCGCCACCGTTGGTAGTATCGTCGTCGCCACCGTTGGTAGTATCGTCGTCGCCACCGTTGGTAGTATCATCATCGCCGCCATTGGTAGTATCATCATCGCCGCCATTGGTAGTATCGTCGTCGCCACCGTTAGTAGTATCGTCGTCGCCACCGTTAGTAGTATCGTCGTCGCCACCGTTGGTAGTATCGTCGTCGCCGCCATTGGTAGTATCGTCGTCG
>WQXO01000017.1 GCA_009784825.1 Oscillospiraceae bacterium
GGGTGTTTTATAAAGACGAGGTTTTTCTGGGTGGTGGAAAAATCGTTTAAACGCTTTGGTGATTTTTCAAAAAAAAAAAAAAAAAACATGTCGTAATTATATCTTTGTCACAAGGTTTGTTTAAAACCCTTCACTAAATTTACACAGCCTTGACACGCTTGTGAAAATGTGCTATTATGTATCGTGTATAAATATATTTATTTATAATAGAGCCCGGGATTATGATTGGAGAAAAGATATGGCAAAGAAAAACAGCAGCAATACCGGATTTTTAAAAAAGCTGATACCACTCAGCAGTCGTAAAAAAATAATGATGTTGGTTATACCTGTTTGTGTTCTGCTTTCCATAGGGTTATACTTGACTACATTTTTGATTATGCAGATAGTTACCGCTGATAATATCCGGACAAATAATGAGTTTAATGTCACTGTGAAAAGAGAGGCTGATACCCTGTTAGCCAGACAAGCACAGGATTATATGAATATGATTGCCCAAGAGCAGGCACAAACATGCAAGTACATTCTCAGAACATCAACCGGCTCACCCGAGGAAACACTTGATGCAATTATAGACGTTCTTAACATACATGCAGAGGAAGAGGATGAAGCGGACAAAGACCTTGCTCAGGATATGAAGCGGTTTTCTTTCATCATCAACCACAACGGTGAGTTTGTCGCTTATCCCGATGAAAATGCGTGGTATATCGATGATGCAATCGGGTTGAAATTTTTAGAGATTTACAGAAACAGAGCGAGAGGCACAGCTGTAAGAGAGTTTGAAAACTTCGATACTCCCACAGATAAGACAAGGGTTGAGGTGTGCATGTCGTTCGCTGAAATAAGCGATGAGTATATATTAGTTTCTTGCGTTACTAAGGAGAAAGTCGAATCGAGAGCAGGCGTTTTCCGCAGTAGAATGGACGTTTTAACAAGGAACAGAAACAGCAGTATAAATCAGACACAGATTGTTGTGCTTATCACCGCTCTTGTTATTGTTGCGGCTGCGGCTGTGGGGCTGACAATCGCTTTAGTAAAAACAATGCTGAAATATGTTGCTGTTCCTGCACACGATTTTATATTCGATATTAAGAAAACATTCGAGGAAATCGACGGACTTGATTTAGAGATTACTAAGGATACCGAGGACGAAATTGCCATTGCTCGTGATGCTTTGTTGAAACTCTCAAACGAGTTGAAGGAAAGCATGGACGATGTTCTGAAGCTGAGCGGGCTTACCGAAAAGTTCGAGAACTCTGCCAACTTCGATATGCTTACCGGAATTTACAATCGCCGCCGCTTTATGGAGCTTGTTCCCAAGCACTTGGTTTTGGCAGGAAAGAAAAACGAGCCTACCTTCGTCATTATGCTTGACTTGGATAAGTTTAAGTTAGTCAATGATACCTATGGTCATGCGGCAGGTGACGCTGTTCTTAAAACAATCGCCACAAGAGTTAAAGATACTGTTCGTCCTTATGACCTTTTCGGACGATACGGTGGTGAGGAATTCATCATGTTTATATCGGTTGCAGACGCTACTAACGCTGTTGGGTTCGCAGACCGTATCCGTGGCATTATCGAAGCTGCTCCTGTTGTGTTTGAAGACCTCACTATCCCGATTACTACAAGTATGGGTGTTGCACAGGCTTCCCCCGATGTCAGCTTTGAAGACGCTCAGAAGTATGCGGACGAAGCACTTTATATGGCTAAGGAAAACGGCAGAAACAGAGTAGAGTTGTATATCGAGGGTGAGTCTAAGTCGGTGCTTAATGAAAAGCAAAAGGCGGCTAAGGAAGAAAAGAAAAAATAGATAAACAGTTATGAGGGGGGATGGAAACATCACCCCTTACCGATTTTACATAAAAAATGTTGACAAAACAGAATTTATGTGTTATAATACAATCCAATAATTACCGAAAGGAAAAATTTAATAATGACATACGAAAAAACATTTGACGGTATCAAAAAAACATTGATGAAAGCCGACACATCCGGGCTTGACCGTGACTTCGCTCTCCAATGCAACATTCAAGGCGAGGGAGAGGGTTCGTTTTATATTGCATTTAAAGAAGGCGTGTTCAGCGTTGAGCCTTATGACTATAAGGATAACGATGCACAATTATATGCAAGCGGCGACACTTTCTCGAAAATGCTGTCCGGTAAGTTAGACGGCGGTAAAGCGTTTGAGCAGGGATTGCTCGGTTTCGACGGTGATGTTGAGGCGGTTCTCATGCTTAAAAAATTGAAGAAGCCTGCGACAGAGAAAAAAGCACCCGCAGCTAAGAAAGCTGCTCCGGCTAAAAAAGCCGCTCCGGCTAAAAAAAGCACTAACGCAGCTAAAGCTACTGCTGCTAAACCTGCAGTTAAGAAAAGCGATGTAGCTAAAGCTACTGCGGCTCCTGCAAAAGAAGAAACAAAAACCGAGAAATAAAAATCATGGCAGCCAACCTCGGCTGCCATATTTTACATATTCAAAAACGGGAGGCAATATGTTTAAAACATTGGACGAGGCTGTAATCTTCTGTGAAGAAAATGATATTCAAATGGTTGATTTTATGATGCTCGATATTAACGGGCGGCAAAAGCATTTAACCATTCCTGTGGGCAGGTTGGACGAAAGCCTTATGTGGGACGGGATAGGCTTCGATGCGTCGAATTATGGATTTGCTCCTGTCGAAAGCAGTGATATGGTGTTCATTCCCGATTTATCGACGGCGTATGTTGACCCGTTCGCTGAGGTTCCTACGCTGGCTGTGATTGGTGACGTTTATGTGATTGCACTTCCCGAGAATCAACGGTTCGACCAAGACCCCAGAAACGTCGCTGTTCATGCTGAGGAATATCTCATTTCTACCGGAATTGCAGACGAGTTTCGCATTGGCCCTGAATTCGAGTTTCATGTGTTTGACCATGTGAGTTATGAAAACTTGCCTAATTCTGTGAAGTTTAAAATAGACGTTGAACAGGCTGAGTGGAATATGGGCGACGGCGAGTTTAACCTCGGTTATAAAATTCCGAAGAAGTCCGGGTATCACGCCGCACCTCCCCTTGACAGGCTTCACGGGTTCAGGAGTAGGGTTGCTGTTCTTATGGAGGAGATGGGGATTGCTGTTAAGTATCACCATCATGAGGTGGGAGGTCCGGGGCAGATTGAGCTTGAGGTGGAGTTCGGCGGGCTTCGTGAAATGGCAGACAAGACAATGATGACCAAGTATTTAGTGAAAAATCAAGCGGTCAGTGAGGGGAGAACTGCCACGTTTATGCCCAAGCCCATGTTCGGGGAGGCGGGCAATGGTATGCATGTTCATATGCATTTGTTCAAAAACGGCGAACCCTTGTTCTATGACGAGGGTGGGTATTCGCAGTTGAGTGAGCTTGCCCATTGGTTCATGGGCGGACTGTTAAAGCATGCACGGGCGTTATGTGCGTTCACCAACCCGTCCACCAATTCGTATAAGCGGTTGGTTCCGGGATATGAAGCACCTGTTACTATTGGATATGCCACTTCTAACAGGAGCTCGGTTATTCGTATTCCCGCTTATGCGAAAGACCCCGACAAAAAGCGGTTCGAGCTTCGCAATCCCGACGCAACCTGTAACCCGTATTACGCTTATTCGGCGATATTGATGGCGGGGATTGACGGGGTTATTAATGAAATTAATCCTTCTGATGAAGGATTTGGACCTTATGATTTTAACTTATACGATATTTCCGAGGAGGAAAAGGCGAAGATTACACAGCTGCCTCGCACTCTTGACGAGGCTTTGGACGCTTTAGAGGCGGATTGCGATTTCTTAAAAGCCGGTAATGTGTTCCCCGAAAAGCTGATTGAAATATGGATAAAGAAACGTCGTGAGGATGCGGCAAGGTATAATACGATTGTGCAGCCGATAGAATACGAAATGTATTACGATTTATAGATATTAAAAGAAAGGGTATATGATTTATGTGGACGATAGGACAACTTAAGGAAGCGGCTAAGACTGATTTAAGCACATCATACTGGCTTTCGTTTTTGGTGTGTTTTGTTGCAGGGCTTTTAATGGGGGGCAGCGGCAGTTTAAATATCGGTTTTCCGGGGTTTCCGATTGCCCCGGAAGGCGGTATGTCGTTTGATTCACTCACGTTATTGGATATTACAGTTTTTATAGCGGTATTCGGAGCGGTATTTTTATTCTTCCTGATTACGTCTGCGATTTCTGTTGCTGTTACCGCATTTGTCAGCAATCCCATTTTAGTGGGGAAGTGCCGCTATTTCGTTTATATGGACGCAACCGGTCGGAGATTTGAAACGCTGTTTTCTTCATTTGTAAAAGGAAACGGGTATATGTCTGTTGTTAAAGCCATGATATTGAGAGATTTGTTCGTTTTCTTGTGGACGCTTTTATTAATAATTCCGGGTATTGTGAAGTCCTATTCTTATAAAATGGTGCCGTATATCCTCAGCGAGTATCCGAATATGCATTGGAAAGAGGCACTCAGATTAAGCAAGGAAATGACCGACGGCGAAAAATGGAATATGTTTGTGTTGGATTTGTCGTTCCTCGGGTGGTGGATATTAGGGGTGATGGCTTTTGGTATCGGGGTGATATTCGTCCAACCGTATTATGAGGCGACGTGGGTTCAGTTTTATTTGATGATTAGATATAAGGCGAACAGGTTTCCTGTTAATTAGGAGAAAATATGATAAAGAAAACATTTGTTACTAAGCAACAACTTGAGAAAATAACTTCCGAATTTCCAACTCCATATCATCTTTATGATGAACGAGGGATAAGAGAGACTGCTCGTTTGATGAATAAGGCGTTCGAGTGGAATAAGGGGTTTCGGGAATATTTCGCTGTTAAGGCGACACCTAACCCGACTATACTGAAAATCCTCATGGAGGAGGGTTGCGGGTTGGATTGTTCGTCGTATACCGAGTTATTATTGGCCGATAAGGTCGGGGCGAAAGGACATGATGTAATCTTCAGCTCGAACCAGACACCTGATGAGGATTTTCTGCTTGCCGATAAATTAGGGGCAATAATAAACCTCGATGATTTTACGCATATTGAAATTCTTGATAAATTATGCGGTATTCCTCAAACTATCTTCTGCCGATATAACCCGGGCGGCGATTTCAAAATAAGCGAGAGCGGCAATGTTATGGACGTTCCGGGCGACGCTAAGTATGGCTTTACGAAAGAACAGCTTATCGAGGGGTATGTGTTATTAAAAAGCAAGGGTGCGAGGAAGTTCGGGATTCATGCGTTTTTAGCGAGTAATACCAAGACTAATGAATATTACCCTGTTCTTGCGAAAATGCTGTTCGAGGTAGTTGTCGAGATTAAAGAGAAAACCGGAATTTCGCTGAGTTATGTCAACCTTTCGGGGGGGGTGGGGATAAATTATCACCCTGATGAAACGCCGAATGATATTATGGTAATCGGTCAAGGGGTTAGGGAAGCGTTTGAGGAGGTTCTTGTTCCGGCGGGGTTAGGCGAGGTTGCGATATTCACCGAGTTGGGCAGGTTTATGTTAGCACCGCACGGCTGCCTTGTCACCCGTGTTATTCGGGAGAAGCATATTTATAAAGAATACATCGGTGTGGACGCTTGTGCCGCTAATTTAATGAGACCCGCAATGTATAAGTCATATCACCATATTACTGTGGCAGGCAAAGACAATCTGCCTTGTGACAGTATGTATGACGTTGTCGGTGGTTTATGCGAGAACAATGACAAGTTTGCGATTGACAGAATGTTACCGAAAATCGAAATAGGGGATTTGTTAATCATTCACGATACCGGGGCACACGGGTTCAGCATGGGGTATAATTATAACGGTAAGCTGCGTTCTAAGGAGGTGCTGTTATGCGAAAACGGCGAGGTAAAACAAATTAGGCGGGCGGAAACGCCTGAGGATTATTTTGCTACGTTGGAATTTTGAGAAGTGGGGTGTAGATTTATGCCTTTACCAAAACCACCCCGCCCTTCGGGCACCCCTCCACGGAGGGGAATTGTCCGCTTCAAATTTGAAAGAAGTTTTAAAATAGAAAGGACGACTAAAAATGAACATTACAATTAACAAGACAACTACACCAAAAGCAAAACCGACTGATGAAACACAATTAGGGTTCGGGAGGATTTTCTCTGACCATATGTTCGTCATGGAATATGATGAGGGTCAGTGGCATAGTCCGAGGATTGAACCGTTCGCTGATTTGTCAATATCTCCTGCGGCGATGGTTCTGCATTACGGGCAGGAAATTTTCGAGGGTATGAAAGCCTATCGCACTCCCGAGAATAAGATTCAATTATTCCGCCCTGAAGAAAACTTCAAAAGAATGAATATTTCGGCACAGCGTTCTGTAATTCCGGAAGTTCCCGTTGAGGATTCTTTACAGGCGTTGGAGGAGCTTATTAAAATTGACCATGAGTGGATTCCTAAGGCGGAGGGAGCGTCGCTTTATATTCGACCGTTTATATTCGCCGCTGACCCGTTTATCGGGGTTCGCCCGTCGAACAAGTATTATTATATTATATTCACCTCGCCTGTGGGAGCGTATTATTCAACGGGGCTTAACCCTGTGAGCATTTATGTTGAGGAAAATTATGTTCGTGCGGTAAAAGGTGGCATGGGTTATGCAAAGGCGGGTGGCAATTATGCGGCGTCGCTGTTAGGGCAAAAGGAGGCACAGGCTCAAAAGTTCGAGCAGGTGTTATGGCTTGACGGGGTTGAACGAAAGTATATCGAAGAAGTCGGTGCGATGAACGTGTTCTTCATTATCGACAATGAAGTGATTACCCCGGAATTAAGCGGTTCGATATTACCGGGGATTACGAGAATGTCGGTGATTGAGTTATGCCGTAAGTGGGGCATGAAAGTCACCGAGAGAAAACTGTCCGCTGATGAGGTTTTCGATGCGTATGACAAGGGTGTCTTAAACGAGGTATTCGGGACGGGGACTGCGGCGGTTGTTTCCCCTGTGGGTGTTCTGAAAAGGGGTGAGCGGGTTATTACCATTAATGATAAGAAAATCGGTGATGTTTCGCAAAGGTTATACGATACGCTGACCGGTATTCAATACGGAAGAATTGCTGATGATATGAAATGGACAAAACAATTAATAATTAATAATTAACAATTAATAATGAGAATATTTAAATCCGTCTGCGAAGCAGACACAACCATTAATTAATTAATAATTAACAATTAATAATTAATAATGAGAATATTTAAATCCGTCTGCGAAGCAGACACAACCATTAATTAATTAATAATTAACAATTAACAATTAATAATGAGAATATTTAAATCCGTCTGCGAAGCAGACACAACCATTATTAATTATTAATTATTCATTAATAATTAAAGAGCGGAGATGATTGATGGAGAAGGCTGCTAAGTTTAGAATTCCGATAGACTATTATAAAATTATGTCCATTTGCGTTTTGTTTTTGGTCATAGCTTTTGTTATGGATACTCCCTATAATATCATGAAAAACTTAGTAGTCATCAATACCTCCCGAAGTGTGCTTGTGTCTGACTATATCGCTATGGCGGGATTGAGTGCCACTCTTGTGAATTCGGCAGTTTCGGTTTTGATATTTATAGGGTTGTTAGTTATTAATAAATGTCAGCCGAACGGGAAAATAATCGCCGCTTTGTTCTTGACTATGGGGTTTTCGATGTTCGGGAAAAATATAGTGAATACACTTCCCCTTTGTTTCGGGGTGTGGCTTTTCGCAAAGGTTCACAAGGCGAAGTTCAGCAATTATATTATGCAGGCGATGTTCGCCGCAACGGTTTCGCCGTTGGTGAGTGAAATCGCATTCTCCGGTGAAGAGTCGAGAATTTACAGAGTGGTTTTGGCTTATTTAGTCGGGATTTTTGTAGGGTTCATATTCCCTGAGCTTATGGAGGCGGCTAAGAGAATGCACAGGGGGTATTGCCTTTATAACAGCGGAATTGCGGGCGGGTTTATTGCGACGTTTGCAGTGGGTTTGATTAAATTTACGGGGGCTGAAATCCAACCCGAGAATTATTGGAGCACAGAATATACCTTTCTTTTAGCGGTTGCCGCTTATGCAATTTCTATTGCGGCGATTTTGTTCGGGGTTATCAAGGACGGGCCGAGGAAAGCCTTCGGCAAGTTCTTCAGAATTATTAAAGAGCATGACCACGACAACAAGGATTATCTGCTTTTGCATGGGCGTGCCAGTTACATAAACATCGGAATAATGTGCATTATAACCACCAGTACCATGCTTTTACTGGGGTTTCCGATTAACGGACCTATACTGGGTGGAATTCTCACTGTGGCGGGATTTGCGGTTGCGGGGAAACACGTTAAGAATACCATTCCTGTTTTAATCGGGAGCATTATGGCGGCACAGCTGAACTTCTTTGACCTGACCACCCCCGCTAATGCGTTGTCGATTTTGTTTTCTACGGGACTCGCTCCGATTGCGTGTAAGTTCGGGTGGATATGGGGAATTCTCGCAGGGTTTCTGCATGTGTCGGTTGCGATATTTATAGGGGAGCTGAACGGTGGTCTGAACCTGTATAACAACGGCTTTGCAGGCGGGTTTGTGGCTATTACATTAGTACCCTTGATTATATTATCAGAGAAGAGATTCGGGAAAAATAATACGGAAAAGGAACAATAAATTATGCTTTTGAGAGACCGCATATACATTCACAGAAAGCGTATATTTGTTTCAGCGATTATTATATCGGTGGTGGTTGCGTCAATACTGTTTGTGTATTCAAAATTTTTCAGCACAACTGTAATTAATAATTTGAACGATTATGAAAAACGCATGGAAGAGCGTTATGTAGTGAGCGGTATGCTCCCCGAGCTTGATGAGTTGCCTGAGTATATTAATATTAATTACCAGTATAGACGTATTGAATATTTTATTTTTACATCATTTACTATTCGTTTGGTTGTGACATATGATGAGGAAACTTATATAAAAGAAAAAGCTAAACTGGAGAAAAAGGATTATTTAAGTCATGCAGTTATTCATGAGTATACCATTTATGATAGTGATGTTCTTGTACAGCGTCCCTTAATTCCCGAGCATGAGTTTTCCATTAAAAGTTTCGATTTTAAAGTGTTGGACAACGATTATTATGATGTGAAATACAGTTATCCGAAAGAAATCGGTTTTATTGCAACCTCTGATGAAAAAAACAGCATCGCATATCTCTATTTTTATGATTTTGATATAGATTTAATAAGCCGTTCAATGGAGGAGTTCATCGTTAGAAATTTTAAATATGATTGGTAAAATAAAAGAAAAGGAACAATAAAAATTATGCTTAACACAGAAAAATCAATGAAAACAATCGTAGATTTATGCAAGAACAGGGGGTTCATTTACCAAAGCAGTGAGATTTACGGCGGATTGGCGAACACATGGGACTACGGCCCTCTCGGTGTTGAACTCAAGAACAACATAAAAAAGGCGTGGCTGAAAAAATTCGTGCAGGAGAGCCGCTATAACGTGGGATTGGACAGTGCAATTCTGATGAACCCGCAGACGTGGGTAGCTTCCGGACATTTAGCGGGGTTTTCTGACCCGCTGATTTCCTGTAAGAATTGCAAGACCCGTCACCGTGCGGATAATATGATAGAGGATTTCGACGGTACTGTTACAGTGGGTTTGACTAACGAGCAATTAACCGATTATATAAAAGAGAAGAAAATCGCTTGCCCGGATTGCGGGAAATGCGATTTCACCGATATTAAAAAGTTTAACCTGATGTTCAAGACATTCCAAGGGATTACCGAGGATACTGCTGATGAAATTTATCTGCGTCCCGAAACGGCACAGGGGATTTTCGTTAACTTTGCGAACATTCAACGAACCAGCAGAAAGAAAATCCCGTTCGGGGTGGCACAGGTGGGTAAGTCGTTCCGTAACGAGGTTACGCCCGGGAAGTTCATATTCCGTGTTAGAGAATTCGAGCAGATGGAATTAGAGTTTTTCTGTAAACCGGGGACGGATTTGGAATGGTTCGATTATTGGAAGGAGTTCTGTAAAAACTGGTTGTTGTCAATCGGGTTAAAGGAAGAGCATTTGAAATTGCGTGACCATGATAAGGATGAATTGTCGTTTTATTCTAAGGCGACGACTGACTTCGAGTTCCTGTATCCCTTCGGGTGGGGAGAATTGTGGGGGATTGCTGACAGAACCGACTATGACTTGAAACAGCACATTAATGAATCGGGCAAGACCTTAGAGTATTTCGACCCGGAAACTCAAGAGAAGTTTATCCCTTATGTAATTGAGCCGAGCTTAGGTGTGGAGCGGTTGTTCCTTGCGTTATTAACCGACGCTTATGAGGAGGAAGCACTGCCCGACGGAACTACCCGAAACATTCTGAGGCTGCACCCTTATCTCGCACCGGTAAAGGCGGCGGTTCTGCCGTTGTCGAAGAAGTTAGCGGAGGGTGCTTGGAAAGTCAATGATGAATTATGCAGGTTCTTCCCTGTGGAATACGACGAGACAGGTGCAATCGGTAAACGATACCGCAGGCAGGACGAAATAGGAACGCCGTTCTGTGTTACCTATGACTTTGACAGTGTCGAGGACGGTTGTGTTACGGTGCGTGAGCGGGATTCGATGGAGCAGGTGAGAATGAAAATAGAAGAGGTAAAAGGGTATATCGAGGAAAGGGTGGGGTTTTGACATGGTAACAAATACCGATATAACAAAAATAAAAGATGGTATTTTATCTGCTATAGATGTCGAAAAACTATACCTTTTCGGCTCGTATGCCAACGGCACACCGAACGAGGATAGCGACTACGATTTTTATATTGTCATTCCCAATGACGGTATACGCCCTATTGAGGCTATGCGGCAGGCACACAAGGCTATGTGGGATGTAGATGTTAATAAGCCGATTGACCTTTTAGCAGGAACAGTCGATAGTTTTGCACGTCGTTCGACCGCCCCTACATTAGAACGCAAAATTGTAAGAGAGGGAATTTTGCTTTATGAACGCTGAAAAGAAAACTGTTATAATTATTGCTGTTGTTTTATCGATTATTTTGTTATTTGCAATTGCTGTGTTTGTTCTTAATTATTCGTTATACAGTGTTAATTTCGGGCGGGTTTCATCGGCTAACAGTTCGGCATCGAATAAGGAAATGGCTGTTTTATATACAGTATCTTACTTAAAAGAGAACGGGTATGAAACAAATGAAAATTATAATGGTGAGCTTGAGTTTGTTGTGAAGGAAAGAAAGGTAACAGCTTTATCCGATGTTTCAGTTGTTTTTGAGCCGCCGTTACCTGATAGTGCTTATTTTTGTGAGGCAATTGAGGAATATTTTGAGAGGTCATCGTTTTTTGATTCATATTTTTCGATTATTATAGAAAACGGCGAGGTTGTGGCGAGTAAGTATGTTCAAAATGCGAGCGAGAGAATTGACTTTTTTGAATGGGACAGCGAGAATAAACGCTGGGTTGAGCCCGAGGCGAAAATGGGTGGTATTGACCGCAATTGGACTGTGGTAGGTACATATCCGAGGCATGAGATTGAGGGCGGCGGTGACGGTATGCTGTCGATTGTGGAGTATTTCATTCTAAAGTAGTTCGCTTTTTATAATATTTGCGTATGTACATACTTTTACTAAAACCACCCCACCCTACGGGCACCCCTCCACGGAGGGGATGGCAGATTTCAAGGAAAAAAGCGGTTTTCAAAACCAATCAACTGTTAATTAAACAAAACCGGCGGGGTTCATCACCCCGCCGACTTTTTATTATTTAATTTGTTCCTACTGAATGTGCCGAAATTGCCCTCGCTAACACATTAATCGGCATGGTTTGCAACCAGATTTTTCCCGGCCCGCTTACACGAGTGTGGAAGAACCCTTCACCGGAAAACAGCTTGTTGCCTATACCCTTAACCGATTCAATACTAATTGAGCAGGACGCTTCCATTGCCGCAAGTGAGCCTGTGTTGACTAACTTTGATTCGCCTTGGGCTAATGTGTATTCCACAACACTGCCGTCGATTTCAATAAACAACATTCCGTGACCGGTGAACTTCTGCATTATGAACCCCTCACCGCCGAAAAACCCCGCTCTTATTCTTTTCTGGAAGAACAGGCTTAATTCCACGCCTAATTCCGAAGCCATGTAAGAGGACTTTTGGGCGACAATGCTGTTGGTTGCAGATATTTGAATAGGCAAAATCATTCCGGGTTGGGTGGTACCGAACGCAATTTCACCACTGCCGCCAACAGAGGTATAGATGTTCTGGAACATCGATTCCCTTGTCAGCATTTTCGATATTGCTTTATCAAAACCTCCCGTAGTGGTTTGCAGTCGCAGGTTGGTTGACATCCACGACATTCCGCCCCGCTGACACATAATTGATTCGCCATCGTCTAAGTCAATCAGTAACACGGGAAACGGGTCACAATCTACTCTGTATTTCATAATACCTCTCCTTGGTTATTCAGCTTTTTCCTGTTTCTTCTTCTCAATATCGGCTAATGCTTCTTTCCGTGACAGTCCGATTTTTCCTGCGATTTTGTCGATTTTTACAATCTTTACGATGATTTCGTCACCGACGTTACAGACATCCTCAACCTTTTCGACGCGGCGGTTTTCTAATTCCGAGATATGCACCAAGCCGTCCTTACCGGGGGCGAATTCCACGAATGCACCGAACTCTGCCACTCGCACAACCTTACCCTTGTAAATCGCACCGATTTCCGGCTCTGCTACGATTGCGTCAATAGTGTCAACGCATGCTTTCGATTTAGCCTTGTCTAAGCCGCACACGAATACGTTCCCGTCCTCGTCAACGTCGATTTTAACCTCGAAGTCGGCACATAATTTCTGGATAACCTTGCCGCCTGTTCCGATGATTTCACGAATTTTATCGACAGGGACTTTTGTTGTGAGCATTTTCGGAGCGTATTCAGCAACTTCGTCACGGGGTTTCGCAATTGTTTTAAGCATTACATCGTCGAGAATACTAATCCTTGCTTTGCGGGTGGTTTCGATTGCTTCCTTGATTATTTCGGGGGTTAAGCCGTCGATTTTTAAGTCCATTTGAATGGCGGTAATCCCCTCATGCGTTCCGCCGACTTTGAAGTCCATATCGCCGAAGAAGTCTTCCACGCCTTGTATGTCTATCATGGTCATCCAGCGGTCACCCTCGGTAATCAGTCCGCAGGATATGCCCGCTACAGGGCGTTTAATCGGGACACCTGCATCCATGAGCGATAACGTAGAACCGCAGATTGCCCCTTGCGAAGTAGAACCATTAGATGACAGAACCTCCGATACCAAACGAATGGCATACGGGAATTCTTCAATCGGGGGGATAACCGGCTCTAACGCACGTTCTGCCAATGCACCGTGACCGATTTCACGCCGTCCCGGTCCTCTGCTCATTCTCGCTTCGCCCACCGAGTATGACGGGAAGTTATAGTGGTGCATGTAACGCTTGCTGTCTTCATCGTCTAACCCGTCTATTCTTTGAGAGTCGCTGACGGGACCTAACGTGGTTATGGTCAGCACCTGTGTCTGCCCTCTCGTGAACATACCTGAACCGTGGACTCTCGGTAACAGTCCTACCTCTGCGTTGAGGGGGCGGATTTCGTCTAACCGACGACCGTCCACACGTTTACCGTCGTCAAGCAACCAGCGGCGTACTATGAATTTTTGCAATTTGTAAATACATTCGTCAATTTCTGCGGCGTTGTTCGTTTCTTCATTGAAGAATTTTGCGTGGATTTCGTCCTTAACGGGTTGCAGACGTTCCTCACGAATGTTCTTGTCGTCGGTGTCTAAAGCAAAACGAACCTTTTCGATTGCGAAGTCGGAGATGGCGTTAAATAAGTCTTTGTCCACGTCCACCGATTCAAATGTGAATTTAGGCTTACCGATTTCTGCTTGAATCTTTTTAATAAAAGGAATGAGCGAGTTAACGATTTCGGCATGACCTGCGTTAATCGCTTCAATAATGACATCGTCGGGGACTTCATTTGCACCTGCTTCAATCATGACGACTTTCTTTTCTGATGATGCAACTGTCATGTGCAGGTCAGATTTTGTGCGTTGCTCTAAGTTCGGCATAAGGACGATTTTCCCGTCGATTAAGCCAACGTATATTCCGCCGATTGGCCCGTCCCACGGAATATCGGAAATACTTACCGCAATCGAAGCACCAATCATACCTAAGATTTCCGGTGAGCAATCCGGGTCAACTGCCATAACTGTCATAACAAGTGCCACGTCGTTTCGCATGTCACTCGGGAATAACGGACGCATAGGACGGTCAACCACTCTTGAATAAAGCACTGCTTTTTCGCTGGGTCTGCCCTCACGCTTTAAGAAACCGCCCGGGATTTTTCCGACTGAATACAACCGCTCTTCATAATCGACTGACAGCGGAAAATAGTCAATCCCGTCCCTCGGTTTTGCACTTGCGGTGACGTTCACCATTACTACGGTTTCACCGTATCTAATCCAGCATGAGCCGTTCGACAGTTCGCAAGTTTTGCCTGTTTCTACTGTCAGCTCACGCCCTGCGAATGTAGTTTTGTAGATTTTGTGATTTTCAAACATCTTTTGTGTTTCTCCTTCTTATGTGTAAAAGGGCAGCCGCACTTTATAAGCCGACTTGCCCTTTATTACATTTTATTTTCTGATACCTAATTTTGCGATAATCGCACGATAACGCTCAATGTCTTTCTTAATAAGATAGTTAAGCAGGTTACGCCTGTGACCGACCATTTTGAGCAGTCCCCGTCTTGAGTGGTGGTCTTTCTTGTGGATTTTCAAGTGTTCGGTTAAATCGTTTATTCTCTTGGTGAGAATAGCAATCTGAACCTCCGGTGAGCCGGTATCACTTTCGTGTTTGCGGTTGGCTTCGATTACCGCTGTTTTTTCGTCTTTGAGTAGCATTTTACACCTCTTGTTATTTTTTATTTACATATTCTCAGCATAGGGCGGTGAACCCCTAAGCCGTGAATAAGTATTGCAACTTTAATAATATAACACAATTTCAAATAATTGTCAACTGTCAATTGTCAATTGTTCGTCATCCTGCATCTTTATCTGCCTTGGATTTCTTCTTCTTGACGGGTTCGGCTTTCATTTTTGCACCGCGTTCAATTAATAATTCGCTGTTCCCGTCGACAAAGCTTTCTGTGATTATGACCCGCCGAATACTTTCATCACCCGGAGCGTCGAACATGATTTCGGCAAGCAGCTTCTCCATGATTGAACGCAGTCCCCTTGCACCGGTTTTTTTCTCAATTGTCTTTTCGGCGATTTTTGTGAGTGCCGCTTCCTCCACCTCAAACTCAATATCGTCTAAATCGAACAGGTGCTTATACTGCTTGACTATGGCGTTTTTGGGTTCAATAAGGATTTTCACAAGTGCGTCCACGTCTAATTCATCGAGAACTGCGATTACGGGAAGTCGCCCGACAAGCTCGGGGATTAGTCCGTATTTCACTAAGTCTTCCGGGGCGGCACAGTGGAGAATTTTATCGTCGGACTTTTCCTTTGCTGTCTTAACCACTGCTCCAAAACCTAATGCAGATGAGTTTATTCGAGAAGCGATGATTGATTCCATCCCGTCAAACGCTCCCCCGCATATGAAAAGAATATTGCTCGTGTTAATCTGGATAAATTCCTGATGAGGGTGCTTACGTCCGCCTTGGGGAGGTACGTTTGAAACAGTTCCCTCGATTATTTTGAGCAGTGCCTGCTGGACACCCTCACCGCTTACGTCACGTGTGATTGACGTGTTCTCGGAGCGGCGTGAAACCTTGTCGATTTCGTCAATATATATTATACCCCGCTCGGCATCGTCTATGTTATAATTTGCGGCTTGGATTAACCGTAAAAGCACGTTCTCCACGTCCTCACCGACGTAGCCCGCTTGGGTAAGCGTGGTAGCGTCTGCAATTGCGAAAGGTACTTGTAATATTCTCGCAAGTGTTTGTGCTAACATGGTTTTACCCACGCCTGTAGGCCCTAATAAAAGGACATTGCTCTTTTGGATTTCTACATCTTCCTCGCTGTTGCTTTTTTCGTTGTAGAAAATCCGCTTATAGTGATTGTAAACCGAGACGCATAGGGTTCTTTTAGCCTCCTCCTGCCCGATAATATAACGGTCAAGGATTTTCTTAACGTCGGCGGGTTTGATGAATTCGCCGCGTTTTACGTCGTTTACAGCATAGTTGTTTTCGGCATTACTATAATCATAAAAGCCTTCATCGTCTTCATAATCGTCGAAGTCGGGTTCGTAAAGCATTTGGTAAGAAGCCAGCACACAATCGTTACAGATGAAGCCGTTCTTGCCTTGTAGCATACGTTCGACTTGGTTTTCGGTTTTCCCGCAGAAGCTGCATCTAAGCATAATTATCTTTTCTCCATTACTTTATCGACTATACCATAGTCCATAGCCTGTTGGGCAGTCATAAAAGTGTCACGGTCGGTATCACGCTGAATTGTTTCAAGCGGTTGTCCTGTCATTTCCGCTAAAAGTACATTCATTTTTTCCTTGGTTTTAATCAGATGGTCGGAGCGGATTTTAATGTCGCTCGCTTGTCCCGATAATCCGCCGTGAATAAGCGGTTGGTGAATCATAACCTCACTGTTGGGTAATGCACTGCGTTTTCCCTTGGTTCCCGCCGCAAGCAGAAACGCTCCCATTGAAGCCGCCATTCCCAGACATATGGTCGCAACATCACACTTAATATATCTCATGGTGTCGAATATAGCCATTCCGTCGGTTATTGAGCCGCCCGGACTGTTGATATAAAGATAGATGTCCTTATCGGGGTCCTGCCCTTCGAGGAATAGAAGCTGTGCCACGATTAGGCTTGAGGTAACGTGGTTGACGTCCTCATGCAGCATTACAATCCTGTCGCTTAACAGGCGTGAGTAAATATCGTAGGAGCGTTCGCCTCTGCCGGTTTGCTCCACAACTATCGGGACGAGTGAGTTTAACGGGTTTTGATAAATCATGTTTTCTCCTTGTTTGTTACTTTTGCACTTTCTTTTATCATTTTTAATGCCTTTTCGGTTTTTATGTCACTTGTGACGGCGTTGGGAGCTATTATATTGCGAACCTTATCAATCTCCATTTTATATTGGGTTGACATTTTTTCGTATTCCGCCTCAAGCTCCTCTTCTGAAACTGCGAAGTTTTCAAGCTCTGCAATTTTCTCTAAGGCTAAACGGAACTTAACTTGTTTTTCTGAGGTTTCACGGAACCCCTCTCTGAACATTTCCGGAGTCATTCCGCTACGTTGAGCGAAGTCTGCAGGGTTGGTATTATATTTGAAGCCCCAGTCACGAACCATTTCGTCAATCCTGTCCTCAAACATAACCTGCGGAATATCCCCCTCTAACGAAGCTATGATTTTTTCCGCTAATTCACGCTCTATGTCCGCATCACGAAGTTTTTCATTGTTGTCGGCGATTTTTGAACGAATGTCTTCCTTTAATTCGTCAAGCGTGTCAAACTCGCTTATGTCCTTGACAAACTCATCATCAAGCTCGGCAAGCTGTTTTGCGGCGATTTCACTGATTTTGCATTTGAATGTCGCATCCTTGCCGGCTACTTTCTCTGACGGGTATTCCTCGGGGAAGGTGACGTTTACGTCGAAATCCTCGCCTATATTCTTGTCAATAATCTGCTCTTCAAACCCCGGTATAAATCTGCCACTGCCTATTTCTAACTTGAAGCCTTTCGCTGAGCCGCCCTCGAACGCCTCACCCTCGCAGAACCCTGCGAAATCAAACGTGACAGTATCCCCGTTTATGACGGCACGGTCAGACACATCGAAAATCCTCGCATTGTCTGAGCGAATTCTGTCAAGCTGTTCATTAATATCATCGTCGGAGATTTCCTTGGGTTCTAATTCGACTTCAATCCCTTTGTAGTCGCCTACGGTTACTTCCGGTTTAACGGTGAATACCGCTCTGAATGTAACCCCCTCGTCCTTGCCTACCGAGAGAACCTCCACCTCGGGGGCATCGACTATGTCAAGCTTAAGCTCGTCGATTACTCCGGGGACTGAGGTTTTGTAAATATCGTTTACAGCGTCCTCGTAAAACACGCCCTCACCATAGTTCGACTCAATCATTTTACGGGTGGCTTTGCCCTTGCGGAATCCCGGAACAGCAATGTTCTTGCGTCTTTTCAAAAACGCCGCTTGAACTGCGACTTCAAAATCCTCCGGGTTTATTTTAAACTCGACCTCTACCGTGTTGATTTCCGTTTTGTTGTTTGAGATGATTTCCATTTTTTTGTAAATCCTTTCTTTATATAACGTAGAAATAATTATAGCACATATAGGAAAATATTTCAAGCGAAATTTTTATTTTATTAAAACCGGTGTGAAATTAACCGAATCTGCGGCGATTAGGGCGAATTTTATCCCGTATCTCTCCCCTGTGAACGCCATGCTCCTCCCGCTTGAATGAATATGCCCGTAATAACACCGCTTAATCTTATATTTTTTTAGGACTTCGATGATATAGGGGTTCTCATCAGCAGCGTAAATAGGGGGGTAATGCATGAATACAATTGGTTTTCCGCCGTTTTCGATTCCATCGGTTATGGACGCCTCCAGCCTCCCCGCCTCCCGCTGAAGAATCTTCACGTCATGAGATAATTGTGCATTGTGCATTGTGAATTGTGAATTGTCATTTATCCAGCCCCTTGAGCCGCAGACCGCCGTTTCGCTGACAAGAAATGCGTTGTTGTGCAGAATTCGTATACTGTCGAAGCTGTTTTCCATGAGGAAGCTATCCATTTTCGCCGAAGTGTTCCACCAATAGTCGTGGTTGCCTTTTATTATAATTTTTGAGCCGTTAAGCCGGTTATTAATAAAATCGAAGTCTGCCTTGGCTTGTATGAACGACATTGCCCAAGAAATATCGCCCGCTATCACAACGGTGTCGCTTTTTGAAACTACGCTGTTCCAGCCGACTTCGAGGCGTTCGGTGTGATTTTCCCAGCCTTTGAATATGTTCATGGGCTTGTCTGTCCCGAGGGATAAATGAATATCGGCTATGGCGAACAACTTCGCCCGAGGCGGTGTATTCATAATATTTTAAGGACGGCTTGGGGGATTTCGGATTTATCGAACACTTCTTTAAAACGGATTGGCTTGTTCATAATTGCGGTAAGTGTTTCGGGGCAGGCATTTGCGGAAATGCGTTCAAGCTCTGTGATGAGTGCGAACTCGTTCATGGGCGTGTCGGGGTTGTCGTTCCCCGTGAGTGCTTCATATACAGCAGTTCCGAATTTGTAGGGGTTCGCCGTTGACGCAATAATCGTTGCGGACTTGTCGCCTGTTTTCCTGCGATAGTCTTCACTGACCTTATAACCGACGGCTGTGTGCGGGTCAATCAGATAGTCATATGTGTCGAAAACCTCTTTAATGGTTCTCTTAGTATCATCTTCATTGCACCAACCTGCGTAAAACCAATTATGGAGCGTGTTTTTGACGGTTTCATCAACCTCAAATCTGCCTTTTTCCCTTAAATCGGTGAACCATTGATTAATTGATTCGGGGGAGAGATGATACAGAAGCCTTTCGAGGTTGCTCGAAATGAGAATGTCCATCGATGGGGATACCGTTGTGTAGAACTTGCGGTTGCGGTCGTATATTCCGGTATTAATAAAATCAGTTAGGATATTATTAGTATTCGAGGCACAAATCAGCTTTTTAACGGGGACACCCATCTCCTTAGCGTAGTATGCCGCTAAAATATTCCCGAAGTTGCCTGTGGGGACGCAGATGTTGATTTCCTCGTCCTTAGCAATCTGCCCTTGACCGAGCATGTCCGAGTATGCCGAGATGTAGTAGACGATTTGCGGGCAGAGGCGACCCCAGTTAATGGAGTTTGCACTGGAGAAGAAAATGTTGTTTTCTGCGGCTTTTGCTATGATTTCTGAATTAGTGAAAACCGCCTTTACGCCGTTTTGGCAATCGTCGAAATTGCCTTTCACGGCGAATACGTGGACATTAGCTCCTTCTTGTGTCGCCATTTGCAATTTCTGCATATCGGAAACACCGTCCTCAGGATAGAACACGGCGATGTTTATCCCGTTTATGTCCTTAAACCCGTCGAGTGCGGCTTTCCCTGTGTCTCCCGAGGTTGCAACGAGAATTAGGGTTTTTCCGTCGACGCCGAATTTTTTAAGTGAGGTTGTGAGCATATGCGGGAGAATCTGCAACGCCATGTCCTTAAACGCCGCTGTCGGCCCGTGCCACAGCTCTAACATATATGCACCGCTACCAAGTTTCACGATTTCGACTATGTCAGAGGCGGCGAAGTTTTTACCGTATGCGTTGGTTACGCAGTTTTGCAGTTCGGTTTCGGAAAAATCCAAGAACAGCTTTAAAACATCATAAGCACGGCTGTTGTAGCTTTTTTCAGATAAAGCGAGGAAATCAGATTTTTTCAGCTTTGGGATTTCGGTTGGGACGAATAATCCACCTTCCGCCGATATGCCTTTTATAATCGCTTCGGCGGCGGAAATGTTTATTGACGGATTGCGTGTGCTTGTGTAGTTTAAAAAGCTCATAATAACCTCGTGTCGTAAGCGTCGTTATAGTAATTCATTTCTATTATTTGCGGGGTTTCGTCGGTTGTTATATAGACCTCTGCCGCGTCAAACCGCATTTTTCTCCCATAATGCTGTGGGTTTTCTTTCAGAAAATGCTCTGCAGTTTTAATGATTTTGCGTTGTTTTTCTGGGTTGACGGCGGTTATTCCGGCAGTCAACGAGCCGTGTTTCCTTGTTTTGACTTCAACAAAAGTAATCGTTTTTTCTTTGATTGCGATTATGTCAATTTCGCCTGTTCGCTTGCGGTAATTTCGGGCGAGAATTTCATACCCGTGATTTCCCAAGTATGTACAGACATGCTCTTCACCAAAATCGCCCCGTGTTTTTTTAATGCTCATAATATCTTTTTAAGGAAAGACTTACGGTGAATGTGAGTTATTCCGTGTTTTTGCAAGCATTCATAATGCAGTTTTGTTCCGTAGCCTTTATGTTTTATCAAGCAGTATTCGGGGAACTGCTTGTCCAATGTTTCCGTTACGTATCTGTCACGTGCGACTTTCGCAAGGATAGAGGCGGCGGCGATTGAAGCGGATTTGCTGTCACCTTGAACCACTGTTAAGGTTTCGGCGTTTAGTTCAGGGCTTTTGTTGCCGTCAATTAAAACAATTCCCGAATTAGTATTAAGTTGTTCGTATGCACGTTTCATGGCTAATAGTGCGGCGTTAAGAATGTTAAGTCTTTCTATTTCTTCCACCGAGGCAGTAGCTATTGCATAGGCTGTTGCCTTGTTTATGATTTCTTCGTATAAAATTTCACGCTTTTTTTCGGATAGTTTTTTACTGTCATTTAAGCCTTCGATATATACGTTTTTATCGAGGATTACTGCTGCCGCAAACACGTCCCCGCATAGGCAGCCCCGTCCCGCTTCGTCAATCCCTGTAACTGTGCCGTATTGCTCCCGCAGTTGATTATCAAACTCAAACAGGGGACTGTATAGTAATTTTTCCAATTTTTCCCCCTCTGAACTCGTCTAATAAAGCTGAGGCGGCACGCTCAATATCGGGATTTCCGCCTTTGACAACCATCCCTCTGACTTTTGCCACACTTATTAAAATATCGCTGTTCATTGATATTAATTTATATCGTTCGTTTAGTTTTTCGGGGTGATGCTCTTTCAGAAAACCTGCAAGGGAATAGGCTAATGCTACCGAGTCCATGACCTCGTCCCTGACTGCTCCCGTGTAGGCGAGCATTAACGCTGTTTCTCGATTGTCTAACTTTGGAGGGAGAATTCCCGGTAAATCAAGCAGTTCGATTGTTTTACCGACGGCTATCCATTGCTTGCCCCGTGTAACTCCCGGGCGGTCGCCTACTGCGGTTTTCCTGCCTCCCGCTATTCGGTTGATAAACGAGGATTTGCCTGCGTTCGGGATACCCGCAACCATTACACGAACCGCACCCGCATATTTACGAGGGCCTGCAGTTTTTTCAAGAAGAGGCACGATGTTTTTAAGCCCCCTCCCGCTCCTTGCGTCACAGGCTACGGCGGTTAAGCCGTTTTTGGCGTAATAGTCAATCCATGATTTTGTAATGCTGCTGTCGGCATAGTCGCATTTGTTCAAAAGCAGAATTCTCGGTTTGTTTTGAGCGATTTCGTTCAAAACAGGGTTTCTGCCGGCTTCGGGAATTCGTGCGTCTGTGATTTCTGCAAGAACGTCCACAAGCTTTAAGTTTTCTTCAATCATTCGGCGGGTTTTCGCCATGTGTCCGGGATACCAGTGAATATTGAAGTCTGTATTATCGTTGTTATTGTTCATGAAACTAACCCAAGGTCTTTAAAGGGTGATATTCTGAAAAACGCCCTGCCGACTATGAAGTTTTCGTCAACCAATCCAACGTATTGATGGCTGTTCATGTTGCGGCTGTCAACCGAGTTACCCCTGTTGTCGCCGAGTACAAGGACGTGTCCCGCCGGTACAATCACGGTTGAGCTGAGGTCGTAGCTACTCATGGTGAGGCTGTTAATCATATGACCATCTTCGTAAAGCTGTCCGTCAATTGTGCCGATTTCTAAAAGAATGTCATTACGGTAAATCCGCCCGTTTTCTGTGTCGAAACGGATTTTATCCCCCGGTATGCCGATTACACGCTTGATAATCGGTTTGCCGTGTTCACCCTTTGTGTGGTCGTAAAGCTTGTCAGCGTAAATCACGACAATGTCATTATGCTTGGGGGTGTAGAAAAAGTTTGTGACTAACAGGTTATCCTCGTCATGAAGAGTCGGTAACATGGAATCACCGTCAACACTTGTAAGTCTGATAATAAACGTGAATATTAAAATAATCGCCAACAGAGCGGTAAGAATACTCTCTAACCACTCAAACGCGTCTCGGAAGAACCAACCGCTTTTTTTAACCGATTTCCCCATAATGCGATTAACCCCCTACAAAGAAATAACTGACATTGTCAGTTACTTCAAGATTTTTAGAATTTCGACTTGACTTTAGCGGCTTTGCCCACTCTGTCACGCAGGTAATACAGCTTGGCTCTGCGAACCTTACCTGCTCGAACAACCTCAACCTTGGTGACTGACGGGCTGTGAATGGGGAATACCCTTTCAACACCTACGCCGTGTGACACTCTGCGAACGGTAAAGGTTTCGCTTACGCCGCCGTGCTTTTTGGCGATAACCGTTCCCTCGAATATCTGGATACGAGTTTTCTCGCCCTCGGTAATCCTTACGTGAACCTTAACGGTGTCGCCTATTTCAAATTTCGGCAGTTCCTGTTTCAAGCTGCTTTCTGATATAATTTTTAACGCTTCCATGGTGATAAACTCCTTATATATTGTTTAATAATTTCTATACACCGTGACATTATATCACATGCAAAAGGAAAATGCAAGCGTTTTTTCTATTTTTTTCAAAAATGTTTAAAATACTTACATTACTACGCATAATTCATCATTATGGGCAGAATAATTGCCACCATCATGGCAATTGTGAAAATGCCGCCAAATAAAATAGCCGCTATGCTTGTGATAATTCCGCCGAGTGCTAATCCCGTGGGGGCATCTGCATTATTTAATTTCTTTTTGCTTATTATACCGAGAATGAGCCCGGTAATTCCTGCAGGTAAACCGAAAAAGATAATAACAAGTCCCACTATACCCATTATTAATGATGTGATTGCCATGCCTTTTCCGGGGACGGGCTGTTGGTAAGCGGGTTGGTATGTCTGCCTGTAATCAAGAACCTCCGGTTGAATGGCTTCAACCGTTTCTTCGAGCTTGCAACCGCAAGTGATACAATAAGTAGTACCCGGGTCATTAGTGATGCCGCATTTTGAACATGTCATAGTATTGCCTCCTAATTAGAAAATTATTAATTTAACGGTGTGTAGCCCGATTTTTCAATCAACTCCTGACCCTCCGGCGAGAGAATCCATTCGATAAAAATGTCGATGTTCGGGTTGTCGTTGCCTATTACAGAAACTGCGTAGAAGTAACCCGTCTGCGGATAGGTTTCGTTTACGATGTTTTCACGAGTGGGGGCTATTCCGTCAAGCTCAAGTAGTTTTATTTGGTCGGACTGAACCATTTCGGTGGAATAAAACAGGAACGAATACCCAATGGCGTTGTTGTTGTTTTTATACTCGACTACATAAATCATTCCGCCCATCGGCCCTATCGTAGTGCCTGTACGCGGGTTCATAAGCGGGGTATTTCCCATAAAATTAATCAGCATTGTTTGGCTTCCGGAATTCTCTTCCCTTTGATAGGCGATGATTTTTCTGTTTTTGCCGCCTACCTCCCGCCAGTTTGTGATTTCACCCGAGTATATCCCTTGAAGCTGTTCGGTTGTGAGGGAATTAACAGGGTTATCCGAGTTTACGAAAAATACGAACGCCTCCCGCCCGATTGGGGTGAATTGTAACTCTATTCCCATTTCCTCTGCCATTTTTGCGTGTTGCTCGGATATTCCCGCAACGAATATTATATCGGTTTCGCCGTTAATCAAATTCGTATAGGCGTGACCTGTTGTGGTGCAGTTGACCAAAAAGTCATCTTTAGAGTAGTAGTGGTCGATTTCGTAATCCCCCTCGGGGTAGACCGCTTGCACGAATGAGGCATAAACAGGGTATAACGCTGTTGCACCGTCAAGCCGGGGGAGGTCGCTTGTTAGTTTTAATGTGCTTTCTTCATTCAGATAAGCCGCCCTTGTACCGACTTTGAAAGGCGTGTATTCCTGTAATCGTATCTGCTGACTGACAGAGGGCAGGTTACTTTGATAGATGTGGTATATGACCGGTACAGATATAGCAATTACAACTGTAACAGCGATTATTCCTAAGATAATTTTTGTTTTGGATTTCATCATTTCTCCCTTTTTTTACACCGGTTTAACTTTACAGCGGAATATGCGACATTCGTGCGGTTCTATGTAAATCGAGGCTCTTTCAACAAATAAACCGATGTTCTCGTGTTTGTCGCAGTCGTAGAATTCTAACCCCATTCCCGAGAGTGCCGGTAAACCCATGTCATAGAATTGCAATGACATTTCTGATTTTATATCGCTTATATTAATCATCGCAATTGCGTAATCGCCGCCCGACAGCGGTTTCACAAGGGAGAACACGTTATCGAGGTTGTTCCATTGGCGGATACAGTAGGGACCTCTGCCCTCCTCGTCTTGATTGATTGCTATTACGTCTTTATTAGTTATGATTGCCTTGGTTTCGTCGGTCATGTTACGGACGTCGCACCCAAGCATTAACGGCGAGTTCATCATCGCCCAGATTGCGAAGTGCGAACGGTATTCCGTATCGGAGCAGCCTGTGCTTGTCACCATTTCGTTATCGCCCTTGCCGCCCATTCCCACTACCAACATATCCATGTCGTTCCAGCAGTCAATCCCGCCGTAGCAGGCGTTCTCTAACTGGGTGAGCATGATGGTTTCTATCGACTTCCAGTTGTCGTGAATGTCGCCGTATGAGCGGTAAAGGTGTGCCCCTGAGCCTCTTATCCATTTTTGAACACCGTCGTTACCCCAGTTACAGGCACTCAGAACAATGTCACGCCCGCAGTTACGCAGTGCAAGTGCCATTCGCCTGTATAAGTCCTCCCCTGCGACAAAACGGGGTTTGTAGCAATAGTCGTATTTCAGATAATCTACGCCCCATTCGGCAAAAGTAACCGCGTCAATGAATTCATGCTCGAAGCTTCCGGGAAAACCCGCACAGGTATGCGTACCCACACATGAGTATATACCGAATTTCAACCCCTTAGAATGGATATAGTCTGACAGCGATTTCATGCCACTCGGGAATTTGTTCTTGTCGGGGAGTAATCTGCCGTTATTGTCACGGGATTTTTCGCTCCAGCAGTCGTCGATTACGATATACTCGTACCCCGCCTCCTTTAGTCCGTGTGTTATGAACGCATCGGCGACACCTTTGACGAGCTCTTCGTTGATATTATCCCCGAAAGTGTTCCAAGAATTCCACCCCATAGGCGGTGTTTTTGTAAGAATAGGCATTTGTGTTTCCTCCTGCATTATAATATTGCCATACTGTCGCCAAAACTGAAGAACCGGTATTTCTCTTTTATTGCTTCCTCGTAAGCCGACAATGCCGCCTCACGCCCCATTAACGCACTAATCAGCATTAGCAGTGTGCTTTCCGGGAGGTGGAAGTTGGTTATAAGTCCGTCGATTACTTTGAAATTATACCCCGGTGTTATGAATATATCTGTACTTCCGGATTGCGGGCGACCGCAGGTCGCCCCTACAGACTCTAAGACACGGCAGGCGGTTGTTCCTACAGCGATTACACGGTTATTTCGGGATTTGCAATCTTTGATTTTTTGTGCGGTTTCTTCAGGGAGCCAATAGCGTTCGCTGTGCATTTTATGCTCCGAAACTAATTCTGCTTTTACGGGGCGGAATGTGCCAAGTCCTACGTGAAGTGTTACGTATGCGGTGATTATGCCTTTTTCCTTTAGTGAAGCGAATACTCTTTCGGTGAAGTGAAGTCCCGCTGTGGGTGCTGCCGCCGAGCCTGCTTCATTTGCGTAAATAGTGTTATACCGGTTATTGTCTTGTAGCTTTTCAGTGATATACGGAGGGAGCGGCATGTTCCCGATTTTTTCAAGAATTTCATAAAAATCCCCGTCATAAGTGAATTTGATAAGGCGGTTTGCGTCGGGTAGGATTTCTATGACTTGTGCGGTTAGTCCGGGGAATTCGATAATTCTGCCTTTATTGAGTTTTCGCCCAATACACTCCCACAGGCACTGCATGTTTTGCCCGCCTTCGGTGGGTATTCTTTCCTCGCCTTGTTGTTCAAGTAACAAAATTTCCGTGTCCTCGGTGAGCAGTCGTGCGGGAAGAACCTTGGAATCGTTCATGATTAATAAATCACCCGTGTTTAAATAATCGGCGATATTGTAGAAATGGTCATGGATTATGTCCGCTTCAGACGGGCATACCATTAAACGGGAGGCATCACGTGGTTCAATCGGAGTCTGTGCGATTAGCTCCTCCGGCAGGTCATAATAAAAATCGGTTTTTTTCATATAATTATATTAGCACACTTTAAATACAAAATCAACATTTTTCTTGACATAACCCGTAAAATATGATAACATAGCATATATTAATTATAACAGGCGGTACAGAACATGAAAAGCAACATGAAAAAATTCGATGTAGGAATAATCGGTGCAACGGGTATGGTGGGTCAAAGGTTTGCGGTTTTGTTGGCGGAGCATCCTTGGTTTAATGTAACCGTGCTTGCGGCTTCGCCTCGTTCTGCGGGGAAAAGCTATTCGGATATTGTGAGCGAGCGGTGGATGATGCCTGTTGACCTTCCCGAAAAATACAAGGATATGATTATTATGGACGCTTCCGATGTTGATGAAATTGCGAAAAAAGTCGATTTTGTTTTTTGTGCGGTGGACATGAATAAAGAGGAAATTAAGGCACTTGAGGAAGCGTATGCTAAGGCGGAGGTTCCCGTTATGTCGAATAATTCTGCTCACAGAAACACGCCTGACGTTCCAATGCTGATTCCCGAAATTAATCCGGAACATGCCGAAGTCGTAAAATTCCAGCGGGAACGTTTAGGTACAAAAAAGGGGTTCATTGCGGTTAAGTCGAACTGCTCTATTCAGAGCTATGTCCCTGCCCTGCACCCGCTTATGAAATTCGGGATTGAGGAAGTGGTCGTCTGCACCTATCAAGCTATATCCGGAGCGGGGAAAAACTTTGAGACGTGGCCTGAAATGGTCGATAATATAATCCCGTTTATCGGCGGAGAGGAAGAAAAGTCCGAGCAGGAGCCGCTTAAGGTATGGGGAACCGTAGAGCCTACGGACGCAAGCCTGGGGGATTATTCCGCAAAAATTATTAATTCTAAATCGCCTAAAATTACGGCACAGTGTATTCGTGTTCCTGTGAGTGACGGGCATACGGCGGCGGTATTTGTGAAATTCAAGGATTCTGATAATAAGCCGTCGAAAGAAGAAATTTTGAAATTATGGGAAGATTTTGGGGGAGTTAACCTGCCTTCCGCCCCTAAAAAATTTTTGACGTATTTCAATGAGGACAATTATCCGCAGGCGAAGCTGCACAGGGATTTAGAAAACGGTATGGCTGTTTCAATAGGGCGGTTAAGGGAAGATGAGGTTTTCGATTACAAGTTTATCGGGCTGTCGCATAATACGTTGAGGGGTGCGGCAGGCGGTGCGGTTCTTATGGCGGAAATGTTCGCAGATAAAGGTTATTTTGATTAAGGAGAGGTGATTATGAAAAACACGATTTTCACAGGGGCGGGGACAGCATTAGTGACCCCGATGAACCCTGACGGCAGTATAAATTATGACGTGTTCGGGGCAAATATCGACTGGCAGATTGAACAGGGAATTGACGCAGTTATCGTTTGCGGAACAACGGGAGAGGCTTCTACATTAACCGATGAGGAGCATGTTGAGCTTGTGCGGTATTGTGTTGAACGCACAAGTAAACGTGTTCCTGTGATTGCGGGGACGGGCAGTAACGATACCGCTTATTCCGTCTGGCTTTCTAAGGAGGCTGAACGTGTCGGTGCTGATGCACTATTGCAGGTTACACCGTATTATAACAAAACGTCGCAGAAGGGGCTTATTCGGCATTTTACAGAAATTGCTGAAAGTGTCAGTATTCCCATTGTTTTGTATAATGTCCCCATACGGACGGGAATGTCAATTTCTACAGATACTTATAAAACATTATCCGAGATTAGTAACATAGTTGCCACAAAGGAAGCGAGTTCAAACATTTCGGCGATTGCGGAAATTATTGCGGCTTGCGGAGATGACTTAGACGTGTATAGCGGGAATGATTCTGAAATTGTGCCGATTATGTCATTAGGCGGAAAGGGTGTTATAAGCACCTGCGGGAATATTATTCCGAATGTTGCACATGAAATTACGGCGTTGTGCTTAAGCGGCGAGTTCAAAAAAGCTGCTGAGCTTCAATTGAAATATCTCAACTTAATGAATACGCTTTTTGTTGACGTAAACCCCATTCCCGTGAAAGCGGCTTTGAATATGATGGGCAGAAATGTCGGTGAGTGTCGCTTGCCGTTGATTGAAGCGGATGACACGACTAAGGCTAAGGTGAAATCGGCAATGCAAGGCGTAGGGTTAATATAATAAAGGAAAACATAAAATGACAAAAATAGCGTTATCGGGTGCAAACGGCAGAATGGGAAAAGTAATCGCAGGGTTAGTTTCCGAGAGAAGTGATTGTGAAATAGTCGCCGGCATTGATGTTTCCGGTGGTGAGTATTACACGAAAATAAGCGATATGCGTGAACAAGCCGATGTAATTATCGACTTTTCGCACTCGTCTGCCACGCCCGATTTATTGACCTATTGCAAAATGAAGAATATCCCGCTTGTTATTGCGACGACAGGGTATAAAGAGGACGAGATTCAGCAGATTAAAACTGCTTCGGGGCAGGTGCCGATTTTCTTCACCTTTAATATGTCGCTGGGGATTAATCTGCTTCAGGATTTGGCAAGGCGGGCTGTTCGGGTTTTAGGGGAGCAGTTTGATGTGGAGATTATCGAGCGTCACCACAATCGCAAAAAAGACGCACCGTCGGGGACTGCGATTATGTTAGCTGAAGCAATTAATGATGAGTTTGACCGACCTAAGCGATATATTTATGACCGGCATAACGTATTTAAACCACGTGAGAGGGACGAAATCGGGCTTCACGCCGTTCGGGGCGGAACGATTGTGGGCGAGCATGAAATTGTGTTCGCAGGGCATGACGAGGTTATAACCTTGTCCCATTCGGCACAGTCGAGGGAGGTTTTTGCGGTTGGTGCGATTAATGCCGCTTTGTTTATGGCAGGGAGAGAAAACGGTTTATACGATATGAGCGACTTATTAAATAATACACAGGGGGATTAACATGACCGATATTATTATTAACGAGAACCAGTCAATTGTAACTTTTAACAATGTTCCCGCTTCTTATGAGAATTCGTTTATTTGCGGTGTTCTTGAGCAGACGGCTAATGCGAATATTAATATTGATATGATTGCACAGTCGCCCGCAACCTCTGATAAAATCAGTTTCGGGTTCACGTTCGCCGATGATGATATGCCGAAGCTATTAACCATTATTAATGCGTTTGACGGCGGGAAATCATTAGCTCCTTTGGTCAATTGCGGGAATGTGAAAATTACCGTGAAATCACGTGATATGATTGAGAATTCCGGATTTGCGGCAAAATTGTTCGGTGTTTTAAAGAAAATCGACTGCCTCCCGCTTCTTGTCACTACCGGGATTGACGAAATATCGGTATTGGTTCATGAAAGTGACCGAATGGATTTAGAAAGAGAATTGACCGACGTGTTCTGATAATTGTACATTGTCAATTGTTCGTCACTGCTCGTGGCCTAATGGATAGGGCATCAGACTCCGACTCTGAGGACTGTGGGTTCGACTCCCGCCGAGCAGATATTCACCCCGCTCTTTATGCTGAGAAAAGAGCGGGGTGAAACTTTTTCCTGTTTCCATTCGTATTATTGTAAAAGGGGGAATAAAAACCATGATTGTTATTAATAACTTAAGCAAATCCTACGGAAAGAATAAAGCGTTAAACGGTATTAACCTTGATTTAATTAACGGCGTTTATGCACTTTTGGGGCCGAATGGTGCGGGTAAGTCCACACTTATGAATATACTCGCATTAAGTCTCAGAGCCGATGAGGGGAAAATCCTTTGGAAGGGTGCAAAACGCATAGAGGAATGTGGGAAAGAATATCGGGGAATTCTCGGGTATATGCCCCAACAACAGGGGTTATACGATGGTTTTAGGGGAGTGGATTTCCTATGCTACATAGCGGGGTTAAAAGACATTCCTAAAAATAAAGTGCGTGAGGAGGTTGAAAGAGTTGCGGCTCTTGTTAATCTTTCTGACCGGCTGCGTGACAGATTATCGGGATATTCCGGCGGTATGAAGCAGAGAATTCTGTTAGCCTCTGCGATAATCGGCAACCCCGAAATAGTTATTCTTGATGAACCTACCGCCGGGCTTGACCCGAAGGAGAGAATTCGCACACGTGAAATCGTAAAATCCATGGCGGGGGATAAGATTATAATTATCGCTACACACGTAGTTTCCGATATAGAAACCATCGCAGATGAGGTGATATTGCTTAAAAAAGGCGTGATTGTCGAAAAAGGCAGCCCCGCCGACCTATGTGAAAAAATGAACGCTGACGATTTGGAATCGGTTTATATGAGGGTGTTTGAAGAATGAGATTATTTAAATATGAACTGTATAAGGTTCTAACTAAAAAGATGTTTTGGGGAATGTTAATCGCCGCCCTCACAATAAATGTGCTTGCTTTATGGTTTATAAACCGCCCGTCTTATGAGGAAATAACACATTTAGAAACCAAGGAAATATACGATTTATTACGCCCGATGAATTTAGAGGAAAAGTTAGCATGGCTTCAAGATGAAGTTGACCTGATGGACGCTTATTTTATCAAAGAATCACTTTACAGTTTTTCAACCTACAGGAACGAAAGCGTGTATGTTCGGGACACGGGAATAAGGGTCAAGGGCAAGGCTTCTTCTTCAAATGATGATTATATGACCGAATATATAGCTGAGCTTCAAGCACAGTATGACGAGGCAAGAGAGCGGTTCGGCGAAAGGTTGAACGATGATATTCCGTGGCAGGTTATCAATGCCAGAAAAATGCTGTGCCAGTCCATAATATATGACTTGACCAAAAACACCTATTCCTCTTATCTTGACAGGATTGACGATGAGGCGGATAAGCTGTTGGGTTCTTCGATATTCGGCTCAGACCCGGATTCGTTTTCGTCACGCAATATTGCAAAAACGCAGGACGATTTCAAGGATATGCGTGGAGTTATTATTCAGCATGATGTTCATAAGGGAATTTCAATTTTGTTCGATTCGCCGTCTGCTGATTTAATCATTCTTTTATTGATAATCGCAATTTGTATCGCTTTGATTACTGATGAAAAAGATAAGCGGTTATTCCTGATAGTCAGGGCAACACCGAAAGGTCACATTCACACAATTTTAGCGAAGATGGCGGCACTTACGGTTTGTGTTACTTTTGTTAGTGTGCTTGTGTTTATTTCGAGTGTTTTCTTTGCGGAATATACATACGGTTTGGGAGATGTTCTTAGGTCTGTTCAATCAGTTCCTATGTTCGTGGGAAGCACCTTACAAATATCGGTTATCGGGTTTATGGGGCTTAACCTCCTGTTGAAAACATTAGCCTTGGTGTTAATCGGATTGACAGTTATGCTGATTGCAATTCATTCCCGCCACTCGATATTACTAATGCTTATTACTGTTGTTGTTGCCGCTGTGAATGTTCTGCTCTCGGCTGTACCGGTTATTTCCGATTTAAATATTCTGCGTTTCTTGAACCTGTATTCCCTTATTCGTCCGCATGTGATTTTCGGTGACTATTTCAACCTTAATATGTTCGGATTCCCTGTAAAGCTTGCACTTGTTTTTGCAATTTTCGCCTGCATGGTGTTCATTGGATTAATTATCGGAATCTGTGTGTCTTATTTGAAAAAGCAGGATTTTGAAAGCAATCTCAATATGTTTAAGCTTAAGAAAATCCGGTTATTACCTGCACGAGTTCACACAGGATACAAGTTTTATGAATTTAAGAAGTTGGCGTTCACAAATAAAGCGGTTGTTATATTGGCGGTGTTCGCAATTATACAAGGGTACAATGTTTATAACACGCAAGAACCCTATCTCGGGTATGACCATCAGTATATTAAAAATATGCTGACCTCCTTACAAGGTCCGGTAACACGTGAAAAGCACGATTATTTAACCTCGGAAAAAGCGAAATTAGACGAAGCACAAAATGAGCTTCATCGGCTGAACATGGAATATATGATGGGTGAGATTGACCCGTACCTGTTCTTTGAGGAACGCCGCCCATATGATTCAATTGTAAACAGCATGTGGGGGTTCAATGAAATATACGAGCGTTATCAATATATCCGCAATACCGACAACGCACAGTTCGTTTATGATACGGGTTATGTTTGGATGTTCGGAATGAATAATCCCGACGCAGGCTTAACAAGCGGAATATGGCTGTGTGCGATTATAATTCTCAGCTTGTGCGGTTTGTTCTCAATGGAATATAAGACGGGAATGTATAAAATCCTGAACGCTTCTCCACACGGACATGGTGATACCGTTAAGCTTAAACTCATGCTGTCTGCGGGATTGGTAGTGATTGCATTCATTATTGCCTCGCTCCCCGAATTAATCTACATCGGACGGTATTTCGGTTATTCGGGAATGGGTGCCCCCTTAGCGAGTATTCCCCCCGCATACTTAGGCGGTTTCCCCGCTTTCATGGGGATATTCCCGATATGGACATATGTATTATTCATGTTGTTTATGCGGTTAATAGCTACTGCGGGGGTGGCAGTGATTGTCCTTGCTTTGTCACTTAAGCTGAAAAATAACGCTTATGCCGCTTTAGTGGGTGCGGGGGTTCTGTTAGCTCCTTTATTCATGTATCGGCTGGGACTTGACATGATTCGCCCGTTCAGTGTTGCAGAACTGATTACCGCTAACGGACTTATCGTTGAACCGTCATTCTTAAAAGCGGCACAGGTTATTCTGTTTTTGATAATTACCGGTTGCTGCGGCTGGTATGTTACTAAAAAATTCGGAAGGAGTTAATTATGAAAAAAGTAATAACAATTATATTAATCGCGATATTTATATTTTCGCTGACTGCTTGTTCAGGGGTTCGTGCCGCTGTGACAGGTTCGGGGTGGGGTTCGGGTGACGATGTGTCTGACGCCGATTCCTCCGGTACACCGGGTTCGACGAATACGTCGAATTCGGGTACCCCGAACAACACCGAAGCTCCTGATATGGAGAACCTTACGATGATTCCCGATGCCGCTTCGGGTGAGGCACTCGAAGTCCCTAATATGTGGGTAACCGAGCATGGTGCGTATTATGTGTATATTCCCCAGCCTGACTTATCGCATTCAAGCAGAGGCGGGGCATGGATTGCGTCTTTTGAAGGTGATTATAACGATAACAATATCGCTCTTCTTCGTATAATAGACAAGGCTTCGGGGAGAGATATGGTTTTATGCAACCGCCCGACCTGCCCCCATGACTCGGAGGATTGCGGTGCTTTCCTTCCGGAAGACCCGACTAACCCCGACGAGTATATCACGTTCCGTGTAGGTCGTACATTTTACAGGGGAGGCAACCCCTGCCTGTTCGTGGATGGTGAATATGTTTACGCCTTAAACGGCGAGAACACATTCTACCGCTTCGGATTAGACGGAAGCGGCAGAACCGAGTATTTCAGAATTCCCGACGAATATCAACTGCAAAGCCAGTGCTGGCTTATGAACGGAAAGTTATATATGAGCGGGTATTACATGGTTCCTGTAGACGAATATGGCGGTTCAACCAGCTCATCTGTTTTGCTCGAAATTGATTATATCAATAAAACTATGGAAATAGTTTGGGATGCAGGTGTGTATAACGAGAATAGTTATTCCTATATTCTGGGCTTGTCAAACGGAAAAATCTATTTTATGGACATGAATTATCCTCCGTTAATCCGCACACAACAGGGAATAACCGACTATAACAATAATTCCGAGTATACAATTACCACATTAAACCCCTCTACCGGTGAAAAAACCATAGTTTTAAAGAAAAAAGGTGAAGAATTCTCCGCCAATGTTTGGCAAATAACAGATGAGATTTTCTATCATTCACGAAAAGACCAAGCTCTTTTCAAATTTAATATGCATACGGGAGAAACAACCCGGCTTGCTGATAATCTGCCCGGATTTATATACATAGGTGAGGAGCGTGACGGGCGGTTGTTCCTTAGCAGGGACGGTTCATCGGATAACTGGTTCGCACCCTATATGACCATTGCAAACGAATTGTTCTTCTTTGATTTTGCCACGGGGGAAATCACAGAGATTACTATTATGTCAAAGAGAAACTATGGAGAGGATGAGGCTTGCAGAATTGAATTCGAGGAGGACGGGTATTTCTATATCATAACCGAATATGAAATGAAAGAAAACAATGATATGGGTCAAACATGGTATTCAATGGAAAACTATCGTGTGGGGAGAATACCTAAGGAGGATTATTGGGTAAGCAACGCTTCAGCAATTGAAGATTTAGGTTGGCATACCAATGATGAATGGAATGCGGTTTTAGCGGAAAAACTCAGATGGTGGTAAAGTCCGCTGCCATAAGCAAAACGCACACCGAAATTGAAAACGGTGTGCGTTTTTTATTTATCTTACTACACCTATTGCTTATAATGTTCATTCCGAGTGCTACTTGTTCAACTTCATAAGGCGGTAAAAATACGATAAATCATATACAAGCCATAATAAATATATTATTACCGGTATTGCTAAAAATGCTGATACATTAAAATCCATATTGTATTCCAACCTCTCATTATATAAAATCTATGTAGTTGCCTACTCTGCCATTGTAACATAAATCAGCTTGAACTTCAAGTATGATTTATATCATAATAATTAAGAATGCTCGACAAATCGTAGAGCGTGAAATTTATAAAATGTGAATATGACACACTGCTGTCTTATTACTTGTGATATGATTATATAAAACATAAGGAGAAATAAAACATGAAAGAAATATTAACCGATTTAATCAAAGAAATGATAGACGTGGATTATTGTGACAGTAATCTTGTTAAAGCCGGGAAGGTTTGGCTCGATTCAAAAGGCAATGGTTCAGTGAGAAAGTTAGCGGCTGCCAACCTAATTACAAAATTGGAACAATGTATAGTCCCTATTGACGATGCCATTGCATTAGCTAAATCATACCCCGACGACGATTTTTGGAAAGGTGTTCTTGAAGCTGAGTTAAAGGCTAAAGATGAAGGCATGACGATTTGCGGTTGTGTGGCTTGTATCAACGGGCAGAAAATACTTGACAACAAAGAAC
>WQXO01000018.1 GCA_009784825.1 Oscillospiraceae bacterium
AATTAATAATGGTTGTGTCGCTTTGCGACGAATTTAAATAAAGCTTTGCGTATGCAAACATTAAACGCAATTAATAATGAACAATTAATAATTAATAATGGTTGTGTCGCTTTGCGACGAATTAAATATTCTCATTATTCATTATTAACTATTAATTATTAATTATCATAAAGGGATGTGAAAATATGCCGGAGTATAATTCGGTAATAAGAAGACGCAAGCAAGGGGTAAAAAGACAGACCCCCGCTTCGTCACGTCCCGATGCCTATAATCAGCCGAGCCGTGTTATCAATCCCGAATATGTGGAACGTCGCACCGTTGCCGAACGCTATGAAAGGCAGGAACAACCGAAAAAACCAATCCCGCAACGCCCCGCCTATCAAAAGCAGGTGTCCCGCCCTAAACCGAAGGTACAGACACGGACAAGCCCTCGCCAATCAAAAAAAGTGCGAAAAAGCTATGCTCTGCACTACTGCCTGTTCGCATTAATGGGGGTGCTGACAGTGTCGGTGCTGTCCGTAACTGTTCTGTTTAACACAAGGAGCGTAGTTGTCAACGGTGATTCTGTCTATTCTGTGAACGAGATTATGGAGGCAGGCAGCATTGAAGTCGGTGTGAACCTGTTGCGTTTCGACCGCTCCGAAGCGGAGAGAAACATTATGAACGGGCTTATTCAATTAGACAGTGTCACGATTAAAAAGGAATTCCCCTCCTCACTTTCAATCACAGTTAAAGGCGGGAATAAACGATTAAGTATACTTCATGACGGTATGTATCTCGAAATCTCCGAAAAAGGCCGTATAATCAAAACAAGCACCCAACGCCCCGAGGGTTTGATATTCACCGGATATATACCGGTTTCATCCGAGGAGGGTGACTATATATCCTGTGAGGACGTTGAAAAAACAGAACTGATTTTCCGCCTTGCCGATTTAATGGAAAAACACGGTATAACCGAGGTTTCTGAAATTGATGTAACCGACAGATTTGACATAACACTGTTCTGTGGTAATAGATTAGAGGTTAAGTTGGGTGCTCCCACCGAGCTTGACGAGAAAATCGCAATTCTGCGGAAAATGCTTGACGACTGTATCGCTTCGAACGAAACAGGGGTGCTAAGGGTTTCCAATCCGAGTAAAGCGTCATTTAAACCGGATTTAAGTAATCAGGTTATATTTGTTCCGCCCCCGCCCCCACCTCCTCCTCCCATTGAACCCGAACCGGCACTGCCGGACTTACCGGTTACACCGGAGCCTGAACCCACCACCGCTCCTGAACCGGTTACAGAACCTACCACAGCACCCGAACCGGAGCCGACCACAGAACCCGAACCTGTTACCGAGCCGGAACCGACCACAGAACCCGAACCTACCACCACTCCCGAACCTGTTTATTTTACCGAACCCGAACCCGATGTAATCATGCATTAATCGGGGTGGCAGAGATGTCACCCCCTACAATATATTGACATTTTTCAAAAATAAATACAAAATATAAATATTTTTTTGAAAAAGGTATTGAAAAGCAGAATAAAATTTGCTATAATTATTCTAATGCATAATTTGGAAGGAAGGATTATAGGGAAATGGCAATAATTTACGATAATGATGGCTTTGTTGACGAATTTGATGACATCGATAACCTTGACGATGCGATATATGACGTAGTAATCAAGGTAATGGGAATAGGCGGTGGCGGCGGTAATGCACTGGAATACATGGCGAAAAACGGTGTTGAGGGTGTGGAATACATTGCCGTGAATACCGATGTGCCCGCTTTAAGAGGTAAGGACAAGCAGCTTATGCAGCGTCTGCAAATCGGTAAAAAGCGGACTAAGGGGCGTGGTGCGGGCGGCAACCCCGATGTAGGCGGTGAATCCGCACGTGAGGACAGGGACGAGATTGAGCGAATTCTTGACGGTGCATCATTAGTATTCGTTTCGGCGGGTATGGGCGGCGGCACCGGAACAGGGGCAGCTCCTGTTATCGCTGAAATTGCACGTGAAATGGAAATCCTCACAATTGGTGTAGTAACCAAGCCGTTCGATTTTGAACGCCAGCAGAAAATGAACACCGCACTTAAAGGTATTGCAGAAATGCGGAAGCATGTCGATGCGTTGATTATTATCCCGAACCAGAAGCTGTTGAAAATCAACGAGCGTGCCATTAACGCAAAAGCGGCGTTTGAAATGGTTGACGAGGTTTTGTATAAGGTTGTTAAGAGCATTTCCGAACTGCTGAACACAACTTCCGATGTAAACGTAGACTTCGCCGACTTAACAGCAGTTCTCCAGAATTCCGGTGATGCCCATATCGCAATCGGCTTAGGCACAGGCGACAGCAAGGCGGATGAGGCTGTTTCACAGGTGATTAACTCGCCGTTGCTTGAAACTTCTATAAGTAACGCCGGAAAAATATTAGTACATATCGCCATGTCAGAGGACACATTGCTACAAGAAGTGGACTTGGTGGTTAATAAATTAACAGAGGCTGCTCACCCAGATGTAGAGGTGACGTGGGGCTGGAAGATGGATTCCGAGTTAAAGGACACAATCGTTGTAACTGCTGTGGCAACCTCGTTCAGGGATGAACCGTCGCTCATGCGAAGGGCAGAGCAGGTTCAGCAATCACAGCAACAGACCGTAAGCAGCAGACAGCCTGTTATGGCGGGAAACGCACCTCAAGCTCAGCCGCAGCAGGAAATGCGTTCGATTTTCTCGACACAAAGCGAAACGATTGTTACCGAGGTTCAGTCTGAGCAGGTTAAGCCGCTTGACCAGTTTATCACGCAAAACTTGGGCGATACACCATATGACGATGACCCATATCAAGCGTTGGAAGAGATTTTCAAAAAGAAATAGTTAAAAAGTGTTGACAAATTTCAAGCAATATATTATAATCTAACTACAAATGAAATGATGTTCACGTTCTCACGCGAACAGCGAAACCGCCGAGAGGGCTAACTCTCGGCGGTTTCTTCGGGCTAATCGTTGGGCTTGCGGCGGTTTAACCACTTGCTTACTCGGTCGCTGACCAAGTTCGCCATTACCGATACTACAAATGAAATGATATAACCCACATTCTCACCTCCTCCCTGTCGGGAAAGAGCCAACGACACGATAATTATACATTTTTTTACATTTTATGTCAAGAGTGGGACACCCCACCCTTTTTTACTTGACATTTATCACAGAATAGTATACAATATTAAGTTGAGGTGGATACATAATGGAAAATGTAAAAAAAGTCGAAATTGTCGAAAAAAACGAAAACATTGAAAAATTAGAAAATACCAACAAGGTGGGTCTTGTTTTCGGGAAAATACACGCTTTTTTCAGTAACCAATGGACAAAGCTGGGTTTTTCCGTGTTGTCGCTCGGCTACGGATATTTCTTAGGCTGGGTTGCCTACCTGACGCTGACGTGCTTTATGTCAACGGACAACTTTCCCTTGTTAATAGTGGTATACTCATTTATCAACGTACTCTTTGCGATATTGATGATATACACAAGGAAAAGCCTGCTGACCCAAATTGTCGCACTTTTCATGCACCCGTGCATACTTATAATGGTGATATGGGGTTTCGGGAACTGGTTCTTGATAATTCCCCCTTTCATAACCGCAACTGTCATATTCTTCGCTTCCGGTGCGAATGAATCGCTCAAGGTCATTCTCGGAACGATATATATGATAGTATTCGTGTTAGCTGTATTGGTTTATTTAACTTTGCAAAACCTCACAATATTAGAGCAAGTACCCGGAATAATGGATTTCGAGCGGCGTGAATATCCAAGCATTAACCTTGATAAAAGAAATTCCGATGAACCGAATAAGTTTCGATTGGTCATGTATGTCGACGATGAATCCAAGCAGAACCGTGTTGCGGTATATTATGTGGAACGTGCAGAGTTAGACATGAATTTTTGGAAAATTAATAAAGTCAAGGAAGGCTCTAACGATGAGCAGTTGTGGCTGCTTAAATGTGAATGGGTGTGGGGCAGCTCAAAGGCGGCAACCATAAGAGTTGACCAAAACCCTGTCATAAATTGGGAAAAAGAGGATATTCTACTTATTAACGGGGATTTAAAAGACATTGATGAAAACGGGCAGGTTGTCGCCGCAGATGAAGGCGATATGTTCACCGGAAACGAAACCACCATAATTGTGACCCCTCCCCAAATGACCCAAACCACCCCCTCGATGACCCGTGCCGAACCGGATTAATTTAATTCTATAAAAACAGAAAGGAGTATAAAATGCACCGACGGCTTAACATCACATCGAAAAACTCAAACGAAATATACTCCTTTTCCTACCCGCAAAACCTGTTGAAGTTTATTAAATATGACTTTACGGCTTTTACAGAACGCTGTATTGACCTGTGCCGCATTTCTATCAAGAAAGGCGACTTCAACCGTGATGAGGTGAGTGCTTTACGCGGTTCAATCAGCCCCTGCCACATGTATTATGAAAAGAACATGTTCGGCGTTTTTGAAAAAATCGTCATCGACTGCTGGATTGAATACATCTGCCGCCAAAACGAAATCAACCCGCCTACTTTATGGAACAGCTTCACATCATGTAAAAACGACTTTGAAAAAGCCGTCTTTTCACGATTGTGTGAATACCGTTATAACAATGCTATTAACCAATGGGTTAATATGTTAAAAATTCAAGAATACGCAATCAAGAAAACCGATTTCGTATTTGGGAAAAGGTTGGAGAAACCCTCGATGGCTTCGGCACGGGCGGGTTATTTCGACCTTTTATTTAATGTTGCCGCTAACGAAATGGGCTACGGCTTTGTAGGTAGTGCCACCTCAAGTAAGGTATACTCGGCTATGCGAACCCCAAACTCTCCCTTCGTTATGAGCGGAACCAGTCGTGAAATTATGCGGAACGTCCTTAAAGACATCAGATTCCTTGACACAGAGGAGCTGACCGCCCACCAACGTGACAACCCTGTTTTATCCGACAAGAACGCAATGGACGCCTTTTCGGTAATAAAGACGTATATTCCCGACGAACCCGACAGCATTATTAACACAATTATAAAATCCTTTTCAGTATCCCCGCAAAAGGTGTATATCCCCGAAAGCTTCAAGGCAGTGATAGACCTCGAAATCGACGCACTGATTGAAAGTGGTGCAGTTATTCAAAGATGTGCGAGGTGCAGAGAATACTTCGTAAGAGATGAGAATTACGATTTTGACTGTTGCTCACGTGTCGAAAACGGCAGAACCTGCCTTGATATAATGAGTGAGAGCGGTGAAGCGGTAAAACGCCCCTTGCTCACAGACCCGACTGTTCTTTACGCACGCTGTGACCAGCTTTATAAAGAAATGGCAGAGCGGGTCAACGTCGATATAACCCAGAGGGACTTTTCCGACTGGTACAGATATATGATTCTTATTCGGGATAATATAGTAGCAGGAATGGCAAGTATGGACGATTTTGAAAACTTTGCGGAATATTCCCGCACAATCAGCTTCCCGTCCAACGCCCGTGCCTTGCTCTTTAAAGAAAAAGAAGAACCGATTATCACACAATCTGAAAGCAAAGCCGATAACAAAGACGCCAAACCGTTCGTTTTTGAAAAAATCGAAAGAAAAGAAAACCAAAGAGCGGACAAAAAAGAAACCTTAGGCGACTTACTCGGGTTTTCGAGCAATGCAGTAAACTCGGGATTTACTCCTTATATAATGCCGCCCATGCCCGCTTATGTCCCGCAGCAGCCCACAACCCCACCAATAACCTCACGAGTAATAAGGGGTGTTATCCCGTCCGGCGTAAGCGTTATCGGGAACTCGACAGGCTTTGAACAAGCACAAGCACAAACACCTCCTGTTCCTCCAATTCCGCCTCCTCCCACCGAACCGATTGAAGAACCGGATGATGTAAAAATCTACAACAAACCCAAGGAATCCTCCGACCGTATCGAGGATTTCGTAAAAGTATATCAATCTGCCTCCCCCGAACGCAAGCCCAAGAAACAACCGGAGGAAGTCAGGGAAACTCGTGCCGCTAAATACGAGAAGGGCGGTTTATTAAAAAACCCGTATATCCGTGAAATCATTAAAGCGGATGACGTCAAGAAATATGATGCGTTACCCGATATTGAACCTGTTCAAGAACCCGAACCGGTTGAAACACCGAAGTTATCACTCCCCCCCGTTAATGAACCTGCACCTGCGATTGACTTTTCGAGCATATTATCCGGAATGGACAGGAAAGACGGATTCGGCAAAACTGAGGAGGAGGCTCCCGCTTCCCATAAAACTAAACGGGTGATGGACGCAATCTTCGGCAAATCCAAAAGCTCAAACCCGTTCGTGAGTACAAAAGAAACAGACGAGGATTACGATTAGGTTATGAACTTCACACAACCCGTCATAAAAGGCGTAAAATGCACGAATATACTACCGCAGGGTTTCTCCTTAGTTTTAGAGGGTGGCGGAACACGGGGTTTTTTCAGTGCGGGTGTGCTTGACGCATTTCTGAAACAAGGGATAATGTTTCCTTATATTATCGGTGTGTCGGCGGGCTGTGCGAATGCACTGTCATATGTGTCGGGGCAATACGGGCGAAACCGTGACATTCTCACTAATTATGTGAAAAAGCATGAATACCTCAGCCGCCGTAATCTTGTAAGACACGGTTCACTTTTCGGGTATGACTATATTTTTGAAACCATTCCGAAAAACCACATTTTTTTCGATAAAGAAGTATACGACGAGCAAGAAGTCCGCTTTTTAACAGGAGCAGCAGACTGCATTAACGGAAAAACAGTATGGTTTGAAAAAGAGGAAATGGACGAAAAATTCACCGCCTCCCGTGCTTCTTGCTCTGTACCGTTCTTGTCAAAGCCGGTCAAGATTAATGACATGTTATTGCTCGACGGCGGAATATTCGACCCAATCCCGATTGATAAGTCAATTGAGGACGGCAACACGTTTCATGTAATCGTGCTTACCCGTAACCACGGCTACATAAAACCCCCGTTTAAGAGGAAGGCCTTAGCGAAATCGTTTTATTCAAAGCACCCGAAAATCGCTCAAGCCATTCTCGAACGTCATGAAATATATAATCGGCAGTCGGCGTTATGCGAGGAGTTAGAAGCGGCAGGGAAAGCGTTGATTATCCGTCCGCAAAAGCCGCTAAAAAACCAAAGCATGTCAGGCAAAAATATACCGGAATTGTTAAAACTATACGACGAGGGCGAAGAAGAGGGCTTATGTGCGTTGAAAACCTTGAAAAAATACTATTAAGCGTTCAGCGACCCGCACGATACACAGGCGGGGAGGTTAATTCCGTCGTTAAGGACGTTCAGAATATAAGTCTGCGATTTGCATTTGCATTCCCGGATATTTACGATATAGGAATGTCACACTTAGGGTTAAAAATCCTGTATTCGCTTATTAATTCACGTGAGGGGTACTGGTGTGAGCGTGTGTTTATGCCACTGCCCGACATGGCGGAGAAAATGCGGGAGCATAATATACCGCTATACGCTTTAGAAAGCGGACAAGCCATTAGGGATTTCGATATAATCGGCTTCACACTGCAATACGAATTAAGCTACACAACCATATTAGCAATGTTAGACTTAGCTGGAATCCCTGTGTTGAAATCCGACAGAGGGTGTGACTTTCCGCTGATAATCGCAGGAGGCCCCTGTGCCTGTAACCCCGAGCCTTTGTGCGATTTTATTGACTTATTCGTAATCGGTGAGGGTGAGGAGGTTACATTTGAACTGCTCGATTTATATAATAAATGCGACAACCGTGAGGATTTTTTAGGAAAAGCCGCATTAATCGACGGTATTTACGTCCCCGATATTTCAAAAACAACAAAAAAACGAATAATCGCAGACTTAGATAATATATTCTACCCGAAAGAGTTCATCGTCCCGTTTATCGAAACCGTGCATGACCGTGCCGTAACGGAGGTTCTAAGGGGTTGTATAAGGGGTTGCCGCTTTTGCCAAGCGGGGTTCACCTGTCGCCCCTATCGGGAAAAACCAAGGGGGAAAATCCTAAACGAAACTATGGACTTATGTAAAAGCACAGGGTATGACGAGGTATCCTTGTGTTCGTTATCGACAAGTGACTATTCCGATATTGAGCAACTGCTGAAAGACTTAACCGAATACACCGACAATAACAAAATAAACCTGTCACTCCCCTCATTAAGGATAGACAAGTTTAATGACGAGGTTCTCCGCCGAATTAAAAGTATTCGTAAAAGCGGACTGACCTTCGCACCAGAGGCGGGAACACAAAGACTACGCAACGTAATCAACAAAAACATCACAGAGGAAAACATTCTCACCGGCTGCCGAATTGCCTTTTCAGGCGGGTATTCGTCGGTTAAGCTGTACTTCATGCTCGGCTTACCCACCGAAACCGACGAGGATATAATTGCAATTTATAAGCTGACGGAAAAAATCATGCGTTTGTATAAAGAAATCTCAGTTGCCAGAAAAGGCATTTCTGTTTCAATATCATTAGGAACATTTGTACCTAAACCGTTTACGCCGTTCCAGTATGAGCCGATGATTTCCCGTGAACAAGCCGATAAAAGGCAGAAGCTGTTCATGTCATTGGTCAAATCGGGAAAGGTAAAGGTCAGCCGCTCAGACTACAGTATGTCGCTGTTAGAGGCGGTATTCGCAAGAGGTGACAGGCGGCTCGGAAAAGTGATACACTCGGCGTTCAAAAACGGCTGTGTTCTTGACGCATGGAACGACTATTTCGATTACGAAAAGTGGGAGAAAGCGTTCCGGGAACACAACATAACCCCGGAGGAATACGCTTGCCGAAGCTACGATTATAATGAACCGCTCCCGTGGGGGAACATAGACATGTCAGTCAGCGAGGAGTTTCTTGTTCGGGAAAACAAGCGGGCTCATTCAGAACAAACCACCCCGAACTGTCGGGAGGCTTGCACAAAATGCGGACTTAACTGCGAAGGATAAATTTATGAAATATCTTGTTATATTATGTGACGGAATGTCAGACCTGCCCTGCGACGAATTAAACGGGAAAACGCCGATGGAGGCTGCAAGCAAACCTACTATGGACAGGCTTGCCTGTGCAAGCGAAGCGGGATTAGTCAAAAGCGTACCCGACAGTCTTCCCCCGGGGAGTGATGTGGCTAATTTGTCAATCCTCGGCTACAACCCCGAGGAATGTTACACGGGGCGTTCTCCTTTAGAGGCGGCAAGCATGGGGATAGAAATGGACGCAGACGACGTTGCAATCCGCTGTAATATAGTGTCGCTATCAAAGGAAGATAGCTTTCATGATGCAGTTATGAACTGCTATTGTGCTAATGACATTCACACACCTGAAGCCGCTAAGGTTATAGAAATCGCCAATCAAGAATTCGGCAGTGAAAAACTAAAGTTCTACCCCGGAATTAGCTACCGCCATTGCTTAATTATTAAAAACGGTAAAATCGATTTAGACATGACCCCCCCACACGATATTACAGGGAAAAGAATAGGCGATTATATCAAAATAATTGAAAAAAACCAATTTCTTTACGAAATTATGGAAAAGTCATATTTCCTTGATAATTCTAAGTGTCTGTGGTTTTGGGGCGAGGGTAAACGTGCCGAATTACCCTTGTTCCGTGAAAAATTCGGACTAAGCTCGGTCATGATTAGTGCAGTGGACTTACTCAAAGGCATTGGCAAGCTGACCGGGATGGAGGTCATAAACGTCCCCGGTGCAACAGGATATATCGACACGAATTTCACGGGGAAAGCCAATGCGGCGATTAACGCCTTAGAAAACGGTGCAGACTTGGCGTATATCCACATCGAAGCTCCCGACGAATGCGGTCACAGGGGCGAAGTGAACAACAAAGTCAAATCAATTGAGCTGATTGACGAATTGGTGTTAAAGCCCGTATTAAAAGTAATGGATGGTGAGCATTTACGGGTATTAATCGCACCCGACCACCCGACACCGCTGTCTTTGAAAACCCACACCCGTGACCCGGTGCCTTTCTTAATATATGACAACAAAACCTCCGTAACCGGTGTTTCAACATTCACGGAAAAAACCGCAAAATCCACAGGAATTTATATAGAAAACGGCTATGAATTAATGGAGAGATTTACAAATGCCCGAAACTGAATTACTTGAATTAAACGAGATAATCGAATCAACTGATGAACTGATTGAAGAATTAAACGAAGAAATAAGCGTGTTAGAGCTGATTGAAATTACCGAGCCCGAGCCGCAAGTTTCCCGTCCGCAGTTTTCGATAATGCGGTACTATCGCTTAATTGTGTTAGCGGCAATCGCATTATCACTTATTTTATCAATCACAGCATTGATAACGGCGATTAACTCATCGAACACAGTGTATATATCCGAGGACGGACAGGTCACTACTATCGGCGGAAACACCCAAAAACGCTTCGAGAACTCGATAAAAAGCGAATTATCCGGTAAAATTCCAAACGACATACGGGTCAAGGATATTGTCATAACCGTCGAGCTAAACGGGAGAGACCTATCACGCTACAAGCGGTTGACCGATTTGGAGGAGGGTGACAGAATTATCGTTTCGGTGGAGTTTATCCCGCAAAGAAGCGTGGCACAATTTGCAAAGGACTGCCGAGCCGTGCTTGATATTATGGAAGCACAGGGAATTGAATATGACGATATAACATTTTTTTCCGAGGGAGCTTATACGAAAATGCGTGTCGATTTCAACGGGAAATTCCGCATGGACATTACCGAGGAGGAACTAATCAGCCTTACATACTATTTCGGTGAAATTGAGGACGATGACGAGGATTTACCCGATATATCACCTTAAATGACAAATAAAACTTGTAATTTTATGGGAATTGTGTTACACTGTATTAATACTAACTAAATAAGGAACATCAAAAATATGTCGAAAATAGCGATATTGGGTCATGGGGTTGTCGGCTCGGGAACGGCGGAGGTTTTCTTAAAAAATAAAGAAAGCATTATTAAAAAAACAGGACAATCGGTTGATATAAAATACATTCTTGATTTAAGAGACGTGAGCGAATTCGGTGAATGTGAATACGCCGATAAGTTCACGAAAGACTTTGAGGTTATTTTAAACGATGACGAAGTCACGGTAGTCGCCGAGTTAATCGGCGGAATTACCCCGGCATACGATTATGTGAAAGCGTTACTGCTGAGCGGAAAAAGCATAGTAACCTCTAATAAAGAATTAGTTGCAAAAAAAGGTGCAGAATTATTCAAAATCGCAAAAGACAAGAATGTCAGCTTCTTTTTTGAAGCCAGCGTAGGCGGCGGAATTCCGATAATCCGCACACTTAACCAATGCCTTGCCGCCGATAAAATTAACGAGGTTGCAGGAATTCTCAACGGAACGACTAATTTCATTTTAACAAAAATGTCCCGTGACAATATGGGCTTCGAGGAAGCGTTAAGGTTAGCACAGGACAACGGTTACGCCGAGCGTGACCCCTCCGACGACATTAACGGAACAGACGCCTGCCGAAAAATATGCATATTAGCTTCAATGGTATTCGGTAAACGGGTCAACCCCGACAAGGTTTTCACCGAGGGAATTACCTCATTAACTAAGGAAGACATCGCTTTTTGCGAAAGCAACGGGGGTACGGTTAAGCTAATCGCACGAGCAATAAAGGACAATGACAAGGTCAGCGTTTCGGTATGCCCTGCTTTCGTTGACAAGAACAGCCAGCTTGCCGGAGTAAACGATGTATATAACGCAATATTAGTTCGGGGGGAAGCAACGGGCGATGTAGTGTTCTACGGTAAAGGTGCAGGGAAATACCCCACAGCAAGTGCAGTGGTCAATGACATAGTCAACGCCTTAAACAACAGCGGGAACACACTTTCATGGGGTGATGAGGAACAAGAGATAACCCCACCCGAATTTTCAAAAACCTGCGGAAATATCCGATTTTTCGATAATATATAATATATGAACCGGGGGAGAATTATATGGAACAGCCTAAATTCAAGCGAATGATACTGAAGTTATCGGGAGAAGCCTTAGCGGGGGAGAAAAAGCACGGCTTATGTATGGACACGGTGACGACTATTTGCAAAAGCGTGAAAAAATGCCATGACGCAGGTGTACAAATCGGAATTGTGGTAGGCGGCGGTAACTACTGGCGGGGCCGCACAACCGAGAACATGGACCCCATAAGAGCCGACCATATAGGAATGTTGGCGACTATGATGAACGCACTTGCCGTCAGCGATGTTTTAGAAACAATGGGGTGCGACGTTCGGGTGCAGTCGGCAATCAGCATGATGCAAATGGCAGAGCCTTACATAAGGCAGAAAGCACTTTCCCACTTCAAGAAAGACCGAATTGTCATTTTCGGGTGCGGCACGGGGAATCCCTGCTTTTCTACCGACTCGGCAGCGGCGTTAAGGGCAAGGGAGTTGCAAGCCGATGTTCTGCTGAAAGCCACAATGGTTGACGGTGTTTACGATAAAGACCCGTTGAAATTCGAGGATGCGGTTAAGTATGAAACACTCAAGGCTAAGGATATAATTGTGGGCGGTTTGCGTGTTCTTGACGGAACGGCAGCGGCAATGTGTATAGAAAGCGGAATCCCGCTGATTGTGTTTAATCTCCACGACCCGGAAAACATTTATAAAGCAGTTATGGGCGAAAAAATAGGAACAATAGTCAATTAATAATGAATAAGTAACAATTAATAATTGTTGTGTCGCCTGTGGCGACGGATTATAAATAAAAATCTTTGCGGATGCGAATTCCAAAATTATTCATTATTAACTATTAATTATCATAAAGGAGAATTATCATGGAAGCTATGAATCAGGCAAAGGAAAAAATGGAGAAGATTATTTTAGCATTAGAAAAGGAGTTTTCGACTATTCGGGCAGGGCGTGCCAACCCCGGAGTCCTCGATAAGATTCAAGTGGACTATTACGGGACAATGACGCCGATTAACGCAATGGCGGCTATTTCCGTGGCAGAGGCACGAATTCTCGTAATCTCACCGTGGGACGCAAGTGCATTAAAAGCAGTCGAGAAAGCCATTATGGCTTCCGATATAGGGATTAACCCCACTAACGACGGCAAATCATTAAGAATAGTGTTCCCGCAATTAACCGAGGAACGCCGTAAGGACTTATGTAAACAGGTTAATAAATATGGTGAGGAAGCAAAAGTCGGTATTCGTAACGCAAGGCGTGACGCTATCGAAAAGTTCAAAGCCATGAAAAAATCCTCCGAAATCACAGAGGACGATTTAAAGGACTGTGAGAAAGACGTTCAGAAGCTCACCGATGATAATATCAAAAAAATCGACGAGGTTTGCAAAACTAAAGAAAAAGAAATAATGACGGTGTAACAATTCACAATGCATAATTCACAATTAACAATTAAAGAACTACCCAATCATATCGGTATTATGATGGACGGGAACCGTCGCTGGGCAAAAAAACGAGGGCTTCCCACGGCGATGGGTCATCTTAAGGGTGCGGATGTGTTTAAAGAACGGGTGCATGACTTATCGGATATGGGCATAAAACACGCTACGTTTTTTGCCTTTTCCACAGAGAACCTCAATCGCAGAGCAGATGAGGTCAGCGGGCTAATGCGTCTTTTTGAATCCCAGCTTGACGAATTGATGAAAACCGCCGAAAAGGATATAAGGTTAATATTCATCGGCGACTTATCAGTATTCACCGACAAATTACAAAAAAAGGCGGCACAGGTAGAGCAAGAGTCCGCCGGTAACAAGGGAATGGTCTGCCGCCTTGCGTTGAACTACGGCGGGCGTGCCGAAATCACAAGAGCGGTAAGTCGGCTTATTCTGTTTTCACCCCGAGGAAATGTTACCGAGCAGGAATTCGCCGATGAACTCTACACAAAAGGTGCCCCCGACGTTGACTTTATTATCCGAACAGGCGGGGAAAAACGCCTATCTAATTTCCTGCTGTGGCAGGCGGCATACGCAGAGTTATACTTCACCGACACATTATGGTGCGATTTTAATAAAGACGAGCTGACGATTGCATTAAACGATTATGCGAGCAGAAACAGGCGGTTCGGGAATTAGGGGGACACATGGCGAGGAGAATTGTTTCGGCATTCGTAGCCATACCAATCGGGATAATTATATTGTGGCTTGACCGAAAGGAAGTCATATTAGTCGCAGTTTCCGCATTCTCGGTAATGGCGGTTTATGAGGTTCTGCTTGCCACGAAATACCTTCAAAACCGTTCAGTAGCCTGTGTGAGTTTAATTTTCGTATTAACAATCCCGTTTGTTTTAAACTACGACATAGCTTTTTTGAACACGGGATACATTTCTTTCGCATTTATTATCGCATTATTTATGATAATGCTGTTTAACTATAAAAAGGTCAAGCTTGCCGAGGTTTCATTGGTCGGCTTTGTTTCCATTTGTATACCTTTTTCGCTTTCGTGCGTTGCATTCTTGTTTGACTATGTCACCCGCACTCCCGAAATCGACTCGGTTCACAGGACTTTCTGCTTGGTTTATGCACTGTCAATCCCATTCTTAAACGATTCCGGTGCATACTTTGTGGGGACTTTCTTAGGAAAACGCAGATTAGCCCCCGAAATCAGCCCGAAGAAAACGTGGGAGGGCTTTATCGGAGGAATACTGACTGCCGCCTTATTTGGTTTCCTGCTCGGAAAAGGGTATGAGTGGGTCATAACTATTATAACAGGCGAACTCACGTTTAAGGTAGACGTTTTATTCTTGGCATTAGTCGCAATTCCCTGTGCAATGCTCGGCGTATTAGGTGACTTATCCGCATCAATACTAAAGCGGGAATGTGCGGTTAAGGACTTCGGGAACATTATGCCCGGTCACGGCGGCGTGTTAGACAGGTTTGACAGTGTCCTTTTCGTAGTGCCTTTTGTGTATTTGGCGTTTATGGTTCACTTCCCCATAACACCAATCGTATGACAAAACAAATAATACTGCTCGGTTCAACCGGTTCAATCGGAATTCAGACATTACAGGTGGCTAAGGCACATAATATTAAAGTAGTCGCTTTGTCCGCCCATTCAAATGAACAATTATTGAACAGCCAAGCACATGAATTCGGCGTTAAACCGGAACACACTTGCCTTTCAAGTGAAAACCCCGACAAGTTATGCACACTTGCAGCTATTAAGAACTGCACAGTTGTCAATGCTATAGTAGGCTCAGCGGGATTAAAACCCACTTTGTCCGCCATTAATGCGGGGAACACTGTTGCCTTAGCGAATAAAGAAACACTTGTCGCAGGCGGCGAAATTGTCATAAAAGCGGCGAAAGATAACAATGTCAGTATAATCCCGATAGACAGCGAGCATTCCGCAATTATGCAGTGCCTCGCCGCTTCAAATAACGAAATTCACAAAATTATCCTGACCGCTTCAGGTGGAGCATTTTTAGGTTATACCAAGGAACAGTTGAAAAGTGTCACCAAGGAACAGGCACTTCACCATCCTAATTGGAGCATGGGTGCGAAGATTACTGTTGACAGTGCCACAATGATGAATAAAGGGTTAGAGCTTATTGAAGCCATGCACCTGTTTAATGTATCACATGAGCAGATTGAAATTGTAATCCATCCCCAGAGTATAATCCATTCCGCTGTAGAATTCACCGACGGTTCAATAATCGCACAAATGAGTAACCCCGATATGAGGCTTCCTATTCAATACGCACTGACTTACCCGAAACGTCTGCCCTGCCCGATAAAACGGCTGTCACTCACAGAAATAGGGCAGCTTACGTTTATGAAACCCGATGATGAGGTGTTCCCATTGCTCAATTTAACGAGGGAGGCGGCACAATTCGGCGGAAACGCACCATGTATTCTGAACGCCGCAAACGAAGCAGCAGTTGCGTTATTCTTGAACGGCAAAATCGCCTTTCACGAAATATCTGAAATAATAGAAAAGACTTATAACAAAACAAACAAAACGAAAGAAATATCGTTAGAAATAATAGAACAAACCGAGAAAGAGGTAATGAATTGTCTATCGTATTTGCCATAATCGCATTTTGCGTCATAATAATCGTCCATGAAATCGGGCATTATTCTGCCGCAAAGCTGTTTAAAATGAAGGTTTACGAATTCTCAATCGGAATGGGTCCGAGAATTCTCAAAAAGCAAAAGGGAGAAACGCTGTATTCGATTAAAGCGTTCCCGATTGGCGGCTCGGTTATGTTAGGGGAGGATATTGAACCTACTGAAGACCCTCGTGACTTCCGCAACAAACCTATCTGGCAGCGAATGATTGTAATCGCCGCAGGAGCGATATTAAACTTTGTGTTAGGGTTCGTCCTTTGCATAGTCATGTCGATTGTTAACCCGATAGGCACGATGACGGTTGCTTCTTTTAATGAAGGTTCAGTCAGTAACACCGGCACGAGTGCGTTACAGGTTAATGACCAAATCGTAAGCGTCAACGGAATGAGGACGTTTATTTACAGCGATATATCCTATAAACTGCTTAACTCAGTTTCAAAAGGCGATGACGAAAACTTCGCCGTATACGAGTTTGAGGTTATCCGAAACGGCGAAAAAGTCAAGCTGCCGAATGTCAAATTCGCAGCAGAGCCCAATGAAAGAGGCGGAATGTCATACGTTCATGATTTTAAGATATTCCGTGCCGAGAAAAACGTCTTTTCTGTCATATCATATTCATTTCGTTCAGCGGTCAGCCAAGGGCGGATAATATGGCTGTCGCTCATGGATTTAATCAGAGGGACCTACGGATTGAACGAGCTTTCCGGGCCGATTGGAATTGTCGCAACGATTGACGAAATTGCAAAACAAGCACCGACATTCGGTGAACAAATGATGGTGTTTATATCAATATCGGCGTTTATTTCGATAAATGTGGGTGTGCTTAATCTGCTCCCCATTCCTGCTTTAGACGGGGCAAGACTCATTTTCTTCGTTATAGAAGCAATTAGGCGTAAACCGCTCAAAGCCGAGGTGGAGGGGGTTATCCACTTTGTCGGCTTCGCATTATTAATGCTGTTGATGTTGGTAGTCACGTTTAACGATATACGAAAACTGATTTTCGGCGATGGATAAACGCCTTGTCAAGGTCGGTAACATTGTTTTGGGTGACGGGAACATTACCGTACAATCAATGTTGAACCGCTCGCCGAACGACATCCCCGCAAACACAGAACAAGCACTGCGGCTACAGAATATGGGCTGTGACATAATTCGTGTCGCCGTCCCCGAATTAAGCGATGTTCGCCTAATCTATGCTCTTAAAGAGAATGTCGGCACTCCGGTGGTTGCAGACATTCACTTCGATTATAAAATTGCGATTGAGGCGGTTAATGCAGGAGCAGACAAAATCCGAATTAACCCCGGAAACATCGGCGATAATGACAAAGTCAAGGCAGTGGCAGACGCTTGCAGAAATGCAGGTGTCCCCATCAGAATCGGCGTAAATTCCGGAAGTGTAAAAGGCGATATAGTGCAGACTGCATTAGAACATGTCGCTTTACTCGAACGCTTCGATTTTTATGACATAGTCGTATCAGTCAAATCCTCGAACGTCCTTAAAACCATAGCGGCATATCGAGAGTTGGCACAAGCCTGCCCCTACCCGCTTCACCTCGGATTAACCGAGGCGGGGACTGAACGTATGGGCTTGATTAAATCATCGATTGCCATCGGTGCATTATTAAGTGACGGAATAGGCGATACTATACGAGTTTCACTGACCGCAGAGCCTGAGGAAGAGGTTAGAGCGGCACACGATATTCTAAGGGCAATCGGCAAACGCAAGGGCGTAGAAATCATATCCTGCCCCACCTGCGGCAGATGTAGAATAGATGTTATTGCATTGGCGAATGAGGTTGATGAAATTATCCGGGGAAATCCTCCGCTTGAAAAGCGGCTTGCGTCCACAGGCACTGTGGTTGCCGTCATGGGTTGTGCGGTGAACGGGCCGGGCGAATGTAAAAACGCCGACTACGGAATTACCGGAGGTGACGGTGAGGGGCTTATTTTCAAAAAAGGCGAAATCATCCGAAAAGTGCCGGAGCATGATTTAATTACCGAATTGATGAGGGAGATAGAGGAATGGCAAAAATAAACGAATTATTCAAAAATATCGAATTATCCGAAAAAATCGAAAACTGTGAACTGACGTCAACCTCGTTTAATGAACAAGGGGGCGTTTTAACTTTACATATTATTACTGAACAGCACATCAGCTTTTCCGAATTAACTGCCGCAGAGAATATTATTCGTGATTCGCTGAACATTAACGAGGTTAAGATAATCCCACAAACCGTAGGGGACGATGCCCACATCGTCCCTCCCCCACCAATACCCGACGTGCCACCCCTGCTCGAACCTCCCCCTCCCCCCGAACCACCCCACCATTCCGAACTACCGGAACAAACCCCTCCTCTCGAAACACCACCCCCTGCAAATAATTCACAATTGCTTTTCGGCAACCCCATAACCACCCCTCCTACCAAAATCGAACGCTTAATGGGGGAGGCGGAGGTCACTCTGTCCGGAACAGTTTTCGCAAAGGACACCCGTAAATTAAAAACAGGGAAAACCGTTACCAACATCAGCTTCAACGATAAAACATCGTCGCTTATGATGAAGTTTTTCATAGACAATAAGCAAAAGCAAGCAGCAGAAAAGCTCATAGAACCGGGTACGGCTATAATTGTGCGAGGGAAATTCAAGTTTGATGACTATGAAAAAGCCAGCATAATCGAACCGTATTCCCTCGCATTAACCGAAATTGCCGAGGAACGTGTCGACGATTATGACGGGTTGAAACGGGCAGAACTCCACATTCACACGAAAATGTCGGACATGGATGCAACCAACACAGTAACCGACTACGTCAACCGTGCCTACAAATGGGGACACAGGGCAGTTGCCATAACCGACCACGGAAATGTGCAAGCGTTCCCGAAGGCTATGGAGGCATATGAAAAAATCAAGAAAACCAATCCCGAAGCCGACTTTAAGGTAATATACGGGATGGAAGCGTATTTCGTGAACGACGAAAAAACGCTTATTCCCGAGGGTGGAACGCTTTCGGTGAACAGCGAATTTATAGTATTCGACGTTGAAACAACAGGGCTTTCACAGTCCGACGGCAGAATTACAGAAATCGGTGCAGTGAAACTCAAGAATATGGAAATCGTCGAAGAGTTCACAACATTTGTTAACCCCGGTATGCCTATCCCCGACGAGGTAATTCGTATCAACGGCATAACCGACGATATGGTAAAGGACGCTCCTTATGAAAAGGAAGCCTTTGAAAAATTCCTGAAGTTTTGTGAAGGGGATAATGTAGGGGACGCACACCCGGGCGTCCCGAAAACAAGCAGTACCTTAATCGCTCACAACGCACCCTTTGATACGGGATTTTTGCGGGCAGGATTCACCCGTTGCGGATTGGACTATAGCTTCACAGTTATAGACACATTAACCCTGTGCAAAGCTGCCGTCCCGAATAAAAAGCATAAACTTGACATAATGGTTAAGCACTTCAACCTCGGGGAATTTACCCACCACCGTGCCACCGACGACGCACGAATGACTGCATTATTATTCGTGAAAATCATCAAGGAAGCGGGTAAGGGGCGAAGCGTTGACAAATTAGGCGATTTAAGTGCGGCACTCGGCGGAACAGACGTAAAAAAAGAAAAATACTACCACCAGATTATTCTTGTTAAAAACTTAACAGGACTGAAAAATTTATATAAACTAATCTCATTTTCTAACTTAAATTACTTTTACAGGAAACCGAGAATCCCTTTGTCGGAGCTTAAAAACCACCGTGAGGGGCTGATAATCGGCAGTGCCTGCGAACAAGGCGAATTATACAAAGCCGTGATTGACGGTCAAAACACCGAGGAGCTCATGAAAACGGCTGAGCTGTACGATTATTTAGAAATCCAGCCCACCGCCAACAACGCTTTCTTAATCCGAAAAAGCGTTGTCGATTCGGAATTAAAGTTGCAAATATATAACAAAAAAATCATCGAAATCGGAAAAGCATTAAACAAACCGGTAATCGCCGCAGGTGACGTTCATTTCATGAACCCGGAGGACGCAGTTTTCCGTGAAATCCTGTTCGCCGGAAAATCGCAGGACGATGGGGACGAGCAAGCCCCGTTATACTTCAGAACCACACAGGAAATGCTTAATGAATTCGCATATCTCGGGGAAGACACTGCTTATGAAATAGTTGTCGCCAACCCCAACAAAATCGTTGACATGATTGAGGACAATGTCCGCCCAATCCCGAAAGGGACATTTACCCCGCAAATTGCAGGCTCGGAGGAGGAACTTGAAAAACTCTGCCGTGATAAGGCACACGAGTTATACGGTAATCCGCTCCCCGAATTAGTCCAAGCCCGCTTAGATAAAGAGTTGGGTGCGATTATTAAATACGGGTTTGCAGTGCTTTACATAATCGCCCATAAATTAGTCAAAAAATCCGAGGAGGACGGGTATTTGGTAGGCTCACGAGGCTCGGTAGGCTCTTCCTTCGTCGCTAATTTATCGGGAATTTCCGAGGTTAATCCTTTACCCCCGCATTACCGTTGCAAGAATTGCAAATTCGTGGAGTTTTCTAAAGACGTATTATCCGGCTATGACTTACCCGAAAAGAACTGCCCGACATGTAACACAGCTATGGAGCGTGAGGGACATGACATTCCCTTTGAAACATTCTTAGGCTTCGAGGGTGACAAAGCCCCCGACATTGATTTAAACTTCTCCGGTGAATACCAAGAACAGGCACACAGGTATACAGAGGAGCTCTTCGGAAAGGAATACGTGTTTAAGGCGGGAACAATATCAGCGATAAAAGATAAAACAGCGTTCGGCTTCGTGAAAAAGTTCGAGGAGGAGCGTGGGGTTATCCTTAACAAAGCCGAGATTAATCGGTTAGTCGCAGGCTGTGTAGGCGTTAAAAAGACCACCTCACAGCACCCGGGAGGAATGGTGGTAGTCCCGAGGGGGTATGAGGTATATGACTTTACACCCGTTCAGCACCCCGCCGACAAAACAGAAAAGGAACTAATCACCACCCACTTTGACTTTAAGGCACTACACGACACTATTTTGAAGTTGGACGAGTTAGGGCATACTGTCCCGACTTTTTATAAGCACCTGCAAGAGCTGACCGGGATAAACATATCCGACGTACCAACCTCGGACGAACAGGTTATGCAACTGTTTATTTCCCCCGACCCGCTGAACCTGTCGGAAAACAGCGAATTTTTCCCCACAGGGACGTATGGCTTGCCCGAAATGGGAACACCCTTCGTAATCCAAATGCTGAAAGAAGCACAGCCCAAAACCTTTTCGGATTTATTACAAATATCGGGACTGTCCCACGGAACAGACGTATGGCTCGGTAACGCCCGTGACTTAATAAACAACGGAACCTGCACCATTTCCGAGGTTATCGGAACCCGTGATAATATCATGGTATACTTAATCCGAAAGGGCATGGAGCCCTCCTTAGCGTTTAAGATTACAGAAATCACACGTAAGGGCTTAGCGAACAAGCTGTTCGACGATGAAATATATTCTGCGTTTAATGACTGCGGAATAGAGGATTGGTACATCGAAAGCTGTAAAAAAATCAAGTACATGTTCCCGAAAGCACACGCCGCCGCTTATGTAATCGGTGCGGTTAAGTTAGGTTGGTTTAAGGTGTATTATCCCAAGGAATACTACTCGGTCATTTTAACAGACTATACCGAGAATATCGAAGCAGACGTTGTTTTAAAAGGGAAAGAGGCGGTACGCCAAAGGCTCAAACAAATCGCAGGAATACAAAAACCGACCCCGAAAGAGGAATCGGTTTACGGAGCATTGCTCGCTGTTTACGAAATGCAGCTGCGTGGGATTGAGCTATTGCCCGCCTATTACGAAAGCTCACACCCGACTAAGTACATTATTGAAGAAGCGGGATTACGTCTGCCTTATTCAGCAATCGGAGGCTGTGGAGCAACCGCCGCAAATAAGCTGTACGAGGTGATTAAAAGCAAGGACTATGTCTGTGTGGACGATATTCAAAAGAAAGCGGGCTTGAATAAAACAGTCATGGAAAAACTCACCGAAACAGGATTTTTCGGTCAACTGCCGCAGTCCGCACAAATCTCCCTGTTCGAGTTTTAACGCTCGTCATAATCCTCTTCGGAATTGTCAGAATTATCATTATCCTCATAACTTCCATATAACTTGTCTTTCAGGGAATACGGCTCGGGCGACCCCATATCATCAATAATGGTGACACTTTTGTATTCGCCGAACCCGTCTAACTTACACAACTGCCTAAGCATATCAATCGCCTTAAACTTATCATAAAGCGAAATCTCAACGCCGTACCGTCCTTGTTTAATTTGGGCAACGGCGTTTTCCTTGTCCTCGGGTATAACGGGCTTACAGGAAAACTGCCCTCCCTCCTCGATAAATTCAGCATAATCCGTACCGTTGGCGAATGCGATTGCGGTCAATTCATCGACCATTTTCCGATATAATTGTTTTGTTGTCAAACGTCGCATAATATATATCCTTTCTTTTTCATAATAATAACATAGAGTTACCCCTCCCCGGTGCCAACATCCGTTGCAAATGCAACGAATATGAAGCCTGTTGCAAATGCAACGAATAATAATTCTTTTTTGTAAAAAATCGTTTACATTTTTATTAATCTGTGTTATTATAATATAAATACGTCTAAATACATGGATGTGAGCATGAAATTAACGGAATGGCTGAACCAACCGCACGAAGAGAATGAGATTCTCGATATTTTTCTTCAAATCACCCGCCTTTTACGTGACAGCGGAAAAGGGCAGGGCAGGGTTTCCCCCGCATTATACGAGGTTGACCAAGCCAACAACGTCATTTACCTTGAAACAGCCAACGCCGATGATTTTATTTATTTCAAAGCACCGGAGGGCAATGGCAAGCTAATCGAAAAAAGCGATGTCTTTTCTTTGGGAATGCTGTTGTATTTCCTGTTAAATAATGAAACCTACTACCAAAGCAAAGGCATAGCCATTAACTCAATAACAAAACCCCGCCGAAGGAACGCCGATATTACCGTGATTAAAGCAAGCGACAACCGCCCAATATCACTCCTCATGGAAAGAATGACGGCAGGCGAACCGGAGAAACGTCCGTTTATAAAAGATGTTCTTTCTGTTTTAAGCAATAATGTTTGCCGCTTCTCAGTATTCTTGAAAAACGAGAGAACAGGCGAAATTTTCTCGGAGGTCTCCCGCTCATTTACCGGCTCGATGAGTTATAAATTCACTCCCGAACCGGAATACTTCATTAATAAGGTGACGCTTAAGCCGTCAACCCCGAAACCGTTGTTAATCCCGTTCAGATTAGTCAGGAAAAATTATGAGCTTGACATGGTTTACGGTAAGGAGGGGCGGTGGTCATTCGCAACAAGGAAGCCTGACGCTCCCTCTGTCCCCCCCGCAAATCAAGAAATGTTAGACGAGGTAAACAGGGCAACCGCCGCACTGTATTACATAAATGCAGTGTATACAGGGACAGGGAATGCACTTTTATGCGAAACTGACGGTTTCTCGTTTGAACTGAGTTATGCGGCGAGTGCGATTGAAAACTATATCGAGTTTAATATGACAGGGCGTCTGTCTGCCCCGGAAAGAATAGACGCAAGGATATTATCACTGTTGAAACAAGCTAATGGCAGTCTCAGCGATATTAAACGAGTGGCGATTTACGGTAATCTCCCGCCCCAAATGATAAAAGCGATAAACGACCTGTTCCCCGAGGATGTTTATATTTACGAGTTAAGTCAAGAGGAAATATTAAAAGGTGCGGTAATATTCAAAGCAGAAACCGTAGATTTCAATACCGATTTTGAACCTGAAAAGGAGAATGTTCAATGAATTACGATATTTTCATGAGAACAAGGACATACAGCGGCGATTATGACTGGATTAACCGCCCGCCATACATGCCCGCAGATATATACAAGACCTGTCAAAGCCTAATCGCTTTGAGGGAAAAACAAAACTTCGACCATCTCACCGAAAATGACTGGTATGGTAACTTCTTTTTCATAAGAGCGGGCGGCTGTGCCATGTTAGCGAGAATGGCAAAAACTAAATACGTTGATTCATTCGGGCGGAGTATATTCTCCTTTGAGGGAGTCTGTGTCAGAGCAGAGCATGAAAAACGCTTCTTTATGGACATTCCCAATCTGATTAATGCCATGCTTCCCCCCTCAAAGAGCTTTCGCACAATGTTCGAGGAGGAGGAGAAAGCGTTATCCGGCACGTATGAGGTTAATTCCGAAATCAACCCGTTAAAAGACACGCCGGTTGATGATATGGAGCTGCACCCCGATTTAAAAGGCAACGAGGCACTTAAAAACTTGATTAATCTTATCTCAAATTCCGGGACGCCGGAGGGATTTATTTTCGGCAGAGATGCAAGGGAATTTTCAAGCTTTATTAATAAATCGGCTATGGGCATAAAACACATATTCGATTTTTATGAACCCGACAAAATCGCCGTTGTCGAAAACAGCTATAAACCCATCACCTGTGATTATATCGAACCCAAACCCACAGGAACAGACAAAACTGCGTTATACTTGTATATTCAAGAACGAGGTAAGGACACGTATAAATACTGTTGGCAAATCAGAAAATTAGAAACCGATGAAAGAGCGGTTAAGTTCACCACAAAAACCTACGACATAACCGACCGACTATTGCTTAGCACATTAGAGCTGCAAAAGGAAAGCATAAAAGGCTTTTTAACGGACAGCGGCTGGAAAAAGCAGGAGTTCGGACTGAGATTTGAAAAGGATACATACACTCGAAAGGAGGAGTAGGCTATGAGTTTTAATATAAATCGAAAAATCATTCATATCAAAAACCTGTCGGAAGACACGTCAGCACCGTCAAAAATGGCTCCCGGCGATTTTGAAACCCTGCTTAACTTCTTCCGCAGAATAAATGATGAAATAAAAGCTGAGGGAAGTCGCTTATCAAACGAAACCTTAGCACAGCATAACATTCAATTTTTCTGCTTATCGAGTGGAGCAGTAATGTTCAAAATCATCGAGAACCCGTTAAACCCGGGCGGTGACATGGCAGAGATATACGGCTTCTTTATCCCGCTCTCCGACGTGAGGACGGCGTGGTTAGACATTGACAAGCTGTGTATGATGCTTGCGGTTGAAGCTCCCGGTTCAGCCGAAAGCGGCGAACTCAGCTATGAGAAGCTGTGTGAGGTTGATACCGCCGCATTAAGGCAGTTGTCCGCTACGTTCAGGAATTCTCTCAGAGAAGCTGCAGGGAAATTAGTGGATAAACCGTTCCCGGAAAGCTTTGCAGTTTCATGCCTGCCTAAGATTTTCTTCCCCGACGGTGTGAATATCTATGAAAACGGTTTCTTTTCCTCCACGACTGACGGTTCGGTTAAGGAAAAAGTAATCGAGCTTGACGACCGTCTAATTGCTGATTTACTCGCCGAGTGTAAAGAGCCGCTCAAAAGTGCGGTAATTATGTGTGTCGCAAACGAAAGTGATGACAGTCAGGCGGAGGAGAAAAAAGGCGGATTGTTTAAGATGTTCAAGAAAAACTCGCAAAGCTTAGACGAGGCGAAAGCGATTAAACAATGGAGATATGAGTTTATAAGCAACCTGCAACGCCAAAGCGAAAACTGCGATTTCATAATCGTTGACAAGCCGATAGAATATTCGCCGATTATGGACACGTTCAACGCATATACAGGCAAGGTGGGGACTGATAAGGACGACCTGCCGAGCGTGCCGAGTGCAAGGATATACATGCCTAAACCCGCCCCGACAAGCATTGCCCCGATGAGTACTGTTGCTCAAATGAATGCCGTTGCCCCCGCACAGAACGCCGCACCCGCATTCGATTTTTCACAATTTACATCATCCAAGCCCCAAGCACCCATAACAGGGATTGAACCTATGCTGTCCTCCGATGCAATGCAAGCCGTGTCTGCACTTGAGGTTAAGCCGACACCTAAGCTTGAACCAATGCCAACAATCGAACCCATGCAAACCTTTGAGCCGGTTAAACCGCCCGAACCCGTTAAGCCCGCTCCGATAATCGAACCTATGCAAACCATTGAGCCGGTTAAACCACCTGAACCCGTTAAACCCGCTCCGATAATCGAACCTATGCAAACCTTCGAGCAAATCAAACCGCCCGAACCCGTTAAGCCTGCTCCGACAATTGAACCCATGGCATCAGTTGAACCCATGCATACAGGAGATTTAATGCAAGCGGTTGAACCGATTTCTAAGAAATCCGCATCATCATGGGACGATTTTGTATTAGAACCCTCTCAACCCGCACAACCTGAACCCATATCCCAACAAACCGATTTTTCATTGTCAGCGGGAATGGACTTCTTCTCAGGCGAAAAAGAGTCAGCACCACTCCCGAAACCCTTCGCCGCAATGACAGAGGCGATGTCCTTCTCAGATAAACCCGACTTCAAACCAACAAATGAGTTTAAGCCCGGGATTGACGGTGATTCCGATACCGACCAACTTGAAGCGGTGTCAAGCTCACTATACACACAAGCCGAGTCTGTCCAAACCGCAAAAGCATCGAGAAGAGGGTGGGACGATGATATTGAAAGTGATTCCTCACCATTACCTCCTCCCCCCGCCCCTGTAACAGTGCCAACTGAAAAGGTATGGGCATCCACAATGGCAAGCGTAGAAAAGGACGATGGCACTTCCGGAGAAATGGACGCAGTAATGCTCGAACCCGACAGGCGTGCAAGCACCAGCACGATTATGGATATGTATTATAAGAGTCTGCAAAATAACCAAAACAAAAATAATAATCAATAATCGTTGTATAAATTTTCCAAATATGATATAATAATATATATATAACAGACAGGAGGAACGGACATGAACGTAATAATTTCGGCAAAAAAAATGAAGGTGGGGGACACCTTTAACGACTATGCGGACAAAAAATTATCAAGCAAGTTAGACCGCTTTTTCGGGGAGGGGGCAGAAGCGAAGATTACCATGTCGTCAATCAGAGACATGATAACAATCGAGCTTACTGTGAAGTATGACAACCTTATTTTCCGTGCAGAGCAGTCTGCCGCCGAAAAAACAGACGCACTTGACGCCTGCGTTGACAGGATTATCCGTCAAATCAGGAAGAACAAGACAAAGGTGGAAAAACGTCTGCACGAAACTGCGTTTAACGAATCCTACGGAGAAGAGAGCGAGATTGACGAACAAGACTACACCGTCATTCGCAAAAAGCAGTTCATTCTCACCCCGATGAACGTGGAGGAAGCCATTCTTCAAATGAACATGTTAGGGCACTCGTTCTTCATGTTCAAGAACGGCGACACAGGGGAAATCAACGTAGTATACAAGCGTGAGGCAGGAAACTATTCGGTATTAGAACCAACTAAAGGATAAAAATGCATACTAATATTCGCATATTCTTCTCGAAGACGGGGAGAGCAAAATATATATCACATCTTGATTTATATCGGGCAATGGGGCGTGCGGTTAAGCGGGCTCAATTGCCCGTATGGTATACCGAGGGGTTCAACCCGCATATTTACATGATGTTCACACTGCCGCTCGCTTTAGGTATTGAGGGTGTGAACGAATCAATGGACTTAAAACTGACCGATGATATTCAACTCAATGAAATCACCGAACGGCTTAACGCAGTTATGCCCGAGGGAATGTGCATTAACCGAACTGCTGAACCCGTCCGCAAACACACCGAAATTGAAAAAGCCCGGTATATTATTACCGGGGCCGAATTAGATGAGTTTTTTTCACAAAAAGAAATAATAATCGAGAAAAAATCCAAAAGAAGCACAACACTTCTTGATGTGAAACCCCTTTTATCATGGGAGAATAATACATTAACACTTCCCGCAGGGAATACATTAAACATCAACCCGTTTAACGTGTTAGGCGATATTCAACCGCTTAATATAAAAAGAACCGAGATAATCTGCACGGACGGGGAATTATTTATATAACTCCCAATCCAACATAATATCAACAAACCCGGCTGCTTTTAATGAGGCGGCCGCTTCTTTCGGGTATTCTTTCACGGTAATTTTATTCAACCCCATATAAATTCTGCCATTCTTGAACGCCTTAACAAACGCAGAAAGTGCTTCTTTTTCACAATCGCTGTCATACACCCGAAGAATTCTCCCCCCCCGTTCAAACACAGCAACGGGAATACCTTTTTTTAATGCAACCGCAGTCCCTACCACCCTCATAAAATCCTTGTCCTGAATAAACAGAAAAGGGTCAGTTGCGTTCAGCCATATTATCTCGCTTGACGGATTTTCTAATGCATGGAGCGTACTTGCATAATCGCTATCCCGAATAAACTGTGCCCCCGACAACCCCTCAATGAAATACCCTCGCCGAGCCTGCCCGGTATATTCCCACACACGCAGTCGGTTCAACGCCTCACCCCACGGTAAGCTCATTTCATTAGCTGTCTCCCGACACAGAATAACCGCTCTGTCAAAGGCACGGTTAATCTGCTCTTCTATTGAAAGGCAAATATTAGGTCGAACTACCTCCCACCGTCCCGCCGTCATAACGCTAACACGGGAACCCACCTGCCGCTTAATTGACAAATTCTTCGCTTTAACATGATTGAGCATACGCACGGGAACAAAGCTGTCCGCCCGAACTAACCCGTTTTCCATAAGCTGATACAAAATATCTATAGTATCCTTATTTTCATATAACCCGACAGCCTTAGTCAGCATAGGAACAAACATCGCCCCCCGTGACATGAGCGTGTTATAAACAGGGGTATCACTCTCGGGTAACTCAGCGTCATAATCAATGTCCTCACATAAATGAAAGGTCAGCTTATTGTCTTTAATCACCCAATAAAACTCTCCGTCAGCAAGTATATTATCCAAAAGGGCAGGGGAGTAATTGTTTATTCTCGCAGGCAGAATAATGGTCTCCCACGCCTCTAAAGGTGCAGAAATCCCGCATAAATCCCTCAACGATTGCCCCGCAATTCTGCCCGCCATTAACGCCGTATAACATTCACCGGGCATTGTCTTAACCTGCCGCCTCATTTCGGTAACGGTCATGCGTACAGCCCGCTCATACAAGTCACTGTGATAATACATGCCATTGTCTAATACTGCATTCCCCGACTCGCATAACTCATCTAAGAATTCACGTGCCGTATCAACCGGAATGAAATACCTCTCAGAAATCCCACAAGCGTCAAAACACCCCCGATAACGCAAAGCCCGCCTAATAATCCTCAACCAATCCGGATTTTCATATTCCCCCGAATGCTCAGCGGCAATCCACAATCCCGGTTCAACCCATAAAGCCCGCCCCTGCTTTTCTAAAACCTCGAACCACGTATTATCAATGTCATACTCACCCATGACAATATCCCCCTCTGCCATTAACAGGGAGTGGAGTTGTTTTTCGTCCTCGGGTAATTTCCTGCGTTCAGAAACGATTGCCAACTGCTCAGACTGCGGTTTAATCGTCTGCATTTGCTCAAGTTCGGAGGATTTAACAATCTTAGAAGTAGACGGGAAATACTCATACAATAAATCAAACTCTGCCCGATACCTGAGCGAACGTGTCATTGGACTGCCGTCTTTCCTGAACACCTCAAGGATTTTTATTTCACCGCTTCTTACACTTTTAAGAATATTAACAAGCTCATTCAAATTCCAATAATCCTCAAGACATTCACGCTTAGTCTCACGGATTAACGGGTGTTCGGGATATTCGATAACACTGTCAAGCATTTCGGCAGAGCGAAGTCGCTGAACCCATAAAGGCACACGCTTACCACTGCGAACCCCCATCATAAGGGCCCTACCGGCATTATATCGGAAGGTCATGTTAAACAAAGGCGTAGACGGCAGGATTTTTTCGAGAATTTCATAAACCGTATCGGGTTTTAATAACTCATGATTAAATACCCCCTCAGAAATCGCTGATGAACTGCGGGGCATTAACAAAACCCCGTCGTCATCTTCAAAATAAGAAACGTCGCCCCTTGTAATTTTCTTAGCCGCTTCCCGTAATAATAATGCCAAAGGATTATTTATCTGCCTGCCGAAAACCGAATGAACCATAAGTAGGTTATCACCGGAATCGTCCATAAAATGCTCAAGAATAATCGTCCTATCATTAGGGAGCATTTCGGTACAAGCCATCTGCTTTAATAAAAATCTCGCCGCACCGCTTGCCGCAGTCCCGTCTAATCCAAGGACTGTCATTTCTGCACATATTTTATCATAATCCCGAATGTCGTTTAACCGCCGCATTTCCTCCCCGAAAAAACGTGCAGTTTTATATTTTCGCCCCAACCATGCCATTCTCCAAAAAGGTGAATCCGCACCGGAGGTAGACGTGGGTATTACCCGAACAGTCTCACGGTCGATACTTGTGATTTTCCACGCAAACGAACCCAGCATAAACTTCCGCCCGACATTACTCTCAAACACGAATTCTTCATCTAACTCACCGACTTTTACCCCGGACTCGGTTTTACAGGAGAACATTCCGGTGTCAGGGATTGTCCCGCCGGAGGAAACTGCCAACATTCGGCTGTAAGCGTCCCCCTCAATGCGATTGTTAATCCTGTCATACAATAAACGAGGGCGAACAGGAATGTCACGGGCATGTTCATAATCGCCTGCCAGCATTCTAAGAACCGACTCAACATCTTCACGGGTGATTTCTCTGAAAGGGTAGGCGTTCTTCAATAATTCCATAACATCGTCAACATCATAAACATCATTCGCCGACATAGATACTAAGTGCTGTGCCAATACGTCCAAGCATAACCGTGGCGGTTTAAGCGGCTCAATCCCACCCTTTAATGCGGCAGAGGCAGTCAACCCGCAGTAGAACCCCTCAGCGGCAGACATGGGGAACATTCGCATGACACTCACCCTCCCCGGATTATGACCTGCCCGCCCAAGCCTTTGTAAAACCCCCGAAACAGTCTTAGGGCAGCCCACTTGAATAACTCGGTCAATCTCGCCCACATCTATACCCAATTCCATTGAACTCGTCGCACACAATAACCGCAATTCCCCTTTACGGAGTGCGTCCTCCGCCTCAAACCGCTGTTCCTTTGAAACACAGCCGTGGTGTGTCCTCGCAAAGCCCTCCCCCGCAATAAGATTTACGTTATAGGCGATTTTCTCACTATACATTCGCCCGTCCGCAAACGCAATGACGCTCCTCACACCCTCACACTCTCTAAGGATTGAATTCGCCAAATCCTGCCATAGCGAGCTGCTTGCGGGAACATCACCCATAAAAGGCGAAACCACATTAATCTCGATTAACTTTTTCATTTCGGGTGCAATAATGCTGACAGGCTTGTTTGGGGAAAGATACTTTGCCGCCTCGGATAACGGATTTATAGTAGCGGACAAACCGATTTTTTGTAAGCTTTTCCCGCATAGCTTGTCCAACCTCGCTAAGGACAGCATTAGATGTGCCCCACGCTTAGTGTCGATTAAAGCGTGCAGCTCGTCAATTATAATTGCCTCGGCAGTCTTGAGCATTTCCTGCCCCGAAACAGAGCTTAATAATAAATAAAGCGATTCGGGGGTTGTTATAAATATATTCGGCGGGGTTTTGAGTGTTTTTCTGCGTTCAGACGAAGTGGTGTCACCGGTTCTCACAGCAACAGTAACCAGAGGGAGTGCGTCGCCTGTTTCGCTTGTAATCCCGAATAAAGGTTTGTTCAAGTTTTCCCTTATATCCCCGGCTAAGGATTTAAGCGGCGATATATAAATAACCCGCAATTCATCCCCCAATTCGCCGGACTTGCGTGATTTTATAAATCGGTCAATAAACACCAAAAAAGCCGACAGGGTTTTCCCGGTACCTGTCGGGGCACTCACAAGGGTATTTTCTCCCGAAGAAATGGCTTCCCACGCCCCCGCCTGAACGGGAGTAGGAAGCCCTAATTCTTTTTCAAACCATCGCCTTGTCGGTTCGCTGAATAGACTGAGCGGATTATCCATTAATTGAAGTGTTTGTCGAGCATTTTATCAATCGGACCCGACTTAGTGCCTTTAGTAATCAGTGCAACAAACCCATACCCTAACAAAATAATTCTTTCAGCAACGCCCAATCCGGTATGGAACATGCTGTTTAATCTGTAGAACCAGCTCATGTTGATTGCATTAGCATTAACCAAATTGATAATGTCATTAAGCGTATCCGGACCACTGTTAATGATGTATGATATACCTCTGATAATCATGAAGATTATTACAATCGCAACAGCTTTAACCGCCGATTTTTTCAACCAAATATTGCTTTCAAATAAAAGAATATACCCCGCTAAAACAACTAACGGAAGCACGCTTAAATTCGCAAAAAAGAACAATGCAGCACCTACTAAGCTGATAGAAATGCCGAGTTTTGATTTTTCCATAATAGTATCTCCTGTAAATAAAATATTGTTTACTTTAAAAATCTGCCTTGAGCGTCTTTATTAACCTTTCCCGTAAATATCATAATGGCATCAACAACTCCCCAAACAGCGAACACAAGGGTAATTAAAGTCGGTAAAACAAAGGATAACCCCAAAGTAATGACCAATAATATAGTTGCAATTCCATAACCGATAATTAAATTTACAAGGAATGCAGTTAAGAAAATCGCCCCTTTTTTCTTATATCCGAGCATGAAGCAATGCACACCGAACGACCCAAGGAATATAGCCGCCAGCCCGACAGCTACTTTAGACTTTGCACCCTTAGTCACTAACTTAACGCCGCAGCAGGGGCAAATTTCCACGCTCGGGTCTATGTATGCACCGCAGGCTTGACAGTTGTTGTTCCCCTCGCCGGTACGGGTTTCACACCGGGGACATATTATCGCATCGGGATTAGTAAATTCATTACCGCAATTTCTGCAAAACATAAAATAACCTCTGTAACTTATAGATTAATCGGATAACGGAACGCCGTTTGCGTCGGTGTCGATTTTACCGGTGAGAATAAATATCCCCTCAACAAGTCCCCAAATCATAACAAAGGGAGCAAGTGTAAAGAACGAGAGAATGGATATAAGTAATTGTGCAATTGCCTTTCCGGTATAACCGAGATAAAAGTTATGAACGCCGTAAGCACCAATCATAATCCCCAAAATTCCGGCAACCACCTTTGATTTCGCACCCTTAATCGCAAGCTTACCACCGCAGCCCATGCAGACAAAAGCCCCGGGTACAGTAGACGCACCACAGGCTTGGCAGTGATAGCCGCCCTCACCCTTAGGAGCATTGCAGGAGGTGCAGATTACTGCTGCCGGATTAACGTATTGAAAACCGCAATTTCTACAAAACATGGTGAATTCCCTTTCTTTAACCGCATAATATTTCCATTATTATACAGGATTTATATTAATTTGTCAACTGTCTTATGTTTATTTTTAAAATACGGCAGATAAGGCAGAATAAAAATCATGGCAGAAATTGCAACAATTCCTATACTGATAATTTGAGATGTGGAAATTCCATTATAAACACCTCGGTGCAAATCACCCCGAAAAAACTCAAGAACAAACCGCTGAACACCGTAAAGAAGTCCGTATAACGCAAGGCATTGACCCGTCTTAGCAAGCTTTAACCCGAACAGCATAATTATAACAGCTATAATAATATTCCCCCCCGCTTCAATCACAGGGACGGCAAGCACCGGTATTCCGATAGGGGCAGTAACTGCTTCAAGACCGTCGGTTCGTTCGGGGTAAACGATTGCGAAAGGGTGTGAAGCACTAACCTCAACCCCGTAACAGCACCCGCCTAACAGGCAGCCAATCCGCCCGAATGCGTGTCCGAGCGGCACTGCGGGTATCAAAATATCTGCAGTTTTAAGGAACGACATCTTAAATCCTCGGCAGAATATAAACGCCGCCGCCGCTCCACCTAACAGCCCGCCGTAAAACACCATTTCACCAAAGAACCACGCCAAAAAATCCCCTAACGGGACTTTGGAAAACCGTTCCCAATTCATAATTACTTCAGGGATTTTAATAATCGGTTTCAACGCAACCACACCGAACGCCCCACCAAGGGCAGCCATGATAGCGGTCAGCATTGAATCGGTTGCATCAATTTTCTTTAACCTACAATTAAAATAAACGGCAAGAAGAGCGACAGCCGCACCGACTATCATCATTAAACCGAAAGCGGGGATTTCCCTCCCGAAAAAGTTGAAATAAGGGTGCATTGTATAATCCCTTTCTAAAAACTAACGCCATATTTCTTAAAATACAGCGTCGTTTATAAAGGTATAATTCCTGTTTTACATATACATAAACATTTCCGCACAAACGGCAGCTCCGCCGGAAGCCCCGCACGCACCGCAGATAGTAAGGACTACACAGATGGTGCATATTACGCTGATTAAGTTTAAAGCTAACAGAATTCCGCACATGATAATGCCTGCTAATGCCATGCCGGTGGGTGCTCCTGCGTCCTTCATCTTTTTCATGCCGATAACGCCTAAAACTAAACCGACAATCGCTCCCACAAGCCCGAAGAAACCGAAAACAAATCCGGAACCCGGTATAATAAAATCTCCAACAATTCCTCCCGGTAGTGACAATAATGATACAATACCGAGAATCATCGCCGCAATTGCCAACCCTTTTCCCGGAGGTGAGGCAGGCTTAGTATTATTAATAATAATGGTTTGCGGCGGCGGTTGCTGTGTGAACTGTGGCTGAACATCTTCTTTAATTTCAATACCGCAATTAGGACATTGTGCTACGCCCAATTCTATTTGACTTCCGCAACTTGAACAAGTATTCATGATATTTCTCCTTATGTACTTTAATTGGTAATATTATACCATACATTACAAGAAAAGTCAACCCCCGAATAATACGAGGGTTGAGTTTGTTTTTGTGTCAACATCGTGCTATCTTCCCGGAGCGTTACCACTCAAGTATTGTTGCCGCAGACGAGCTTAACTACTGTGTTCGAGA
>WQXO01000019.1 GCA_009784825.1 Oscillospiraceae bacterium
CCTTGCCCGTTACTCGCTTGTATACGGAAGTCGCCGCCGACTGTGAGATTTGTGTTACACACCAGCAAATGTCCGTTTTGAACAAGAACCATACCTGTCACAATTGTTTCATCATAAATCCACATTAGTTGATTCACGACAAAGTCACCGTTGATTTCCAAAACGCAATTGGGATTTTTGATGATACGTGCATTAATATTGCCGTTCACAATTGTGTCATGAGCCACCCATAATTGATATATCGGTGTGTCGAAGTATAACTCGGAGTGGTTCACCTCTATCATACCAAGATTAGCATTCACGTCATTCCTGTCTGTACGAACCCGCTGTTCCCCGTTCACTGCGAAAACGAGTTTGAAACCGTTCTCGTTTGCGTGATTGAAGAATGTATTTGTGCCAAGTTGATTGAAGTTACCGTGAAGCTCAAGTATTGCAGGGTCATTCGGGTCACCGTTACTGAAATGGATAGAATTAGTTGTCTGTGTGTAGAAATCTCCTGAAACGGTTAGTTTAGTTCCTGTGCCTAATGCTACATATCCCGTAGTTGCTACAAACTCACCATTATTGTTTTTTGCTTGTATAAGGAAGTCGCCGGATGTGTGCATTGTAGAATTGTTGTTAATAACTAAAGACGCACCGTTATTTATATTTAACGTCCCCAACACTACTACGTCTGACATATTCAATGACACAGGTGCATGAATAGTGACATTCCCCGTGTAAAGAATTTTCTCATAGCTGTATGAAGTTGCCGTTGTTATATTAACATCGCCATGGATTACTTCGTCGTAATCATTATTAACGACATTATCAACTATCCACCCGCAGTCGGTACATTCTTTGTATAACCCTTGATGAAGTGAACCTTTTATTCGGTAGTTGTGAGGTTCAAGTCTGTTAATTCCGCAAACTGTACATTGTTTAGTATGACTATGGTTGTTAAAATGATTATTTTGCCCCCATGTATGGTCTTCTACAAGACCGGTAGGCTTGTCTCCGCAATCTATGCATTCTAATCCGTGCGTAGTATCTCCCAATTGATAATATTTTGTAAATGTACATTCTTCCAACATACGGAGACTGTTGGTTGGGTCAATACGAATTGCTTTACAATCTGTGCAAGTTATAGCATGATAGCCTGGATAATTTGGTTGTTGCACAACCCCGTTATGATTATGCGGACTGGGAGTGCCTGTCCCGTGTTGTCCGGTTATTATTTTTACACCTATTTTATCATCTTCATGGGGTTCTTCTGCATGCCCACTGACATCATAATACATTATTTTATCTCGATTACCCCATAAATATAAGTCAACCAATCCAAAGGCGTGTCCGAACTCGTGTGCCATTACAGCAGCACCTTCTGTTTCGCAATCAAATGAACTGTCATTGTTCGTGTTTATAACTATTTCCCATGAAGCGTAGTGGCGATTTGTATTATTATTCGATTGATAAGTTAGCCCCTCAAAATACGCTACAGTTCGTGTATTAATAGTGCCATTAGGATTTAAAAGTGCTTCTGCTCTAACGGTATTTGGAGAATTTGCTGATGAATACACGGTAACAGTATTTGTGTTATTCCAACGATTTGCACCGACATATGTTGCAAGTATATAATCTGCATTTGTCATTGATATATTGTCTATTTTATATGTTATATTTGATGTTCCTGCATGTCGTGATTCATTTATTATCCAGCCATATTCTTCTCTCCCCGCTTGTCCGGCAACCCCATTTCCTAAAATAGATTGATTCTGCATTGTATCATGTGCGTATGATACGATTATTAAAGCAGATATAAAAAGCAAAGAAGATATTTTAACAATCCATTTTTTCACTGTTGATTGCCTCCTTGGTTTTGATTATTCCCCCCACCTTGATTATTTTCATTTCCACCTTGGTTATTATCATCTTCACCTTGATTATTTTGATGTTTACTGAACTCAACTATTTCATCAGTAAAACTATCATATTCAAATACATATTTTGAGTTGCTGTCAATAAGCAATGGGTCATTGTTGTATAATTGCTGTATGACCATGTCATGTAATTCATGGTTTTCACCATTTAACGGTTCGGCATTACTCTCACCATTATGCAAAAACCTTATCACGGCTCCACCATATTTGCTGATTAGATATAATTCTCCGTCTATTTCCTCAATGTCAAAATCGAACATTCCGTTATATCCGCCACCATATGCGTTTTCAAACAATTGCTCAATGTATAGGATATGTTCAGTATTGCGTTCAATTCCATCTTTTTCACATAACTCATTATATTTTCTAACATGAAATTCTATACCGTATTCCGAGTATTTGTCTAATAATATCAGCATTCGGTTGCCGTTTTGAAAAAGAGGGTGCATATCATATGTTCGTTGGCTTGACCCGCTTTGTACTATTTTTATTTCATCGGGGAGTTCCCCTTTAAAAACATTATTTACTTTTGCATTGAAAATAGTTTGTTCGTTATAACTTGAATTAATTTCTCCTAACCATTCTGTAATTGTAACATCGGCGACAAATTCAAACTCATCAAGAATTTCTTCCCATGTTTCCCATGGTATACTCATGCTCGGGGATATAGTCCTTTCCCCCACCCTCACCGGCGTGTCCTTAGGTTGATTAGTTTCCGCTTCACCGGAAGCGTTGGTGCAAGCTGTTAATGCGAGGGTTAATGCGAAGATGAGCAGTCCTGCTGTGATTTTTGTTGCGGTTTTGGTAAGTTTCATTGTGTCTTTCTCCTTATTTGATGTTGTTGTTAAGTTATATGACAGTATATCACCATATTATGTGTTTGTCAATAATGAAGTGAAAAACGCATTTTCCCCGTCCGCTCGCCCCATTCTACGCTTTAACCCCGACAAGTAAACCCTCAAAATAATTTACACTGTATTATTATGGTGTAATTTTTTTGACCCCTTTGGGGCTTTGGGGTTGACTTGCCGAGGTTGAAAGCGTTTCGGGGGTTCGCCGAACAGGCAAAAATAATTTTAAGGAGTGTATGCGATGTTAATCCACACAGAGACAAGTTTAAGGGAATTTTGCTTTTGGGCGGGAGCGGCAGACAACGTGAAGTATCTCACATGGGGACAGTTAGACATAATTGAGAATATTCTCGAAGACATCTACCCCGACGGAATAGACGATGTTCAGCTTAACGACCTAATGTGGTTCGACGATGAACTGATTGCCGAGTGGTTAGGGTTCGTTGATTTCGATGAACTCATGGAACGGTCAGTCCCATGGGACGAATGAATGAAAGGGGTTCGCCCCTTTTTTAGTCCGTCCATTGACAGACAGCAGTAATTATGTTATTATGTTATGGTATTAGGCGATTGGGGAAATTAAAACCCCGCTCGTGATGAACGGGGTTATGGGTTTAGTAAAAAACACGCCGTTAAGTTAATACTAATAGATATTTTGGCGTTTATTTGGCGTTTATTATTGCTAAAAAACGCTGGAAATCAGTTAAAATCATTTAACTATGTTTGGGCGGTAAAGCGGTTTTTAATGCGGATTAACAGAGATTAATGAAAACTGGAACAAGTGTAAAATGTTATTCAAATCCTGTCTCCGCAAGCAAAAACTTATGATAAATATTAAGTTTTTCAAATAACAAACAGAAAACTTCATTAAATGGTGCAAAAATATGATGAATGATGAGTTTTTATGGCAATTAGAAGAAAATGGCGTTTACTTTGAGGGTAATGTATGGTACTCAACAACCGGTGAAAGTAAAATTCCGAAGTCGATTACAATAGATAATCGTCTTGATAGGAAAACGCGTAAAATTCTCAACCACTTATATGAAAATGCACAAGAAGACTGTGATAACATATTTAAAGATGACGGTATGGTTATAAATTTGGTACATGAGGATATGTGTCGCAAAATCGGTCTCAGCAGTGAATGTTACTCTTTGTGCCTTTATCAACTGTATTACTTAAACTATATAACACCGCTTAACTCTATTCGAGAACAACGCAAAAGTGATTGGTTTTTGATTAATAAATATCCGAATACAGACAAAACCAAAGATTGCGGAGTAGGTTACAGTTTATTATGTTAAATTAATAAGCAAAAGGCTTTCCGAATAAATCCGAAAAGCCTCTTGACGATTTATTTATAACGTGCTATAATTAAGCTACAAATATAACACGCTAAAATTACTTCGACTAAGCTATTCAGATAATCCGTATTAATTATCTGTTTTAGTTAGGGTAAAATCGGAACTTGGTAGGTTTCGATTTTACCGTCGGGGTCTTTTTTTATTTTAGTAGGATTTCAAATGCTTTTCCTAATTCACTGACTTGACGCATTATATCGCCTGTGATTTCATATGTTGTGAACCTGTGCAAGCATTTAAGGCATTTTCTCCGTCGACGTACAACCGTATGATTTGTTCGTGAACGTGAGTCTATAACCTCACTATTAAAACCGCAATTAGGACAACTCATGAAACAAGCATACAACATATTTGATTTAATGTCAAGGGATTTCACAAAATAAGTACCATTTCATGGAAAATTTTACAATCCCATGTCATTTTGCACAATGAGCATATATGGTAGGGGTTAGGGTAATCTGCGTTTGAAAATGAAAATTGCACCTACACCAATACCCATACTAACAAGCTCCCACCCGTCAGCTCCGAACTGATTCGTTAATTCCATTAAAAATTCATTGTTGCCTTTTACTATGTAATAACCACTTTCTTCTGTGATTTCATTTTCCTCTTCCCCCCTTGTATATTTGAATTCCAACATTATATACTCCCACCGTTCCGGCTTTGAGCTGTTGTTCCCTACCGGGGTTATATCGTGAAAAAATCCGTTATTCCCGTTGACGGTCGTTGTTTGACGTTCTGTTCTTTCTTCCTCCGGTGGGTTCGATGAGCCGCCGCACCCGGTAACGGTCGCCATGATTGTGATAATTAAAAATACGGATAAAATGCGTTTTTTCATAATGTCTTTCTCCTTAAATGTTGTAGTGTTATACATATATAGATGTATATGCGTTTGTGTTTAAGCAATTATAACTGCTTGAAATATAACTCGATTGCGGCCCGTACAACGCTTGAAGCGTCGGTATCGTTTTCCACAGCATACAAGCGGATTTTCTTGTATTGTTCCTGCGTGATATAATACGATTTTTGTGTCAGTGGGACGTTCGGGGGAACAGAACTGTCTGTCGATTTTGCCCTTGATATGAACTTTTCCGCTGTTTTGTTCGGGTCAAATGTGTTTTTTCTGTTAGCCATGCTTTCTCTCCTTTCCCAAATACTCATCAATAAAACTGTTGTAATCCTGTGATACAGGATTTTTTTCGTTGTAGTTGAATATATCGAGTTTATTCGCTTGTGCTTCAGCAACAGCAACCGATATTCTTATGAACGTATCGAAAACAGGAACGTCGATGTCCTTTCCGATGTTCTCGGTCAGGGTCTTTATGTCTTGGTTAATTATCGAACGGGGGTTGAACCGGGTTATCAGTATTCCTCGTACTGTAAGTGCTTGGTTGCAGAAATTCTTAACAGTATCGTATGTATTCCACAACTGCATAATCCCGTTTGCCGCAAAGACACCTGCGTCGGTCGGTATGATTATTTCATCTGAAACAGCAAAAGCGTTCACAGTCATAATACCGAGTGACGGCGGGGTGTCTATGATTATGTAGTCATAGTTGCTTAGTACGGATTGAATTGACTTTTTCAGAATATACTCCCGCCCGGTCTGCGTGAACTCCAAATCCGCACTTGACAATGTAAGGTTCGACGGGATAATGTCACAGCCGCCAATTGATTGAACAGCTTCGATTGCCGGAACGTCCCCTTTCATAACTTCATAGACGGTGGGTCGGGTTTCGTTGTCAGCTCCGAAACTGTCAGATAGGTTTCCTTGAGCGTCGAGGTCGATTGCAAGAACCTTATAACCACGCTTGACAAGTCCTGCCGCCATTGCTCCGGCGGTCGTTGTTTTTCCTACACCGCCCTTTTGGTTTGATAGTGTTATAACTCTGTGCATATACATTCCTTTCGTATTGTAATTATAGCGTTGTATAACAGTATATTATCATATATGCTTGTTGTTGTCAAGAGGTTTAGAAAATATTATAAAAAACCGCCCCGGTAAAGGGGCGGTGAGTGGGTATAATAAGGGATTATACGGCGGCTCTTTTAAATTCATCAGCTTTAGGTAACACTACAATATCAATGATTTCATCAATGAAAACAGTGTCCTCCTCATGTTCACCAGTCTGAATACAATAACCTAAACGAGTATCATCTGTTTCATACTCGTCAACACCAGTAAATTCCCCAGTAACAATACCTCTGCTTTTAGTTTTTACATCAACTAAATGTCCGGCAAATGCGGCTTGTTCTAAGATAATTTGATAATCTTTCATAAAATATTACCCCCTATAATCGTTTTTGGGTACAATGTGAACCCCTTTTGATGAATATATAATTTTCATTCGCTTTGTATCAACATATTTTTGTAGCGACTTAACCCATGTCTTGCCTATAACAATATCTGTGTCTACAATTTCGACAGGATATTCAGAACCTTTTGTTATATTTATATGCCCGGTTCCTTTGTATTTATCAATCAATGCTTGTGCGTCAGTTATAAGAATGGCAGGTTTGCTTCCGGGGCTTTCCTTATTCATTGACAAACATTTTTGATTATACTCTATTGTTCCCTCGATATGCTTATTCTGTCGTCCTTGAATAATCCTGTTCGGATATGTACCGTCAAGGATTTTCTGACGTTCTGCCATTTCATTAAAACTTGTACCAGTCACTTCTTTTAACATATCTGTTTTTCCCTCATTTGCGTCCATTATACCACTATCAGCAGTATTTGTCAAGTGTTTCTTGTGTTTCCTCTTAGGCTTATCAATAAACTCCAGTTTCTTATTCCGCAAATACCGTTTTGTTGTAGAAAACCGTTCGTGACGCAGAAAATCCTGTGTTTTCTCGTTTGCGTCCGGTAGGCGGTCGCCGGTATCCCTCAGCTCATCACGTTTCGTTATAGCCGCAAAAGGTGATATGTTTAGCAGTTGCGTTGGACTTACAAGCATAATTATTCCTACATAGTGTATGGGTAATTGATATTTATACGTTTATGGGCTGTACCAACCTCGATGAAGAAACCCGCAGTCGCATACTGGAAATCAACCCTAACGCCGTGTTTTAGCGAAAACGTAGCTGGTATATTAAAGCAACCGAGCCGTCAAAGGTTCGGTTGCTTTTATTAAATTTCATCTTGACAAAATCCCGAATTTATGCTACAATACGAATGTCAGTAAGCGATATGGCAGAATCTCTAAGGAGGGATTGAGCATGGCAACAACATCTTTCACAAAAGAAATTATTCTTAATAAGTCGGAAGAAATTGAACGGTTTATGGATATATGGTGCGATAGAAGCCCTTTCTTCTTTTCTATGAGAATAAGGGGTTTAAGATTATCCGTAAAGATACGGACGAGTATATTCAAATGATAAGGTTGATTGTTTGAAAAATAGTAAAGTACACGGTAATAATTGAATATTATATCACAAATGGGCGGGGAACTCGTATTGCAAACACGGGGCATTGCGGTTCTCCGCAATCGGGGGAAACCGCCTGAACAGTGAGTTCAGGCGGTTTTTGTATTTGGAGGAATTATCATGAAAAAAGTTTTACTATATTTATTAATGGTGGCGACAGTTCTGTCAGTAACCGCCTGTGACGATGATTTTTGGGACATTTCCGAATCAACGGACGGCGGTACGGGTCAAGCGGGAATTGTCATGCACGACGACCCTGCCAAGCAAGGTGAGTTTTCCGGTGACGAAGAGCTTGGTTCCGGTTTCACAAGCATGAGCGGTTCGGGTGAGCTTAACTCTGACAGCAGTTTCGGGGTTACACAGGAAACCCGCCACGTTCGCCGAATATTAAAACAAGATGTTTATGGCAGGGAGCTTCCCGAATGGTTCTTGTTTTATCGTGAGCTGCTCAACGATAATGAAAAAAGCGTTTATGACCAGATATACGCTAATGCTGTTGACCTTGTGTCGAGTTTTAATATTACAACTCGGGTTCATTACAGTCGGTTAGATGACATTATTATTTCGGTGAGATACGATAATCCGGATTTGTTTTGGTTCAGCAACGAGTATTATTACACCTATGACGGGAATGGTTACATAACCTCAATCAGGTTGACTTTTTACGATTGCGTGAACAACATCGAACCTTTTAAACAGATGTTCTATGATTGTGCCGATTCTGTTTTGGAATATGTCATGCACTTTGATAAAGACGTTGACAAGATTAAATATATCCATGACCTTTTGACAAATATTAATGATTATGAATGGGGGAATATGGACCAAAGTGCGTATAGTGCTTTATGTATCGGTAAAACCGTTTGTGCGGGTTATTCCATGGCTTTTCAGTATTTTATGCAAAGGTTGGCTATTCCGAGTGTTATCCTGTATGGGTTTGACAGGGAAGACCATTTGTGGAATATGGTGTATATTGACGGTGATTATTATGAAATTGATATTACATGGAACGACCCGATAGGCAATCAACCGTATATTTATTATTACAATTATTTCAACATAACTACTGCACAAATGGGTTCACGCATACGTCATTCACCCAGCAATAAGCTTCCATCGGCATACGGAACGACATATAACTACTCCAACTATTACGGGGACGCACCCGGGAGTGATTTCAGCAAAATCAGCTATGGCAATCCTAAAACAAAACTCCCTCCTGTTTATCCCGATGTTAATTATTCCGTAAGTCATGAATATGCCGCAGAGGATTTTTTCTCAGACGAGGGCTGGTCTTTGTCAGAGGTAGAGGATTGGTTGTATTGGCTGTCCGATGATGAGTGGAACGAGCTGTGGGAGCTTTTGTTCGATGAATTGGACGACGAGTATCACAGTATGCTTTATGATATGGACTGGGACGAATTCGTTTATTTTATGTATGAGGTGATGAATTATGCAAGTTACTAATACTTTTGTTAATCCGGCACAGACTGTTGCACATCCTTTGCCGCCTCTGACTAAGGGTCAAATAGACAGGGTTCGGCATAAAGCCGAGATTCCGTTATATGTAATATGCATTATTATCGGGATTATAGCGGCAATATTAGCGTTTGATTACATAGTGTTCGGTGGTTTTTTTTCAGATGACGCAGAGGCGGTTTCCACCTCTGTTGTTGCCGCTGTTATGTCGGAAGACGACTTTGCGGAGGATGAGGAAGAGGCTGTGGGCAGTTTTTTATTCTTAGTGTTCTTCAGCCCCATAATTTTGTTTTTTGTAATGCACCTGTGGTACGCCGAAACGAGAGCGTATTCTGTGAGAGTAACCGAGAAAAACTTCCCCGAAATATATCACAAAAGTGTTGAGTTCGCCTACAGACTGGGATTGAAAAAAGTCCCCGCTGTTTATATACAACAGCAAAACGGAATTCTCAACGCCTTTGCCGCCGCAATTATCGGGAAGCGGTATTCTATGCTTAACGCTGAATTAGTCGATGTTGCGTACATGGAACACAGGGATTTTGAGGCGGTTTATTTCACCTTAGCACACGAGTTCGGGCATATCTATTTCAAACACGTTACCATATGGCATAATATTATGACATTTGTTGCACATATGATTCCGGTGTTCGGGCAACTGCACTCACGTTCACGGGAATATAGCTGTGACAGGGTTGCACAATTATTGATGGGGCATAACTGCGTTCAGGAAGAAATGGTGTTCACGGCGGGCAGGCACTTGTATAAATATGTTGATGTTGCCGATTATTTGGAAACCGTGAAGAAGGATAGGGGGATTTTCCTGTGGTTTGTTAATCTGTTAGCGACGCACCCCATTCCGCCTAAGCGTGTAGCCGCATTAGTTGACCCGCAGATGAAAAGCGGTAAGCTGTTTTAGCTTTTGTATTACTGTTCTTTTTTATAGGTTATCTCGTTTATTAACTCTTTATTTTGTGAAAAAGCACGCACGCTTTCTAATGTTACCCGTGCAATCGCCTCCATGGCTTCCTCTGTGAAGAACGCCTGATGTGAGGTCAGAACCACGTTCGGGAAGGTGAGCAGGCGTGCTAAATCGTCGTCGGCTATTATATCGGCGGAAAAGTCCTCAAAGAAATAGTCGGCTTCCTCCTCATAAACATCTAACCCTGCACCGTACAGCTTCTTTGACTTGAGCGAGTCGATTAACGCCTTAGTGTCGATTAAACCGCCTCGTGAGGTGTTTATAATTATCGCCTGTTCTTTCATTGAGCCGATAGTTTGTGAATTAATCATGTGCCTTGTTTGAGGATTCAACGGGCAGTGGAGCGAGATTATATCGGATTTTTGAAATAGTTCGTCAAGCGGCAGGTATTCTCCCGAGAAATCCTCAGCAGGGTATGGGTCATAAGCGATGACTGCCATACCGAAGCCCTTGCAGATATTTGCAAAGACTTTTCCGATTTTCCCCGTTCCGATTATTCCTATGGTTTTTCCGATTAAATCGAACCCGATTAGTCCGTTAATGTTAAAATTATTCTCTTTAGTTCGGGAATAGGCTCGGTGGATTTTCCTGTTCACGGAAAGCATAAGGGCGGCGGCGTGTTCGGCTACTGCGGCAGGGGAATATTCCGGAACACGAACAATCCGCAGCTTCCCCTGTGCCGCTTTTAAATTGACATTGTTATACCCGGCACACCGAAGTGCAATGAGCTTTACACCTTTCTCGGATAATACGTTTATAGCAGCTTCGTCAATAACATCGTTTACAAAAGCACACACCACCTCAGAATCGGCGAACGAAGCAGTGTCGGCGTTGAGGTGATAGTCTAAAAAGCGGATTTCACAGTTATATTCGGGGGCTAACCGTGTGAACCACGGCTTGTCGTAGGGCTTGGTGTCGAAAAATGTAATCTTCATAAATTATAGTATGTGTTGATTATTGACATTTAACCCGACTGAATATATAATAGTCATATGAAACATGAAAGATTTATTTATCACAGTTATGAAATAACCGCCGACGGCTTCTCGTTTCGTTTTACGATGGACGAATACGAGTTCACACCTCAATGGAAGTGCGACATTCCCGAAACCGACGATTTAATGTTGCATGAATTGGTATTTAACTTAGGTTTGGTAGAGTTAATCAGCTATTGGAAGTCTGCCTGTCCGCCAATTGTAGAAGTCCGTTGCGGCAGTTTAGACGATTGGCAGATTAATTGGTGGAAAAAGCTGTATCTCAATGGCTTGGGCGAGTTTTTTTACATTAATAATATCACCCCCGCCGACGATTTCATGACAATTATCCCTACTCAACAACATCGCCCGAAACTTACTGTCAACTATCCACTGTCCACTATCAACTGCCTAACCCCTGTTGGCGGCGGGAAGGACAGCATTGTCACGCTTGAACTGCTTAAAGAGTATCATGAAAATAACCACTGTTACATAATCGGGAATATTCAGCGGGCGTATGATACAGCGAAGACGGCGGGGTACTCCGATGACAGGATTATTCGGGTGAGCCGTACTATTGACCCTGTATTGCTTGAATTAAATAAAAAAGGTTACTTAAACGGGCATACGCCGTTTTCGGCAATTGTTGCGTTTTCGTCATTAGTGTTCGCATATATTACGGGAAAGAAATACATAGTTCTTTCCAACGAAAGCTCTGCCAATGAGGGGAATACCGATAGCGGGGTCAATCATCAATATAGTAAAAGCACCGAGTTTGAGAGGGATTTTCGTGAATATGTGTCACGGATTTCACCGGATTTGCCGGAATATTTCAGCCTGCTCAGACCATTAAATGAATTGCAGATTACAGAAAGGTTTGTGCAGTTCCCGAAGTATTTCCCGATTTTCCAGTCGTGCAATGCAGGAACAAAAACTAATACATGGTGCCGAAAATGTGCGAAATGCCTGTATGTGTATATAATGTTAGCGGCGTTTTTGGACGATGAAACATTAATAAGCATATTCGGGGAGAATTTACTTGAAAATCCCGAGTTATCCGACATTCTCACGGCTTTGAAAAATCCCGATTATGATAAACCGTTCGAGTGTGTGGGGACTCGTGAGGAGGTTAATACTGCACTTGACATGATTAGCGGTAAACCGAATTATCCCCGTCCGGGCTTGCTTGACTGTTTCAATGATGATAATTTTGTTCCGAAAGAGCTTATAAAATTATTAAAAGGTTGACTAATTTGGAAAATTATGCTATACTGTAAAAAAATGAATGGAGAAAGCTATGAAAACATGCACGAATTGTTCCAATCAATCCTATCGGGTGGAATCGAAGTTTTGCCTCAAATGCGGCTCTGCATTACCCGATATGGAAGATGTTCCGCACATAAACACCTGCACGAATGTTGATTGCGATTATCACAAAACCAAGTTTATTTATCCCGACGATGCACGTTTCTGCGACGTTTGCGGAAGTTCAACGGTTTACGCAAGATAGAGTTTTTAAGGGGCGAAGTGAACTTCGCTCCCTTAACACTTTTCAAGATAAAACATATAATAGGGAAATTATCTTGAAAGGGGTTTTTCGATGAAAGACTATAAAACCGATTACGGTGCTAAGCCGTATGCCACCTGTATTAAAAAGGCGGCAGAATGTAATTCAAACTTCCGGACAGCTTTATGGAGCGGGAAGTTTTTGCAAATGACCTTGATGTGTATTCCTGCGTGCTGTGACATTGGGTTAGAGGTTCACAAGGGCACTGACCAGTACATAAGGGTGGAATGCGGCAAGGGTTGTGTTGTTATGGGGGCAAAACGTGACAAATTGGATTATGAATGTGCGTTAAACGAGAACAGTGCGGTGTTTGTTCCTGCGGGGACGTGGCATAATATAATTAACACGGGGAATTGTCCGCTTAAACTGTCGAGTATTTACGCACCTCCTCACCACCCGCACGGTACGGTACATAAGACAAAATGTGATGCCGAAAAGTCAGAAAAGGCAGAAAATCAAGCAAACGCAGAAAAATAGTAATTATCGGAAGTTTAAAAAAGAAGGTGGTTTAAATAGAAACCCATGTTATATTAGTAATTGCAGTTATATTGTTTTCCACGAAAATCTGCGGTTTGCTGACTCAGCGGATTCACTTACCGCAGGTGGTTGGGGCACTCGTTGCGGGAATACTATTAGGCCCGTCTGTTTTGGGGTTAGTTAAACCTGACCCTGCCATTGCCGTGCTTGCAGAACTCGGTGTGATTATTTTGCTGTTCACAGCAGGAATGGAGACGGATTTTAAACAACTGAAGCGTTCCATAAAATCGACAATAGTAATATCGATATTCGGTGTGGTTTTGGCGTTAGGGGGTGGATTTGCCGCAACAATTATAACAGGGAGAAGCACCTTTGAAAGTTTTTTCGTGGGGGTTGTAATCGCTTCAATGTCCACCAGCATAACTGTGGAAGCACTCTCTGAAATGGGTAAACTGAAAACTAAATCAGGAACGGCTATTCTTGGGGCATCTGTAATTGATGATGTCCTTGGAATAGTCATTCTTGCGGTTATGATGGGTAGCTTTGACGGTGGGTTCTCACTCGCAAATGCAGGGATTACATTGGTGAAAATAATCCTGTTTTTCATATTTGCGATTATGAGCGGGTATGCCGCCAATAAATTATTGAGTTTGATTAATAAAAAATCCGGTGCGTCGAAAAGACTGTCAATCTTTGCATTAGCTTTTTGTTTTTCTATGGCGTTCCTTGCGGAATTATTCGGGTTGGCAGACATAACCGGAGCGTATATAGCGGGGATAGCGTTCTGTAACACCCGATTTACCGAGTATATCGAGGAGAAAACCCACGTATTATCGTATATGCTTCTGTCACCTATATTCTTTGCAAGCATAGGAATAGGAATGTCGTTAACCGGATTTGACAGTAAAATGTTATTATTCACGGGGTTACTGCTTGTGGCGGCGATAATAACAAAAGTCGTCGGTTGTGGCTTGGGTGCGAGAATATGCAAGTATTCCTCTAAGGAAAGCATGCAAATCGGTGTGGGAATGATTGCGAGGGGAGAGGTCAGCATTATTATTGCCACAAAAGGCATAGCTGCAGGGTTAATGAGTAACGACCTGTTCACCGGAATAATAATCGTTGTTATTATAACGGTTCTTGTGACACCTATACTTTTGAAAATCGCCTACAAAGATAAAGTAGGGGCGGACAACCCTGTCCTCCCGAAAACTCCAAAATAATTTACAGATTCTCTAAAACCCCGCAGACGCGTTCTAATTCCTTTTGAACGGCTAATTTCTGCGGGCATTTGGTTTCGCATACTCCGCAGCCTGTGCAATGCTCGAAAGTCTTCCCCTCGCCCCACGGATTCTTTTTATACCACTTGTATGTCCCTCGAATTCCCTCGCCTAAGCCGTACACATTTACGTGGGTGTAAAACTCAAACAGCTTCGGTATATCTATGCCTGCGGGGCAGGGCATACAGTATTTACAGCCGGTGCAGTATAAGTCACGGAACTTTGCGACCTCCTCCATTGCTTGACCTAATTGAACCCATTCGTCGGCGGTGATTTCCCCGGCAACATTTGCGACTTTTACATTCCCCTCAAGCATTTCCATGGTTTCCATGCCCGCTAATGCACAGGAAACACTCGGGTTGCCTAATACGAACCGCATTGCCACTTCATAAGTAGCGGACGATTTTTTCCCTGCGAGTTTCTCATATAAATCAGTCGGGGGGGACAATCTGCCTCCGCCTACGGGTCCCATTATGACTGTGCCGACACCTTTGCTGTGAGCGTATTCAATCATGTCCTCGTTAGAGCGGTCTAAAAGATTATACTGGCACAGAACAGACGCTAACCCCGGAACATTATCAATTATGTATTTCATGTTTTCCGATGCGTCATGAAAGCTGAACGACATGAACCGAAGCAACCCTTGTTCTTGACATTCCCGAACCTCTGACATAATGTCATTCTTTACGATTTTATCGGCAGTGTTTTTATTAATTCCCCAAAAGTGATAAAAGTCTATATAATCGGTTTCCATTTTTTCTAAGCTGCGTTCGAGGACACGCCTGAGGTCACCTTTTTCCTTATATTCCTCCATAGGGATTTTCGTGGAGAAATACACCTTGTCCCGAACGGATTTCAACGCCCTCCCTGTGGCGTATTCACTGTTCTTGTTACAGTAATATGGTGCGGAATCAAAATAGTTTACTCCGAGTTCCCACGCTCTCATAAGCATAGGGAACGCCAAGTCCTCGTCGATATAATGCTTGCCGCCTTTTTCAATTTCGGGCAATCGCATACACCCGAAGCCTAAAGCGGAAATGTCTAATCCTGTGTTCCCGAATTTACGATACTGCATTAATTTGTTCCTCCCGTGTAGGTTTTATTATATTTTAGTAAAGGATTTATTTTATGAACATTAATGAAATTCAAATCCGTGACCCTTTTGTTCTGCCGTTTAACGGTAAATACTACCTCTACGGCTCGACTGATACCGATATATGGAAGTCGGCAGGGGTGGGGTTCAACGCATATTATAGTGATGACTTAGTCAACTGGAGCGAGCCTGTCCGGGTTTTTTCACCGCCGAAAGACTATTGGGGGACGAAGAATTTCTGGGCTCCCGAGGTGCATTTCTACAATAACGAATTCTACATGCTTGCTTCGTTTATCGGGGACGGTTATAAACGGGGAACAGCAGTTTTAAAATCAAGCTCCCCTCTCGGAATGTTCCTCCCTCACAGCGATAACGCAGTTACCCCGAAATCGCAGATGTGTTTAGACGGGACTCTTTACATTGATAAACAAGGTCAACCTTGGTTGGTTTACTGTTATGAATGGGTTGAAGCGATTGACGGGGAAATCTGTGCTGTTCGTTTAAGCCCTGACTTGCGTAGTTCTGTGGGTGAACCGGTAACGCTGTTTAAGTCGTCCTCCGCTGTGTGGAGCAGACCGGTACGTTCCGAGAGTTTGAACATTTCCGGTTATGTCACTGACGGGTGTTTCCTGCACAGGAATAACAAGGGTGAATTATTTATGCTGTGGTCGTGTTTTTCCGAAAACGGCTACTGTCAGTGTTACGCTAAGTCAGACAACGGCGAAATCACGGGTATATGGGAACACAAGGACATAATTTACGACAAAAACGGCGGTCACGGAATGGTGTTCCGGAGCTATGACAATAAGCTATATCTTACTCTGCACACACCGAATAAGACACCGAATGAACGGGCAGTGTTTATTGAAATTGAGGAATTTAATTAGATACATTATACATCTCGAACACATTCGGCGGCAGTGTTTCACCGTAGGCGGTTCTCATGGCTAATCGTGCAAGGCGTTCGCCCACGTCACGCTTGTTCTGCGGGTGAATATCGTTATGTTCCCCCAAGTCATAAGCGGCGGCAAGCCCGGTATTCGGTAAATCTAAGCAACGTTTTTGCCGTTCACGCAGTTTTTCCCATCTGGCGAGGGTTTCTTCATCGAAACCGCCCACATCATCGTAATAGGTTAATTGTGTCATAAGGAACGGCAGGTTCGGTTTTTTGAATAACTCTCTCCAGCCCTTTATGAGTGTACATAATTTATCGGAATAAGGCTCGGGGATTCCTGTGTCGGTTTCGCCCTGATACCATATCACACCTTTAATCCCATAGTTCGACAACGGCGAAACCATGCCGTTATACAGTCCGGTGGGCTTATATTGGAAGAATGGCTGTGACGGGGGAGACTCGAACGAAACGGCGAATCGCCTTTCCCATGTCCCGTCAATGTCGATAAAACGAGTCGGTGTTGCGATAAAGTAGTTTTTACCGACGGTGAACCCGCCTTTCTCACCGAAGCAGAGCAGCCGAATTTCAATAGTCAGCTTACCCTTGGGGAGAGTGAACTTGTACTCCCTCGGAGGGTAGCGATAGTATACTGCACCAATTCTCTCCCCATTTATGAACACCTCGTCCATATCAACGGCTGTTCCTAAGAATATAGTCGCCTCTTGTCCCCATAATTCTTCGGGGAGGTCAATCACCTTACGGTATCGGTGAACTCCCATGCCGATTGCGGGTTCACATAATTGAACCTCCTCATAGGGTGTATCGGGGGAGCTTTCTTCTGCTTTTGATAAGCGTTCATGATAATCCTGCGTTTGTTCCTCGTGAAGCTGCAGGGTTTCTTCTGTGTTTTCGGGGTTTTCTATTACAACCTCAGGGAACTCTTTGAGCATACCCCGGCTCATAAAAGCGACAACGGGGACTCCGCCGACTGCACAAGCAAGCAGACCTATGGGTACATTATAGCGTTCTTGCAGTTTCTTTGCGAAGAAGTAACCCACCGCCGTGAACCCCCATGCCGTTTCGGGGGAGAACCCCTCCCAGTTACAAGGGGGTAAGTCTTTCTGTGGCTCGGAAAAGTTATATACCTGAGGGATTTTCAATTGACGGATTAACGGATTGGTAATCACCATTTCGTCGGGGTAGTTGTGGCAGGTGCGGTCAAGCAGCATTTCCATGTTAGACTGCCCTGAGCAAAGCCACACATCGCCTATGAGAATATTTCGGATAACAAGCTCGTTATTGCTTGTGGAAATTGTCATGCTTTGCGGCTGTGAGTTTGCGGGATAGTTCCCGACAGAGCAGTTGAATTCCCCGTCGCTATTGGTTTTTGCAGAAAAATCTCCCCCGATGAAATTGATGTTCACAGCTTCGCCGGGTGAAGCTGTTCCGTGAATTATTAAATCCGTATCCCTTTGAAGAACCATATTGTCCGAATAAAGCGGTGACAGTTTTAAACTCATTATGTACCCTCTCTTTTTGTTGATAAATATAATTTTATCATAAATATTTGACTTTTACAACTGTTTCAAGTATAATTAAATAAATTATTACATAAATAAGGAAAAAAATAATGAGTAAATTTGTTTTTACAGTAGAATCCGAGGCGTTCGAGGGGGTTAAGCGGATAGCACAAAAAATCGTGGTTGACTTTGAGATGGTGACGGGAGAGTTCCCTAAAATTAATGAAACGCTTCAAAGTGACGGGTTTAACATCATATTTGCGACGCTCGGTAAAAGCTCGCTGCTTTCACAATTGGGGTATGACCCTTGTGAAATCGCCGGCAAGCGTGAGGTTTATCAAATTAAGCTGATTGATGATAAAACGCTCCTTGTATGCGGTTCTGACAAGCGGGGAACGATTTACGGAATGTTCGCACTATCAGAGTTTATCGGGGTCAGTCCTTTGTATTTTTGGGGAGATGTTAAGCCGATAAAGAATAAAAACCTCAAAATTACCGGTAGGATTGAGGTTGTTTCTAAAGAGCCGAGTGTCAAATACCGAGGATTTTTCATAAATGATGAGTGGCCCTGCTTCGGGAGCTGGACTTTCGGGCAGTTCGGCGGGTTTACTGCCGAAATGTATGACCATGTGTTTGAGTTGTTGCTGCGGCTTAAGGGAAATTACCTTTGGCCGGCGATGTGGTCAAGTTCTTTCCCTTTAGACGGGCCGGGGAATTTAAGCGAGGAATTAGCTGATATTTACGGTGTTGTGATGGGGACATCTCACCATGAGCCCTGCTTGCGTGCCAGTGAGGAGTGGGACAAGGTCAAGGGTGAGGACTCTGAATACGGGAGTGAGTGGAACTATTACATAAACAAGGACGGTTTAATCAGATACTGGGAGGACGGGTTAAAAAGAAGCGGTAAGTATGAAAATCTTATAACCATCGGTATGCGTGGGGAACGTGATACACCTATGCTTGGGTTAAATTCCTCTGTGAAAGACAACATTGACTTGTTGAAGGATATTATTAAAAATCAGCGGGAGTTGATAAAAAAGCATGTTAATCCCGATTTAGACCAAGTTCCGCAAATGCTTGCTTTGTATAAAGAGGTGGAGAGTTATTTCTACGGTGATGATGAAGTTGACGGGTTGAAGGACTGGGACGAGCTTGACGGTGTGACCTGTATGCTTTGTGAGGACAATTATGGTTTTATGAGGACGTTACCGGAGGAGGCGGTTCGTGAACGCAAGGGCGGTTGGGGAATGTATTACCACTTTGATTATCACGGGGGACCCATTTCATATGAATGGATGCCCAGCACGACGTTTGAGAAAACGTGGGAGCAGATGTGCATGGCATACGATTACGGGATTAATGAAATATGGGTAGTCAACGTCGGTGATTTAAAGTTTAATGAAGTGCCGCTTGCATATTTCTTGGAGTTGGCTTATGACTTTGAAAAATGGGGGACAAACGCCCCTCTTAAATCAGGCAGTGTCGGTGAGTATACGAAGCAGTGGCTGAAGAAGACGTTTCCGTCGGTTAATCCGGAAACCCGTGACGGTATGGGGGAGGTTTTGCATAAGTATTTACGCATGAACTCGTTGCGTCGCCCTGAAGCGATTAACGCTGATATATACCACCCTTGCCACTATCTTGAAGCTGATTTGATGATGCGTTATGCGAAGAATTTAGAGCAGTTAAACGAATCGGTTTATTTGAGCGTTCCCGAGGAAGTGAAAGACGCTTATTATTCGATGATATATTTCCCTGCCAAAATCAGTGCAAATTTAATCAACATGCACTTATTCGCCGCAAAAAGTCTGCATTATGCTAAGCAGGGCAAAAAAATCGGCAACACCTATTCCGAGTATGTAGCGGAGTGTATAAAAAAAGACCGTGAGCTGTGTGAAGAATTCGCAGAGTTTAATTATGGGAAGTGGCGTGGTATGCAATTGGGTCAGCATATCGGTTTTGTTAAGTGGAATGAGGACAATTCCAGATTTCCGCTTCGAGTTTTGGTGGAGCCTGCATACAAGCCGAGAATGGTAGTTTCACGCAAGGACAAGGTGTGGCTTCATTCAAAGACATACGGAATACCTGAGGTGATTGAAGTTCCCGAGTTCCTCACACCCGGAAGCGGTTTCATAATTATTGAAATTGCCAACGACGGAATAGGCAGCATTGATTATGTAATTGAGGGCATTGAAAATTATGACTGGCTCAGGATTAACTCTATTAAAGGGGTTGTGCATTTTCAAGAAGAAATTGTTTTATATTTCGATGAGAGCAAAATCACAAATGATGTTCATGATGCACAGTTGTTGATTAAGGGCGGCGAAACGGTTGTTGCGATTAAAATTAAAGCTCGGAACATGGATACAGATGATTTACCGTCTATGACGTTTATTGGGAATGAAAACCTGATTATAATGGAGTCTAACCATTTTTACGACAATGTGGAGGCGGCGATGCCTTCAGGCGGGGAAGCCCGTTTTGAGGAGCTTGTCAATCATGGAAGAAGCGGGGCAGGAATGAAGGTTTTCCCTACGACTGCGTATTTTTCTGAAGCTGACGAAAAACCGACGTTAAAGTATCGCTTTTTAATAGAGGAGGCGGGGAACTATACTGCGGAAATATGGACAACTCCCACCAATTCGGTTCGGTTTAAAAAGCCGTTGCGGTTTATGTTCAACAGTGAGGTCGTTACCGCTGTTACTGAGGATTTCAACGCAGGACATTACAGCGATATGCGTTGGTGTCAAGGGGTTCTCGATAACATTCGCAAGAACAAGACTTCGTTGAAGTTAGAAAAAGGGGTGCAGGAAATCTCGATTAGTGCGTTAGATGCGGGGTTAGTATTAGAGCGGATTCTTATATACAAGGAGGACACCCCGCCTGCATTGTCGTACTTAGGTCCGCCGGAGAGTTTTTACACGGTGTAAATGAATAATAAACTGTAAATTATATAAAAATATACTGTAACGAATGTAATTCACGAAAAAAAGGAGGATTGATTATGTATAACTCATACAGCCGCCCGTCTTGTGACCTTGCGAATAATTTAGCTGATGTCATTCAAACAGTAAAAGAGCATGACCATGTTTTAATTTGTCATGACGGTAAGGAAGAGGTTGTGATGATAAATGCAGAGGATTTCGCCGCTTATACGGAATATCTGCACACCCGCTATATTTTGAAAGAACTCGAGAAAGCGGAAAAGGAAGCCGCCGACCCGAATACTAAGTGGTTGACAAGAGAAGAGTTTTTCAATATTGCGGAGGCTTGATTATGTATAAACTTGAGATTATGAAAGCGGCACAATATGATTACAAGGACATTTTAGAATACTTATCTCAGTTTTACGAAAGCACCCCTAAAAAGTTTACTGAAGAACTAAATAAATTCTATGATATTCTTGAAGAATCGCCGTATGCTTTTATGGTATACGAGCCAAATACGCAATATCGCCGAATGGTAGTAGCGGATTATCTTGTTTTTTATAAGGTGTTTGAAGAAACTAAAAGAGTCGAAATCCACCGAATACTGCACGGAGCAAGGAATATCGTAATATAAAACAAACCTGTTCGGGCATTAAAACTGCCGAACAGGTTCATTTTTTCATGATTCTTACAATAATTCTACCAACTGCCTCTGAGTCCCGTCGAGGAGGCTTTTGTGTATGATGTGAATGTCATTGTTATAATCATACCTCAAATCATATATCCAATCCCCCGTTATCAGGAATATATCAATACGCTCATCGGATAATTGTGTTTTCTCCGTTCCGTCGAAACGCATTTTATAAAGGTTACGCTCGTCATCATCCTGTATAAAGTATAGCCAATCCCCGACGATATGAATATTAATTCCGGTGTGGTTTAACATGGTTTTTTCCGTCCCGTCGGTGCGAATTTTATACATATGAAGGTCTGAGGCGGTGTAATAAATCCAATCATCGTGCACTATTAAATAATACGCCGATTCCTCTATAACAACCACTTCTTCTGTTCCGTCAGAGTGGGCTTTGTGGATATAATGATTTTCAATGTCTGTATAATATACCCAATCATCGGCTACATTGAGATAATGTGCGATACCGCCTAACCACGTTCTCTCTGTACCGTCTGTATTAATTTTGTACCAACCACTGTTACTGCTATAATAAATTCGGTCATCAACGACGATTATGCCATAGGCGTTTTCGGCAGATATAACAGTTTCCTCTGTTCCGTCGGTGCGGATTTTGTTTAAAGAACCGAAATGGCTGTCCCCCACTAAAATACTCTCGAAATAATAAACCCAATCGCCAACTACGTTAATACAGTAGCTTCTGCTGTTGTTCAGTTTGGTTTTATCCGAACCGTCCTGCCGCATTTTATACAAAGAGCTTCCATCGTCGAAATTCGTGTAATAAACCCAACCGTCCTTTTCAGCAAAGTAACCGCCGGCATTGCTGTTTGGGGCAGTGTTGCCGTATTCGGGAGCTTCGGTTATTTCGGGAGGGTTGTCGCTGTACGGTGCGAGGAACTCATCAAACACACCATTAAGTGCTAACACTGCCCCTCCTGCCATGACCGTAATTGCGATTAACGCCGCTGATAACGCATGTATCGGTTTCCCCGAAAACGCTTTCTTGGCATATGACTTTTCCATAACCCTGTCAACGAACCTGTCGTTACTGCCCTGCGGTTGTATATCGAATATTTTCCCGTAATTGTTTTTTATGTTTGCCATAATAATCTTCCTCCTTTTCTATTGATTGTTTAAGCGATTCTCTCGCCCGTTGCAGCTGAGTTGCCACTGTGGAGGGCGGTATTTTCAAAATACCCGATATTTCCTTTGCGGAATATCCCTCATAATAATACAGATAAATCACTGTCCGGTATTTGGGTTTTAAGTCCTTAACATACTCATATAATCCGAGATTATCATTATTGGGGGCGGCAAGGCTTTCGTCTAATTCTGCTTTTTTGCGTACCCATGCGGATTTAAGCAGGTTTTTTGACTCGTTCACGGCGACACGAATAAGCCACGCCTTTTCCTCCTCCGACGAAGTGAAATGCTTGTTTTTCAGTATCAGCTTCATGAACACATTCTGCGTTATGTCCTCAGCGTCGTGGCGGTTCTTAACATAACCTAATGCCACCCGAAATACCGTCGCACGGTGCATTTCAACGCTTTCGGCGATATAATCACGTTCCACGGCATACCCCTCCTTTTCTGTTTATTCAAGAAGCCTTCTTAGCAGTAATACAATTCAAAAGGGCGAAATATCTCATTATTCCATAAAAATTTACAGGCGGAGTTTTTTACCCCGCCTGATTATATTTATTAACTCTATTTCAGGGTAATCGTAAGCAATGTTCTTCCCCCGCCTAAATCAAAACTAATTACAGAAGAACCTTTGTTGACAGTGGCACGAATAGCCGAGGTGACATCATCGTTTGTGAAGTTGTATGTCATCAAGAAAACATAGGTGTCTGTTCCGGCTTTGTAATTGTTTGCGAAAGCATTAGATAACTCGGTTTTGTTTGAGGCGGTTTTCCCTGCGAAGTATACTGTATAATAATTCAACGCCGTGGCAGTTGATGCGGGGAAGCTTGACTTATTCCATGAATGGGTTGAACCCAAAAAGCTGTCATTTACGTTGAAATACTTGTGATGGAAGAACGTAGTGTTGGCGGCACCGTTAAAGAACGCCGGCTTGTTCCATGTAACATCGACGTGATACCACTGATTGTTTAGCTTAACCATGTTCCACATATGTTTTTCCACACCACCTCCGTTGTTACCTTCTCCTGTGATAAGAATACACTCAATTCCGACCATTTCGGCGAGAATTTTAAATGCATTGGCATACCCCTCACAAACTGCAACTCCGTTGACTAATGCACTGTGTGCGGTGTGGTGAGCGTCGTTTCCGGGTGTACCATATCTTACGGTTCTTGCGAGGTGGTCATGGATATAAACCTGTCTCTCTAAAAGTGTATTGAGTTTTTTCGCCTCATTCGCTACAGAAACCGCCTTATCGTATGCCGCTTTTTCATTGGCGGAAAGCCCTGCAGTGCTTCCTTTTCTGTATGCGTTGAGAATTGTCACACTATCTTGGTATACAAGTTTAAATTCAGCGGTGACGGTGGTTTGGGTTGAAATAGTTGCTACTTCAATGTCCATTTTCTTAACCCCGTATTTTGTGTTCAAAGCATCATCGTGGAATTTTTTGTAAAAATCGCTAACAAGCTGTGCATTGCTGACGGTAAGTGTAATTGAGGTTTGAGCATTCCATGAGGCACTCGCAATATGTGCTTCAAAGCTGTTCAAGCTTGCAATAGTACCGGAGGGCGGAGTCGGCGGTGCTGCTTGAGTTGTGGTAACTGCCGGAGTACCCGCTGTCGTTGCAGCTGTAGTAACCGCTGTCGTCGCTACTGTAGTACCTGCAGTAGTCACCACAGGAGTGCCTGCGGTGGTTGTCGTCGAAGTCGCAGTCGTTGCATCGGTGGGTTCTGCCGCAACTGTAATCTCCTGAGTTTCATCAGGCTCAGAATCGTCCTGCGGTTCCGAAATGGAATCGGCTGGTTCTTCTGATAAAGCAGTTGTGGTGGTGGTTGTCGATGTAGTGGCAGACGACTCTGTCTGCCCATCCGTCGTCGTTTCAGAGGATTCCGGCAGCGTGGTGTCGCTTGTTTCGCCGGGTTCTTCAGATGTGTCACAAGCGGTTAAAGCTAATAACAAAGCCGCTGTTAATAATATAGCTGTTAATTTTTTCATAAATAATACCTAACCTTAAATGTATATTTACACTATTATATCAAAAAAGCATGGACATTGCTATTGACGAATTGCACAAAAAAAGCGGTTCAATTAGAATTGAACCGCTTTTCATTAATAATTATTTCAATTCGATAACTGCACCGGAAGCTTCAATCTTCGCTTTAAGCTCGTCCGCTTCAGCCTTGGAAACACCCTCTTTAACTGCTTTGGGGGCACTTTCAACGAATTCCTTCGCTTCTTTTAACCCTAAGCCGGTGATTTCCTTAATGATTTTGATAACGTCCATTTTCTTTTCGCCGAAGCTTGCCAATATAACGTCAAACTCAGTTTTTTCTTCAGCTGCTGCCGCACCGCCGCCGCCTGTTGCAGGACCTGCCGCTACCATTGCCGCCGCTGAAACGCCGAATTCTTCTTCAAGTGCTTTCACGAACTCGTTGAGTTCTAAAACTGTTAAGGTTTTTACCTCTTCTACCATTTTTGCAATATCTGCTGCCATTTTATTTTCCTCCTAAATATTATGTGTTTTGTTGTTTAATTAATTGTCAATTGTACATTGTACATTGTCAATTGTTCGTCAAGCGGCTTCTCCGCTTTCAGATTTTTTAGCGATTTCGTTAATCGCAATTGCAAGACGCTGTACAGGCGATTGAAGCACGAACAGCAGCTTAGCAACCAGAACTTCCTTGCTCGGTAACTGAGCGTATTCTGTGATTACAGCGGCATTGACTGCCTTACCCTCGATGAACCCTGCTTTAATGCTGTATGCACCTTTAGAAGCTTCCACCTGCCCGTAGACTAATTTCGGGGCGGCGATAATATCTTCCTTAGACAGTGCTAATGCGGTTTCGCCGGTCAAATGGACGTTAAGCTCACCCAACTCTGCTTTTTCAAATGCACGGGACAAAAGTGAGTTTTTGACTACAAAATAGTCCACACCTGCTTCTCTCATGCTTTTGCGGAGTTTAGTGTCATCGGCTACATTAATTCCTTTGTAGCTGACTAAAACGCCACATGCCGAGCCTTTCAGTTTTTCGGCTAAATCGTCAACAAATTGTTGTTTTTCCTGTAGAATCTTTTTACTTGGCATAGAGTTATCTCCTTTCGTTAAATATAAGAAGTCCTTTTCCGAACAGGAAAAGGACGTAAAAACATCATAATCCCATTCCTCGGCAGGCACGACGGCAATTGACAATGTATAATGTACAATTGACAATTATCAAACGTGTTAGCGGGCAAGCCCGACCTGCTGTCTTAAGAACAGCAAAAACATGATAACACAGTTTTCAATGTTTGTCAAGAGTTTTTGAAAAAAATGTTTTAATTGACATTTATTTCTATTTATGATAAGATTATTTACATATCATGAAATTTTTGTATTAATGAGGTGTATAATGGCTTTTGAAATAATTACAGATTCTTCAACGGGACTGTCGCAAAAGTATGTCACAAAGAACAAAATCAAAATGGTTTCGTTCAAGTATTATTTCGGGGACGAGGAATTCGATACTTTCCCGAACACCGGAAACGATGACTGGGTGAAGGAGTTCTATGCACGGTTAAGGAAAAAGCAGTCGGCTAACACTTCGATGATTAACGAAGATGTTTTCACCAAGGCTTTCACAAACATTTTAAATGAGGGTAAGGACTTTATTTATTTGGCGTTTTCATCAGCATTGAGCGGGACTTGTGAAATTGCTGTCGGCGTTATGGAAAAACTCAAGCTCCTTTATCCGGACAGGAAAATGTATGTGTTTGATACTAAGTCGGCGGCACAAGGTCAGGCACTTAATGTGCATTTTGCGATTAAACATCGTGACGAGGGGCGTACTATTGACGAGGTTTATCAATGGCAAGTCAAGAACCAATTGAAAATATGCCACTGGTTCACTGTGGACGATTTGTTTTTCCTAAAACGTGGCGGCAGGATTTCCACAGCTACTGCGGTTGCGGGGACGGCGTTAGGCATTAAGCCGATTATGCACGTAAACAATGAGGGTAAACTCATAAAAATGGGAACGGCACGAGGCAGACGGGCTTCACTTGATGTATTAGTGGAGAAATTCGGGGCGACCGCTATCAGTCCCGAAAATCAGAAAGTGTTTATCGGACACGGTGACTGCCATGAAGATATGAAGTATGTTCAAAAACTGCTCCGTGATAATTATGGTGTGAAGGAATTTGAAACCGGATATATTAATCCGGTAATCGGCGTTCACAGCGGTCCCGGAACTATGACGGTGTTCTTTTATGGAACCGAAAGATAAAATAAATCTGAAAGAAAAGATTGCTAAACTGCCCTTGTCGCCCGGTGTTTACCTGATGAAGGACAAGCATGGTAAGATTATTTACATCGGGAAAGCAAAGCAGCTGAAAAACCGTGTGTCGTCATATTTTAATAATTCTGATACACATTCACACAAAACCGAGAAATTAGTAGAAAATATCTGCGATTTCGATTATATCGTAACGCATAAGGAACTCGACGCATTAGTGCTGGAGTCGAGCTTAATTAAACAGCACCGCCCGAAGTATAATGTGCTTTTGAAAGACGCACGGGGATTCAACTATGTAAAAATCACGGCAGGGGGGTTTCCGAGATTAATCTACACCCATAACGCCGAGGATAAGTCTGCACAATATATCGGACCGTATGCAAACGGTTTCACGATAAGGCAGTCGGTTGTTGATGCGAACAGGATTTTCATGTTGCCGTCGTGTGCGAAAAAATTCCCCGACGAATTCAACAAAGGCAGACCCTGTTTGAATTATCAGATTAAGCGGTGCATGGGCGTCTGTCTCGGCGGTATTTCTGAAGAGGACTATCGGTTAAGAGTTAAAGCGGCGATTGACTATATCAAAAGCGGGAGCAAAAAAAGCGTGGACAGCCTTACCGCAGAGATGGAGGAGGCGGCTCAGCAGCTCGATTTTGAAAAAGCAGCACGCCTGCGTGACCATATTAATGCGATATTGCGAACCGACTCGGTTCAAAGCGTCCAATCAAAAAAGACCACCGACTATGATATTGTTGCAATTGCAACGAATACAGGATTGGCTGCGGCAACGATTATAAAATACCGTAGCGGCAGATTAACCGATAAAGAGAGTTTTTATCTCGGTAGTGAGTCTGATGAGATTTTAGAAGAATTCCTGATAGAGTATTATTCGGATAATGTTCCGAGGGAAATCTATTTAGACAGGGAAATCGAAGACAAGGAATTAATCGGGGAATACTTGAAAACAAAAATCACGGTCCCTAAGCGTGGTGAGGGTTTAACACAGGTTATGCTTACCAAGAACAACGCTTCGGAATATTTGGCTTTAAAAATCGGGCGAACCGCAAAGGAAATCACCGCACTTGAAGAATTAGCAAAGCTGCTCGGATTATCGAAAATCCCCGAATATATCGAGTGTTACGATATTAGTAATATAGGCGAGAATGTTAAAGCGGGCGGCATGGTGGTATACCGAAACGGGAAACCTTATAAAAAAGGCTATCGCAAGTTCACGATAAAGGAAGTCATAGGGTTAGATGATTATGCCTGTATGCGTGAGGTAATCAGCCGTCGGTTTACACGGTATTTAAGTGTAGGGGACGATGCCCGCGAAGATTATGGTTTTTACAAACTTCCCGACTTAATTCTGCTTGACGGAGGAACGGGACATGTAAATGCAGTCAGCGGTGTGTTAAACGAATTAGGAATAGATGTACCGTTATTCGGGTTAGTCAAGGACAGTAAGCATAAAACACGAGCTATTGCCGCAAAAGGCGAAGAGATTCAAGTTCAAGCGAACAAAAGCGTGTTTACTATGCTTACGAAAATCCAAGAAGAGGTTCATAGGTTTTCCGTGACATTCACAAGGGAGAAACACAAGAAAGAGGCGTTCGCCCTTACGCTGACGCAGGTTGAGGGAATAGGACAAGCGAAGGCGGCGGCGTTACTCAAAAAATTCAAGACCAAGACGGCGTTAAAAGCCGCAAGCTTAGATGAATTACAGGAAACCGCAAAAATCAATCAAGAAAAAGCACAAGAGTTACAGGAATTTATAAAAGGAATGTAGGGGCGACCTGCGGTCGCCCGCTGAAACCATGAGAATTATCACAGGCTCAGCCAAAGGTAAAAGATTAAAAACAGTTGAGGGTGTCACTTCCAGACCCACCGGCGATAAAATCAAGGAAGCGATATTCTCTGTAATCCAGTTTGATGTAGAAAACGCAGTGGTGCTGGATTTATTTGCGGGGTCAGGCCAGCTCGGGATTGAGGCGTTAAGCAGAGGAGCGAGGTCGGCATATTTCAACGATGCTGCACAATCGGCGGTTGTGGTAATCCACGAGAATTTGCAAAACACCGGATTATCGGATAAAGCACATGTTTCACGGCAATATGCGGAAAAATTCCTGCGGAATACCGATAATCGGTTTGATATAGCGTTCGTTGACCCGCCGTATAACATTGGATTGGTAAACAAGGTTTTGCCAAAGTTAATCGAAAAAATGCACCCGGACGGCATAATAATCTGCGAGCACGAGAAAGAGCTGACACTTCCGGAAAACATCGAAATCTTTAATACAGATAAAACCTATCGACACGGTTCAACAAGTGTAACAATTTACAGAGGAACAACAACTAATGAAAACAGCGATTTATCCGGGGAGCTTTGACCCCGTAACCTTCGGGCATATTGATATAATCAAAAGAGCGGCAAGCCTTTTCGATAAGGTAATCGTTCTTGTATCGATTAATCCCGTGAAAGAAGCCGACTTTTCCGCTGAGGAACGCATGGATTTCATTCGCAGGAGTATCAAGCTTAAAAATGTCGAAATTGATTGTAATGTGGGGTTATTTATCGATTATTTCCGAAAAAGGAACGCCGATGTTATTGTCAAGGGAATCCGTGCCATGTCTGACTTTGAATATGAGTTTCAGATGGCGTTGATTAATAAAGACCTCTGCCACACCGCAGAAACCGTATTCCTCTCGGCAGATGCGGCGAGCATGTTCCTCTCGTCGAGTGCGGTTAAGCAGATTGCGATGTTCGGCGGCGATATAAGTGCGTTTGTACCGAATTGTATATTAAAAGATATATTAGAAAGGATGAAGATAAAATGAGTATAGAAGAAATACTGGAAATGATGGACGAAACGCTTGATAAGGCGTTGGCGGTGCCGTTTTCACGGAGTAAGAGCTTGATTGACGTCGAGAAAATGAGCGATTTAGTCAATGAAATCCGCATTAATATCCCTAAGGAAATTGAGCAGGCAAGGGGACTTGTGAGCGAACGCAAGGTCATAATTAATGAAGCCAAGAGTGAGGCGGATACTATTCTCAAAAAAGCCGAGGACAGGGCGAAGCAGATGGTTTCCCAGCAGGAAATCACTCGTCTGGCTCAGGCTCGTGCCGAGGAAATCATGATTAACGCTCAGCAGAAATCGAAAGAGCTTCGTAACACCACAAATGACTACGTTGATAATATGCTCGGTAAAGCGGAAGAATTGCTTTCGAGAAACCTTTCCGACATTAAAAAAGCTCGCCTTGCCTTAAAAAGCACAGGAAAATAATAAATTCGCTCTTGCAATTTTATTGTTTTCGTGTTATACTCAATAAAACAAAAACAGGAGGAACTAATTATGGCATACATTATTAAAGACGGTTGTATTTCTTGCGGAGCATGTGCACCCGATTGCCCGACTGACGCTATTGCGGAGGGTGACGGCAAGTACGTTATTGATGCGGAAAAATGTATCGATTGCGGCGTTTGCGTGGGAAGCTGCCCGGTTGACGTTATCGAGTCTGCATAACATCAAAACAACAAAAACCGCCTTTACTGTTACAGTAAAGGCGGTTTTATTGTCGATTTTACAAAGTAATCCACATTGCCGGACGAACACCGCATTCGGCGGTATAGCCGGGACTTAAACCGGTGATTTCGCCGTTGCCTTGGACGGAAGATGGGGTTTTATCAACTTGACCACGTGACCGGAGCCACCACCATGTTAAGCAAAAATTATCTGTGTTTCTGCTGGAATTTTCGGCTATTCTTGCCGAATTGCTTGTGAAATATTTATTAGCTTCTTCAACGCTTAATAGGAAAATATAGTCATTTGTATTTGCACCACCCGGTATATCTCCG
>WQXO01000020.1 GCA_009784825.1 Oscillospiraceae bacterium
ATCTCAAATTAATCTTCAGGTAAATAGTTGTGTTGTTCAATTTTCAAGGTACGTATCAGAAAATCTAAACATTTTCTCGAAAACTGCCCCCACTCAAGGGGACAGCTTTATCATCATAGCACATTCATTTTACTTTGTCAACACTTTTTTTACGAAATTAACAAAAATTCTCGAATATTTTTAACCATTCGAGAATTTTTCGCTTGTATTCTGCGTTTTCAACGATTATTCGGAACGCACGGCGGTGTGTATTTTCATTTAATTTACCTTATTAATCGTACCAACACCGGAAATATTTCGTTCAACAACAGGGTCACCCCTGTAACTGAGTGTGCCTACACCGCTTATTCTTACCTTGAGATTATCCGAGCAGCTTATGCTTGCGTCGCCTGCACCGCTCATAGTAAACTCAGCTTCACGAGTTTGCAGCTCCAATGCACTAAGCGTTCCCGCTCCGGAAATGCTGACCCTCGTATTATCCGCAGAACCGTTTAGAGTAATATCGCCCGCACCGGATATGTTAATCTGTAAATTCTCAACCTCTACAGCAACATCAACAGTCCCCGCTCCGAATATTTCTAATATAAATTCTTCGCCGTCTCCGGTTATTAAATCGGCGTTTTCAAATATCGCCGCTCCGAAAATCGACACTTCTTTTAAATCGGGGACAGTAATTGTTACACGGGGGGATTTGTTGTTCCCTATGCGGAGGTTTACATCACTCTTAACGATTAATCTGCCGTCCTGAACAGAAGCGTCGACGTATTCATGCAAATTTTCCTGCATTTCAATTATGACGGGAGCGTATTCGCCGCTTTTGTAAATCAGCTCGAAATTACCGTCTAAGCTGACCTTGTTATAAATGCCCACATCATATGTGTAATTCTGCACCTCGCCTTTCCCGATAATAATAGTGTTCTCGGGGAAAACAATGCTTACACAGCCGGTTAAAACTGTCATAGCTAAAACAAACATTACACTTATTGCAAAAATTCTCTTTTTCATAGGTTTATCTTCCTTTCGGTTAGTTTTGCGGTTATCAGGAACAACGCCGCCACTTTTATTAAATATAGTATCATTAAGGCAATCAAACCTGCGTTTATTCCGGGGTTTATGGTCACTGTAAAAAATACGTTGTGTCTGCTGATATGTGCGAACGGTGCCATAAGCAAATCCGTTAAATTTATCAGGTATATCGTTGCCAAACAAACACCTATCCCCATCAGTTTCCCCAATCTCTTGCCTGCGAATAAGCATTTTTCAATTGCACCGATGTAGAATACTAAGGTTACAAATAAGGTATATCCTATTACTGCCGCTAATATATAAACTGCGGCATACCCTATCCCGACTGCTAATACATGAACCGTGGAATCCATTGATACGCCGATAGAAAAGTCAATGTCCTCCGCTAAAATTAACGCTTGCCATACTATCCCCGTAATACCGATTACCCATGAGAATAAATCGAGAACCACGATTGTGATTATTCTGCTGAGTATAATCTTCCACCTTTTCACCGGTGTAAGCAGTGTTGTGTGTGCTAATGGTGCTTGGTAAACGCTCATATACGATTGAGACAATACAATTATTGAAACAACTAATATTGCGACAAGCGAAAACGCCGAGAACGATACTGCGGCTGTCTGCCAGCCCTCACCGGTAATACCCGCCATTCCGAGTATACCGAAAACCACATTCAAAACAACAGTAACCCCTAATGCGATGAGCCTTATATCTAACCCTGTGCGTGCAGCATATTTAAGCTGTTTGGACATATTGAAACACCTCCAAGTATAATTGTTCGATTGTTTTGCCTTGTTTTTCCCGAATATCCTCGCAATCGCCGTTATAGGCTAATTCGCCGTTTGCGATAAACGCCACACTGTCAAACACATTCTCCACGTCTTTTACTAAGTGTGTCGAGAGGAGTATTGACGAATTCTCCGGCGGAACAGACAAAATCGCCTCCATGATTTTCATTTTGCCTAACGGGTCAATCCCGCCTAACGGTTCGTCTAATAAGTAAACCGCCGTGTCCCTCGAAAAGGTTACTGCGAGTGATACCCGCTCTTTCATGCCTTTTGATAATTTTTTGATGTTCTTGTTCATGGGAAGCTCTAATAATTCTATAAGCCGCTCGGCATTCTTTTGGGAATAGTCGGGGTACATGTCTTCGTAATACCTAAATGCGTCACGCACCTTCATCCATGACGGGAAAACCATGTTATCCGGTAAGAACGATATTGCTTGACGTGCTTCAACGCCTGTTGCACCGTTCGGATATATGATTTCGCCGCTGTCGGGCGATAACATTCCTGCAATTGTTTTAAGTAGGGTTGTTTTCCCGGACATGTTCGGACCGAGCAAGCCTACGATTTTCCCCGCCTCAATCTCCATATTTATATCGGATAACGCCTTTACGCCGGGGTAACGCTTTTCTAAGTTTTTAATAGTCAGCAATGCCATTATGAAGCACCTCCTTGTTTAAGTTTCTGCTGCAGCTCTGCCACAATTTGTGTATCACTATAACCGAGTGCCCGCATTTCTTCTAAAAATTGCGACATCGCTTGATTAATCATGACCTGCTTTACTTTGACTGTGATTTCTTCATTTTCCATGATAAAATATCCCGTTCCTCTCTGTGTGTAAATTAATTTGTCCCGCTCCATTTCTTGATATGCACGTTGAATTGTGTTGGTGTTTACCTTTAACGCCACCGCTAAATCACGAATGGACGGGATTCTGTCGCCCGGTTTTAACTCCTCCGTGGCAATCGCACGGGAAAAGTTCATAATAATCTGCTGATATATCGGGCTGTGTCCGTCAAAATCCACTCGCCAGTTTTCTGTCGGGAGCATGGTTTCACCTCACTTTCTGTTAGTTTCTGCCAGTTTCTGTTAATTAGTGTACCACTATACTAACACACTAATTTAGAAATGTCAATAGGTTTTTCAAAAAAAGTTTAAAATATTTTTGAAAAAAATAAGAGCCGTTGATTAAACGGCTCAAAACTATACTATAGATACTACAACGCCTTACTGTCCACTTCCTCCCGTAACGCCGCTTTAAACTCGTCTAAGCTCACCGTCACAGACTCACCCGTCTTCCTGCTGCGAACGGCAAGCTCACGTTTTTCTACCTCGTTGTCACCGATAACAAGCATATACGGGATTTTCATCAACTGTGCTTCTCGGATTTTATACCCGATTTTCTCGCTTCGTGAGTCGATTTCCACCCGAATACCGATTTTTTGTAACTCGTCGGCGATTTCATTACAAAAGTCGTTGTGCCTGTCCGCAATCGGCAGAACAGCCACTTGAACAGGTGCAAGCCATAATGGGAATGCTCCTGCATATTTCTCGATTAATAAAGCCAACGTCCTCTCATAACACCCGATTGACGAGCGGTGAATTATATATGGGTATTTCTTTTCTCCGTCTGTATCAACATACATCATGCCGAACCTTTGGGCAAGCTGGAAATCAATCTGAACCGTAAACAGCGTGTCTTCCTTACCGTATACGTTTTTCATCTGCATGTCCAATTTCGGGCCGTAGAACGCAGCTTCCCCGTCCGCCTCATAATAATTTAAGCCGGTCTTGTCTAAAATATCACGCATTAGGTTCTGGGTACTCTCCCACTGCTCCGGCTCACCGATATATTTACTGCGGTCATTCTCATCCCATTTCGAGAACCTGTAATACACGTCCTCGTATAACCCTAATGTCTTAAGCATATACACCACCAATTCAATGGCGTCGATGAACTCTTTCTCGACCTGCTCCGGCGTGCAGATGATATGCCCGTCTGCAAGGGTGAACTGCCTTAACCTAATCAGCCCGTGCATTTCACCGCTGGATTCCTTGCGGAAAAGAGTTGCAGTTTCGTTATAGCGAATGGGTAAATCCCGATATGAGCGGCTTCTGTTTAGATATATCTGGAACTGGTACGGGCAGGTCATGGGGCGGAATGCAAAAACCTCACGGTCTTTTTCCTCGTCACCCATGCAGAACATGCCGTCCTTGTATTTCTCCCAGTGTCCCGAAACCTTGTATAAATCAGACTTAGCGAATGACGGTGTCTTAGTAAGCTGATAGCCTCTTCTCTCTTCCTCGTCCTCTACCCATCTTTGAAGGAGCTGCACGATTTTTGCACCCTTAGGCATCAGAATAGGCAGACCCTGACCGACGTCCTCGGCAGTCGTGAACAACTCTAACTCCCGCCCTAACTTGTTGTGGTCACGTTTTTTCGCTTCTTCAAGTGCGGTTAAGTGTTCCTCTAACATATTAGCCTTCGGGAACGCTGTTCCGTATATACGGCACAGCATTTTATTCTTTTCGCTGCCTCTCCAGTATGCACCGGTGGCACTTAACAGCTTTATCGCCTTTACGTCAGAAACCCTCGCTAAGTGAGGGCCCGCACAAAGGTCAACAAATTCACCCTGCTTGAAAAATGAAGCCGTTTCGCCCTTTTCGGATAATTCGTTAATCAACTCTATTTTATAAGGTTCGTCCTTGAATAACTCCAACGCCTCGTCTTTACCGAGGATGAAGTATTCCAAGCTCAACCCCTCTTTTACGATTTTTTTCATCTCAGCTTCGATTTTAATTAAATCATCATTAGTAAAAGGCTGAGGGGTATCAAAATCATAATAGAACCCGTTTTCGATTGCGGGGCCTATCCCTAATTTAACATTTGGGAACAACCGAAGCACCGCCTGTGCCAAAATATGCGATGCGGTATGCCTGAACGAATTTCGACATTCCTCGTCCTCGAACGGGATTATTTTAGACTCGCCGTCATTAAATATAACTTTAAACATATCTGAACCTGTCCTTAAATATAATAGTATATATTTTATCATTATTTGTGGATATTGTCAATTAAAAAATTTTGCTTTTAATATTGCAATTTGCTTTTTTTATTGGTATAATGTAAATTGAGAAATAAGAAGTCGGTTTTGATATAGATTTACGAGGTAAATAAAATGAAAGACAATTTAACCGAAGTCATCGTCCTGTGTGACGATAATGTGCCTGTTGCCGATTTTTCCGAAACCGTTAAAGTCGTTAAGGCGAAGCTCAAGGCTGCAAACAGCGAACGAGAGATACGACTCTCGTTATATGAGTTTGGGGCAGAGCGTAAGAAGCTGTTCGAGAACATTCCCATCACCCAGCTTACCGCTAAGAAGCTGTTCTCACCCCATAAGAGCCATGAGGTCACTTTAATCGATTCGGCAATGGAGCTGGCTCATGAAACGGGTGTGCGGTATTCCAACACGCCGGTTGAGGAAATTCCCTCGAGAATAGTGTTTTTGATAATAACATTCGGTAAGGATAACGCCAGCAAAAAGTATACATACGATAATCTGCGTGAAATGATTGAACATCAATCGTATGTCTATAAGTGGGAATTCTTTATCCTGACCGATTCTTCGTTCGTGGTGGAGAAATTGGGATTGCCCGAGCAAAATGTTGTATATTCCTATACCGATACAGAGGGGTTCTTCCCGAGTGCTATGGGTGAGTTAGTCGTGAGAATATTGAGATAATTAATAAAACGAAACGCCGGTTAATGAAAACCGGCGTTTTTTTGTTTATATAGGTTTCTTAGCTGTAAGATACACATTACCGTCAGGGTATTTCTTGAAGTGATATTCGATATAGCCGAAATAATAAATATTGAAATCGCTTTGATTATCACGAACATAATAAAAATCGTCAATTTTGTCTGCCCAATCATAGCTGTCAAAAATATAACCGCCTGCCATTATTATATATTCGTCATAACTCACCCCCGAATAATCATCAATAACTTCGGTGACAACCCATGTACCGCCACCCCAAATACCCTTGTAATACACGAACTTTTCCATGTTCCTGTTCCACACAATTCCGAGTGAACCCCAAGGTGTCTTATCATATAAAGAATAATCGCAGCTGCTGATTGAAAAATCCGGATTGAAATTGAGTTTCATGCAGTCCTCTATCTCATATGGTTCAAACGCTTCCGCCCACATATAATCTGCACTGTCACCAAACAGCATCTTAAGCCAGCTGTCGTTTAATACCTGACCCTGTAAGCCGAATTGTTCATGACAGAGAACTATTATATAAATCATATCTATGTCATTTACACTGTCGAATTGGAGCGGCAGTGTCCCGTCTAATAAATGACCCGAATCCTTTCGTACTATATCCTTTGCCTTTTCTATATCCGCAGAGGTAAACGAGGTTGGAGAGGCTTGCGTTGCCTGTTGTGTCGTTGTAATCAGTTCGTCCGAAGAAATTTCGGTTTCGGTCTGTATTGCTGTCATACGTGCAGCTTCGTCCGAGGTTTCAGAATGGTCTGCATTTTTGCTTGAACCGCAGGCAGTTAAACACAACAACAGAGCCATCACTTGAATTAATAAAATCGTTCGCTTCATACCGATAAATCTCCCTCGCATTGTTCTACCCACGAATACCATAGTATGCATAATACTCCTGCCTGTATTCCGTGAAATCCCAATCCAAAGCATACAGCTCGGGATTATACGTTCCCCACCAATCATAGTGCATACAGAAGAACGCAAGCATTTCCGATAACCAGATGTTCCCCTGAAAATCCCACATTTCAAACATGATTAGGTATGTATCCTCCGGCATGGTGGTTCTCTCCACCTTGGTATTGCTCTTTACGGTAATGCGTTCAAAGGTTATAAACCCGTATTGGTCGTAATCGTCAAGCTCCCATATATTACTCACTGTGAAGAAAATGGGTTCGACTATGTCTCCGGGTTCAAGCAACCAATACTCCCTTGCAGACAAGCCTATTTCATCAGTCATCGGTCTTGCACCGAGTATTTCAAAATTGTTAGTGTTGCGGGCGTGTGCTATATAAAGGAAACAGGCTTCGTTGTTCAGATATATAGGTGATACAAATATTACATATTCATCATTGGCATCGTATACGTTCATGTTCAAGTGTGCTCCGTCAATTGATGCCCATACACTCTCCATGTTCTCCTTGAATATACCTTTCTCCCAGTCGTACACCATCTGACTGTCCGCACCAAAGATAATAAAGTCATCGGAATCGTCGTCTCCGAAAGCAATGATTGAACAGTAAACATCAACTAAATATTGTGAAAGAGCAGGCCCAAGGTCGAGTGTTGCGAATACCTCCCAGTCATTCAAGGGGTTCGGCTCATAGGAAATGGGATACAACAACAGGTCTCTAATATCCGCATTCATGTTGAAGGTTTCGCCTGTTGTTCCCGCAGTTGTGCCGAAGGTCTGCCCTGTCGCACTTTCTAAATAGTCATACATGGCTTTGCTCGGTGTACCCGTTAGTTCATATTCAAAGAAAAACTTAAATGCGGGGCTGGGCGTCATCTTAGCATAATAAGCATAGTTATTCCAGTCACCGTCATAGGTGTAATAACAGGAAATTCCGCTTGACTGTCGGCGATAACGTCCGTTGACTTTATAGTATACAGCGTTATCTAACGCTTCAAGAACGCTGTCACTGCTCTGCATTGTACCGATTTGCCGAACAAGGTCACCTAAGTCAACCATGTTGGTATAACCCTGTGCCCTGTTGTTCCCACCATAGTTCTCTGCGTTTTGTGCCGCTCTGCCGAAATCACCGAAGAAAGACGATGATTCAATAGAATACACCAATGCCTCAATCCCAAAATCGTTATAGGCATTAAGCAATTGTGGCAATGCACGCATGTTGATTACCGAAAGTGTTATATCATTATCAAGCCTCAACCTTTTACATTCGTCGTAAAATGTATCACAGATGATTTTCCCGAGTTCGCCCCCATGAGTTCCCGTGTTCTTGACGAATTCCCGGAAAAGCCCCTCATAGTCCCAGCCACAGCCCGGTTCAAGCTCCTGCGAGGCAACCATCCAATATGTATAATCATACAGTGCCGCCGCATAGTCAATCGTCGCCATCAGACAAGCATCAAAGCCAATCATCTCGAATTTCTTATGGTTTAATCTCGAAAACACGTTTTCCAAATCGAAAACCGACAAAGAATTAAACCCGTAGTTCTCGTCATAACAAATCCCGCCTATGCTTCCGCTTCCGTGATTCCAAAAGAGAACTATTTGATGGTCAGCAGGGTATTCCCTCACGCTGAACTCGAGGAAGTTATATAGTGTTTCGGGGTCACCCATATCGGCGTTGGGTAATTGGTCAATCACCTCAAACCCGTTACTGTTGTAGACTGCACGATTAATTCTGCGGGAATCGAAGAAATTATTGTGCCATTTCCTTGCCCCGCCCGCTTCAATAACAACCGTGACATTGTCGGGCAGGTCAACTGCGAACATTTCTTCAAGGTCTTCTGTGCCGAGAGCCCAGTTTGTTTCAAGGTCAGAGCCGCATAAATACCAGTAAAACGCCCATGTGTCATCCGGGCTGTAGTTGACTATTTCATTAATGCTTTGCGTCACGGTTGAAGCGTCAATAGTAATGTCCACAGGCAGGTCAACCGCAATCACACCCGCCTCCTCAATCATCTCAAGGACACGGTCTAACTTTCTTTGAACCGAGCGGTCGTCACCTGTTCGGTTTAACCCCCTTTCAAGAATGTCTGCCGCCTTGTCAAGCTGTTTAAGCCCGATATAACAGTCTGCCGCTCCTATGTAACCGTCCGGCTCTCTCGGCTCTAACTTGATATATTCGAGAAATAACTCCAACGCTTCGTCATAATCTCGGTCGGCGAGATAATCCTCCGCCATCAGCAGAATATCATTAGGATTAACTGCTCTTTGACAGCCCGCCGTAACGCTTAACAAGAGTATTATCGAAACAAAAACACATATCAGCTTTTTTAAGTTGTTCATGCGAAAAACCTCCATTTAATCTACGTATTGCAGCTGCGTTCCGTCAGTACGCATTTTATACAGTGAGAGCATACTATCACTGTCGCGGCTCTCAAAATAAATCCAATCATTCACAATATTGACATTCTCACTGTAAGCGGCATGTATCTTCATTTTTCCTGTTCCGTCGGTGCGAACCTTAAACATGTGCCGCCCATCGTCCAAATTCGTGTAATAAATCCAGTCACCCACTACATTAATATTACGGACATCATCACCATTAAGCTTCGTTCTGCCCGAACCGTCAACCCTTATTTTATAAAGTCCGGGGTCATTGCCGTTATGCTTATAATAAACCCAGCCGTCCTCAACATTTAAGTTTGCAACATCATCGCTGTTCAGCTTTTCACTGCCGGAACCGTCGGTACGCATTCTGTATAACGCTCCACCGTCATTGTTATTCCTGTAATACAGCCAATCACCGCTTAACATAAGGCTGTAGCTTACATCGCTGTTTAACTGCTCCTCACCGGTTCCGTCTGTGCGAATTCTGAATATAAAGTGAGTTTGGGGGAAGTTTTGATAATAAATCCAGTCCCCCTGCACATGGAAATTAGTGGCAGCACGCTTGTTTAACTGCACTAATCCCGAGCCGTCAGTACGCATTTTATACAAAAATTCATCAATGTAATTCACAAAGTAAACCCACTCACCCACTACATTTATATTATAGCTGCTTAAACTGTTTAACTGCTCTTTCCCTGTGCCGTTTGTGCGGATTTTATAAATATAACCGCCATCACCGATATAATAAATCCAGTCACCTTGAATTGCGGCAAGACCGTCATTCAAGACGTTACCGGTGGTATTCCCTCTGCCGCTTGAATTAGGAACGCTTGTATCGGGGGGTGAGGTGGTTACATCGGGGGGTGATGAAGTCATGTGGGGAAGCTCAATGACCACATTGGGAGCAGTTGTAGTTGTAGAAGTGTCGGTAGTGTCTGCGGGTTCTGCACCCGTCTGAACATCAGCTTGAGCAGTTTCGGACGACTCACCGGTAACCTCCTCAAGCATATTGCGAATCTTACTGCCGCCTGCCTCTTTCATTCCTTTTTCTAAAACAGAAACTGCTCTGCTCTCTCTGTCGAGTTTTATGTAACATTCCGCCGCACCGATGTAACCTGCGACCTCGGAGGGTTCAAGCTCGATATACTCAAGAAACAGCTCTAAGGCTTCGTCATAATCACGGTCAGCAAGCAAATTCTCGGCTCTCGACAAAACCTGCTCAGGATTAACCGAGTTCTGACACCCTGCAATAACGCTTAACATAAGCATTACCGAAACAAAAATACATATCAGCTTTTTTAGATTTTTCATGTGATTACCTCATATCCTTATAATTATTGTATAAAACAGGGCACAGTATTATGTGCCCTTATCCTTTTATTAATCTTTCAAAATTTTCACGATAACGCCGAATTTCACTCTTACGTTATGAGTTTTGCCGACGGATAGCTTATCGAGAATTACATTATCGTTGCACCTGAGCGTTTTCTTCTTCTCGCCGATTTCCACAACAATCTTACTGCGGGAATACCTCGCATTAATCTGTGCCGTCTTAGCTCCGACGCCTTTCCTCTGCTCGAACTTCAACTCTTTCTTTTTCAAAACCTTGATAGCTGTTTTCTTACCTTTATATATGGTTGAAACAACAGAAAAAATAATGAAAAACGCAAGAATCCCCACTGCGGCAATTCCAATCGCATAAACCGCATAATTTACAGTGCTGTTCAAATGACTTTGCTCAAAGTTGCAACCCGTCAAAATCAAAAACAACCCCGCAATTCCGGATAAACTAAGTAGTTTTTTCATGTAAGCCCCCCTACACTGCTATATATTCTCCACCGGTTTGAACGCCGGCAATATCCAATGTATAATCCCTGTTCAGTTTAAACCCCGCCTGCGACAGCTTAGCCGCAACACACGAATAAGCCGTCTGCGGTGAATTGTTCTCCTTCGACAAATGCCCCAGCATAATCCGTGTTGTGCCGCTTTCGATTAACTGTAATATGTACTCGGCACTTTCATGGTTTGAAAGGTGTCCCCTCCTTGAAGCAATCCGCTCCTTTATGTAACGGGGATAGTTGATATTCCTGCGAAGCATTTCCGGTTCATAATTCGCTTCGATAAACGCAAAGTCCGCCCCTTTTGTCCCTGCCCGAACCTCCTCGGTGATACCGCCTAAGTCCGTGAAATAGGCGATTTTATAGCCCGAACGGTCAGTAATCGTGTACCCGACGCTTTCCGCCGAATCGTGCGACGTTTTAAACGCCTGTATATCATTGTCAATCGGAGCGTTACACAGCTCGCTTATATCAAATAAATTGTTTTCATTATAAACATGCCCGCCGTTGATTAATTCCTCACAAGTTCCTTTTGAGGCATAAACAGGAATGTCGTTGTTTTTGGTCAGCTGATAAAGTCCGCTTATATGGTCTTTATGCTCATGCGTTATAAGAACCGCTTTAACCTTTCCAATCCCCGTTGAGCATAACGAGAGATACTTCAGCAACGCTTTATAAGAACAACCGGCATCTATTAAAACGCCCTCACTTGCGTTACCGATATATGAAGCGTTTGCCCGGCTCGAACTGCATAAAGGTGCAACAATCATAGTGCAACCTTAATATCACTCGGATAACGGCGTTTAACAATATCCGCTCCTAATCCCCTTAACTTCACGTCCATATCCTCATAACCGCGTTCGATATGCTGGATTTCTTCTATAGCGGTTATACCGTCCGCAGATAATCCCGCAATAATTAAAGCTGCTCCCGCTCTTAAATCCGCCACCTTTACAGGGGCACCGGTAAGCCGTTCAACCCCCTCAATTACGGCGACTTTCCCGTCTACAGAAATGTCTGCACCCATTCGGCGAAGCTCATCCACGTATCTGAAACGGTTATCGAAAATTCCCTCAGTGAGAATGCTCGTGCCTTTCGCTAAGGTCAACAAAGCAGCAAACTGCGGTTGCATATCGGTGGGGAAGCCCGGGTGCGGCATGGTTTTTAAATTAGTCCGCTCGTATCTTTCAGCACCGATAACACGAACACTGTCGTCATGCTCCTCAATGGTTACACCGACTTTCCTTAGTTTAGAGGTAATCGGCTCTAAATGCTTGGGTATAACCCCATTAACAGTGACATCGCCTTTTGTGGCGGCGGCGGCAACCATGAAAGTCCCCGCTTCGATTTGGTCGGGGATAATAGTATAGTTTGTTCCGCCCAGCTTCCTCACGCCCCGAATTTTAATAACATCGGTTCCGGCACCCATTATATCTGCACCAAGCGAGTTAAGGAAGTTCGCTAAATCAACGATGTGCGGTTCTTTAGCGGCGTTTTCCAAAATAGTAAGCCCGTCCGCTTTCACAGAAGCGAACATGGCGTTAATCGTTGCACCGACAGTGACTTTATCGAAATAAATCTGCGTCCCGATGAGCTTGTCCGCATTAATCTCCACTAAACCGTGTTCAATGGAATAATCCGCACCAAGGGATTTAAAGCACTTCAAGTGCTGGTCAATGGGGCGGTCACCTAAGTCGCAGCCACCGGGCATCGACACCTTAGCGTGGTTGAACTTTGTGAGCAGTGTCCCCAAAAAGTAATACGAAGCCCGCATACGGCGTGCCATTTCATATGGAACAACAGTGTCTCTGATATGTTTCGTGTCTATTCTTATGGTAGATTTGTCAAGGAGTTTAACATCCGCTCCCATTTCCTGTAAAATCTGCAGGTCAATGGTGACATCGTTGATGTTGGGTACGTTTTCTAAAATGCAGGGACCCTCCGCTAAAATGGTCGCCGGTATGATAGCCACTGCGGCATTCTTCGCCCCGCTGATATTAACTCTTCCGTGGAGCTTCTTCCCACCGTTTATAATGAACTTGTCCAAATCTCACTACCTCATGTATTGTTTAATAGAATACCGTATCTTGTAATATTAATGAAAAGATTATACCATAAGTTTACGTTAAAGAAAAGCAGTTTTACATAAAATCATCATTTTTACTATATTATTATAGGAAAGCCGCTAAATTTTATACGTTACCTATAATTGCTAATTATGTAAATTCTCCATTCGGTCTAATGCACGCTGTTTGTCTAATTCATACTGTATGTCCATCTGAACGGTAAGATTTCCGTCATAAATATCTCCCTCTTTCGTCACAGTGTACTCAAACACAGTTTGGCTGTAATCGTAAAACGTAACTCGTACGTAAGCCCCGTAATAGGTTTCTTCCTCGGTTTCAAAGTGTTCGATATGGTCAGCAAATCCCAAAGCTCCGGGAAATTCGTTTACCGTGACAAGTATATCAAACACATCGGGGTATAACTCGTTAAATTCACCCTCGAAATGCTTTTTCAAACTGTCCTTCGTGGGGAAAACCAAGCCCGAAAAACCGGCAGTCGCCACCGGTTTACCGCTTCTGTCGGTTTCAACCACCTCCGGCTCAAACCGCACTATCCGCACACTTTCGATAAATATAAAATCAAACGGACGAGATGCGGGATTGTCCAATGCATCGTTGTTGTCGTCGATTTTGTTACCTGTGACGACCTCCGCCTTTTCAATTTCATAAAGGATTTCCATTCCGCTGATGACCTGCCCGAACACCGTCACCTGCCCGTCAAACTCGTATAACCCGCCCTGCTCCTTATACTTTTCCTTAACCGCCGCAGGAATACTTGTCAACTTCTTGAGCTTATCCTCTAAGGATTTCTTCGCCTCGGGTAAAAGCTGGCTGCCGAATTCGTTGATTTGCTCCTTTAACTCTGCCGCCATAGCATCAATATCTACCGATTTTGAGGCTGTCACAATGTAAAACTGGCGATAATTCCCGTCCTCACTCGGAGCAAAGCATAATGCACCATTAAGGTTTAATGCACGGGGTGAGGTTTCAACAGGGAAGAACTCCCTTTTCGGAATGGTAGTATCAGTCCCGTCAGCGTTGAGTGCCCCACCCTGAACCAGCATACCCTCCAAAACACGATGAAGCGTCTTATTGTTGTAATAACCGCTTTCTGCCGCTTTGATGAACTTTTCCACACCGACAGGTGCAGCCTCCGGGAACAGCTTCGCCGTGATTTCCCCGTCATACCCTTTAACGGTGATAATCGCATAAACATCACCCGGCATGATTTTAACATCACCCATGTTCCCGTTAAAAGCCTTGTCGCCGTTACAGCCCGCAAGTGCCACAAGCACCAGAACACAGCTTAAGACAATGGCGATTTTTTTCATAATTGCAATTTTCTTCATAAATTATTCCCCACCGGTATAATATTCTATTTCGATTTTTTCAATAATAATTTCGTCAATGGGTACGCCGTTTCTGTCAGCGGGAGCGTTACAAATGGCTTCAATCACGTCAAACCCCTCGAACGTCTGCCCGAAAACGGTATAAAACCCGGAAAGCGTCACCATACAGCCCTTTTCCTGTAACGCAAGCAGCAACTCATCCGGGAGAAGCTGTTCCCCGTTTCGAGTAACGGTTCTCAACTGCTCGACATGTTCGTCCTCAAAAGGCTCGCCGTTCACGATAAGAAACCTTGAATCGCTTTCACCCTCCGCCCCTTGAACGTCACTTCTGGCACACAACGCACCCTTAAACGGCCAAAGATTAACCGAGAACTCCTTTTCCACGACCGCTCCGACAAACTCATCGTCCTTGTTCGGTGTCCCCGAATAGAATAATGCGTTCATCGGCACACCCTCGATTTTCTTGCCATCGTAGAACCCTGCGTTTATTAAGTTGATGAAGTTTTCTACAGTTTTAGGAGCGTATTGCGGATAGAGAGCGATTTTTATTATGCCGAACTCGGTGTGGATAACCGCTATCGGCTGGTTCTCATAAAGCTCCTCCAGCTGGACTAATCTCATCACGCTGTAGTCATACTCGGTTATGGCGTTCGACTGTCTGGTGAAAATCCCGCACCCCGTTACAGTGAAACTCGATAACAATAATAACATAACCAAAGCAATAATTCTATATTTTTTATACATATTATTAATTATATATAAAATTTTGCATAAAGTCAAGTTTATTGTTGCATTTTAAAAAATATATGGTAGAATAGTAGTATAACATATTATTTAGGGAGAACTGCGTATGAAAATTCTGTTTGCAACAAGTGAAGCACAGCCGTTTGCGGCGTCGGGCGGTCTCGCCGACGTGGCAGGCTCACTTCCTAAGGCGTTAGTAAAGGAAGGGTGCGATTGTTCCGTCATTATGCCGTATTACATAAAAACCGTCAGTGACGAGCTTAAAGCCAAGCTGACCTTTGTTACGGAGTTCTATGTCCCGGTTGGCTGGCGTTCGCAATACTGCGGAGTGTTTAAAGCAGTCGTGTCCGGTGTAACCTACTATTTATTGGATAACCATTATTACTTTAACCGTGATTTCGGTATCTACGGTTATTATGACGATGCAGAACGGTTCGCCTTCTTCTCAAGGGCAGTCCTTGAAACGGTTCAACGGCTCGGCGATATTCCCGACATTATCAACTCTAATGACTGGCAGTGTGCGTTAGTGCCTGTTTACTATAACATTTATTACCGTTTCCACCACGACATGCGGAGTATTAAAAACGTGTTCACCATTCATAATATCCAGTATCAAGGGCAATACGGGTTTGAATTGTTAGAGGATGTGCTTAGTATTCCCCGCCACATGAGCAGATTAGTGGAATATGACGGCAACATCAACTTTATGAAGGGTGCGATTGAGGTTGCGGATAAGGTGACCACCGTTTCACCGACTTATGCGGGTGAAATTCTCGACCCGTGGTTCTCTCACGGGCTTGACCGTGCGTTGAACACCAAGCAGTTCAAAACCTGCGGTTTCCTTAACGGAATTGACACCGATATGTATAATCCCTCCACAGACAAGGCAATCGCTGCGAATTTCTCAGTTGGCAAAAAAGCAGGAAAAGCCGCCTGTAAATCCGCATTACTCGAGAAGGCAGGCTTACCGGAGGACGATGCACCCCTACTCGGAATGATTTCCCGCATGGTGGAGCATAAAGGGTTTGATTTAATCAAAGCCGTTTTCGACGATATTGTAAACATGGGGTTCAAGGTGGTTATCCTTGGCTCGGGTGACAGTGAATATGAAGAATTCTTCACCGAAGCGAAAGCACGTTTCCCCGAACGAGTCAGCTTCACCTGCGGATATATTCCGGCTTTGGCAAAGCAGATTTATGCAGGGGCAGACTTGTTCCTCATGCCCAGCAAGAGCGAACCCTGCGGTTTGGCACAAATGATTTCACTCAGATACGGTACAATCCCGATTGTGCGTGCTACCGGCGGATTAAAGGATTCAATCGTTGATTACGGCGAGGATATGGGAACAGGTTTCACATTCCAGACCTACAACGCACATGACATGCTTGAAGCCATTCAACGTGCCTGTGATTGTTACGATGACCCTAAGGCATGGGGAGCATTAGTTACAAGAGCAATGAAGGCAGACTTCAGCTGGAAGCAGTCAGCAAAATTGTATATAGGACTGTACGAAGAATTATGTAACATTGAATAATAATAAATGCTGCCTTTACTTTCACGGTAAAGGCAGTAATTCTTCTCATTATTCATTATTAATTATTAACTATTATTTAATTTACAGGTCATCTGCGTCCTGTATCGGCTTTTCGTATGGTTGACCCGCAGGAACTCCCGTATACGAACCCAGCGGGTCAGACATCTGCGACATAATCGGGATAATCTCCCTCGGTTTTATCATAACTGACTCGTTACTTTTTTGAGGCGGTTTTTTATTCTTTTCGTTTTTCACTTTTTTCTCGGACATAGCTTCCTCCTTTTTCCAATTGTTCATTATTTGGTATTATTATGAATGTAAGGCGTTTCGATTATTCATATTGTAATATTTTACCTGAAATATACCGAATGTTGTCGAAATAACCGCTTTATGCGGTTATTTTTGCGTGTTTTTCTAAAATGTTGCATTATTACCCGGGGAATAATAATATGAGTAGATTATTACTATCTGTATAAACAATTCCACAAATATTAATTTCCCGCATAATGACAGGCTTTCATGCCGTCATTAAATCCGAAAAATCACTTCTCTCCTGCGAAAATAACGGCATATACAAGCTGTTATACCATACCGAAATAAATCAAGCCACCCGTTTTTTCAAAAAATCAGATGACCCGATTATTAGTAAAACCCCACAAATTTATTGGAATATGTTGAAAAAATTAAATCCCGTGACCCGATTATTCCGCTAAACCGACACAATTAACCCGAAATAAATGCACATCACACGTAATTTTCAAGGGAGGTTGCTTTTTTCACAAAAAGATGATATAATGGTCATCAGAATTTTATTTTTAAGGAAAAACAACATGGATGTATTTATTGAACAGTTAGTTGAACGCAAAAAAGACAGCCGAGACACCGTTTTGAGAATCTGCATCATCTTAGCCGCCACATCTTTATCATTTTTAATCGTCATGTTTGCAATATGGATTACCTACCTCCCCTTAGTTATAATAGTCGGTGGAGTGATTTGGCTCGCCATGTTTATTCTAAAAGGGTTGACCGTGGAGTATGAATATATTCTCACCAACCGTGACCTCGACATTGATAAAATTATAGGAAAACGCAAACGCAAAAGATTAGTTTCGCTCAATCTGATTAACGCCGAGGAGTTCGATTTATATCATGCAGATTTCGATTCCGTGACAGATGTGACTGTCTCGGCACACGATAATTCTTACACCGGCTTATGGTATCTCGTCGGAAAACACCCTGCCCACGGTAAGGTAATTCTGTTGTTTTCACCCAACGATGAGTTCGCCATAACCGTGAATAACGCCCTCCCGTCAAAGGCGAAAAACAAGAAAGTTACCGAGCTTTCCCGCCAATCTGATGAAAAAGACGATTAGTGATTATACAGTATTTACCATATTTATACAACATTTATACATGTTTTGCCATAATTATGCAATAAAAGGAGTTGTTTATACAAAATGGAAGTTGTTCAATACAAATGCCCGAACTGTGGTTCTAATATAACATTTGAAACAACTTCCAAAGCATTGGGGTGCGGGCATTGCGGAGGTAGCTTCACCGTCGAACAGATTGAAAAAGACCTCCCCGAAGATGACAATAGGTTTACTCAAGCTAATATTTTATATGCTTGTCCGAGTTGCGGGGCGGAGGTTTTGACCGACAAAAACACATCGTCGTCGAAGTGTTTTTATTGCCGCTCACCCGTTATTTTAAGAGGCAGGCTTTCCGGTAAATATAAACCTGACAGGATTATCCCCTTTAGTATAGTACAAGCCGATGCAAGATTTAAGCTGCTTGATTATTGCAGGGGGAGGAGATTTTTACCGAACGGCTTCCTCACGGATACTAATCTTGATGAGATTACAGCTATTTATATACCATACTGGGTTGCCGACTGTGTCGTAAGCGGAAAAGTGCATGCTGAATGTATAAAGGAGGAGAGGAACAACAAGGGTATTCTTGGAGAGGATTATGCCGAATATCAAGAATGGCACGTTTTACGAGAGGGTGAGGTTCGTTTCGAGAAAATCCCGCATGACGCTTCAATAAAGGCAGACGATGAGCTTATGGAATGTATCGAACCCTTTAATTATGATGAAGCTGTTAATTTCAAGATGTCATACCTGTCCGGGCATTTAGCGGAAAAATATGATGTAACTAAGGACGAAGTATATTATCGTGTAAAAGAACGTGCCGTCACAGGTGCGAGATATATAATGAAGGAACAGGTCACAGGTTACAGGAGAGTTAAATTCACCGAGAACGAGGCAGACTTTTACATACTCGACAATAATTGGAGTCTTTACCTCATGCCTGTTTGGTTCCTCGCTTATTCCCATAAAGGGAGAATATATAAATTCGCCGTAAACGGACAGACCGGTAAATTTGCGGGAGACCTGCCTGTTGCTTGGTGGAAAGTCGGTGTTTTCGCAGGAGCAGTTTCAGCAGCATTAACAGGGTTGGTTTCGGGGATTTTCCTGCTCGGTGGATTATTATGAGGAGAATAAAAGTATTATCGGTTTTATTTGTCATAATCACTCTCTCCCGAGCTCTGACCGTCGGGGCAACAGAGGAAACAGAAAAAAGGCTGTTCGATAACACCGGGATTTTAGAAATGGAAAACTACCTGCCGACTTCCGACGGGTACAGCACATACAGTCATTATGACGGCTTGAACGCCCGATTAAACAGGTTCACGGAATACTATGTTTCAGCATATGTTTCATACGAGTATAACATATTCAAGACAACGCAACAGATGATTGAAGAGTCACAAGCCTTTTACAGTGATACATTCGGTAAAAACACAGACGGGATAATGCTTTTCATATATATCACACCAAACAGTGAGGATTTCTGTTATATCTATATCTATACGTCGGGAATCTGCTCGGATATTTTCGGGGAAACCCGAACCGATAACATCTTGACCGAGGTTTCTCGTTATATTGAAAGTGATGAAATATATTTATTCCGTGCAATTTATGAATTTATTGACCTGATATACGATTATAATACTATGGACAACGCCCCCGAACCTGTTCCCCCCATCCCTAACATACCGCTGCACAGAAGAATCTTCACTGTCAGCAATCTTCCTTTCGCTTTTGTCGCTTCATTAATAGCAAACGCATTTATTATACACCGTATAATTAAACAAGTGAAAAAGGACTATCGCCTTCAGCGACCGCAATCTGCCACAGATTACACCCAATATAACGCTGTTGTTATTACTAAAAAAACCGACACATATATCAGAACCTACGGAAAAGATGAAGCTCAGAGTTTATCATCACTTATTGACAAGTATTACGGATAAAGAAAGGATATACACAATGGAAGTTGTTCAATACAAATGCCCGAACTGCGGTGCGGACTTACCTTTTAACGCCGCTACTCAAGGGTTCGACTGTAAATACTGTGACAGCAATTTCACAAGCGAGCAGATGGGGGAAATCTACCCTTCTAAGGAAACGCACGCTCTCGACACTGCCGAACCTCCCAAAACCGCCGAAGAACTTGAGCAGGATAAATTGTTCGCGGAATACAATGCACTATATAATTGTCCGAGTTGCGGGGCGGCGGTTGTTACAGAAAACACCACCTCGGCGACCACTTGTTTTTATTGCCACTCACCGGTAATTTTAACAGGCAGGCTTTCCGGCGAATACAAACCGGCGAAATTAATCCCTTTCCAAATTATAAAAAGCGGAGCAGAACAAAAGCTGCAGGAATATTGCAAAAAACGCTGGTTCTTACCCAAAGGGTTCAAGTCCGGTGCAACAATAAAAGACATGACGGCGATTTACGTGCCTTACTGGATTTCCGACTGCACAGCCGGCGGCAGAATTACCGCCAACTGTAAAAAACTGCGGAAATGGCGTTCAGGCGATTATATGTACACCGAAACAAAGGAATACATCGCCGTTCGTGACGGGGACATGAGGTTCGACAAAATCCCGCACGACGCTTCCACAAGGGCATGCGACACGCTCATGGAATGTATCGAGCCGTTTAATTACTCTGAAATTACCGATTTTAAGATGTCATACCTGTCCGGTTACATAGCCGAGAAGTATGACGTGACACAAGAGCAGGTCTATCCCCGTGTAAAGGAACGTGCGGTAAACGGTGCAACCAAAGTCCTGAAAGACTCGATAACCGGGTATAACTCAGTCTCCATCACCCAGAACACCATAGACATTCTGAAAAACAAGTGGAGTCATTATCTTTTACCGGTGTGGTTCTTGTCATACACGTATCAGGGGAAGGACTATCACTTTGCCGTAAACGGGCAGACCGGTAAATTCGCAGGAAACCTGCCGATTGTGTGGAAAAAAGTCATTCTTACGCTGGGAATAGGCTTAGCAGTCATAGATTTACTGATTGCCTTGTTCCTCCTGTTTTTATATTAATCCCGGAAAGGTGTTTTATTGATTATGAAAAAAATAGCTTCATTAGTATTAATTATGATTATGACCGTCCCCTGTGCCGCTTTTGTGCTGAAACAGGAGGTTAGTGCCGCTTATGACGGGGTTCGCCTTTTCGACGAGGCGGGCGTGTTCGACAACATAACCGGCGATTTCACCGTCGACGGCAAGCATTACATCTTATTAAACCAAGCTCTTGACGCTTATTTGCTCGACGTTGAGGCGGAAGTGGGGTTCACCGTAGCAGTGGTTATAACCGATAACATCGGCAATAATAAAACCGAAAGCGGAGCAGAAAGATATTTCGAGAATTATTTCGACAGCAAGTTCGGAAAAGGTAAAGACGGGATAATGCTGTGTATAAACATGGATACACTGTACGACGTTATCACCGTTTCGGGTTATTGTGAAGGAGTTTTTTCCGCCAGCAGGCGAGATGCCATTTTCGATAATATATGGTCAGATATGTTGGCAGACAACTTTGCTTCAGCAATAACAGGGTTTGGGGCAGGAGTTAGGCTGTACGCAGAGTTAGGACCCGTTGCAGGCGGCACAAACCAGAACACATCCTCAATAAGCATGGACGATGCAATAACCGTATTCGTCGTCTGCCTTATAGCTGATATTATTATCGCCGCTATATTCATTGCCGCTGTGAAAAACGCTTATAAAATCAGTCCGGCGAAATGTGCAAGCAATTACTTAGACCGCACCTCAATAAGATACCACCAACGCAGTGATACCTATATAAGGACATATGTAACTAAAGTGAGAGTTCAGTCCAACAACTCAAGCTCAGGGCGTTCCGGAGGCGGACGTTCCGGAGGTGGAGGACGTTCCGGAGGCGGAGGCGGCAGAAGCAGCGGGAGAAGCAGATGATTATGAAAAAAGCTCTGCTTGTCATTGACCTGCAAAACGATTATCTCGGAGAACAACGGAAAAAACAGTTCACATATAATACCGACCAACTCATAAACTCCGTCAATGCGTTGATTGATACGTATAACGCCAACGATTGTGATATAATTTACATTGAGCATAATATTCAAAATTTATGGACTAATCGGGCATTATTCGGTCATTCCATAGCGGGAACTGATGGGGCAAAGCTCTTCGGCGGTCTGTCAATTGCTTCGGATAATCGCTTTATAAAACTGTTTCCTGATGCTTTTTCTTCAAAGGAGTTCGATAGCTTCATTAAAGAAAAGGGGTATGACACCGTAGCAATCTGCGGGCTTGATGAGTGCGGATGTGTATCAGCAACCGCAAAAGGGGCAATCAAAAACGGTTTATCGGTTGAAATGCTTACAGAGGGTATTGCGAGCCGTTTCCCTGCTTCAAAAATTGAAAAAGTTCGCAGAGAGTTAAAGGCAAAAGGTGTGCAGTATGTATAAGGCGTCTAAAATAAAAATCACACCCAAGCATATTCTGAACGGCTTTCTTTATATCGTAAGTATCACTGTTTTTTATAATATAACGCTTTTATTGCTGGCTTTTCTGAAGAATTATATGAACGCCGAATTTCAAAATGTTTATTTCTCCGCACTGCCGTTATCGTTTGTTTCACAGCTTCCTTTAATAACGTATAAATTGAAGAATATAGAATACATCTCGATTATTCCATGTTATATCCTCACGGTTATAACTCTGCTTATTTTGCAAGGTTTTTGCGGCGATTCGTTCAGCAATGTCTTTCTGTCGGCATTGCCGCTTACCATTGCCTCGGGATTGTTTTTGGTCAGTTATAAATTTTGGGAATGGATTAAAGAAACCTAAAATTCTTGAAAAACACTTGACTTTCTTTTACAAAATGTGCTATAATACAGTAGATTTTCCATAGAAAGGCTTGACAAATCCCATGAAATCGGTTATAATAATAACAGCACAGCACAGCACAGCACAGCACAGCACAGCACAGCACAGCACAGCACAGCACAGCACAGCACAGCACAGCACAGCACAGCACAGCGGATAATTCCGCTTAGTTTGCGTTTACATAATAAATGTAAGACAATTATTTCCGAATAACGGGAACAATTGTCTTTTTTATATTTTATGGTGAAGGTGGTGAAATTATGGCACATGATGTTTTTATAAGCCATTCCTCAAAAGATAAACAAGCGGCTGATGCTATTTGCCACGCTCTCGAAAGCAACGGCATAAAATGCTGGATTGCACCACGAGATGTAAAACCGGGGGCAGAATATGCCGCAGAAATTATGGGAGGCATTAAAAACAGCAGAATCTTCTTACTGGTTTTTTCAAAAGATTCTAACGAGTCAAAACCCGTGTCAAAGGAAATCGAAAGTGCATTTAATTATGAAAAAACAGTTATTCCGTTTCGTATAGAAGATGTTGAAATGCGTGACAGCTTAAGATATTACCTCTCAAATCTGCACTGGTTAGACGCTTTTCCCGACGATACAGAGTTTAATTCGCTTGTGAAAGTAGTTAAAAATTCATTAGGAACAGCAGATTTTATACCGATACAAGAGTTTAGCACGGCAGAGCCACTGCCGATACAAGAAATAGTTCCAATAAGACAGGAGATTATGAATATTATGAATTGTCAAAAATGCGGTTTTCAACTGCTTGACGGTGCTGAATTTTGCAATCAATGCGGAATGCGACAAAACGCTCTGCAACCACAGCCGCAATACACACCGTCACAATATGCACCACAACAGCAGTATGCACCCCCTATACAACAGCAGGCAAATATGAAGTTCTGCCGTGAATGCGGCAATCAAATTCATTCGGGGGCGGTTGTTTGCGTAAAATGCGGAAGTCCGACCGAAGTGTTCACTAATCAACAAAACGTACAGCAACAACAATATGCCCCCGCACCTCAACCAACAAACATAGTTATTAACAGTTCAAACAACAATGTCGCTACCGCCGCAAACACAAACAATATTAATATGATGAGCGGCATGGGCATTATGCCAAGCGAAAAAAGCACAGCAACTGCATTTTGGTTATGTTTTTTTCTCGGATATTTCGGTGTACATCGTTTTTATGTCGGTAAGGCAGGAACAGGTATTTTGTATTTATTTACAGGAGGGTTATTTGGAATAGGTTTGATTGTTGACTTATTTATGATAGCGTTCGGTAGTTTTACCGACTCTTTCGGCAGAAGACTGCCAAAATCTACAGGATTGCAAATCTTTGTGTGGTTCTGCATGGTTTTTGAAATCGTCCTCGGAATTCTTATGTCAATTTGGTTTATGTCGTTCTTTTATTAAATATTAACACAAATGGAGGATTACTATGCTTTGCCAACAATGCGGTTTTCAACTACCCGAAAACTCTAAATTCTGTCATAAATGCGGCTCTGCAATGGCGAACAATGCACAACAAGCAGAACAAGCACAACCACTACCGCAACCACAACCACAACCGCAACAACAAATACAACAACAACCCGAAAATGCCCCGGTAGTCGGGGAAAATAAATCAAAAATAGGAATTATATTGGGAATAGTCGGCTCTGTTATTGCTGTCGGCGGTATAATCTTTGTTTTATTCATTACCACTTGCCGGTATGATAGTTGTTTTGGCAGAAAAATTATTGGAGGGTATTATTGTTCCAAACACGCTTGTATTGACCCCGATTGCACCAATGGCGGTTACTCTCACTGGTACAAAGATGTTCCGATTTATTGTGGGATACATCTTTGTTTTGCGGACGAAAATTGCCTTGAACGCTCCTTAGATGGGGGAAGCTTTTGCCTCGACCACACTTGTATTGAACTCGGTTGTTTAGAACGGAGCAACCTTGAACTCAACGGCAGACGTTACAAAAATTATTGCATTACCCATACTTGTCGGAAATCAGATTGTACACAACGTAGATTTGACGGAAGCGGTAGTTGTGAAATACACGTTTGTAAAGAACCCGATTGTTTAAGCGATAGCAGCTATGAAATTGGTGACAGATACTACGAGAATTATTGCATTACCCACACTTGTCATAAAACAGATTGTACACAACGTAAATTTGACGGAAGTTTATGGTGCGAAAAGCACACTTGTAAAGAATTCGATTGTTTTTATGAAACTTTAAGTAATAGCGAATATTGTTTACTTCATAATTGACAACTTAAAGGCGGTAATTATAATCGGTGTTTAACAAAAACCCCATAATTCGACATTTTACAAACCATATAAAAATTTTAATTCGTCCTGCTGTAACAGGACGAATTTTACTTTCATAATATATATTTATACTAAAATTATGAGAGGGGGGGTTTGAATGTTTTCGGCTTTAATCGAACTCGCTTTACAAAACCTTATATACCTTGCGCTGCACTTGGAGAATAACGGGACATTCCCTAAACAACTGTCGCGGGAGGAGGAATTGAAATGCCTCGAAAAAATTGCACAAGGAAATACCGAAGCCCGTAACAAGCTGATAGAGCATAACCTCAGACTAGTTGCGTTTATAGTAAAGAAGCATTACAACGATTCCAAGGAGCAGGAGGACTTGATTTCCATAGGAATAATCGGGTTAATCAGAGCCGTGGAGACGTTTAAACTCGAGAAAAGGATAAATTTTAGTACATATGCGAGTAAGTGCATTGACAACCAAATAAAAATGCACTTCCGTAAAACCAAACGCCAGCAGACCGAGGTTTTCATGAACGAGCCCATCGACTCCGACAAGGACGGCAACCAACTAACCATCGCCGACATATTCAAAGACCCCGCCTGCATCGCCGACGAAGCGGAACTCAGGATTGACCTGCAAAAACTCTACTGTTACATAAACGAAGACTTAGACGAACGGGAAAAGCAGATTATATGCCGCCGATACGGGCTTAATTGCAACAAAGGCGTAGTCGATAAAGCAATGACCCAGCGTGAGGTCGCAAAATGCTTAGACATTTCCCGGTCATATGTTTCGAGAATAGAGAAAAAAGCATTATCGAAACTACGGAGCAGATTCGCAACATAACAGTTTTGTCAAGTAGTTTTTTAGAATCTTGTAATATTTGATTCTTGATGGTCAGCAAAGAACAACCACCGCCTACCACATGTTTTATGGTGTGGGCGATTTTAGGTTTTACTTTGATTACAAAGAATTCTTCAGTCGCATGAAGAGTGTTGAACCAAGCGAAGTAGTTGATATTGTAGAAAGCAAAATGGATGACTGGTTGGTTGTAAAAGAAGCAAGGAAGGCAGTCACAAATCAAATAGACCAATTTTCCGAAGGCTTATTGCCATTAGAGAGTTTTAAATTCCGATTATTCCGCTTGGCTTGACGAATATGCTGCAAGCGATTTTGTTTATATTGAAAGTGCTGATATTGTCGAAAAATCATTATCAACTGAAGAGTTAGCAAGACATTGCATTCGCAAAGAGGCGATTTCAAGTTCGTTCTCAAATGAAACTTATGATTTATTTAGGGCAGAGCGAAAAAACAGAATAATAGACCTTGTCATGAAGTATTTGCAACTATAATAACCACCCGCCCCAACCTTTACAGTGTCCTGCCGAGTTTTACTTCGGTGTAGGTTTGCGATTTGTTCATGTTTGAGTTTATGGGGGCGGAATTTGTCCTATGACTGAATTTGAACTCCCCACAAGTGTCACAGAGCCTATTATTAATAGTATAGATTAGTGATAATATGCTAAATGCAAATGTCAGACCGGCGAGGGATTTACGCAATAACTACGCAGATATAGTGAGGTCGCTTAACCAGCATGACCACGTAATTATCACCAATAATGGCGTTGGCGAGGCGGTTGTTATTGGCATTAAAGATTATGCGAAGTATGAGGAATACTTGCACCGCCGTTTTATTTTTGAAGAATTGCAAAAGACCAAAGCGAAAGCAAGCGACCCCGACGTTGTGTTATACGATGCAGTTGATGTATTTGCCGGTATCGAGAAAAAACTCGATGAACGCAGTTCATGAGCTATCGTGTAGCAAGATATGAAATACATTGAGGAGTATCTGTCACAGTTTTACCCAAGCACTGCTCCGAACTTTTTTGCGAAGTTAAAAGAGAAGGTTCTCCAGTTAGAGGAGCAACCGTTTATTCATCGAATATATGAGGATGATGTTGTGTTTATGATGAAGGATGGGGTGTTGAGGTAGTGGGCTTATAAGGGTGGAATAGAGAGGGAAAAGGACTTCAAGAGAAGCCCTTTTTTTATTTATATTAAAAATTACATTAATTCATCTGAAAGGGATTTTTTAAATGACGAACTATTAACATTTGAAATTATCTCGCCACATAGTTTTTCAACAAAAACGTTTTCTTCAATTTTTCTGGAAGATAAGTCTTTAATCAGAAATCTATAAAACGATTTATGGGGTTGTTTGGGTGTATTTGGATATTCTTTATTGTAGTCGGCAATAATTGTGGCAATTGATTTTAATTGGAAATATTTATCACCGATTGTTTTTTTCATCGTTTTATTGCTGCTATTATAGATGATATCGTACAAGTATTTTTCAATGCTCGGTATCGGGATGAATAGTTTTAGTAAATCTTTGAATTCTGGTTTTGCATTACATTTATTCATCACATCTCCGTCTAAAACGCTAATGATTTTTGTTCCTGCGTTTAAAATACTATTGCTTGATAATTCGATGTGGAGTTTCAATACGTTTTCCCAACCGCCAACAGGTAAGACGCATATCAGTTTACTCAATCTCAAATCTTCGTCATCAATTACTCGTTCGATAAATCTTCTCGCAAGTGCATCTTCGCAAAGAATAAGATAATCGTAGCTGTCATGCGTATATAGCTCTCTAATAGCATAACTTGGATAGCAAGGACTGTTCGCAGTAACAATACCATCTTCATTTTTCAATTTATATATGTTTGAGGGGCTTATTCGCCGTATCACTTCTGGTGCGTGTGTAGTTAACACCGCAACAACATTTTTGTGCTTTTTTACGATTTCTTCAAGCAAGTCAAGAAGTCTCGATACAGCAACGGGGTGTAGTGCAAGTTCGATTTCATCCATGAGCATAAGCACGGGGCGGTTTTTGGGCAGAGAAGAGCGTTCTATAGCGTTGTATATAAAATGAAGCAGAGAAACCAATAAACATTCTCCTGAACTCATTCTGTATTGGCTTATTAAACCACCATAAGAACTCTCAATGAAATACGGAAGATTTTTTAGTCCATGTTTTTGACTGAGTTCACGATTTTTAAGTCGTTTAAGACTTGTATAATGTATAAAATCTCCATGTAATATATAACTTAGTTTTCTTATAATATAATCATCAGCAGATACTAAATCGTTTAGTGTTATGCTATTATCATTAAGTAAATCATCAAATCGCTTTGAATCTTGAAATCTGGTTCCAACAAATAAGCTACCCTCATACATTCCATTTACATCAATGTTATTTACTTTACTGTGTTGCCTTTTGTTATCATATATTTGATTTTTCCAGTGGTTTCTATTATAATACCACTTATCAGAAATTTGATCACAAAGGAAATTTGCCTCAGAAGTATCAATAAAATCATCAATCAAACCATTATTCTGACGTAGTAATTACGCAACCAAAATGCAGGCAATCTCGCTTAATCCGTGCAGGGCGACGACACCCCCGAAAGATGACACCGCCGAGATAGAAAGCTATACCTTTGAAGAAGCACAGAGGATTCTGCACTTTTTATTCCGAGAGGAATCAATTATCTAAAAATCAATGCTGTTCATCAATGCCAATTCGTCTTTAAACGAAATTCGTTGATTATATAACAAAGTATACGCTCTCCCTATCGCACCTTGGAACAAGCTTAATTTCGGTTTTTTGTCTTTACCAAAGTTTAAAATGTGCTCCTCAGATATACCCGGATAGGGGTCAATGTAATATATTTCTTCAATTCCTAACTGAAACGCTTTTTTAGAACACAGTTCACAAGGACTTGCAGTTGTAAAAAGAAAACCGCCCTTTATTCCTTCGCCGCCATATTTAACTATTTGCAAAAATGCATTTTCTTCTGCGTGTAAAGACCTTGTGTGTACTTGGTTTTTCTCGTCTTTTAATTTATTATAGTAGTCTTTAAAGCAATATGGATGAAACCGTCCTTCAAGATTTTCATAATTGATTGTTTCGTTTTTAATTAAATTCAAAAAGTCGTTGTTTGAGATTTCATACAGGCTGTAAGTGTTTGAGTCCTTATCTGTGACTAAATTCTTTATGTCGCGTAAATTACATTCAATCTGACATTCTGGTACACTATTCCAACCGATAGCTTTCAATGAATAATTGCTGTCAGTTATGGAAGCTCCCACTTGCCGTGACAGGCAACCTGAGTTTAATTTCGCATTATATGCCATCTGCATACATCTTTCGATATGCGTTGGTGTTACCAATCCCGGATGCATAATTAAAGTAACATATTTTACTATTTGCTCGGTTAATTTGTAAAGCGTATTTTCTTTGTTGCTCGGATTATAAATGTGAATGTCAGCTATTTCAATGCATGATTTTATGTTTTGCACGTAGAAACTTTCCCGTGGTTGTCTTCCCTTTGTGTATTCGGTATCATCTAAATCCTCTATCTCATACTTGTTTAAGTAAGTTAGTCGCTCCTTGCGTGTTTTATCATCGGTGCTAATTGCATACAAATAAAATGAAGAGTATCTGTCTTGAAAAAAAGTTGCTTCATATCTGTTTCTAATAGCATCAATACAGATGAGTGTAGGCAACGACTTTTCTTTATTTTGCTTTCTAATAGCTTTGACAAATTTATTTACTCTGTTGGCAATAATAAATATATTCTCACAATTAAATTCACCGTTGTAAGGATTGCCACTGGCTCTAATGTTAGCTCCGAAAATTTGAAAAAGATGAGTATATAGCTGTGCTCTTTGCGGGTTCATTTTGTTGCTTTTTGTCTTTGGGTCGCAATTATATTTTACAAGTATCGCCTTTAGCGATTCTGTAAATTTAGGAATTAAATCTGAGTATAATTCAATTATTAATTTATAATTTTGTTCGTCATCGTATTGAATTTCTTTTACTTTAATCTCCAAATCAGAGAATTGACTCTCAAGAGACGAAATTTCGTTTAATAAGTCGTTGTCGTTATTCTTTGATTTGACAAAGGCTATGAAATCCTTGTATCCGCTTTCCAACACAAACGAAGTTATTATATCTGTAACTTTTATTACAAAGAAAGTATTATTTTTCCAGTTGATTTTTGCATATTTGTGTATTACTGCGTATTTACGCTCATCTTTAGTCTCGAATGAGGAAGTTTTTGGCGTATGCAAATCTAATTTGTCAAACTCTGAACCTAATATACGTGCAACAGTTGAACAACCGGAGCCTGTCCGTCCTGTCAAACCAATTAAAATAAAATCCTTTCTCTCGTTATAGACACGATGAATAGGTCCATTTTTGTTTAGAATTTTCACGTCTTTTTCTGAATCTGCTTTATCTATAACGGATTTTTTGCCTTGATTTTTCATTTTTTACTCCCTTGCTTTTTATTGGGTTTCGTACTTTCATAATCACCCACAATATACAATCACTCCAACACCGACAAATTTCTACATAGCGTTAATAAAAATGGCGGGTGTCATGTTCGCGAACGCAACCGACCTTGCATATAAAACCCCGCCTCGACTTCGGCAGTTGAGGCGGGTTCAATGAATTTCGTTACTTTAAGCACAGCAATGCATTGCTGCTTGTGTAGTTTGGGTATAAACAACG
>WQXO01000021.1 GCA_009784825.1 Oscillospiraceae bacterium
ATTAAACATTTTCATCATATAGGGAAAATCATCATATTTTTTTCGCCTTAAAACAAGTCGCTTTGTTTCGATTATAGGTGCTTCATTTCTCGTTTTCGCCATAAATTATTAAATCCTTTCATGCATAATATAAATTATCGGAGCTACGAATTTACCGTACACGGCATTTCACCATACCATTCATCTAATTCCTCGCTTTTACAATATCCGAGCAACACAGATACATTCTGAAACAAATCGGGAATAAGTCCGTATGCGGTCATTCTTCCGTGACCTTCAAGAATTATATAGCGTTGCTCATTTTCGTCTGTCAAAAAGATTAACGGCGGAAATTCAAATCCGTTTCTTAATTTTTCCGCACCCTTAATAAAATTGTCATTCGGCACGTCGTATACAGTTTTACCCGATAAAATAGTCCTTGCGGCTTCAAGTGGCGAGCCTGTGAGGTTAGATAACTCATTCCAGTAACTATAATTTATATAGATTATTTTCGTGAAATCGTAATTATCAAACTCAGTCCAAAACCACTCAATCGTTTTCGGAAAACTCTCAAACAGTTCTTCGTTCGGATAACCTCTGAAACGCTTTAACACTTCTTTTCTTAGAATATTTTCTTGTTTTGAAGTAATATCACCATTCCTAATAATACTGCTGTCAGCTTTCAAATCGTTTAACACAGCTTCAATTTTATCCTTGAAACGGTCAGAGTTAAATTCCATTTTCAAAAACTCGAAAATCATTTCATTTTCACTTGACGGTTTAATTTTCCGCATTTTAACCTCGAATTATATCTATTTCGGTTCTTTCTTCTTTTTCGGCTTCGGAACAGGGATAACCCGCCAATCAATATTTAATCAGCTTGTCGGTTGTGTCAGTACATCATCAAATCTCCCTTGATAAACGCACATCCAAGCAGGGATAAACCCTGCACGAACCGCCACTCGTTGTGAGCCGATATGATTAGTAGCCGTTCCGTAATACGGAACTTTCCCTCGCTTTAATATTTCATCGGCAAGCATAGCGGTAAGAGCCGATGCCAACCCATGCCCTCTATGCTCCGGCAATACGTCAATGCCGATTTGCCACATCATCTCGCAATCCGCACTACACCCTGCCATTCCTACGATTTGGCCGTTGCTTTTAGCTGTGACAACCAACACATCGGGGCGAGGGTGGTTCTCGTCGTATTGAATCGCATTATTAAACCCCTCTATTGAATACAATTTAGGTATATCGGATTGCTCGACAAGTAAAATTTCTATATTATCGGGAAAAGGCAGCTTCGCTATTTTATCCGGCAGAAAGAGTATACCTTGTCCGATTACGAATGGCATATAGAATGCTTCGTAGCAGTTTTTACCGTCAAGCTGTTCTTTAACATACGAAAGAACGTCCGGCGTTGCCGATACGATAATCGCTTTTCCCATTGTATACATTTCAAAATGTCGCTCACCACGGGGGAACGGTCTGCGACCTTTGTTTTCTTTCGCTTCACAGAAAACAAAGCCGTCACGCTCAAAGTCGCTCGGTGAACAGTTGAGGTCGATTGCAAGCTGTTTGCGAGCAATTTCGATATAATTAAGTTTTGTAGCCATCATTGAACCTCATTTCAAATGTCTTTTTTGATTCTCCGTCAAAGCCAAGTGACTTATAAAAATCGTGTGCCTCTTTCCGTGCGTTTCCACTTGAGAGCGTGACCTTATAACACCCTCGTTCTTTCGCATAATCAATAATTACGTCAAATAACCTCCGCCCTATTCCCATGCGGCGATAATCGGCGGCGGTAACTACGTTTTCGATGAACCCGATAGGCGAACACCGCCTTGTCATGTTAGGTATAATTGCGATGTAACTTGTTGCCGCAATTCGTTCGCTGTCAGTATCCACAGCTACAAAGTACACAATATCGTTGCTTTCGGCTTTATTAAGTACACCGGCTGCTGTATCAAGGTCAATAGGCGGCTCTTCGTGAATGAGCTCCTTGTAAAGTTCAATGAGTTGCGGTATGTCTGCTTTTGTTGCTGTTCTGATTTTGATATTCATATATTTATCCTTTAATAAAATTAATAACTATTCGCCCCATGCTAATTGACTTTCGGGAATCCCCATTTCATATCAGCATACCAACCATCAATTAAATACTCATCTTCTTGACCAATAAAACATCACCGTCTACGCCATAATCTCCATCACCGTAAAGCTCCCAATATTCGTCTAATAAATAATCCCTCGGCGACTTGTCAGATTCCTCGAACCCCGACTTTTTATACGATTTAACCGCCCTTTCGTTCTTGGGTGACGGTCGCATAATAAACTCGCTAATCCCCTGTGTGCTATAAAGAAAATTACACAGCGAAACAATTGCGTCATTCCCGAAACCTTTTCCGCAGTGTGATTCGCTGTTGAGCCATATATCAAGTTCCGCCATGCTCGGCTTTAAGTGAAAGCAAGTGTAGCTGATAAATCCGACCTGCACCCTGTTGCTTATAATCATAAACCCTCTGCCTTTTTCGGGTTCTGCTCCGGTGAAGAAATATTCAACATAATCCTCGAGAAATTCCTCATAAGACGGAATAACAACATCGGGGAAATCCGGCAAGCCGCAGTGTGATTTAGATGTTTCACAGTGAAAGCACCAGCTGTATATGTTCTGTCTGTCGTCTAATGCCGCAGGGATTAATTCAATGTTCGTTCCTTTAATCATAGATTTTTACTCCTAATCTCAACACTAAAATTACCATTAAGTGAGATTATATCACATTTTTGGAACAATTGCAACACTGCTCACTACTCAAGCAGGAATTTTACGACAAGCATTGACATATTTATATTGTATATGAACTATGTGAGGTGATACATATGACTTGTTGTTTTGAGGATTTACGCGGCAAGGAGATAATCCAGATTAAAACCGGTTGCAAAATCGGATTTGTCGATGATGTGGAATTTGAAACAAGGACAGCGAAAATCTGCAATCTCATAGTCTACGGAAGAGCGAGAGTGTTCGGGCTTTTCGGCAGGGAGGATGATTATGTAATTCCGTGGGGCGATATTGATATAATAGGCGAGGATACAATATTAGTCAGCTGTGATTTTCCGCAACGCACAAAAAAACGTGTAGATATGTTCAAAAATTTGTTGAAATAGCCGAATTATTTAACTTGTATTATTCATAATAATATGGTATAATATTCAAGCAATTCACACACGGCGAACTTTTAGTGGCGTAAACACGCTTAACGCCGTGGAGGATTAACTAAAAGGAGGAATTATAACAGATGGCAGTAGTATCAATGAAACAGCTTCTTGAAGCGGGCGTTCACTTCGGACACCAGACAAGACGCTGGAACCCCAAAATGGCACCGTATATTTTTACGGAGAGGACAGGCATCTATATCATCGACCTGCAAAAAACGGTTAAGAAGTTAGACGAAGCGTATAACTTCATTAAAAGCGTGGTTGCAAACGGTGATGAAATCCTTTTCGTCGGCACGAAAAAGCAGGCATCGGATTCAATCAGGGAAGAGGCGGAACGCAGCAATTCTCACTTTGTTAATGCGAGATGGCTCGGCGGAATGATGACCAACTTTAACACGATTAAGCAGAGAATTCGACGTCTCGAGCAGCTCCACCAAATGGAAACCGACGGAACATTTGACCTGCTCCCTAAGAAAGAAGTAATCAAGCTCAATTTAGAAATCGAGAAATTAGAGAAGTTCTTGGGCGGGATTAAGAACATGAACAAGCTCCCCGGAGCGTTGTTTATTGTTGACCCGAAGAAAGAAAAAATTGCAGTTCTTGAAGCACGAAAGCTCGGTATTCCTATTGTAGCGATTGTTGACACAAACTGTGACCCTGACGAAATAGACTATGTAATTCCGGGTAACGACGATGCAATTCGTTCGGTTAAGCTGATTGCGGGTGCAATGGCAAGTGCGATTATCGAAGCACGTCAAGGCGAAACTAATGAAGATTCGGGCGAGGAAGCCGAAGAAAAAGCGGAGGTAGAAGAATAAGATGGCTATAACAGCACAAGACGTAAAACAATTAAAAGAACTGACCAATTGCGGTATGATGGACTGTAAGCGTGCTTTGGAAGAAACGGGCGGTGATATTGATAAAGCGGTGAAATATCTTCGTGAAAAGGGATTGGCAAAGGCAGCTAAAAAAGCCGGAAGAATTGCGGCAGAGGGTCTTGTTTCCTGTAAAATAAACAACGATAAGAAAATCGGCGTAATCGTAGAAATCAACTCGGAGACCGACTTTGCGGCGAAATCCGAAAGATTTATGGAATTTGTGGATTTAGTGGCACAAACCGTTATTGACAATGATGTTGCAAATGTTGAGGCACTCATGGAAGTTAACGGGGCAGGGACTAATGAAAAAATCGCCGACATTCTTACGGAGAGAATAGCGACAATCGGCGAGAACATTCAAATCAGGCGTTTCGCAAGGCTCACAGGCGACGGACTGTTCTCCTACGTTCATAATGACGGCGGAACAGGTTTCGGTACTCACGGAACTATTTTAAAGCTTGCCGCTGATGAATACGGCGATGATGTTCAAGTCTGTGCAAAAGGCGTATTGCTGCACATAACATCTATGAACCCTGAGTTTATTAACACCGACAGCATTTCACAATCAATAATTGACGAGGAAAAAGACACACAGCTCAATCTTATCTTAAAAGAAAACGAAGCTAAACCCAAGCCCCAGAATGTTATTGACAAAATCCTCGAGGGCAAGATGAAGAAGTTCTTTGAGGAAAGCTGTCTTATGACACAGGCATATGTAAAAGACCCCGACATCACCATCGAGAAGTATATCGCAGGCATCGGTAAAAATGTAAAAATTGACCAATTCGTCCGCTTTGAAAAAGGCGAGGGAATTGCGAAAAGGGAAGACAACTTTGCAGATGAAGTGGCTTCAATGATAGGCGGATAATATTAAATAAATCAGGCGGCGAGGTTTAATCTCGCCGCTTTGTTCATGTTATGTTTTTTTGAGAAAATCCCCTCTCCCCGCCCGTGACAGAGCGAAATTATACCCTCGTTTATTCATCTCGCTTACTTTAATCAACAACAAGTCCACACTCACCCCAAGCGTAGAGGCGATTCCGGATTCGTCATAACCCTCCGATATAAGCTCAATTACTTCGTCGTCGTCGATTAAAATTCCCGCCGCAAACGCATTAGCCTCATATTCCATGCGATTTTTCACATCATATAGTGCCGTTTCAAAGTGGGCAGTGGCAATCTCCCGATGAAGTGCGTCATGACCGAGCTCATGGGCACAGATAACACGCTGTTCAAATTCGTCGAGATTACGGTTGATGAAAACAAATCGGTTTCTCAAAATAACCTTATACATTCCTTTGAGCTTATCGAAATCATCACGCCACATGACAATAACGCCGAGTTCCTTCGCAATCTTGAACGGATTACGGGTATCACAGCGTTTGACTATTTTCTTTGTAGTAGAGTGAATTAAACTTGAAATCATGATTAATGCGGGCGAACGTGGGCAGTCGCCCCTACTTTCTTTTGGAATACTTCTTGTTTTCAGCTTTAGCGAACCAATACGCTTCCTGCAATGCGTGGAACACAGCGTCCTTGTCTTCGTCGGATAGAGAGCCGCCCGCAAACAATGCTCCGGCTTCGGCGACAAGTGCCTCGGCTTCTAATTTCCCGCGTTTGCCGCCCTCTGCATAGGCTTTAGCGGTGAACTCGTCCTTCTCGGAAAGCAGATAATCCGCAGAAACCCCGAACCATTTAGCGATTTTACGGTAGTTGTTCATGTCACGGGGGAACGACTTACCCGCCTCATAATTTATAATCGTCCGCCTGTCTACACCGATGATTTCAGCCAATTTTGACTGTGACAGATTATCCCGCTCACGCAAATTTTTTAATTTTTCTCCAAAATTCATAATTTACCTCTTGACAGTGTAATATATTTCACATATAATAATACTATACTATTCACTAAATGTCAAGAGGTTAAGGCGAAAAAATTTTTTCGCTCTGAAAAATTATGCAAAAAGTTTTACTTCACGTTGATATGAATAACTACTACGCAAGCGTGGAAAGCCTGTTTAACCCAAGCCTGCGGACTGTTCCTATGGCGGTCTGCGGCGACCCTGCCATGCGGCACGGCATCATTTTAGCCAAGAACGAGCTTGCCAAGAAACACGGTATAATCACTGCCGAGAGCATTTATTCAGCAAAGCAGAAATGCCCGAGGCTTACCACGATTATGGCTGACTATCCAAAATACATCAGGTTTGCGAAAATGTCTCGGGAAATCTATCGCCAGTACAGCCATGAGGTTATTCCGTTCGGGCTTGATGAAGCGTGGATTGACTTAACCGGGCGTGTTAATGGTGTCGCAACAGGCGAAAGAATGGCTGAGGATATTCGCACAAGGATTAAAGCGGAGTTGGGGTTGACGGTTTCGATTGGGGTAAGCTATAACTATATTTTCTCGAAGCTGGCTTCTGATATGAAAAAGCCCGACGCAGTGACTGTTCTGCCGCAATCGGACTTGAAATCGGTTATATGGAAGCTTCCCGCATTTGAGTTGCTGTTCGTCGGAAAGGTCACGCGGCAGAAGTTAGCGGCGGCAGGAATTTTAACAATCGGAGACATAGCAGGAGCAGATGTGAAGTTTTTGCGTCGATTATTGGGGAAACAAGGGGAGTGTCTTTGGCTCTTCGCAAACGGAGACGATAGAGGGTTCGACCCAAAGATTCCGCAAGATGACCCGTTTAAGAGTATCGGTAACTCAATCACCATGCCGTATGACTTGCAGAGTGAGCTTGATATTTTGACTATGTTCTATGTTTTATCGAAAACTGTGTCGTCAAGGTTAGAAAAACACGCTCTGAAAGCAGCGTGTATCTCGATTTTAATTAAGTACAGCGACTTCAATGTAATCAACAGGCAAGTGACAGTGAACACTCCGACTAATAACAAGCAGGACATTTACACTAATGCAAAACGGCTGTTCATGAGCAATTTCGCACGCAAGCCTGTGCGTAGCGTTGGAATCCATGTGTCGAAATTATATAATAATAAATATGAGCAGTTGACTTTATTAGAGCGAGAATTAGGCGAACTTGACGAAATCAAGGAAATCGAACGCAATCTTCAAGGGAAACTAAAAAATTTAAAAGTCGAGAGATATTTCGGCTTTAACGGAGGGTGAGTTATGTGCGGACGGTATATTGCAAATTCAGAAGATGAAATCATGGAAATCCGTGAAATTCTTAAACAAATCTCTATGCGGTTGGTTAATAAAAAAGCCGCTTTGTCTGAGATTTTTCCTACTGATAAAGTTATAATTTTAACCAACTGTCAACTGTCAACTGTCAACTATCAACTGTCAAAGTGGGGGGTTGAAAAGTGGGACGGTAAGGGTGTAATTATTAATGCTAAGTCTGAAACTTATGAGCAGAGTCGCTTTTTCGGGAGCTTTGCAGTAAATCGCTGTATTATTCCCGCACACGGTTATTATGAATGGGGAAAGCCAAATCCCTCAGCTTCACAAAAGACCAAATATATGTTTACAAGTGAAGATAAACACGGTATTTTTATGTGTGGAATTTATCGCCCGATAGCGGAAAGAGATAGGCAAAATCTGCGTGTCGAGGCTCTCGACTTCGCAATAATCACGAAACCCGCCGATGAGAATATATCGCATATTCACCCTCGAATGCCGTTAATAATCCGACCGGAACAGGCAGAGGATTGGTTGAGCGGTAGGGCAGGGGTCTCGGAAATGTGTAGGTGTGAAGTGATTTACGAGGAAGCCGTATAAAGCTTGTATTTAGAATGTGTGTGTGGTATAATGAGTTGATAGTCATGGAAAATGAAGTTCGACTAATGAGGGGGAAATTATGTTCACAGATATAAAACAAACAATGGATAATCCTGTTGTACACAGGATTACTGCTTATGCTGCCTTTGACGGTTCGCCGGAGGGCATCAAAAAAATCGTACAGAAATACCAATCTAATCCCGATTTGCACTTTTATGCGTGGGTTGAAAATGGCGAAACACTTGGTATCTGCGGTTACGAGATACACAACGATAAAATCGAAGTGCATTTGATTTCCGTAGATGAAAACGCTCGCAGTCGTAAAATCGGCAGTTCGATGATAACTGCTCTCCAAGAAATGTACAAAAAAGACGTTGAAGCGGAAACCTCCTGCGGAGCGGTTGAATTCTACCGCAAACGTGGTTTTGAAACGACAGAATTTATGGACGGAATAAAGGGCAAACGGCATACTTGCGTATTAAAAATAGCAGGAGAAGCATTATGAACCAACATATCTACCTCTACGGTATGATTACTAAAACTAACGGATTTTTACTGCGTGGCGACTTCCCGAAAGCCGACCACTACTGCGAGGTCAAGGAACGCTACACTCTTCCGGGCGGTGAAACCGGAACAGCAGCGATTGTGCTTGCTTCGCTATGCGGCACTGATTCAAAACAAACGAAGGTCAAGTTAGACGGCAACCACCTCGGAAAGTACACAAAAGACTTAACGCACGAGTTCTACAACAAAATCGCAGTTGACGTGTCTGCTTTGCATTACGACCCCGATTATGACGGTATGGACGAGTTTGTTATGGTTGACAGCACTACCCGCACGAATTTTGCGACGTTCGCTACTTACTTCGAGGATTACTATCAACGTGGCATTATTCGGTGGAACACTCCGAACGAGGAGCATATCAAAGGAGCAAAAGTCGCAGGGATTGACCCGTTCTTCGATAAACAAGCAATTCTTGCCGCAGAGCTTTGCAAAAAGCATAACATTCCCTACGTTACGATTGACGAAAGACCGGGTAATGAGGTCATTAAACACGCAAGCGTAGTCGCAGTTTCGAGCGAGTATATCCGTGACCATATCTCGGATTATCATACTCCCGGCTCTCCCGAAGCGGAAAAAGAGGGCAAAATCGCCTTGTTGAAAAAGTTCGCTGAACATACCAAAGCACTTGTGATTCTCACCGGTGGCGGCGGTACGACTTATTACGGCAGGGGCGGCGATGTCAAGGAATTTAACGCTTATAAAGTCGATGTTGTGAGTACGCTCGGAGCAGGTGATTCGTTTAAGGCAGGGTGTATTTATGCACTTATGCAGGGCTATGACGATGACAAAATAGTTCGATTTGCAGGGGCGGTAGCTGCGGTGGCTTGCACCAAGTTTCCGATTGGGTTAAATCCGCCGACTATGGACGAGGTAGAAAGGTTGATGAATAAGTGATACTTAAACCAATTAATATAAACATAGAAGACTATCCCGCTGAATTTCACACAGTTCTGTCAAACGCAAAATTCTATGACAGCAGCTGTTCACCGGAAGCTAAAGTTATTTTCATAGACAAAGAGCAGGGATTTTTCTTAAAATCCGCACCGAAAGGCTCATTAGAGCGTGAATATATTATGACACGCTATTTCCACAGTAAGGGACTGGCGGCATACGCACTCGATTATATTTCCGTCGAACAAGACTGGATGTTGACCGAGAAAATCCACGGTGACGATTGCACAGCGACAAAATATCTCGAACAACCCGAAAAGCTGTGCGACACTTTTGCCGAGCGGCTCGCACTGCTACATTCGATGGACTTTGCGGATTGTCCTGTTCAAAATCACACCACGCAGTTTCTTGATAAAGCCAAACGCAATAGAGAAAACGGCGTTTATGACGAGAGTTTGTTTCCCGATAATTGGGGTTATCCAAGTGCGGAAAAGGCGTGGGAAATCGTTATAAATCACGGACATTTATTGCAGAGCGACACGCTTTTGCACGGGGATTACTGCTTGCCGAATATCATACTCAACGACTGGAAGTTCAGCGGATTTATCGACTTTGACAATGGCGGAGTCGGCGACAGACACATTGATGTGTTTTGGGGAGCGTGGACTTTGACGTTCAACCTCAAAACCGACAAATACCGTGAACGGTTTATTGATGCTTACGGACGTGATAAAGTCGATGAAGAAATTCTGCGAGTCATTGCGGCGGCGGAGGTGTTCGGGTGAATAATAAACGGCGAGATAATCAAATAAAAAATATTTTTTCAAATTTAAGGATTTTTTAATAATTGACATGGTATTCTTTACTTAAAGAAGGGAGAATACCATGTTTTTTAATATCTTAAAGAAAGACTTGAAGCGAAAAAAGTCCATGAACATAATCTTATTGCTGTTCATAACCCTATGTGCGATGTTCACCGCATCAAGCGTGAGCAATCTTACGGTGATTCTCGGTGCAGTGGATTTTTACAGCGAGCAGAGCGGATTATCCGACTTCATCATTTGGAAAGGCGAGGAAGATACCGAGCTATTTGAAGAGTGGCTGTCCGAATTGCCGTACACAGACGATTTTGAAAAGGATACAGGAATTATAATCAATGACGACAATTTCATTAATGACGACTATTTCACGCTCATGGGAATCTGTGCATTAACAAAACTGCCGGAGAAATATGGCTTACCGCTTGGCGATAATAATAATCCTTTACCCGCCTTGAAAAACGGTGAAATCGCTTTGTCACGCTTTGATGCGAGACGTTCGGAGCTTGAAATCGGCGACGAAATCACAGTGCGTATCGGCGACAGAGAGAAGACGTTTATTTTGACTTACACGACAAGAGATATTGTGTTCGGCTCACCGTATACAGACACAAAAAGGTTAATAATCAGCGATGAAGATTATGATTATTTCATGGGGGAAGAACTCTTATTATTCAACGCTTATTCGATTATGACTGCTGATTCAAATGCAGTTCATCGGGAATTACAAAAACAAGGCTTTATTATTCAGATGACAGGCGACCGTGCAATGATTGAGCTAACATTAACATTAGATATGGTTTTAGCTTCACTGCTCATATTAATCGGTGTGGTGCTGATTATAATTGCGTTTGCTATACTGCGGTTTACGATTGTATTTACGCTGCAGGAGGATTACAGGGAAATCGGAATTATGAAAGCAATCGGGCTTAAAAATTCTGCAATCAAGAACATATACATTATAAAATACTTCGCTATTTCACTTGTTGCGGCGACCATCGGAACAATCGCAAGTATTCCTTTCGGTGCTGTTATGCTCGAAAGCGTTCAGGATAATATGGCTATTCAATCTAATGGAAACACACCTGTTAATATAATCTGCGGTGTCGCTATAATCGCATTGGTGGTAATCTTCTGCCGACTGAGCTCGGGGAGCGTGGATAAATTCACAGCCATACAAGCAATACGTGGTGGTTCAACCGGAGAGCGATTTAAGAAGAAACGCTTCTTCCACCTCAACAGACGCAGAAGTATTCCAACCATGCTGTACATGGCGTTTAACAGTATTGTCAGTGCAACTAAGAGTTACACGGTGCTTGTGATTACATTTATTCTCGGAACGCTGCTGATTATCCTTCCGCTTAACGCATTAAACACATTGAAAGGCGATGATGTAATCCACTTATTCGGAGTTACAAAAAGCGATGTATACATTATTACGCCCGATATTACCCTCGAAACTGACACAGAAAAAGCAGATGAGCTTAAACAATTATACAAAGAAAACGGCATAGATATTGAATTTAATACAGTATTTATGATATTTCCGTGGGTATATAGCGACGACATGGATTCGGGTGTTCAGATTTTAGCAATGCAGTCCTCGGTTTATGAAGCTGACAAGCACATGAATTACACAGGGGGAACACCGCCCGTACTGCCTAACGAAATCGCTGTAACAAACCTTGCGATGGACAGATTAGGTGTAGTTATCGGCGACACTGTAAACGTTAAAATCGGAACAGAAACCCAAAGCTTTATCATCACAGCAAGCATACAGTCTATGAATAATATGGGAATCAGTATGTTTTTCCCGAAAACAACGGAAATCGCTCCACAGTTCATGTCAACCATGGTCATGCAAGGAAACTTCATAAATCGTGATAATATTTCAGAACAAATCGAATTGATGAAAGAGATAACCCCTGATTTTCAAATCAAAACCACCGAAGAATGGCTAAACCAGTACATCGGCAGTGCTATAGATACGATAGATAACATGAAAACACTTATTCTCTTTGTGGTTTTATTCATTAATTGGCTGATTACAATTCTGCTGATTAGAACATTTGTAACACGGGAACGCGGCGAAATTTCGCTTATGAAAAACATCGGATTTAATAATCATTCGCTCAAACTATGGCAAATCCTGCGAATTGTAATTGTATTGTTTGTTTCCGTAACACTCGGAGCATTGCTTTCAAATCTGTTCAACCCCGTAATTGCACGTTACACCTTCGGAATTATGGGTGCACCGAAAATGCCTATGTACGTTGATGCGTTTGAAGTATATTTTCTTTATCCGCTAATTCTGTTTTTAGGCACGGCAATCGCAGCAATTTTCGGGAGCTTGGCAGTAAATAAGATTGATTTTAAAGAAATCAATAACGTAGAGTAGGGGTGGACGACTCTGTCCACCCGATAAAAAACGGGACGATGCCCACATCGTCCCACAAGAAAGGATTTATCATGACTAATATTTTAACCGTAAAAGACCTATGCAAGACCTATGTAATCAGCAAAAGACAGAACAATGTCCTTAAAAACGTAAATTTTTCCATGACAGAGGGAGAGATGGTCGCCATAATGGGTGCGTCGGGTTCTGGGAAATCCACACTGCTTTATACGGTAAGCGGTATGGATAACCCCACTGCCGGAAGCGTTACGTTCTGGGGAAAAGAAATCGCCAAGCTGAATAAAAATCAGATGGCGAATGTTAGACTAACAGAAATGGGATTTATTTTTCAGCAGATGTATATGCTCAAAAATCTCACTATTTTCGATAATATAATACTGCCTGCATATAAAGCCCCAAAAAATTCAAAGCACGGTAGCCGTAAAGAAAAAAACGAGTACGCAAAGGATTTAATGCGGAAAATGGGAATTATTGAAGTCGCCGATAACGATATAAACGAGGTTTCCGGTGGTCAGCTGCAACGGGCGTGTATATGCAGAAGTATGATAAATAATCCGAAAATGATTTTCGCAGATGAACCCACCGGCTCGCTTAATAAACAGTCATCAGCAGAGGTAATGGACGAAATCCTGCGTGTTAATCGGGAGGGGACGGCGGTTCTGCTTGTAACTCACGATGTAAAAGTTGCGGCGAAAAGCGACCGTGTGTTATACATCTCTGACGGGAATATTCACGGTGAAAACACACTCGGCAAGTACACAGGCGAAAGCACGTTAAAAGAACGTGAAAGAACGCTTAATAACTGGTTACTCGACATGGGTTGGTAACGGACAGTTGACAGTGAACAATTGACAGTTGACAGTTATAAAATCTTTAAGACGGCGGTGACATTCATGTTATCGCCGTTTGTTTCTATGAAAATATCGCCGTTCATTTGGGTGAGAATTCGGCGGCAGATATATAATCCCAGACCGCTGCCTTTCTTGTCCTTGGCGTTAGAACCCCGCCAAAAGCTGTCAAAAACGTGAACGGCTTCTTCGTCAGAAAGTGTATTCCCCGAATTTGTAACAGTTACGAGCAGACAGGCTTCCTCCCGTGTAATGCTGAGTTCGATTTCCTTACCGTCACCGTATTTTATGGCGTTTTCGATTATATTCTCGAAGGCTTCAACGGTTCGCTCAATGTCCCCGTAAATCAAGCAGTTTTCGTACTCACCGAGTAAAAAATCTATCTTTAATAATTCCAATTTATCGCAGTAATAATCGTTGATTCTGTCAAGTAAATCTACAAGATAAAATTCGGAATTAACGACTTCGATATTCAAGAAGTCCTCTTTTGAGGTCTTAATTATATCATTAACAAAGGATTCGATTTTATCTGCGTTTTGGTCGATTTTATAAGCGAGTTCATCACTGTTCCCAAGCCCTTCGGACATTGCCTTAGTGTACAGTTTTATGGCAGAAAGAGGGGTTTTAATATCATGCGAAATTGAAAGCACAAGCATTTTCTTTTCTTTTTGCAGCATTAACTCATTGGCTTTACGCTGCTCAAGAGTTTCACGGAGCATATCAAGCCCCCAAATAAACTTCCCGAAGAAGCGTGACTTTTCTTCTTCAAGGCTTTTAGTTAAATGTCCCTTCGACAGTTCATAAGGCAGCTCGCTGACCCTGTTAAACGGATTTATAATCCGCATTTTCACATATACAAGAATAGCTAAAACAACAGATGCAAAAGCAATTAAAATCAAATTAACAATCAAAATATTGTTGGAAGCTTTATAACTGTAATTGAATTTTATATAGCCATCCTCATATATTCTTAACACATAAGCCTCATTATCGTTGAAATCCGAATCAAGCGAAATAGCTGTGATGTATTGATAATTACTCACATCGTCGTTAAAACCGTTATTTCTTATGTCAGTGTAAGCACGATTTATTTCTACAAGATGAAGCTTGTCATCGAAATCTGCGTTATTTAATAAATACACATTAGCGAAAGCAATTAATAAAGCGAACAACAGCATTACCATTAATATAATTCTGTTAAAACTAATCATACGAATTTGTATCCTACTCCCCATACAGTAATAATCCGCTCCGGTTTTTTGGGGTCGGATTCGATTTTTTCACGCAAGCGGTTGATATGAACAGTTAAGGTCTGCGGTTCACTGAAATTATCCGTCCCCCAAACTTGATTGAAAATATGTTCTTTCCGTAGTGCTTTTCCGCAATTTTGAACGAGAAACAAAAGCAAATCGAACTCCTTTACATTGAGTTCAAGTAGCTTTTCCTTAAACACAACGCTCCTCGATTCAACGTCAATTCTAATATCCTGCATTTCAATCAACGACTCTTTTTTGTAATGTCTGCGATAGAGCGAGTTCACTTTTGCAATCAGTAAATCAACATCAAACGGCTTTTCAATGTAATCGTCAGCACCAAGCACAAGTCCGTTCAGCTTATCGTCTTTTTCAGTTTTTGCACTGATGATAATAAGCGGAAGATTCTTTTCATCGTGAAGCTTCTTGCATACTTGAAAGCCGTCAATTCCGGGGAGCATTAAATCAAGCAGAACGATTTTCACGTCATGGTTCTTGATGTATTCCAAGCCTTCTTCACCGCTTTTTGCGTTAAATGAAGTATATCCCGCTTTTTCAAGGAATTTCATAAGCATTTCGGCGATGTCGGGGCTGTCTTCGATTATTAGAATGTCCAAGCTATACCTCCATATATTTTTAATCGGGTGACGAATTTAGAGAGTAAAATAGAACCCTCAAATCCGCTCTCAAAGCAGATTTGAGGGAATCTGAGTGACAGGATTTGAACCTGCGGCCTCTACCACCCCAAGGTAGCGCGCTACCAATCTGCGCCACACCCAGTCATATTTTGAAAAGTGTTTTCTTGTAAATAAAGTAAAAAGTTTTAGTTACTCTATATAAGGCATTTTGTATTCTATCACATATTTTCACTTATGTCAAGCCCTTAATTGCGTTTTTCAATAAAAAGCGATAGTATTGTAAAACAGGTTCAACTCGAATAAAATCATTGGAGGTAAAAAACATGGCTAAATTAAAAAATACGCATTGTAAAGGGCAAGGGGACAAACAATCTACACCGATGAAAAAACAACTCTTTGTAAGAAAACGCTACATATTTGAAAAGGGACTTGACAAGGGATATATAAAGTGTTATAATCTGAAATGCAGAAAAAGCGGGAAGTAATTTCGTATAATGGATATTATACGAAATTGGAGGTGCCCCAGTAACGAGGTGTGGCTAATGAGCCACAATATAACGAGGTGTGGCTCAGCTTGGTAGAGTGCTGCGTTCGGGACGCAGAGGCCGCAGGTTCAAATCCTGTCACCTCGATTAATCAGCCGGTGTGATGGAACTGGCAGACGTGCTGGATTCAAAATCCAGTGGTGGCGACACCGTGTGGGTTCGACCCCCACCACCGGTATACAAATAAATCCTTCCGTAAAACAGCGGGAGGATTTATGCTTTTTTATCTCGAAATTAAATCCATATATTCCTCTAAGCATAAGTTAGAATAATACATCTGCTCCGCCCTAAACGTCCCGACAAATCGAAAGTGCCACGGTTCATAATCAAAACCGGTAATTTCCTCTTTCCCCTTCGGATAACGCAGAACAAACCCGTATTTCCACGAATTCCTCACAAGCCATCTAAACTCCTCGGTTTGGTCAAACACATCATTAATGCTGTTATTCGTATCCCACCAGTCAAGCGTGAGAATGTCTATCGCAAGACCCGCATTATGCTCACTTGCTCCGGGGAAAGCAATTTGCGTAGAAGTGATAGCAATCGCTTCATCCCTTGAAAATCCCTCTGCCACAAGATGATTAACATAATTCTCGAAATTTTGCGTCTGCTTTTCTATATCACGATATGCAGATATAACATTAAGGATTATTCCGTCGGCACGGGCGTTTTCAATCATTTTAATTGCATATGGAGCAGCACGCTCGTCTATAAACAGCCCCTCGGATATTTTGGCAAGATTAACCGTGAAATCCTCGGGAAGCGGATTTTCTTTATTTATCAGATAAAATGCCCAGTTATCATAATTGTCCAATTCCTCTTGAATACCGCCGAGCGGTTGAGCTTCACCGTCCTGTTGCGGAGGGTCTATTGCCTTTGATTTACCGGAGACATTCACAATAAGAAAAACCACTGCCACAATTACAACGACAAAAACTATATTAAATATCCATATTTTACTTTTCATGCTTCATACCTCCCAAACTCTTTACAAACCCGGCAAAAAATGTTATAATATCATATTATTGAACAATAAAGGGATTAATATGCTGTTTTTGTACATAACGGCAGGAATTTTTTCAATTCTTCTCATTCTTTTTATAATTGCCTGCCTGCGTGCCTTAATCATTAAGAAGCATTATAATGACGATAAACCGTTTTTCGCCGATAAGGACGGGATTGATTTGCCACGCCATGCCGAAAATTTGTCTGAAATGATTAAGGTAAAAACAATCAGTAATCGGGATTTTCCCGATAACACCGAGATTTATAAGTTTCATGAGCTGTTAAGCCGCCTATACCCTAATATTCACCGAGTTTGTGAGGTTGTTGACATAGATGGTGCGTTGCTGTTCAGATGGGCTGGAAAAAAAGGTGATGCCAACCCGATTTTACTAATGTCACACCAAGATGTGGTTGAGGCTTCGGGGAAATGGAAACACGAGGCGTTCTCGGGAGAAATCGCAGACGGGCGTGTGTGGGGGCGAGGTACGATTGACACTAAGGGAGCATTATGTGCCATTTTAGAAAGCATTGAGGGGTTAATCGCCGAGAACTTCACACCATACTGTGATATATACGTCGCAAGCTCAAATAACGAAGAAGTCACCGGGGACGGTGCGATTAAAACTGTAGAATACCTCCACAAACACGGAATCCGCCTTGATTTGGTTATGGACGAGGGCGGCTCGGTAATGTCGGAGTATGATTCTAAGCAAGGCAGAATGGTCGCTCATAATGCCATGATTGGCATTTTTGAAAAAGGCAGAGCTAATATTAAATTCATAGCAACCAGCTCGGGCGGGCATGCCAGCGTACCTTTCAATAATAACCCGTTCGCTCAGCTCGGTGAAATGGTTCATATTATCGAAAAACACAACCCCTTCAAAAAACGCATAACCAAGCCTGTTCGGGTGCAGTATAAAATCATGGCACCGTATATGACGCACTTTCGGCATAGGCTGCTGTTCGGGAATTTGTGGCTGTTCGCACCGATTGCGGCACACTATATGCACAAGAAAGGCGGTTCGCTCGGTGCAGTTGTAAAGACTACCTGCGTATTCACCATGGCTGAGGGAAGCAAGGGGGCGAATGTCATTCCCGAAAGAGCGAGTATGACAGCGAATATCCGCTTTATGCTTCATGAACCCCTGCCCCGCTCCTACGCAAAATTAGGGAAAATCGCCAAGAGGTTGGGACTTCGCATGGAGATGATAACCGGCTTCGATGTTCCTCCCGTTGCGGATATGAAATGCTACGCTTATAAATATGTTAATCGATGTATTGAAGAGGTTTTCGGGGATATTCCGAGAGTTCCCTATATCATGCTTGCGGGGACTGATGCACGGCATTATACCAAGATTTGCGATTGTGTTTTGCGGTTTGTTCCTCTTATGATGACGAGTGAACAAATCAACTCCGCACACGCTGTAAACGAGAATATCTATATAGAATCATTAGCGAGAGGTGTTGTGTTCTATCGTGAATTTATACGAAATTATGGGGATGACAATTAATTATAACATACAATTGGGGTAAAATCAATGATTTTCAAATTCGATGATTATTTAACCGAAAAGGCGGCTGTTGCTGAGGAAATGTGTTCTGAAGCGTTCAACCGCTTCGACAAAATCGCTCGACATAATTCGGAAAAGGTACTGCATGCTTTTATTAAAAACCGTGTTTCTGAAAGGCATTTACAGGGTACAACCGGTTATGGTTACGGGGACGACGGACGGGATACGCTTGATAAGGTTTATGCCGATGTATTCGGGGCGGAGAGTGCATTAGTCCGCCATAACTTCATCAATGGCACTCACGCAATTGCCACTGCCCTGTTCGGGGTTTTAAGAACCGGCGACACACTTATGTCGGTTACGGGGAAACCCTATGATACACTTCATGGGGTGATTAATGGCGACACAGGCGGTTCGTTAAAGGAATACGGGATTCATTATAAGGAAATCGCACTGTTACCGAGCGGTAAGCCCGATTTGGAAAGTATTAGACGTGTTGTAGGGGCGGACGACTCTGTCCGCCCGTCAGACGGAGTTCGAAACGAACTCTTAACCCTTGTCCGCCCGAAAGCATATTTTATACAAAGGTCACGGGGATATAGTTTGCGACCGTCGATTACTGTTTCAGAAATCGGTGAAATAATTAAGATAATCCGTTCCGGCAATCCCGACGCAATAATAATAGTAGACAACTGTTACGGAGAATTCTGCGAGTGTACAGAGCCTGTACTCGCATGCCTGCCTGCGGCAGGGTCTGCCACTGAGAAAAGCGGAGCTGATTTAATAATCGGCAGTCTTATTAAAAATCCCGGAGGCGGTATTGCCGAAACAGGCGGCTACATTGCCGGGAAAGCAGATTTAGTTGAGCTGAGTGCCCAACGGCTGACCGCACCCGGTATCGGCTCTGAGGCGGGCTGTTCGCTTGACCGAAACCGTTCAATGTATATGGGGTTGTTCCGTGCCCCCGAAACGGTTGCCAACGCCCTCAAGACTTCTGCATTTGCGTTGGCTTTATTTGAGTTAATGGGTTATGAGTGTTTTCCGAATTATAACGATTATCGAACTGATATTATTGCCGCAATTAAATTGGGCGGTGAAGCGGAGTTAAGGGCGTTCTGCGAGGGAATTCAAGCGGGCAGTCCCGTTGACAGTTATGCAGTTCCCGAGCCGTGGGAAATGCCCGGATATGCCCACAAGGTCATTATGGCGGCGGGAGCGTTTGTTTCGGGAGCGTCAATAGAACTGAGTGCAGATGCACCGTTACGAGAGCCGTATGCGGTATGGCTACAGGGCGGGCTGACCTTTCCGAGCGGGAGAATTGGAGTTATGACAGCGGCACAAAAGCTGTTAAATTTGAAAAAATAGTGTTTATTGTAAAAAAAAGTGCTTGACAAATATTTCAAAGCGTGTTATAATATCACTCGCCACGTGTTTTGGGCTTTATCAAGTGTGTAATATGATACTTATTAGTATCATGAAACACCGCCTAATTACAGTGAGACTTATAAAAACGAGGTATTTCAAAATGTATGCGGTAATCGAAACCGGCGGAAAACAGTATAAGGTTAAAGAGGGCGACGAGATTTACGTTGAGAAATTAGGCGTAGAATCAGGCGAAATCACTTTCGACAAGGTCATCATGGCTTCTCGTGAGGACGGTGCAATGGTATTAGGCTTCCCCTATGCTAAGGGAGTAAGCGTTACTGCTTCCCTTGTGAAAAACGGCAGAGCCAAGAAAATCACGGTGTTCACCTATAAACCTAAAAAAGGCAGTAAACGCAAGCTGGGACATCGCCAGCCTTACAGCAAGATTAAAATTGAAGCAATCAACATCACATAATTACGAAAATAAGGGAGTGAAATTAAATGGCACATAAAAAAGGAATGGGTTCAACCAAGAACGGTCGCGATAGTGAGTCGAAACGGTTAGGTGTTAAAAGAGCAGACGGTCAGCACGTACTTGCGGGGAATATATTAGTTCGTCAAAGAGGTACGAAAATCCATGCGGGAAATAACGTAGGTGTTGGTCATGACCACACATTATTCGCTACTGTTGACGGTAAGGTGAAATTCGAGAGAATGGATAAAACCCGCAAAAAAGTCAGCGTTTACGCAGAATAATCCGAAACTGCACGGGCGTACTTTGTACGCCTGTTTTGTTTTGTAAGGAGAAATATATGTTTATTGACATTGTAAAAATTTCAATCCGTGCGGGTAACGGCGGGAACGGAGCGGTATCGTTCCACCGTGAGAAGTATGTTCAAGCGGGAGGACCCGACGGAGGTGACGGCGGCAAGGGCGGCGATATTATATTAGTCGCCGATGATAACTTATCGACTTTGGTTGACTTTCGTTATACCAAGAAATTCACTGCCGAAAACGGGCAGAACGGCGGTACTAATAAGAAGTCGGGGAAGTCTGCACCGGATATTATTCTAAAGGTTCCCAGAGGAACGCTTGTAAAGGATACCGAGAGCGGTAGGTTAATCGCCGACATTTCCGGGAATGAACCTGTCATCGTCGCAAAAGGAGGCAGAGGTGGTTGGGGGAATCAGCATTTCGCCACACCGACAAGGCAAGTCCCTAACTTTGCGAAGCCGGGTTTCCCCGGTGAGGTGTTTAATGTAACCTTAGAATTAAAACTGCTCGCCGATGTGGGATTGGTCGGTTTCCCGAATGTGGGGAAATCCAGTTTAATAAGCGTTATCAGTGCGGCGAAGCCGCAAATCGCAAATTATCATTTTACGACTCTTTCCCCTGTCTTAGGGGTGGTAAACCCCGCCAAAGGCGGGCATGCGTACGCAGGTTCTGCGTTTGTTGTGGCGGATATTCCGGGGTTAATCGAGGGTGCAAGTGAGGGTGTGGGATTAGGTCACGCATTTCTTAGGCACGTGGAACGCTGTCGCTTGATTGTGCATATTGTGGACGTTTCGGGGAGTGAGGGGCGTGACCCGAAGGACGATTTCGAGAAAATCAACCTTGAGCTTAGTCGCTTTTCCGAGGACTTAGCCGCCCGCCCGCAAATAGTCGCCGCTAATAAGTCTGATATAGCCACCGACGAACAAATTGCAGAATTTCAAGAATATATTAAACGTGTTAACTCTGACATGCCGTTCTTCGTTATTTCATCGGCTACCAAAAAAGGCACTGACGATTTGGTTAAAAGAATAATTGAAGAATTATCGAAATTACCGCCCGTAAAACAATACGAGGCTGAGCCAATGCCGTTCGAGGAGCTGCAGAAGCTGCATGATAAGAAATCGTTCAAAATCGAGAACCCCGAGGACGGCTATTTCATAATAGACGCACCGTGGCTTGCACCGATTATTAATATGGCGAATATGGAGGATTATGAAAGCCTGCAATATCTTCAAAGGGTACTCAGAAGCTCCGGAATAATTGATGCACTTGAGGAGGCAGGTATTGAGGAAGATGATACGGTTGCGATATTTGATTTTGAATTTACGTATGTCCGATAATAATGCTTGACATTGCTCGAAACATGTGATAATATTTAGATAATTGTATTTTTATGTAATATAAAGGAGTCTGAAATGACACATGATATTTTTATCAGTCACTCTTCTAAAGACAAAAATGCTGCGTCTGCCATCTGCCATGCATTAGAGAAAAACGGGATTAAATGCTGGATAGCTCCGAGAGATGTTTCTCCCGGGCGTGAATATGCTGAAGAACTTATATATGGGATTAAAAACGCTAAGCTTTTCTTGTTAATTTTTTCCAAGGATTCCAACGAGTCGAAGCCCGTTTCAAAGGAGATTGAAAGTGCTTTTCGATATGAAAAAACGGTTATTCCGTTTCGTATTGAAGATGTTGAAATGCGGGAAAGCCTTGAGTATTATCTCTCGAACCTCCACTGGTTAGACGCTTTTCCCGATGATAATGAATTCGATTCTCTTGTTAAGGTTGTTAAGAAAACATTAGGCATGAAATTAGACGAACCGATACCACCGGTTGCTACATCAATACCCGAACCCGCCCCCGTTCAGCAACGAGTTTGCCCGAGCTGTAACGCAGAATTGGCTGAGGGTATGATATTCTGCAATTCATGCGGTGCTAAGTATGAGCCGGTTGCAACCCCTGCCCCAATTCCGGTAATGGCAGCTTCACCTGCCCCTGTGCAAGAACAATACATACCTCAACAACCCGCTTATGCTCCTCCACCTCCGCCTCAACAGCCGGCTCACACCCCTCCCGTACAAGAGCAGGTTTATGTCGCTCCTGTTCCCGTCCCCGAGAAAAAGAAGAAGCCTGTGGGTGTGATAATCGGAATTATTGCCGCAGCTGTGTTAGTTTTGTCAATAGGAACTGTCGGTATCATCGCACTTATTGCCAGCAATAACAACAACAATAATTATCAATCCAGAAATGACGACGACGAAACACGCCGTACAACGGCGGCTTCTACTGATGATGCTCCCGACCCGAATGCCATACTCACCCCTGTCCAAATTTTCGATAATAACAAGCACGCTGTTTTCCAAATAAAATGCTACCATAACGGCGTTCATGTCGGCTGGGGAAGCGGTTTCTTTGTTAATGCAGAAGGTGTTGCAATAACCAACCATCATGTTATGGAAGGCATGACAGGTGCTGTTGCTGTTTTATTTGATGGCAGAGAATTTGATATTACCGGGTATTATTCATATGATTTCTCAAACGATTATGCGGTAATTCAGGTTGACGGTAAGGGTGAGAGCTTCAGTTTTGTCACTATTGGTGATTCTGACTCTATGAACGTGGGTGACTCTGTTTATGCACTCGGAGGCCCCGACGGTGACCCCATAACCTTCACTGCGGGTATGATTTCGAGATTTGCGAATGAACCATTGAACTATGGCAGGTATACCGTTGCAGGTATGCTGCAAAGCACTGCTGCCGTCTATGGCGGAAACAGCGGCGGTCCGTTATTAAACGATAAAGGACATGTTATCGGTATTAACTCTGCAAGCGACCCCTCACGTGACAGTCAGCAGTGGGCTGTCCCGATTAAACGTGTTATCTTACCCTCTGAGGGGAATAATTCAACAACCCCGCTTCCTGTAGGTGGCGGACAACAGGATACATGGGACGGTACTGTTACATATCTGGCACGGTATTCGTTTATTCCGGATTTTCTCTCTGTCAGCCGTAATGCTTACCTCGGGATGGCAGGAACAGCCTCAGACTTGGGCTTCAACTTAGTGCTTGATTTTGATGTGACAGGAAGCTATCATTTTGATTATGCGTATTATTATTTGTTGGAAGAACCTTATTTCATAAGTGATACCGATGAATATGATGACGTTTTAGAAGACCACGGCTTTGATTTGCAAGGTGCATACTTTGACGACAAGGATGGTATAACATATGTGTTCTTTTACCTCGCCAAGCAAAACACAAGCTTAGTTTATTCCTATTATTGGGAATATGAAATTCTTGTAGTAGTAGTCGGTAGCGGCAATGCTTATCAACAGCTTTCGGGCGGCTCAGCCTCAACCACAACACCGCAAACCCCCACTCAGCCCGCTGTTCCGAACGCTTATCAGCGTTTCCCCGCTGTACCGGATTTCGGAAAAGTCATTAAAGATGCAAAATTAATAGACGAGGGTTATCTGCATGAGTTTGGTCTTGAATATATTACTTTTGACGGTAACTATTACGGTTTCAAAAATAACTATTTATATATATATGACCTCGATGATTTAGACGATGTGTTCGTTTACTTAGATGATTACTTGTTGGTAAACAATTTCGATGAAAGAAGAGAAACCTATTATGAAGATGTAGGAGTTTGGGCGGCACTCTACTATAACTCGAGGGAGGGTGTTTGGGTGTCTGTTCTGTATTACGTTGATTACTCAGAAGCCGTGATAGTCATTGAATTAGATTCAGATTATATTCAATAATTAGTTTTCGTTAAGGCGGCACTGCATGTGCCGTTTTTTCGCTAATCGGAATATCTGTTATGTATGCTCGCAAGACGGGTTTTCCTGTAAGGCGGCTTTCCCTCCCTGCTGTTTTAAAAGTTTTCTGCGTTGTTCACGGTTAAGCGATTTTATCGGGATGCGTTTGGGTTGGTTTGAACACATGTCATCGATTATGATAACCCCCGGCGTTTCCTCGAAAACTGTCTTGTCAATTCCGAGATAGTTAACTAACATTCTGATTGCCGTGAGCTTATTATTAAGCTTCACCTCCTCCCCCTCGGCAAATGCAATGGTTTGCAGCTCGTTTATGATTTTTGTGCTTAGGTCGTGTTTGCTGATTTTTGAATTCATTTTATACCCCTTTCATGTTTTTTATTTAATCATAAACGAAGCTTACCCCCTCCCGGTGCCAAGTTTCGTTGCATACGCAACGAAAGGCATTAGTAATCCGAAAAACTATATAAAAGGAGAAATAGTATGGACTTTTTTGATGTAATTAACGCTCGATATTCTCATAAGGAGAAATTCCTGCCGACTCCGGTACCGTTGCATGACCTTGAGAAAATCGCACAAGCGGGACTCGCCGCCCCCTCCGGAATGAACAGCCAGTGTGTACGGTTGATAATTCTGCCCGACAGAGACGCTGTTCAAGCGTTGTGTGAGGTTGCTCCCACCGACGGTATGCAAACCGCTCCGGCGGCGATTGCCATGCTGACTGACAGAAGCGTCCAGAAAGGTGAGGTCAATTTCGAGATGGAAGACTATTCCGCCGCCGCCGAAAACATGCTGTTAGCGGCAACGGCGTTGGGTTATGTGTCGTTGTGGTTAGACAGCCCGTATTTCGACAGTCAAAAACAAAAACACGCCCTTGATGTTCTCGGTGCGGATAAGTCTAAACATCATTTGCGTGTTGTTCTGCCAATCGGATTGCCCGACGGGGAGGGTTCGAGGAGAGAGAAGCTGCCGTTCAATGAACGGGTGTCTTACGGGAAGTTCGGTGAGAGTAAGTAATTGATAACTGACTACTTTTTGGCTTGTTTTTTCTTCAAATACCTCATAATTCCTCCTATAAAATAAACTCCTCCGATATAGTACCGTAGAATACCGCTTCGACATAGTCCATGTCAAACCTCCCATGAGCCCTTACCCCGTGTAATGCGGCAAGCTCTGCAGTATACTCCTCGAGCAGATATATTCGGATATTCCAGCTCCTGTCATAATGGGTTATAATGGGGATTATATGCACATTCTCGAATTCAACCTGCCGTGTTTCGGAATTTACTATTATATCGAACTTCAGTAGTCCCCCTATCATGGTCTGCGGAATGTACTGTGCTCCGATTAAATTCCCCAAAGAATAGGCTACCACTGCTTTTGAACCGTCAGACCTTTCGAGAATTTCAATATCACGTAATACATGCGGGTGTGTACCGATTATTATATCGGCACCCGCATCAACTAATTTTTGTGCGGTTTGCCTTTGAACGTCGCTGATTACACTTGAATTTTCCACTCCCCAATGCAGAAAAACTACACAAACATCGGAGATTTCCCCAGCTCGGGTAATCTCATTAATCATGGTTGCTACATCATTAGCGTCGCCTACCTCGGCGGGCGGTTTCAACCAGCTTTCAAGCCCGTTAAGCGATTCGGCATAGCTCAAATAAGAAAAAGTAACATCGTTGACTACGCTTGTGCGGATATTCGCACGGTCTTCTGCGTTTCTGTACGCACCTACGGCGACTACACTGTCACTCGTTCTGCTGTCCCAATAATCGAGGCAGGCATATAACCCCTCCATACCTTTATCAAGTGTGTGGTTGTTGGCAAGCGAGAACACGTTGAACCCTATATCAATCATATGGTCGCCTAAGGCAACAGGGCTGTTGAAAAACGGGAAATTCGACGGTGGGTATATGTCGTTGCAGATTAATGTTTCCTGGTTAATCACCGACAAATCGGCAGAACCGATTATATCGGCAATGCTTATGTAGGATTCGGTGAAGTCGTATTCCGCATCTGTGCCGTTAGCGTGTTTTTTCGCTTGGTTATAAATCGGCGGGTGAATTAAATTATCGCCTGCCGCAACAAAGCTGACCGTTATGTATTCGGGGGTGGGTGGTTCGGCTACAGGCGGTTCAATAATTACCGGTTCTGCTTTTTCTGTAATTGTTGTTTGTGTAAGGGATGATGACTGCATTACCCCTTCATTAGGCGTATTATTCGATATATCGGTACACGCCGATAAAAATATCGCCGCAGTAATAATAATTGATGTAACTTTTTTCATAATTACCCCTATTTTAGCCATTTACTCGATACCGACGAGGATAATACTGCTTTTATAAAATCCATGCCGAATTCGCCGTAGTTATGTATTCCGTGCCTTGCGGCGTGCTGGGCGGTATAGTCCTTGTACAGAATTACCTCAATGTTCATGGCGTGTGTGACGTTTCCTACGTCATAATGCGTTATTATCGGGATAAGGTGAACATCGTCAAACTCAACCCTACCGCTCTGTGGATTATATAAAATATCCATTTTTAATAATCCGCCAATCATAGTTTCAGAAACCTGCTGAGTGCTTATTAAATTAGCCAATGAATAGGCGACGACTGCCTTAGTGCCGTTTGCCCGTTCAAGAATTTCAATATCACGCAACACATGCGGGTGAGTTCCGACTATTACATCCGCACCTGCGTCGACTAATCTTTGAGCGACATTTCGCTGAGCTTGTGTAATGACATGCGAGTCCTCCACCCCCCAATGCAGAAATACCACGCATATGTCTGATATTTCCTTAGCCCGCTTAACCTCTTTAACCATGGTTTCTATATCATTTGAATCGCCGACTTGTAAGGGTGAACCGGCGGGTAGTGATAATCCATTGAGATGTTCGGTATAGCTTAAATAAGAAAATGTAACGCCGTTTACGATATTTGTGCGAATGTTGGCACGGTCATTGGCATTTCGGTATGCACCTACTGCGACTACCGAGTTAATGCTCCTGCTGTCCCAATAATCCAAGCACGCCGAAAGCCCCTCAGTCCCTTTATCGAGAGTGTGGTTGTTGGCAATCGAGAATACATTAAACCCCATACCAATCATATGGTCACCCAAGGCAATCGGTGTGTTGAAGTTCGGGTAGCCCGAGGGTGGGTAAATGTCATTGCAAATCAGCGTTTCCTGATTAATCACCGCTAAGTCAACCGAGCGGACTATGCTTTCTATATTCTTATAAACATAGGTATAGTCATAGTCTTTACCGGTTTCCTGTGCGTGCAGCTGTGCTTGATTATTAATAGAAGTGTGGATTAGATTATCACCTGCCGCAAGGAAGCTCACCTTTATGTAATCATCGTTATGTATTACAGGCTCAGGCTCGGTCAAAAGTGGCTCTGTCGTTTGAGTAATTGTCGGCTCCTGCACCCTTGTGAAATCGGGAACAACCTGCTCCTCAGTTGTAGTCGAACCTACAGTTGCGTCAACCGGAATATCGTTATTCGATAAATCGGTACACCCGAACAGAAAAACCGCAGTTACTATTAAAATAAAAATACTTAACTTTTTCATGCCTATATTATATTATAGAAACTGTTAATTGTCAAATAATTATTAATTATTAATTGTTAATTATTAATTGGATTAAATCCCTCTCCCAATACCTCGCCGATATTCGTAATCACGATAAACGCCTTATTATCAATCTCGCCGATTTTTCGTTTAATCCGTGCGTATTGGTTTTTCTGAACGGCACAGCATATAACATTTCTGTCATTGCCGGAATACGCCCCTGTTCCTTTGAGAATTGTCGCTCCCCTGCCCTCTTCATTGAGAATACGTTGTGTAATTTCTTCATATTTCTCCGAGAATATGAACAACAGCTTCCCCTCCAAGCTGCCGTACAGGATTAAATCCACCACCCTGCCGCTTACGAATATGGCGATTATGGCATATAAACCTGCTTCAATGCTCTTGAAAACCAACATAGCCGAGGAAATAATTACCACATCGCTCGTAAGCATAATGACCCCCATTTTTAAATGGGGGCGTTTTTTATTAATTATTCTGTTGATTATGTCAATTCCGCCGGAAGTACCCTCTCTGAGATAGATTAATCCCAATCCCGTGCCGAATAAAACTCCGCCGAATACTGCTGCTAATATTTTATCACCCTCATAAACGGGTAGCTTGATATACAGCCAATCGGAAGCAAGGGTAATAACTCCCACCGCTATGACGGTTTTGAGCATACGGCGAACCCCTAAGAATTTCAGCCCGATTATAATCAGCGGAATGTTAAAAGCACCGTATAACAAACCTAC
>WQXO01000022.1 GCA_009784825.1 Oscillospiraceae bacterium
CATACGAGAGCTTATGGTGATGATGACCGTTCCTTACAGTTTTAAGTGGACGGACATTGATTTTGATAAATTAAACAAACTTACCACTAATGATAAACGCAAATTTTTGAAAAAAGAGGAAATTAAAATCCGACAGTCGTTGGGAGAAGCTGTTCCGACAGAAATCTTTCAAAGCATCGCCGAAAACATAAGAATAGCACTAAGCAAGCGTTATTTAAGTGATGCCGAAGTAAAAATAGAAATCACCGATGCACAATTAACCGAAGTACCGCCTTTGCTTAATTATATAAAGAAAAACCCTCTAAATTTAGGGTTTGCAAGTCTGTGTAGAATCGTTGAATTGGCTAATTCCAAGCGTAACGAACAGGAGGCGTATTTTACTAATAAATCGCTCATAAACGAGATTATTAAAACTATTCCGGTTATCACTAATGATAATATTAGTATTCTTGAACCCTCGGTAGGAGCGGGAAATTTTTTGCCGTTTATCATGAAATTGTTTGAACATAAGCGGAGCGTGAAAATCACGGCTATTGATATTGATGATAATGCCCTCACTGTTTTGAAAGAGCTTGTTAAGCATATAAGAAAACCGCCTAACGTAGAAATCGAGTATATTTGTGACGATTTCTTATCAAACTTCTTTCAAGGAAAATATAATCTTGTAATCGGCAACCCTCCATTCTCTAAATCTGTAAAGGGGAAGAAATTAGAACAGTATCGTGCAAATTCTGTAAACAATACAGCAACCAACACATCGGCTTTTTTCTTAGAAAAAGCCATAAATATAGGTGATTATGTTGCTGTGGTTATGCCGAAGTTTTTATTAAACACCCCCGAATTTGCTCCGACAAGAGATTATTTATCAAAATTCGGTATAGATACAATTATTGACTTCGGCGAAAAAGGATTTGGCGGTGTGCTAATTGAAACTGTTGCGGTCTGCGTTAATCCGAAAGCAAAGCCATCTATGACCGCTGTTATATCGGCAACAGAAAACGAACGCAGTACAGTAAGGCAGAAGTATATATGCGACAGCAATTTTCCATACTGGCTTATTTACCGCAACGAAGCGTTTGACGAGGTATGCGAAAAATTGAAATTCGGGATATTTGACGTGTTCCGTGACCGTCAACTTACTAACGGTTTAATGAATGGGAAGAAGTCGGACATTCGTGTAATTAAATCTCGCAACATAGACGATACCGGCTCGGAAATACTCGACATTGATGGTTATGATTCATATATACCGCTTGAAACGGCTAAAACACTCTCTGTCTACCGTTTTATCGGTGATGATGAAGTATACCTAACCCCGAATATGACCTATAAACCACGAGTTATCCGCAAGCCAAAAGGCGTTCTTGTTAATGGCTCGGCGGCGATATTGATGTTAAAAGACGGCGAAAAACCACTTAAAAAGTGTGAGTTGTCATTCTTTTCAACAACGGAGTACCGAGAATTCTATCGCACAGCCCGAAATCGCCAAACACGCTCGTTAAATGTTGATGCAAATTCTGTGTTCTTCTTCGGAAGGCTTATAAAAGAAAAGGAAAAAAGCGTATGAGATGGCTAAAAGACCAAGATATTAAAGACTTTTTATCGCAACATAATTATGATATTCGTAAAACAGGCAACGCTCGGTGGATTGACCAGAAGTGTGCTGCTGATGTCGTTACTATTGTTTCGGACTGCATAGTGCAATATGCCGAGCATAATCCTGACACAGAGTATTTCACCTCAATGGATATATGGCGTGACGAGTATACCATTGAAAATGTAGAAGCGATATTCAAAAAACCTAATCCCGGCGAAGAAATGGCTCGCAACGAGTACGACAAATTCTTTCAGCAACCTATGGAAATGTTGGCTTATGCAGGTGTAATCCGCAAGGACAAAAGAGGTGGTCGTAATTTCTACGCAATCGCTAATCGTGATGTTTTGGAGTACATCTCTATCCGTGAACCAAATGCGTTGAAATTCTTACAACTCTATATTTCAAAAGTGTTGTCAGATTCGGGAATAAAGTATTTGTTTGATGATTTCTTTGACAAACAAAGCAAAATCGCATACGAAGAAATGAAAGACGGTTTTTCAAATTTCACGATTGCTAACACAAAAATCAATGGTGTCGTAGAATGTAACAGGATTTTTATTAAAGTGCTTAATCCGTTGGCTTTTCAGAATAACAAACGTGGCACAGAGCGTGGTCGGTTATCGAAATACAAAATCACTTATGATATGCTCATGTACAATCGTAATAATTTTCGTGATATTTATGCGGACAAGCCGAAAGGGCTTACTCGCCGCCAATATGCGGTGCAAATCGGTCACGACCTCATGCCGCAATTAAGCACATATTTATCACAAAAAGCGAAAAGACTTATGCGTTCGTTTAATGATTCATTCCGTGATGGTAAAACAGAAGTGTTTGATGAAAGGCACATTGCCGACCTCGCTACCCACATTCATCATATATTCCCCGAAGCTGATTATCCGGCGATATGTGCATACCTCGAAAATCTAATCGCACTTACCCCGACACAGCATTTGAACTTCGCTCACCCCAATGGTAATACTCGCAAAATTGACCCTGCTTATCAACAAATTTGTCTTATTGCCAAAGCTGAAACAATTAAAGAAACGATTGCCGATGAGAACCGTGAGCAAATTTATGATTTCAGCAATTTTATGTATGTTTTGTTTGTAGGGTTGGAAAATGAAGCGTTCTTGGAAATTGAAGATGGTGATTTTGATGATGCGGTGTCGGCGATAAATCTTGCGTATGCAAGATAAATACAACAAGAGCAATAAGTAAAAAGAAAGTGTGTGATATTAAACATTATGCAATTACTAAAATTTATTGAAGATTTCGGTCTTCAATCATTGAAAGAAGCAGAGCGAGCAAAAATGCTATGTTACTATTGTTACAAAGAAAGTGGTAAATCAACATTTTCCAATACTGATATTGTCGAAATGTTTTCAAATGCCGGATATAACGTTCCAAATACTTCTCGTTTAAGAAATAATATAATTAAAGGACAAACAAAGACCTTTATCTTATCTAAAACTACGAAAGGGTCGCTTGAATTTGCTCCGGCTATACTTCAAGCGTTGGAGAGAGATTTCGGACAAGCGTGGAATGATAATGTAACTATTGAATCCGATAGTGAGCTAATTGATGAAGTGAAATTTTGTGGCAAACGCACTCACTTAACACGTTTAATAGAGCAAATCAATTCATCGTATAAGCATAATTGTTATGACGCTTGTGCCGTGCTTATGCGTAGATTATTTGAAGTATTGTTGATATTATCATATGAAAAACTCAGTATTGATAGTGTAATTAAAGAAAACGGAAATTATTCAATGCTTGAAAAAATTGTCAAAAACGCACAAAACAACACCACATTGAAACTATCAAGAAATAAAGATGAATATGATAAGTTTCGCAAAACCGGAAATTTCTCAGCACACTCTATTACATACACCGCAAGCAAGAAAGACATTGATGATATAAAAGCGGAATATAGGGTTATGCTTGAAGAACTTTATAACAAAGCAGGACTAATATAACGGAGGAAATAAAAATGCAAAACGAAGTACACATTAAAATAACCACAGAGGGGATTGAGTTCGATGCCAAAGGAGATTCAGATTTTATCGAACGAGAAAGAAATGCTTTTGAGGTAAAAATACTGCCATTAGGCGTTGATGCGGTTGCAAGAACCCGTAGCGTTTCATCGCCACAAATAATGGAGCAAAACGAATACTTAACTACACTTGAAGTGAATTCTGCAATCTCTCAAGACTTACAAACAAACACTATTGACTGGAATAGAATAAGTCTCGGAGAGTTTATCAAGCAAAAAGGTGCTGAATCACATTCTGATTTTATTCTTTGTGCTTCTTACTTCATGGAAAAAACAAAGAATATATGTGATTTTTCAACGGAAGATGTAAAAGAGTATTACAAAGAAGCCAGAAAATCAGAACCTAAAAACATAAGTGATTCTGTTGGTAAGTTAGCCACAAACACTTTTCTTAAATGCGTTTCAAAATCTACCCCGAAACGCTATCAACTTACTCAAAGTGGTATTGATTGTGTTGAAAAAATGCAACCGAAAGAGGGCAAGGAAAAGAAAGTAAGCACCAAACCTCGTAAAGCAAAACCCAAAACAGAGTCACAATACGCCTCTATTAGTGTTGATGATTTGAATATTAAAGATTTCCCTGAAATAAAATCATTAAAAACATTCAAAGAAAAAATGGTACTTATTCTTTATATGGTAAAAACTGCCGATATAGGTGAGTGGTTTTCCGTTGCGGATGTAGAGTGCTTAATGATTGATGTTTTTGGCGAATCAGTAAACACACAACAAATAATAGATGCCTTTAACTATAATAAAACGTGGTATAAAGCAGAGAAAAACAATGGAGTTACTAAACGTAAACTTCTCAATGGTAGTATTGATTTTGCGAAATCACTAATACCCACTTCTTAATCACTTAGAGGTAGCTTCTCAAACCAACTGTCCACAATTACCACCTGCGGGCAAATCGAGGGACACTACATCCTCCCTCCCCAGAACAAAACCACAAAATACGAACACATTATCCCCGCATTAGTGGCGATTGAGCAAGATACCACTATTGAGGGGTTGTTGATTATTCTCAACACCGTCGGCGGCGACGTGGAGGCAGGTCTGGCAATCGCAGAGCTCATCAGCGGCATGAGCAAGCCTACTGTTTCAATTGTAGTGGGCGGCGGTCACTCAATCGGCGTACCGTTAGCGGTGAGTGCCAAGCGTTCGTTCATTGTACCGAGTGCGACTATGACAATTCACCCGGTTCGCATGAACGGTATGCTTTTGGGAATTCCGCAAACGCTGTCTTATTTTGACCGCATGCAGGAACGCATAATCAGCTTTGTTGTGAATAACAGCCGAATAAAGGCAGAACGCTTCAAGGAATTGATGATGGAAAAGGACGAGCTTGTCATGGACGTAGGCAGTGTGGTGGACGGTAATCATGCTGTGAGTGAGGGGTTAATCGATAAATTAGGCGGATTGTCGGAGGCAATCGGTTGCCTTTATGAGCTTATTGAAGAGTATAAAAAAGAAAAAAATATAGAAAATGAGGATAATAATGATAATACACACGATAATCAGTGAATATGATGTATTCAGGGGACAAACAGTTAAAAAGCAAACTAAACCGAAACCGATTAATCCCTTGATAACCGACCCAAAACGATTTATTAATAAAAAAAGCCGTGTTAATTGATATTGAAAAGTTGACTTTACGGCTTTTTTGTTATATAATATAAAATATAAAATTGATAATTGGGTAAATTTATGGATTACATAAAAATTCTAATTCAAGCGGTGATACAGGGTTTGACGGAGTTTCTGCCGGTTTCAAGCTCGGGACATTTATCGGTTGCACAGCACTTTATGGACATTGGCGAGGAAAGTGTGACGGTGTCGATTTTCCTGCATATGGGGACTTTACTTGCCGTGATTATTGCCTTTCGGGAGGCTGTATGGGGTATGGTTAGGGAGTTTTTCCTCACTATTGCCGATATATTCACCGGGAAATTCTCGTGGAAGAACATGAACGGCGACCGCCGAATGATGTTCATGGTAATGCTCGGAACGTTGGTTCTAATCCCTGCTGTGTTTTTCAAGGACTATTTCACTGTACCTGCCTTAGATAACGACATAATATTCGAGGGGTGTGCTTTCATATTCACGGCTGTGCTTTTGTTCATGGCGGATGCCTGTGTTAAAGGAATTAAACAACCTAAAGACATGAAAACCACCGATGCATTAATTGTCGGTTTGTTCCAAGTAATCGCACTGTTCCCGGGGGTGTCACGCTCGGGTTCGACGATTACTGCGGGGTTGTTCTGCGGATTTTCCCGAAAAACAGCAGTGACGTTTTCGTTTATGCTGGGAATTCCTGCAATTTTAGGGGCGAGTCTGCTTGAAATCCGTGAATTAGTTCAAACTCCGGAGGAAACTGCGATTAACTGGTTTATGCTTGCCATCGGAGCGGTTGTTGCTATGTTGGTGGGGTTGCTTGCGATTAAGTTAGTCAAGTGGCTGATAAAAAAGGAAAAGTTCAAAATTTTCGCAATCTATACAGTTACGCTCGGAATAGCCTGTATAGTGTGGGGATTGTTCGAGAATATTACAGGGATTACATTTACATTTTGAAATTAAAACAAAGGAAAAACTAACATGCCGGCAAGAAAAACAACTACAAGGAAAACACCGCCTAAGCAACCCTCCGAACAGGACACCACCCGTCGGGAGGAGGCGATTGAACGCAATAAAAAAAAGCGGCAGATTTATTCAATTGTTCTGTTCGCTTCGGGTTTGCTGATTATCGCATTCTCGATACTCGGTAATGTTGCAACCGCATGGGACGCTATTCACAGATTCCTATGGGGAATGTTCGGGTTAGCTGTATTTACGGTAGGCCCTGTGTTGATTTATGCCTCGATTATGATTGCACGGGACAAGCGTAAGTCGGCGGTTATCATAAAAATGCTGCAATTAGCTGCGATAATTCTGCTGCTCAGCGGAACGGTTCAGATTATCGGAGTGGGCGAGGTCGGCAGTATTTCCGAGGTTTATGAGAATGGAAAAAACCTGATAGGCGGCGGCGTTTTCGGAATGATATTGGGTTTCCCGTTAATGTTCTTCGGGCAGGTCGGCGGCGGAATTATCATCATATTAATCGGGTTCGTTTTCATAATGCTGATGGGGAATATAACATTAACCACTTTTTTGAATATAACAAGCAAACCTTTTAAAAAAGCGGGAGAGTTCGCTAAACAAAAGCATGAACAGCATAAACAGGATGTTAAATATATCGAGGAAGTCAATAAAAAATGTGCCGAGGAAGAGGCGTTGATGCGGCTTAAAGCGGCGGAAGAAAACATAGAAAAGGAAATAGAAAAGGATACACATTTCGCAGGTATAATGGCAGTGGCCGATTCTGCGGCGAATAAACCGCCTGTATACATAACAGATGAACCGGTGACTGCTGTTCCCGATATAGATATGCCGTTCCCGGAAATCCCGCCCCCTCATGAAATTACGGAAGAGCATGAAGATGAGTCAAGCAATGTTTTTAATTCGGTAATCGAGAATTATAAGCAAGAAGAACAAGCGGAATATGACGCACGTGAGCTTCGTGAAAACTCGTTCGAGTTATCGCAATCAGAGCTTAACCCTGTCGGTGAGTATCATCTTCCGTCAATCAGATTGCTTGATGATATTATTGAAAAACGCTCAGAAGCTGATATAGCGGACGAGCTTGAAGCCAATTCAACAAAACTGATTGAAACATTAAAAAGCTTCGGCGTGCTTACGAAAATAGTCGGTGTGGTACGTGGGCCGAGTGTAACACGTTACGAAATTCAACCCGCACCCGGTGTGAAAATATCGAAGATTACAAGCCTTACCGACGATATAGCACTTAACTTAGCGGCGGCAGGTGTGCGAATGGAAGCCCCTATTCCGGGGAAATCGGCAGTAGGTGTAGAAGTCCCGAACAACACGATTGACACTGTGGCAATCCGTGAATTGATTGACAGTGCGGAATTTCGGGGGACCGATTCTAATTTAGGTGCAGTAATCGGTAAAGCCATTTCCGGCGAGATAATTATATCGGATATTGCGAAAATGCCGCATTTGCTTATAGCGGGGACTACCGGTTCGGGTAAATCTGTCTGCGTAAACTCCATAATAATGAGCATACTTTTCCGCTCAACACCAGACGAGGTTCGTTTAATTATGATTGACCCGAAATCCGTCGAGTTCATGATGTACAGCGGGATTCCGCATTTACTTGCACCTGTTGTCACCGACCCGACAAAGGCGGCGGGTACGCTTAAATGGGCGGTCAACGAAATGACCCGCAGATACGCATTATTCGCTGAGAATAACGTGCGTGACATAAGCGGGTATAACGAGGCGGCTGAGATAAATGACGAGCTTGTTCCCATGACGAAAATCGTGATTTTTATAGACGAGCTTGCCGATTTAATGATGACTGCCGCACGAGAGGTGGAGGGGAGCATATGCCGACTTGCACAAATGGCACGGGCGGCGGGAATGCACCTTGTTATAGCCACACAACGCCCCACCGTAAATGTCGTAACCGGATTAATTAAAGCGAATATACCCAGCAGAATTGCGTTAAAAGTAGCCTCGCAGGTGGACAGCAGAACCATTATTGACACTGCCGGTGCGGACAAGTTGCTCGGTAAGGGCGATATGTTATACGCTCCGATTGGTGCACCAAAGCCGATAAGGGTTCAAGGGTGCTGGGTTTCCGATAAGGAAGTCGAACGGGTAATCGGGTTCATAAAAGATAATTTTGACCTTGCATACGATGAATCGGTTATTGAAGAAATTGAACGGCAGGCGGAGACTGTTTCCGACGACAGCAAGGAACGTGACAGTGACGATATTGATATGGAGGACGATAAATTAGAGGAAGCCATTGAAGCGGTTATTGACGGTGGGAAAGCCTCAACCTCGTATTTGCAATTGAAACTGAAAGTCGGCTATGGCAGAGCGGCACGGTTAATTGATATAATGGAGCGAATGGGTGTGGTAGGTAAGTTTGAGGGGAGTAAGCCGAGAGAAATCCTTATGACACGGCAGGACTGGTTGGAAAGAAAAATGAATATAGGGAAATAATTATGTATTGTTTAACTTGCGGAAGACCCAATGATGAAACCGCTGCTTTCTGCCACCATTGCGGTGAAAAGACGGGGCAGAAGCCGGTTAATGTGACTAAACCGACTATTGCACCCAAACCGGTTGTCGAGTCTAAGCCGTTACAGTTAATGGCGGCGACCTGCCCGAACTGCGGTGCGAATATTCGACTTGACATGGCAACCCGAAAAGGTGTTTGTAATTTCTGTAACAGTGAGATTTTTATAAATGAGAATAATGAACCGGTATTAAAAAGGGCGTTCAACGAAATAAGCGAATACAGCTCGCAGAAGTTCGAGGAATATGCCCCCGACGGTGTAAAGAAGATTTATCGGAATACAATTGACCCGATTATTAAGAAAACGATAAGGAAAGAATAAATTGTTCCTACCAATAACAAAAACTGAGTTAATTGAGGAGAACCTCCGGCAAAGCCGGCATGCGACCGCAGGTTCTGCGGATTTTGTTTGCATAACCGGTGACGCTTATGTTGACCATCCGAGTTTCGGAATTGCCATAGTCTCACGGATTTTAGAAAGTCTCGGGTTCACCGTGGGAATAATCGCTCAACCCGTTACCGACGCAGACTTCACCGAATTAGGCGAACCACGTTATTGTTTCATGGTGAGCGGTGGGAACATTGACAGCATGGTTGCCAATTACACAGTTTCGGGGAAAAGGCGGTATAAAGACGATTACAGTCCGGGTGGGTCAGCTTCCGGCGAAGCCGGCTTGCGAACGCAGGCACTGCGTCCGGACTATGCGGTTACAGAGTATTGCAAAACACTCAAACGCATATACCCCGACACAGGAATAGTAATCGGCGGGTTGGAGGCGTCGTTAAGACGGTTCGCACATTATGATTATTGGACCGACATGGTCGGTAGCAAAGCGGCTTCGCCGAGTGCTATTCTGCCATCTGTACTAATATCATCGGGTGCAGATTTATTAATCTACGGCATGGCAGAGCTGACGATTATTCAATTGGCTGAACGTCTGCGTAGCGGTGAAGTTTTATCCGACATAACAGATTTACATGGGACATGTTATACCGCAAAACCAATAGACACGCCACTTAACGCAGTTCAATGTGACAGTTTTGAGTTAGTCAGAAGTAACAAAAAGTGCTATGCCAAAGCATGTGCAATTCAATATATCGAGCAGAACGGCGACAGGACAATCGTCCAGCGGCACGGTGATGTAATGCTGGTTCAAAATCCTCCTCAACGCCCGCTTACAGAATCGGAAATGGACAAGGTTTATGCTCTGCCGTTCATGAGAAAATACCACCCTATATATGAAAAACAAGGCGGTGTGCCTGCAATTCGGGAAGTCGAGTTCTCGATTACATGGACACGGGGCTGTTTCGGTAAATGCAACTTTTGTTCCATAGCACTCCACCAAGGTAAAAAAATCCAAACCCGAAGTGAACAGTCGATTGTCGATGAAGCACAGTTGTTTGTAAAAAATCCCGGTTTTAAAGGATATATCCATGATGTTGGTGGCCCTACCGCTAATTTCGGTCAATCCCCTTGTGAAAATCCAGTATGCAAGAATAAAAAATGCCTGTCACCCGAGCTTTGCAAAAACCTTGTAATTTCACACGAGAAATACTTGACAATCCTACGGCGGCTAAGAGGATTAAAGGGCATCAAAAAAGTGTTCATTCGTTCCGGAATAAGATATGATTATGTTATGGCGGACAGGAATAAGGAATTTTTAAATGAGCTTGTTGAACACCATGTAAGCGGTCAGCTAAAAGTCGCACCAGAGCACAGCCGAAACAATGTACTCGACTGCATGGGTAAACCGCATATCGAGGCTTATGAAAGGTTTTCAGATAGGTTCGCAGTGCAAACCAAGCGTTGCGGGAAAGAGCAATATCTAATCCCTTATTTAATGTCGTCGCACCCCGGGAGTACACTTGCCGACGCTGTTGAATTGGCGTTATGGCTCAAAAAACATAATATCCGTCCCGAGCAGGTTCAAGACTTTTACCCCACCCCCGGAACAGTTTCAACGGCGATGTATTACACCGGGTTAGACCCGTTTACGCTGAAAGAAGTATACGTTGCGAAAAGTCCCGATGAGCGTGCTATGCAGCGAGCGTTGCTGCAGTATTACAAGGCGGAAAACAGGGAGCTTGTTATAAAGGCGTTGACCATTATAAAAAGAAGAGATTTAATTGAAGTTTTGTTAGGGGTGAGCAAAAATGCCGAAAAACAACCAGCGTTTAAGCAGTCTGAGAAAGCGAAACAACAAGGTAATAAAAAGCATAGCAACAAGAAAGCAACCATCAATAAAATCGCTAAAGCGAAGAAAAAAAAGAAATTATAACATTTCTATGGTCTGCGTGATAGCAGTTGCAGTCGTGGTTGCGGGGTTAATCATCGCACTTGTTTCCGATTGGGACGAAATTTATGCGGCGTTCGGTTTAAAAGACGAACCACCTGTTTTAAGCGGGGGCGAGGGTGTAATATCCGTCCATTATATTGATGTGGGGCAGGGGGACTGTCAGTTGATTATCACCCCGAATTATTCGGTTTTAATCGACAGCGGCGAAAATAAATATGCAGAAGAGGTCATCAGTTACATAAAATCGCTTAAAATCAGCAAACTTGATTATATAATAGTTTCGCACCCGCACGCCGACCATATCGGGGGAATGGGGAAAATCATTAACGAGTTTAAGCCGGACAAGCTGATTATGCCAAAGGTCAAGGACGAGCTTATACCCACCACCGCCTCTTTTGTGCGAATGTTGGACGCTATTGAAGCTAATTCCGTCCAAGCCGCTTATGCCAATGCAGGGGATAAAATTGAACTTGATATATGTTATATCGAAATTCTTGCACCAATCGGCGATTTCAACGGGATAAACGACTATTCGGTAATAGTTAGATTAGTCCACGGGGGGAATGCGTTCCTGTTCACGGGAGATGTAGAGAGTGCGGGTGAGAACGCACTACTTGACAGCAAGGTTGACATAAAGGCAAGTGTTCTGAAGGTTGCTCACCACGGGAGCAGAACCTCCTCTCAGAGGAAGTTCTTAGAAGCAGTAGGCGGTTTATATGCGGTAATCAGTGCAGGTGCTGATAACTCTTATAACCACCCGCATGACGATACTGTAGAGCGGCTTATACTTCTCGGATATGAGATATTAAGAACCGATACAATGGGAACAATTATATTTGAAAGTGACGAAGCAGGGATAAGTATTATTAATCAAATGGAGGTGGCGGCATGATTATTGTGGATAGATTTGAGGGAGATTCTGTAGTTCTTGAGGACACTGATATTGAGCGGTTTGAGGTGGTTGACAAAAAGCTGTTCCCCGATGATATTAGGGAGGGTGATGTTGTGGAGGAGCGGGGTGGTTCATACATCGTGAACAGTGAGGCTACTCAAAAAAGGCGTCAGCAGATTGTCGAACGACTCAGAAGAATGGGATTATAAAATAATTCCCGACGAAAGGAAACTTTTTCTGTTCGTCGGGAGTTTTATATATAGGAGGCAGAATATATGATAACACAAACACAATTTCAAATTGATTCTCCGAAAGCCCCAAATTCCGACATAGAAATAGCGGAATACAGTGTCACCTACTTAGTTCAAACCTATGGCGACATGATGTATAAGTTAGCGGCATCACAATTGAATAACCAGTCCGATGCGTTTGACACGGTGCAGGACGTGCTTTTGAAAATCCATGTAAAGCAACCCGTCTGGAACAGCCCCGAGCATGTTAAGGCGTGGATTATTCGTGCTGTAATCAATAAATGCCGTGATTATAACAAAAGCTATTGGAATAAAAACACCTGTGATTTAAACGATGTATACGGTGTTTCACAGGACAGCCACGATTATGAATTACAGGAAGCACTATCAAATCTACCTCAAAAATATCGCATAACGCTTTACCTGCATTATTATGAGGGGTATAAAATAAAAGAAATAGCCAAGATTTTGAAGGTCGGTGAAAGCGGAATTAAAAAACGCCTTGTAAAAGGGCGTGAATTGCTCAGGCAATACTTATGAGGGAGGGAATGACTATGAACGACAAAGCATTATTTAACTATATAGACAATGTGAAATTGTCCGATGATTTAAAAGAACAGCTAATCCGCAATTCCGAAACTGCGGCAGACATTCACGATTCTAAAAACCCGTTAGTCCGCAACAACTTCATCATGCTCGGCAGTGCGGTGGCGGCAATTTGTTTAATCTGTTTAGGCGGCTGGTTCGTGTGGGACAGTATGCCTGCTTATTCGGGGGGAGATGACCCTGTTTTAACCACAACCGCAGACCAAGACCCTGCTTCAGAGCGGCAGGATTTTGATATAGAACCATCACAGATAGACACGAGCTTGTGGGAGGGTGACGGCTCGGGGTTTAATACGCTTCTCAGATTATTGGACAGAAACTCTATTGAATATGAAGTGCATGACTCATTCACACCTGCAGGGAGTAGCAATTTATCAGTAGGGTACTATACAGTTTTTATCGGCGATGAGATGATTAATGTTTATGATTATTCAGAAAAAGAGTTTATGGAAACAGACGCAAGCGGCATTGACATAGGCGGTTCATCAATAACAAAAATCTCAAACAACGGAATGCAAACGGCAATGATTTCATGGGTTTCAGAGCCACACTGGTTTAAATCAGACAAAACCATAGTGTTTTACTGCGGCACAAATAGCGATATTTTAAACTTTTTGAATAACTACTACACTATGTTTGCAGGCTTCCGTTATATAAATTGGGAATACGAAACCGCTACATCATACGAGCATATCGCAGAACCGTATTTCGGCGACTACCTCGACACCCTCACCGCAGAAAGAATAGCGTATTATCAAGAAATGCTGGGTATGGTTCACACAGCGGGGTATTGGGAGGATTATAATATCTCAATTCTGCCATATAATGAGGCGTTTTATAATTTAATTAACTATACTAATTATGTTGACAGTCACCAAAGAGGTCATGGCTTTGAAATGAGTTATGCCCCTTCAATTACAGAAGAGCAGTGGAGGATGTGGGTTATTGAGCTTGAAATTTTCACAGAACAGCTCAAAGGGTTAGGAATGGTGCAAATATTAAATAATGCAGATGCTTATGAGACATTATATAATTGGCGTATTATAAATGAAGTGGGGATTGCACATTGCATAACTATTGATTTTGATGACGGTATTGAGGAAAACGGTATGCATTATTACAGAATGACCAATGATATGAGTGTGACTATAGATGAATGGGGCGTGTTTGTAGAAAGTGTTGTTACCGGTAACAGCGGATATGAAAATATATATTTAACTGAGGAAAGAGTTCTTTTGGTTCCGCGACTTTTTACAGAGCGTGATGGTCAGATTTACAGTACAAGTGTTGGAATGTCTGATTTGGGATACATTTTCTATACAATCGGCTCCACCGATGAAAATACATTGTGGGTCTACAGTGCGAGTACGCATGAATTTTTCAAATTAGTTAATACTCGTGCAGGTTGGAGAATTGATGAAATATACCAAAACGTCTATAACACCTCGATTTATCAAAAAAGTGACGGTGAATGGGACGTGGCAAAAGGATAAGAATATATAAAGCTGTATACGGGGATGGTAATTATATCATCCCCGCAACTTTTTGTTTTGTTTTCCTACTTAATGTTTAGAAGCAGCTTCACTATATATAAGAAAAGGTTGGGAGAATACTTAAATGAACGATACTGATATTATTGATTTGTTTTGCCGGCGTTCGGAAAGTGCGGTTTCTCAAATTGAGCAGAAATACGGTAATCTATGCAGACATGTCGCAAAAGGTGTGTTATCGAATAATGAAGATATTGATGAATGTGTTAATGACGCATTGTTTGCGGTATGGAACGCAATCCCGCCTGAAAAGCCGGAAAAACTCTCCGCCTTTATTTGCAAAATCACAAGAAATATCGCATTAGACAAATTCGACTATATCACATCAAAAAGGAGAAATCCCAATATGAAGGTATCCATGACTGAGTTGGAGGATTGTCTTTTCCAAAGTAATGACGTAAACTCAACTGTCGAAAATCGAGAAATAATTTCACACGTTAATGCTTTTCTGCGGCGTTTAAGCTTCGATGACAGAAATGTGTTTTTGAGGAAATATTTCTTCGGCGATTCCTTAGCCGAAATCGGGAAGACATTCAAATTTTCCGAAAGCAAGGTGAAATCGTCACTGCACAGAACCCGAAACAAACTAAAAACATATTTAATTAAAAAAGGAGTAGAATTCTAATGAAAAACTTAGTATTAAATGCACGTTCACTTAACGGCATTGATAATGATTTAATTGACCAAGCGGCGAATATCGAACGCCACCTGAGTATCAGGCGAAAAAGAAAAACAGCGATTATTTCCGGTTCAGCGAGTGCGGTTGCCTGCTTCCTCCTTGTGTTTGGAATAATATCGCTGAATGCTTCGGATACCGGCGGTATCACAATAACACCGCCCGAAACACTGCTCACAACCGCATACACTGCGTCTGTCGAAACAACTCAACCACCCGTGATTGTTAATAACGACAATATCGTCTGGAATAACGGCGAAATGGTTACAAACCGCCTTGCAGCAACATTCAAAGACGTTACACAAAACGAATGGTCACAGGTATTCTCGTTCATTCCACCGGAAATTACCGAATTAAACAGTGTAAGCTATTCATTTATGTACTCGCTTGACAATCCGGAACAATTAACAGGCGGATATATTGTTCTCTCTGACGGACTTGAAGAAGCCGAGCAGTTCCTGCTTGTCACTGTGCGTCAAATCGCTCCCGAAACCCGCCCGCTTGAGGAGGTCACAGGAATAAGCGATATTGTGGGGATTGACTTTGAAATGTCAAATATCAACGATACAAAAGTAATTCTAAGTAAAATCGTTGATGAAACGGGAATATGGGGTACTCACGTTTACGGTGCATTTGATTGCAGCGGCTACAGAATAGAATTCGAGGGCAGAAATGCAGAGGCTACAGCGATAGAATTCATAAAAAAAATAACACAATAACGTAAAAGAAAAAGAGAGGCGGGGAATTAATTTCCCTGCCTCATGTTTTTTTCTTGTATAATCCTACAGCGATAACAAATGTTACGGCGATTATCAATACACTCCAAAATAAAGCAAGTGTTAAATTATCTCCGATGGGTAATCCCAAAGTTAACGCTCGCAGACTGTCAACTATTGGGGTCATAGGTTGGTTTTCAGCAAACTGTCTTAACACGTTCGGCATTGTTTCAACCGGAACAAACCCCGAGCTTATATAAGGTAACACAAACAGCAGAAACGGCATAGTCCCGGCGGCTTCGGGGGATTTAGCAATAATCCCGCAGATGACCGCAATCCATGTTACGCCAAGCATATAAAGAATAAGTAAGCCTGCTATAATTAACCACTCGGTAAATCCTGCTTGCGGACGGAAACCGAGTATAAAAGCAACTCCGATTACAACAGCGGTTGCAATCATGTTCCTGACAATCGCCGACAATACGTGACCTGTAAGAACAGACGATTTAGAAATATGCATACTGCGAAATCTGTCGTTCATACCTTTCTTCATATCGTTATTGACGCTGATTGCAACTCCTGTCACTGCCTGAGCAACAGTTTGCAGAATAATCCCCGGAACAATAAAATCTATATAATTATAGTCACCCACATTTATAACATTTTTGAAAAGCAGTCCGAATAACGCCATCACAATTGCCGGAATAAAAATAGCGGCAGCAATGTTATCGGGGTTTCGTAACGACGTTTTAAGGCATCGCTTTGTCATAGTCCATGAATTAGATATTACTTGTGTCATAATTTTTTATACCGCTTTCTTCTCGTTTATAATTTTCAAAAATATTTCCTCAAGTGTTGGTTGAATTTCAACGTATTCTTTCTTTGCGGGCGGGAACAGTTTCCTTAAATCTTCAAGAGAACCCTCGGCAATAATTCTTCCGTCGTGCAGAATTGCAATTTTGTCGGCTAAGTATTCCGCTTCCTCAAGGTATTGCGTGGTGAGGAAAACGGTAGTACCCTCATCAGCGAGGTTTTTCACCATATCCCACATTGCAATTCTGTTCTGCGGGTCAAGTCCGGTGGTCGGTTCATCTAAGAACAGCACTTGACGTTGTTGTGCAGTTGCCATAAGGCTCATTGCAATATCGAGCCGTCGCTTCATTCCGCCGGAATAGGTTGAAACCTGCTTTTTGGCGGCATTTTCTAAATCAAAAGTGTGGAGCAGTTCATCGGCACGTCTGTTTGTGTCGGGGAGTCGTCGCAGTTGTCCGATTAATCGCAAATTCTCTTTTCCTGTCAGTGAATCATCAACTGCCGCAAATTGCCCTGTCAGGCTTATACAGCCTCGAACCTTATCCGCTTGTTTAACAATATCATACCCGCAGACAGTCACAGCACCACCGTCAGATTTTAAAAGAGTTGAAAGAATCCGCACAACTGTGGTTTTTCCCGCACCATTGCTTCCGAGCAAAGCAAATATACCGCCTTTTTGAATATTGAAATTGACCCCTTTCAGAACGTGATTGTCCTTAAACGACTTGTGCAAGTCTGTCACTTTGATAATAATATCTGAATTAAACATAGTGAATCTCCACTCCCGCAAAGCTCGCTTTGCCGACTATTGTAAGCACGGGCGAATCGGGGTCTGGGATATTTTTCCCTTTTTCATCAACTGCACCGAGGAACACAGATATGCTATTTTCCACGTTCCAGTGCTTGGGAACGAATAGTTCAACACCGGAAAAATTAGCTTCCAAATATAAAGTGGCACCATTGGGGTTAAGCGTTGCTCCGTCAAAATATGCAATCAAAGCACCAAATTCACATTTCAAGTAGGCTTTTTCGAGATTTTCGTTAGTGAAATATTTTGTGCTTTCACCGAACTTAACCGAGCAAGACATGTCACCGTCTTCAATGCTTTCCATGTTTTTTAAATCAGCTTTTCCGCCAATAAAGACAAAACCGTTTTTACGGAACATAATTTCAAATGCAATTGTTAAAAGGATTGCGGCAACAATAACAGGTAATGGTGTGATTGCTTCAATACCGAGCTGTTCATCAAACAAAACAGCGACAATTGCAATCGGAATGAATATTCCGCCAAAACTACGGTGAATTATACTAATAACTGCAATCGGAGCTAACACAATCAAAACTATGAGCGGGAAGAAACCCATAAACTCGTACAATGCGTTACTGATTATCAGAGCCGCCGCCGCTACTAAAAATAGCCCCCATGCAATTTTACTTATACTGTTCTTATTCATTATAAAAACTCCTCTCGGTTAATTTTTGTTTTAAATCCTTGTAATAAAGGCGGGAAACATATATTTGCTTGTGGCTTTTATGGAACTTGACCAAGCTTGATGAAGTTAGGTTTTTGCTGATTGAAAGTATGTGTTTTATATTAACAATCGTTGATTTTGAAATTCGGAGAAAATGCACGGGAAACATATTTTGCAATTCGTAGAGTTTAAAGTCTGTTTTATATGTTTCCGAAGCGGTATGAGCGTAGACCATGTCATTTTCTGTTTCAAAGAACAGAATGCTGCCGAGCGGGAAATAAAACTCTTCTTTGTCTTTATAAAACATTATATCCGGAAGCTTCGATGTTTTCACAGTTAATGCTTTTTGAATGTCAGTCACAGTATCGTTTAATTCTTTGCAGCGTATGATTATTTCATCTTCTTCAATGTTGTCAACGATTTCGATTTTGATTTTCACTTCGTCATTATCCCCCTTTCGGTTTACTCTATCATTAGTATAGCATATACTTTTCAAAAAGAAAACCTCTTTTAGGTAAGAGGTTCGTAATTTACGGTAAGAGGTGAATTATTTATAATCCCCCACATCAAACTCCCTGTCTTTGTAGTAATACTTCCTGTCGGCTTCGGTGATTTCACGAATAACCTTACACGGTACTCCTGCCGCAATTACGTTGGCGGGAATATCTTTTGTTACCACACTTCCTGCCCCGATTACGGTATTGTCGCCGATTGTCACACCGGGGTTAACCACACTATTACCGCCAATCCACACGTTATTGCCGATTGTAATGCCTATACCGTATTCGTAGCCGCTGTTGCGGGAACAGGGGTGGACAGGGTGTCCGGCTGTGTAAATCGCTACGTTCGGGGCGAACATGACGTTATCCCCGATTATAACCTTAGCGACGTCGAGAATAACGCAGTTGAAGTTGGTGTAAAAGTTTTCGCCGACTTCGATATTATAGCCGTAGTCGCAGAAAAACGGCGATTCAATCCACACGTCCTTACCGCATTTACCGAGAATTGAGCGGATTAACTCGTCCTTGTGTTTAAAATTATCGGCGGGCAACGAATTATATTCCTGACAGCGAAGCTTATTGGCTATTCTGTCTTCCTTTAAGCCGTCTTCCCACGCTTTGTAGGGGAGTTCGGCAAGCATACGTTGTTTTTGATTCATAGATTTGCTCCTGTTGCATATATTTATATTTGGCTTGTCAGACTATTGACAAACGAGGCAGTATGTGCTAACCTTGTTTTAGAGGTATATATTAATGCAGATAGTATGGTTCGGCATAGGTGCGGGGGTTCTCGCAATGGGGTTCGGCGGAATGATTTCGGCAATGCTGATGAAGCGTTCAAATGAGCGGATGACTTGTTGGTTGTTATCGTTTGCTGCCGGGATAATGACAAGTATAGTATGTTTTGGGTTAATGCCGAAAGCGATTGAGCTTTCAGGTGCATTTACTTCTGTTTTAGGTTTGATTATCGGCATTGTTGCTATAATGATTTTGAACAGGATAGTTGATAAAATAACCGAGTCTGAAAGTGAAAAGCTTAAAGTACACCACACACATGAAGAGTTGTATCATCAGGTTAACATAATTAAAAATCGCTCAAAAATGCTTCGCTCGGGAATAATAATGATTACCGCAATCGGATTGCATAATATTCCCGAAGGAATTGCAATCGGTGCAGGGGGGAGTCATGATTATAACCTCGGCATGATAATCGCCGTAATGATTGCATTGCATAATATTCCGGAGGGAATGGCGATTACAACTCCGCTGTTAGCGGGTGGTGTCAGCAGGTGGAAAGCAGTCCTTTGGACGACACTCTGCGGTGCTACAACGGTTATCGGTTCACTTATCGGGGTATTAATCGGGAGTGTTTCTGATTTTGCGATTGCTTTATCACTTTCTGCGGCGGGGGGAGCAATGTTGTATGTAGTTTTCGGTGAGATTATTCCGCAGTCTGTGGTTATGACGAAAACCCGTGCCGCTCCGTTGATAACCCTTTTCGGTATAATAATAGGGTTGGTTATTGCAATGGTATAATCTGACCGCCCCGGTAAAGGGGCGGTGAGTGGGTGAAATTATGGATTAGACGGCAGCTCTTTTAAGTTCATCGGCTTTAGGTAATACTACAATATCAATGATTTCGTCTAAATAAACAGAGTCAGCCCAACCGTCTATCGTATCAATAAAAAAACCAAAGCGTTCATCGTCGGTATCAAACTCATCAACACCAACAAATTCACCTTTCACAAGACCTCTGTCTTTAGTCAAAACTTCAACCAAACACCCTGCAAATGCTGCATTTTCTAATATAACTTGAAAATCTTTCATTAGTTTCACCCCTTTACAAAATCACTTATCGGCACTATATGACCGCCATTAGAAGAATAAATAATCCTAAATCGCTTTGTATCAACATATTTCTGCAAAGACTTGACCCATGTTTTACCTATGACCATTTCGGCATTAATTGTTTCAATTGGATATGATGAGCCTCTTCCGGGTAATATTTCCCCCGTCCCCTTAAACTTATCTACTAACATTTTTGCTTCGCTTGTAAGAACAGCGGGTCTGCTTCCCGGACTTAATCTGTGCATTTTCTCGCAATTCTGCTCAAATTCCTTAGTACCCTCGATATGTTTATTCTGTCGCCCCTGAATAATCCTATTCGGGTATGTACCGTCAAGGATTTTCTGACGTTCTACCGTTTCATTAAAACTTATACCAGTCACTTCTTTTAACATATTTGTTTTTCCCTCATTTGCGTCCATTATACCACTATCTACTGTATTTGTCAAGCGGCTCTTGTATTCGGCAGGCTTTTGATTTTAACAGAATTTCATTGAAAAGGCTTGACAAAATGAGAGATATATGATAAAATGCCTATTATGCGGTTATGGTGGAACTGGCAGACACGCAGCGTTGAGGTCGCTGTGCTCGCAAGGGCATGGAGGTTCAAGTCCTCTTAGCCGCATGAAAATAGCCCTTTGCAATGCAGCAGAGGGCTTTTTTTATTTATACCAACACTTCAAGACTGCTTAACATATCTCGCTCCTTCGTCAATGTATAAATGTATGGTCGACGAGCGAAAAACCAATGTATTACCGTCTATGTCAAACCGGGCAATGGGATTACCAATTTCAGAATGGATTAATAACTCGTTGTCTGTAACAGTATAATATTGCAATCCCAACATGTAACTGCTAATCGCCGGCTGAGCAATCCATGCTGTACCGTCATTATTTAAGGTTACGGACATCGCACCGAAAGTAAAGTTATCGTTGTCGCCGGGATTATCAAGAACATACTGTCCCGCTAATGATTTATCTGTCACAAGATACACAATAATTCCCGTGGCAAGTACAACCGCTAATGCCATTGCTATAATAATAATCGCTTTTTTCATATGTCATTCCTCCGATTTAAATATAGCATATTCATATAAAAAAGTCAAGGGGCGGAAATTTAATTCCGCCCCTTGATTACATTAGTTTTAATTAACCAGCATTCTGCGTTTTTTCCTTCTTGCAGTGAGAACTGCCACACTTCCGGTGACTAATGCAGGAATAAACGAAATTGATACCATTGTGTTGGGGTTAGTCTCAACAGCACTTAACGGCTCTCCCTCGGTTAATACCAAGCTGTATATGCCCGAGAAATTGATAAGACTTAACGGGATTGCACCCGGTAGGATTGTTATTGAACCATCGGGATTTAGTTTAATCATGTCTAACTTTGTGACTAATCCGTTTTCGTCAATGAAATAGAGTTTCACATTATTTCCATTGATTCCGGCTTCCTTTAACTGGTCTGCCGAGATTGTAATACCGAACGGGAACCCGTTTTCGCCATTGTCCGGCATGCCAAGAATAATTGAGTTAGCGGGGACTTTTGCACCGTCTACTTCGGTTGCTTTTGAGGCGGTAGTAACATCAATATCGAGATTTACCGCTCCCATGTCATCGGTAATATCGTCGGGGTTGATTATTATTGATACTCCGTCATCAATAATAACGGTTACTTCCTTTCCGCTGTCCTTGATTAATTGTAACAAATCGGGAGTAAGAATTGTTGCGTCAGAATCCCTTAAATCAAGAACAGGCTCGTCATCTTTAAGAATATCACGTATATCGTCTTCAGAAATTGTTTTGTCTGCATCAGGGTCAGTAGTGCCTGTGCCGCCCGGATTAGGATGAACCCAACCACAGATTGTGCAGTTTAAGAACGACCAACCAATTTCTTCACCGCCGGTAGCTCCGACGTGGTCTTGCCAGTAAAAACCGCAGATGTCTTTGTTTGAACATTCATGTCCCCATTGGTTTACAGGAACCATAATGTGTCCTGACACTGAGCAATCACGAGGACCGACTACTATGTCTGAGGGAGGTGCCGCAGGCCCTTTAATGTTTTCACAATCCCAGCATTTATTGCCGTTATCTTTTTCGCAAACAACATCACAGTCAGCAGCACTTGAAATCCCGAAAGGCTGAACGTATATAACGCCTGTCGGTGTTACGATTGTTGCTCTTACATAACTGTACACATTTAATTGGAACGCACGAAGATTAAGTGTATTCCCTCTGTGAATCATAACGCCGTCTGCATACCAGTCAATAAAGGTTGTTGTTCCTGTGTTAATTGCAGCTCCGTTATATGTTGCGTCAATTTTAATGCTGTTGTATGTTATATCAATGCTTCTTACTACAGGTACAGCCATGCTGAGAACTGCCTCATTTGCAGCAGTTGCGTTCCAGTCCCAAGAATTGATATTACCCGGGCGAACTTGATATTGACGGTCAACACGTGTGAATGCTAAGAACGTGCCGTTTTCCATTGATGTTCTGACGTTAGCTTCTGTCAGTGAAGGCATTACCATAAGGTTGTAGGCGTATCCGACTGCATCGTTAGCATGTGAGTCATCGTTTGAGAAGCCCCAAACTGCTCTGCCTTGCGGCATAGTCACTGAAAGGATATTATCCCACAGAATTCTCTCTGCTTGTGATTCGGTGTCGAACTTATTAATTATTTCCATTCCTATAGCGGCAGGATATGCCATAAACACGTCTACGTAAGGCATAAAGTTTGCAGCATCATTTGCGATTGCCGCCGCCTCAGAATAAGGTTGAACAGGGTATTGCGAAAGTGTGTAACGCCCCGGGTGGTTAATGAAAGCGATACCGCCCGCCGCTGCAACTCTGCCCAAGAGGTCTTGAATTGATTCTCTCGGAGTTAAGCTGGTACTCGGAATATTCGCCCAGAAGGTGTTTACGTGGTGACCTGCCGGTGTTTGTGTGATTTGGTCAAATCTAATTCCGGAGTGTTCGTTTGTATACGGTATCCAAATCATACCATCAGCACCTGCGGGACGTGCCGGTATTGCACCCATTCCGCCGGTAACAGCATTTGCAGAAACTGCACTACCTGTTTGTAAAGCAGTTACCTGCTCTAACGTAGGAGGAAGGTTCGCACTGTTAGCGGGACTTCCGCCTGATAGAGTATTAAGATGCGGTAAGGTTTGCAGTCTGTCATGGTCTGTATTCGCTAAGATGTGATACCCAAGCTCATAATGCCGTTCAGCCGCTTGAGCGGATGAGTTAGCACCGTCAGAAGCCCATGAATGTGTGTGGTGCGACGCTTTATACTGTGTCCAAGTATCCCAGTCAACATCAGCATATGGACTGTCAATGTCGAAGTTGGCTAATATGTTCCAAGGAACTGTCGGTTGACCCACTGTCAAGGTGAATTCAAAGAAGACGGAGGGGTCAGCGGCAGAAGCGGCTCTGATAACTGTAGTTCCTATACCCAATGCACGAACAGTTCCACCGGATACCTTTGCTACGCTTGCATTAGTTGATGTCCATAGAATAGCCGTATTACTTCCGGATTGCAATGTAATTGTAGGAGTGTTCAGAAGTATTTCATCACGTTGCGGTAATGTAGTGGGTGCATTTGAAATTGTACCGATTGACGCAACGGGTGAGAGCGGTCTCGGTTTTTCACCATGCTGTAGTCCCGTGGTGAGTTTTATACCGCTTAATGAATAACTGCCTCCGGATTGTGCCCATGTTCTTCCCCATGAACCGTGAGGAACCCAACGAATCCGTAAATCCGGCTGGTTATAGGTTTCTGCAGGGAGTAACTCCACTCTCGGGCCGGAGGTTCTGATAATGCTGAAGTCCTGATGAATGTTTTTCCATGTAGTTCCGCCGTCAATGCTGTATTGCATTCTAACTGCATTGTTTCCGGATAATGTACCGTTATAATGGAGCTTGAGGTTTTCCTGACCTGTTGTGTTCAGCTGTAAAACGTTGCCTGATGCAAGAGATGATGTTCCGCTTGCGGGCCATACTTGAACTTCGGGAACAATCGGTACATCGTTCGGGTGTACGTTGGTTATATATGCGTTTTCGATGTTGCTTATAAACCATTCAAAGCTTACGTTATTTGTTTCAAATAAGAGTTGGAAAGAACCGTATAAAGCATTTCTGCTGTAACCCGGGTGTAAGAACCAATAAGCATTATGCTCTGCAGGTGCAGTCCATGTTGCACGTACCCATTTTGCAGGGAAATGCCCGCTACCAACTGAGTTACCCAAGTCGAATACATATAATGTATCACTAACCTTCGGAGTGCCAAGACCGGGGACGTTATACGAACTTTCTGCCATATAACCGCCGAACCAACCTGTGGTTACTACTGAGGTGGTACCGGAGGGTGTTGCACTCACGTTATACAAGTTTGCCGGTGCAGATGTTAAGTAAGGTGAGCCGATTGGGCGACCGTCAGCCGCCGCACCCTGTATTACGATACCGAAATCTGCAGGGGCTTCTTTAAAGTCAATTACTATATAACGCAGACCTGCGTCTGTCATTTCTGCATGAGTTGTCGCTCCGCCGAGTGGGCTGTCGAACTGCATTGTTGCACTTTCGCCGCTCCAACCCTTGCGTTGGTCACTGTGGTTTTGTGCAGGTGATTTGTTTACGGGGAGAGGGAACATGTGAACCACGGGGTCACATTCACAAAGAGGGTCAGCGTCATGGATAGCACCCTTACATGCACCGCAGTTCTGGCACAGCGGAACAGATGTGATAACTGCGTTGTTGAACCTTTGTCTGAACGCATGACCACTAAAGTTATCGAGTGCGGCACTGGAGTTTTGACCGATTGCAACATAAATCTCGGTTGCAACAGTGGTGCCTTGTTTAAGCAGGTTGCCGGGTATGGTTAAAACAAGCTGTGCACCGACATACGCCGCAGTTACTCTGACAACCTGACCCGAACTGTGATTATCAAGTGCGAAGCCGACTGTATCAATTGTACCTGTTCCGGTAGACAAATCAGTCCAAACGTATACTGCTCTGTTATTACTTGCTAAGGTACCGTTAGTTTGCTCGTGTGCTCCCGGACGGTTGTTGAGAATAAGTGTGATTTCAGGGGCATTCATTAATGCCGGGTCAAATCCCGATAATTGCAGAACATTGTTATTGCCGACAGTTCCCGGTAAAGTTGTCGCACCCGGACCAAAAGTAGCGTTTAATGTGGTGTTACTGCTACTGCTTGTCGGGTATTCCGCAATATTTGTAGTGTTCAAATTCCACAAGTGTGCACAGGTTGGGCAGGCACTCGCCGCAATATGGAGAGTCGTTATTGCACTGGCGAATGTTGTCGGAGTCGCAAGAAGCCGAACCTGAACGGAAACTGCACCGAGTCCGGTTATTGAAGCGGTTGTTGCAGTAGTCCATGCACCGCCGCCAATTCTGTACTGCATTGCAGTGGTTAAACCGTTTATGCTTCCGTTAGGCATACCGTTGGTAGTGGGATTAGCCGTTACCCCCGATAAAATGGGACGTGCGGGGATAGCGAGTGTTTGCACGGGGCTGTGTTTTGCAATGTTAGAGCCTAATCTGACAATTTCTATTGATGTGCCTATCCAAGCGGCATCAATTGCAATTGTTCCGGTTGCCGAAGAGGTTCTCGCCGCACCGTTAACTGTATAATTTGCATTATTGGCTAAACCGGTAAGTGTTTCATTTGTATAACTAATTCCCGCCGCAGGGATTACTTGAACAGGACATGTACACGCTATTCCGTCATTATCCGGGTCACATACGGGGCATGAACCATCCCAGAATTCTATTGAAAGTTCAAGGTCGAAGTAGAGTAATCTGCCTCCGGCACGTGAGCCTTGAGCCCTTGTTTGAATTACTGTAATCACGTTTTCGCCGTGTTGTAACGCACTTACTAATGCCGCTTTACTCCAAACAGCACCGCTACCTGTAGCTGTGAGTGTATTATCGTTTATTGTAAATGTTCTGGAAGCAGCTGCACGAGCCGAAGAACCCGCACCTGCTCTTGTACCGTTAAAGGTAATAGCCTCGCCCAATGTTGTTGATGTTGCCGCCGATGTAGATGTTGAAATATAGTCACGATAAACCTCAACACCGTTAATGAAGATTATCGCTCCGTCGGTGACAGCGATTTTACCGACAACATTAACTATTTCGTCAAAATTAACTCCGGCAGGCACATCAAATGTTTTCTTAAACATTGTTGCGTACCATAGACGAGCGTTAGCGTCATTGCTCCCACCGCCTCGAGTGTGTGTTCCCGACAAACTGCCTGCCGGACCTGCATCTCCTGTCGGTGCAGGGGCTGTATTATTGTCTGTATACGGAATAGCTGTTGCGAGTGCAGGGAGACCTGACGGAACTGCTCCGAAACCAATCGGTGCCGGACCGGTTCCCCAGCCTGTTATACCGCCGGCTGTCATATCCGTGCCATAAGTATTTAATGGGTTGGTAGTTGCAACATCATAGTCGGGATACGGGAAAGGGCGGTTTGCCGCTGTTGCACCTGTGTCCCAACCTGCACCCCTGTAGTACCATGTATCACCGAATTCGGAAATATCAACGATTTCTCCGGTTGCGGGAGGGGGGCATGTGCATTCGGGGAGGACTTCGTAGATACGCAGGTCGCTAATAATTAACAATCCTGCCGCATCCGGAATTATTCTGATAATTTGAGCAATAGGTGTACCACCGGGCATTTCAAACTCAAATTCTATCGGTTTAGGTGTAGTACCTACA
>WQXO01000023.1 GCA_009784825.1 Oscillospiraceae bacterium
GCCATCGGCTATGGCAATGACGTTATAGTTCCCGGGTGATTCTTGGCATGGTATAATTAAAATGCTATTAAGTTTTGTGAGATTATGGTTATAGTTCCCGGGTGATTCTTGGCATGGTATAATTAGTAAATATTACTATTCCGTGAACATACAGTTATAGTTCCCGGGTGATTCTTGGCATGGTATAATCAGACCCCTTACAAATCGGCTTAGAGCTAAGACTGAGCCGATTTGTAAGGGGTCTATTATTTGCGGAAAATTACAGAAAAATCGACAAAATAATCATTTTTTTAGAAAAGTGTCAGCTGTTCCGTCTCAAAAGGATTGTCACAAGCCTTTGTTAAAGCCCCGACTAAAATCTCGATACTCTGATACTGCTTCTCGGTAATAGTTAAAGCTCTGACCGAGCCGTTATCGGGCAAATAGGCATATAACCGCTTTTTGTGTTTTTCCACGGCATCGTTACCGTTACAAGTCCTCGCATACATCGAGTATTGAAGCATATGATACCCGTCATCAAGCAAAAACTTGCGGAATTTCGCCGCAACTTTTTTCTCCTGCTTGGTTTTTACGGGTAAATCGAAAAAGACAAGTATTCTCATAAATTTATTCATAAGTATGTTGTTTAAGTTCTACGAGTTCCGGCAATAACAGCGTTTTAGCTTTTTCGTTAATAACCGCCGAAAAACTCTTTACTGTCATTTCAATCGCATAAGAAAGAGTGTACCGCTTTTCGTTTATGAGTATATCGTGATTGATAAGATTAACCAAGTTCTGCTTTATTTGCGGGGTTAGTTCACTGTCGGACTCAGCGAATTTTGCCGTGTATAAGTCCACTATTGGTCTGAACGGCTCAATAAAGTCATCGGCTAAGTTAAATTGATTCAACGTAGAATGATGTTGCAGTCCGAACAGCGGGAAAAATCCGTAAACCGCCAAAGACCTTGCCACGCACCCGCGAACAATTGCGTAACCATAATTAAGCCATGAATTTCTGCAATCATCTTCATCGGCACGGGTGAACCTTTTCCCGAACAATGCGGGGAAATATTTGGCGGCGGCATATCCCTCCGCTTTGCCTTCATCGCCCGATTTTACAGTTTTGGCTATGTTTTCGAGTTCTTTTGATTCTTTCTCTTTTCCGCACAACAAAAGGCATTTAGCTTGATTTTTGATTTTAGCAACAACAATCTGTTTCCATAACTGCTTTTTCGTAGGAACTGAAAGTGCGAGTTGCTTTTGTGTCACCTCATATTGGCGAGAGTGTTGCAAGTAAGGTTGCAATACCGCACACGGCATATGATATTCGTCGCAAATGAAGAGTGCAACACCCGATTTCGCAAGGCTTCCGAGTAGTGCCGTGCTGATTATTGTTCGGCGATTTTCAATGAGAATGGTATCAATATCTTCAATCGCGAGACTGGCATCGGCGGTTTCGTTTTTTACAATAAGCTGACCGCTTTTAAGTGATAACTTAGCCTCGTTTTGAATAATAATGTTCCTAAACGCCATATCACCCCTCCTTTTGATTTTTGAATCCTAACCGCTGCTCATAACTGACTTTTGAGATATTACCTAATACATCAACCTGCCATTTTTCAAATTTTAATAATGTTTTCGCACCTATACCGCCTATTATATAGCTTTTATCGTGGTTGATAATTGTCATTGCACCTGTTGATATATTTGTGCCTTTGTAATAGACATATTCACCTTTTCTCTCTATTGTTGTAGGCAACTTGCTTTCTTTATTTACTTTACTGAAAGTTAAGTTTTTCTTATGCTCTACATAGATTAAATCGTTCGGATACATAGAGAACATAAAATCATCATCTTTCATTTCTTTCCATTCGCTATGCGTTTTATAAGCAACAATCGCTTTATTTGGGAGAATTCCTTTCACAATATCAGCGACATAAATAGGAACAAGATAATACCCATCGCCTTCCACATAAAATACATCGACCCTAACCATTCCGCCGTTGTCCGCCGAGCCTGTTTTATCGTGGACTAATACATTCAATGTGCTTTTTTCCTCGATTTTCACTTTCTTAACAAGATGTCCGGGTGTGCCGTCACTCTTTGGCTTATAGAACGGCTCTTCAAACGCCTTTTCGCCCTTGCCGTCATATTCGGCTAACCGTGATTTTAACGCATTGTAAAGCAAACGGTCATCATTAGGATTGTAGTAGCCGTCAATTTCGCCGTTTTTGTCGAGTTTAAGTGATGTTAGCGGTACTTTCTTGATTTGCGAGTTATTTTCGCCGATTCCTTTGATAGTTTCCTTATGTGCCGCACCGCTGATTTTACGATTTGGCATCCTTGAAACGAATATAGGCTTGACCTGTTCAAGCTCAGTGGGGCTGTATATGCCGAATCTCTCAACTGCTGATTTTGGTGTCGGCGACAATCGTGCTTGTGCTTCATCACTGAAATGTTTATACGGTTGCGGGAATTTCTCTCGCAAGACTTCGCCTGTTTTCTTAGAAATCTCAAATCCGCTTTCTTCACAATAGAAATTCTCTCTGCTTTTGTTGAACCGAGTCAGATAGTTAATCATGCCTTGTGTAGTGCAAGCGACTACCGCCGCATCAAGTGCGTGGTGTAAATCACCGTCTTCTCGTACTTTGTTCAGTCCCCAACGCTTACGGAGCATAGATGTAACTGCACCATTCACCGCAGTAACATGGCGTTTACGTTCAGTTGTGAATGGAGAAAAAGCAAGATAATCAGATAGATAGTTATACATAAATCTCGATATAGTCTTTGTGTCATGCAAATTTCGCTCTTTGAAGCCTTTTAAGTCCTCATCGGTCAGTTCTTCTTTGAGTAATAATCTTTTCTTTGCCGCCGAACGGACATTGCAATTAACCCAAACAATAAAATTGTCACGCTTTTTCCCTTTTAAGTATTGCATAGGCAGGCGATTACCTTTTTGACGGTTTTCATCGGCTCGAACAAGCACTTTATTTTTGTACGAATCATCGAAAGAAACGCTGTAAGGCACAATATGGTCGATGTCGGAATAACCCGGGTCAAATAACTGCGATATATCCATTTGTTTAAGCGAATACGGGCAAATACCGCTTTGTTCTTCGTATAATTTTAATTTTACAATGTCAAGCCCGGTGGGATTGGTTTTGCCGTATTCAGTATAAATCCGCTCTTTAAGCCGCTCATTGCGGGCGTTGTTCTCTTTCATGGATTTGTCGAGCTTCATTCGCTCGTCGAAATCATTTGACATTTCCCTTGCAAGCTCAATATTAATATAAACAGGGCTTGTCCTATCCATGTCACGAATTACAGCGTTGATTACCTTAGCACACTGCGACAAAGCACGGCGGGCAACCGGACTTGTAATGGTGTTTTCGGTTTCTTCTGCGAGATGCTGTAGTGAAATAAGGGCACTTTTATTCCCGCTACTATGACCTTTATGGTCGTAACCGGCTTCTTTACAGGCTTTATCATAAGTAAATCCCTGCTCTAAGTGCGGAATAATCTTGTTTAATGCCTTAAGCGAAAGATGCCCGAATTTGCTGAAACTCCCTAAATTTTCCACAAGCGAATCCATGTCGTATTGAGATAAATCGGTTTCTTGCAAAGCCAATTTAATTTTATCTTCACTTTTGAAAATTGTAAATATTCTGCCAATTTCATTTCGTGTTTCAATGCTGATTGCTTTGATTCTGTCTTTGTTGATTTTATCGAACGCTTTTCGCATTTCATGATAGGCTTTTAAAGGCGTGTAATCTTTGAAATTAACTCCGACATCTTCCGGAAGACCAAGTAACTTTCTCAGCGAAACAGCAGTCATCTTTGACGGGGAATTATGTGCTTTGTCAATAATCTTTCGCCGCTCATCTTCAAACAACGCTCTTGACTTTCCGTCAAATTCAAGTCGAATATGATTGATTTTTTGTAACAAATCAAATAATTCAAACGAGTATGAGGCTTTTGCGGCACGTTTCTCGTCCTTCTCAAAAGTGCAATCGCCTACCATTTTACCGATTTGGTCGCCGCCATAGGGACTATTTCCGCCCGGTCCCTCGTCAAAAGAACGCTGACTTAATAGAATTTCGCAGTATTTCTCTTTGAAATCTGCATTACATAAGTTATTTCCGTAATTGTGTTGGCACTCGAAAATCATTCGTGCTTCTTCGAGAATCATTTCACGCGAAACTGTATTCATATAGTTTTCGGTTTTATTGCGTTTATTTTCTGCATAACGCTCGTCTTTGCATAGCATTTCGCCTACTGTGCGGTATTGCTTTTCTGACATAGCGGTTTTATTTTGTTCGACTGCTTTAAGTAATAAACCTGCCTCTTTTGTGTCTTTCTCGGCTCTGCGATTGGAAGAAAACCCTCTTCGCTGCGAAAGATGAATCAAAACACGGGCGAGTTCGCTGTTTGTGAGTAATCTGTCAAGTGCATCGACTCTCAATTGATAAATATCGGCAATGTTCCCATTGTATAGATTATCTAACTCTTCACTCGAAAGCATATTTTGTGAAATAAAAAGACTTCTTATCCGCTCTTTGCGATGTTTTCTCCGCCTTGTGCGGCGGCGGGCACTTCTTGCTTCTCTTCGCGGTAAAGCAAGCGAGGCACCATCTTTCGGGTTTTCTGCCGCTTCAAAAATCCTTGTTCCCATTTTTATAATACGGCAGGGCATATCCTCCCTGTCAAGCTCCATAACCGCAAATCCTACCGAAGCAATTCCTATATCAAGTCCGATTCCATAGTTCATAGTCTTTCTCCTTATGGTGTAATAAACAGATAACGCCTGCAAAAGTAGCAGGCGTTAGAGCTGTACGGTGTGCTACCTTATCATAGCAACCGAGTAATTCTTGGCATGGTACCCAAGATATGACAATTATAGCAGATGTATCCTGCGTTGTCAAGTGTTTGTTATTCTTTTCTATAGTACAGCAATTATATCATTATTACAGATATTTGTCAATACATGATACGATTATAATTCAAGTATACATTGTTGCATTTTTAATTATAACAAAGTGTTAAAATCGCTCATAAAATCTCTAAATCCGAATAAGATTGAACAAGCGGAGGGCGGTGCGTATGACTGACAAAAAACTGAATATCCGATTCCACAACCCCAACACCAACGATGAGGTTGCGAAACTCCTTGTGAAAATCATCGCAGGGCAGAAAGCGAACGAATTACTAAACACAAAAATACATATTCCGCCTATTGACAAACAGTAACATCTATATTATAATATAGATGTTACATATTTTATAAAGGAATTATAACCATGAAAACTGTCGCCTACTGCCGAGTTTCAACCAACAATGAAGACCAACTCAACAGCCTTGAAGCACAAAAGGAGTTCTTCGGAACGTATTCAAAACGAAACGACTACGAACTCGTAAAAATTTATGCCGATGAGGGCAAGAGCGGGACTAAGACTAAAAATCGCCCGCAACTGCTCCGTCTGCTGTCGGACGCAGGGAGAAAAGAATTCGATTTAGTGCTGATTAAAGACGTTTCCCGCCTTGCCCGAAACACGGTCGATTTCCTCACAAGCATACGGCGGCTCAAAGCCCTCGGAATTAAGGTCGTTTTCGTCAACTACGACCAGACCTCCTCTGAAAGCTCAGAGTTTATGCTTACGCTCCTGTCGGCAATGGCACAGGAGGAAAGCTATAATACATCAAAACGTGTGAAGTTCGGGAAGAAGCAGAACGCCGAGAAAGGCAAAGTCCCGAACTTCGTCTACGGTTACGACAAGGTTGTCGGTGATTCTTTCAAGCTCAATATAAATGAAATTGAAGCAACGGTTGTCAGACGGATTTATCAGATGTACGTCGATGAAAACTGGGGGGCTAAGAAAATCGCCATGCAACTCAACGGCGAGGGAATTCTGACTAAGCGGGGTTGCAAGTGGTCGCAGAACGCAATCGCCCGAATTGTTTCCAACGAAATCTATATCGGGAATATTATCAACTGCAAGGAGGAAGTAGAGGATTTTCTCACGGGAGAACGCAGAAGCCGTGACAAAAGCGACTGGATTGTTGTTCACCGCCCCGAATTACGATTGATTGATGATGAGATTTTCAAAAAAGCACAGAAAATGCTCGCTGACCGCACCGAAGCGTTCAACATTACAGGCGAACGCAAGACCGACAAATACGTTTTCACCAAGCTGATTCGCTGTGCCCATTGTAATTATTCGTTTCGGAGGGTGGTTTTCACCTACAAGAACACCTACACCCGATGGTTGTGTAGCGGGCGTAATATAATCGGTGCGGAAACTTGCGAGAACAAGACAAAAATCGAGGAAACCGAATTGCTGACCGCTATCCGCGACTACTTCACTTCTATATTAAAGGACAAGCCTAACGTCATAAAAAGCATGGTAGCCGAGTTTAACCGACAATACAAAGAACGAAGCGAAAATATCATTTCCGAGAAGGATATTACAAAACGCCTCAACAAAGCTCGTAAAGAAAAGCAAAAGTACATGGAAATGTTCAATAATGACATAATCGACATGAAAGAGCTTAAATACAAAAGCAAGGAACTAAACGAAAGCATTGAACGATTAGAAGCCGACTTGCTTTTAGTCCAAAACAACATTTCAAAAAGCGATGTTTTAGAAACGGCGTTGACCGACACCTTCAAGGATATTGAAACGGTTCTCAAAAACGACGACTTCACCAACGAAATGCTCTCGCGGATTATCGAATATATCTCGGTTGATAAGGACGGAAACGTCGATGTTTACTTGAAAATGTTAGCTGATGTGGGGCTGGAAAACATCTATACATTATCGCACGACAATACATCAAGATATAACTACAAGGCTTGAAAAAATTAATCCCGCTTTACACAAAAAGGTGAAGGACATCCTCGAAAAGAACAAGCAGGAACGCCACATAAGGGGTGGAATGGCTACCAAGTTAAAATACGCAGGAAAATGACAGAATTAACCGTTTCATCACGAAACGGTTTTTTTCTTGACATATTCGCCGGAACATGTTATACTTAAAAGCGAATATTTATGAAATGAGGTTATTTTAATGGGAGAAATCAAGTTTGCAACCGAAAACAGCAAGAAGCCACAACAGTTTAAAATGAGCTATGTGTGGGTGGGAACTATTATTTTTCTGCTTCTCATTCTTGTGTTTAACTGCTTCACAATAGTTACCGAGGGTCATATCGGGGTTAAATACCGTTTTGAAAGGATAGTTTCCGACAATCTGCCGGCAGGACTTAACTTTAAAATTCCTTTCATTGAAAAAATAGACCAGGTTAACATTCGTAACCAGATTTATACGTTTGAGGGCGATGCGTATACAAGTGATACCCAGACGGTAAACAACTTAAGGTTGAAGGTTACGTATCGCTATGCTCCCGACAAAATGTCACATTTAATCAGAACTGTCGGTATATCCAACGTGGAAAATAACTATTTGGTTCCGAATGTGCAGAAAATTGCGAAAGACGCTATAGGTAGAGTTCAGGCAGAAGATTTAGTAAGAACACGTTCGCAGGTTCAAGCGAAAATTCAAGAGGAGCTTGCAGAAGTGCTGTTACCCCACGGTATAATTGTTACCGAGTTTGCGATTGAAAACCTTGCCTTTACTGATGCGTTTGAGAACGCTATTCAAGCTAAGGTAATCGCAGAGCAAGATGTTGAACGTATGCGGCATAAAACCGAAGAACGTCGTGTAGAAGCAGAACAAATCCGAATTGCGGCAGATGCAGAGGCTGCAAGAATCAGAATTGAAGCAGAAGCGGAAGCAAACGCAATCGAGTTAATTCAAGCACAAATTGCGAATAACCCGTATTATATCGAATACCTTAAAATTATTAACTGGAACGGCATCTTGCCTCAAGTAATCGGGGAGGGTGTAAACCCGTTCGTAGTCCTCGACGGTACGGGGGGAATGGTTGGACCTCAGCAACCTGCGTATATTCAACAGAATAACAACAATGAATAATTACGAATTTGAAACCTCGTTAGCCAAGCTAAACCCTGCACAAAAAGAAGCGGTCAACCACACGGAGGGACCGCTTCTCATTATCGCAGGAGCGGGAAGCGGAAAAACCTCGGTATTGTGTTACCGTGTTGCTAACATCATTAACAAAGGTTTAGCCGCTCCGTGGCAGATTTTGGCAGTGACTTTCACAAACAAAGCCGCAGGCGAACTAAAAGAACGCCTTTTCGCCCTTGATATACCGGATGCGGGCGATATTAAAGCGGGGACGTTTCATGGTACTTGTGTGAAATTTCTTCGGCAGGGAATAGAGTCTGTAGGCTACAAAAAAGGATTTACTATTTATGACTCGGATGATTCCATTCGGGTCATAAAGTCATGCCTTAAAGAATTAGGTGTGTCTGAAAAAGCGTTCTCGGCGAAGGCATTGGCACAACCCATTTCCCGTGCTAAGGACAAGCTGGTTCGTCCTGAGGATTTTGAGACTGAAATAAACGGCAAGCGGGATTATTTCCTTGAAACCGTGAGGGACGTTTATACGTTATATCAAAAGAAGCTCAAGGCGGCGAACGCATTAGACTTCGATGATTTAATCATGAAAACTGTCGAATTGTTTGAAAATCGTTCCGATGTTTTAGAAAGGTGGCAGAAGCAGTTCCGCTATATAATGGTGGACGAGTATCAAGACACTAACCACGCTCAATACAGACTTATTTCGCTTTTAGCGAGCCAAAACAAGAATTTATGTGTTGTCGGTGACGAAGACCAGAGCATATATCGGTTCAGGGGAGCGACAATTGAGAATATATTAAGCTTTGAGGAAGAGTTCAACGCACGGGTTATTAAGTTAGAACAGAATTACCGCTCAACCGAAAGTATTTTAGGGGCGGCGAACGGCATTATAGAAAGAAATACACAACGAAAGGGTAAAACCCTGTTTACGCAGATTAAAGGCGGGGATAAGGTTCAGCTTAACATATATTCCGATGAACAAGAGGAAGCCATGTCAATTGCACGTGAAATCGAGAAAGGTAAAGGACAGGGTATCTCTTTCGGAATGAACGCCGTTTTATACCGTGCGAATGCCCAATCCCGCACCCCGGAATTAGCATTAGCACGCTCGTCTATACCGTATCGTATAATCGGTGGAGTGCGTTTTTATGAACGTAAGGAAATCAAGGATATTCTTGCGTATATGAGTATAATCGAGAATCCGTTCGATTTAGTGCGTTTCCGCCGAATAATCAACGAACCTAAACGAGGTATAGGTGATGCTACACAAGCTGAGATTGAACGTATATCGGTTGACTTAGGTATAAGTCCCGTTGATGTTATGGCGAACGCATATAACTTTCCGGGGTTGTTGAAAAAAGCGAAAAGCTTAGAAAGTGTTGCGGCGATATTTACAGAATTGTCCGGTTCGTCAGATGGCAGGGCATTGCCGAATATTGTCGATGATATTTTGGAGCAGACCGGATATTTAAAAATGCTGCAGAACGAGGGTGATGAGGGGCTTACCCGACTTGAGAACGTCAAGGAGCTTAAATCTGCACTCGTTAAATTCACCGAAGAACATGAAAATGCTTCAATTTCTGATTATCTTGAGCAAGTCGCACTTGTTTCCGACACCGACAGCTACGAAAGCGGTGAGGACAGGGTTGTGCTTATGACCATTCACGCCGCAAAAGGGTTGGAGTTCCCTCGTGTGTTTCTAATCGGGGCAGAGGAATCCTTATTCCCGTCATTCAGAAGTATAGCCGACCCGATGGACTTAGAGGAGGAACGCCGCCTTGCCTATGTCGCTGTTACAAGGGCAAAGAAAACGCTGATTATCACCGCCGCTAAACAACGATTATTATACGGTGTGACCCAGCGGAATCCTATTTCTCGCTTTGTGAAAGAAATCCCCGACGAGTTTATTAAGGTGAACACCCGTAGGGGCGAACTGCGTTCGCCCGTAAAAAATAAACCCACCGGTTATTTAGCATCGCAGAATGCTATAACAAAACCGCCCACCCCCGTAAATCAATCTATTGTTACATTCAGCGACGGCGACAAGGTAAGGCATAAGGTATTCGGGGAGGGTGTGGTCCTTGACGTTCAGCCAATGGGTGGTGATTCATTGTTAGAAATCGCCTTTGAAAAAGTCGGAACCAAGAAAATTATGGCAAATTTCGCAAAAATAGAAAAAATCACTTAAACATTTTACCACCTTCAATTGTATACATTATGAGACGTTTCAATTTCGCTGAAAGGAGGAACCTATGCAGAAGAATTATACGAGTGCGGAAATCGCCGATATTTATAACCGCAATGTCAATTCGGTTTATCGAATATGCTTCGTGTATATGAAAAATAAGGCAGACACCGAGGACATGACCCAAAACACGTTTTTAAAATTAGTTCAACGGGGTGAAGTCTTTCAAAATCTCGAACATGAAAAGGGTTGGCTAATCAGAACAGCGGTAAATCTGTGCAAGAACTCGCTGAAGTCGCTTTGGAATAAAACAATCGCTTTTGATGAACAGTTGGATTCGGATATGTTTACAATAATCCCCGAGACCGATGAAACGCTTGTTCGGGTTATGAAGCTGTCGCCTAAGTTAAAAACCGCACTGTACCTGTATTATTATGAGGGGTACTGCACTGCCGAGATTGCAGGGATTATGAATAAGCCGGAATCCACAATTCGAGGGTATCTTCATAGGGGACGAAAAACACTTAAAAAAGAAATCGAAAACGAAACAGAAGGGGGTAATATACAATGGAAGGTTATGAATTAAAAAGAGCGTTCGGTGCGATTGAACCGAATAGTCGTGATAAAAATAATATGCTCGGGAATATATACGCAGGTATGCAGGTTTCTGAAAAGAAAAAACAAAGCAATTCCATTATAAGAGGGTTTATGCCTATGGCAGCGGCATTAGCGGTACTAATCGGGGTGAGTGTGTTCGGATATTTCGCGTTGAATTATAATGATGATATGGTGGCAGGTGCAGGAACACAAGAAACCGAAACCGAAGAACCTGCATATTCTCCCGACAACTATATCGATAGGATAACACTTAGAGACGATTATAAAAGTGGTTTATTAAAACAATATTTTATTCCTGTTCGGCAAGAGCACATCATGCCGACAAAGCCCGGCGGAGCACCAAATATCAATAAGGAGCTCTGTAACAATCAATTATATTTTATAATTGACAGTCAGCGTGTATGTTCCACCTGCGGGTATATCTTCACCGATAAGCAGAACCAAGAAATCGGCATATTCGACGAGTGGAATAATACGTTTTTCACCGAGAACAATGCTATAATCAATTTCCCCGATGCGTCACTGCACGTTATCAGCGTTTCGGAATTATTCATAGGATTTGTGTTCCATTATACTGAAAAGGACGGAGTCAATTTGAAAATCATTGATGAATATGTCATTAAATTCAAGGACGGACGTCAAGCGGCTTTATCGGAATACTCGTCTGATTATGGTTATATAAAGGGTCTCAGAATACCTGAGAAAAATGAAAAGGAAATTGTTCTAATCGGCAGATTCACCGAGGAAATTGACATTTATGAGATTGAGTCGGTTTTTGTCTTCGGACAGGAATTCGTTTTAGAATGGTGATGTAATTTGCAACCCGTGTGACTATTTTTAATCATAAGCAATTGACTTTATATGAAATATCGGCTATAATTTGATTTATAGTCGATATTTGTTATATAAACGGGAGGTAGGTATGAAAAGAAGCTGTGGTGTTCTGATGCACATAACCTCATTGTCTTCTCCGTATGGGATAGGTACGCTCGGTAAAGAAGCTGAGGAGTTTATTAATACATTGCGTTCGGCGGGTCAGAAGTATTGGCAGGTTCTCCCTGTGAACCCTGCAGGCTTCGGGAACTCGCCGTATCAGAGTTTTTCTGCGTTTGCGGGTGACCCGTTGTTAATCGACCTTGATGACTTAGTCGCAAACGGGTTGCTCACCAAGGCTAAATGTGATGAAGCGGATTTCGGTGCAGACCCGACTTTTGTTGATTTCGATAAGGTCACGAAGGTGAAAATGCGGTTGCTTAAAGAGGCACACGCCTCTTTTTGTGAGAACAAAACTGCTTCAAGCGGTGATGTCGCTTACCTTGCGTTTACAAGGGAGGAGGCACTGTGGTTGGACGATTATGCCTTGTTCATGGCTTTGAAAGAAGCGAACAACGGTGTTTCATGGGATAACTGGGAGAACGATATTCGTTTTCGTAAGGATTCTGCGATTAAACAAGCTATGGAGCAGCTTTCTGAGCGTGTTAACTTCTGGAAGTTTACACAGTATTTCTTCTATCGCCAGTGGGAGAAAATGAGGCGGTATGCCAATAAAAACGGTGTAGAAATTATTGGGGATATTCCCATTTATGCAGCGTATGACAGTGCAGATGTATGGGTCAACCGGGAGCTATTTCTGCTTGACACGGGCGGTAAACCAATAAAGGTTGCCGGTGTTCCTCCCGACTATTTTTCTAAAACGGGGCAGCTTTGGGGAAACCCGTTATACGACTGGGAGGAAATGAAGAAAGAGAAGTTTTTGTGGTGGGTGGAACGCTTCAAAAAATCTGCCAAGCTGTATGATTCGGTCAGGGTTGACCATTTTCGTGCTTTTGATACATATTATGCTGTTCCGTTCGGGGAGAAAACTGCAGTCAACGGGAAGTGGGAGCAAGGGCCGGGAATGGCGTTATTCGATGTGATTAGTAAGGAGTTAGGCGATTATCCCATAATTGCGGAGGATTTGGGTGAAATTTTCGATAGTGTGAAGGAACTCCTTAAGCAGACCGGGTTTCCCGGAATGAAAATATTGCAATTCGGGTTTAATCCGGAAAACAGCGATTCTGAACATCTGCCGCATAATTATACAGCTAATATGGTGGTTTATACAGGGACGCACGACAATTCTACCATGAAAGGGTGGTTGAAGTCTGCCGATTCTAATTCACGCAATATGGCGAAGAGATATGTCAAGCCCGTGTTGTTCGAGCAGCCGTATTGGGCGTGTGTGAGGAGCTTGTATGCTTCACGTGCTGATATGGTAATAATACCCATGCAGGATATATTAGGGTTGGACGATAAGGCACGCATGAACCGCCCGGGTACGGTCGGCGGAAACTGGCTGTGGCGAATGAAGAGGGGTGCGTTTAAAAAGTCGGCGATTAATCGGTTGAAATCGCTCAGCGACACGTATTTCAGGTGAAGTTATGAACATTCAGATTTTCGGGAAAGTGAAATGCTTTGACACAAAAAAAGCCGAGCGTTATTTCAAGGAACGCGGCGTTAAATTTCAATCTATTGATATATTACAAAAAGGGTTGAGCAAGGGTGAGCTGAATTCTGTAATTATGGCGGTGGGAGTTGATTTACTTGTTTCGCAAAAGTGCGAGGAATATCACCTGTTCAAATACTTAACCGACGAGGGGAAGTTAGAAAAGTTACTCGAATGTCCCAAGTTATTCAACACGCCGATTGTCCGAAACGGGAAATCAGCCACCGTCGGTTATTGCCCTGATGTATGGAAAAAGTGGGATTAGTTCATACAACCGTTTACAATGGTATCGGCTAACTTAATATTATCCTCGCCTGTGTCGTCACCGTAGCGTACACTTGAATATAAATCGGCGTATTCGGTGAAATCGTCGGGGTTTTCAAGATTGTCGATGTGCGTTTGAACTGTGTCGCTCGGGGTTATGTCTGCACCTTTTTTAATAAGCCACATCATGAATATTCGATAAGACAGCCTTATTTTTACAATAGGGCGTTTTTCTTTTTGATATTGCTTGATTAAATCCTTTAAACTTAGTGCTGCCTGCGGTTTTTCCTTTTTCTCGTAAACGACATCTTCAAAATAATCGGTGAATGCCGCTTGGATACCGGTTTCATGCGGTTTTGGCGTGAATAAAGAAATGAACCATCTGATTGTGGATTTTAACATATCCCAGAGAAGCCATCTTATTCTGAACAGAATGAACAGCACGATTATTGTTTGGATAATAAACAGAATTATACCGAGTATTCCGAGAGATTGTTCCTCAAACGGCATGTCCTGCTGGGCTTCGGGAAGCTCGGCAGGTATATTGTCGCCCACATCTAATACAGCTTCGAGAAGTCGGGTAATTAACCATGATATTGCTTTTACGATTAAATTGATTAGGGTAACTATGTGTGAACGAAAAGCATAACCTAACGAAAACAGGATTGCTACAGGTATGATTAGGGATATGTTATATATCCGCAGATTCTTCGGGACGAGGGCATTTATGTCTCTTCTGCGGTTGGCTTGTTTTTCAATATTAGATTGGTTGAGTAAGATTGATGCAATTGTATACTCGATAATAAAGACGTATACCAATGCGGATTGGGCACTTTTTAATTCCGGGACGAACGCTGTGAAGAAAAGCATCATCGCAATTGAAAATGCAGAAAAGCAACCGAGCATCGGTATTGTAAATATGTCGGTGAACGGTTTTTGCCCGTTTCTTAACCCGATGAAGCAACAGTATGAAATTGTTGCTAACAGAATAAACAACTCGGTTTCGCCTAATTGAAATGAAAATGCATTACGAATAGGAAGCACGATTAAACCGGAAGCAAACGCCAACAGGTTCGCAATAAAACGGCATATGTGCCTGTGTTTATTGTTTTCTATAAGGGAGACAATTTTACTAAGCACCATTCCCACAATAAGAGCAGCCACGCCTGCGGAAAGATAGTTTATTGCTCTCAAAGGCACGAAGTCCTGATAATCGAAAATTTGGGCGAACACAATCATCGGGAAAGCGACCAAAACCGCTCCCGCATGTGCTATTATTTTAAAGAAAAGTACGCCTGATTTCATCACTATTTCCTTTTAATGGGCAGAATCTTGTATTGAGAGTGTTCCTGTTCGTTTTCGGTGTCCTCGAACCTGTCCGAGTAGAATATCACGTTTAAACCCGCTTGATTTAATCGGTTGGCGGTTTTTAACAGGCGTTTGGATAAAAATGAGGTTATAATCACTATGTCGGTGTAGTTTTTGAAATTGATTCGGTTTATTGTGTCGCAAATGTCAATGTAACATTCCTGTTCGTCGAGTGCTGCCAGCCCTCTGAGAATTTCGATGTGAGAGTAGATTTTATCGGCGGGGAACTCTGTAAACCCGAATTGGTTTCCGCCACTTGCGGCAAACCCTGAGCGGAATCCCGAGCTTGCACAGGTGTCTAATATGGCGGCAGTGATTTTTATGTAAAGCTCAATATCGTTTGGTAGTGCGGGGACGACATTCCCCCCTTCACGCCTTTGCATGTTCATAATAACAAGAACCGTGTTTTCGGTGGTGTAATCGTTATTATATACCATCAGCCGATTTTCCCGTGCTGTGGAGTTCCAGTGGATTCGGCTGACCGGTTCAAACCCGGAATACTCCCTTGCTCCCGATATTATAAAGGGGTCGTCACAGATGAAACGGCGGGTTATGGCGTTCCCGTAGAACAGCTTATATGAAAAGTCACTCTTAACGTAATAAACAGGGCGGGGGAGGACGGTTACGGTTTCATTGACCTTGATGTTGACGGAGCGTGTTACAAATCCGAATATGTCGCAAGTGACGATGGACGTGTCCTCTAAGCTGAACACGCCTCGTTTAAGGCATTTTACCCTCCATGTCCTCACACACTTTTGATAAGGACGCAAAGCGAATACACTCGGCACGAAACGGGTATTTGCGGCGGTGTTTGCTTTTGTTCCGACAAAGTCAAGCCAACGTGAGGTGAAAATTTCTGATTTCAACCACGGAACAGGTAACAGCTTGTTATTGGTGACTTCCTCGATGATTTCGATTTCGTCACCCTCATACGCTTCAGTTTTGCTTAAGTAAACACGGTATTTTATCCCGTATAAAGCGTATTTTCGGTAAACTGCGGTTTCTGTGAATATAACAATGAAAACGATGATTAGTAAAGCGATGATTTCCATATACTTCCGCCTATTGTGTTTTTTCCGTTGGTACTGCTACTTTATTTAAAATATCTTTTACGATTTCAACCGTGTTTCTGTCGGAATAATCCCGTGCTAATATTCTGTGAGGGATTACGTATATCGCCGCCTCCTTAACGTCTTTCGGTGAGGTGAAGGTTTTCCCGTTCAGGTAGGCTAACGCTTGAGCGGTTTTCTTTAAAGCGAGCAGTCCCCGTGTGCTTAAACCGAGGCGAATTCGTTCATTAGTTCGGGTGGCTTCACCTATGTCGGCGATATACTCACGAACGGCTGAGCCGACTAAAACATTAGCACATTTCTCCTGCTCGGCTTTCAGTTCCTCAGCGGTTATTACTGCCTCTAACTCGTCTAACGGGTGGGTTGAACCGATGCTTTCAAGAACCGATATTTCGGATTTCCTGTCCGCATAACCGAGTGTCAGCCTGATTAAAAACCTGTCTAACTGTGCCTCCGGTAGTGGGTATGTTCCTTGAATTTCAACCGGGTTCTGCGTGGCAATTACCATGAACGGTTCGGCTAAGGCGTGGGTTTCCCCATCAATAGTAACCTGCCGCTCCTCCATACATTCGAGAAGTGCCGACTGGGTTCTCGGAGTGGCACGGTTGATTTCATCGGCTAAGAGGATATTTGTGAAGACCGAGCCTTTTTTCAGAATAAACTCCTGCGACTTCATGTTGAAAAAGTTAATACCTGTTATGTCGGAGGGGAGCAAGTCCGGTGTGAATTGCACCCGCTTGAACTCGGCGTTAATGCTTTTGGCGGCGGCTTTCGCAAGAACAGTTTTGCCTGTTCCGGGGACATCTTCAATGAGAACATGCCCTTTTGCAAGCAAAGCCGCCGTTAATACGGCGACTTCACTGTCTTTTCCTATAATTACTTTTTTTATATTATCTGTAAATTTATGCATTTATTTTACGCTCCGTATAATTCATCATAGTGAACCAATTCATGCAACAGCTTGGGTAACTGTTCAACCATTGTTTCGTCGGAGAACTGGCAGGTTCCCACCATTTTATGCCCGCCGCCGCCGTATTTCAACATCAGCTTACCTACATTGACGTTGCTCGAACGGTTAAGGATAGAATACCCCACAGCAACCGCACAGCCTAACCCACCTCTCCCCGATACAATCCACGCAGAAATGTTCTGGTCGGGGTACAAACTGTAAATTAAGAAACGGTTTCCTGTGAAAATCGGGTTTGCTCCACGCAAATCGGTGATTATCACATCTCTTTCAATCTTTGTATGCTCGGCAACCATTCCCTTAAACAATTCGGTTTGCTCGTTATATAACTCAATTCTTTCTTTTATGTCGGGCAAGTCCAAGATTTCCGCCGTTGTCATGGTTCTGCAGCAAATCAGCAGTTTTTCCATAAGCTGATAGTTGCTTATTGTAAAATCACGGAAACGCCCCAACCCTGTTCTCGGGTCCATTAAGTATCCGACAAGTATCCAGCCCTCCGGATTTAAGATTTCCTCACGGGTTAAATCGCCGGAGTCTACCTTGTCGACGGCAACCATCAGGTCATCGAACTGTGGGAAACGCTCCCGTCCGCCGTAGTATTCATAAATAATACGGGCACAGCTCGGTGCAAGGCGGCTCTCACCCTCATATTTCCCTTTAAACTCGTTTCGTTCATGCTCCGATGAATGGTGGTCAAACCATAGCCCGCACCCCTCCACAAAAGGAACATTGGCTAAACAATCGTCCTCAGTTACAGGGACTAACCCATCCTGCAAGTCCTTCGGGTGGGCAAACGTGTAATTGTCGATTATTCCTGCTTCAAGAAGCAAAGCACCACAGGCAAGTCCGTCAAAATCTGAACGTGTTATAAGTCGCATAATATGAACCCTTTCTATTATTTAACAAATTATATATGGTTCATTATACCAAAAAGAATATTTTTTTGCAATAGTTTAATTAAAAAATTATGGTTTTATCCGCATTCTGCGTTTTTTTGTTATAATAACTATCAAAAATGCGGGAATAATCGCAATTGCTTCCATCGGAATTCCTGTTCTCGGATTGTCCTCGATGGGTTGTGAAAGCTGGGCGTATTCGTCAACGCTTATGATGTTACTCATTATATCAAAATCAAACAACGGTATTCCGAGCGGTACATTGATGTATCCAATCAGCACCCCATCGCTGTTAAAGACTTGATATATGTTTTCTGCGACTAACACGACATAATAACCTTGCGGAAGCTGTGGCAGATAGATTTTCTCGTCCATTGTATCGGGATTGTCAGCCGGTGGTTCGGTCGTGTCCTCCGGTGGTTCAGTCGTTTCTATCGGCAAGCTTGGCGGAGCAGGCGGAATGGGAGTAAGTTCCCAGTCAATGAAATAGTCTGCATCTAATCCTGTTATATCGTATGTCATTAACCCCTGTTGATACCCGCTCGGCATGGTTATGGCTATAACGAAATCCCGCTCTTGCATTAATCCGGGGAAAACAACCTCGCCGCTTGCATCGGTTGCATCTGAATAGGTGTAAAAATCATCGCCCTCTTTAATTGTGAACGTCACACCGGGAATCGGCTGTTTCGTATTACTGTTGATAAGAGTAATTGTCACACCTGCAGAATTCGAGAAGCTGTTGACGAATTCGTCATGCGTCATATCGGTGGTGACAACACCGCTTCGGCTGACGGTTACAGTGTATATAGCGGAATTCGAGAAATGGTCGTCGGGGGTTTTGGTTTGAGTTATTTCATAAACTCCGTGCGGAACACCCGTGAACGAAACAGACCCGTTTGCAGCTCCTGTAGCCGTAAAAGTAAGTGTGCTTGTATCAGTGGTGTCGCTAAGCAGAAACTCGCCGCCTTCAAGCGGAATTCGCCAGTTGTTTACGTTTTTAATTGTGACATCATAAACAAGCGGGGCATTAGTTATAGTTTTGGTTTGATTTAAGGTTGTACCCGTCAACGTGAAAGTATGGTCGGAGGTGTCCTCAACATATCCCGGTGAATTTGTTTCCTTAACTGTATACGCTGTGGAGTTAATCGTGAGAGTGTGGTAGAGATTGCTCCCGCTATGAGTTAATACAACATCAACATCGAGATTATTGAATACAGCAACGCCGTTTTCATCAGTGGTTGCGGTTGCTATAGGTGCAGTGCCTTTGTATAAAGTGAATTCAATCCCGCTTATGGGAACATTTCGCCCGGGTGCTGTGCCTGTTTCTGTTTTTGTAATGGTGATGCTGCCTTTGGGTATAGAATGGTTATACCAATTACGTGTAATCGTGCCGTCTAACAATGCTGTAAATTCAAAAGGTTGCGGTGTTATATAACCGGTTGGTAC
>WQXO01000024.1 GCA_009784825.1 Oscillospiraceae bacterium
CATTTTGTCCTCCTTCTGCGGGATTATCCCGCTACGCAAAATCTTCTGAATGTGTCGCAAACAGGGCGGTTGCGTGTATTGTAGTGGTGTTTCTCTGAAACACCCTTTTTAGTGTAGCACAAATGTTGTACCATATATCATTTAATAAAACTTGCAACCTAAATCCTTCCCCGTATAACCATTCAGAGCCGCTGTTATTCATATAGTTTACTGAAATAGTATCAGTATTATGTGAATTATATGACACAGTTACATCATGCGGAGGGTTTAACATTTCTGCGGGAGAAAGCAATGAAGAATTCCAGCCTTTTTCATTTTGTGTCAACAAACGTGAACATGGGAAAAAGCTGAAACAAGACAGCTTATTACTGTTGCGGAAATAACTCTGTTCAAGATTTTTAAAATCATAATCAAACGTGTATGCTTTTCCGTCTTGGGTAATCCAAACACCATTAGTCCAAGCCACAGACATAAGCCAATTGTTTTTGCCTTTTATTTCAAATCCGTAAATCGGGAGTGATATATCATCTAAAGACCAATCAATAATCTCGTATGCTTTAACAGCGTTTAATCCGTCTAATATTTCTTGAATTGTATCTTTGATAAAAATTGTAGAGGTACGTATACCGTCGTTGTCATAACAATAAAATTTCAACGCACTTTCTTCCGGTTTTGCGTTTTCCATTAATCCGGTGACAAATGCCATGTCATTGTTCGGTGTGTACATTGTGGTTTCGGAACAACCTATTAGTAATACACAAACAGTAGCAATTATAAGCAGGCAGATTAGGTTTTTCATGTGCGGAATCCTCTTTCTTATTTATCATTAAAACAGTTCGGAAAGGTAAAAAGTTTCAAAATGTTGACAAAATTATTAATACTATGTTATAATATAAAAAAATTATGGACAAACAAAGCAAATAAGGTGGGTTGAAATTATGAAGAAGATTATAAAAAAGGCAGACTTTAAGTTCTCTTTTGTTTATGTATTGTTTTTTTCATCTTCAATAGTTATGTTGATTGTCGCTGTGATATTTACTTTTTTTATTAAAAATATTGAACAGGAAAGAATTGACAGCATTCAAAACCATTTACTGGTTGCGGCTCAGCGTGCCTCGACTTACCTTACGGTGGAGGAGTTGGATTTGTTCCATACGGCGGAAGATATGGAAAGACCCGAGTGGGAAGAAATACGAGCGAAATTACAGAATTTCGCAGAAGAAACTGCGGTTCTATACGTGTACTACTGGCGTTATGACGGGGGCGACTACATTCAATACATTATCGACAACGATGAAGACGAAGAATATATGGTACACCCCGAACTCTTCTTTTCGCTCGATAGTGATGAGATTTCCGGTGAAGCCGCTCTCAAAATTGCAGCCGGTGAAAGTTGGGTAACAGAATTAGGAGAGTATACCGAATCTTGGGACGGGCTTCTCACTGCTGTGGTGCCGGTGTTTAACCCCGACGGTACGGTTTATTGCGGGGCAGGGGTTGACATAAGCGATGAAGTTTTTATTTCCATGCGTAACTACATGAGAATTATGGAATTTTCTTTGTTTTGTCTGCTTTTTGTTTCGGTTTTGACAGGGTTCTTCGGTATGCGTTTATATAATAAAAAAGCTATTCAAAGTGAAAATGACAGCATGTCTAAAAGTCGGTTTCTCTCGAATATGTCACACGAAATGCGGACACCAATGAACGCCATTATCGGTATGACAACCATCGGCAAATCTACCCATGATATGTCTCGTAAGGATTATTGTTTTAAGAAAATCGAAACCGCTTCACAGCATTTATTGGGTGTAATTAACGATGTTTTGGATTTATCGAAAATTGAAGCTAACAAGTTTGAGCTGTCTTATGTGGATTTTGAATTTGAGAAAATGATTCATTGTGTTATTAACATTATTTCGTTTAAGGTTGATGAAATGAATCAGAGCTTAACTGTCTACATAGATAAGGATATACCGCAAAAGTTAGTCGGTGATGACCAGCGGTTAGCACAGGTTATAACCAATCTTTTAAGTAACGCTGTTAAGTTTACTCCCAAAAACGGCTCTGTCAGACTTGACGCAAAACTTATTGGTGAGAAAAACGGTGAATATACAATAAAAATTACTGTTACGGATACGGGAATAGGCATAAGTAAAGAAAATCAAGCCGCATTGTTTGATTCGTTTCAACAGGCTGATTCGGGCACGACGAGAGTGTTCGGCGGGACGGGGCTTGGACTGGCAATTACTAAAAGTATAGTTGAAATGATGGGCGGGAATATTGAGATTGAGTCTGAGGTTGGAAAAGGTTCTGTTTTCTCGTTTGCTTTTAAGGCGAAATGCCCGATTGAAAAAGCATCGGCATTATCGGAAGACGGCAAAGTCGATGCAGTGGAGAGCAAATCTGATAATCTTGATATTGACGGGATTTTTTCAGGGTGCAAAATAATTTTAGCGGAAGATGTGGAAATTAATCGTGAGATTGCAATCGCATTACTTAAAGATACCGGAGTTGATATAGATTGTGCTGTAAACGGGGCACAGGCAGTTGAAATGTTTAAGAGTAATGCTGATTATTATGACTTGATACTTATGGATGTTCAAATGCCGGTAATGGACGGATATGAAGCAACCCGTTCAATAAGGGCGGCGAGCCACTCGAAATCGAAAACAATACCGATTATTGCTATGACTGCTAATGTTTTCGCTGAAGATGTGGAGAAGTGCCTCAACGCCGGAATGAACGGTCACATAGGTAAACCGATTGATGTTGCGAAATTATTCTATACGCTTCGAAAGTTTTTGAAAAAGAAAACTTAGTTATATTTTAACGTATAATCTTTTTCGTCTATTTCGTCGCAGGCTTTTTCAAATTCAGCTTGACACGGCAATACCCGCTTTTCCTTGTAAGGGTATTTCTTATCAAATTCCTCTGCTTCAAGCGGGTCAACTTCCATACAATCGCTAAAATGTATATTTCCGCAAATGCCGTTGAGAGCACCGTCATATAGAGGCAGAGCCATAAGCCCTGTGTAAAATCCTCCATCCATTGATATACCGTATTTTTTCGCTCCCTCAAATCCGTAAGTATGATAATGATAAGGATAACCGCATATGATTATGGCGTTGAATCCAAGTCGTTTTGCTTCATTGACAGAATGTGTAATTAAAGCCCTGCCAAAACCTTTGCGGTGCAGGGACGGTAAAATGCACACGGGGCCGAAGGTTATTGTTTTATGTTCATTTCCATTACTGTCAATAACTTTTGAATGAGTATAAAATATGCTCCCTACAATTTCTCCGTCCTTTTCAATCACGAAAGAAAGTTCGGGAATAAAGTCGTGGTGATTTAGTATTTTACTTACGAGAAAATGGTCTTCACACCCCGGTTTATACAAATCCCAAAAAGCCTCTCGTACTACCGTTAACACGGTATCATAATCTTTAAGAGTTATTTGTCTTATCATAATATAAAAGTCTCCTTATTAATCTACTCGGCTATTATAACACAAATCAACTTGAAAAGCAATAAAAACTTGAAATGAATTAAACAATGATTGATAATACCACAGGTTATATGAAATGTTAAGGGAGGGTTATACCCTCCCACTTACGGCAGTAACCGATAACTCACTCTTTCCTCCCCGAACATTCTGCACCTTGCAAAATCGTCAATCACAATTCCCGCAAGTGACAGGAACACCCACAGCGACGTAGCGTGCAGGCATATCTGCCCTAAGAAGTTAAAGTTTTGGTGGCTGTAGTCCCACACCTCTAACCCGAGCCACAGGTTGACGATAACGCCGGTTATCAACTCTAACAGCGTGATAATTCCCGCCGAGATGAGCATTTGTGCGGCAATGGGAATGTCACGCTTTATATATTGGTTCATTCCGCCTATGAGAATAAAGCAGATTCCGCCGACGATAAACATTGATATATGTGTCCAGCCCCGTGCTAATATTTCTACTAAGCCGTAAATCGCTCCTCCGGCTAAGAAAAGTATCGGTATTTTAATTCGTTCTTTAATCATAGTAATATTTTAGACAAGTTGTTTCATAAAATGTACAAGAGGTGACATTATGAAAAAACTGGCTTTTTTATTAGCGATGATTATTTCAATTAATCTTTTGACGCTTGTTTCATCGGCGGAAATCTCGTGTAATGCCTATATTCTCATTGAGGCGTCAACGGGACGGGTGCTTAATGAGTATAATGCACATGAACGGCTTTCACCCGCTTCATTGACTAAGATTATGCTGTTATTATTAATCGCAGAGGAAATAAATGCGGGTAGGCTTTCTTTTGACGAAAATGTAACCGTGACCGAAAGCGTTTACGGTGTCGACGGCTCGGTTATATGGCTTGAGCCGGGTGAGGTTATGTCGGTTAATGACTTAGTCAAAGCAGTAGTGATTTCTTCGGCGAATGATGCGGCAGTGGCTTTGGCAGTTCACATAAGCGGTTCTGAGGAGAAATTCGCTCAGGAGATGAACCGCAAAGCCCATACACTGAGAATACAAAATACCAATTTTGTGAATGTCACCGGTTTTGACCACCCCGAGCATTATACCTCGGCATACGATGTCGCAATTATGTCAAGTGCATTAATGCGTGAGGGGAACTATATTCATTTCGCCGAGTTTATGCTTACCCGGTTAGACTCGGTCAGAACCGGTACTGAGCGTGAAACCCAGCTGGTGAATACTAATAAGTTAGCTTTATATTATAAAGGTGTAGAGGGAATTAAAACGGGGACAACCGATAATGCGGGGTTCTGCCTGTCTACTTCGGCATTGAGGAATGATATGCGGCTCATAAGTGTTGTTATGGGGTGTAAAAATGAAGAGGGCAGGGTTGACCTTTCCGAGCAATTACTTGACTATGGCTTTGAGAATTATGAATTATATCGACCCGACACCAAGACAGAATTCGACAATGTTCATTTATTAGATGGGTTGGAGCGGGAACTTGCCGTTATTGAGGAAAGTAATACGAGCATAGTTATACCCAAAGGTAGGGGGGGTTCGGTGAAATATGAAATATACCTCCCCGAAAAAGTGACCGCACCCATCTTAAAAAATCAGCCGGTGGGAACAATTACCGGAACACTCGACGGGGAGGTGGTTTATGAAAGTTATATCGTTGCGGCACATAATGCCCCTAAAATGACCTTTTGGAAGTGTTTCACAAATTTAATAAAAGATTTCTTTATTTTTTAGAAAAGATTTCTAAAAAACACTTGAAAAAAATTCCTTTATGATATATAATAGGTTTAATGAGAATCATTAAGGAGATTATGAAATTATGGCTGTAAAACTTAACACTAATTATCTCAAGAGTTTCATAAACGAAAATGAGCTTTCCCACATTGCACCGTCCTGTAAAGCGGCACTTGACGCATTACACTCGGGCAATGGTGCGGGGAGCGATTTTTTGGGCTGGCTTACTCTTCCCGCAGATTATGACAAGGACGAGTTTAAACGGATTAAAGCTGCCGCCGAAAAGATTAAAAGCCAAAGCGAGGTTGTCATTGTTTTAGGGATAGGCGGTTCTTACCTCGGTGCAAGGGCGGTTATTGAGGCGTTACGGGGGTCACTGTATAACTCACGCTTTAAACCCGAGATATACTTTGCAGGGAACAGTATAAGCCCGACATACATGAACGAGGTTTTGTCGTTAGTCGAGGGGAGGGATTTCTCGGTTATTGTGGTTTCAAAATCCGGAACGACTACCGAAACTGCACTGGCGTTCCGTGTGTTTAAGAAGCTCATTGAGGAACGATATGGTGCCGATTCAAAGAACCGCATTTTCGCTGTTACCGATAAGGCGAGGGGGACACTTAAAGAGTTATCTGACAAGATGGGTTATGAAACATTCGTAATTCCTGATAACGTGGGCGGTAGGTATTCGGTGCTGACAGCGGTAGGTCTGCTCCCGATTGCCGTTGCCGGGTGTGATATTGACGCACTTATGGCAGGTGCTAAGGCGGCAATGGACGAACTTAAAGACACTGATTTAAATAAAAACGCTTGCTGTAAATATGCGGCACTTCGTAATATATTGGCACGCAAGGGCTTCTCGGTGGAAATGCTTGTCGCTTATGAAAACTTTTTCATGATGATGAACGAGTGGTTCAAGCAATTATTCGGGGAGAGTGACGGTAAGGACGGGAAGGGCTTGTTCCCTGCTTCTGCTACGTTTTCGACGGATTTGCACTCGTTGGGGCAGTTTATTCAAGAGGGAAGTAATATTATTTTTGAAACTGTTGTGCAGTTCAAAAACACCGACAACGACTTCTTTTTGGAAAACGATGCAGATAATTTAGACGGGTTGAACTTTTTGTCTGACCAAAACATGTCAAACGTAAGTGAAAAGGCGTTTCTTGGTACACTTTTGGCACATACTGAGGGCGGTGTCCCGAATATTATTCTTGAGCTTGATAAATTAGATGAGTTTAACTTGGGGTATCTCTTGTTCTTCTTTATGAAAGCGTGTGCCTTGTCCGGTTATATATTGGGGGTCAACCCGTTTGACCAGCCGGGGGTTGAAGCGTATAAGAAGAATATGTTCGCACTTTTAGGAAAACCGGGATATGAAGCCGATAAGGCGGCACTTGAAGCACAAATTCAAAAACTTAATTCATAATAAATATATTGGGAGGTAAAAAAGCCATGATTAAATTAATCTCAGGAAAAAGGGGTTCGGGGAAGACCAAGCTGTTAATTGAGGAAATCAAGGCAAAGAGGAAAATCAGCAACGGTAACTTAGTGGCAATCCAAGTCGGGAACTCGCTGAATTCTCACGTTAAGCATGATGTTCGGCTGATTAACATCGAGGATTATAACATAACCGAGTATAACGCTATGTTCGGTTTCGTGGGCGGGATTTTAGCCTCCGACTATGACTGCACGCACATATTTATTGACGGGATTTTGCGGATTATCGGCAGGGACATGGAAAAGGTCGAGAAAATGTTTGCGGGGATTCACTCGGTTTCGGGAGATACTGAGGTGGTGTTCACCATTTCTGAGGACGAGAACGACTTGCCGGAGGCTATGAAAAAATATTTATAAAAACCATTGACAAGATTTTTTTTCTGTGCTATAATAACATTCGTGTCATTTATTAACAAATAGAGAGAGGTGTCCTCATGGCAGTTCCAAAAAGGAAAGTTTCTAAAGCAAGACGAGATAAAAGGCGTTCAGAGGTGGAGAAGTTGTCTGCACCGGCTTTTTCGACTTGTACCAACTGCGGCGAGCTTAAAACCCCGCATAGAGTGTGCAAAAGCTGCGGTTTCTATAAAGGGCGTGAAATTATTGCTCAAAAGGAAGCGTGACGGACAATTGACGAACAATTGACAATGTACAATTGACGAACAATTGACAATTAAGGTTACACAAAACAAAGGCTGGGGAAAATCCCCAGCCTTAAAGTATGTTCTGTTGGTTTTAGTTAGTTTTGAACTGTGCACAAAGGTTTTTAAGCACATCGGTCTGCCCGTTCATTTCCTCAGCCGCCGCCGCACTTTGCTCTGCAGTTGCACTGTTTTGCTGAACCACGTTAGCGATTTGCTCAACACCTATGTTAAGCTGAGATATAGCAATCGCCTGACTGTCGGAGGATTCTGCAATTTGTGCGATAATGTCGGCGTTATTGTTAATTCCGTCAACGATTTCTCTTAATGAGTCGGAGGTTTCGGTGGCTAAGTTTAATCCTAAGTTTGCTTTATTAATCGAGTTTTCGATTAAGCCCGATGTGTTCTTCGCCGCCTCAGCACTCTTAGAAGCAAGGTTTCTAACTTCCTCCGCAACAACTGCGAAGCCTTTACCTGCACTGCCCGCTCTTGCCGCTTCAACTGCCGCATTAAGTGCAAGAATATTCGTCTGGAACGCAATATCGTCGATAACTTTGATAACTTTTTCGATTTGGCTTCCCGCTTCGGCGATTTCACGAACGGCGTTCATGAGGCTTTCCATCTGATTTGTGCCGGTTTCTGCCTTGTTCTTGATTTCTGAGGACAGCCCCGCACATTTGCCTGCCATTTCAGCAGTGTCTTTAATCTGACCGGACATGTCTTGAATGGAGCTGGAGAGTTCCTGAACGGAAGCCGCTTGCTCGGTGGAGGCTTGTGCAAGGCTTTGTGCACCGTCGGAAATTTGCCTTGATGCATCACTTACTTGGTCAGCACAGGAGTTGATTTCCCCGAGTGAGTCGTTAAACTTGCCTTCTAATGACCTAAGGTGATTACCTAACTCGTCGGTAGCCGATTTAACGTGAATGTCTACAGTAAGGTCACCGGTTGCAATTCTTTCCATGTCTTGTTCAATGTGGTGAACGAGTTCAACGAAATCTCTACATGCCGCAATGGTTTGTGCAATTTCGTCCTGCCCTCTGGCGTATTTGTTGAATTGCTCTGTTTCCTGCGGGGTGAGTGAGACTTTACCGGTTGTTCCCGCTTGAACCATGTAATTTTTAATGGGTATGAGCGGATTTACGATTAATCCGGAAACGTAAAGTGCCATTGAGATGGCGATTATGATTGCAAGAACGATTACTGCAATAAGTACGATTAATAAAGTGGTTGATAATTTTTGACCTGCTACTGCTGCTTCGTCAGCGTTTTCAATCTTGTAATCCATACATTCGCCGAAAGCGTCAATAACCGTTTCGCTTGAATCACGACATATATCCAAAAGCCTGTTAATCTCGCCCGAATCGTTAATTTTAGCGGCATCATATAAGCTTGCAATCGCGGGTTTCATTTCTTTTTCATACGATGAGCGGGCACTTGAGAAAACGCCTTCGATTTTCGAGTCTTTAGTTAATGTATCCTCGTATTTATCTAAGTATTCCTCTAAGTACACCATGCTTTTCTTAGCTCTGTCATACGCTCTGTCAATCCCTGCCAAGTCTTCTCTGTAGGAATAGACCACCATTTCACGAGTGGCAACCTGTGTGGCTTGCATTGCCTCTTTAGCGATGGCAATGTATTCCAACGGCAGTGTTTGCTCGTTGTACATATTGTCGAGTTTTCCGGTAATGGTGCTCATTCCGATGACGCCGACTACGCCTACAACGACGGTGAACGCAATGACAAACAGGAATCCAACCATTAATTTTGCTTTTACTTTTAAGTTTTTCATTCTATTTTCTCCTTAGATTGAATTTATAATGCTTATTTATAAACTTAACAATAATTAAAGCATACTTTTTGTAAAAAGTCAACATGTAAATGTTTTTTTTGTTACTCTTTACACAAATGTCATGCTTTTTATGTTATAATGTACAAAAAGGAGGGAAAATTATGCCTGTTAATATTAAAAATGTGCTTCCGGGTTCACCTGCTGAAAGAGCGGGTTATCGGGTGGGAATGACATTAAATTCCATAAATGGTCATGAAATCAACGATGTTCTTGACTATATGTTCTATGCGGATGAGGATTTTGGGCTGGAATTCGAGACGTTTCTTATGGATAATAAGCGTAACTGCGGGAATAACTGCATTTTCTGCTTTATTGACCAGCTTCCCCAAGGGCTTCGGGAATCTCTGTATTTCAAAGACGATGACTCCCGTCTAAGCTTCCTCCAAGGGAATTATATTACTTTGACTAATCTGAGTGAGGGGGACGTTGGCAGAATTATCAGTATGCGAACCCCTGTGAATGTGTCTGTGCATACTGTTAATCCGGAATTACGCAGTTTTATGATGGGTAATCCTAAGGCGGGAGAGGCGTTAAGCACCCTGTACCGCTTTGCTGAGGCGGGTATTTCCATGAATTGCCAGCTTGTTCTGTGTCCGGGGATAAACGACGGTGAAGAGTTGATACGTTCCCTCGATGTATTAACAGGGTATCCCTCAATAGAAAGTATCGCTTGTGTTCCTGTGGGGTTGACGAAATTCCGTGATAACCTGCCCAAACTTCGCTGTTTCAACAAGGAAGAAGCTGCAAAAATAATCCGAGTTACCGAGAAATATGAAAGAGTGTTCGCCGCAGACGAGTTTTATTTAACCGCAGAGAAGCCCCTCCCCGATTATGAATATTACGGCAGTTTCCCCCAATATGAGAATGGTGTGGGTATGTGGGCATACTTTGACAATGCACAATGCACAATGCACAATGCACAATTACGCAGGATTTCGATTGCTACAGGGGTGGCGGCTTATCCTTTAATTAAGAGAGTGTTTGGGGGAGCGGCGAGGGTGTACGCTGTGCGTAATGAGTTTTTTGGGGAGAGCGTCACCGTTTCGGGGCTTTTAACGGGGATTGACATTATTAATCAGTTGAAAAGGGAGGACTTGGGCGAGGAATTGTGGCTTCCTCCGAATATGTTCAACACAGACGGGCTTACCTTAGATTCAATGACGGTTGAGGATATATCACAGGCACTTAATGTAAAAACTGTCATTCTTGACCCTGCTTGACAGGACGGGTTATTATATGGTATGATTATGTATTAATATTTGCTTGTTGAAATTGAAAAGGAAAAAATGCTATGGATAAGAAAAATATCGCTTCCGGTGCGGCGGCTGAGCTGAGGACACAGGAATTTATTTCAAAGTTTTCTGTGCCGTTTACGCAGCCTTATGATTTTGAGGAGTTAATTGATAATGCATTGTATGAGCTGCGTGATTTTACTAAAACAGACAGAGCTATTATTTTAGAGTTTCAAGCGGACGACTCATTGTTGTGTACCTATGAGAGTGTTATTAACGCCGAAACTCCGAAAGTGCTGAACCGTTCGCTCGCTTATGAGGTTATGAAGCCCATACTCGATGAAGCGGATAATACCGGCTGTTTTTATAAAAGAGAAGCCTCACGCCATTTCCTCAGATACCCCGACGCTGATTTGGGTGAGAAAAGCTTCTGTTATATACCCTTGACAATCGGGGGGAACAGGGCGGGTTATCTCGTTTTCTTCACCATGTTTGAGGAGGCGAATTGGGCAGAGGGTGAATTTAGGCTTGCGACTATGGCAGGCTCGATTATAGCGGGGGCATATTCCCGTAAAAAGAGTGAAGAAATCCTTCATGCGGCGAATGAAGCAGAATTACGCACGCAGGAGTTTATGTCGGAATTCTCTGTGCCGTTCACACGGCCGTATGATTTTGATGATTTAATCGACAATGCGTTGTATGAGTTGCGTGATTTTACTAATACCGACAGGGCGATTATCTTGGAGTTTCAACCCGACGGCTCACTCCTCTGCACCTATGAAGATGTTATAACCGAGGATACACCGAAGGTTATGGGGCATTCCTTAGCTTTCCGAATGATGAAGCCCATTCTTGAAAAGGCAGACAGGACAGGCTGTTTCTATGAAAAGGCGGCTTCCCGCTATTTCCTCAGACACCCCGACACCGATTTGGGTGAGAAAAGCTTCTGTTATATACCCTTGACAATCGGGGGAAGTCGGGCGGGGTATCTTGTATTTTTTACAATGTTCGAGGAGGCTAACTGGGCAGAGGGTGAGTTTCAGCTTGCCACCATGGCGGGTTCGATTATTGCGAGTGCGTATTCCCGGAAAAAGAGCGAGGACTTCCTTATTGCGGCGAATGAAGCGGAATTACGCACGCAGAAGTTTATATCGGAATTCTCCGTGCCTTTTACACAGTCCTACGATTTCGATGAATTAATCAATGACGCATTGTATGAGCTTAGGGACTTCACCAATACCGACAGGGCGATTATTTTAGAGTTTCAAAGTGACGGTTCGCTTTTATGCACCCATGAGGACGTTATTAATAAGGAAACCCCGAAAGTATTAGGGCGTTCGCTGACCCATAAAACCATGAAGCCTATTTCCGATAAGGCGGACAGAACCGGCTGTTTTTATGAAAAAGCGGCATCACGTTATTTTCACAGATACCCCGACACCAATTTGGGGGAGAAGAGTTTTTGTTATATACCTTTGACAATCGGCGGAAACAGAGCAGGTTATCTCGTTTTCTTCACCATGTTTGAGGAGGCTAACTGGGCGGAGGGTGAGTTTCGCTTAGCGACTATGGCGGGTTCGATTATTGCGGGAGCATATTCCCGAAAAAGGAGCGAGGATGTTTTATTTGCGGCGAGAGAGGCTGAGCTTCGCACACAGGAATTTATATCGACGTTCTCGGTGCCTTTTACACAATCGTATGATTTCGATGAGTTAATTAAGCATGCATTGTATGAGCTTAGGGACTTTACCGGAACGGACAGGGCGATTATTTTAGAGTTTCAACAGGATAAATCGTTGCTCTGTACGCATGAAAATGTTATAAATGATGATACTCCGAAGGTTATGGGGCGTTTGCTGACGTATGAAATAATGAAGCCTATTCTTGTTGAAGCGGATATAACCGGCTGTTATTATGAAAAAGCGGCGGTTCAGGTGTTCCAAAAACACCCCGGCACATCTCTTGATGAAAAGAGTTTTTGTTATATACCTTTGATGATTGGCGGGAGCAGAGCGGGTTATCTCGTTTTCTTCACCATGTTTGAGGAAGCTAACTGGGCTGAGGGTGAATTTAGGCTTGCGACTATGGCAGGCTCGATTATAGCGGGAGCGTATTCACGTAAGAAGAGTGAGGAGGCACTTCTTGCGGCGAATGAAACCGAGTTGAGGGCACAGGAATTTATATCGAAGTTCTCGGTGCCGTTCACACAGCCTTATGATTTTGATGTGTTGATTGATAACGCATTGTATGAGCTGCGTGACTTCACTAATACGGACAGAGCGATTATTTTGGAATTTCAACAGGATAATTCGCTGTGCTGTATTCATGAAAGTGTAATAAACGAGGAAACTCCGAAGGTTTTGGGGCGGACTCTTAAATATGAAGTGATGAAGCCTATTCTTGATAAAGCTGAAGAAACGGGTTGTTATTACGAAAAAGCGGCGGTGAATGTGTTCCAAGCCAATCCGGGTACTTCGCTTGAGGAAAAGAGCTTTTGTTACATTCCGCTTATGGTGGAGGGTGCAAGAGCAGGATATTTAGTATTCGCCACAACATTCGAGCAGGCAGACTGGACAGAGGGTGAGTTCAGACTTGTTACTATGGCGGGTTCTATTCTTGCGGGAGCGTTCTCTATGCGTAGGGGTGAAACTGCACTCAGAGAAGCGACACAGAAAGCACAGCAGGCGAATGAAGCCAAAAGCCAGTTCCTTTCTAACATGAGCCATGAAATTCGCACGCCGATGAACGCCATTATCGGAATGACGTATATCGGGAAGTCTGCATCTGATTTACAGCGGAAAGACTATTGCCTGTCGAAAATCGAGAATGCCTCACAGCATTTGTTGGGTGTAATCAACGATATTTTAGATATGTCGAAAATTGAGGCGAACAAATTCGAGCTGTCGTATGAGGAATTTGATTTTGAGAAAATGCTTCAGCGTGTTGTTAATATTATTGCGTTCCGTGCTGATGAGAAAAATCAAAGGCTGACAGTGCATATCGACGATTCTATTCCGAGGACACTGATTAGCGACGACCACCGACTTGCTCAAATTATTACCAACTTGCTCGGTAATGCAGTTAAGTTCACGCCTGAGGGGGGAAGTATTGTTCTTGACACCCGCTTCATAAGTAAAGAAGACGATGAATATACAATACAGGTAACAGTTACAGACAGCGGTATAGGCGTTACTCCCGAGCAGCAAAAGCGGCTTTTCCAATCGTTCCAGCAGGCTGAGGCAGGAACAGCCCGTAAGTTCGGCGGCACGGGATTGGGACTGGCTATTTCAAAAAGTATTGTGGAAATGATGGGTGGAAGTATAGGGCTTGAGTCTGAGCCGGGTAAGGGTTCAAAATTCCGGTTCACGTTTAAAGCTAAACGCGGTTCAAAAAGCACCCCCAATTTATCCGAAATCGGCGTTAATTGGGGTAACATCAATATAATGGCGGTGGACGATGACCAATATGTTCTCGATTATTTCACCGATGTTATGCGAGGTTTCGGTAAAGACTGCGACACCGCTTTGAGCGGTCAGGAGGCATTGGCACTTATCGGAGAAAATGGTATGTATGACATACACTTCGTTGACTGGAAAATGCCGGATATGGACGGCATTAAATTAGCGAGTGAAATTAAGGCTAAGTCTAAATCACCCGAGCACACAATAATTATTATGATTTCAGCGGCTGAGTGGAGCAGTGTGGCTGATACAGCGAAAAAAGCGGGAGTTGACAAGTTTTTGTCCAAGCCGCTGTTCCCGTCTGCAATTGCTGACGCAATCAATGAAGCGATAGGAATAGGTAATCTTCACGAGGAAGAAAAGACGAATTTCAACCATATTTTCAAGGGGTATAAGATTCTTTTGGCGGAAGACGTTGAAATAAACCGTGAAATTTTCAAGGCGATTGTAGAGCCTACAATGCTGGAAATTGATTATGCCGAAAACGGTGAGGAAGCAATCGCTATGTTCGAGAAATCGCCCGACGCTTATAATTTGATTCTTATGGACATTCAGATGCCTAAGGTTGACGGTTTTGAGGCGACTCGTAAAATTCGGGCTGTTAATCACCCGAAAGCCGGGTCTATACCGATTATTGCCATGACGGCGAATGTTTTCCGTGAAGATGTGGAAAACTGCCTTGAAGCGGGAATGAATGCTCATATCGGTAAACCGATTGATATTGACGAATTAATAGGTACTTTGCAAAAGTTTCTTTAATTACGACAGTCTTGTAATGTTTTATAGCTTTTTCGCATATAGATTGACAAACAATTCTAATTGTATTAGCAATTTATGCGGAGGGCGAGAACGTGACACATAACAAGAACATCAGTTCCGATTTCGGAACAAAACAGGAAAGATGTGTTAGCTTGGGACAGTATATCATTGCAAATAAGGCAACTGTCAGAGCAGCAGCAAAGGCGTTCGGAATTAGTAAAAGTACGGTACATGCGGTTGTGGGTTGATAGATAGGCTGAGTAGATATGGGAAAGGGCTTCGGAAGAAGCCCTTTTGTGGTTAAGATATACAGACTTTGCAAAAATTAGTTCCATAAGGCGTTAATTCACAAACACCTTTTTGTATGTCTATTATCCCGCCATCGCGTTCAACACGAGATTTGTAACCGGTTACTTCTGCATATCTATCAAATATCTCATACTTGTCTTCTGCGGTAAAATAATAGCTGTAATTAATACAAATTAATCCGAAGGCTACCAGATTTGATAAAGTGTCCGAGGAGATTGTTTTTGTTACATCAGATGACTCGGGTATCAATATATCTCCTGTTAAGTTGAAAAAGCCCTCTTTATTTGGGTCTCTTTGTATTAATTTTGCTATTGCAAACGAATCCGATTGGTTCATTTGTTGAATAGCAAAAGCATCTTGTGATGACATTTGTTTAAGTATATTAGAGAACGAAGGATGTATTGTACCTGCTTTTGTTTTATCGGAAGCGGAAGCAATAAGATTAGAAAACATTTCTCTCAGCTCGGGTTCTTCGACACAGTATTTAGAATCCTCTAATGCTTGTGCAACAATTTGTAGTTTTGGTTCAATATGGTTCTCGCTTGGTATTGCATTAATTTTATTATTTAACTCATGTTTGTAAATTTCAAGACTGTGAGCGTACTTTAACTTTTGCTTGTCTGCTATATGAATGAGCGGATTAAAAACCAACGAAAAAATTGATGAAAAGCCACTCCCGATTGTTGCTGTGGGTTCATCTGTCAAGTTTTCAATTGCCTTATCTATAGATTGTGGTAATTCTAATTTTTCCGGTAATTTTACTTCCATATTTACTTTCCTTACTTAATTTACATATTTTGGTGTTATATTTTAATCCCCATTACTTACTCTTCTAATTCAATAAACTCCCTCAAAAACAACGGTCTTGCGTAAAATGCCCCCGATGTTAGCCGGGTTTGACCTATTGAATGAGGGGGATATTATATGCGGAGAGATACATAAAAAAATCACATCTGATAAATAACTTCCCCGGTTTTAATAACATGGGCAACAAAACCACTCGGGTCGTGGTTCGGGTTTAACAAATGCGGCTCTATATCAATAAAATCATCAATCAACCCATTATTCCGACGTGCTTTCCATAATGAAATGCGGGCATCATACCAATCCTCGTCTTTAACATCGTCAACCAAAACTGCTATATCAATGTCGCTGAACTCATGAGGATTTCCGTTGACATAAGAGCCGAAAAGAATAACCGATTTAGGATTTAACACTTTTTTAACTTCTTCCGAATACATCTGTGCTATTTCCCTAACTCTTGTTTTATCCAGCATAAGAACTCCTCCGCTTTCTCTAATATTTCCGTGCATTTTTCGGTATTGAGCGTTTTTGATATGTTTGCTTTGTATTCGGGATAACGCCCGTCTACATGAAGCGGCATAAGCTCATCTAAAAATGACACTTGCTCTTCTGATAATTTATCACTGATATTACCACGTTTAGCCAACTTTTCCAAGTCGTGAATTTTCGGAGGAACTTCGCCTGTGTTATGCTCTATAACCGCCTTTAATGCTTTCTCAGCAATTAAATGACAGAAAAAGCCCATCGGTAAGAAACGTTCGCTGTTTAATAATGCTTTTGCCGTAAGCACGTCATCATCAGCTAAATCGAGCCAGTATTGAACTTTGTCGAGCATTGTAATCACCTCAAATCCTGCCTTGTTCCCTAAATTTTACTATATTTTATTATAGTTGTCAAGTATAACGTTTAATAATTGTTGACAAAACCGACGTTTTTATGGTATAATGCAATTAACACAGCTCATGCGATGAGCAAGGTTATAGTTCCCGGGTGATTCTTGGCATGGTATAATCAATGGCTGAGTTTCAAGAAGTTAGAGGTTGTTATAGTTCCCGGGTGATTCTTGGCATGGTATAATAAACATAATCTGCTACTACATCACTATCGGGTTATAGTTCCCGGGTGATTCTTGGCATGGTATAATAAAATAAAAGTTGGTGATATAAATGGCTCAGTTATAGTTCCCGGGTGATTCTTGGCATGGTATAATGGTTGAATTCTAAACGAATCCGCTCAAATTGTTATAGTTCCCGGGTGATTCTTGGCATGGTATAATAAGGACTTGATTGCTTTTGGCGATATTCGCGGTTATAGTTCCCGGGTGATTCTTGGCATGGTATAATTGCTTTAATTCAAATATAGCTTGCAAATCGGTTATAGTTCCCGGGTGATTCTTGGCATGGTATAATCCCACACCTATTAAGTAACAACGCACGAACGTTATAGTTCCCGGGTGATTCTTGGCATGGTATAATAATTTATAAGCGACGTGATGAAATTTACATGTTATAGTTCCCGGGTGATTCTTGGCATGGTATAATCGAATGTATCGGTGCAGGTAACAAACAGCGGTTATAGTTCCCGGGTGATTCTTGGCATGGTATAATATTCCAGTTAGGTACATTATTCCTCCTGTCGTTATAGTTCCCGGGTGATTCTTGGCATGGTATAATTAATTCAACGTAATATCAGTCTATAACAGCGTTATAGTTCCCGGGTGATTCTTGGCATGGTATAATTACCGGAAGTCCAATGACAGAACCGAGAGCGTTATAGTTCCCGGGTGATTCTTGGCATGGTATAATTTGTAAAAATTATAGGGTAGAATGGGATTAGTTATAGTTCCCGGGTGATTCTTGGCATGGTATAATATGTTCGCGAATTTAAGAGCGATTGCAAGGGTTATAGTTCCCGGGTGATTCTTGGCATGGTATAATGCGTTCGTTGAGGGACAGTCGCATGGGTTAGTTATAGTTCCCGGGTGATTCTTGGCATGGTATAATGAATCCAGAATATAAGTAAAATAAAAGTCAGTTATAGTTCCCGGGTGATTCTTGGCATGGTATAATACCTGTAAGAGTTGCAACCCCTAACGGTGAGTTATAGTTCCCGGGTGATTCTTGGCATGGTATAATCTTTAACAAAAAATCAAAGAAATGAAGCTGTGTTATAGTTCCCGGGTGATTCTTGGCATGGTATAATTGAGACCTCAAGATATATTCAGCCGGACACGTTATAGTTCCCGGGTGATTCTTGGCATGGTATAATCGCATTATCGGGTTATAACTATGGAAAACAAGTTATAGTTCCCGGGTGATTCTTGGCATGGTATAATATTGATTGATGATTCAGAACGATTAATGTTGTTATAGTTCCCGGGTGATTCTTGGCATGGTATAATATAAACGGGATTTTTACGGCATATCAAACGGTTATAGTTCCCGGGTGATTCTTGGCATGGTATAATCTTTGGAACTTTCTTTAACAAACTTCTGCCGTTATAGTTCCCGGGTGATTCTTGGCATGGTATAATAGCGGGTTATAAATTCTTCAGTATATTTACGTTATAGTTCCCGGGTGATTCTTGGCATGGTATAATTATTATCGAAATAGTAAATGTGTCGATGGAGTTATAGTTCCCGGGTGATTCTTGGCATGGTATAATTGTGTTTGTTGAGGTAAGTATATCCCACATGTTATAGTTCCCGGGTGATTCTTGGCATGGTATAATCATGGTATCAGAGAATACCTAATACATGGCGTTATAGTTCCCGGGTGATTCTTGGCATGGTATAATGGCTTGTGATGTACGTTCCTA
>WQXO01000025.1 GCA_009784825.1 Oscillospiraceae bacterium
ACGCAATCTCCCTTTAGCGCGCATCCTCCCGTTTGCACACAACCTCCCGTTTGCCCGCAACCTCCCGTTTGCCCGCAACCTCCCGTTTGCCCGCAACCTCCCGTTTGCCCGCAACCTCCCGTTTGCCCGCAACCTCCCGTTTGCCCGCATGATAACCCGATTTTATCAGAAATCGGAATAATTATCGAAAATGAAATAAAAAGAATGTCCGATTTCTACAAAGATGATGTGATTGTTGACCAATATGTTATCATGCCTAACCATGTTCACATGATATTAATGTTATCGCACCTCAACGGGCGAACGCAGTTCGCCCCTACGGTATCACGTATCATAAAACAATTCAAAGGTTCAATAACAAAACAAATCGGATACTCAATATGGCAAAAATCGTTCCACGACCATATAATTCGTAACAGAGAAGAGTATATGCAAATATGCAAATATATCAAAGAAAATCCGGCAAATTGGCAAAACGACGAATTATATAAACCCACATCAATGTAGGGGCTGAAAAAATGTAGGGGCGAACTGCGTTCGCCCGCAAACTCACCCAAAAAGGGGAAAATTTATGGCAAAACAAATAAATATCGAGATTGGGGACAGCTTTATCAAAGTTGCCTTAACCGAGAAAAAGAAAAACGGCGTTCACTTAAAGAAAGCGTTTATGTTCCCCACACCGATAGGAACCGCCGCCGACGGAATGATTACCGACCCGTCGGCACTCGGCAGTGCATTAACCCCTAAACTCCACGAAAACGGTATGGGCAACGTCAAAAACGTAATCTTCACCATAATTTCCGGGAAAATCGCAACGAGGGAGGTTATGCTTCCCCCCGTTAAAAGCAACCGTATTAAACCGCTGATTGAGTCCAACTCAAGCGAATATTTCCCTGTCGATGTGAGCCGTTATCTCATAACCTACGGTATGCTCAAGACTGTCAATGAGGGTCATGAATCCGGAAGTCACTTAATGGCTTTGGCGGCTCCGTTACAGCTTCTTGACGGATACTTGAAGCTCGCCGAGAAGATGAACCTCGAAATCAGCGGGATTGACTATGGCGGGAACAGCCTTTTCCAAGTCATAAAAGCACTCGGGACGAAGAATATTACCATGTGCATAACCGTCGGCTCAAACCACACCTACATTACCATTACAAAAGGCGACAGACTGATTTTGCAACGTATCCTCCCGTGGGGAGGGGACGATTATATGGAATCGTATTTGTCAGCAGTGGGTAAGGAGGACGGAGATTATGAGGAGGCATTTGAAAAGTGTTGCGTCCCCTTGAAAAATCTGCTGGCAGAGGGGGTTCTCGACTACAACGATGTTACCCGCAGTCTTACCCGGATTGTCGGCGGTATGTCCCGAAGCATGGACTTTTTCCACTCCAGCAGATGGAGTGCCCCTTTGGATAACATTATACTGACCGGAACACACGGCAACCTTGCCGGACTTAGTGAAACCCTGTCAGAAACATTAGGCGGTGCAACTGTTCAACACCTTGATGAAACTCCTTTTGTTTCGGCACTTTCGGGAAACCCTGCGACCATTTCCAAATATATCTACGCATACGGAAGCTCCTTCGCTCCCGTGGATTTACTTCCCGATAAGTATAAGGTCACTAAGGAAAAGAAGAAAAACTCAGAACACGGCATTGTTGGTGCTGTTGCAATTTTTGCAGTTTGTGTTCTTGCGGGATTAGTATTGTCGTTATTCTCGATTTTTAACTATAACATGTATTTGCGAGATTATGACGATTTAATGTATGAAATCGAATCCGCCAAGCTCGCCGAGGGAGAGTATGATATTTTCGTGTTATATCTCAACGGTGAGAGAAGCTTTGTTACACTTGAGGATGCCACATTCACCAATAACAGTGACTTAGCCCTGTTCTTTACGGAGCTTGAGGAGAAAATGCCCTCTAACATGTTGTTGCTTTCGGCATTGTGTACTAATGAGGGTGTTGTTATGAATATTCGCACCCCCTCACTCGAAGCGGCGGCAAAAGCAATAACCGAGTTCCGCACCTTTGAAAGTATCGGCGAGCTTGAAATTTCTGCAATTGCCGAAGGCGTTGACGAAGCGGGTTTCAGCTTATACACTTTCTCGGTTAACTGTTTATACGAAAAGACACAAGCCCCGCCGCCTGTGAGAATTCAAACGACTGAGGAGGTGGACGAATGATGAACATATCAAAACGTGACACAAAGCTGTTATTAATCCTTTTCGGAATTGTTATTCTTATCCTGTGTTATTTTTTGGTATACGATTCGTATACCAGAATGAGCTATGAATTGATGGACGATATAGAGGATGCGGAATACGAGCTTTCACAGCTTTTAATTCTTCAAAGCGGTGTAAGCGACTATAACGAATCTATTGCACTCTCCGAAGCGTTTATCTTAGAAACCCAATCGGAATATCGCACTGAAATTCGTGCGGAAGACTTAATAATGTATGTCGTGGAGCTTCAGCAGAACATCGGGATTGAAACCAGCGGAATATCATTTAATCAGCCGGTCAACATGATGACGGTGCAGGCACTCGTTCAAAACGAGCGGGGTGACTACAGATTTGAAAACCGCAACGCCTATCGCATAGGGATTAATATGAACGTCAGCCTGACATATCAACAGTTGAAAGAATTGGTTGATTATGTCTACAACGAAACTCCGAAAACCTCGCTTCATTCGGTGAGCCTGAGCTATAACTCGTCTACGGGGCTGCTCCACGGAAGCTTGGTAATTAATAAACACTTCATAAGCGGTTATGATGAGGACTATGTAGCGGCACAAATCCCCGACATGAGCATTGGCTTGCCTAATCCCTTCGGAATAGTAACTGCCACACAGCCTCCCGTTATTGTAACCGAACCACCGGTTGAACCGAATGAATCGGATAATGAAAATGATGAAACTGTTTAGAAAACTAAAAAACAAAAAAGGCTTCACACTTGTTGAACTGTTAGTGAGCGTGGCTATTTTCGCTGTGATTATAAGCCCGCTCATTCACGCCTTTTTGTCTGCTACGGATATGTCAAGGAAGAGTCATTATTTGGGAGATGCCACTCTTGCTTCGAGAAACATTATCGAAACGGTAAAAGCTCGGGGTGCATGGGAAACCATCGACAACCCGCTTATATTGGGTAATGCCGTGGCGTGCGATTGCCTTTTACAAGTGCATACCTTTCATTTAATGGGCTACAGTGCGGGAATGTCGACGTTCGATGTCACCGTTACATTTGACGCTGATGAATTCTCGGATATTAATAATATGCAAATTGCCGACTATTCCCCTATGGACGGGGTGTTTGCCCAGTCGGTAAATGAATACGAAAACCCCGACATATTAGCGGCAGATTATTTAGCAACCCAAGTGTCAATACACAGCGGCGTCGATTTAACTGCAGAGCAAGTACGTTTGCTTTACAGCCGTGAGATTTTGATAAAAGTTCACCAAACCGCCGCAGAGGACAGAATAACCGTAACGTATACATACGGATATGCAGGTTATACATACACACGGGATTATGAATTCTACCGTGCCGCAAGAACCGCAACTGAAGAAACCAAATCCGTTTATGTATTCTATCAACCGATTTACTTCAGACACGATAATATTACAATTGACAATTCTGCAGGAATGGATTTAAAACTGTTTCTTGCGGCACAAAATTTGAATATAGCAGGATACACTCCCGTCATAAGCGGCGACAGCACCGTTGAATTATTCACGAACGCCGACGGTGGTGAATTAGTGTCCCGTTCACAGCACGACCGCATGTTTAAAATAACGGTTGATGTTTATGAAAAAGGTGTACTCGAACAGGGTGGCAGGCGAATGCTGAGGATTGAAGCCGCAAAATTAGATTAGGTGATGATTATGCGTTTTATAAAAGCAATAACCAATAAAAACGGTTCGTCCGTTATCATGGTGTTAATCGCTATGACGTTTATTGCTATTCTCGGAACTATTCTGATGTTTGCAGCTTTTACAGGGTATCAGATTAAAGTCGCTCAAGCAAGGGGAGAGGATTCCTTCTACGATGCCGAAACCGCACTTGACGAAATCCGTGCAGGTGTTCAGGGAGTGGTTACACAATGCATAGCAAAGGCATACACTGACATGCTTTTAGGTTATACCCATGAAATGAACTTAGAGGAAGTGTTTAAGAAAAACTTCGCCGACGAGTTTAAAAAATCCTCGCTATTAATCGACCGCGGCGAGTATTATGACTACGAAGGTGCAGTTCTTTCCGGATTTGTTTCATCGACCACCATAGAAACCTCCTTTTCGTATGAGGTTATAATCACATCAGACACATTCACTTTAAAAGACGTTACAGTCCGGCACCGCTCCGTTCACGGATATGTCAGCTATGTTTCCACTGATATAGTGGTTATAATCCCCGATTTTTCCTATGTCCGAAATGCGTATACAATCAGTGGAATCCCGCAGTTTGCGTTGATTGCCAATCAAGAATTAACAATACCTGCAGCAACTGCGTCAACTAACGGAAATACCTATGCAGGTCAAGTCAAGGTTAACACAGGGGCATTCGGCAGTTTCACAATTGCAGACGGAACATTCATCAGTAAGGGCGATATATTAATAGGCGGGGAGGACACTGTTGCTGCAGGCGGGATTTTCAACATGGCAGCCAATTCTGTCTTATGGGCGAACAGAATTGTCGTTGGTGAAAACTCAAGCACAGTATTATTAAATGGTCAAACATACGTAGCGGACGATTTGGTGCTTCAAGGAGCGGAAGCGTATGCTTCCATGATGGGGAGTTATTTCGGTTTCGGTGTGTCACATATTAACGCCGCAAACAGCAGCTCTATCATAATAAACGGCATGGGTTCAACCCTCGATATGTCCGAATTGCACACGCTTTTCTTAGCGGGTAACAGCTTTATTGATACAGGCAATGCCGACGACAATGTAATAATGGGGCAGTCTATATCGGTTAAGAGTGACCAGTTAGCATATTTAGTCCCGATTAGCGACATCAGCCTCCGCATGAACCCGATAATTTTCCAAGGTGCAGAACCGCCTTTCAGTGTGACCTCCGGTATTGAATACAAAAAAGTGTTCAGATATATTTCGAGTACAGACCAGACTTTGTTATATTTATTCATGGAGTTTGAGGACAGAGATAATGCAAATGCTTATTTCGCAGACTATTTTTCACAAAACGCAGATGAAATAAAGAACTATGTTGACCTTTATCTTGAATTCTATCACCCTGCCCAATATGTGCAGGCGGCAGGGTATTACTATACAGTTGACGGTGATAATATCACTCAAATCGGCAATCCGTATGATATAAACGTCATTGCCAATTCATCAAATCGGTTAAGCCTAATGTTCAACAATCTAACCCGCTCACTTTCCGCAAACATTCAGATAAACAACGATATTACTCCTTTTGAATATATAGTGAAAGAACCCCTGCCCAACGGAATTACCGTGTTTGAAGAAAACGGTGTGGCTCGTGCTGTAATTATAAATAACAACCAAGAATACTCCGTCAGCTCCATCAAAAGCACCTACGGGAGTGGAATTAATCTGATACTGAGTATGAGCGATATTACTGTAGACGAGGATTTTAAGGGTCTGATTATCAGTAACAGCAAAATCATTCTGCAAGCGAACGCCACAGCAGACCCTACTGAGATTATTCCGTCAATGCGTGCCGTGAACGGTGACAGGGTGTTTGCCGATTATCTTAATCTCAAGATAGTCGATGCAGAGGGTTCAGGGAGCGGAACCTCCTCATGGGACATGAATTCGTTGGTTCATTTTGAAAACTGGAGAAAGAATTAACCCCCCGTAACAAAGGTTGGTTTATTATGAAAAAGCTAAAAAACAAACAAGGCTTTTCCTTGGTGGAAATCCTCGTGGTTATTGCGTTAATCGCCGTTTCTGTCGGCGTTATCGGAGTATCCGTAGCTTCGCTGTCCGCCTCTAACTTAAGAAAATGTACCTACGCATTCGACAACATGCTGTCAAAGGTTCGTGTAAACTCTTTATACCGAGCCGAACCGGTTTATGTTGAATTCTCGGTATACGGCAGGAATGTTTTGGCGAAATATTATGAAGACGGCGTTCTTGTTGAGGAAAAGATAATGGGGCGTGCAGATTATGATATAACATACAAAATCGGCGATATAACCCATGACCTATCGGAGCGACCGGTCAGTATCAGCTTTGTCAGAGGAAAGGGTGCATTAATTTTAGTCGATGAAAAAGGCGAAAAAATCGACGGCGAATGTAAAGAATTTCGTTTTTCCAACGGCACAGTCAATTATGTAATCAATATAACTCCGTCAACGGGAAACAGGCGGGTAAGAGCAGGGTAAGCTTATGAAACCGAAAAAACTCAAAAACAAAAAAGGTTTTACACTGGTGGAATTGCTGGTGGGCTTTGCAATTTTTTCAATCATCAGCTTAGCGTTGGTTGGTTTTATAACCATGAGTACACGCTCATACAGAAGAACCTCGGCACAAATAAACCTGCAAATAGAATACCAAATCACAATGACTATGTTAAGTGAGTATATTATCGACAGTAACGAGCGATTGGCATATAATAGTGCTAATAACGAACTGCATATCGATGGTTATGTATTCCGCTTTGACAATGCCGAAAACAGTCTTTATTTAGATAATGCACTTGTTTCAAGGAATGTAACCGACTTTTCGGTGAAGCTTGACAGCGATAATTTAATTGCGATAAACATGGCTTTCGCTTCTCTCAACCGCAGATACGAAGCAGAGCAGTATATCGCTTTACGGAATAACCCCGAAGTATTTTTTGAATAATGGGGAGGTAATGAAATGAAAAAGCGTATATTAATTAAAATAACCACGTCAATTATTGCATTTGCGATGATTGGTACAGCCATGCCTGTTTCAAGCCCGGTATTGCCTCAGCTTTCTCAAATTGCCGCTCCGACCGAAGCTTTGAGCGTTTCTGAAAGTCAAATAAGTGTATTAGAAGTCCAACCCGATGAGGGGTACACCCTGCTAACAGCGGCAACAGTCCGTTCATGGCTCGGCGATGACAATGCAAACGTCACTATCACATCTATGTCGGTTTATGAGTTTATAGGTAAGCAGGAAAACCTAATCGACACCTACAGTATAATTTACATAGGCGGCGACTCCTCTGGAATGAACCTAAACGGATTAGGCGAAACCGTGTATACCGATGTTGAAATGAACGGGTTGATTTATTCAAATGTGGGGGATATTTTCATTGCCAGTGCCACCCAGAGATTGTATACAGCTACTGTATTTAATAACGGAAGCAACAGCACAGGCACATTAAATCTAAGAACCGAAGTCAGGAGTAGCCTTAACAACGCCAATGTAACAGATGCAGCTTATCTCTCATATCAATGGCAACGCCGTGTAAAAGATGCGAATGGCGTTCCGGTGGGTGAATTTATAAACATAATAGGGGCAACTAATTCGATTTTCACGAGTTTTAACGACTTGAACTCGGCTCAATACCGTTGTGTAGTTACACACAGCGGTGCGGGAACGCTGACACCTACTGTTCCTCGAACATTTTTTACAGGTGTTGTTGATTGGAATGTAACACTCGGATACCAAGTAGAGAATTCTTTTCTTCAAAATTTCACAGTTTCCGGAGATGTCAGCAGATTAGGCAGTGCTTCCAATATTCCGACTGTCGTTTTAGATAGTGAAGGCAGGCTTACTCTTACCATTCTTGCCGGTCATAACTTACAGCAGGGAGGAAATGAATCCACTGTAGCCAGAAGAGTTGAGGTGTTCAGAGCGGAGAACGGTCAACCGACAGGGCCGGATTTACTCGCCGGAACAGGGTTCGTACAAGGGTTAGGTACAAACGGAAGTGGTGCAATTGACCTCACCACCAGAGTCCCCCTCCCGGGTACTGATGTATACTATATTGTGTTTACAATATGGCGTCCCAATAGCTTCAGTGTAACCGCACAAGGACTTTTCTCAGTTAGTTCCACAGTAATATCAACGGCTTATACAGTAATAGGCGGGGGCGGTAGCGGTACACCGCTTACAGTCAGCTATGACGCAGTTGCATACCGTTATTCGGGTAATGACATTACACGGATAAAAATGCAGGAACTGCGTGAATTTTCACAAGCGGGAAATCCTTTAATCATCGGCAGTGAATTAATTAACAATGAAATAATAGAAGTAAAGCGAGTTGATACCGCCTCATACATGTATGATTTTTTGTCGGGTATTATCGGCACAAGCAACGTCTACACCTCTGATACAGCGGTGAATGTTTCTGCCTCGCCAAAATCGGGAGGACACCCCGTCCCCCCTGAATACGACTTGCCTAATGTCATAAGAATTCTGCAAATCGCACCGAGCGATTATCTTGCCGCAGAACCTTATAAGAGCTTGATTGAGGATATAACAGATAAAGAAATCAGAATAAACACCGTCAGTTCACTCGCCGGAGTAAACTTAGGTGCATATAACTTAGTGCTTCTCAGTAACGCCGACACATACGACGCATTAAAAATCACAATTGACGAATACATTAGAAGCGGCGGAGCGGTATTGTTCACAGGCGGCGTAATAAATCCGATTAATCGGGATACAGTTAACCTAAACCGTTACGGCACGGGTACAGGCAACACAGCGTTCAAGCCGTCAAGCGGGAGGGCTGCCACAGTCCCCCAAACACAAGGCTACGGTAATTACAATCTCAAAAACACAACTGCCGCAAGCTCGGTAACACAGGTCAACCCGGGCAGAATATCGACCTATCCGTATAACATAGGGACTCTTCCGGTGTCGGTGCAGGCAAGCTCAACCATACCGCCGTACCAGCTTAATATGAACGCAGACGGCGTAACCGTGTGGTATTGCTTAAACGGCGTTAATTACCTAACAAATGATGTAACCAATGCGTATTACATCTATAACGTGGGGAATGTCACCTATTCGGGGATTAACCTGTCTGCCGTCCCGAGTGAAACTGAAGCAATGCTGTTTGTTAACACCCTTTTCGCAGCTTCCCGCCAATCAGATGCCGTAACGGTTTCTTTTACAGATTCAACAGGCATAATTGAAAACATGCAGTATATTTTACTGCCCTCAAACACAGATGACGGCGGAATTCTGAACGGTGAAAGCCTGCGAGTGTATTTCAAGCTTTCCGATAATTCGAGAATAACGGATGTTTCGTTCACCTACGGAAGCATAAGCTTATCAAGCGGATATGTATACAATTCAAGCAGTGATTCATGGTATTTCTACTTAGACAGTGCTGCGTTAGAGGAACTGCTGGAAAACGCAAGCGAAGTAACTGTGCAGGGTACAGCAGGCGGTGACACCATAGATATAAAAGTACGAAGAATAGGATTATTTAATCTACACTAAAATATCGGAGGAAAAACATGAAAAGTGGCGGTCAAAAACTAAGATTAGGCGATATTTTGCTGAATTACGAGATTATAACCGAGGCACAGCTGACGGCGGCATTTGATTTCCAGAAAAAGCACAAGGGTATGCGTCTGGGTGACTGTTTAATCGAGTGCGGCTTTATTACAGGTGAAGACATTGCCATGGCACTGCATTTACAGCTCGGTATTCCCATAATCGACCTCCACGGAGTCAAAATTCCGCCCGAAATTATCGGGTTGGTCAGCGGCTCGGTATTAAGAAAGCACAGTGTATTACCCGTGGAGTTTGACCCGGACAATCCCAACGTGCTTATTTTAGCAATGGCTGACCCGCTTGACATGGTGGCACAGGATGACATTGCTATAATTACCAATTGTGCAATTGAACCTCGTATAACCACATATGGTGCGATAAACTCAGTATTAGACCGCTTTTTCGGCAGTAGTGAGGCTATGTCGGCGGCAGAGCAGTATTCTAAAGAACGTGAGCTGCAGCTTGCCCAATTAGCGGCAATGGAGGCACAGGGCGAAGCCGATGTGTCCAACGCCCCGATTGTACAGCTTGTGCGTTCGATTATTGAACAAGCCGTTCGTCTGCGTACAAGTGACATTCACTTTGACGCATTAGAAAAACAAATCCGTGTGCGTTACAGAATTGACGGTGTCTTAGTTGAGAAAATGATGTACGACATTGCACTTATTTCAGCGATTACTACAAGAATAAAAATCCTGTCCGGTATGGACATTTCCGAAAAACGCAAACCGCAGGACGGGCGAATGTCCATAATCGTCGACAAGAGTGAATACGACATTCGTGTGTCAATTCTGCCGTCGTCTTACGGCGAAAAAGTAGTTATGAGGCTTGCACTGCGTACTTCGTTCGCACGGAAAAAGTCAGAACTCGGCATGAAGGATTATGAACTTGAACGGTTCAATCATATATTATCGAACCCGCACGGGATTATCCTCGTGACAGGACCAACAGGCTCGGGTAAATCAACTACGCTTTATACCGCTATTTCCGAGCTTAATACCGAGCAGGTGAACATTATAACAGTTGAAGACCCGGTAGAAGCCAATATCGCAGGAGTAAACCAAGTGCAGGTGAACCCAAAAGCAAACATGACCTTCGCAAGTGCATTGCGTTCGATACTCAGGCAAGACCCGGACATTATCATGGTGGGTGAAATCCGTGACGCTGAAACAGCGGCAATCGCAGTACAAGCGTCAAACACCGGTCACTTGGTTGTAAGCACACTGCATACTAACTCTGCGGCGGCTACTATTACAAGATTGATTGACATGGGAGTGGAATCGTTCCTGTTAGCGGATGCACTTGTCGGGATTATGGCACAAAGGCTTGTGCGGCGGTTATGTACCACCTGCAGAGCTGAACGCCTTGCAGAAGAACACGAGAAAATTTCTCTCGGTGTCGATATTAAAAAAGAGGTAAAGATTTATGACTCTGTGGGGTGTCACTTATGCGGCGAATCCGGTTATTACGGGCGAATAGGCGTGTATGAAATAATGGCAGTATCCCCTAAATTAAAAACAGCCATTTCAAAAATGGCAACCACCGAGGAAATCCGTGACATAGCAATCACCGAGGGCATGAACACCCTGCGAATGAGTGCGAGTAAACACGTTTTAGAGGGTGTCACCACAATTGCAGAAATGCTTAAAATATCATTTGAAATTTAATGTAAAAAATATCGAAAGGTACATATAACAATGACTTTTGAAACCTTAATTATATCAGCGGCAGATATGCACGCCTCCGACTTACACTTGACTATTGCCCGCCCTCCCTCCTGCAGGGTTGACGGTGCGATTACACCGCTCAGCGAAGAAAGAATGAGCGGAGCAGACATAGAAAGAATAGCCTTTGAAATCATGAACGACAATCAAAAGCAGATTCTTAAAAATGACGGCGAGGTGGACTTTGCCCACTCTATCCCAAGAGTCGGGCGTTACCGTGTTAATGTGTTCTACCAGCGTGGGAGCATTGCATTAGTCGCACGTATATTAAACCTGCATATCCCCGCTCCCGAGGAACTCGGAATCCCCTCAAGCGTAATTGACATGGTTCATAAACGCAGAGGGTTGGTTCTCGTAACCGGAGCGACAGGTTCGGGTAAATCCACTACCCTTGCTTCAATGATTAATATAATCAATGATACATATAAGTATCACGTAATCACGTTAGAAGACCCGGTAGAGTATCTCCATTCACATAAACAAAGCATAGTTAATCAACGGGACATGGGGACAGATTCTAAATCGTTCGCCTCAGCGTTACGGGCTTCCCTCAGGCAAGACCCCGACGTGATTTTAGTCGGGGAAATGCGTGATTTAGAAACCATTTCCACCGCAGTTACCGCCGCAGAAACAGGTCACTTAGTATTCTCGACATTGCACACAATCGGTGCGGCGAACACCATTGACAGGATAATCGACATCTTCCCACCCTATCAGCAACAGCAAATCCGCACACAGCTTGCAGATGTTTTGGAATGTGTGGTGTCACAGCAGTTGCTACCTAAAAAAGACGGGAAGGGCAGGGTTGCGGCGATTGAGGTAATGTTAAGCAACGGTGCAATCAAGAACTATATCCGTGAGGGGAAGACTTTCCAAATTCCGTCAGTGTTGCAGACCAGTAGAAAATTAGGTATGCAGACGATGGACGAAGCCATTTCCGAATTATATTACAACGGTTCAGTTTCAAGAGAGGTTGCACTCAGCTTCGCACAAGACATGTCGGCATTAGCGAAACGATTAATATAAATCACAAGGGGGAGTAACGTGATTTTTAATCAAGTTAAACAAATCAGCGAAACTCATTTACTTCCGACAATAACGGAGTTATATGGGTTAAATGGTTACGAAATTAAACCGATTGACGGACACGAGGGTGGTCGTAATCTTGTTTACGTCTGCGAAAAAGAGCGGGCAATCCCTAAAATCGTCAGAATTTCATTTTTAGACGATAGAAGTCGGAGCGATTTTTTAGCCGAAACCGAATACATTCGGTATTTACACCAACACGGCGGTAGTGTTTCAAACGTGGTTAATTCATGCAATGACAACCTTTTAGAAGAAGTTACGCATGATAATCAAACATATTTCGTCTGCGTGTTTGAAAAAGCCAAAGGAAAACAGCTTGCAGAGAACGGCTACCAATACCGTGAGGGTGTTCCGATTTCCGAGTATTACTACAACTGCGGTAAAACGCTCGGCAAACTGCACCAACTGTCAAAGGAATATGCTCCCGACCACAAGCGGAGTAGTTTTTTTGATAAATTTAATGCTCGATATATCGAAAAACTAATCCCTGAAAAGCTGTCAACGCTCAAAAAACGGCTGTATAAGCTAATCGAGGAATTGGACTGTTTGAGCAAAAACAACGAAACATACGGTATGATTCATTTTGATTTCAGTGACGGCAATTATAACATTGACTTTGATACAGGGCAAATTACCGTATACGATTTTGACAATTCTTGCTTCGGGTGGTATCTGTATGACTTGGCGAATTTGTGGACACACGGCGTAGGCTGGGTTGCTCATGAACCAAACACCGACAAGCGAAAAGCGTTTATGGACGATTATTTCAATGCTATTATTGAGGGTTATCGTTCTGAAACAGACATTTCCGACACAACACTTAAACAGCTTCCTTTGCTTATTCAAGCCGTACTTATGGAAAATATCGTTGACGAATTTGAAGTAGCGGAAATTAACGGCGAGGAAGTAGAGTATGACGATGAAGAATTGTTGTATCTCATAAAGTGCTTAGAGGACAACATTCCGTACAAAGGCTTTTTCAGCGAGATTTACTTGTGCGAATCGCCTTTTGAGTACGAGGAACAGGATATTTAAGCATAATATCTAAATAGACTTTATATAATGTGAAAGGATATTGTCTTTTATGACTGTGTTAGAAACGATAAAATATAGAACCGGTTATCTCGATAAATACAAAAACGCACACCGTTTTCAATTTCGGTGTGCGTTTATCTCCTTGCACATTGTATTTATATTGTGGCGTCGAAAAGATGTTCTTTGTTGTCAAGTATTTTCTGCCCGTTGATACAAGCCACACAACCGCAAATCGTCATGCCTTCATCTTTAGCCT
>WQXO01000026.1 GCA_009784825.1 Oscillospiraceae bacterium
CGAATGGATGTATGAAAATAAAATGGGTTGTCAATGCTTGTGGCTTGTCGAGTCGCTGTCCCGTATCATGGAGTTAAAACCGGGTATGCGTGTGCTTGATATGGGCTGTGGTACAGCTTTGACGTCGATTTTCCTTGCTAAAGAATTTGGCGTTACCGTATTTGCAAACGATTTATGGATAAATCCGTCTGATAACTGGAAGCGCATTTGCGAAGCAGGAATGCAGAATTTAGTATTTCCGATTCGAGGTGAAGCCCATGCGTTACCATATGCAAATAATTTTTTTGACGCAATTATCAGTATAAATTCTTTTCAAATGTATGGTACAGCAGACAATTATTTGATTGACTATATGGCACATCTGCTTAGAGCGGAGGGGCAATTCGGTCTTGTCGCTTGGGGTCCGGATAAAGAATTTGACGGAAAAGTTCCTGATAAAATGGATAAAAACTGGTGGCCTGATTTTTACTATTTTCATTCGTTAGACTGGTGGCGTTGGCATTTTGAAAAAACAAAACTATTCGTAGTTGAGGCAGGCGACGATTTAGACGGTGACGGCGTTCGTGTTACAAGGCAATGGGCAAAAATTATGGACAAGTACGACCCGACACATAACAATGAGATTATGCGCTGGAATCGTATGGTAGCCAAGCGAAACCATTCGCAAGCTGATGACTTCCGCAAATAAGCATTAACAGAGTTTCGGTCAAGCAGAACCGCAGGGGGCGGTATTTATATAATGTGAAAGGATATTGTTGTTTATGACTGTGTTAGAAACGATAAAATATAGAACCAGTTATCGTGGCGAATATAAGAATGGTAGCATTTCGAGAGCAGATATAACAAAAATTATGGAAGCGGGTTTAGCCGCACCATCTGGTTGTAATAAACAAACTACAAGTTTAATTGCTGTAGATGACGTTGAATTATTGAATGAACTGCGTAAAGTAATTAACCCTCCTGTTGCGGAAACCGCTCCGGTTTTAATATGTGTATTGACAAAAAGAATTATTGCATACAGGGACAGGTGTTTCAATATACAAGATTACTCAGCGGCTATTCAAAATATGTTGTTAGCGGCTGTTGAACTTGGGTATCAAAGCTGTTGGTATGAGGGTCATATCACAGACGTTGATGAGATAGGAAAGAAAATGGCAAGGATTCTAAATGTTCCCGATGATTATGAGCTTGTATGTTTTCTCCCGATTGGAATAGCATCTCAATCACTAACGTATGCAATCAAAAAACCTTTTGAGGATAGGGCTTGGTTTAACGGGTTCAAACGCCCATTGTAAGCAATAGATGTAGTACGATAAATACAAAAACGCACACCGTTTTAATTTCGGTGTGCATTTTTAGTATTAAACAACTTTAATTTTCTTGTTGTGTTTAACCATCAGTCGAAAGACAATAACGACATTTGCCTGTCTTTCCGCTCATACTTTCGTAAATACTCGAAGATTTCATCAACCTCAAACAACATACCGTGTCGCTTACATTCACTGCGAAAAATGTTCATAAGGTGTGAATTATTCGGGCTTCTGCATTCATATTTATTGCCGAATTCCTGAACGTATCGTTGTTTTAATCCGGGGAAATGCTCGTCTAACTTACTATAAAAATAATCCCTGCTCCCCTCACGCATTGTTGTGCCGAAGCCGAAACAGAGTATTCCCTTGACCTTAGCACGAACACAATAATCGAGAATTCCGAGCAGGTTTTCCTCGGTATCGTTAATAAACGGCAGTACGGGATTGAGCCACACAACAGTGGGGATTTCCATGTCACGCATGGTTTCTAATACAGAGAATCTTTCTGAGGCGGGCGATACATCGGGTTCGATAATTCGGCAGAGCTCATCATCAAAGGCGGTCAGCGTTATTTGGACAACGCATTTTGTCCGCTCATTAATGGCTTTCAGTATATCAATATCCTGCAGAATTCGTGCGGACTTGGTTTGTATAGCCAGCCCGAAGCCGTTGCGTTCAATCACCTCAAGGCATTGACGGGTAAGCCGCAGTTCTTTTTCAAGGTGAATATACGGGTCGCACATACCACCTGTTCCAATCATACACGGCAAGCGTTTTCGGGCAAGCTGACTTTCTAAAATAGCGACAGCGTTATTTTTAACCTCAATATCCTCAAAATCGTGTTTTATTTGATAACAGGTGCTTCTGCTGTCACAGTAAATACAGCCGTGAGTGCAGCCTCGGTAAATGTTCATACCGTTTTTCGGCGAAAGGATTGTCTTGTAATCGGCGTAGTGCATATCGCCCTCACATTAAACTATATACAACTGTATTATACTGTTAAAAACGATTAAAACCGCCTTCACTGGCGATAACTTGACCTGTAATCCATTTTGCATAATCGCTGTGCAGAAATAATAACAAATCGGCGGTGTCATCCGGTGTTCCCCAACGTCCGGACGGGAACATTTTTGCTACTGCTTGGTGCGTTTCACCGAAGCAATAACCGGTGTCAACGGGTCCGGGATTAATACAATTTACACGAATGTTTTGATTTGCGAGTAAGTGAGCGGTTTGTTTACACAAGCAAATAGTCGCTTCTTTTGATACGCAGTATGCAATTTCATTCAGCATAGGAGCCAAATACTGACCGCTTGTGAACAGCGTGATTGCGTTATCTTTTGTAATATCGGTTTGACTCGCAAAGGTTTTTATCATCATCATCGAAGCACGGACATTCACCAGCAAATGCGGGTCGATATGCTCCGGTGTCCAGTCGGCGATTTCTCTATATGTAGAATAAGCATGATTTAACACTAAGCCGTCAAGCACGCCTATTTTTTCATCAGCTTCTTCAACAACCTTTTCCGCATTGCCGGGAATTTCTAAATCAGATGATGTAAGTGCAGTTACATTCAATCCCGAGTCGCTCAGTTGTTTTGCTAATACTTCTGTACCGTTAGGTATAGCGGATTTATGCACTCCATTAGTCATATCGTAATCTGAAAAACCATGGACAGCAACAATCGCTCCCGCTTCGGCAAATCGCTTAGCGAGTGTTGCACCAATTCCTATGGGGCGGCTTGCACCTGTGATTAAAATTTTCTTGCCATCTAAGTTTATTGAATTGTTCATTAAAACCTCTGTTTCTTTTAATTATACATATAAAGCCGGCACATTAACATTCCGTTATAGAGTTTGCGGTTCTTTTTCGCATCATGCCCGAATATTTCCTCAAACTCCGTATCCGAGGTGATGATGTACAGTTCGTGGTCGCATCCTTTGAACCGCTCACCCATTTCACGATATATCCGCTCGGTGTCGGACTTTTCGAGCATTCGCTCGGCGTAAGGCGGATTTGTGATAATTTTGCAGGGTTTTTCGGGAAATGTGAAGTCCTTGACTGCTTTAACTTGTGCTTTGACATATTTTTCGACACCCGCTTTTCTGGCGTTTTCGAGAGTAAGACTTACACAAGCGGGGTCAATATCGTATCCGATTGCCTCGAAATCTACGTCTTTCTTTATATTCTGCCGAAGAATTTCCCGCTGTTCTTTCCATAATTGTTCGGGAATAAAGCCCCATTTTTCACTGTCGTAGCGGCGGTTTAAGCCGGGTGGGATTTTTAACGCCTTTAACGCCGCTTCAACCAGAATAGTCCCGCTTCCGCAGAAAGGGTCGATAATGCAATCGGTTTCTCTAACCTTTGCAATGTCGATTATCCCTGCCGCTAATGTTTCCTTAATCGGTGCGTCTCCGGAATTCCTGCGGTAGCCCCGCTTGTGAAGCCCCTCACCCGATGAATCGAGGAAAACTGTCATCTCGTCCTTATGCAGGAAAAACCTCACAGAGTGAACTGCCCCCGTCTCGGGAAGCGTTTTTGTTTTATAAGCCGAACTCATCGCTTCGACTAACGCTTTCTTGACTGTGCGTTGGAGTGCAGGTATACTCGTGAGTTTTGAATTAACAGATTGACCTTTAGTAACAGGGAAAGCTGCATTTCTGTCAAGATAATCGCCGATGGGTATTTTCTTGATATTGTCGAAAACATCGTCAAAGCTGACCGCCTTAAACCGAGCGATAATAACCCCTATTCTCTCGGCGGTACTGCAGCTTATGTTGGCACGCACGAGAACGTCCGGTGTCCCCGTAAAGTTAATTCTGCCGTCGGTGACTTCCAAATTCTCGCCGCCCGCCCGCCTTATTTCAAAGGAAAGCGTTTTCTCTAACCCGAAATGGCAGGGTGCGGTCAAATATAGTTTTGTTGTGTTGTTTTTCATAATTAAAGCCATTATAGCATGGTTTTTCTGCATAGTCAATGAAATTTCACATAAAAGGCTTGACAAACATGGTTTTTTGTGGTAGAATGTTATTCACGTTAAAAAAACATTGACGCGGAGTAGAGCAGTACGGTAGCTCGTCGGGCTCATAACCCGGAGGTCGCAGGTTCAAATCCTGTCTCCGCAATACCTTTTTAATTCACGAATTCGCTTGTAGAGCGGGTTCGTGGATTTTTCTTTTCGAGAGTTTACAATTTGGCGTTTATTTGGCGTTCGCTACGGTTTTTGGCGTTTCTCGTCAGATTTTAAGGTTAATTGCATTTGATAATGCTTCTGTAGCGGCAGTTTGTGCGGTTCTGAACTCATGGCAGTATGTCGTTAAAGTCACCATAGGGGTGGAATGTCCCAAAAATGTTTGTACGGATTTAACGTCAAGCCCTGCGTTGATAAGAATACTTGCCGCAAAATGACGGCATGAGTGCAAATTAAGGTAACGTATACCGTGCCGCTTGCAGAACCCTGCAAAGAATTTAATCGGGGTATTTGGGAACATAGGCTCACCATCCCACGCCGTGAATAATCTGTCTGTGTCAATCCACTTGTCACCTAAATCCTTTGCATAGTCCGCTTGAAACTGCTTGTAATGAGTAAGTAACCCCACCATTTCTGATGATATTCTTATTGTACGATAGCTTGACTTTGTTTTCGGTGTATCGGTGAACACTCCGTCAACATTGGTATAGTTAGATGTGCGATTGACAGACATAATTTGCTTATCAAAACAAATATCCCGCCATTCTAACCCGCATAACTCACCTCGTCTAAACCCTGTGAAAAAAGCGAGTATACAATAGACTGCCAATTGTTTGTGTTGCTTTTCTTCCTTTAAGAGCAAGTTAATAATCTGCTGTGTTTCTTCCTCGTTGTAAATTTCACGTTCCTTTGTGTCGGGTTTGGGGAGCGTTACCGCCAAGCACGGATTAAAAGAAACCACCTGCATTTTAATTCCGTATGAAAATACTGTTGAGATAAGCGAAACATGGAGTTTAACAGTCTTTGCCGATAATTTCCCTTTACTGACGTTACGGCGGTTATCATCGTTAGTCATATCAAGAATGAATTGTTGTATATGCCGAGGGGTAATTTTATCCATTCTTAAATGTCCGATAGCCTTGTAAATCCGATATTCCAAACCGTGATAGTTGGCAAGGGTTCGCTTTTTCAACTTAATTTCGGCGTGTTCCTTAAACCATTGACGGGCGAAGTCCTCAAATTTAATTGTAGCTGTGACTTGACCCTTTAGACATTCCATTTCAAATAAGACAGCTTTCTTTTGCAATTCCTTTTCGATTTGCCGAGTTGTCATGCCCTCATTTGGTTTATAAGTCGTATACTGCCGTACTTGCTTGCCGTCAGCTGAATAACCTGTTGAAACAGTTATTTTGTAACTATCGCCCCTTTTTTGAATAGTTGCCATACGTTAAGTCCTCCTATACTTAAATCGGTATGGCGTGTTTTTTACTGTTATAAGTATACCATAAAACAGTGAAAATGTCAAGCACAAATGCCGATTATTACAGGCTTTTTCTATATTTTTTCGCCGATATGTTCAAGCAACACAGATTGGTTAACCAAGTATTTCTTTCCCGCCATTATGCAGTGGATTTCGCCAGTTATGCACATCTGCCGTATGCGGAATTCGGTTAATCCGTCAATAAGTTTAGAAGCTTCTTTAATTGTTAGCATTCTCGGTTTATTCATTATGTATACCCCCTTTATCTTCTGTGAAAAGAGTTAGTGCCTCATTAAAAGTTTTGAATGATTTTGTTTTTATGTATTCGTTCTCGAAGTCGGGTACAAAATCCCGAAGTATTTCACCCTCGTGTAAAATCTCGGCACGCTTCAAACCCTTAGAAGCATAAAACATTCGCTTGTTGACTTTAATATCTGTTTTGTCACTATCCTTAGTAATATACTTGGTGATGTATTTCGCCGTTGCTTCATTTGATACAATCCGTTCCAAACTCACAAAACCGAATTTATCAGCATAAGCGTTCCAGTTATATAACTCTCTGCCTTGTTTTATAAAATGCTTCATCCTTGATGTAATTCCATCTGAACGCCTAAACTTTGTCAGATGTTCAACAGGTAATCCCACAACTGCACCATGACCGTGCCAATTAATACCGTCACTATGCTTTTCGGGAATAAATATATACCTAATTGACAAGTTGTTTCGAGCATTATAATTCTTTAACCATGTTGTAAACTGTTTGCGGAAAACCTCAATATTATCCCTTTCATATTTAGGGTTTAATGTGAATGTTGCGAAGTATTCCCACTCGTTACATATCATAATTTCAAAGACTTTGGAGCGTGTCCGTGATAAACTGTTTAGCATTTTCTTGTCATTAATTCCACGTGTTAAACAATTACTTTTATTCAAATCGTTGTCAAATATTGAATAATCAACTTTTACATAATCACAGTTACTAACCATATCTGATGAAATCGTTTTATTCTCTGTAACACGAAACAATATATCGGTGTATTTCTTCAATTTCCCGATATAAATGTGTTTGTCATTGCTTGAATTTACTTTCGCTTCCATGGCTTCATTGCCCTCCTATAATCGAAATGTGTTACTTAGTCAAGTGTAGTAACATATAATTATGGTTCACCTGCGGCGAGCACGTCGCACATGCGACTGTGACTCGCCTTGCATGGTGTTATCCCGAATGAATCTGTGTTTCATTTGACTAAAATAAAAAGGCAATACATCACGAAATGAATCGTAAAGTATTGCCTAATCTACTATATTTTTAACTTATGCCCGCTCTGCCTCAAATAATCGGCTGTATTACCGAGGTGCAAGGTCTTCTATTTTTTTCTTTGGTGTAGACTGTCGTTAGTATACCATATTTAATTAGTTTTGTCAATAGATTTTTCAAAAATTATTCAAATTATTAAGAAAAATAAGCTCCTTTTTTAAGAGGAGCTTATTGTTTAACCTCGTTACAGATTATTAAATCGGTATACCATTTAAAGTCACTGTATAACCATTTTTATTAACTCTATTTGCCGCTATATTTCCTGTGAGTGTTAAGTTACTTAATGCAGTGATTGAATGTGTTGGAGTTATAAAATGGAGTGTACCATTTGTTTTGGAAATTCTACCAAGGCTGACCCATTGGTCATTCCTATCAGTGCGAACCCGTTGTTCGCCGTTCCCTGCGAAGATGAGCTTGAAACCGTTCTCGATTGCGTGATTGAAGAATGTATTTGTGCCGATTTGATTGAAGTTCCCGTGAAGCTCAAGTATTGCAGGGTCATTCGGGTCACCGTTACTGAAATAGAGATAGGGATAAGTTACACTCCCGTTTGTCAATGTTTGAGTGTAAAAATCTCCGTACACTGTCAGTTTTGCATTCCCGTTTATATTGACAAACCCTCCTGTCGACGTATAACCACCTTGCCCGTTACTCGCTTGTATACGGAAGTCGCCACCAACTGTGAGATTTGTGTTACACACCAGCAAATGTCCGTTTTGAACAAGAACCATACCTGTCACAATTGTTTCATCATAAATCCACATTAGTTGATTCACGATAAGGTCGCCATTGATTTTCAAAACGCAATTTGGATTTTTGATGATACGTGCATTAATATTTCCGTTCACAATTGTGTTTTGAG
>WQXO01000027.1 GCA_009784825.1 Oscillospiraceae bacterium
CGGAGATATACCGGGTGGTGCAAATACAAATGACTATATTTTCCTATTAAGCGTTGAAGAAGCTAATAAATATTTCACAAGCAATTCGGCAAGAATAGCCGAAAATTCCAGCAGAAACACAGAGAATTTTTGCTTGACATGGTGGTGGCTCCGGTCACGCGGTCAAGTTGATAAAACCCCATCTTCCGTCCAAGGCAACGGCGAAATCACCGGTTTAAGTCCCGGCTATATCGCTGAATGCGGTATTCGTCCGGCGATGTGGATTACTATATAACTAAGGAGCAACTTATGAAAAAACTGCTGTCACTATTACTTACTTTGTCGCTCATACTCACTTTTGCCGCTTGCGACACTACCGACGAACCCGACAATGAAACAACTGCGGCAGATGAAATAGTCACAGAAACCACTACCGCCACAACTACTGCGAAACCTGCAACCACTGACTTAACCCCTAAGCCTGACCCGATTGTAGCAGGCGGGATTATTCAATTCGGCGAGTACGACTGGCGTATTCTCGAAGTTAGGGACGACCGAATACTGATTATTACCGATAAAATCATATCAAAAAGGAACTATTACTATTACCCGGACTATAGTGAGGATTTTTGGTTTGATAACAGCATTAGTATGGAAGAACAATATAATCGAGTAGGCAGTGACTGGTCAAAAAGTGACATTCGCGAATGGTTAAACGATAATTTCTATAACAGCTTTAATCAGGCAGACAGACAAAGAATTTTCCGAACAAAGGTTACTACCGGAGATAATTTGATATACCACAGACCCGGTGAATTTATAGTGCCTGGCGGTCTGGATACAATAGACCATATTTTCCTGCTCAGTATTGAAGAGGTTTTAAAATATTTTGGTGACAGCGGACAATATGAGGAGCTTATCAGAACGAATGAGCAATCAATGATTATTAATGACCAATACAATGACGCACGGGATGCATATTGCTTAAACAGTTGTTCAATTGGGTGGTGCGACAATAATGTGATGGGGCGTGGTGGTTGCTGGTGGTGGCTGAGGTCTCCGGGATTTGATGTTTTTGCCGCCGCAACAGTCGAAGGAGGATTATTACGTCCCGGCGGTCACACTTTTTACTGGTTTCGTCCGGAAAACGAAAAAATGCACAGCAGTAACGGCGGTATTCGTCCGGCGTTGTGGTTGAGTTTGTCTGACACCGCCTATGATGATTTTAATTTAGATGAAACTCCCGAAGAAACAACAGTCCCCGACGAACCCGAACCCGCTACCGTGAACGTTGGCGATATAATTCAATTAGGCGGGTATGACTGGCGGGTGCTGGACGTTCAAGGCGACAGGGCGTTTATATTGACAGATAGGGTTATAGCGAACATGCCTTATAATGTTGATAAGTCGCCTATTACATGGGAAGAAAGCGATATTTATAAATGGCTCAATAATGAGTTTTACAATAGATTTAATTCAAATGAAAAAGCGAAAATTCACAGTATTGCCTTGCTCAGTGTTGATGAAGCTAATAAGTATTTTACAAGCGATTCGGCAAGAACGGCATACGATTTAAGCGGGAATAATTCTGAATGGTGGCTTCGGTCTCCTAAAGATATGGTTGGTAACAGTGGTAGAATTTTCACGCTCGGTGGCACTGATGCACCCGAAGTCGGTGTTCGTCCGGCGATGTGGATTACAATATAAAAAAAAATAACCGGCTTGCAATGTTACTTGCAAGCCGGTTTAATTTTATTTATTCTCTTGATTTTCATGCCTTGGGTTCGCCTTTACAAAGTCAATCGCTTGAATAACAGCGAAATCAATATCAACACTGCTCTGCCTCAGCATAGTCTGGTCAACCCTTGAGAACAGCTCTCCCTTGTGTGTACTGACATATTTCGGCGGAAGTTTGTTCAATGCAAGGCACTTAATGTTAAGAACACACTCCTCACACTGGCAACAATCCATATCGGGAAGATAATTGGCGATTTTCGCATCAACAATCATCTCCATAATATTAACAAGCATCATAAGTAAAGCCCCCCAATCTAAAGGATAATACTATTCTACACGCTTTTACTTTTTTTGTCAATACACCTCGCAAAAATTAATTCTCTTTTTTAAACTGCTCCAAAACCTTAATTATCACTCTTGGCACGGGTAATCCCGCATTTGCGGCATTTTCGAGTATGCTCAACCCCTCGTTTGCCAAAAACAACGATATAGTCGCCGAACGCAGCAATCCGCCTGTATTACCCATGATTTGCACATCGATTATATTGGCGAGTGCGACAATGATAAAAAGTATCGCTTTCTTACAAATTCCATCGAAACCTATTCGGCTTGACAGTCTTTTTTTCATAATCGCTTCAATAATTCCGGTTATATAGTCTAATACAATAAATGCAATCAATGCATAAAACATTCCGTCTGCCGCCCCGAAAAGGAACCCCATCGCTCCGCCGACGGCGGCACAGCTCACCTCAAATATTGTTCTACTGTTCATCATCGGTATCTTCCTCGCTAATTTCAACGGGAATTACATCGATTAAATTCCCGTTTTCGTCCTCTACCGGCTCAAACGCAGGAAAACTGAATATTTTCCGTGCCAAGTCCGAATTATCGTCGACTACATATTTCGCCAGACCGCCTGTCCAGTCCGAATTCGGAACATCTGAACGTGTTTGTAAGCTTAAATCATCAAAAATTATCATAATACTCTCCTTTCTTATCTGAATGCAACATAACGCAGCGGAAAACTTACACTTACGGCAGCGTTATGTCCCCCCATTAATCCATCTGTAATAAAACCTGTTTCAGTAACCTCAAGAGCAGTTTGTGTCGGACTCCTCTGAAAAGCTCCCGGGAAAGCCATAGCTATACTATTACCAAATGTTGGAGAAGTCGGGCTAAACATAGTCCCGAAAACAAAAACCACCTTCGGCTGGAAACCCAGTTCCATTGTTCCGTTTGCGGTCATAATTCCGGTGACAATGCTTGCCATAGAATTAATTGCACTTTCAACAGCCTCGAAGTTTTCGTTGAAATCCTCAACATTATAAAAATCGCCACCCTCCGGCAGCTTCAGTCCCAAAATATCAGTTATTCTCATTTAATACCCCTCTCCTTAAAAAGTCATAATTCTTTCCGTTAAATTCATTGTGCTTGAACCCGCTCAAGCAATTGTAAGTGTTATACATTAAATCAATATCGATTATCATATTTGCGGGAACATACCCCCGTAACAGACTCTCAACTATGTTTAACATGTTCTGCACACGCAAGCCGAGCCGAACAATAACAGTAAAGCTCATACAATCAATCACTAATGTATAGTCACCTCCGCATATTTTCGCCAGCTCACGATTGAGCATAATCTCTGTATACGGCAAACCCTCCAAAAGCCGTGTGGATACAGCTAAGCGGCGTTCCTCAACAGAATCACCGCTTTTTGGTTTAATTTTAAAAAGTCGTTCCCACCTTTCTAATCCGTCACTGTCAGTATATGCAATAAACCCGGCATCAAGGCATTTTCTGACAGCGGCTTCGGTTTCCAGAAGAACATCATCTTCAACTTGTGTGATGATTTTCAACTCTTTAATCCCCTGCATGGCTTTCGGTAAATACTCAATTAACATTTGTCACCACCCCCCTAACTAAAACGCTGTTCTCGTTTAGAGTGATATTTCCCGCCGAATTGTTCAGCTTCAAATTAAAAATATCAACAATTCCGCTCACAGACAGCAACCGTGCCTCAAGCTGGCTTGAACGCAGTATAAGTTGTTCCGACTTGTCCCAACCCTCGTTAATTTCCTTGAAATAATTATCTGCCACACTTTCAAGATAGGGTAACACATCATTGAAGCTCCACCCGCTCGCCGTAACAAACTGTGCAGAAACATTCACAGTAAACCCGACAACTCCCGTCACGGTTACAGAATGTCCGATAGGAGCCAAATCGTTTATAGCGTCTTCTACCTCGTTAATAAGTGCCGCCCCCGGAACACCATATTGGCTGTCTTGAACAATCAACCTAACTGTTCCGCCACCCTGCCACACAGGCTCTACCTTAACGCCTCCCACTCCTGAAACCGACAAGACATTCCTTCGATAATCGGAGATATTTCCACCAAAGCTCTGTACATCGAGAGAGTCGAAATATCTTTTTCTTAATCTCTCGGTGTCCTCCTCATCCTCCCCTTGAGTAATAATTGATACAACCTCGGCACTGATTAATCCGTCCACATAATCAATCGGTGTCAATGTACCGGTTTTGTTCCCGACAGAACCCAAGTCTTCACAAATGAGCCTGTACCCGCCCTCGGGTAATGCTTCTGCGACGCTGTAACGGGTTTCGCCCAATGAGAAGCGTGTGTTTTCCGACACAGGAACATTAAACTCCCCCTTTACAATCACCACTGTTGCAGGAAAAGGAACAATACCTCTTTCCCCTGCACGCTTGATTAAACTTTCCCGCCCGGCTGTATCGGCGAACGTCTCGTCCATGACCGTGTCCAGCTCGGCATAAAGCTGTGCCAGCTCTAATGCGGCGGGTGCAAGTGCGTCGTAAATAATGCTGCCCTCCCGTTTATCAACATCGGAAGGGGCATTACTTAACATTCTTTGAAGTATCACTTCGTATTTCATATATTTTCCTCCTTTTTTTAATCATAAATTATAGGAACTTTCGTCCACTTATTCAAATCATAATCCCATACTCTTTTATGTGTATAATACCTTGGTATTGGTTTAACATTTGGATTTTGTGACCGTTTTTGTGCTTGTTTGCTTATCTGCTTTTGCTTTTGTTTGCTAATCTCCAATTTCGCTATATTCTTAATAATCGCCCGTTCAATCGCCATTTCAATACTCCATTTTTCAAAACTCATCCAATCTATATCATGTTTGTCATTTTGACAAGCAATCTTAATTAAAACTGCTGTAGCGATTACACCATTCAACTCTTGAGATTTTGTTGTTTCTATCACTTTTCCTTTGGGAATATCCGGAAATTTTTCTCTATACAGGGCATAGAGTTCATCCAAAATATCTTGTGCAACTTTTCTCGCCGTTTCATCACCCGGCAAAATGAACACCTCCGGTCCTCTTTCTAATTTGCCGTTAGGTCGTCTTGCATGAATACAAACATGTAAATCATAATCCATCTCATTGGACTCTCTTATTCTTCTTTTTGTGCCGATTTCATTTCCCTCAACTCTCAAACTACCCAACTTCGCCGATATACCTACTCTTACTAAACCGTTGCATATAATTCTTGAAAATCCTTCCATTCTCTCTCGTTCAGTTTTTGAAAATTTAAATCCCTTTAATTGATATTCCTCTTGATTATCCGGTGAAATATACACTTCCCTTTTCGGTCTGGGCGGGAAAACAAAACTGTTCTTCTGTTGAATATAATCATATATTGTGTTCCCGATTGTATGCGTTATTCTCGTTTGATTATCAACTATCCACTGTGCATCATCTTTGTTGTCATGAAATGCAATCTCAACCAAAACTACCGGCATATTAACCCCATTCAACTCTAAATATTCATCAGACGGGAGTACAGGTCGTTTAACAGCGTTCGGAAAAGTTTCTGTGTACAACTTATGCAGACTATTTAGGATATAACTTGCAAGTTCTTCCGCATTATCATCATTGGGTTTATGAAAAGTTTGCGGTCCTGTAGATTTCGTGTTATTAGCATTTGAATGTAAGCAAATATACAAGTCATAGTTTCCCTTTTTGGCTTCTGCATTTCTATGCACATATTCATATTTATCTGTGCCAATTGATAAATCACCCACTGTAGCTGAAACCCCTTTTTGAATCAGATACAAACATAATTCTTTTGATATTGCTTCCATTCTTTCACGCTCGAAACCATAGCTCTCAAAAGTGTTATCAGAAAACTTCACCATCCATTCCGGTGATATATATACTTTCATTTCTTTTCTCCTTTATTTTATAATTTCTCATAAAAACACCCCGATTAAATCGGGGTGTTTTTCGTTTTGTTTTGTTATGCCTACATTTGGTAAATCAATTCAAAATAATTCACACTCCATTCACCATATTCCATAGGCATAACTGCCTCTTTTGCGACATACACCCTAATACGAAGATGCTTATACTTAAAATTACGATGACTATCTATATTCACATTAAATTCAAACCATGCTCTATTGCTGCTTAAATACATTGTAGGATACATTATTTTTATTTCAATATCATCAACATCTTTCTCCGTCCAATAAGGCATTTCTTCATATGAATATCCATATTCCAAGCCTGCTTCTCTCCAGACCTCCCATTCTCCGTGGGAAAAATAAGCAAATGCTTCATATCTGCCTATCATATACGGTATCAATGTTTCCTCATCATAGCGCAAATATGCCATAGTTGCATTATATGCGACATCATAAGCTCTCTTCCCCTCATCAAATAGCCATGCAACCTCATAGGGTAAAACCTCATGCGTTTCTGTCGTTTCGACAGGCTCACTCACTTCAACCGGCTCACTAATCGTCGTCGCAACCGTTTCCGTCACATCGGGCTCATCTTCCCCCGAACTCGTTTCACAATTCGCACACGACGTACACACATGTACCGTCGTTTCTGTAGCTTCGTCTGAACCAACTCCCGTACACGCCGTCAGCATAACCGACAACAGCATAATTGCAATAACTTTCTTCATGTCACCCACCCCACAATAATAGTCACCACAATTATACCGCAAACTCACCTAATTGTCAACCGTTTCCAACTCCAAATCCATAAAATGCGTACCGCTCGACAGCTTATGCACACACCGATTTACCCTCGCATTCCCACTAAAACAATCTAACTTAACCACAACCCCC
>WQXO01000028.1 GCA_009784825.1 Oscillospiraceae bacterium
ATTGTCAACCGTTTCCAACTCCAAATCCATAAAATGCGTACCGCTCGACAGCTTATGCACACACCGATTTACCCTCGCATTCCCACTAAAACAATCTAACTTAACCACAACCCCCGAACCGCCTCTCACGCTCACATCGCCGAACGCATTATTCACATAAAGTGTCCGTGCCGTTTTATTATGCAACGCAAGCAAGGAACGTGCTTTCTCACTCCCGTTTTCGTCGGGACTAACCCTTGAATAATATTGCAACATTCCCAGTTCATTCTCACTAACTTTGTCACTCGCAATGAACGTCTCACGCCGCCCCGACTTCCTGTCCGCTCGCGACAACTTCACTCGGTTAAACCGATTATCAATCGAAGAATAATGCCGATACTCCCCGCAGGTGTCGTTGTCGATTAATAATTCAGAAAACATTTCATCATCGTTGTATAACGCCAACTTACCAAAATCATCAATCAACATAAACCTATTTCCTGTATGTTGAATTTCAAGGTCAAGAGCGTTTTCAATCATATCAAGCAATGTAACATTATCTTCAATTCTCGACGGAATAACATAACCGGTATTACTTATATCGCCCAACTTTAACCGATAATCCCCTGCAATCATCTTAACCAAGTCACTCGCTCTTTTCTGTGTATACACATATGTATCTTTGTTTTTAAGATAGCGAAGCTGGTCATAAGCAGTGACATTTATCACCCCCGCCGAATCACGTTTAACGGTAAAAACAACACCGAAAAATAATCCCACACCGTTAATCATAACGCTTACGGAATTCCCCTCATTTATTTCAAAATCACCACTATCAAGCATATTAAACGTAATCCTACTCGCCCTATTCCGGTGATAACTTTCACAAACAATTTCCCCGATAACATTCGGCTCAAACACAAACCTGCCATTATCAATTAACATTTTAATCATCTCATAACTCCTTTTCTATTATATCGGCACTTTCGTCCACTCACCCAAATCATGATTCCATACTCTTTTCTTTTTGTAATAAGAGTTTCTTTTACTGATTCCATTCTCTGGTAAAGTATCAACAATCGCCGTACCGATTGCCGAGGCTATTTCAAATCCTTTTGTAGCCATCCAGTTTCTATCAAAGGAATTACTTTGACAAGCAACTCTTACCAAAACTGCCGTGGCATTTGTATTTTTCAATTCATTGTATTTATTGGTTTCAACTACTTCTAATTTAGGAGTTCCCGGAAATGCTGCATTATACACAGCATGAAGATTACTTAAAATTCTTAGGGCAACTTTCCTTGCCTTTTCGTCCCCCGGCAAAATATATACCTCCGGTCCTCTCACACGGTCTTTTCGCTGTCTTGCATGAATACAAACATGCAAATCATAATCCGACGCATTGGACTCTCTCACTCTTTCGTTCTCACCCTCAACACCCGATTTTACACCCAAGTCACCAAGTTTCACCACTATGTCTGAACTTTTCAAAGCGTCACGCAAATTTCTTGAAATCTTTTCCATTTTTTCACGGTTGAGACAAATACTGTTCATACCAACACTTTGAGGACTTTTTTCATTATCCGGTGAAATATACACTTCCCTTTTCGGTCTGGGCGGGAAAATAAAACTGTTCTTCTGTTGTATATGTTCATATATCCCATTCCCGATTGCATGGGCAATCCTCACCCGATTGCTCACAATCCACCGTGCGTCTTCTTCATTATCGTGATACGCAATCTCTACATAAGCTCCGGCTGCTTTCGCATTACCCAATTCAATCCAAGAGTCACCTAAATAATTATTTGACCTATTATTTTTCCCCGGATTATCTCTGTTATACAGACCGAGCAATTTATCAAGAATTGACTGTGCAAACACTTGTCCTTTTTCACAGTAAACCCCATTTTGGTTATCATAGTAATATACTGTCGGACCTCTTGCATTTCCACCGCCGGCATCTGAATGTAGTGCCACATGATAATCAAATTTACCATTGTTTGACTCGTCACTTCTCTTAACAGCAATAGCTATACCAGTATTATCCTTGTCAACCGCATTCAATTCTTCAATAGTATAATCTGTCCTACCTATGACCGCATTTAATCCGAGTGTTTTCAAGTATTTGCATAGTTCATTCGCCATCAATTCCATTTGATAGCGTTCGTTGATATAGAAATGGCTTGTTGATATGCCCTCTCCCTTCCTTTGGAATTCCGGTGATATAAATACTGATTTCATAATTCTTTTCCTTTCTAAATAACAGTACCTCGAATTTAATTCGAGGTACTTTAATATTAATACATTGCTAATTTAACTTCGTATACTTTCCAACCTTGCTCTGTCCTCACTGCAGACACTGCCATTCTTCTGATTACCTGTAAATAATCCCCTACTACACCTCCATATTCAAATTCATATCCAAAAATTGCATAACCATCTTCAACAGTATACCCCATTGGATTCATAGGAATTAACCAAACACTTTCAACATCCTCATATATTCTGCCGCTTTTCCGCCTTTTATCAACTTCGCTCAATTCTTCCCAGCCATCGGTTTCTTCCCAAACAATCAGTTTGCATTCCTCCCACCATATTAAATCTTCCATAAACTCCTCGTACTTATCTGTTCTATAACCGGAAAGATAAAACTCTGCTTCTTCCTCTGTTACCATTAGTTTTCTCAACGCCTCATAATCACGTTTCATATACAATTTCAAAGCCTTGAACGCCACTTCCTGTGCCCTTACCCCGTCGTTGAACGCCTCAATTAACTCCTCCGGCGATACTTCACGTGTCACAGTCGTTTCGACAGGCTCTGTCACTTCGACAGGCTCACTAATCGTCGTCACAACCGTTTCCGTCACATTAGGTTCATCTTCCCCCGAACAACTCTCACACGTTTCACACACATGTACTGTCGTTTCTGTAACGTCCTCGTTTCCCACTCCCGTACACGCCGTCAGCATAACCGACACTACCACAACCGCAATAACTTTCTTCATGTCACCCACCCCACAATAATAGTCACCTCAATTATACCGCACAATGAATTAGTTGTCAACTACTTCTCACCTTGAAGCCTGCACATCCCCTCCTTGGAGGGGTGGACGCCGCTAGGCGGACGGGGTGGTTATTTCGCCATCAATTCCATTTGATAGCGTTCGTTGATATAGAAATGACTTGTTGATATGCCCTCTCCCTTCCTTTGGAATTCCGGCGAAATAAACACCGATTTGCGTTCCCTGTCTCTATCCATAAAAAATCCTTTCTAAATTGCAATGCCCCGATTAAAAATCGGGGCATAATATTACTATATCCTCTTCTATCTGCCACAACCAATAGCATATATTTTCCATTCATCTTCTGACTTTACAATGCTTATGCTAATCCAAAATGTAGTATTAATTACACATCTTATATCATACGCAAAACCTGCATAACCATCTCTGGATGTATAACCTGATTGCCAAGGGTCTAATCCGGTATAGACAATAGTTTCGAAACTTCGCCCCTTTTTTAACTTTTGCTCCATTTCGGTTAAATCATGCCAACCCTCGGTTTCTTCCCAAATGATTTTTGCCTCTTTTTCCCACAGCATTAATTCATCACATAGATGTCCATACCCCTCCATAGCATAACCGGAAAGGTACAATTCAGCCTCCTCTTGTGTCACCATAAGCCGTTTCATTGTTTCAATATCCATGTCGATATATGCAATCAATCCGGCATATGCAACCGCTTGTGCCCTTACCCCGTCGTTGAACGCCTCAATTAACTCCTCCGGTGACACTTCCCGTGGCACAGTCGTTTCAACAGGCTCGCTCACTTCCACCGTCGTCGTTTCACTCGTCTCAACCGTTTCCGTCACATCAGGTTCACCCTCCCCCGAACCCGTTTCACAATTCACACACGTTTCACACACATGTACTGTCGTTTCTGTAACGTCTTCGCTCCCTACTCCCGTACACGCCGTCAGCATAACCGACAACAGCATAATTGCAATAACTTTCTTCATGTCACCCACCCCACAATATTAGTCACCACAATTATACCGCAAACTCACCTAATTGTCAACTACTTCTTGCCTTGAAGCCTGCAATTCCCCTCCTTGGAGGGGTGGACGCCGCAAGGCGGACGGGGTGGTTTTGGAATTCCGGTGATATAAACACTCTTTTTCTTTCCATAATTAATTCCTTTCAAATTTTCACCCGCCATCTAACGATGGCGGGTGTTATTATTTTTTTACTATCTTGTATAACCAATGCTATATACTTTCCATTCACCCTCTATTCTTACTAAACTTATACCAGCCCAAAAAGTATGAACTATTTCACATCCAATCTTATAAGTAAAACCGGCATAACCATCTCTATAGGTATAATATGGTTCTCCAGGTTCTAACCCAATGTTACGAACGGTTTCAAAACCCCACCCTTTTCTCAGCTTTTGCTCATCTTCTGTCAAATCATGCCAACCCTCAGTTTCTTCCCAAATGATTTGCTCACTTGCCTCCCATGCCGCTAAATCTTTAAGCAACCACTCATAACCCCTCATAGCATAACTCTCCATATCATAACCAGAAAGATATAACTCCGCTTCTTCCTCCGTCACCATAAGCCGTTTCATCTCTTCTATGTTTTTATCAAGATGTGCAATTGCCCCCCTGAACGCCACTTCCTGTGCCCTCACACCATCGTTGAACGCTTCAATCAACTCCTCCGGCGACACCTCACGTGGCACAGTCGTTTCGACAGGCTCACTCACTTCCACCGTCGTCGTTTCACTCGCCGCAACCGTTTCCGTCACATCGTGTTCATCTTCCCCCAAACACCTCTCACACGCCTCACACACATGGACTGTCGTTTCTGTAACGTCCTCGCTCCCCGCTCCCGTACACGCCGTCAGCATAACCGACACTACCACAACCGCAATAACTTTCCTCATGTCACCCACCCCACAATATTAGTCACCACAATTATACCGCAAACTCGCCCACATGTCAAGGCAAAACAAACACCTGCCTCGGATAAATTGTATAAACGGGGTTACCCGTGCCTTTGTTTCCTGCGTCAATAACCGCCTTGTTGAGGTTATAGAGTTCCTTATATCTACTCCCGTTCCCCATAAACCTATGAGCAATCATCCAAAGGCTATCCCCTTTAACAACTGTATACGTCTTAGGCGGAACAGGTGCAGAAGTGGCAGAACGAACAGGCGTTGCAGCAGTGATTGTCTTGTCAGAAGTTTTAACTTTTTTTATTGAATAATCACGATATTGAATTAGTTTAACATCAACAGAAATATCAAACCCATTTCCTGCGTCCTCCTTAAATTTCAACTCAGAGAACACTGTCTTTATGTTTGTAGAAAACGCAGTTTTCCCCTGCGAATTTTTCCGCAGCACAATAAACTGAAAAGGCTTCCCCGATTCATGCAATTTCCTAATTTCATTAAAGATTAAACTACCACTTTTAAACTTGTTTGAATACATAGCAAAAGGGTATCTCACCTGCGGTAACAATGCAGTAAATGCAATTTCAGAAGTGAACAACCCCTTGGGGTTCGTTTGTCAAGGACTTTTTTCTTAGGCGGGAAAAGTTTGTGCAAAATGCCTCTAAAAATGAAATATTTTCCTCTTTTTTATAAAAATTGTTGAAAAATCTATTTTGATATGTTATAATTGATGATAATTGTACTCAATAACCTAAGGAGTGGCAAATATGGTAGCTACAAACGGCACAAACACAGCAAACATCGGCTTTGAGGAGAAAATCTGGGCGGCAGCGGATATTCTGCGTGGGAACATGGACGCAAGCGAATATAAACATGTTGTACTCGGATTGATTTTCTTGAAATACATATCCGACAAATTCGATGAACGCTATCAAGAACTCGTTGATGAGGGTTATGATATGCAGGAAGACCTCGATGAATACACGGCTCACGGGATTTTCTTCGTTCCGCTGTCTGCACGATGGAAGGTGATTGCCGAGGCTTCACGCAAGCCCGAAATCGGCACAGTCATTGACGATGCCATGAGAGCGATTGAAAAAGAGAACAAGCGACTTAAAGACATTCTTCCGAAGAATTACGGTCGCCCCGAACTTGATAAAAGACGGCTTGGCGACGTGGTTGACATATTTACCAACATAAAAATGATTGAACACGGACAGGATAAGGACATTCTCGGTCGCACCTATGAATACTGTCTTGCTCAGTTCGCTTCGCAGGAGGGTAAAAAAGCGGGTGAATTCTATACTCCGTCCTGTATTGTTCGTACACTTGTAGAAGTCTTAAAACCGTTCAACGGGCGGGTCTATGACCCATGTTGCGGTTCGGGCGGTATGTTCGTGCAATCTACGCAATTCGTCGATAATCATACTGGAAACCGTGCAAACATTTCAATTTACGGTCAAGAGAGCAATCCGACTACACGGAAACTATGTTTGATGAACCTCGCTATTCGCGGGATTGAAGCCGATATTGGCGAGTATAATGCCGATACATTCCACAATAATCTGCATAAAACGCTTAAAGCAGATTATGTTATTGCGAACCCGCCGTTTAATCTTTCTGCATGGGGAGCGGACAGGCTTGCAGATGACCAGCGTTTCAAGTACGGCTTACCGCCTGCGGGAAATGCCAATTTTGCGTGGATTCAACACATGATTCATCATCTCTCACCGAACGGTAAAATGGGTATTGTTCTCGCTAACGGCTCATTATCAAGTCAATCGGGCGGCGAGGGTGAAATCCGCAAGCG
>WQXO01000029.1 GCA_009784825.1 Oscillospiraceae bacterium
TCCGAGCCGTCTTTCCCGCTATAATGTTGCCAGTAGATTTCCCATGTCTTAACGGCGGCGAACATGGCAGTCGGCTCACTGTTCTCGTATTTCTGTTGCAAAAAGTCGATATATGGCTTCAAAGCCTTGCTTTTCACGTTTTTCGTAGGTGTCCACCCTGCGAAGTTATCAGCCATGTATGAAGCGTTAAGCTGCCATTCCTTGTCGGGGTCAGCTTCAAAATCGAGCAACAACCGTCCGAGCGGGCGGGTTTTATCGTACAGAACATCGCCAACATTCCTTTCAAGCTGGAGTTTAATCGCTCCGGCTTCGCCTATTATTACCCGTTCTGTCCTTTTCTTCTTGTCGAGGGTCAGCATGAACACGGTATTGGTTAAACCCCGATTGTCATTGGTAAATTCAAACATTTTACTACTCCTACAAAAAACAAGTTACAGGAATACTGATAAAGATGTATTCCGTTCCTTACATTATAACACGAATTGATTGACTTGTCAAGTTTTAATGCGATATAATGAACATGACAGCGATAATATCATTGCTGTTTATGCTCTTTGAAAATTGAATACGCAGCCGTGTGGTGAATGTCGATTCACTGCTGATACACGAAAACAGCAACCTATGCCAAGTCCGTTTACCGAGAGGAACGGCGCGAGGGCTGTGACCGTGAAAACGCTCCCAATGCCGAACAGGGTACGGGGTAGGAACGAAGCGGACAGACTGCGATAACCAAGCACCTTGCTGTTCTCGAATCTTTATATGAGGTTCGAGAGCGACTCTCCGAGCAGTTTTACAGGAAAAACAATTAACAAAAATTAAGAAAGGTTGAGCCGAAAATGAAAGATAATAACTATCCAACAACCGAGCCGATTACTATAAGAAAACGTATCGGCTCGACAATCTACGAAGTAAGGAGTTACTTCAACCCTGCGGCAAAGGAAACAGTCGAGGAAAAATTACTGAGAATTATCAGAAATGACTTGACGAACGGAGTAAATCGCGCTATAATGAAGTTGTCGCAAACGGAGCGGTTGCCCGAAAGGGGTTCAGCATGATGAACACTTCAAGCAGAGTGTCTGCTCCAAGGCAATCAGCCGAAAACAAAAACTTGATAACAGGTCTTTATGACAGGTTATCCGTTGACGATGCACTTGACGGAACGTCTAACAGCATTATCAACCAACAAAAGATTTTGCGGGATTTCGCAAACAAAAACGGGTTCACGAATATTCAGCATTTCAGCGATGACGGATATTCGGGAACGAATTGGGAACGTCCGGGGTGGAAGGCTCTAATCGCAGAGGTCGAAGCGGGAAATGTCGGTACAATCATTGTCAAGGATATGAGCCGTGTCGGACGTGATTATTTGCAAGTAGGCTTCTACACCGAAGTCATGTTCAGAAAGCACAATGTCCGATTTATTGCAGTCAGTAATAATATTGACAGCGATAATAAAGAGAGTGCTGAATTTGCACCGTTCCTCAATCTGATGTCAGAATGGTATGCTCGTGACTGCTCCCGTAAGATTAAAACCGTTCTCCATGCAAAAGGTAACAGTGGAAAGCCAATGACAAACACACCGATTTATGGTTACAAACGTTCGCCCGATGACAAAAACGAGTGGATAGCCGACGAGGAAGCGGCGGCAGTAGTACGGCGAATATTCCAAATGACGATGGACGGATTTACCCTCTCGCAAATCGGACGAACATTGCACAGCGAAAAGGTTTTACGAGTATCGTGTTACTTAACAAAGACTTTCCCAAAAAAGCTCACAGAGCAAACACTCGCAAACCCGTATGCTTGGGACGCCGGAACAATTGCAGATATTTTGGAAAAGCCCGAATACGCAGGGCATACGGTAAACTTTAAAACGTATAAGGAATCTTATAAGGAAAGAAGTTGTAAGCGAAACCATAAAACCAACTGGAAAATCTTCCCTAACACGCATGAGCCGCTCGTTAGTCAAGAAGTATTCGATACGGTTCAGCGGTTACGGGAAACTAAACGTCGCACAAACAAGTGGGGTGAAGCGAATCCATTCACGGGGATTGTATACTGCGCTGACTGCGGCGAGAAAATGTATAACCAACGACCGCACCCACGATGCTCGGACAATTACAGTTGCTCCACTTATAGGAACTCTCACAAACTGTTTGATGTTAAATGCACCACACATTACATTCGCACAGTGGTTCTTCGGGAATTAGTTCTTGACACCATTCGCCAAGTCTGCGGATATGTTCGGGAGAATCAAGCAGAGTTTGTACAGCGTGTTCGTGAGGAAACAATTCTACAAAATGGCGAAGCGGCAAAGTCGCATAAAAAACAGATTGCAAAAAATGAACGGCGAATAATTGAACTCGATATGCTTTTTGGAAAAGCATTTGAGAGCAACGCCCACGGCAAGCTGAGCGATAAACGGTTCATGCAGATGACTGATGATTATGAAGCGGAACAGGCAGAACTCGAAACCAAAAACGCCGAAATGCAAGCAGAATTAAATGCGTTTGATACCGACAGCGAGAACGTAGATAGCTTCATCGGGATTGTGAAACGCTACACCGAGTTTGAAGAATTGACTACACCTATGCTTAACGAATTCGTCAGCAAGATTTATGTTCACGACGCAATAAAAAACGAGTGGAGCGAACGAGTGCAAAGGGTTGACATTCACTTCAACTTTATCGGGAACTTTAATGTTCCGATTGAGGAAGAAACGCTCACTCCCGAAGAAGAAGCAGAGCTGAACGAACTAAGGTACAAACGTATGAAATCGCGTGAGTATAACGAGCGATACTATGCGAAGAAAAAAGCAAGGCTCGAAAAAGAACGTGCCGAAGAAACGGCGTAAACAACAAACCGATTAGGGTGATTATTCGTTTTGAGTAATCACCTTTTTCTATTTCAATAATTAAAAAGGAGAACTATAATTATGTCAAAAACATTAACACAAAAACTTCTCGACAAGGAAGAAGAAATCAAGAAAAACCAAAAAGAATTAAAACAGCTTCGGCAACAGGAAAAAGCAGAAGCAGACAAGGCGAGGATTCGCCGTCAAACCAATCGTGGCGGGTTGCTCGAAAAGTTAATCCCGCACCTTGCGGAATTAAGCGATTCAGAGTTTGAATCCTACATTAACAAAGCCTTATCACCAGCACCGCCACCCGTAATTTCGCAGGGTGGTATTTTAATGGAAAGAGGTGATGAAAATGACGAGGAATAAACCCGACACAGAGTTATATCTGCAACACGAATTATTTAATTCAATGATAACCGCACTCGATTATTTTATCGGCTCGGCAAGTGAAAACGGCGAAACGGTTTACAGTCAACAAGCAACTCGACTGAAAACAAAAATTCTAACACACGGCAGGGCTTTTGACTATGAGGGCAATGCAAACGCTTCCATTTATTTTTACGGTGTCGAACCCGCCGTGATTATGAAACTGCTCACGATATATATAAATCGTGGCGAGGAAGAACAGCCGAAAGACTATTTTGCAGAACTGAAAAAACGAGGAAAGAAAAGTGCGGAATAGTCGTAATAAAACGGGGTTTGGGGGTTCCCCAAAACATTGGAAATGTTAAAGCGGGTCGAGGGTGCAACCCCGCCCAATAAGGTTGCTTAGTTCCAATCGGAGATTGGAACGGCAACCGTGCGTGATAGATGAAGCCCGCAAGGGCTTTGTCTATCATGCTATTGGGTAAACACCCCTCATAATCGTCACAACATTAGTAAAAATCACAGAAAAGGAGTATAGCCATGAGCAAATTAAGTGTATCATTTACATTAGGAAAAGCAAGTGCGGGAAAAGCCAATATTGAACATAATAATCGGGAATTCATTTCAAGCAATGTTGATATTTCTCGCCTTGCCGACAACGTAACCTACATCAGACAGGACATTCAAGAAGCGTATGAAGAATTATTCGGTAAAGCTCTTGAAGAATACAACGCAAAGCAGACCCGAAAGGACAGAAAAATCCATGACTACTTTCAGCATATTCAAGATGACAAACGCAGGGAAACGCATTTTGAAATCGTAGTCCAGTTTGGAGACAGTTATAACACACCGGTCGGAAGCGAGAGCGGTAAACTTGCGGTGAAGATGTTGGATAAGTATATGCGGGAATTTCAAGCAAGAAACCCACGACTTCATATCGTGAACTCGACACTCCATGCTGACGAATCTTGCCCGCATTTACACATTGACTTCATACCGTTCTACACGCAGGGGAAAGAGAAAGGTTTATCGAAAGGCGTATCACTGAGAGCCGCACTTGAAGAACAGGGTTTCACAAACCAAAACAAGAAACAAAACGGTATGGTTGCTTGGGAAAACTCGGAAATGGAGGTGTTGGAAAGTATCTTGAATAATCACAGCTTGGAGCGTGATATTAAGAACGCAAAACACAAGAATATGCCTGTTCCCGAATATAAAGCGACACAAGATTGGAAGAAGCTCCCGAAGCGGAAAAAGAATATGTCATCAAGGGAGGTAATCGCTCACCAGTTGGAAAAATCGGAAACAGAAAACTCCTTGTTGAAAGTCGAGAACGAAAAGCTGACTTCCGAGCGGAACTCTAAATGGCAATGCTTCTATTTCAGCGACCCCGACAAACACATTTTTGTGCAGAACCGTCTTGCAGAATTAAACATACCATACCGAGAGAATGAGCAGGGGTTTGAAGCACAGCAATGTCATGTTGAGAAAATTCGCAGTATTGAAAAGCAGTATGTTTCTAACCCGATAAACCACAGGGACAGATTGCGGGATAAGCTCGACAGAATAATTATGCAAGTCCACAGTTATGACGGAATATTTGACGGATTAAAACATTACGGCTATGAAGTTAAGCACGGCAAATACACGGCAGTCAGACCTAAGAACGGCACTTCGTTTATTCGCTTGAAATCACTCGGCGAAATGTATAATGAACAGGCTTTGCGAAATCGGGTTGAGAACAGGAAATCCTACGAAATGCAGATTGCCGAAAAGCTGAAATCAATCGACACGACAGACAGAAATAATATACTTGAATTTAGACTTTTGTACACTATGCAACAGTATACTATTACTTTCAAAAGCGGTAAACTCCCTTCGCGGAAACGTGAACCGACAATGCCGTTTACATTCGTCAATGACGTGGAATTAGACCGCCTTGCAAGTCTGAATAAAAAAATAAACGAGGGGGTTTCGATTGCGAGTCTGCGAAATGATTTAGCTAATTCGGAAAGAGAGATTACGCAAATGGAAACCCGCATTGACAGGCTGAGAAATAATGCGATTCCCGACAAGAAATTATTCGAGGTTGCAGAGCGGTGGTATGATTCCCCGCCTTACAAAAGAAATCGTGAGGACGTGGAAGTATTGGAAAGGCACGAGTACACTTCCGAGAAATATTACAGTCAAAAAAGAGCGATTGCCGACACCGAAACAGAGATTGCTAAAATAGAAAAATCTATTTCCGATGAACGTGAGAAAATCAAATCCA
>WQXO01000030.1 GCA_009784825.1 Oscillospiraceae bacterium
CAGCAAAATGTTAGCACAAGCGGAAAACCTCTTAGACGACAAGGACTGGGATGACGCTTTAGAATTGTTCCTCGAAATCATCGAAAGAGACCCCGACTATGCCGAAGCCTACATAGGGGCGGCTAAGGCGTATATCGGGAAGAACCGCATTGACAGAGCCATTTCTATTTTAGAAAAAGGACACAAGGCAACCGGCGACAGAAGCATTAAAAAAATGTTAGACGAGTTAATAGAAGAGCGGGACGGGGTTTCCGAACCGCAACCGGATGTGACGACACCTCCCGAAACAACGGCAGAGCCGCCGTATGTACCTACACCGACGGATAGAGTCCAAATTGACATCTATTCATTTACTGAAGAAACATTTTTCATTCTTGACTTTGCAATGGAATTGGCATACCCCGATTTCCATGAAAGATTTTTCTTGAATTATATTCTTGAGGGAGATGACGACGTTTATGTAAGAAAAATTGAAAACGCCCTCGAAAGTAACAACCCTCCTCATATTTATGTTGCAGATGCTCGTTATGCGAGGAGGTTTGCAGTGAACAGGCAGACGGCTAATTTAAGTGACTTAGGCGTGAATTATAACGCTAATGACCTATATCAATACACCCTCGACTATGTGACAATCGGCGGTAATGTTAAGGGTCTTGCCCATAATGCAAACCCCGGTGCTATGATTTACAGGAGCGACCTCGCCAAAAGCATAGGACTTAATGACTATAACGCCGTTCAAGCCAAGATGAGCACGTGGGACGGGTTCATCGACATGGCAAGGGATTTAAAACGTCAAGGCGTATATATAGTATACGGTTATGACGAAATTGCACGCCCGTTCCTCAACGCAAGAAGCTCCGGCTGGGTGAACGATAATGGTCAGCTTTATATTGACGAAGCGACAATTAAGGATTTTTTCAATGTCAGTAAACAGCTTTATGACATAGGTGCTATTGCAAATACCGGCAAGGGTCAATGGTCCGGTGGTTGGTGGGAAGGTATGTACGGAGAAATTGACGTGTTTGCATACTTCGGTTGTACATGGTTTTTGCACTATGTCTCGAAAGGCAATTCTTTATTTGAATATCACAACAACAGTTATCAATCTTATGATGACCTCATAGACGCAGGGATGTCCGACGCTGACATTGCCGCTCTCGGTTACGGTACATTCGGTAAATGGAACATAACTACACCTCCCGTGGGTTACGGATATTACTGGGGAGGAAGCTATTGGTTCGGCTCGGTAGCGGCTTCTCAGAATGAACCGGTCAGAGAGGGTGTTGCAATGATTATCGAAACTGTTACTTCTAACAAAGAGGTTATGAAAGCATTCACCTCCGGCGGGCATGACAATTTTTATTTCAGACATCCCGATTTTTCTAATATTAAAGCTGTTAATGAGGAGCTTAGTAAGGACAACAGATTCAACGACCCGTTCTTGGGTGGGCAGAACCATTACGAAACTTTCGCAAAAGCGGCTGACACAATTACTGCGAAAAATCTCACAATTTATGATGCCGATTTTGAATCGTTCTTTCGTGACGCAATCTATATTTATTTCATAGCACTTGATTTAGGGGCTACCCCCGACCAAGCGTATAACACGGCAATGGCTGAGTTTGTTTGGTTAACATCTATACATTTACCCTCTATTAATATCCCTGCCGAATACAATAAGTTCAACGCAGGTGCAATTGATATTCCCGAGGAGTATCTTTATGACGATTATTGGTGGTAGTAATGGACATTGATAAGCTTTTTACAAAATCCGACCTAATCCCCGCAATTGTCACAGACACGGACGGTGTGGTTTTAATGATGGCGTACATGAATAAAGAAAGCCTCACGAAAACCATAGAAACAAGGCAGACATGGTTTTTCAGCCGTTCACGCAATGAATTGTGGAATAAAGGGGCTACGTCCGGGCATATTCAAGAAGTAGCGGAAATTTATTCCGACTGCGACGATGATACATTATTAGTCAAAGTAAAACAAACCGGTTCGGCGTGCCACACCGGAGAATATTCGTGTTTTTTCAATAAGGTGATTTAATGTTAGACAAGCTGCGTGATTTTTTCAATAACAAAAAAGTCCTCATACTCGGGTACGGGTTGGAGGGGCAATCGACATTTCGATTATTAGAAAAGCTCGATTGTGCCGCCCTTGTTACAGCATGGGAGAATTATCACCACACCACAAAACTACCCGACGACTATGACATAATCATGAAGTCGCCGGGTATACCCATGTTCGGGAATTCCGACCCCCGCATAACCGGTCAGACAGATTTGTTTCTGCGGTTCTGCGAGAATAAAACCATCGGGATTACCGGCACGAAAGGAAAATCCACCACCTCAAGCTTAATCCATCATATACTTACTCAATGTTCGGTTAAATCGAAATTAATCGGGAATATCGGAGTCCCTCCCTTAGATGTTGCAGACGAACTCGGTGATAATGTTATCGTTATGGAGTTATCGTGCCACCAGTTGGAATACGTTCAAGCGTCACCGAAAATTGCGGTTTTACTGAACATTTATGAGGAACACCTTGACCATTATGTGGACTTCGACCATTATCGTGCGGCAAAGGAAAACATTTTCAAGTTCCACAAAGCCGGTGATGTGTTAATCCGAGGGGAGGAAGCGGACATTTCCGCACTTGACCCGACTATGCCGAAATTACGAGGCGAGCATAACCTCAAAAATATCGCAGTTGCGGTTAAAGTGGCTATGCTTCTCGGCTGTTCTTCACAGGAGGTAATAAAAGCCGCTTATGATTTCAGCGGCTTGGAACACAGATTGGAATTATTAACTGACGTGAACGGCGTTAAATATGTGAACGACAGCATTAGTACAATTCCGGCGGCGACGATTGCGGCGGTTGAGGCGTTCCCCGAAACTGATACGGTTATCATCGGCGGAATGGACAGGGGGATTGATTATTCGTCGCTGATTAATTTTTTGAATGATTCCGACATTCCTAATATTATTGCCCTCCCCGATTCGGGGCATACCATTGCTGAAAAATTAAACCGTGTCCGCAAGGTTAACAACATGGAGGAAGCGGTGGCTTATGCGAGGCAGGTCACTCGGAAATGCTGTGTGCTTTCTCCTGCGGCGGCGAGTTATGGGGTGTATAAGAATTTCGAGGAACGGGGCAGGCACTTTAAGGAGTTGGTAGTCGGTGAGCGGTTTGCATAATACCCCATGTTGTAAGCCCGCTCATTATGAAAAACATATTGACATTTTACTCTTATTATGCTATATTCTAACAAGCATAACATATTTTTAAAATCTTTTTCACTAAGACATAAAAAGGGGGTGTTTTTTAATGGCTACTGATATTTTTGATGATGAACAAAAAGTACATGATGAAGCGGTTGCCCATGTCAAGGCTGTCAAAAACGGCGAAAGCTTTGACTTTGATAAATACGTAGGGCTTACAAAAGAATATGGCAGATTATTAAAACAGCTTAGGCGTTCCACCAAAATGGCAGACAGAATTGCTACCGGAATATATGAGGATAATCTTGGTATTAAAAACATTTTCGGGAGATTTGTTCCGGGTGATGTTGTTGAGGGAATGATTGCCGGAAACGTCAGCATTCAGCTTGGTGGGGTTTTGCGGAGGGTCACGGTGCTGTTTGTAGATATTCGAGGGTTTACGGCGTTTTCGGAGGTTAATCCACCCGAAAAAGTAGTGGAAATGGTAAATCGTTACCTCAACCTAACAAGCCGCTCGATTCAAGAATACGGCGGCATGATTGATAAATATATCGGTGATGCGACAATGGCGGTATTTAACACTCCCAACGATTTAGAAAATCATACGTTGTGTGCAGTCAAAGCGGCACTCGAAATGAAAAAAGGTTCAATAAAATTGCGTGAGGAAATAACACGTGATTTCGGCGTTGATTTGCAATTCGGAATTGGTGTCAACGTCGGCGAAGCCATTGTAGGGAATATGGGCAGTGATTTCCGTATGGATTATACGGTTATTGGTGATACGGTAAATACTGCCGCTCGCCTTGAAGCTAATGCACAAGAAGGTCAGATTATTATTTCTCAAGCAGTATACGAAACGGTTAAAGACCATGTTATCGTCGAAGATTTAGGCGAGCTTACGGTTAAGAATAAAAAAGACAGTATCCATATTTATGAATTAACAGGACTTCAAGAATCTTAATTGGCGATAAGATTAAACTTTATGTTTTCCACGTCTTCCTCAAAATCCTCGCCACATTCAATAATAATGCTGTTATTCTTGGTGGTAATCCAGTTGACGGTTATGTTTTCGCAATTGTCGGAACCATCCATATCAAGCAGCATACACAGCAAAACCTTAACGGTAGAGCTGTTGAAATATTTTAGTTCACAATCAAAGGTTAATGAGTCAAAATCTGTTTTAAGATATTCATTAAGCCATTCCCTGATTTCTTTGAAAAACTCGAAAACGTTCTCATGAAAGCTTTCGCCCTCAAACTTCATATACCCATTTTCTTCATCAATCAAGACGTATGGCGTTAAATCGGTTTTTTGCCGTTCAAGTTTATATGCCATTATTCTTTCCCTCCTATTGTTGCAATAAGCGTGAAAAATGTGTACCCGTCCTCATAAGGTGTAAATGTATATTCTATCTTTCCGCTTATACGCCGTGCTATTTCTATAAATCCAAGCCCCGCACCTTTACTTTCGGGATTGTCATTTTCGAGCCGTTTCTCCTTGTAATACTTTCTCAGCTCTTTTTTGTCGAGAGTGTTGATGTGGTCGATTTTATTCTTTACAATATCAACACTGCTATTAGACATAATATTCCCGGTTTGTATGAAATACTGACTCCCCTTCAACCCCATAACAAATGTACCCTTAGGAGCTTCGGAATGCAGTTCATCTGCGGAGAATTGCTCCTTTTCTGCTGAATACATAAGCATATTGTTCATCTGCTCAACAAACACCGAGAACACCTCCTGCGATGTTTCCAACGGAGTATTGTCGTATTCCAACCGTTTTTTCAAGGTATTGGCGAAACCGCCTATGCCTTCTGCCCACAACGGGCCGCTGTAAACCAGCATAATTCTGCTTGCCTGTAGATTTTTGTGATATTCCATCATATCAAACATTGTCATTTGCCTCCTTTTCTAATTTTGGTGTAAATGTTATAAGCTCAAAATCATCTCGCCGCATATTGTCGCCTCTGTATTCTTCAAACGACTGCCATATTTTATCTGATATTACGCTATGCTTTTCATTGTGGTTGTCAAGGATAATTCCCTCAAACCCGCTATACCCATACGGTATTTTTTCCTCGCCTCCGATTTGGTCATACAGACCGTCTGAGGCTATGTAGAACTTGTTGCCGGGGTCAGCGGG
>WQXO01000031.1 GCA_009784825.1 Oscillospiraceae bacterium
ATTGTCAACCGTTTCCAACTCCAAATCCATAAAATGCGTACCGCTCGACAGCTTATGCACACACCGATTTACCCTCGCATTCCCACTAAAACAATCTAACTTAACCACAACCCCCGAACCGCCCCTAACACTCACATCGCCGAACGCATTATTCACATAAAGCGTACGTGCCGTTTTATTATGCAGTGCAAGTAGCGAACGTGCCTTCTCACTCCCGTTTTCGTCGGGACTAACCCTTGAATAATACTGTAACATTCCCAGTTCATTCTCACTAACTTTGTCACTCGCGATGAACGTCTCACGCCGCCCCGACTTCCTGTCCGCACGCGACAACTTCACACGATTAAACCGATTATCAATCGATGAATAATACCGATACTCCCCGCAAGTGTCATTGTCGATAATCACTCCCGAAAACATTTCGATATTTCTATATAATGATAATTTTCCGAAATTATCAAAAAAAACAAACCTATTCCCCGTATGTTGCAATTCAAGGTCAAGAGCGTTTTCTATCATATCAAGCAACGTAACATTATCCTCAACTCTCGACGGAATAACATACTCCGTTTCTCTGATTTTGTGATACTTCAACCGATAATCCCCCGCAATCATCTTAACCAAATCGCTCGCCCGTTTCTGCGTATACACATATGTATCTTTATTTTTCAAATACCGTAGCTGGTCATAGGCGGTGACATTTACCACCCCCTCCGAATCACGCTTCACGGTAAAAACAACACCAAAAAACAACCCCACACCGTTAATCATAACGCTTACAGAATTCCCCTCATTTATTTCAAAATCACTGCTATCAAGTATATTAAACGCAATCCGACTCCCCCTATTCCGGTGATAACTTTCACAAATAATTTCCCCGACAACATTCGGCTCAAACACGAACCTGCCATTATCAATTAATATTTTAATCATCTCATAACTCCTTTTCTATTATATCGGCACTATATCAAACACTTGACCTCTATCGCTCCACTCCAAGCGATGTGTATAGATAGATTCACCTCTTATTTTCCCTTTTAGCACAAATTGACTCATAATTGCATCTCCTATCATCTGAGCTATTTCATTTTTCTTTGAATACATCCATTGCTTGTCAAACATATTATCTTGCGAGGCAACTTTAACTAAAATCGCAATAGCGTTTGTGTTATCCAGCTCCCTGTGATTTTTTAATACAATTACTTTATTCTTTTTCACCGGTTCTGTCTTTGGTACACTCCAAAATGTTCTACTATACAGTTTAAAAAGATTGTCCAAAATTTCTTGTGCAATATCTCTGGTAAAACTGTCTCCTGAAGCGATGAACACCTCCGGACCGAATTTTATTCCGTTATAACTCCTCGAATGTATGCAAACATGCAGTCCATAACCCCCTGCGTTTGACTCTCTTATCCTCTTATCAACACCGCTGTCTCCCGAACCGACCGCAAGGTCGCCCAGCATAACATTTTTGTACACACGCTTTAAATTATTATACACTTCTCGTGAAATCATTTCCATTCTCTGACGTTCAGTGTTATTAGTTAACGATTTTTCCACACTAAATTTCATAAAATTATCCGGTGAAATATATATACCTTTTTTAATTATATTCGGTGATGTCACTTGGACATGTCCGTGTATATAATCATATATTCCATCGCCGATTGCATGGGCTATTTTCACCAAATTTCTCACAATCCATTGTGCGTCTGCTTTATTATCGTGAAAAGCTACTTCAACATATGCACCGATTGCTTTCGGTTCACCTAATTCTATAAATGTATCTGTTTGTAATCCCGCTTGCTTGGTGACGCCTATATTATCTCTGTCATATATAACTGTAAGAGGATTTAATATGCTTTTTGATAATGCTTCGCTTTTTTTGCAATCATTTGAATAATATACAACCGGTCCCCTCTTCGTTTTATCCCACCCATTTGAATGTAAGCATACATGATAATCTGCTTTCCAATTATCTGATTCGTCACTTCTTTTATATGCCGCAGCATGAGCAATTGTTTCTGCCTTTACGACTGCTCTCAACTCATCATCAGTATAATCTGTTCTGCCTATAACTGCATCAATATCTAATGTATGCAAATAATCACGCAATTCTTTCGCCATAGATTCCATATGGTCTTTCTCACGTCCGTAAGACCAATCCTCACCCGAGTAACCAAACTTGTAAGTCATAGGTTCTGGTGATATAAACACTCTTTTTCTTTCCATAATTAATACCTTTCAAATTTTCACCCGCCATCTAACGATAGCGGGTGTTTTTTATTATTTTTTCTACCTTGTATAACCTATGCTATACATTTTCCAACCTTGTTCTGTTTTTACAACGCCAACTCCAGCCCAAAAAGTATAAGATATTTCACATCCAATCTTATAACTAAAACCGGCATAACCATCTCCAAATGTATAAAAGGGTTCCCCGGGTTCTAATCCAATATAGCTAATAGTTTCAAGACTTCTTCCTTTTCTTTGCTTTTGCTCATCTTCTGTCAAATCATGCCAACCCTCAGTTTCTTCCCAAATGATTTGCTCACTTGCCTCCCATGCCACTATATCTTTAAGCAATCGTTCATAATTCTCCATTCTGTAACTGCAAAGATACAGTTCCGCTTCTTCCGGCGTTACCATTAATTGCTTCATTGCTTCGATATTTTTATCAAGATGTGCAATCGCCCCCCTGAACGCTACTTCCTGTGCCCTCACACCGTCGTTGAACGCCTCGATTAACTCCTCCGGCGATACCTCTCGTGGCACAGTCGTTTCAACAGGCTCACCCACTTCCACCGTCGTCGTTTCACTCGTCTCAACCGTTTCCGTCACATCAGGCTCATCTTCCCCCGAACTCGTTTCACAATTCGCACACGACGTACACACATGGACTGTCGTTTCTGTAGCTTCGTCTGAACCAACTCCCGTACACGCCGTCAGCATAACCGACAACAGCACAACCGCAATAACTTTCCTCATGTCACCCACCCCACAATAATAGTCACCACAATTATACCGCAAGCTCACCTAATTGTCAACCGTTTCCAACTCCAAATCCATAAAATGCGTACCGCTCGACAGCTTATGCACACACCGATTTACCCTCGCATTCCCACTAAAACAATCTAACTTAACCACAACCCCC
>WQXO01000032.1 GCA_009784825.1 Oscillospiraceae bacterium
ATTCCAAATAGTGTTACAAGTATTGGTTTATGGGCTTTTGTTAATTGCACAAGTCTTTCAAGTATAAATATACCGGACAGCGTAGCAGTTATTGGTGTGGGAGCGTTTAAAGGCTGTACCGATTTGACGAGTATTAATATTCCTGTTAACGTGACACAGATTGGCGAAGAAACATTTTATAATTGCATAAGTCTTGAGAAAGTTTTTATACCGGATAATATAGAATTCATCAGCTTGGGAAGGGAAACTCCTCAAGTAAATTTTAAAGGTGCTTTTGATGGCTGTGATAATCTCACATATATATCATTCAGAGGAGGAGTATATAGTAATATCGAGGAAATTATCAATTTGATATATGATTGAAATAAAAGGAAACCCCCCCTATGAAAAAACTATTACCCTTACTTCTCACAGCAGTGATACTGTTCACAGCTTGAACGAATAATCGAACAGTTATAATTCACCGCATTAACATATACAACAACTACATTTTAAGGAGTATTATCATGGAAAACAATGAAAAAATCAAAAAAGACAAATTCTTCCCAATCGTGGGAGCGTCGGTGCTCGGCGTATTCGCAATAGGTGCGATTATTTTCCTCGCAACCCGTCCCGACCCGGTTGACCCTGCACCTGTGGAAACCACGACAGAAGCGACGACCACCGAGGCAACCACCACAGTGACTACCACAACAGCGGCGACGACAACTGCGACTACTGCGGCGACAACTACTGAGGCTACCACGATTGACACCACCGACTATACCGATGAACCGGAGGAAATTGAGACAACCGCCGCAGCCACAACAGAAGCCACAACTGCAACCTCGGCAACGGTTCACGACTTACCGACCCTGCCGCCGACCTCCCCGCCTACTTATACAGCACAGACCACACCCGCCCCCGGACAGTATTCCTCGGGAGATACATCATATATAGACGGCACTGCATATCAGTGGACACCTTGGGCTTGGGTTCCGATAGGTACCGGTGGTACTACAGGGATATTTACAATTCCAAGTGGAGATGAAACCTTTGGTTGGAACTAAGAATACTTTTTGGAGGAATGTTATATGAAAAGAAAATATTTGAGATTAATTGCTGTAGCGTTTTCGATAGTTTTTTTCACTCAATCTGTATCGGCTTGGAATGCAGAGGGTGAGGGCGGTGACGGCGGCGGCACGGGAAACCTCAATAACGGCTGGGCTATCCATGATATTAATGGCGACTTTATTCGTGATGCAGACGGATTGAGAATATATCTCGTAAATGGAAAAACAGGGGCACTTGAATCGAAAACAATTGATATTACTAACCACAGAATAGCGAGAAACAACGTATTCAACGGAAACGGAACAACAAAGCATGAATATATCAAAGGGGCGGCAATTGCGTTTTCTCCGGATTATGATTATTTTAGAGTGCCTACAGGCGACCTGCCGTGGATAATACCTTGGAATCAACCGAGTAATATGACTGAAATAAGAAAATGGCTTGATAATGAAGAACGCACGAGATTTATATTAGAACTGCTTGGAATAAGCGAAGCGGAGGTTCGGGAAGAAAAACTCGCTTTGGTGTTTGAGCCTATTCTGTATTTCCGCTACATGGGATTTAACTTTGCACTCACCGCAACAGAGGTGGCTTTGATGAGCAAATTCGACCCGGGGTTGACCGGGTTTACAGCACAGGGAGTGGGCTTGGGTTCGAGATTGACATTACAATACCTGCCGTTTTCGATAATGCTCAGCCATGCTGCGTTTGTTGGGAGTGAGGGGCAATTAGGTGTGTGGGAAAAACCTCGAAACACAGCGGCTTTGGCAAATGATATAATCGAAGGGCCATTAGGAATTGGTATAATGTCGTCGGGCGATGATGAGGCATTTAATAATGATATAGCAGACGATGGCGGCGAAGTCGCAGGGATGGAAGAAGGCTTTTCATTTGAAATGGGCGATTCGATGTATATGCGTGACATGTACCGCCATGACCGTGAGCTTACGAGGAAGGGAATCCGTGACATCAAACCCATTCGTGCTGTGTTTGCCTCGGATAAAAAATACAGAGATGTACCCGATACGGATTATTATGTTGCACGCTCAGGGTATTATTTTAACCCGACAGGCACATACACCTTCGCAGTAACCACGGTGACTACTATACGGCCCGGTCAATTTTTCTATATGCACCACACAAGTGCGGTGGAAGAAATTATCGACGCTTTCAGATTAGAGTCGGAGATGATTTACACCGAGTTCACCAGTGATTTATGGGGGAACATCACGACAAGAGCAGTAAATATCGACGGGACGGCAGCACCTAAATCGGGTTCTGTTTATAAACCCTCACTCGGCGTTGTAACCCGGGAAAACCCGTCCCCCTTTTTTGACATAGATTATAATACCGATTACACAAGAGATGTTCGGGAAATACGGACGGTTTCATGGCGGGGGACGGAAATAATTCGTTACATAGTAACCGAGGTGAGCGTTGTGACAATCACAATTAACCCGAGCAACACAAAGGTGTATACCTATGTTAATATGGCGAACGATGATTTTATGGTTCGTGCTTATATCGATACAAGGAATTATCACGGATATGGTAGGCGTTATATGGAGTTGTGGTTCTTCGACGAGATTACAGTTAAAATAATCGGGTCGATGTATGATGATGTGCGGTGATTATAATTAAAAATAAAAAAGGATAAAGGTTATGCAAAAACACAATGTTCAAGAGTTCAACCTGACTGAGGCACGTTTGTTCGAGCAGAATATCGTAGGCAAAATTGAGAATGTCCGTCACGCTTTCAATAAAATTCAAAACACCGTGGAAAGCAGTCGGGAATGGTGGAAAGGCGGTTCGGAGCGTGAGTTTATAAATGACTTTATGCGAACACGAACCGAAATGGAACGGTTTCTGAAAGCTTGGTTGGAGGAATATCGAGAGATTATGAACCAAGTAGCGGCAGGGTATGTGGAGGACGAGGAGTACCTGAAAAGTGATATTATGAAACAGGCGTTCAGGGACTTTGAGATGAGTTTGGGGAGCGGTATACCCATTGCCGCAGGAGTTAGCGGAGCGGAGGTGAAGCGTTCAGGG